>DASXFU010000009.1:0-2170 GCA_036489435.1 Rhizomicrobium sp. | reverse complement strand
GCGCCGATCCATGGCGATCTCGACCAGTCGGTGCGGACCAAGACCTTGGACAAATTCCGCGCCGGAGAATTGAAGATTTTGGTGGCCAGCGACGTGGCGGCGCGCGGCCTGGACGTGCCCAGCGTCAGTCATATCTTCAATTTCGACGTGCCGATCCATGCCGACGATTATGTCCATCGCATCGGCCGCACCGGCCGTGCCGGACGCAGCGGCCAGGCCTTCACGCTGGCCAGCCCGCGCGACGCCAAATATGTGGAGTTCATCGAGAAGCTCACCGGCAACAAGCTCAACCGCCGCCAGATGACCGACATCGAGGTGCGCGATGATCGTTCTCCCCGCCGGGATCAACACAAAGGCCGCGACCGCGACCGCGACCGCCGCGGCGGCAAGCGTCACGACCGCCGTCCGCCGGACGGGAAATTTCATGATCAGGTTGCGGGGACTGAACCTGCCCGCGAGGCCGTGGCGACCAGTGCGCCCAATCCCGCAATCCTGGACGCGCCCTTACCTGAGCATAGGCCCGAACATAAGCCTGAGCACCGGCACGAGCACAAACCCAAGCACCGCTCCGAGCCGCATCAGGGGCATAGGCAACCCCATGAGAAAAAGCCTCATGGCAAACCGCAACGCCAGGGCGCGCCCGAAAAGGAGCCGGTGGACAAAAGCCAGCTTCCGGCCTTCCTGTTCCGCAAAGTAAAGCTACCGCAGGATTAACTTTCAGGCCGGCAATCCCGCAGTAACCGGGCAAAAACCCGGCCATTTAACGCTTTCTTACCGACCCGCGCCTAGACTGATAAGGTGCACTTCTCGCGCAAGGACGCGGGGAGTTGGGGGCTGACGTGCAGAAACCGGATCGTGAGCAAGCGCTCGCCAAGGCCGCGCTCGATCAAATGAGCGAATGCGGTGTCGCGCCCTCGCCGGACAATTTCGAACTCTTCTATCTTCACGCTTCCGGCGAGAACGCGCCGGTCAGCCAGGCCATCGCCAAGGCCATCGCCGAGAAACGCCCCTTCACGCCGCAGCTGCTGCAGGAACTGCGGCTGCGCGTCCGCTCCGATGTGCCGGCGATGGAACAGGTGGGCGAGAACATGAATTCGGTGATTGCCGGCGTGCTCAGCCGCTTGAGCGATGCCGGCCGCGACGCGGGCGAATATTCCAGCGCCTTGTCCGCCGCCACCGGCGCCTTGGGCAGCGACCATTCGCCCGCGGACATGCAGAAATTGATGAGCACCCTGGTCGCCGCCACGCGCCAGATGGAGAAGCGCACCAAGAGCCTGGAACAGGAGCTGCACAAGTCCTCGACCCAAGTGCATGAGCTGCGCAGCACGCTCGACACGGTGCGCAAGGAGACCATGATCGATCCGCTCACCCGCATCGGCAACCGCAAGGCGTTCGATGGGGCAATCTCGTCGGCGGAAAAACAGGCCGAAGGCGGCGAGCCGATCTCGCTCTTGATCTGCGACATCGACCATTTCAAGAAATTCAACGACACCTGGGGCCATCAGACCGGCGACCAGGTGTTGAAAGTCGTGGCTGGCTGCCTGTCGGAAAACATCAAGGGCCGCGACCTGGCCGCCCGCTATGGCGGCGAAGAATTCGGTCTGGTGCTGCGCGGCGCCACTTTGGAAGGCGCCATCCTGGTGGCCGAACAGATCCGCCAATCGGTGGAAGGCCACCGCCTGGTGAAGAAATCCACCGGCGATGTCCTGGGCACCATGACCATCTCGATCGGCGTTGCCCAGTTCGGGCCGCACGAAAAGGCGGAAGCCGTAGTGCGCCGGGCGGACGCCTGTCTCTATGGCGCCAAGCGCAATGGCCGCAATCTGGTGATCGCGGAAAATGATCCGCGCATGGCTGCCAACGCAGCCTGATTTTTTTTGACCCCCATCTGTGCTTGCGGATGGTTCAGTAGCGGTTAACCTTCGTACGAGTCTGTGGGGTTCGAGAGCGATGCGGACGGATTTTGAGCGTTGCTATGTGACGGCGCGGGGCGGCGTCGCCGTTCTCACTCTCAATCACCCCGAAACCGTCAACGCCGCCTCTTTCTCCATGATGCAGGGCTGCATCAAGGCGATGGACTTGGTCGAGGCCGATTCCGCATTTCGTGCCTTGGTATTCACCGGTGAAGGGCGCGGCTTCTGCTCCGGCGCCAATCTGGCCGAGCCGCCAC
>DASXFU010000006.1:0-1616 GCA_036489435.1 Rhizomicrobium sp. | reverse complement strand
CGCGGTGATCGCAAGCTCGCTCGGCTTCGGCGAAACCTCGCCGGCGGCCGCAATCGCCGCCATCAGCCAGGGCCAGGACCTCAAGATCGTCAATATCGGCACCCGCTCGCTCGCCGACAACGTCATCATCGTGATGCCGGGCTCGCCGATCAAATCGGTCAAGGACCTCAAGGGCAAGAAATTCGGCATCAGCAATCCGAAATCGCTCGGCGAGATGACGATCGTGGCGGCCGCCGAAAAAGTCGGGCTTAAGCCCGGCGACGTTCAGCGCGTCGCGCTCGGCAATCTGTCCGGCGCCTTGACCGCGCTCGAGAACCACGTCGTCGACGCAACGTCTATTCCGGGCATCCTGTTCATGATGCGCGGCGGCGAGGGCAAGTACCATGTCATCATGGGTCCGAGCGAACTGCCCGAACTGCCGCCCGCGGCCGGCATCGCCAGCACAGACCTGATCAAGAATCACCCTGACAAATTGCGCGCCATCCTCGTCGCGCGGCGCGAGGCGGTGCAGTTCATCGACCAGCACACCGACGACGCCAGCAAGGTTCTGGAGAAGGTGTACGCGCCACTGCCGCCCAAGGACGTCAGCACCATGATGCACCAGCTGGTCGCAGCGAAGTTTTACAGCGAGGGCCGACTCGAGATGCCACTTTTGCAAACCACGGCGCACGTCATGCGCCTCGTCGGCATGCTCGACAAGGACGTCGATCTGACGAAGATGATCGATCCTTCGTTCCTGCCGGCCGACCTGCAGAAGTGAGCGTGTCATCGATGCCCGGCGAAGTTCATGCGCGGATCGACAATGTCACGCGGGTTTACGCGGGCGCCGGCGGCCAGCCGCCGGTGCATGCGCTGGGCCCGATCGATCTCGACCTGCGCAAGGGTGAGTTCTTTGCCGTGGTCGGGCCGTCCGGTTGCGGCAAGTCGACCTTTCTCGAAGTGCTCGCCGGCCTGCAGACGCCGAGCGCCGGTACAGTCACGTTCGAAGGCAAACCGATTCACGGCGAAGTTGCCGACGGTATCGGTGTCGTGTTTCAGGAGGACGCGAGCTTCCCCTGGCTGACGGTATGGGACAACGCCGCATTCGGACTGCGGCGGAGCGGCGTTGCCGCGCCGGAAATCCGCCGCCGCGTCGACGATGCGCTCGCCTTCATGGGGCTGAAGGACTTTGCCAAGGCCTATCCGTCGCAATTGTCCGGCGGCATGCGGCAACGCGTCTGCATCGCGCGCACATTGGTGCTGCAGCCGCGCCTCATTCTGCTCGACGAGCCGTTCGGCGCGCTCGACGCGCAGACGCGGCTCTTGATGGGTGACGAGGTCTTGCGGCTGTGGCGGCGCACCGGCGCGACGGTGCTGCTCATCACGCATGCGCTCGACGAAGCTGCCATGCTCTCGGACCGGGTCGGCGCCATGTCGGCGCGGCCCGGCCGCTTCATCGAGATCATCGAGACCGGCTGGCCGCGCGAGCGCGACTCGACCGTCGTCGGCAACACGGCCTTCGGCGAAATCACCGGCCGACTGTGGGAGCGCCTGCGCGGCGAATCGCTCAAGGCGCTCGGTCATTCGGGCCAAGGCGCGCTGGCTGCGGAATGAGCCGCATCGGCCTGATCCGCTTC
>DASXFU010000007.1:0-4176 GCA_036489435.1 Rhizomicrobium sp. | reverse complement strand
GCCACCGTCATCGCGGCGGCAGGCTCTGATGAGCGCGTCAAACTCGGCATCAACCTCGGCGCCGATTACGGCATCAATTACAACACACACAACATTCGCGACGAGATCATGAAGATCACGGGCGGCAAGGGCGTCAACGTTCTGTACGACAACGTCGCCAATCCGTCGGTGCTGCCGATCGCGTTCCTGGGCATTGGGATGGATGGACGCCTCGTCACCGCGGGCGCACACGCCGGCCCGGATGTGTCGATCAACTTTTCACATCTTTACCACAAGCGCATCACCATCAAGGGTCGCCCCGGCTTTACGGAATCCGATCTGCCGGATTGCCTCGCAGCGGCCGCCGAAGGCAAGATCATGCCGCAGATCGACCGCATATTGCCGCTGTCACGCGCCGCCGAGGCGCACCGCATGATCGAAGATAACGGCGGCCAGGGAAAGATCGTGCTCGACCCGACACTGGGCTGACCGCGCCTACGCGTCATCCACCGGCTCGGTCGCGCGGACCGACGGCCGCGCGGCGAATGTCGCGTGCCAGGCCGCGAGACGCGGATGAGCTTCGCGCCAAACCTCGTCGGCGTAACGAAAGTCGAGATAGGACAGCGCGCAGCCGATGGCGACATGGCCGATGCGAAACGGAGCGGCAGCAAGCTCTGTCGCCTCCTGCTCCAGGCTCTCCAGGATCGCCCTCTTGCGCACCGCAGCGCTCACGAGATGCGCGTCGGATGGCTGCGTCCGCATCCGCTCATCGCGCAACAGGACGAGAAGTTCCAAAAATCCGTCGCCCAACGCCTGCCGGCGCAGCGCGACCAGCCGAACCCTCGGATCGGCAGGAAACAGCTTCGGTGCGTCCTCCAGTTCGCCAAGCGAGTCGAAATATTCGCTGATCACCGGCGAGTCGTAAATCACCGCGCCGTCGTCGAGCACCAGCGTGGGAATTTTCGACAGCGGATTGTCTTTCATCAGTTCGGCATGGGGCTTTGAGGTCGCTGCGACAGTGCGGACGCACTCAATGCGCGAGACGATGCCGCGCTCGTGCGCGACGATCATGACCTTGCGCACGAACGGCGAACGCGGCGACCAGTGCAGTTTCATGAGAGTTCTCCGCAAACCCTCATGGCGTCGGCGCCGTTGAGGCGCTAGCATTGTGCCTCAATCGCGCAAAGCGATCCACATCTCGACCACCACAATCAACATCAGCGAAAGACCGATATGGACTACGACCCGCGCAGCGAGCCGCATAACCTTGCCCATGATCCCACGACGTCGCTCGTGGTGCCGCGGCCCATCGGCTGGATCACCAGCATCAGCCCCACGGGCGTGGTCAATCTCGCGCCCTACAGCTATTTTAATCTGGTCGCCAGCCAGCCGCCGTTCGTCATGTTTTCTTCGAACACACGCAAGCATTCGCAGAACTACGCCCAGAGCGGCGGCGAATTCGTCTTCAACCTCGCGACTTACGATCTGCGCACCGAAATGAACATCACTGGCGGTGATTATCCGGAGGACGTCAGCGAGCCGGAGCTTGCAAAGCTCGCGATGGCGCCGTCGCGATTCGTCAAGCCGCCACGCGTCGCGCGCTCGCCGATTGCGCTCGAATGCCTTTACGTGCAGACGGTGCCGCTCACGAGCGCCGGCGGCAAGAAGCAAAAATACGAAATCGTCATCGGCGAGGTCATCAACGTGCATATCGACGATGCAGTGATCGTCGACGGCATGATCGACATGTCGAAGCTTCACGCGCTCGCCCGGCTCGGCTATCGCGGCGATTACACGGTGGTCGACAACATCTTTGAAATGCCGCGGGTGAACTACTCGCGATAGTCGGACAGCAAATCCACCGCCTCCTCCGGTCCCTTCGCAATTCGGCATCCGGCTGCGGAAAGCGCCGCAAGCTTGGCGTCTGCCCCTTCCCTTGCCGAGCCGATCAGCGCGCCGGCGTGGCCCATCTGCTTTTGCTCGGGCGCATGACGGCCGACGACCATGGCCACGATCGGCTTCCCAAAGCCGCGCGCGGCGTCGGCGAATGCATATTCCTTGTCGCCACCAATCTCGCCGCAATACAGTACCGCGTCCGTCGCCGCGTCACTGGCCAGCGCCAGCAAATATTCGTGCGGATTGCGGCCGATGACGGCGTCGCCGCCGATATGGGCGACGATGCTCTGACCGATGCCAGCCAGGGTCAATTGCCGCGCCAAAGTGAGTGCAACGGTGCCGCTGCGCACAATCACCGCGACGCGCCCAGGTTTGCAAAAGCTCGGGGCGATTGATCCCAGGAGGCCGCGACGCGGCACATAGATGCCGAGTGTATTCGGGCCGATGAGCCATGATCCTGCGGCGCGGGCGACGGCCGCCGCAGCGAGTACGTCATGCACGGGCACGTATTCGGCCGCCGCCATGATGGTCGGGATCCGCACCTCCGCACACACTGCAATCGCCTCGCGCACACCTTCGGCGGGCGTGTAAATGAGCGCGATGTTCGCCCGCTCCGGTAGATCGGACAGCCGGTCATAGAGCGGCAGGCCGTCCATCTTTTCGCCGCCGCGCCCGAGTGCGATGCCGCCGACAAGCGGCGTGCCGGCTTCGATCATGCCGGCCACCTGGTTGCGCGCATAGCGCCCGGTCGGACCGATCACTGCGACCCGCCATGCCTCAGGCGCAAGGAACGGCAGGTGCACGGCACCGGACATGCGGTAAGCTCCAGGGAAAGCTGCGCCGGCTGGCGGGGGAAACAGTCTATTATGCGACTTGCCGAGTATGACGGAAAAGCCTTGTTGCGCCGCCACGGCCTCGCCGTCCCGCGCGCGGTGCTGCTGGAGGCCGGCGAGGAACCGCCCGACGGGGCGGCATCCTGGCCGAGGCACTTTCTCAAAGCCCAGGTGCTCGAAGGCGGCCGCGGCAAATCCGGCCTGGTGCGGCGGCTGAACGGCATTGCCGACTTCCGCGAGGCGCGGCGGCTGATCCTGGCGACGCTCGACGACGCCGATACCCCGCTGCTGCTCGAAGAGGCGGTCCCGGTCGTGCGCGAAATTTTCGTCGCCGTCCGTGTCGACGGGACGCGCCAGCGGCTCGAACTGCTGCTAGCGGCGGAAGGCGGCGAGGACGTCGAGCGATCGGCCAAGAAATTGGCGCGCGTTGCCATCGAACCCAGCTCGGCAGCGGCGAGCGAGCATCTCTTCGCCGCGGCAGCCGAATTGTTCCCACGCGATCTGGCGTCCCGGCTGGCCCGTTACGCCGCGCGCCTGCCGGTCATCGCTCGCCAGGAGGATTTGCAGCTTCTCGAAATCAATCCTCTGGCGCTCACGACCGACGGACGATTCATCGCCTGCGACGCCAAGCTCATCCGTGACGAAGCGGCCGAATTCCGCCACGACCCGAGCGAATTCGCGCTCAGCCGCATGCTCGGTGAACGCGCCATGACGACGCAGGAGCGGGCCGCGCGCGACCTCGGCTTTCAACTGGTCGAGACCGCAGGCGACGTCGTCCTCGTCACTTCGGGCGCCGGCCTCGCTATGATGATGATGGACCTTTTGGCCGATCACGGGCTGCGCGCTGCAAGCTTCATGGACAATCTGCGCGGGGCGCCAGATGAGACCATGAACGAGAGGTTGAAGATCGCCCGCGCGCTCGCGAAACGTCCCGGCACCAAGGCAATCGTGTTCCAGACCGTCATCGCTTCGCGCGCGCTCGCCGAGCGGATCGACGCGCTCACCGCGTGGATTAAGGCCGAACCACTGCCGAAGCCGCTGTTCGTCGGGCTTGCCGCCGGCCACGCTGCGACACGCAAAATGAGCCCCGCGGCGGCGATTGAACAATTGGGCGCGCTCGGCGTGCCCGCATTTACCGATCCGGTCGCGCTGGTGAGGGCCGTTGCGCAGGCCGTCGCCCAGTAAGCCGCACTTAAGGTGCTTGTCCCGAATCCCTTGGCGCGGCAATATTGCGCGGCCAAGTCCCTAAGAAGGACCGGCCCAGAGGGACACACTACTTACTTCAGCGTGGCTCGGTCGAACCGAGGGCATCGGGGGCGCGCATGAAAAGTTTACTCCTACCTACCGAACCTCACGCGTCGATGCAGTCGGCGCTGGAGACGGCGCTGCTGTTGGCGCAGAAATTCGGCTCCTGCATCGAGGGCTTCCCGCTGCGGCCAGGCGTCGCCGATCTGGTGGCGATGGATCC
>DASXFU010000034.1:0-314587 GCA_036489435.1 Rhizomicrobium sp. | reverse complement strand
AGACTTCCCATAAGCGTTTCGCGTCGGCATCGTTCTGCGCTTCGCGCGACGGCTTGGCGAGTTTCGACTTCACGTAGTAGCCGCCGCTGTTGCCCTCGATATCCGGCGACGACGCCAGATAGATGATCGTCTGCGCGCCCTGCTCCGGTGTCAGCGCAAAGTTCTTGGCCAATCCGATCAATCCCGACATCAGCCCGCCGCTCTGGTCGCCGAAGCGCGTGGCGACGAAACCCGGATGCAGGCAATTCGCCGTGACGCCGGTTCCGGCGATCCGTCTCGCCAGTTCGCGCGTGAACAGAATGTTCAGCAGCTTGGAACGGCCATAGACCGTGAAGCCGGAAAAACTTTTCTCCGATTGCAGATCGTCGAAGTTCAGCTTGTTTCCCTTGTGCGCGTCGGATGCGGTGCAAACGATGCGCGCGCCCGCGTTGAGCTTCGGCAGCAGCACGTTCGTCATGGTGAAATACGACATGTGGTTCAGCGCGAAGGTCTTCTCCAGACCTTCGGCCGTCACCTGACGCGTGTTGAACAGCGCGCCCGCGTTGTTGATGAGCACATCGATCTGCGGCTCGCTCGCCGCGATCTGCTCGGCGACGCGCTTCTGCTCCGACATCAGCGTCAGATCGGCGTAGTGCACGGCGTGATTGTCGTGCCCGGCGATGGCCTGGAAATGCTTGAGCGCTTCCTGACCGCGCTCGCGGTCGCGCGCCACAAACACGATGCGCGCGCCCTTCTGCGCCAGTCTGTCGGCCGCGACTTCCCCGATGCCGGACGTGGCCCCCGTGATGACGACGGTTTTGCCCTGCATCGGATATCCCTTTCGTTAGCCCACGATGTCGAGTTCGCAGAAGAAGAAGCGGATCTCATGCGCGGCGGTCTCCGGCGCGTCGGAGCCGTGGACGGAATTGGCCTCGATGGATTCGGCGAAATCCTTGCGGATGGTGCCGGCGGCGGCCTTGGCCGGATCGGTGGCGCCCATCACTTCGCGGTTCTTGGCGATGGCGTTGTCGCCTTCCAGCACCTGCACGACCACGGGGCCGGAGGTCATGAACTCGACCAGCGACTTGAAGAACGGCCGCGCCTTGTGGACGTTGTAGAACGCTTCCGCCTGCGCGGTGGAAAGCTGCATGCGGCGCGAGGCGATGACGCGCAGGCCCGCCTTCTCGAAGCGGTCGATGATGGCGCCGGTATGATTGCGCTTGGTGGCATCCGGCTTGATGATCGACAAAGTGCGCTCGACGGGCATGCGTGGCTCCTGGTTGGGGCGAGAAATCGCGGGGGTTATAGCGATGGGGGACGCGGGAGGGCAACCCCGGCCTTTCCGGATTTGTTCCTTCTTGTTATCCTCCCCTTGAGGGAGGGTCGAAAAATGCACTTCGCATTTTTCGGGAAGGGGCTCATTCCGTGATCTCACCGCTGTGACTGAAACGCGCGCAGACCGGCGAGCCCTTATGAATCGCGGGCGCGCTCGCGATTTGCGCAACAATTCGACCGAGCATGAGCGGTTTCTTTGGAAGGTGCTGGGACGGCTTCGCGACGAAGGATTGAAGTTTCGCAGGCAGCAGCCCATCGGCGGATACATCGTCGATTTCTTCTGCCCGACTTTCAAACTGATCGTCGAGCTTGATGGCAGTCAGCACTACTTGCCCGAGACATTTGCTTATGATCAGGAGCGGACGCGCTGGCTGGAAGCGCGGGGCTATCGGGTTTTGCGGTTTGCGAATGCGGATGTGCTCAAGAGCCGCGAGGCAGTGATCGACGCGATTTGGGAAGCAGTGAAGAACCGAAACGGCAAGCAGCCGGAGTGAGCCCCTTCCCGAAAAATGCGAAGGGCATTTTTCGACCCTCCCTCAAGGGGAGGGCGGATGGTGGTTTTTGACGCCCGCCTCTCGTCATGCCATTACCGGCAGTGGAGGCAGACATGCACGATATCAAGGCGATCAGGGATAATCCGGAAGCGTTCGTCGCGGCGTTGAAGCGGCGGCCGGCGTTTGCGGAAAGTGCTGCGAGCGTGGCGGATGAGATTCTGTCGCGCGACAAGGAATTGCGTGACGTGCTGGTGTCGCTGCAGCAGAAGCAGGCGCGGCGGAACGAGGCCTCCAAGCTGATCGGTCAGGCCAAGGCCAAGAAAGATGAGGCGGCGGCCTCCGCGTTGATGGCGGAAGTGGCGGGGCTGAAGGACGAGATCCAGCAGGGCGAGGATGAAGAGCGCGTCTTGAAGCCGATCGTGGACCGCGAGCTTGCGAAGATTCCGAATCTTCCGGCCTCCGATGCGCCCGATGGCACGGACGAAGAGGACAATGTGCCCGTGACCGAGCGGGCCTTCGGAACACGGCCTGGATTGAACAGCGCCAAGGAACATTTCGAGCTTGGCGAAGCGCTCGGGATGATGGATTTCGAGCGAGCAGCCAAAGTTTCCGGAGCGCGATTTGTCTATTTGAAGGGACCCCTGGCGCGATTGGAACGCGCGCTCGGCGCCTTCATGCTCGATCTGCATACGGACAAATTCGGGTATACCGAAGTGTCGCCGCCGTTGATCGCCATGTCCAACGCCCTGTTCGGCACGGGACAATTGCCGAAATTCGCGGATGATCTTTATTCCGTCAGAATGGGGGACGGCTATTCGCACGATGCTCGCCTCTCGCCCGATGTTGTGCAGGCACAGCGCGAGAGCAGTGGATATTTCGGTAGCGAGTGGCTTATTCCGACGGCCGAAGTGACGCTGACGAATTATGTGAACGGCGAAATCCTCGACGAGGAGGCACTTCCCTATCGCTTCACCGCCTACACGCCCTGTTTCCGTGCCGAAGCGGGGGCTGCCGGGCGCGACACGCGCGGGATGATCCGAATGCATCAGTTCTCCAAGGTCGAGCTGGTGTCGATCACCACCGCCGAGCAATCCGAGGCCGAGCATGAACGGATGACGGATTGCGCGCAGGAGGTGTTGAAGCGCCTCGGGCTGCATCATCGCGTGGTGTCGTTGTGCACCGGCGATATGGGGTTCTCGGCGCGGAAGACCTACGACATAGAAGTATGGCTGCCGGGACAGGGCAGGTTCCGCGAAATCTCGTCCTGCTCAAACTGCGGGGACTTCCAGGCGCGGCGCATGAACACGCGCTACCGGCCCAAGGGCGGCAAGTCCACGAACTTCGTGCACACGCTGAACGGCTCCGGTCTCGCGGTGGGGCGCACCCTGATCGCCATAATGGAGAACTACCAGCAGCCGGACGGTTCCATCGCGATTCCGGACTCACTTCGCCCTTATATGGGGGGCATGGAGAAGATCGCCCGCTGACATCCCCCCGGGGAGGGGGAGGGGGTGGGTCAGTCTGGAAAACGAATACGAGGTTCAGAATCAATGGCCTATCGTATCCTCGTCACCAATGATGACGGTATCCACGCGCCGGGGCTGGCCGTGGCGGAGAGCATCGCGCGGGCGCTGACGGACGACGTCTGGGTGGTGGCGCCGGAGACGGAGCAGTCGGGCGCCTCGCATTCGCTGACGCTGACCTTGCCGCTGCGCCTGCGCCAGATCGGCGAGAAGCGGTTCGCGCTGGCGGGGACGCCGACGGATTGCGTGATGATGGGCGTGGCGGAGCTGATGAAGGACACGCCGCCGACACTGGTGCTCTCCGGCGTCAACCGGGGCTCGAACATCGCCGACGATGTCACCTATTCCGGCACCATCGCGGGCGCGATGGAGGGCACGGCGCTGGGCATTCCTTCCATCGCCATGAGCCAGGCTTACGGCTTCGAGGCAGGCGACGGGTTGCGCTGGCAGTGTGCCGAGGTGCATGGGCCGCGCGTGGTGAAGCTGTTGCTGGAGGCGGGTTGGCCCGCCGAGACGCTGATCAACATCAACTTCCCCGATTGCGAGCCGGGCGACGTCGCCGGAACGGACGTGACGGAGCAGGGCAAGCGCGATCTGCAGACGGCGGTGCTCGATAAGCGCGTCGACATGCGCGGCAATCCCTATTACTGGATCGGCTTCAAGCGCGTGCGCAGCGATCCGCGCCCCGGAACCGACCTGCGCGCGATCTACGACAAGCGCATTTCGATCACGCCGCTGCATCTGAACCTCACCGAGCATCGCGTGGTGGAGGCGTTGCGCAAGGCGCTCGCGCCCGTGAACAAGTTGCTTGCGCCATGAGCGAGGCGCTGGCGCCATGAGTATCGACCACCGCGCCATCGCATTGCTGATGGAGTTGCGCCGCCAAGGCATTCAGGACAATCGCGTGCTCGGCGCCATCGAGCGCACGCCGCGCGATCTCTTCGTCGATCAGCCCTTCGAGGTGCAATCCTGGGACAACACGGCGCTGCCCATCGCCTGCGGGCAGACGATCAGCCAGCCTTATGTGGTCGCCTACATGACGGCGGCGCTGGAGGTGGGTGAGAAGCATCGCGTGCTGGAGATCGGCACCGGCTCGGGATACCAGGCGGCGGTGCTCGCCCCCCTGGCGCGCATGGTCTACACGGTGGAGCGCCACCGGCCGCTGCTGGCGCAGGCGGAAAGCCGGTTCAAGGCGCTCAAACTCCACAATGTGGTGGTCCGCCATGGCGATGGTTACAAGGGCTGGCCCGAACAGGCGCCGTTCGACCGCATCATCCTCAGTGCGGTGGTGCCCGAGGTGCCGCAAATCCTTATCGATCAGTTAAAACCGGGTGGGATCATTATCGCCCCGGTTACCAAAAAACTCGCGGCGGAAAGCATTTCGCAACACTTGGTGAAGATTATACGAACGGACGAAGGGCTGGCGCAGGAGGCGCTTATCCCTGTCGTCTTCGTACCGATGATTCCGGGCCTGCCCGATGCGCGCACACCGATGGACAAGAACGGCACAGGCTGAAGCCCTCAGGGCTTTCGCGCTGGCGTTGGTGTGTTTGACGCTTGCGGCCTGCGCGGATTCCGGACCGGAAACCCATCTCGATTGGCCCGTGGCCACCTATTTCACCGTCGTGGTGCGCCCCGGCGATCGCGTCGACGATATCGCCGCGCGCTACAACGTATCCGCCAGCGCCGTGCTCAGGATGAACGATCTGCAAGCGAAGACCGCGATCTATCCGGGCCAGGTGTTGCGTATTCCGCCCGGCGGCCATGCGACGCGCACCGCCGTGCTGCGCGAGGCGGAGACGTCGCATGTCTACGCGGCGCCGCGTGACGAACCGATCCGCACGTCCCAATTGAAGCCGGTGACGGCAAAGCCGGTGCATGTCGCGGTCGCCCATCCCGCGCCGCAGGTGACGCCGCAACAGGCGCCGCAACATGTCGACTACGCCGACTCAGGCCGCTTCATCTGGCCGCTGACCGGGCAGGTCATCGTGGCCTTCGGCGCCATCTCGGGCGGCGAGCGCAATGACGGAATCAATATCGCCACTCCCGCCGGCACGCCCATCCGCGCCGCCCAGGCGGGCACGGTGAGCTATGCCGGCAATGAGCTGCGCAGTTATGGCAATCTCGTGCTCATCCGGCATGACGACGGCTACATCACGGCCTATGCCCATGCCGACCGCATCACCGTCTCCAAGGGCCAGCATGTCCAGCAGGGCGACGTGATCGGCTATGCGGGGAGCAGCGGCGACGTGACCCGTCCGCAGCTCCATTTCGAGATCCGCCACGATTCCCACCCCGTGGATCCCCGGCCGCTGCTGGCCACGACCAGCTGATTCTGGGCGGTTTTCCCCGGTTTCCCGCCCATTTCCCCCCGGTTCCCCGGCGGTTGCAAAGGGGCGGCGCGCCGCTATAGTCCCGCCGCTTTCGCAATTCGGGCCCGTACATGGATTTCGCCTCGCTTCAGCAGATGGTTATTCCGTTTCTGCTGATCATCCCCATCTTCTATTTCCTCATCATCCGCCCCCAGCAGCAGCGCGTGAAACAGCACCGCCAGATGGTGGAAAATGTGCGCCGCGGCGACACGGTGGTGACGGCGGGCGGCCTGGTCGGCCGCGTCGCCAAGGTGAAGGACGATGGCGAGATCCTGGTGGAGATCGCCGACAATGTGCAGGTCCGCGTCTTGAAGGGCACGCTTTCCGAAGTGCGCGCCAAGGGCCAGGACAACGACAACAAGGCCTGAATAGATGCTGCACGTTTCCACCTGGTCGCGAATCGTCACCTCCCTGATCCTGTTGATGGGCATCCTTATTTCGCTGCCCAACGTGTTGCCGTCGGGCGTCGTGTCGAAGCTGCCGCGCTTCCTGCCCAGCGATACGCTGACCCTGGGTCTCGACCTGCAGGGCGGTTCGTCGCTGCTGCTCGAAGTGCAGATGGATAAGGTGCAGCAGGAGCGCTACGAGCAGCTCCGCGCCGACGAGCGGTTGGCGCTGCGCAAGGCGCATGTCGTGTTCGAGTTCGACAACACGGTGACCAACGCGGTGTCCGTGCACATCATCAGCGCCAACCGCTATGACGATGCCCGCACCATCGTGAAGAACTTCAATCCGCTGACTGGCGGCGGCATCATGGCCGCCGGCGCACGCGCCTACGACATGACGGAGGCCAACAACACCATCACTCTGAAGATGTCGGATGCCTACCGCACCCAGCTTCAGAGCGAGATCCTCAACCAGTCCATCGAAGTGGTCCGCCGCCGCATCGACGCGCTGGGCACCCGCGAACCCACCATCGAGCGCCAGGGCGAGGACCGCATCCTGGTGCAGGTGCCGGGCCTTTCCGACCCGCAGCACCTGATCATCCTGCTGGGCAAGACCGCCAAGATGACCTTCCAGATGGTCGATGAGGCGGCGACGAACAACATCGAGGAAGCGCGCAAGGGCCGCGTTCCGGTGGGCTCCGAGCTCCTCAAGCTGGACCATCCGCTGCCCGGCGAGCAGCCCGACGTCGTGGTGGAGAAGCGCGTGATGGTGGCGGGCGACCGGCTGACCAGCGCGCGGCAGGATTTCGACCAGCAGACCAACGCGCCGGATATCGCTTTCACCTTCGACACGGTGGGCGCGCGCGAATTCGGCAATGCCACCAAGGACAATGTCGGCCACCGCTTCGCCATCGTGCTCGACGGCAAGGTGATCTCCGATCCCACCATCCGCAGCGCCATCCTGGGCGGCAGCGGCGTCATCACCGGCAATTTCACGCTGCAGAGCGCGGGCGACCTCGCCAAGCTGTTGAGCGCGGGCGCGCTGCCCGCGCCGCTATCGGTGCTGGACCAGCGCGTCGTGGGCCCCGAGCTGGGCGCGGACTCCATCAGGGCCGGCAAATACTCCGCCATCGGCGGGTTGATCCTCGTGGCGCTGTTCATGATCGCGCGCTACGGCCTGTTCGGCCTCTTCGCCGACGTCGCGCTGACACTCAACATCGTGCTCCTGATCGCGTGCCTTACCCTGTTCCACGCCACGCTCACGCTGCCCGGCATCGCCGGTATCGTGCTCACCATGGGCATGGCGGTTGACGCCAACGTGCTGATCTATGAGCGCATACGGGAAGAGCAGCGAAACGGGCGCAGCATGCTGGCCTCCATCGACACCGGCTTCCGCCGGGCGATGGCCACCATCGTGGACGCCAACGCCACCCACTTGATCGCCTCGCTGATCCTGTTCCAGCTGGGCTCGGGCCCGGTGCGTGGCTTCGCCGTGACCCTGGGCGTAGGCATCATCACATCGTTCTTCACAGCGGTGATGGTGACGCGGCTGATCGTGGTGACCTGGCTGGGCGTCGCCAAACCCCGGAAGCTCTCGCTCTAAAGCCACACGCAGAATACGGCTGATTCTCGCGCAAAATGGGGTAAACTCCCGCCCGATTCACATCTTGGGGGAGGCCCATGGCCGCATTCTTTTCGAATCTCCGCAACACCGTCATCGCCGGGTTCGTGCTCGCGCTGATCGTGCTCGTCTTCAGCTACGTGCAGTTCCACAACATCGACCTGGCCTCCAAGGGCTTCTGGTTGTTCGTGATCCGCTGGCTGCACATCGGCTCGGGCGTGATGTGGATCGGCCTGCTCTGGTATTTCAACTTCGTCTCGACGCCGACCACGCCGTCGATTCCGGCCGAGCTTCGCCCGGCGCTGGGCAAGTACATCACGCCGGCGGCGCTGTTCTGGTTCCGCTGGGCCGCCATGGCGACCATCCTGTTCGGTCTCGCGCTCGCCGGCATGAACGGCTATTCGGCGCAGGCTTTTTCGCTCGGCGCGTATAACCCCGGCGGCGAGGCGTTCGGCAACGCTTCTTACACTCTCATCGGCATCGGCATGTGGATGGGCGTGATCATGTGGTTCAACGTCTGGTTCATCATCTGGCCGAACCAGCAGAAGGCGCTCAACATCGCCAACAAATATCCGGACCTCTCGGCGGATGCGAAGGCCGCGTCGGCCAAGACGGCCGGCATGTTCAGCCGCGTCAACACCATGCTGTCGATCCCCATGTTGCTCTGCATGGCGGCCGCGTCGCATCTGTGACCGGTAACGGAACGCGCAAGGAGCCGCCCGGGCGACCGGGCGGCTCTTTTGTTGAGAACATGGTGCGAGAGGCCGATCCGGACCGCTTCATGTCCGCCCTCTTCGCGCCGGCGGCGAAACGGCAATCCCTCTTCGCGCTCTACGCCTTCAACACCGAGATCGCGCGCATCGCGGAGAACGTCAGCCAGCCGATGCTGGGCGAAATCCGCCTGCAATGGTGGCGCGAAACCGTCGAGGCCGCGAAGGCCGGCAACCCGCGCGACCACGACATCGCCCGTGCTCTCGCCGAAACGTTCGTGACAACCGATCTGCCCTTCGCCCCGTTCGACGCGATGCTGGACGCGCGCGTGTTCGACTCCACCCCCGATGCTTTCGAGACGCTGGATGGTTTGGAGGACTACGCCGACGTCACATCCGGCAATCTGATGCGGCTGGCCGCGCGCGTGCTGGACGGCACGGAGCACGACGAACTCGCGCGGCACGCCGGCATCGCCTATGCGCTGGCAGGTCTCGTCCGCGCCATCCCGTTCCATGCCGCGCGACGCAAGCTGTATCTGCCGATGCTGCTGCTGTCGGAAGCGGGGCTCGGCATCGAGGAGGTCTTCGCCGGCCGGGGTCAGGAGAAACTGCGGATTGTGATCGCGGCCCTGGCCGCACGAGTCCGTCACCATCTCGCTATTGCGCGAAGCCTGCCGAAATCGCGCCGTGCGCTGGCGGCCTTCCTGCCTGCTGCTACAGCACCCTTGTATATGCGTATCGCCACTGCGCCGGATTTCGATCCATTCCGCACCGCCATCGACGTGCCGATGTACCGCCGCCAGCTCGCGATGCTGCGGGCCAATCTACGTGGCACTCTCTGATTATTCCGCCGCCTGCTGCGCGCCGCCGAGCCACGCGGTGAGATCGGCGATTGCGCGGTGGCTCATGGCTTTCTTGCGGTCGCGGCCGCGCGGTCCGATCAGTTCGGGAAACAGCCCGAAATTCACGTTCATCGGCTGGAACGTCGTGGCATCCGCGCCACGCGTGATGTGGGTGAGAAGCGCACCCAAGGCCGTGGTCGCGGGCGGTGCGGCGGTTGTCTCATTGGCGGCGAAGCGGCCGGCGAGCAAGCCGATGGCGGCGCTCTCCACATAGCCTTCGACACCGGTGATCTGTCCCGCGAAGCGCAGACTGGGACGCGCCTTCAGCCGCAGCCGCTCGTCCAACAGGCGCGGCGAGTTGATGAAGGTGTTGCGATGCAGCCCGCCCAGCCGCGCGAACTGCGCGTTCTCCAGGCCAGGAATGGTGCGGAACACGCGCGCCTGCTCGCCATGCTTCAGCTTGGTCTGGAAGCCCACCATGTTCCACAACGTGCCGAGCGCATTGTCCTGACGAAGCTGCACCACGGCGAACGGCCGGCGCTCAACCCGCGGATCGCGCAAGCCCACCGGCTTCATCGGTCCGAAGCGCAAGGTCTCCGCGCCGCGCTGCGCCATCACCTCGATGGGCAGGCAGCCTTCAAAATAGGGCGTGGATTTCTCCCACTCCTTGAACTCGGTCTTCTCGCCCTCGATGAGGGCGGCGATGAAGGCGCGATATTGCGGCTCGTCCATCGGGCAGTTGATGTAATCCGCGCCGTCGCCCTTGTCGTAGCGCGACTGCATCCACGCCACCGACATGTCGATGGATTCGTGATGCACGATGGGCGCGATGGCGTCGAAGAAGGAAAGCTGCTCTTCACCCGACAGCGAACGGATACCTTCGGCCAGCGCGGGCGAGGTGAGCGGCCCCGTCGCGATGATCACCGACTGCCACTCTTCCGGCGGCAACCCCGCGATCTCCTTGCGCTTGATCTCGATGTTGGGATGTCCTTCCAGCGCCGCCGTGATGGCGCCGGAAAATCCATGCCGGTCCACCGCCAGCGCGCCGCCCGCCGGCAGCTTGTGCGCATCGGCGGCACGCATGATGAGCGAATCCGCGCGCCGCATCTCCTCATGCAGCAGCCCGACCGCGTTGTTCTCCCAATCGTCCGACCGCAGCGAATTGGAGCACACGAGCTCTGCCAGCCCATCCGTCTGATGCGCATCCGTCCCGCGCACGGGCCGCATCTCATGCAGCACCACGCGTGCCCCGGCCTGCGCCGCTTGCCATGCCGCTTCGCTCCCGGCCAACCCGCCGCCGATGATGTGTATCGTCATGACGGGTCAGATAAACCTGTGCGGCCTCAGCCTCAACCCCACACTTGCGGCTTGCGGCTGGCCCAGGGTTGCCACGGGCCCGTCGCCTCGATCTGGGCGGCGAGGCGGTAGAGGGTGGCTTCGTCGGCGATGCGGGCGGTGAACATCATGCCGATGGGCAGGCCTTCGCTCGACATGCCCATGGGCAGCGACAGCGAAGGCTGGCCGGTCATGTTATAAGGCGGCGTGTAGCCGAAGACGAAGGATTGGCGGCGATTGAATTCCTTCGGGTCCACATTCACCGGATCGAGATGGCCGATCTGCGGCGGCGGCGCCAAGGTGACGGGCGAGAGCAGCACGTCGAAATCGCGCCACAGCGCCAGCACCTGGCGGCAGCCGGTGCGCATGTTGTGCAGGCCTTCGCCGATCTGCGACGCGGTCAGCTTGCGGCTACCCTTGTAGCTGACCCAGGCCAGCGGCTCCATGTCGGCCTCGCCGGGCTCGTGGCCCAGCACGCGCGTCCATTCGTCGATGCTGGAGGCGAACATCGCGCCCGACACCGCGCCTTGCGCGCGATACAGCTTCTTCCAGTCGACGTCGAACTTCGTCTTCTCGATCATCGTGTGGCCGAGTTCGCCGAGCAGCTTCACCGTCGCGTCGAATACCGCTCGCACGTCCGCCGTGGGCTGCACGCCGGGGCGCGGTACTTCGGTGGAGAACGCGATGCGCAGTTTGCCGGGCGGCGTCTCGATCTCGTCGAGATAAGGCCTCGCTTTGCCGACGGGCGCATAGGGCGCGTCGTCCTCGGGCCAGCCGGTCCAATCGAGCATGGCGGCGCTGTCGCGCAACGACCGCGTCAGCACGTGATCGACCACGAGACCATGCGCGCGGCCGCCATCGTCGGGCCCGCCGGGGTTGCGGTTCTGCGTCGGTTTCATGCCGACAAGGCCGGTCTGCGCGGAAGGAATGCGGATCGAGCCCAGGCCGTCGGAGCCATGCGCCATCGGCACCATGCCGCTCGACACCGCGGAGGCTGCACCGCCGGAAGAGCCGCCGGAGGAGTGATCCGGATTCCACGGATTGCGGCAAATGCCGAGATGGCGGCCTTCCGTCGTGCCGGGGATACCGAATTCCGGCGTGTTGGTCTTACCCACCAGCACCACGCCCGAAGCGCGATAGCGTCGCGTGAGTTCACCGTCTTCGGGCGAGACATAGCCTTTGAGGAAGGCCGAGCCGTTGGTCATCGGCCAGCCCTTCACGGGCAGGTTGATGTCCTTGATGAGGAACGGAACGCCCTTGAACGGCCCATCCGGCAGCGGGCCTTTCGCCGTGGCGCGCGCTTCGTCGTAGGCCTTGAAGACCACGGCGTTGACCGCGGGATTGTGCTTCTCGATGCGGGCGATGGCTTCGTCCACCAGCTCCAGCGGCGAGACCTCCTTGCGGCGGACGAGATGGGCGAGGCCGGTGGCGTCGTAGTTGGAATATTCGGCGAAGGCCATGGGCGTGTTCCTCAAAGAGAAGGAGATTTGGAAATCCAGGGAGCAGCCTGCTCCAATTGCGCGGCCAGTTGCAGCAGCAGCATCTCGCCGCCGTTGCGCGCCACGAACTGCACGCCGATGGGCAGTCCCGCCTCGTTCCAGTGGAGCGGCACATTGATGCCGGGCTGGCCGGTCGCGTTCTGCAGCGCGGTGTAGGGCACGTAATTGATGATCGGCGCGAAGGCCTTCTCGATGTCGCGTTCGTCCACGTCGATGGTGCCGAGCTTCATCGGCGGCGAGTCGAGCGTGGCGGAAAGCCAGGCGTCGTAAGTCTCGTGGAATTTCGCCATGACGCGCGCGGTGCGGAACAGACTCTGCTGCGCCATCATGTGCTGGATGGCCGTGATCTTCAGGCCTTGCTCGTAAAGCGACAAGGTCAGGCCCTCGACGTTTTCCATGGAGGGCGTCACATTCAGCATCTTCGCCAGCATCGACACGCCGAGCGCGGTGTTGCCGGCCCACAGGGTGAGGAACGCCGGTGTGCTCTCCGCCGGATTGATGGCGGGCGTCTTCTCCTCGACGATATGGCCGAGCTCTTCGCAGAGCTTCGCGGCCTTGCGCAGGGCGGCCATCACATCGGGATGATGCGGCGTGCCATCGGCGCGGCCCAGCGAGACGGCGATGCGCAGGCGCTTGGGTTTCCGCGCGATGCCCTCGAGATAGGAGCCTTCGGCCGGCGGCGCGAAATAGGGATCGCCGTAATCGATCGGCGAGACGACATCGAGCGCCGCGGCGGTATCGCGCACGCTGCGCGACACGACGTGATCGACGCTGAGGCCGCTGGTGGCATCAGATGCATCCGGGCCTTGCGTGTTGCGGCCGCGGCTGACCTTGAGGCCGACAAGGCCGCAGCAGGCGGCGGGAATGCGGATCGAGCCGCCGCCGTCCGTCGCATGCGCCAAGGGTACGATGCGCGCGGCGACCGATGCGGCCGAACCGCCGGAGGAGCCGCCCGGCGAGTGATCGACATTCCATGGATTGTGCGCGGCGCCGTAGAGGCGAGACTCCGTCGTGGGCAATATGCCGAATTCCGGCACGTTGGTTTTGCCCAGCGGGATGAGGCCGGCCTGTTTGAAGCGCGCGACCAAAGTGGAGTCGTGATCGGCAGGGATAGGCGGGAAGAGCCGCGAGCCCGAGCGTGTCGGCATGCCGGTGGCGCCAGCGCGCATGTCCTTGAGCAGCGTCGGCACGCCGGCGAAGAGGCCATCTGTGGGCGTGGTCTTCGCGGCGTCGCGGGCGCGGTCGAAGGCCTGGAAGATGATGGCGTTGAGCCGGGGGTTGAGCAATTCGGCACGGCGGATGGCTTCGTCGACCAGCTCCAGCGGCGTCACCGCCTTCTTCGCCACCAGCCTCGCGAGGCCGAGGCCGTCATACTGCGCGTATTCGGCGATCGTCATGGTTTCCCCGCGTTTTCCGGGAAGCTTAACGAGGGGCTGACACTCTGTCACCATAGGCAAATTCCGGCCCGCGGCCTATGTTGCGCCACCCGGAGCAGGATGGCCAAAGCGATATGAATCCCGTGAACAAGATCCCCGTCGGAGACACCATCGCCGAAGCTTATAGTTTCACCTTCGGCAGCCTGGGCGTGATCATCGGGCTGATCTGGCTGCCCATGGTGCTGATCGCGGTGGGTGGCTTCACCGCCAACCTCATCTACACCCGGGTGATGGATGCGGCGGTCGCCGAGGGGCGGATCGGCGCGCAAGGCCAGGCGGCCATCGCGATGTTCGCCTGGTCGATGTTCGCCATGCTGCTCTATTCCATCGTCATCGTGGCGGTGACGCGCCAGGCGCTGGGTCTGCGCAAAGGCCCCGCGCTGTTCCACTTCGCGTTGGGCACGCTGGAATTCCGCAGCTTCGTGGCGCTGCTGGGCTTCGCGATCGTGATGTGCGTGTTCGCCTTCGGCATCCTTCTCGTCTTCGTGTCCCTGTTCTACGCGGGATCGCAGGCAGGCGGCGTCGGGCTGGGCCTGGTCGCGGCCTATCTGGCGCTGATCGCGGGTATCGGCTTTCTCATCTATATCGGGGCGCGACTGGGTTTCCTGCTGTTCGCCACCGTGGTGGCGGAGGAGAAGGGCGGCTTGCAGCGCGCCTGGACTCTGTCGCAGGGGAATTTCTGGCGGATTTTCCTGATCGGCCTCGCCACGATCGGGCCGCTGCTCTTCATCAACGACATCATCTACTACCAGATCGTCGGCGCGCAGATCTTCGAGAACATCATGAAGCTGGCGACGTCGCCCGCGCTGCAGGACACCATCAACCGGCAGAATTCCCAGCTCATCGCCGAGCGCATGCCCTACATCATGGGACTGTCGCTGCTCCTGGCGCCGTTCTCCGCAGGCCTCAGTCTCGGCGGACCGGCTTTCGCCTATCGCGCGCTAACCGCTCCGCCGAAGACCGAAATGCCGGTCGCCTAACTCTTCGCCAGCCGGCTCGCCCGCATGGAATAGAGGAAGTAGACGGCGAGCCCAGCTGCGTTCCAGCCCAGGAACCACCATTGGGTGAAGCCGGGCAGGCCGGTCAGGAACAGGTAGAGGCATCCCACGATGCAGACGGGTCCCACGACCCAGGCCAGCGGCGTACGGAATACGCGGGGCCGGGCGGGATCGCGCACCCGCAGCACTAGCATGCACAATGCGACCGCGATGAAGGCACAGAGCGTTCCGGCATTGGCGAGCTCCGCGATCTGGCCGAGGTTGAGCGTGGCCGCCAGCACTGCGACCACCGCACCGGTGATCACTGTCATCAACACCGGCGTGCCGCGTTTGCGGCTAACGGCGGCGAGGCGCTCGGGCAGCAAGCCGTCGCGCGCCATGACGAAGAAGATGCGGCTCTGGCCGTACATCAACACGAGGATGACGCTGGGGATCGCGATGACGACGCAGGCCGCCACGATCTGCGCCGCCAGTGGATGCTGCAGCAAGCTCAGGATGTGCACCAGCGGCGCTTCCTCATGCACGTTCGAGAACAGGCGGAACGGCAACGCGCCCACCGCCGTGGCCGCCACGATCATGTAGATCGCCGTGCACAAGGCCATCGATCCGACGATGCCGATGGTGAGGTTGCGCGAGGGATTCTTCGTCTCCTCCGCCGCCGTCGAGACCGTGTCGAAGCCGTAAAAGGCGAAGAACACGATGGCCGCCGCGCCCAGCGCGCCGAAATTGTGGCCGTGGCCGTCCGGTGTCGCGCCATAGCCGAAAGGCGCGAAGGGATGGAAATTCGCGCTGTTGAAGGCGGGCAGCACCAGAATTACGAACAAGGTCAGCGCGGCCAGCTTGATCAGCACCAGCGCGATGTTGAGCGTGGCGCTTTCGCGTGTGCCCAGCACCAGCAGCAAGGTCACGAAGCCGGAGATGAAGACGGCGGGCAGGTTGATGATGCCGTGGTCCATCACGCCGTTCAGCAATTGCGAGGGGATGTGCCAGCCAGCGGCTTGGATGAAGGAGGTGAAATGTCCGCCCCAGCCGACCGCCACCGCTGCTGCTGCCACCGTGTACTCCAGGATGAGACTCCAGCCCACGATCCAGGCGAGCAACTCGCCCAGCACGGCGTAGCTGTAGGTATAGGCGCTGCCGGCGGCCGGGATCATTGTGGCCATCTCGGCGTAGCAGAGCGCGGCGCAGACGCAGAGCACGCCGCAGATCCCGAACGAGATCAGCACCGCCGGTCCCGCCAGCCCGGCACCGATTCCGGTGAGGGTGTAGATGCCGGTGCCGACGATGGCGCCGACGCCCATCGCGATCAGATGCGGCCAGGAGAGCGTGGCCTTCAGTCGCTGGCCGCCATGGTCAGCGATGTCGACGGATTTGCGCCGGTTCCAGAATGCCATGCGAGTCCCCCAGATTTGACACCATCATGACAGGCTTCCGGCCGATGGTGAAATGGCGCGGCTTGCGATTGAATGGGCCGTCTGGTGGGGGCTCGTTCCTTTGCGTATAGCGCTGTGTCTGCTGCTCGTTCTCGCCACGCCCGCGCTGGCGGATGTGGAGGCGGGGTTCGACGGCTATGCGGATTTGCGGCTGATAAGCGCCGGTGGCGAGACCTCCTGGCTGAAAGGCGGGTTGGGCAAGCTGCGTTACGGCAAAGGCGACGACACGGCGCAGCTGGCCGTGTTGTTCGGCCAGGGTTACGTCCGTTTCACGCCGGAGCTTACCGCCGTCGCATCGCTGCGCGTCGCGCCGGGGCAGCGCACCGCCTTCGATCCGCTGGAGATGTATCTGCGTTACGCGCCGCCCGCCTCGTCGCGCTGGGCGTGGTCGGTGAAGACAGGTGCGTTCTTCGCGCCGTTTTCGCTGGAGAACACCGAGCTCGGCTGGGAGCCCTATTGGACGCTCACGCCATCGGCGATCAATTCCTGGTTCGGCGATGAGCTGCGCACCATCGGCGCGGAGTTCGCGCTCGAATGGAGTGGCGACGCGGGAACGTTCACGTTGATGGGCTCCGGCTTCGGCGACAATGACGTGGCCGGTGTGCTGATGGCCGAGCGTGGCTGGACAATGGATGATCGCCCGACGGGCCTGCTCGACCGCGTGCCCCAACCCAACGCCACGCTCATCCTCGACGGCGACACGCCGCCGGATCGCACGCCTTTGTTCAAGGAGTTCGACCACCGCATCGGCTGGTATGCCGGCGCGTCGTGGGACGACAACCAGCGCTGGCACCTCGAACTCATCCGTTACGACAACGAAGCCGATCCCAGCGCGCATGAGGACGACTACTTCGCCTGGCACACGCGGTTCTGGGATGCGGGGGCGGCAGCGCATTTCGGCCACTTCGCCGTGTTGGCGCAGGCGCTAACGGGCGAGACTACCATTACCGAATTGCCCGACCCGGCGCTGACCACCGATTTCGACGCGGCTTATCTTTTGCTGGGCTGGGAGCGTGGAGTGTGGCGGCTGGCCGTGCGCGGCGACATGTTCCGCACGCGCACGCAGCGCCTGCTTCCCGAGAGCGAAAACGGCCGTGCCGTTACGGCATCCGCGGGTTGGGAGCCGGTGGACTGGTTCCGGCTGACGGCGGAAGTGGTGTCGCTGACGAGCACGCGTGCCGAGCGCAGCGTCATCGGGCTCGATCCCCGGCAGGTGGAAACGCAGACACAGCTTTCCGCGCGGTTCTATCTGCAATAAACTCCGCCTCAGTCGGAAAGCAGGAGAATGCGATGGCGCGGCCCAAGAACCCCCAATTCGAATTCGGCGGGATCAATCATCTGGCGCTGGTGTGCAAGGACATGGAGCGCACGGTGGAGTTCTACACCGGCGTGCTCGGCATGCCGCTGATCAAGACCATCGATCTGCCGCAAGGCATGGGTCAGCATTTCTTCTTCGACATCGGCAATGGCGACAGCCTCGCCTTCTTCTGGTTCCCCAATGCGCCCGCGGCACAACCGGGCGTCGCCTCCGCCACCAAAGGCCCGCTGCCGGGACCGTCCGCGCATGGCTCGATGAACCATGTCGCCATCAACGTGCCGCTGGACCGCATTGACGAATATTACGAGATGCTCGTTTCCAAGGGTGTGCAATGCTCGCGCGTGGTGAGCCACGACGACTCGCCCATGCAGGCGAGCCTCGACATCACGCCCAGCACCTTCGTGCGCTCGATCTACTTCTACGATCCGGACGGCATCGCGCTGGAATTCGCCGCCTGGACCCGCGAAGTGCCGCAAGAGGGCGATGTGACGGTCAAGCCCGCGCGGGCGCGCGAGCCGGTGGCTGCTGAATAAGCACCTGGGGAATAATCAGAACGCGTCGCGCCAGGTTTCGCGGATCTCGTCCAGTCGCATGATGCGGTCCGCGAACAGGCTCTTCGCCGCGCTGCGCACGAAGTCTTTCTCTTTATCGGCCGTCAGATACTCGACCGGTGACTTGCCGTCGATCCGCGCCAGCAGCAATGCGGGGAGCAGAGAGGCCGTGCGCGCCTCGATATCATCCGGCTCTTCCCACGTCACACCGGCGAGATAGGCATCCGCCAGCGCCGCGAAGGAGGAGAGATAGGGGCCCGCGAAGGGCTGCTGCCAGACGCATTTCAGCAGCAGATGGTTGAGGCAGAAGGCGAGGTCGAAAGCCGGATCGCCATAGCAGGCAGTCTCCGCGTCGAGGAAGACGGGGCCTTCGGGGCCGGCGAGGATGTTCTTTGGGCTGATATCGCCCTGCATCAGCGCGATGCGCGCTTTGAAGACTCCATCGGAGAGCGAGCGAATGCGCGGCGCCAGATCGGGATGTTTCTTGGCGGTGTAAAGCAGGTAAGGCTCCAGCCGCAGCGCATGGAATTGCGCGTTGTGGGCGAAGTCATGCGCGATATCGTCCCGTCCAGCCGTCTCGGCATGGATGCGCGCCAGCGCTTCGCCGACATCCGCCGCGAAAACGGGATCGGCGCGGCCTTCCGCCAGATCATTCTTCCACAGCCGGTAATTTTCCGGCGGCAGATACTCCATGGCGAAGATGTGATGTGGCCGGTCCTCGCCCAGCACCTCCGGCGCACGGCGCGGGTCCAT
The DNA here is from genome assembly GCA_036489435.1 of Rhizomicrobium sp. Lineage (GTDB taxonomy): Bacteria > Pseudomonadota > Alphaproteobacteria > Micropepsales > Micropepsaceae > Rhizomicrobium. The sequence goes on along the minus strand of DASXFU010000034.1, from coordinate 296,002 downwards.
GGCCGTGACCAGCCGGAACCAGTCGGCTTCCGTCGAGGCGCGTTCGGCCGGTGCGCGCCAATCAGCCGCCACGCGCAGCTTCGGCAGCGCGCGCTTGACGCAGATGGGGCCGCCCTTGAGGTCCACACGCCAGACATCGCAGGACACACCGCCCAAAAGCGGCGTGGCCGTGAAGTCTTCGCCCGGTTCGATCAGCCCCATGCTGACGAGCGACCCGGCAAGCTGGGTGTCATCGCTCATTGCGGGCGCAGGTTGCTGTGGCGGGGCGCTCGCGTCAATTCGCAATTTGCGGCCTACCCAGCTAACTATGCCCGGCTTAACCTGTGATGGACCATGCGAATCCTCCCATGACGCTTCCGCGACAAACGAGCCCCGACGCGATCGCCGACGCCATCCTCGGCGCCACCGGGCCGCGCGTGGTGCTGGCGCTGCCTTTGGGGTTGGGCAAAGCGAACCACATTGCCAACGCGCTCTATGCCCGCGCTGCCGCCGACCGCTCCATCAGCCTCACCATCTTCACCGCGCTGACGCTGGAGAAGCCACGCTACGGCAACGACCTGGAACGAAGGTTCCTGTCGCCCGTGATCGACAGGCTGTTCGGCGGCTATCCCGATCTCGCTTATGCGAAGGCGCTCCGCGACGGCAGCCTGCCGCCGAACGTCGAGGTGAACGAGTTCTTCTTCCTCGCCGGCCGCTGGCTGAGCAACCCGGTGGCGCAGCGCCATTACATCTCCGCCAATTACACGCATGCCTTCCGCTACATACTGGAGCGCGGCGTGAACGTGGTGGCGCAGCTTGTGGCGGCGCGCGATGGGCGGCTGAGCCTCTCCTGCAACACGGATCTGACGCTAGAGCTGCTGAAGGCGCGCCGCGAGGGTTCGGCGAAATTCATCCTGGCGGGGCAGGTGAATTCCGAGATGCCTTTCATGCCCGGCGAAGGCGACCTGCCGGACGATGCGTTCCAATACCTGCTCGACAGTCCGGCGACCGATTTCCCGCTTTTCGCGCCGCCCAAGGAGCCTATCGATTTCGCGGAATATGCCGCAGGCTTGCACGTCGCGCGGCTGGTGCCGGATGGCGGAACCTTGCAAATCGGCATCGGGCAGGAGGGCGACGCGGCCGCGCAATCGCTGATCCTGCGCCACAAGAATAATGCTGCCTTTCGCGAGGCGGTGTCGCGGCTCGATCCCGTGCCGTCGCCTTTGTGGCACGACGCTCCGTTCGAGACGGGGCTGTATGCCTGCACAGAAATGTTCGTGGATTCGTTTCTCGCGCTGATCGAAGCCGGTGTGCTGAAGCGCGAAGTAGATGGCGCGCTGTTGCATGCCGCCTTCTTCCTCGGCCCGAAATCCTTCTATCGCACGCTGCGCGAAATGCCGCCGGCCGATCTCGCGAAGCTGCAGATGTCGGCCGTGTCCTTCACCAACCAGCTTTACGGCGACAGCGAAGCCAAGGCCAAGGCGCGGGTCGGCGCGCGGTTCGTCAATGGCGCCTTGATGGCGACCTTGATGGGCGCCGTCGTGTCCGACGGGTTGGAAGACGGCCGCGTCGTCAGTGGCGTGGGCGGGCAGTACAACTTCGTGGAGCAGGCTTTCGCGCTGCCCGACGCGCGCTCCGTGCTCACCCTCAACGCGGTGCGGACGGCGGGCGGCAAGACCACTTCCAACATCCGCTGGACCTATGGGCATGAGACGATCCCGCGCCATCTGCGCGACATTGTCGTGAGCGCTTATGGCGTAGCGGATCTGCGCGGCAAGTCCGACGAGAAGGTGATCGCTTCCATGCTCGCCATCGCGGATTCGCGTTTCCAGCCGGAATTGCTGCGCGCCGCGAAGGACGCGGGCAAGATCGCGCCCGATTACGAAATTCCCGCCGTCCATCGCGACAACACGCCCGAGCGTATCGAACGGACGTTACAGCCTTATAGCGATCTGTTGATGCCCTATCCCTTCGGCACGGATTTCACGCCAGTGGAGCAGCGCCTGCTTCCGGCGCTGGAGATCTTGAAGAACGCGGCGGCGTCTCTTCCCGCTGTCGCGGGGCTCGCGCTGCAAGGCCTGCGCGCGCCCGCCGACGCGGAGGCGCTGGCGCGCATGGGCTACGACGCGCCGAAAAGCCTGCAGGATCGGCTTTATCGTCTCCTGCTCAGCGCGGCACTTGAGCAGACGCGGCAACCGGATCATCCTCACTAAAGCAAACGGAGAACTTCCATGAAGGCGGCGGTGTATTACGAGAATGGCGGGCCGGACGTCCTCAAATATGAGGACGTTCCCGATCCGCAACTGTTTCCCGGCAGCGTGATGATCCGCGTCGAGGCTGTCAGCATCGAAGGCGGCGACACGCTCAACCGCTTCGGTGGCGCGCTGACGTCGCGCCCGCACATCGTGGGCTATCAGGCAGCGGGCGAAATCGTGGCGGTGGGCGAAGGCGTCACGGATCTGAAAGTCGGCCAGAAAGTCGTCACCACAAACGCCAACGGCTCGCATGCGGAATTGCGCGTGGTGCCGGCGCGCGTGGCGTGGCCGTTGCCGCCGGGCATGGATGTGAGGCTGGGCGCGGTGATCCCCGTTCCATTCGGCACGGCGCATGATTGCCTGTTCGAATTCGGCCGGCTGAAGGCGGGCGAGACGGCGCTGATCCAGGCGGGCGCCAGCGGCGTGGGGGTGGCGGCGATCCAGCTCGCCAAGCGCGCCGGTGCCCGCGTGCTGGCCACTGCGTCGAGCGATGAGCGGCTGGAGAAATTGAAGCCGCTGGGCCTCGACCACGGCATCAACTACGCGCGCGACGATGTCGTGGAGGCGGTGATGAAGATCACGGGCGGCAGCGGCGTGGACGTCGTGGTCGATCCAGTGGGCTCGACCTTGCAGACGAGCATCGCGTGCCTGGGCTCGCGCGGACGCGTCTCGCTGGTCGGCAATGCCGGGCGCGAACGCACGCCGGTCGACGCCAGCGCGCTGATGATGGGCAACAAATCGCTCACCGGCGTATTCCTGGGGGCGGAGATCGCGACGGATCGTGCCCACAACATGATCCAGAAGCTGATCGACGAAGCGGCGCGTGGCGAATTGAAGGTCGTTATCGACAAGACCTTCCCGCTTTCCGAAGCGGCCGCGGCGCATGCCTATATCGAAAGCCGCAAGGCCGTCGGCCGTGTGCTTCTCATTCCGTAGGAGAGATTTGCCATGACGATCGCTGCTGTTGCCTTCGCGGTTGTGGCGAGCTGGGTGCAGCTCACGCCGAGCGGCGGCGCGGAAATGCGCGTGCTGACAACGGCGCCGACCTGCTCGCAATCCGGCGGTTCGGCGCTGACGATGCGCGAACGCGCCGCGCCGGATGGCGATTTCCCCGTTCGCCTGTGTGTGGCGCCGATGTTGCGCGACAAGAAATATTCGTTTGAAGAGGATGCCATGGCTGACGGCACCCAATTCATGGATATAAGGCGGCTTCCCGTCGTCACCTCGACGCCCAAACGCATCATGGTGTTCGGCGACACCGGCTGCCGCATCAAGGGCAGCGCCGTGCAGGCGTGCAACGATCCGGATGCGTGGCCCTTCGCGCGCATCGCGGCGGAGGCGGCCGCGCTGAAGCCAGATCTCGTCGTGCATGTGGGCGATTATCTCTATCGCGAGAGCCCGTGTCCCACGGGAAACGCAGGCTGCGCGGGCAGCCCCTATGGCGACAATTGGGCGAGCTGGAACGCCGATTTCTTCACGCCCGCCGCACCGCTGTTGCGCGCCGCGCCCTGGGTGATCGTGCGCGGCAATCATGAGGATTGCGCGCGCGGCGGCCCCGGATGGCTGCGCTTATTGGGACCTGTGGCTTACGACCCCAAAGCCGCCTGCGCCGATCATCTGGCGCCTTACGCCGTGTCGGCAGGGCCGCTGAACCTGATCGTGATGGACAATGCGAGCGCGCCGGACATCTCCATCGATCACGATGCGCTGCCCGGCTACCAGTCGGACTTCGCGTCGTTGGCGGGCCTCGCCAAGGGGCCGACCTGGCTTGTGATGCACCGCCCGATCTGGGGTGCGATCGCGGGGCCTGCGAACATCCCGCTCGGTGGCAACGCCACGCTCATCGCCGCGCTGGGCAACAGCCACGCGCTCGACGTCGCGCAGCTCATGCTGGCGGGGCACATCCATACCTTCGAGGCGCTGAACTACGACAAGGGCGCACCGCCCGCCATCGTGGCCGGATTCGGCGGCGACAATCTCGACAAGACGCCGCCCGATCTTTCGGGCGCCAATCTCAGCGGCATGCATGTGAAAGACGGCATGTCGCTGCCCGGATTCGGATTCCTGATGATGGAGCAGGAAGGCCAGAGCTGGCGGATCGACGTCTACAACGTCGCGGGCACCATCCAGGATGTTTGCCACTTCGCGGGCGGCAGGCTGGATTGCGCAAAGGCGCCCTGAGCGGCTCAGTCCGCCGCCGCGAAGTGCGCCATCTGGTCCGCATGCGCCTTCACGAAGGACGGCCGCGCCGTGGCGCGTGCGACATAGTTGCGGCAGGCGGGATACTCCGCCAGCCCGTCGAACCGGTCGACGAGGCGCAGCACATCCGCCATGAGGATGTCGGCGACGGAGAAGCTTCCCGCCAACCATTCGCGCGAAGCCAGCACCGGCTCCATGCGCTCGAGCCGCAATTTGAGGAATCCGTCCACCCACTTCCAGGCCGGCGTCTCGCCGGTCTCGCCGGAGAATTTCAGCATGGCCCAGGGCAGGCTCGCCATCTCGACGGAATTGAGCGCCGCGAACAGCCATTCCAGCACCTCCGCGCGGGTGCGCGGATCGGCGGGCACCAGCGCCTCGCTCTTCTCGCCCAGATGCAGCAGGATTGCGCCGCTCTCGAAGAGCGAGATGCGACCATCCGTCAGCCACGGCACCTGGCCGAAGGGCTGGTGCGCGAAATGTTCGGGCACCTTCTCGCGGAACGGCGTGCTCTCGACGCGATAGGGCAAGCCTGCCTCTTCCAGCGCCCAGCGCACGCGAAGGTCGCGCACATAGCCGCGCGGCATTTCGGGGACCCAGTCGAAGGTGGTGAGGATCAACTCGGCCATCTCACATCTCCATGCAGCGACGCCGACCTTACCCCGGCCGTTTGCTCGGTGCGAATTTGATGGTGCCCAAACCGCCCGCCGCTTCGCCGTCGAAGAGGGTGAAATAGCCGTTCATCGCAGGCAGGCCCAATATGGTCTGGCCGGGATCGCCCTTGGTGATCGCCGCCACCGCCTGGCCCACATGCTGCGCGTTCACCTGCCAATAATCGCGCGGGCTGACGGTGATCTTCACCGGCTTCGTCTCGCCTTCCAGGATGAAGGTGATGTCCGGCCAGATATCCAGATTGAGATCGCCCGCATGCACCAGGCGGTTCTCATAGATGGCGATGGAGAGCTGTTCCTTCAGCGCATGCGGGAATTTCGACAGGACGGCGCGCAGCAGATGCGGCGCGATGTCCAGCGTCTGGGTGCCGCTGTCGACAATCGAATTCGCTTCGGCGTTCTTGCCCAGCTTCTGGGTCACGACGATGGGATCGGTCTTGCCCACGATCACGGTGGTGAGATTGGTGTCGTAATAATCCTCCGACATCACGCGCGCCGTCTGGAAGCGGCCTGTGTAGAGGTCCTTGCATTCCTCGCCGCCGCCCAAGATCAGCCATCCCTGGTTGAGCGGATCTTTGGCCACGCCGCCGCCCAGATGGATGAAAGAGCGCTGGGTGTAGAACGCGAATCTGTCGGAGACGACGCCCTGCTGCGCCATCTGCGTCAGATAGGGCGGGATGTATTCGCGAAGTTTCTTCTTGTAGAACTGATCGCGGCGGTAACGCGTGTGCCAGGTGTCTTTCGGCATGGCATAGGCGTCGTCGAGCCCCGCGTAAGCGAGGCCCAATATGCCGTCGCATTTGCCGAACATGTCGGAAGTCTGGTGATAGGCCATGGCCGCGTTGGCGCCGCGCACCGTGATCGTGGAGCGGCCGATGCCGGCGCGAACGGTCGTCTCGATCACGGCACCCGTGAAGCCGCTGCCGTCGCCATATTGCGCGGCTTGGACGAGATTGGTGGTCTTGTCGCCGCCTTTTTCGAGATGCGGCCGGTATCTGTCGCGGTTCAGCGCCAAGGTGGAGCTGCCGCTGTCGAGCAGCAGGTTCATCGGCTTGTGCTTGGGCCCCACCAGCAGGCAGCCGGTATAATCGCCATCGGCATAGACATTGGTGATGGGCACGCGCGCGATCTTGGCCATTGTTCTGTCCCGGGGGAGTGCGCGCCACGTTCCACGATGCGGCGCGCACTGTCCACTCCGGGGCAGGCTTCAGGTGGCGTAATAGTAATCGTGGTCGAGATCGTCGAGCAGGGTGAGCTCACTCGGATGCCAGTCCAGCGCCTTCTGCGTCTGCGTGCTGGAGGCCGGGATGTCGAGGCCCAGGAACATGGCGAGGAAGCCGAAATGCGCAGGCGCTTCCTCGGCCGACTTGGAGACAACAGGCAGGTTCAGTTTCTTGCCCGTCATGGTGGCGATGTCCTTCATCTTCACGCCTTCTTCCGCGACGCCATGATAGATCGCGCCCGCCGTGCCCTTCTCCAGCGCAAGGCGATAGAGGCGCGCGGCGTCGAGACGGTGCACCGCGGTCCAGCGGTTCTGGCCGTCGCCGATGTAGGCGGAAACGCCCTTCTCGCGCGCCGTGGCGATGGTCATGGGCACGAAGCCCTTGTCGCCTTTTCCATGCACCGTGGGGGCGAGGCGGATCGCCATCGCCTTCACGCCGTGCTTCGCATGCATGGCATCGGCCGTCTGCTCCGAGACGCGGGGGAACGGATGATCGCCGGGCAGCCGCATGTCCTCGGTCGCCACCTTGCCGGGCGCGATCAGCGCGGTGCCAGAGGTGACGATCAGGGGACGGTTCGTTCCGGCCAGCGCCGCGCCCATCGCCTCGATGGCGCGCTTGTCGACCTGGCCGTTCTCCGCGAATTTCGAGAAATCGTGGATGAAGGCCAGATGCGCCACGCCGTCGGATTGCGCGGCTCCGCTGCGCAGGCTTTCCAGATCTTCCAGGCTGCCGCGATGCACCTGCGCACCCATGGCCATGAGCGCCGTGGCGTTGGCATCCGAGCGCGCGAGGCCCAGCACCGTGTGGCCCGCGCCGATCAATTCCTGTGTAACGGCCGAGCCGATGAAGCCGGCCGCGCCGGTGACGAAGAAACGCATGGTGACTCCTTTGTTCGCAACACTGCCGTGCCATCGAAGGACGATGGCGGAAATTTCGTGCGTTGCTCGATGATCGAATATAGGCACGGGGTGCGGGACGTTCTATGCTTTGAAATCCGTATTACCTTCGCAATCGTCCGGAAGCCCATGGATCCGCTCTCAGATGTTCTCTCGCTGCTGAAGCCGCGCGGCTACGTGGCCGGTGGAATCGAAACCGCCGGGCTTGCCGTCCAGTTTCCCCGGCATGACGGGATCAAATGCTACGCCATGGTGTCGGGAGAATGCTGGCTGTCCGTCGAGAGCGTCGCGGAGCCGGTGCATCTGAAAGAGGGCGATTGCTTCCTGCTGCCACGCGGATTTCCGTTCCGCCTCGCGGCCGACCTGTCGCTCACGCCCATCGACTTCCGCGAATTCCTGGCGCGCAGGCGCGACGGCGAAGTCACCACCTTTAATGGCGACGGCGGCTACATCGTCGGCGGCCATTTTGCCTTGAGCGGCGATCCGGCCGGGATGCTGCTGGGCGTGCTGCCGCCCATCGTGCATATCCGTAACGAAGCGGACAAAGCCACCTTGCGCTGGGCGGTGGAGCGGATGATGCAGGAGTTGCGCAATCCGCAACCCGGCGGCTTCCTGGTGGTGCAGCACCTGGCGCATATGCTGCTGGTGCAGGCGCTGCGCCTGCATCTGGCGGAAGGCACCCGCGTCGGCTGGCTCTTCGCGCTGGCGGACAAGCAGATGGGCGCCGCCATCACCGCCATGCATGACGATCCGGCGCATCGCTGGACGTTGCAGGAGCTGGCGGAGCGCGCGGGCATGTCGCGCTCGACCTTCGCGCTCAAATTCAAGGAAACCGTCGGCGCCTCGCCGCTGGAATATCTCGCGCGCTGGCGCATGCTGTTGGCGGGAGACCGCCTCGCCAACTCCCCCGCATCCATCTCCACCATCGCGCAATCGCTGGGCTACGAATCCGAAAGCGCCTTCAGCACGGCGTTCAAACGCGTGATGGGGAGTTCACCCCGGCAATACAGCCGCGGCCGGATACCGGCGCCGATGCAAGGTGCGGCGGCAGAATAGGAACTGCCGTGGAATGGCCGGGGATCAATGCGGCGTGGCCGGCATCGGCGAACCATCCCAGGAGCACACGCCAGAGCATTTGACCTCTTTTTTTTCGATCTCGCCGGCTTCGGCCCTTTTGACCTCCCCTGCCTGCCCGCCGCCAGTCTCATCGAGAATCTCCGCTTCGAAACGAAGATTGAAGACCAGGAGACTGGCCGCAAGCGGATGGGCGAGATAATCCGCGTTCGCGATGGACGTCTGAAGCACCGCCATTTTCCGCGCCTCGCCCGTGGCGTGCATCCGAACCTTCAATCGCGCCCAATCCTGGAGTATGGCGATCTTCTGAAGATCGTCTTTCTGCGCGGACGCTTCATAACGATCCGCGTTACGGTATGCGGCGTCCGCGCGGGCAAGGTTGCCGTCGTCGCTCCAATCCTCGCCGAGAAGGCGCATGAGTTCGGCCATCAAGATGGCCTTCATCGGCTGCGAGCAACTCGGCCATTCGCGCTGTAGGTCTTTCCCTGTCCGGTCGAGATTGCCGCTCAGGAAAGCCTTGCCAGTCAGCGCATTTCGCAGCCTCTGATACGCGACCACAGACGCGGTATCATCCGATGAACAAATGGCCAGCGTCCACGCATCGATTTCCTGTCCCGTGTCGACGCTGATAACGCTCGCCGCCTGCGGCGCGTCCGTGGCGGGAACGCCGGCCTTCGCGGGAAACGCTGCCAACAGCAGCACAAGCGCCATGACGGTTTTCATGTGAGCTCCCGAACGGTCACGGCACCATAACCGGCTTGTCTTCGTCCGTCACCGGCTTGTCGTCGAGGGTGAGCTTCGGGCCCGCCGCGCGCTGCTGCGGCGTCAGGCGCGCCTGGTAGGCCTGCAACAGCTGCCCCAGGAAGAGCTGGGCGCGCGGGCACCGCGTGCGGAAGGCGACGATGAAGCGGTCATCGCGGAATTCGGTGTGGTGGACCGGAAAGGTGGACGGATTCTTGACGTAGCCGCCATTCTTGTAAGCCGCATCGAGGAGAACGCCGATCCCCATGAAGAGCTGGTGGCGCGCCTGGGCCATGGCCGCGGGATGGGATTGCGTGGCTTGCGGCCATTGCTCCCTCACCGCGAGGGTGCACCAATCCCGGTCTGCCGCGTCCGCGGGCCGCCATGACGCGATGAACGCAACAGTCATGGCGGCCAACAGCCCGCAGGCAATGCGCATCATCGGCCCCCGGCCGACACGCTGACCTGGAACTGGAAGTCGTTCTGGTTGTCCGCGGTCGGATTCACCGCCTCGCCGAGATTGATATCCCATACATAGTATCCGCTGGGTGAACTCATGCCCGCCTCGCGCGTGAACGTATAATGCGTCATCGGCAGAAGGAGGGAGCCTGTGTATGAGCCACAGCTTCCGGGGGAACACATCACTTGCATCTCGTTACCGCCGTCATCAATGGGATGCACTTCGATGTTGGCCTCCCAGCTGTGAAGCCCGAGGACGTTTGGATTGTTCACGTAGATATGGAGTGTTTTGCCTCCGATTACGCGCCAGACCCCTGCGGAGCTATCGCCACTGACCGGATCGAATATCGACCATCCGTAAAAGAGAGACGCGAACTCGTGCAAACCGCAAAACATTGCAAAAGAATTCGTCGCGAAAATTGCTTTCGTATTTCACGGCATGCCCCTAAAATCGACACCAGCACTAATGAGCGAAGCACAAAAGCTCTTTGCGTGATAGCGGTAAAATGAAATTCTCGCAGAATTCGAAATTCAGTTCACTTCGGCAATACATGGATCGCCGTATAGTTGAGTCTATTGTGCAGTTTCGCACTCTATTTCATAAAAACTCCTTCGGATTGCGACGTTTCATTTCTGGAACTTTCGTCATCGCGCTTCATGTCTTGTTGATCGCGCTACTTTTACGCGCAGTGATCGCGCCGCGCGGCGAGAGCGTGCATGCGTCTGTCCTCTGGACGGCGTTGATCGAGTCGCCACGGAATCCGGCGAGGCCGTCCGAGCCGCCACCGGATCCGCAACTGCAGCCTGCCGATGTGGCGAGCGATCCCGCGGAGCCGCAATTCGAAATCGACAGCCAGCCCGTGCCTGCGGCACGGGAAGGTGTGGCCGAGACGATCCCGCCGCGTCCGGATCCCGAACGGCAAAATCCCAGCCCTCAGCTTCCCAGGGAGTTCGCCAGCCATCCCTGCCAGGTGACGCTCTCCGTTCTGGTCGACAGTCTTGGCGGAGTTTCCGATGCGCGCGTCGCCCAGTCCTGCGGAGAGGCGAGGCTCGATGCGCTCGCGCTGAGCTTCGCGCGAACCAATTGGCACTTCCGTCCCGCCCTGCGCAGCGGCCACGCCGTCGCGGACTGGACAACCGTCTTCGTCCGCTTCCTGCCTTAGATTTGGAAAGGTGGGCGAAGCACTCTTCGCGAATGCGATCTTGGGCGGCCTGCCACCCGAAGCTTCACGGCACCAGTCTCCCTACGCTCCTTCGGAGCTTCGGGAGACACCCTCCGCTCCGCTGCCGCGAAGCGTAGGGTGGCGGACAGGGAGGGATTCGAACCCTCGAACGGCTATTAACCGTTACACACTTTCCAGGCGTGCGCCTTCAACCACTCGGCCACCTGTCCCCAAGGGCGCGAGGATTTAGCGGAATTGCCGGGCAAAGCAAAGGGTTTCGGGGCTGGCCGAGGGGTGGGGGCGCCTGATGCCCACAATGGGGCTTTATCGGATGGGAAATCTGTCTTGGCGTGGCGTCAGGACAGCCGGACGGGGCCGCGGAACTGGCGGAAGATCATCGCGATCCAGGAGCCTTCGAAGCGGCCCGGATAGGAGCCTGCGAAAGTGTTCGGCAGTTCGGTCCAGGCCAGTTGCGGAGCGTGGTGGTGCACGCCGTGGAAATTGGCGTTCAGCACCAGCCAGCGCAGGCGGCGCGGCATGGTGGTGTTGTAGGCGCGCGTGCCGGAGTCTTTCGGCGTGCCGTAATGCGGCGCGTTGTCGAGCAGCGAGAGCATCACGAAGCGCGTGGCGATGCAGGCCAGCAGCACCGGCCAATGCGCGCCGTAGAGCCAGAAGGTCCCCACCAGCAGCAGCACCAGCACCACGAAATCCACGCGCACGCGGATGCGCCGCGCCGGATCGGTGAAGGCGCGTTTGGCGGCCTCGCGCAAGCCGGGTTCCGGGAAGATGTGCGGCGTGAGGCTTTCGGTGGCGGAGAGCGGCAGCAGGATCGGCAGAGGTGCGGCCGCGGCCAGGATGCTGCCGCCGCCGAGCAGCGTGAGATAATAAAGAGGCGCAGCCGCGAGGATCGAGCCGCCGGGCGCGACGTCTTCCGGGCGGTCGTGCTCGTGGCGGTTGGCGCGGTGATGCATCAGATGGCCGAAGCGCATCATGTCCCAGTTGAGGCAGAGCGCATAGCCGAGCAGCCGGCCGGCGAAACGATTGGCCGCGTCATCGGCGAAGAGCTTGCCGTGGATGCTCTCATGCAGGAGGCCCCAGGTGAGCGGCGTGGTGATCGCGAGGAACGCCAGCAGCAGCGCGATGCTCAGCGCACTCACCGGCATGAAGAGTGGGAAGACAAAGAACTGCAGCACCGCCGCACTGGCGGCGATGGCGAGCAATGTGGCGTTGATGCGTGCGGGTCCCATCTCGTCTCGTATTATGCCCGGAGCGGCGCGCCCCGGATATGAAAGTTTTGTCGCGTTAAGCGTCTTTGAACATCAGTTCCGGCGAGAAACCGCCAGCCACCGGCCCGGTAACCCTGAAGACGCCGTTGGCGCGCAGGCAGAGTTTGCCGTCCGCTTCGGCCGTGCCTTGCGCGAAGAGCAGCGTTTTGCCGGAACGCAGCGCCTCGGCGCGGCCTTCGACCCAGGCGCCGAGCGGGGCCGGCGCCAGGAAGTCGCAAGTGAGGTTCACGGTCGGCAGGAACCCCATGTCGATCTTGGCCTGAAAGCGCGCGGCGATGGGCAGCAACATATCGGCAAAGGTGGCGAGCATGCCACCATGGGCGACATTGGCGGGGTTGCAATGCCGCGGCTCGACCCGGAAGCCGAGCAGCATGCGCGTTCCGTCCCAATTGCCGTAAAGCGGGCCGTTGGCTTCGATGAAGCCCATGGCGAAGGCGAGCGGGCGGAAGCCTTTGGGGATGGATTGGGACATGGCAGGCCTTGGGAATGGCGTTCGGTCCAGCCTCTAACCCGCACCCGGGTGCGCAGGCAAGCTATGGCGTGCATAGTGCTGCCATGAATCGGAAAGCACCCCGCTGGCAATGGGCGCTAGCCATCGCGACCGCGGTGCTGCTGCCGGTGGCGCTGCTCGTCGCCTGCGTCGCGGGCCGTGGCGGTTATGGGCCACCGGAAATCGTGAACACGGCCGACCGTGACTGGCTGCACGAAAAGGATCCCGGCAAGCGCCTTACTGCCGCGCTCGCCGCGCGCTTCCCGGTGGGGTCGGACGCGGGCGCGCTCGAAGATGAGCTTCTGCGTGAAGGTTTCCACGCACCCGACAAGGCGGCACCAGCAGACGATGCGCTTGAGTATCGTTGGAGCGAACTCCCTTGCGAGAATTTCGTCTCCGTGACGTGGACGGCGGATGCGTATCGCAGGCTGACGGTTGTTACAGGCTTCGTCAGCTATGTTTGCCCGTGAGACTTACTGCCGCTCCAGCTCGCATTCGATGTGCAGCTCCACTTCGTCGCTCACGAGGCCGGACCAGATCATGCCGGTGAGGCCGAAATCGGAGCGTTTGATGGTCGCCGTCGCGTCGAAGCCGGCGCGGTAGGGCTGGAACGGGATCGGCGAGTTGCGGCCGCCGTTGAAGATGACGTTCAAGGTGACGGGTTTGGTGACGCCGGCGAGCGTGAGATCACCCGTTACGGTTCCGGTGTTGTCGCTGTTGCGGGTGATGCGCGTGCCGGTGAAGGTCGCGGTGGGGAATTTGGGCGCGTTGAAAACGGAGTCGCGCAATTCCTTGTCGAGCTCGTCCACATGGGTCTGGATGTTCGTCATGTCGATCTTGACGGTGAGCTGGCTTTTTTCCGGCGCAGCGGGATCGAAATTCATCAGCTGGCCGGAGACGGCGCCGAAGCGGCCGTAGAAGGTGGAGAGTCCCATATGCTTGATGGTGAAGATCACCTGCGTGTGGTTCGGATCGATGTTGTAATTGCCGGGCTTGGCGGTGGGTGCGTCGGCCAGCGCGGGCGCGCTCAACGCCAGCAGGATCACGGATAAAGCCAGGAATCTGCGCCGCATGAAATGTCCTTTTCTATTGTCCGGTCCCTGCCGCTCACTATAACGTCAAAGCTGAGTTTCGGGCGCCTCACAAATGTTTGTGTATCTCGGTCCGCTTGTGGTGCTGGCGTCGGTTCCCGCCTTCTTCCTGCTGCTCGGACCGGCCGGACCGTTCCTGACCATCGCGCTGTTGCTGGTTTTTCTCGTCGGCGCCGAAGCGATCTCGCCGCGCGGCCCCGCGCCATCGCCGGTGCCTGCGCCCCTCATCTACCATTCGCTGCCTGTACTATACGTGCCGCTGCAACTGGCCGCGACCGTGTGGGCGGTGAACGAAGCGGCGCATACGTCGGCACTGGGCTTCGCGAGTTTGCTGCTCGCCATCGGCGTCACCACCGGCGTGTTCGGCATGCTGGCGGCGCATGAGCTGGTGCATGGCAAGAGCAAGAGCGGACGCGTGCTGGGCACGGTGATGCTGACGGGCATGTGCTACCGCCATTTCCGGATCGCGCATCTGCATGGTCACCATCGTTACGCGGGCACGGCGCGCGACTCCGCCACAGCACGCTTGGGCGAAGGCTTCTATGCATTCCTGCTGCGCACCGTGGCCGGGCAATTCCGCGAGGCGTGGCAGCATGAGCGGTTGCGCAGCAAAGGCCGTGTGCTCGCCAACCGCGCTTACGGCGATCTCGCGATCATGGCGTTAGTGTTCACGGCGCTCGCCGCGCTGTGGGGCTGGCGCGGCGTCGCGTTCTTCGCGGGCCAGAGCATCGTCGGCGTGATCGTGCTGGAGCTGTTCAACTACATCGCCCATTACGGGCTGGTGCGCCGCGCGGGCGAGCCCTTCGGCGACCGGCATAGCTGGAACTCCTCGAACGTGCTCGCCAACACGCTGATCTTCAACATGGGCCGCCATTCCGATCATCACAGGAGGCCCACCGCGCGCTATCAGGACCTGCACTACAAGGATCGCGCGCCGGAACTTCCGGCGGGCTATGCCGGCAGCATCCTGATGGCACTGGTGCCGCCTTTGTGGCGCCAGGTGATGGATCCCGCCGTGCACGCCTTGCGTGCGGAACCCGCATAACGAACCGTTCCGGCATTGTCCGCCGCTACGGTCGAGGGTAGGTTTCGACCCGGAAACGGGGAGATACATCATGGGCGTGTATGTTTGGACGGCCACGGGCGCTGGCGGCAATTGGACGACACCCGGCAATTGGGACCAGCTGCGCGAGCCGGTCGGCAGCGACACCGCGGAGTTCACGAATAGCAGCAGCGCCGGCACCTCCTACGAGGCCGATATCACAAGCGCGATACAGATCTCCTCGCTTGAGATCAAGAACGCCGATGCCGACGTGGTGGAAAGCTCCGCGGGCAGCATCATCGTTCACAACGACTTCACCGTCGAGGACGGCACCGCCGAGCTCAACGCCACGAACACAATGAGCTACGTCTCCTTTCGCGACGGCGGGCTGGTCGAATTCAGCGTCGCCGGCGCGCTGGGCGTTCACAAGGTCAATTTCGACGATGGTGCGCTCGAAGGCACCGCGAACGTCTCGCTCGCAAACGCGCTGGTGATCGACACCACGGCCCATATCGACGCGGCGGCGGGCGACACCGTGAAATATCTGGGCGCGGTGACGATGAAAGGCGCGGCGATCCAGTTCGGCTCGGCCGATCTCGGCCACGGTGCGCCAGATCCCACCGGCACGGTGGAGATCGCGGGCACGGCCTTCACCAATTCCAGCACCGGCTACACCATCGACGTCACCTCCGGCACGGTCATCTCCGGCGCGGGCTCGCATGGCGTCGCGGCCGACGGGATGTTCTCCGGCGCGCTGGAAGTGGACGTCAGCGCCGGCGCGACGCTGGACGTGGGCCATTTCGGAACAGCGGTCACGCTCAACGATCTCGCCGGCACCGGCACGATCAAGGACAGCAGCGACGCGGTCGTCATCACGCTCGCCGGCGCGGATTTCGGCGGCACGTTCTCGGGCGCCAACAAGCTCTATGTCGCGAGCAGCGCCAGCGATGTGCTGAGCGGCAATCTCGGCACCGCCACGGCGATCGCGACGGGGAATAACACAACGCTCGACCTCACCGACGCCACCGGCAAATACTCGCTCACGTCGGAAGGCGCGGGTTCGGTGCTCAAGCTGGGCAGCGGCACCGTCAACCACATCACCGGTTTCGACAGCGGCAACCTCACCATCGACACCAATTTCAACAAGCATGACGTGGTGGTGTACAAGACCGGCAGCGGTTACGAGCAGATGGTCATCCATCCCGGCCATGGCGCGGCGACCATCAGCATCTATTTCTTCGGGCTCACCTCGTCCGACGGCATCGTGGTCGGCGCCGACTCCAACAGCCACATGGAAATCAGCTACGCGCCAGCCGAAGCGCATGCGGCAGCCGTCGAGCACGCCGTGGCCGAAGCCGCCTTCGTGCCGATGGATCACGGGCTTTTCTGAAACAATCCGGACGAAGCGCGAGTAAGGGCGAACATCATGGCGACCATTCTGTGGAACGAGAACAGCGGCACGTTCGACTGGACCGATCCCACGCAATGGGAAGGCGGCGCCGTACCCGGAAGCGGCGATACCGCCAAGCTGAGCGGCACGCAGCACGTCTCGATCGCGAAGATCGACACGGCCATCGCGGTGCACGAGATCATCATGAACGCGGTGCACAGCACCATCGATGAAATCTCCACCGGCTCCATCACGGCCACCGAACTGGATTACATCAGTGGCACGTTGATCCTCAACGCCGTGAACACCTTCACCACCGTCGATATCGGCTCTTATGTGGAGATCGGCGCAGACGGCGCGCTCGGAAAACGGGCGGTGTTCGAGCAGGGCGGTATGATCGAGGCCGATGCCAACGTCAATTTCCGCAATGCGCTCAACATACAAAATGACGCCCAGCTAAGCGCCAAAGCCGGATTCACCGAAACGACGTGGGGCGCGATCTCCGCCGATACCCTCCCGGAAGCAACCGACGTCTCAGCCCAGATATTCTTCGGTTCGACCAACGCGCTTTACGGCGATGCCAATGCAACGGGAACCGTCGAGCTGGGCGGCACATCCTTCGCGCTCAATTCCGAGGATGGGCTGATCATCGAGATCATGGGCGGCACGGTGAAGTCCGGTTCGGGCCAGCATGCGCTGGGCGCGGATGAGATGTTCAACGATGCCACGCAAGTGACGCTCGACAGCCACACGCTCCTGGACGTCGGTCATTTCGGCACGGCGGTGACGCTTTCCAATCTCACCGGCCAGGGCACGCTGGAGGACAGCGGCGACGCGGTAACGATCACGCTCACGGCCGCGGATTTCACCGGCACGATTTCCGGCAATTCGAAGCTGGCGACTTCGGGCGCCAACGTGCTCGCCGGGGGCATCGGCAACGCTTCCATCGCGATGGCTGCAAGCTCCAGCCTTGATCTTGTCGAAGCCACGGGCCACTACACTCTCACCTCGGCCGGGTTGGGCGCCAGGCTCACTATCGGCAGCGGCACGGTGAACCACATCGATGGCTTCAACAGTGGCAATCTCACCATCGACACGAATTTCGCCCAGTACGACCTCGTCGTGTTCAAGTCGGGCGACGGGTACGAGCAGGCCGTGATCCACCCGGGCCATGGCGCGGCCACGACCAGCATCTACTTCTACGGCCTCACCTCATCGGCCGGCATCAATGTCGGCAATGATGGCAGCGAACATCTGCAATTCACCTATGGCGCGCCCGCGGAGCACGCCGCCGCCATCGAGAACGCGGTGGCCGAAGCGTCCTTCGTGCCGATGGATCACGGGCTGTTCGGCTGATCAGTCTTCGGTCTCGCGCGGGTCGCCGGCCACAAGCCGGCCCCGCTCGAGCCAGCGCGCCAGGCCGTGAGAAAGCTCCCGTGCGGCGCGCGCCTCGTAGAGCGCCCCGTCCTCAGCGGTCAGCGCCTTGCGCCAGCGGGCGTTGGTGCCGCGATTGAGGAAACGTTCGTGACCCTTGTCCCAGGACAAAGCGGCGCGGGGCAGAAGCGTGGCGCCGTTCTTCTTCATGGAGTCGAAGTCCGCGGCCTCGACCAGCGCCTGCCACGCCGCCGCCGGCACGTCGATGCCGAGAAATTCCGCGACGCGGCGCATCTCGCAATCCAGGTCGATCTTGAGGTCGTTGTAGTGCACCAGCAGCAGGTTGGGCCGCACGCGCTCCGCCCAATAGCTGCGCTCGATATCGAAATAGGCCGCGGCGGGAAAATCATCGGCCAGCCGCGCCTCGGGGCCTTCCGTCATCCAGGTCTGGAAATAGTCGTGCGGATTCTCCGCCGGACGGGGCAAGGGGCGGCGGATCGTTTCGTCCTGCTCGCCCAGATAGTTCATCACGGCCAGCGATTGCGCCGAATAATGCGAGGCATGATTGTGCCACGACATGAAGGCGTCGCGCCCGTCGCGCGCCACATGGATGTAGCGTACGTCGTCATGGATCGGGATCGCATCGAAGGAGAGGTGCGATTTCAGGAAGCGGCGATGGGTCTGCGCCTCGATCAGCGCCATCACATCCGCTATCGGCGGCGCGCGCATGTCGATCCACGGCGACAGGATCTGAATGGGCTTCGGCTCCGGCGACTGGAAGACGAGCAGGCTCACGATCTGCTGCATCCACGTCGTGCCGCATTTTGGCGGCGTGGCGATGACGATGTCGCCTTCGCGCGGGCTGTAATGCGCCCAGCGGCGGCTATCCGTCGTCCAACTGCGATATTCCCTGCTCGGCGTGCTGATCAGCATGCTTCCCCCCGAAAGCCGGACTATAGGGGCAAACAGCTACGTGCGCATCAACCGGTGCTTGCGCGGCAGCGGCCCGAGTTCGGAGGTGAGGGTGGCGAGATAGGCGACTGTCTCCTGCGGCAGGCCGCGCTTGCCCGCGAGGTGTTTGTCGAAATTGCCCGGGCCGTCATTATAGGCGGCGAACATCTTGGGAAATCCGTAGCGCTGATAGAGCCAGCGCAGATAAGCGGTGCCGGCAATGATGTTGTCGTGCGGATCGTAGACGTCCTGGCCTAGCCCGTATTGCGTGCGCATCTCGTCAAAGGTCTCCGGCATCACCTGCATCAGCCCCGCCGCGCCGGCATCGGAGGTGATGGGCAGATTCTCTCCCATCAAGGTGCGCCCGCCGCTCTCGCGCGCGATCACGGCGCGGATCCACGAGGCGGGAACGTTGAAGCGCTGCGCAGCCTCGTCGACATCGGGCTGCCAGCGGTCGAGCAAGTCGCGCCTGCTCATGGCGGATTCGGTTTCGAACACGCTGGGCTGGGCGGGTTGTTCGCTGGCGAGGCCCAGGAAATGCGCGAGCGTCACTTGCGGCGCCACGATGGTGGCGGCCCAGGTGCCTTGCTTCAGCACCGTCACTGTCGCGATGGTCAGCGCCGCGAAGAGCGTGACCTTCACAAGGGCGGGCAGGGCGCTGACACGCGCCTGCGCGCGGGCAATCATGGGTTCGGACACGCGGCTGTTCTCTCCGGCGTTGGTTCGCAATGTCGTGAGCCGCGTGCTTTTGGAACCAAGGTTCCGCGAAGCCCTGATGGCGGCGATGGAGGGAATGCTGTGCAGCAATTCCCGCGCCGGGCTTACATCATGAACGCGCGATGCATTTCAAGTGCGCGCGGATTGGTTCCCTTGTTTTTCGCGCCGCACACACGGAACTTCGATCACTTTTCACCGAAAAGCCCGCCCAATATAACTTTTGAGATCAATCCACACGCGCCTTCAGCGCCGCAATGGCCTCAAGCGCTTCGTTCCAGATCGTCGTCACAAGTTCCGCCGCCGGCAACGCGCGCGCCGCACACACGCCTTGTCCCGCCCACAGCGACAGCGCATCCACCGATCCCGCTTTGGCCGACGCTGCGCGCAATTCGCCGGTGAGCGCGTTCTGCACAGGATAGGCGGGGATGTCTTTCTCCACGTCACGGAATTCGCGAGTGAAACGGTTCTCGATCCCGCGCGCGTAACGGCCGGAATAGACGCGCGTCAGCCGCGTGGCGTCGTCGCCCACATTGCGCAGCGCCTCGCGCCACGGCTTCGAGATGGTGGATTCCGGCGAGAGCAGGAACGCCGTCCCCATCTGCACCGCATCCGCGCCCAGCATCAGCGCCGCCGCCACACCCGCGCCATCCATGATGCCGCCCGCCGCGATCACGGGAAGCTTCGTCGCCGCCCTCACCGCCGGCACCAGCGCGAAAGTCCCGATGGCCGCTTCGTACCCATCGCTGAGGAATGCGCCGTGATGGCCGCCCGCTTCGTAGCCTTGCGCCACGATGGCGTCCGCGCCCGCATCCGCCCAGGCACGCGCCTCGCGCACGTCAGTCGCCGTGCCGATCACGAACGTGCCGCGCGCCTTCAATGCCGCGATGTCGCGAGGTGCGATGAGGTCGAAAGCGAAGGACGCGGCAGGCGGTGCCGCCGCGATCAGTGCATCGAGCTGCGAGCGGAAATCCTCGCTCCAGCGATTGGGCCGGAAGTCCTCCGGAAGCCCGAATTCCTTGCGCCAATGTTTGAGCCGCGCGACCGCACGCTCCACGGTCTGCGCATCCGGCTCGACCTTCGGCACCACCAGCAAATTCGCGCCGAACGGTTTGCCGGTCGCCTTGAGCTTCGCAATCTCGTCCGCGATCACGCCCGGCGCCAGCGCGCCCGCTGCCAGCGTGCCCATCGCGCCCCGGCCGCTCACCGCTGTCACCATCGCAGCGTCCGACGCGCCCAGCATCGGTGCCTGGATGATGGGAATGGAAAGCCCGAACCGCTCCATCAGCGCGCTGGTGAAAGCCATGGCGCTATTCCCGATAGCCCGGCGGACCGAACGATTCCGTCACGTCGTCGGTATAGAGGCCGCCATCGATCTCCGGCGTCTGCGACAGCCCGGTCATGTGACCGTTGCGGTCATAGGTGAACAGGAATTCGTAGGTGGTGCCGTGGTCGGCATTGCAGATCACGCCCGCGCCCTTGATGCCCGACGCCGAGCGCGCATAACCGCCCGATCCGCCCGAGGCCTTTATCTTCGCGATCACATCGTCGGGTTTGTCGGCGGCCACAACGCCAAAGGGCAGCGCCTCGTTCGGCAGCAACGCGCGGCTCTTCTTGACGATATGCGCCTTGCCATCGCCCGTACCGTTGGAGACCACATAATTGATCCCGTCCGGCCCCTTCGCGGCGCAATATCCCGAACAGTCCCCCGCCACCAGCTTCGACGCATCCTCGCCGAAACCGAGCCCGCCGAAATTCCACGCGCCATCCGCGCCATGGCAAAGATTGGCGGCGGAGGCGTCACCGGACGCCAGCAGCAACGCGGCCAGGATGATCGAGCGCATGCGTGACCTCGCCTTACAATTTCGCCGGGCCGGATTCCGTCCACATCTGTTCGAGGATCTTCCAATCTCCGTCCGGCTGGCGCTCGAACACGAACAGATAGCTTCCTTTTACCGCGAGCGGCTTGCCGCCTTTCACGGGCGTCACCGTCTCTTCATAGGTGCCGCTGTCATAGGCGAGCAGACCCGATGATTGCATCGCCGCATTGTGCAGCCGCAGCGCGGGGCGGACCATGGCCTGCGCTTTCGCGAAATTCCCACGGATCGCGACAGGGCCTTCCCAGCGCTCGCCCGACGTGGGCAGGAAAACGGGATAGAGCGCGTAGAGCTTCATGATCGCGTCGAGATTGCCGTCGTTCCAATCATTCGCCCATGAGGTGGCGAGCGAAGCATAGGGGGGCGGCGTGGCCGCCGAGAGGTTTCCGGCAAGCCCCGTCGCCACCACGGCGAGTGTGAGCAGACGGTTGAAACTGGACATGCGCGGACCTCTCTGGAGCGGAACGAGGCAATTGTGTATCATAGGCATATGAGCGATTTGCTGTCCCGCATCACGATCCGCGCCGATCAATGCCACGGAAGGCCTTGCATTCGCGGCATGCGGATTCGCGTCTCCGACATATTGGAGATGCTCGCGAACAGCGCCTCGGCCGAAGAAATCCTCACCGACTTCCCCGACCTCGAAGCCGACGACATCCGCGCCGCGCTCGCTTACGCCGCCGACCTCGCCGGACACCCAGTCGTCATAGCGGCCTGACCGGTCAGCGGGCAGGGCGAAACAATTCCAGCGTCGGAACGCCGAGCGCCTTGGCCACGAGATAGATCGTCTTAAGGCGTGGATTGCGTTCGCCGCGCTCCAGATAGCCGATGTAATTGCGATGCAGGCCTGCGCGCTCTGCCAGTTCTTCCTGGCTGAGATTTCTCGCCTTGCGATGCCGGCGTATTTCCCGCCCGAGTGCGATGAGGTCTTTGTCGGTGCCCACCCGTCAAAGTTGCTTCGCCGCCGAAATTGCTCTACATACCAGCGGTGTGTATTTTAAATCGACCAGGTGCTGGCGAGTGCGATTAGAATGTCCAACGTCGCGAAGAGACCGAAAATCGACAGGCATATCGGGCGCCGCATGCGATCGCGGCGGCGGGAGCTGTTGATCACGCAAGGTGATCTCGCCAAGCGACTGGGCGTCGCGCCGCAACAGATTCAGAAATATGAAACCGGCGCCAATCGCGTGAGCGCGGCAACGCTTTTCGCGGCTGGATTGGAGCTCGATGTCGCGATAGAATACTTCTTCGATGGATTGCGCGCGGAGAGTTGTTTACGCCGATCTGTCTGATCGGCCTCACGTCCAAATCTACTTAGACCGGCGGCTATTTTTTGTCGCGATGACTCCAGCCGTCAATTCCGCGAATGACAGGCCCAATGCGCGGGCTATGTCGAAGAGTCTTTTCACGCGTGGATTGCGCTCGCCGCGTTCAAGATGGCCGATGTAATTCCGGTGCAGTCCGGCGCGCTCTGCCAGCTTTTCCTGGCTTAGCTTTTTCGCGTCACGGTGACGGCGAATCTCCCGCCCCAGCGCCAGCAAATCTTCGTCGGTTCCCACGAAGAAGAACGTCGCCGCCATCCCATATTGACTCTACACACTGGTGGTATGTAATTCGGCCGTGCAGATTGAAGCGCGATATGACACCGGTAACGCAATTCAGGGGTATCGATCGTTACATCGGCAGCCGCCTGAAGGACCGGCGGCGGGCGCTGAAGTTATCACAGCGCGCGCTGGCCGCGCGCCTCGGCGTTGGCTATCAGCGAATCCAGCAATACGAGCACGGCGAAGATCGCATCAGCGCCGCGATGCTGTTCATGCTGGCAAAGACCCTCAACGTTCCGATTGCCTATTTCTACGAAGGCATCTTGGCGGCTTCAGAATCCGCTGCGTGACGCCTTACCTGACGCCCCTCATATCCGGTGCCCCTTGACGCCCGCGCCTGCCCGCCCTATCTCCCGCGTAACGCTTTGGCACTCGCCTATGGGGAGTGCTGCTGTGCGTATCCAAGCACTTGGAAAACCTAGGCTTTTGAGGAGCTATCCCCACATGAAATTCCGTCCGCTCGGCGACCGCGTGGTCGTCCGCCGCGTCGCCGAAGATCAGAAGACCCCCGGCGGCATCATCATCCCCGATACCGTCCAGGAGAAGCCGCAAGAGGGCGAAGTCGTCGCCGTCGGCCCCGGCGCCCTCGACGACGCCGGCAAGCGCATCGCCCCCGAAGTGAAGGTCGGCGACTTCGTGCTGTTCGGCAAATGGTCGGGCACCGAAGTGAAAGTCGATGGCAGCGAGCTCCTCATCATGAAGGAGAGCGACATCATGGGCATCCTCGAAGGCCGCCCGGCCGCGAAGAAGAAGGCCGCTTAACCAGCGCCGCCTTCGCCCACACTCAACAGATTTCAGGAGACAAACAACATGGCAGCCAAAGACGTAAAGTTCGGCGCCGACGCGCGTGAGAAGCTTCTCCGCGGCGTCGACATCCTCGCCGACGCAGTGCAGGTGACGCTCGGTCCCAAGGGCCGCAACGTCGTCATCGAGAAGAGCTTCGGCGCCCCGCGCACGACCAAGGACGGCGTGACGGTGGCCAAGGAAGTCGAGCTCGCCGACAAGTTCGAGAACATGGGCGCGCAGATGGTGCGCGAAGTCGCCTCCAAGACCAACGACGCCGCCGGCGACGGCACCACGACCGCCACGGTCCTGGCCCGCGCCATCGTGCGCGAGGGCTCGAAGTCGGTCGCGGCCGGCATGAACCCGATGGATCTGAAGCGCGGCATCGAGAAGGCGGTTGAAGCCGTCGTCGCCGATCTGAAGAAGCGCTCCAAGAAGGTGAAGTCGAACGAAGAGATCGGCCAGGTCGGCACGATTTCGGCGAACGGCGACAAGGAAGTCGGCAAGATGATCGCCGAAGCCATGGCGAAAGTCGGCAACGAAGGCGTCATCACGGTGGAAGAGGCCAAGAGCCTGGACACCGAACTGGACGTCGTCGAAGGCATGCAGTTCGACCGCGGCTATATCAGCCCCTATTTCATCACCAACGCCGACAAGATGGTGGCCGAGCTGTCCGAGCCGTACATCCTGATCCACGAGAAGAAGCTCTCCAGCCTGCAGCCGATGCTGCCGATCCTGGAAGCCGTGGTGCAGGGCGGCCGTCCGCTTGTCATCATCGCGGAAGAGATCGAGGGTGAGGCGCTCGCCACGCTCGTCGTGAACAAGCTGCGCGGTGGGTTGAAGGTCGCGGCCGTGAAGGCGCCGGGCTTCGGCGATCGCCGCAAGGCCATGCTGGAAGACATCGCGGTCGTCACCGGCGGCCAGGTGATCAGCGAGGATCTCGGCATCAAGCTCGAGAACGTCAAGCTGAACATGCTGGGCACGGCCAAGACCGTGAAGATCGACAAGGACAACACCACGATCATCGACGGCGCCGGCGGCAAGAAGGAAATCGCCGCCCGCGTCTCGCAGATCAAGGCGCAGATCGAGGAAACCACCTCGGACTACGACAAGGAGAAGCTGCAGGAACGCCTCGCGAAGCTCGCGGGCGGCGTTGCGGTGATCCGCGTCGGCGGCGCGACCGAAGTCGAAGTGAAGGAACGCAAGGACCGCGTGGACGACGCGCTCAACGCCACCAAGGCGGCGGTTGAGGAAGGCATCGTTCCCGGCGGCGGCACGGCGCTTCTCTACGCGACCAAGGCGCTGCACGGCCTGACCGGCGACAACGAAGACCAGACGCAGGGCATCGCCATCGTGCGCCGCGCGATCCAGTACCCGCTGCGCCAGATCGTGCAGAACTCGGGCACGGAAGCTTCCATCGTTGTCGGCAAGTTGCTGGAGCAGAAGTCCAGCACCTATGGCTGGGACGCGCAGGCCGAGAAGTATTGCGACTTCATCGACGCCGGCATCGTGGACCCGACCAAGGTCGTTCGCATCGCGCTTCAGAACGCAGCCTCGGTGGCCGCGCTCCTGATCACGACGGAAGCGATGGTCGCCGACCGTCCGAAGAAGGACAGCGGCGCCGGCGGAATGCCCGGCGGCGGAATGGGCGGCGGCATGGGCGACATGGATTTCTGATTTCGCTTTCGCGAAATCAGCCACGGCATAGTCTCCGAAGCCCGACAGGCGAAGGATGACGAAGCCGGGCCGATCCAGCCCGCATCCGTTACAAACTAAGAAAGGCCCGGTGGAAACACCGGGCCTTTTGTTTAACCGCGTACCGATTCGATAACTGAATTGTGCTACCATGGCTAGTATAGGCAGAGACAGAGCGATTCTAGTTGTAGGGCTGCGATGAAAGATCACGATCTACCGAAACCAAACACACAAGCCCTCAGTTGGTTTTTTGGTGAGCACAAGAAAGATGCGCTCCTTCTCGACCCCAAGTATCAGCGCAATCCAATCTGGTCTATCGGCCAAAAATGCTTCTTGATTGATAGCCTTATATCTGGTGCCCCAATTCCACAGGTATTCATCAATATTCAAACGCGTGGAAGCGGATCAAATCGAAAGACGGTTTACGAGGTTGTTGATGGTCAACAGCGGTTGCGCGCGATTCTCGAATTTATGAATGATGAATACGCTCTCATCAAGACAACGGCAAAATCTTATCCCGTCTCCAATGTCTACGGCCCTCATATTGGGAAGCGGTATTCTGAGCTTCCGAGCAGCTTCCAAGATGCAATCTGGAATTATCCTCTCGCCGTTCAAGAGCTACGAGGTTGGGACGATCACGAAATAAGATCGCTGTTTCGTCGCTTGAATTACGTCGTTGAGAAACTGAGCAAGCAAGAGCTGCGGCACTCTCAATACTTCGGAGAATTTGTAGAGGCCGTAGAAGGGTTGGCTGAGAATCCGTTTTGGGATGAAATTGCCCTGTTTAGTCGAAGGGATTCTCAGCGCATGAAGGACGTTGAGTTCGTGAGCGAACTGTTCGTTATACTCATAGCCGGCATTCAGGATGGCCAGAAAACCCTAGACAAGTTCTATGCTGACTATGACGTGGTGTTTCCACGGCGAAGCTCCTACATCGGAAAATTCAATCAAATTCTGGCCTCGCTCGAAACCTTGTGTCCGTACCTAGCTGGCAGTCGGTACACGAAGAAGGCAGATTTCTACGCGTTATTCGCTGCGACGGCGGAAATGAACGATGGCGGGCGAAAGCCACAGGATCTTAGTGGTGCCCAGAAGAGATTGGAGAAACTCGAGCGTGACCTGAATAAGGATCCGGATCAACTCACTGGTTCTGCGGGGCGGTACTATAGCACGGTAGTGGAAGGCCCGAATAAACGAGCAAAACGAGAGGAACGCGTCGCCATTATCAAAGAACTGCTAGATCAGGGCTAATTGGATGCCTGCAAATCCGGCAAAGCAGCTTTCCCAGAAATTCCAGAAGCGCATAGAGAAATCTATCGCTCACCACAACGAACTGTTGCTCACCGTTCAAGGAAAGCTCAGGCAAGCGGCACTTGAGACGATGCTTTCTGAGCAGTTCGTTTTTAATGTTATCGTGCTCTGGGAAGTTTTCTTGAGCGACTTGATAATCCAGTATCTTGCTATGTCGCCGACACATTACACCAGGACATTAAGAGGCCGCTTAATGCAATCAGTTCGAGAGAAATTTGGTCATCCAACAGCCCAATTTCTGCGGTTCACTCCACCAACGCAAATCTCATTAGCTCAGACCCGCGCCATGGTTGATCCCAAGGAGTTCAATATAACTATCACTTCCGCCGATGTTTTGACTCGACGTGCGAACGAGTTGCTCGAAGCAAAATATGCCAGATTGTTCACGCTCAACCCCGAATTTGCGCAATTTGTAAATTATATAATCGCGGCTCGAAATTATTTGGCCCATCGCAGTAAATCATCCCGCAAACAGTTGAAGTCTGCTGTGGGTGTTCTGGAGGGGCCTAATTTGCCTTTTGCTGGCTCTGTTTCCAAAGTTGGGAGTTACTTGAAAGCACGCGATGCTCAAAATCAAACTCGGGCGATTGTTATCGCCCGGCGGCTGATCGTGTTGGCAGAAATTCTCGCGTAGTTCCTTTCCACGAACGCGAAGCGTCTAGAACTTATAACATCGTCCATGAGCGAAGATAGGATTCTCCACTTTTCAAGCTATGCCTGACGCACGCTTCGCGAAGCTTATCGGCTGCGCCCCTCACTTCTTCCCCTTCTCGTCCCCCTCACCCAGCTTCCATGCCACGGTCACCTTGAGCGGTGTGTCCACGAGCTGTCCGTCCTTGATCGCTGGCCGGTAGTGCCATTGCTTCACGCAGTCCGTTGCCGCGTCGTCGAGGCGGTCGGAGCCGCTGGATTTGGAGAGCGTCACGCCGCTGACGGTGCCGTCGGCGAGCACCGTGAAGGCGAGTTCGGTGGTGCCTTCGTCGCCCATGAGGCGGGACCATAGGGGGTAGTCGTCGCTGCAGTTTTCGGGCTTCGACAGTGACGGCGGGCGGGAGATTTTTTCCACGACCGGGATGCGGACGACCTGCTTGACGACCTTGACGGGCGCTTCGGCGTGGCCGGTCAGCTTCATGCCGAGGTCGTAGGCAAACAAAATCGAGGAGCCGACGGCGATGGCGCCGGCGACGATCACGGCCCAGAGCTGATGGCGCCAGCGTTCGTTGAAGAACAGGCCGGATGAGGCGACGAAGATGATGAACTCGATGATGATCACGCGGGCTCTCCGGGTCGTTCAAATTTTACTGGCGCCACAGACCCTGGGCGGCGCGGCGATGGTTTATCCGGCCTGCGGTTCGAAGCCAACGGCCCCAAAACGCTATTGCCCGGGCCATGTTATGTTAGCCTTCCCGCCATGAAGCCTTTCGCCACCTTCGTTCGCCGCGTCGGCGAGGCCGCGCCGGTGCTGCGCACCGTCCTCGTCTGGGCGGCTGTCCTCGCGCTCGGCGCATTCGCGTTGCAGTGGTTGCAGTACCAGTATTTCGTGCAGGCGTTTTCGCCGCAGATCTATATCGGGATCATCGGGACGGCGTTCGCGGCGGGTGGCGTGTGGGTGGGGTGGAAGCTCTCGGCGCGGCCGGCCGGGGCGGGCTTCGAGCGCAACGAGGCGGCGCTCGCGGCGCTCGGGCTCACGGGGCAGGAGATGAAGGTGCTGGAGCGGCTGGCCGCCGGGCAGTCCAACAAGGAGATCGCGGCCGGGATGGGCCTCTCGCCCAACACGGTGAAGACCCACGCCGCCAATCTCTTCGCCAAGCTCGAGGCCGGGCGCCGCAGCCAGGCCGTGGCCAAGGCGCGGGCGTTGCGGCTAATCCCGTAGGGATTTGGCCTCCTGAAAATTGCCGATTTGCGCGAATTCACCCGTTTGGGCGATACACTTGCGCCGGGCATTTGCGCCAGAACGGCGCCGCAAATCCAACAGCGCGGGGCGCACACATGACACGCATCGTCTCCATCTTCGGTCTCATCGCCGGCACCATCGCGGGGCTCGGCATCATCGCCACCATCGTGACGTCGGCGCAGCACAGCCTGTTTCTCGGATATTTGGTGATGCTGGTGGCGCTGTCCGCCATCCTGGTGGGGGTGAAGCAATATCGCGACCAGGTGCGGGGCGGGGTGATCGGCTTCGGCCTGGCGCTGCTGGTGGGGCTGGGCATCGCGGTGGTGGCGGGGATCGCCTTCACCGCGGTGTGGGAGATCTATCTGGCGCTCAACCACTACGACATCATGAACGGATACTTCGACAGCATGCTGGCCCAGAAGCGTGCCGCCCATGTCAGCGCCGCGGATTACCAGAAGGCCGTCGCCGAGGTGCAGGCGATGAAGGCGCAATACGCCAATCCGCTCTACCGCCTGCCGGAGACCTTCATCGAGATATTCCCCGTGGGCGTCTTGATCGCGCTGGTGAGCGCCGCGCTGCTGCGCAATCCACGCTTCCTGCCGGCGAAGGCGGCGGCGTAGTCCCCAAACGAGAAAGGCCCGGCACGCGCCGGGCCTTTTTTCCGGCGCGGATGGCGACTATTACGACGCGGATGAAAAACGTCCTGTTCCTATGCGGCCGCAACCGTGCGCGCAGCCCGACTGCCGAGGCGGTGTTCTCCGGCTTCGACGGCGTCACCGTGGCGTCGGCCGGAACGAGCAAGGATGCGGACACGCCGCTGACGCCCGATCTCGTGGAATGGGCCGATATCATCTTCACGATGGAGGCATCGCACCGCGCCAAGCTGTCTGCGGGCTTTCGCGCCGTGCTGAAGAACAAGCGTGTCGTCTGCCTGGATATCCCGGACAAGTTCGCCTTCATGGATCCGGAACTGGTTCGGATCCTGAAGGCCAAGGTCACACGTCATCTCGGCTGATCACTTCAGCCGCGTGCCTTCACTTCAACCGTGTGCCTTCACTTCAACCGTGTGCCCTCACTTCAACCGTGTGAAAGGCAGCGCGATCTCGACGACCTCTTCGAGCGGTTCGGTGAAGTCGCTCTCGATCCAGCGTTTGCCGATGTCGACGATGGCGCCGATGATGCCGGCGATCATCAGCGGGTGATCGGCCTTCAATCCGAACGCCTTGCAGAGCTTGCGCGCGCCTTCGAAGCTGGCGATGCGCATGGCGCCCGTGTGGTCGTCGATGTCGACGAGGAAGACGCGGGCGAGGCCGGGGTTGTTCCGCAAGGCGGTGAAGAATCCGGTGAGGGCGGCTTTCGGTGTCTCGCGCCCGCCGCCGATGCGGGCGAGCAACTCGTCCTGCGCGGCGCGGTAGGCCTCCACGAAGATCGCCTCGCGGCTGGGGAACGACTCGTAGAAATAGCGCGCGATGAGCCCAGCCTCGGCGCAGATCGCGGCGACCGACAGGCCCTCCAGCCCGGCGCGGCTGGCCACCTGGAGGGCGGCGTGGATCAGCTTCTCCCGGCGCTCGGTCTGCCGGTCCTCGAAGCTTTGGCCGGAATAGCGGCGTTTTTCCTTTTCCAAGCGGGATTCTCGAAGCGGCCTCTTGACAAAACCCTCGCATCTGACAATCTGACAATCAAGATTATCAGATAGGACCGGAACGATGCAGCAGGCAGCGCAAGGGACGATGGGCAGTCACGAGACGATGAACATCGGCGCCCAGCGCCGCAACTGGCCCGAGGCCTTCCGCGCGGTGCGCAAGCTGCTGGCCAATCCGGACGACACCACGCAGGTCTTCCGCGTGATGGCGGCGCTGAACGCCGGCACCGCGCAGCGCAATTATCACCGTCTTCTGCAAACACCGCAGGGCGGCGCCATTGCCTATCGCCGCGTGGAGCTGGTCACGCGCCTCACCGATCCGAAATTCCTCGCGCAGTTCGCACCGGGCACGGTGGGCGCCGCGTATCGAACGTTCCTCGCGAAGACCGGCTTCTCCGCCGACGGCCTCGCGGCTGTCAGCGAGGAAGTGCATGGCGACCGCGTGATGGAGCATCCTTACGCGTGGTTCGGCCGCCGCGAGCGCGACATCCATGACATCTGGCACACGCTGACCGGCTACCAGGCGGATGATCCGCTGGGCGAGCTTTGCCTCGTCGCCTTCTCCTATGCGCAGACCAAAGGACTCGGCTGGGGCTTCATCGCCATGGCCGGCGCGTTCAAAAGCCTGGGCGAGAAGGGCTGCGTCTCCGTGCTGAAGGCGATCCGCGAAGGCTACCGCCATGGCCGCGATGCGTCGTGGCTGCATGCCGAGGATATCGAGACGCTGTTCGCCGAGCCGCTGGATGCGGCGCGGGCGCGGCTGAACATCGCTCGGCCCGTCGCTTATGAGCAGGCCCATGCCATGCTAGGCGCGCCCATAGAGGCCTGGCAGCCGGCCATTTCTTCGGCCGCTTGACCAACTAGCCCATTTCGGTCAAGTTGGCCGAATGGGACAAGCTGTTCAAGCCAATTCCCCAAGACGCGACGAAATCCTGGACGCCGCCATCCAGGTTTTCGGCCGCTATGGTTTCCGCAAGACCTCGGTGGAGGACCTGGCGTCGGCCGCGCAAATCTCCAAGCAGGGCCTCTATCTGCACTTCGCCTCGAAGGAAGAGATCTTCGTGGCGGCGATGCGCCGGTATCTGGATGACGGGCTCGCCCAGGTCCGCGCCCATCTCGCGCGCAAGGATGCCGGGCTCTATGACCGGTTGATGGGCGCGATGGATGCTTGGTTCGGCCGGCATCTCGCGACTTACACGCCGGAAGCTTTGGACGTGATCGAGGCGGGCAAGCGTCTCTCCGCCGAAATGAAGGACGAATATTCCGCGACGTTCCAGTCAGCACTCGCCAAGGCGCTGTCGGAATCGGTCGAGTTCAAACGCGCGAAGAACATCTGCTCGCCGAAAGAGGTGGCGCAGGTGCTTTATCTGATGGGAGTCGCCTGGAAAGAGGGGCATCCCACGCGCGACGATTTCGCGAAGAAGATCAGCATTTGCATCCGCGCCTGTTGCCAGGTTCGCGGATAGAAGGAGACGCATATGAGTACGGTCCTGGTCACGGGCGGTTCGGGGTTCATCGCCAACTATTGCATTCTGCAGCTTCTGGAAGCGGGCCATACGGTGCGCGCCACGGTGCGCAACCTGAATCGCGAAGCCGACGTGCGCGCGGTGCTCAAGCTGGGCGAAGCGAATGACCGGCTGTCGTTCTTCGTCGCCGATCTGGAGCGGGATGCGGGCTGGGCCGAGGCCACGCAGGGCTGCGAATATGTGCTGCATGTCGCTTCGCCCTTTCCGCCGGGTAGTCCGAAGCATGAGGATGAGCTGATCATCCCGGCGCGCGATGGCGCTCTTCGCGTGTTGCGCGCCGCGCGCGACGCGGGCGTGAAGCGCGTGGTGCTCACCTCGTCTTTCGCCGCCATCGGCTACAGCAAGATTCCGCCCGACCGCCCGTTCGACGAAACCGATTGGACGGATGTGAACACGCCCGGTCTTTCCGCCTATGCGAAATCGAAAACCATCGCGGAACGCGCGGCGTGGGATTACGTGGCAAGCGAGAACGGCAAGCTGGAGCTCACCGTTATCAATCCCGTCGCTGTGGGCGGGCCGGTGCTGGGGCCGGATCTCTCCACTTCCATCCAGCTGGTGAAGCGCTTCCTGGAGGGCGCGGTGCCGGGCGTGCCCAAGCTCACCATCGGGCTCGTCGACGTGCGCGACGTGGCGAACGCCCATCTCCGCGCGATGACCAATCCAGCGGCGAAGGGCGAACGCTTCCTGGCCGTCGCGGGCGATTTCATTCCGATGGTGGAGATGGGCCGCATCCTGCGCGCGCGGCTGGGCGATGCGGCGAAGAAAGTGCCGACACGCGAGCTGCCGAACTTCCTGGTGCGGCTGGCGGCGTTGCGCGATCCGTCGCTGCGCCTTATCACGCCGGAGCTGGGCAAGAAGAAGCAGGGCACCAACGCCAAGGCGCGACGCATGCTGGGCTGGAGCCCGCGCAACAACGAAGAGTGCCTCGTGTCGACGGCCGAAAGTCTGATCCGGCTGGGGCTGCTGGATCAGTAGTCCGTCTTCGCGAATTTGGCGGGCATATCGGCGATCACGGTGCCACCCACGAGGCGGTAACGAACGGTACCTTTCGTCTCCTTCACATCCGCCAGCGATTTCGCGCGGCAGGCGGCGGCCACATCGCGCGCCATGGCGTAGGTGACGGTGGACTCGGCCAATACGCCGGGCGCTGTCGAGCGTTTCAGGCTATCGATTGAGAACAATATCGCCTCATCCGGCCCGCGCTTCATCTCGCATTGATACGCATTGGGCTGGCCGGGCATGCCCGCCTCGCGGTCATCCTGCGCCTTCAGGATCGCCGTTTCGGCCTTCGCGATTGTGTCCTGTTCATTGGTCGCCGCGACGCGTTTCAGCCAGACAGAGCTGTCGACTTCGCCCTGGCCCATCCAGCCGGAGAGGCAGAGCAGGCGCTGCATGCTCTCCGCGGGCAGCGCCACGCAATGGTTCATTTGTCCGCCGGAATACCAGCGCACCAGCTTCCACGCGCCGACCTTGCGCGCGAACAAGATGCCGCCGCCGAAATTGCTGGCGTGCGGCTCGGACGAGCTGGCGTAAGTCACATAGGCTTCATCCGCGCCGGCTTTGGTGAAAGCGCCATAAGCGACGGCATCGAGCGAGAGGTCCGTGGGCGTGCCGTCGCCATAATCGCGCATCGCAGCGCAGGTGTGGTTCTCGTCGTGCGCGATTACCCTCTTGCAAGCCAATGGAAAGAATGTCTGCTGCTCGGCCGCTTGCAGCGGGCGCGGGTCGCGATCCGCGTCGGCCATGCGCGTGAGCGACAGGCTGAGAATGAGTGCGATGCGTAATTTCACCGGTGTTTCCCCGCGATGCGGGCACGAACTTATCACAGGTTAGTCCGTTCATCTTCAACTTTAGAAGATCGCCTAAGCCTCGCTTCACGGTGGCTCCCGGATTCATTCGACACCACGGCACGCGCGGGCATCCTCGTTGCGCGGATGACGCGAGGGGCGCGCAGATGTCGGTCAGGGGAAGCATACTATTGGCGGGCGTGGCGCTCGCGCTGAGCGTGGGATCGGCCTGGAGCGACGGCACCGGCGATGACGGCCCCGCCTGGCTCTCCAACGTGGCGGATCAGAAGCTGATCGCGGTCGATGGTTCCACGATCACGCTGGCGCCGACGGATGACAAGCTGACGCTCACCGTGGTTTCGGCGGGCGGGGCGGAGCAGAAGAAGATCTTCGCGCTGATGACGGACAATATGGGCACCGTCACCGATGGTGCCGCGCGCGTCACCGGCTTCTTCCGCGTCACCGATACGGGCATCGAGGCACAATTCTCCGACGGCCACCAGGAAGAGCTGAAGCTGAACGGCGCGGGCGGGTTTTCGTTGGCGACGACGGCGAGTGCCGGTTGCCTCTCCTGGTATCCCCCCGGCCATGTCTTCAGCGAGGCGGAGCGCCGGGAGGCCGTGGCCGATTATGCCAACCGTTTGGGACTTGCTCAGCCGGGGAAGGCGCCGCACGCCGCGACCTGCACGTTCGAAAAGACGGCGGCGGCGCCCGTGCCGGTGATGGCACCGCACAAATCACCCCATGGCGCGCCGCAGACCATCGCGCAGAACGCCGGCCCGATCATGGTGCGCAATTCCGTCGTGCATGCAATCGACGCCGCGCCGGCGATGCAGCAGGCGGTCTGGTCCGCGGTGCCGCGCAGGACATCGGGCGATGTTCCGGCCGAACTCGGCAA
Source organism: Rhizomicrobium sp. (assembly GCA_036489435.1). Taxonomy (GTDB): domain Bacteria; phylum Pseudomonadota; class Alphaproteobacteria; order Micropepsales; family Micropepsaceae; genus Rhizomicrobium. The sequence continues at coordinate 261,990 of DASXFU010000034.1, read as the reverse complement.
GGGCGCATCGGATTGCCTGAGCATCGAGAGCGACGGCGCCAATCTCGGCTTCCGCAACCAGTGCGGCTATGGCGTCTCCTTCGCCTATTGCCTGCAGACCGCGATGGAGAGCGATGCGAGCTGCGACGCGGGTTCGAAGCTGGGCAACGTCTCCGCCAACGGTTTCACGCCGGTGGTGTTCGACGCGAACATCAAACCGGCCGATGCCGAGCATGATTTCCGCTGGGTGGCGTGCAGCGGCGGCGCATCGGATGTGACGCCGCATCTCGACAAGTTCGATCCGCCCGCCGGGCGCTGCGTGCGCGTGAAGTCGTCGTAAGGGGAAGTGATAATGAAAACGCCTGGGAAGAGTGCTGTCGCCGCGCTGGCCGCGATGGCGATGACGGGGCAAAGCCTCGCCGCCGATATCTGCGCGCGGCCGGAGGAAGCGATGGCGCTGAAAGCCGCCGCCGTGCAGCAGGAACTGATGGTGGCCGCGCTCACCTGCGGCGACATCCAGCCCTATAACCAGTTCGTGCTGTCGCATCGCCGCGAGTTGCAGGAGTCCGATGCCGCGCTGCTTTCCTATTTCCAGCGCGCCGCCAGCCGCGAGGCGGGCATGGCGAATTACAACGCTTACAAAACGGGCCTCGCCAACAATTTCTCGCTGGCCAGCCTGCGCCGCCGCGATGCCTTCTGCTACACCGCCGAAACCGCCTTCGCCGAAAGCGGGCGCCCGCTTGCGATGTTCGTTTCCGACCAGCAAGTCGCGTCCGGCGATTTTTCCACATGCAGCAGCGGTGACAGCGACATGGTCGCGGGCGGTTCCTCCGCGTTGCGCGGCGAGTAGTAGGAAAGCGACGTCAAACTCCGCTGTCATCCCCGGCGAGCGCCGCGCATTTCATGCGCGGCGTGAGGGAAGGGGACCCAGGTGGTTTGTCACGGACGGTATTGATCGCGTCAAGTGTGTCCTGCTGCGCACCGTCTCCAGACAAACTACCTGGGTCCCCTTCCCTCACATCGCGCTGACCGCGCGATGCTCGCCGGGGATGACAGGGAGTTTGGTGTTGCCGCCCACAATCGCCGCCAGCGCGCTGTCCAGCGTTTCGTGACGGAAATGGAATCCGCTCGCCAGCGCCTTGCGCGGCAGCACGCGCTGGCCGCAGAGGAAGAGTTCTTCGGCGAACGCGCCGAGCAACAGGTGCAAGGGTGCGGCGGGCAGCGGCATGAATGACGGGCGATGCAGCGCATGGCCCAGATGTTTCGCGAAATCGCGGTTGCGGACGGGTTCTGGCGCTGTGGCGTTGACGGCACCTGAGAGCGACGGCGTGGCGATGGCATGCGCGATCAGGCGGATGAGATCGTCCCGTTCGATCCACGACATCCATTGCGCGCCGGAGCCGATGCGGCCGCCCATGCCGTACTCGAACGGCGTCAACAGGCGCTGCAGCAATCCGCCGGTACTGCCCATCACGAGGCCGATGCGCAGCAGCACGACGCGCAGGCCCTGTGCCTTGCGCGCTTCCGCTTCCCAGGCCTCGCAGATCGTGCGGCTGAAGCAGGGTGTGCCGGTGGAGGTCTCAGTCAGCATCTCGTCACTGCGCAAGCCGTACCAGCCGATGGCGGAGCCGTTGATGAGCACGCTGGGGCGGCGCTTGAGGCCATCGATCAGGCGCCCGACGTCAGAGGTTATCTGCACGCGCGAGTCCACGATGCGTTTGCGCTTGGCGTTGGTCCACAAGCCGTTGGCGATGGGTTCGCCCGCGAGATTGACGATGGCGTCGATGGCCGCATCGCCCGCGATCTGGTCGAGGCTGGTGATGAGCGTGTAGGGCGGCCGCAGCGCCTCCGCCTTGTGGGGATCGCGCACCAGCACAATGACGTGGTGGCCGGCGGCGCTCAGCGCCTCCACCAATCGCGAGCCGATGAAGCCCGTGGCGCCGGTGACGAGGACGGTGCGGCGGCTGCGCAACGCCGCGACCAGCCCGGCCGCGTCGTTCGGCTGGATGCGCGCGAGACGTCGTGCGGCGGCGAGGTCGCGCAGACCTGTCACGATCGTTCCCAACGTGGCGGCCGCCGCGAGCAGGCTGAACAGTCCGCGAGTGACGGGCAGGATCGCGATGGGTTGCGCGGCCCAGCCGAGCAGTACCGGCATCAGGAGCGCGCAGATCACGCCGTAGTTCAGCGCGAGCAAGGTGTGCGTCACCCGTTCGCTGGCGGGTAGGCGGCGTGTGGCGTCTTCTTCCACGAAATCGATCAAGGTCACCACGATCTCGACGGAGAGCGCCGCGATCAGCAGCCAGGCCCAGAGTCCGTGGATCTCCGTCCAGCCCAGCACGGCGAAGACCAGCGCGTAGATCAGGTTGCGCGCGCCATGCAGCTTCAGCTCGCCCTTCTGCGACGGCCGCCAGGCGAGGCATTCGGTGAGTTCGTGGTGATAGAAAGTATCGAACGCGCCCATCGCGATCTGCACCACGATTAAAACTTGCAGCAGCGGAGACATTAGAGTTTGGCCTCGCGGAAGATGGCGGTCTGCTGGATGATGCGGCCGAAGCGGGGATGGTCGACATCCAGCACGAACTGGAAGCGGCCTTCGCCGGCTTCGCGATGCGTGACGGTGATGGCGCCGGGCGCGATCCAGCCGGGCAGGGGCACGCGCAATCCGCCGATGCGCAAGTAGTAGCCCGCGCTGTGGAACAGCAGCGCGCCCTCGCGCACTTCCAGCCGTAGCGCCATGCCCACGCCGTGGCCGACGGTTTCCTCAAGCCCTGTGGGTCCGGCGAAGGATTTCGCGGAATGGATGATCTGCGGGAAGCCGCTGCGGCGCGCATACAACCGCGTCCAGATCTGGCCGCCGCTGCCCGCGTCCTCTGTAACGGAAACGACAGCGGGGCCGGGATCGGAAGACGTAGGAAGCGGCCCGCCGATCAGCCGCGCCAGGAATCCGAACAGCCTTCCGACCCAGGTGAGCTTCGTCTCCACCACGCCGCCGACATAGACGGCGGTGCGTCCGCCCGCGAGGCGCTTGGAGAAACGCTGGCGGATGGGCGCGGGGAGCGCGTTCCACTCAGCGAGTGGCAGGAGCGATGCGAAACGCAGATCGAGAAGCGATGCGTCATGTTGGATGTCGGGCGGGTCTTCGAACCTCGGCAGTGCCAGCGCCATGACGCATCCCCCTCATTTTTCTTTTTTTGACGGCAGCAGGTTGATGATCCGCGCGCCCAGCCGGATCAGCGTCATCATCTTGGGCCGCGGCACGGCGGACATCTGGCCGTACCAGCCGGTAACGGTACGGGTGAAATCGCGCATCTCGGAGAGGCGCTTCTTGGCCACGGCGCTGATGGTGGGATCGGTCTCCGCCTCCGCCATGCATTCGCCGAGCGCGGCCAGTGCCGGATCGAGCTCGCGCTCCTTGCGGCCGGCTACGATCTTGGCCGCTATGGACCACACATCGGTGTCCGCCTCGAAGAAGTCGCGCCGGTCGCCCATCACCGGCACGCGGCGGATGAGGTTCCAGCCCTGCAGCTCCTTGATCGAGTTGGAGACGTTGGAGCGCGCCATGCCCAAGGTCTCCGCGATCTCGTCCGCCGTCAGCGGGTGGTCGGAGACGTAGAGCAGCGCGTGGATTTGGCTGACGGAGCGGTTCACGCCCCACTGCCCGCCCATGTCGCCCCAATGCAGCACAAAGCGCCGGATCGCGACGGGAAGGTCTTTCTGGTCTGATGTTTCTGTCATAACAGAAATATCAGACGGTTCGGGAAAGAAGTCAAGGGTACGAAAGGTGCCGGACGACTTCTCTTTCGCCCATTGCGCACACCCCCTCAACCGTCATGGCCGGGACAAGCCCGGCCATGACGAAGAATATTGATAAACCCAACCAGGAATAAGTTATTCGCACCGCTTGAACGCGATCTCGAACGGCGGTTCAGTGCGCGGCCCCGACAAACTTTTCAGGAGAACCACCATGGCATTTTCCATTTATGATGCGTCCATCCCGCCGATGATCTCCATGCTCACCAACCTGTCGAAGATCATCGACAAGGCTGTCGCGCAGGCGAAGAGCCAGGACATGCCGTTGTCCGATCTGCTCGAAGCGCGGCTCGCGACCGACATGCATCCGCTGCCGCGCCAGATCCAGATCGCGAGCGACGCGGCAAAGGGTTGCGCAGCGCGGCTGATAGGCGACGAGACGCCGAGCTTTGCGGATACGGAGACTACGTTCCCCGAGCTGCAGGACCGCATCGCCAAGACGATCGCGTATCTGAAGTCGGTCGATGCCGGCAAGTTCGAAGGCGCGGAAGACCGCACCATCACCATCAAGACGCCCAACCGGACCTTCGAGATGAAGGGCAGCCAGTTTGTCACCAATTTCGCGCTGCCAAACTTCTATTTCCACGTGACCACGGCCTATGGCCTGCTGCGGTCCAAGGGCATCACGATCGGCAAGATGGATTATTTGGGCGGCGTCTGAGCGTCGCGCATATAGACTTCGACCTTGCCTTTGTATTTGACCGTCATGGCGTTGCCATGGCGGTCAACCGTCTTGCCGACGGCGAGGCGCACCCAGCCTTCGCTGACGCAATATTCCTCGACATTGTTGCGCTCGACATCGTTGAAGCGCACGCCCACACCGCGCTCGAGAAGCTCCGCGTTGTAATGCGGGCTTTTGGGATTGGCGGAGAGGCGGTCGGGCATGGGATTGTCGGAAGGCGTGTCGCTCATGGAGAGGATCCGGATGATATCGGTCCTCTCCATAGGCGATCTTGGGCCGCGATCCAACTGGCGGCCTTAGTGTTCCCGATGCGCGCCGCTGCCGTGGACGTGATGGAAGCCGCTTTCGCCCGACGTGCGGTGGAAGTGATGGGCGTCGTCGCGATGCCAGGTGTGGCCCGTGTCGGCGTAGTAGAAGGCGCCGTCATCGCCCCAATAGCCGTCGTTGAAGGGGCCGTAATAGTCGTCGTAATAGGCGTCGTAGTAGTCGCCAGTGCCGGCGCTGACGCCGACTCCCACGCCGCCGGCGTGGACATCCGCCGCGCAGCCGGTCAGGGCCACCGCAGCCGTCAGCGCGGCCGCCATCGCAAAGATTTTGCCGTTCATAGTCGTCTCCTCAGGTCAGGAGCCCCCTCAAGCGGAGAACGCGCGGGGCCGTGAGTCGGATGCATTACGTTTCAGGGCATCCCCGGCCCCACCTCCATCGGATAGGCGGCGAGCAGCAGGAGCGCGGGGCCTGCGCGTCCAGCCGCCAAGGGCAGCATCAGTTCGGACCATAACGTGCGCCGCCCGCGATGGCGGATAGCGGTGGCGGCGGCCAGCGGCGCCTGGCGCGAACTCGCGATATCCAGCATGGCGGCCAGTGGTTTGCGCAAAGCGGGCGGGATATCTGCCAAGGTGAGTCCCGTCGTCTCGCGGCCGAAGCGGGGGATGAGGTCGGTGCCACCCAGCCGGAAACGAAACGTACCGGGCGCGGGCTCCAGGATCGCCAGATGACCGAGCCAGGGTTTCAGCTCATAGACCGGCAGGTCGGCGCGGGCGGGCGGGCGCTCGCCACGGCACTTTGCGGACCAGAAGGCCAGCAGCGTTTTCAGGTTGGGATGCAGCGGCGCCGCGGCGATGGGGCCCGTGTGAAAATGGACTGCGAGCAGCTCCGGCAACGGCTCCGGCGACGCCGGCTGGGCCGCGTCGCGAAAGAGCTCGTTGTCTGGATCGTCCCCGCCGGTTTCGCCGGGGCTGCGCGGCATCAGGGCTTGCGCTTCTCGCGCTTGCCGCGACGGCCGTTGCGGGTTTTGGGGACCTTCTTTTTGCTGTAACGTTCGGGCCATATTTCGGCCGGGGAGATGCCCAAAAAATGCGCGATGATGACCTCACCTTGAGGCCGATGGCGGATGAGCGTGCCGCGGAGGTAGGAATCGCTGTATTCGTGAATCCGCGACAGTTCTGCGAGGGTCATGCCCTTCTTGCGGATCGCGGCCTTGACGTCTTCCGCGTGCCAGCCGGATAAAGCCTTAGAGCGTCGTCTTTTGGGGACTTGAATTTTCTGAGCCATACCGAGTTTCCACGAGGATGATAATGTTTGGCTTATTTTGTACGTTTCGTTACCGATAAAAGTACAGGTACACGCAGTAAGTGGTTCAAGTCAAGAGCGATACACGGGAAAGTTTTAGGTGACAGGCAGGCCGTCTAAAGGAAAATCGAAAACGCCCGGGCTCGAGGACGGCCCGGTGGTCTTCCGCGTCGAGTTGGGCGAGCGGATACGCATCCTGCTCGACATGTTCCGCTCGCGCCCGGAAGCTGCGGCCATCGCGGGCGTCACGCCGGAGCATCTGGCCTCCTATATCGGTGGCCGCGCCAAGCCGCCTTTCGAGCTTCTGGCCCGGCTGGCGCAGGCAAAAGACGTGTCGCTGGAATGGCTTGCGACGGGCCAAGGCCGGCAGTCGCTGGGCGAAGTGATCGCCGGTTTCGCCGCCATCCCCGTGGCCGAGGCGGATGCCTATTCCGGCCCCGGCTCCTATCCCCTGGCCGAGGACGTGCGCGAGCACATCGCCTTTTCCCGCGCCTGGCTTCACGCTGCGATCCGTACGCCGGAGGCCCGGCTTTGCGTGGTCTTCAACCGCGGCGACGCCAACGAGCCGGACATCATGGACGGCGATGCCATGCTGGTCTCGACCGGCCTCGATCGCGTGACGGATGACGGCTATTACGTCTTCAAGCCGGACGGGCGGCTGATCACCCGCAAAGTGCAGATTTATGTCGACGGCCGGGTCTCACTGCAGACCCAGGCCACGATGGACAAGAAGCCGCCCGAAATTCTGTCGCCCGAAGAGGCGGCGCGCATCGTGTTCGGGCGGGTGCGCTGGCGCGGCGGGCTTCTATAATCATTTGGCAACCGGAAGGCTGTGGCTGCGTTCCGTAACCGGGCGCGACCGAGCGCATACCCCATTTGAAGAGGCTATCCCCCATGGCGAAATCGAAGAAGAGTGGCGGCACCGCGCGTTTGAGCACGCCGACCGACCTCAAGGAAAAAGGCATCCAGGAAATCTCCAAGGCGCTGAACGGTCTGCTGGCCGATGCCTTCGCGCTTTACCTGAAGACCAAGAATTTCCATTGGCATGTCAGCGGACCCAATTTTCGCGATTATCACCTGCTGTTCGACGAGCATGCCGAGCAGATCTTCGAGACGACCGACGAGCTGGCCGAGCGCGTGCGCAAGATCGGCGGGCGTACGCTCCATTCTATCGGCGAGATCACCAGCCATCAGCACATCAAGGACAACAACGCGGCGTTCGTGGCGCCGGGCGACATGGTCCGCGAGCTGATGGAAGACAACAAGACGATGATGCGGCTGATGCGTGAAGTGCACGAGCTTTGCGACAAGCATGACGACGTCGCCACCGCCAGCATCCTGGAAACCTTCATCGACGGAACCGAACGCCGCAACTGGTTCCTGTTCGAAGTCAGCCGCAGCGCCGATCCCAGCGGTCACTAGGTTTCTCAGACTTTTTCTAATGCGGGCGCCCTTCGCCCGTTCAGCCGCCGTTCAGGCCGGGAGCGCCAAGTTTCCTGCATGGCTTGAGGGCATTCGAGGAGAAGACGCATGACACGATCAGGATTACTCGCGCTCGCCGCCGTGGCGGGCGTTGGACTGTCCACGCCGGCCTTCGCCGATTGGGACAATATCGGCTCGATCCACGTCGACTACGGCGCGGATCGCGACACGACCTCGCCGGATTTCGGCGGGCCGGTCGAGCGGCTGCAATTCACCGCCACGGGCGGCGACGTGCAGTGCAGCGCCATCCGCGCGATCTACGCCAATGGTTCGTCCAGCCAACTGTTCTCCGGCATGTTGCGCCAGGGACAGGCGAAGGGCGTCGATGTCCCGGGCCGCGCGGTCACGATCCGCAGGCTCGATTTCGCCTGCCGCTCGTTCAGCCATGGCGGCGCCAACATCCGCATGGACGCGGATATCGGCCAGTACAAGGCGCAGTGGCGCGCGAGCCCGGAATGGCAGCGCACCTGGTCGCGCATGCTGCATTGGGCCGACAACGCGACGACGCCGCCACCGCCTCCGCCGCCCATGATGTCCATGAACAATTGGGTGCAGATCGGCACGGCGCAGTTCAGCGGCATGACCGACCGTGATGGCGGCGCCGCCGGCTGGGGTGGCCGCGCGATCACCGAACTCGGCTTCAAGCCGGTGAATGGCGACGCCATCTGCGGCCGCGCGAATGTGCGCTTCGCCAACGGCAACATGCGCAGCTTCATGGTCAACAACAACCAGCCGATGCAGCGCGATCGTCTCTATCGCGTCGACCTGCCCGGCACCTACAACAGCGTGAACAGCCTCACCCTGCGCTGCCACGCGCTCGGCAAATACTCGGTGTCGATCCAGATTTTCGGCAACAAGTAGTTTCGAGACGTTGAGACGGAAAGGGCCGGTGGCAACACCGGCCCTTTTTGTTTGGGGTGATTGCCCTTTTTGCGCCTTCACACTCTCTCTGCTCGAAACACAAACGCCGACCCCAAACCCAACCGCAAAACAAAATCGTCATGGCCGGGCTTGTCCCGGCCACCCATAAACGCGGTCTTTGCCGAACAAGATATTGACGGTCATCGCTCTTACTTTTTCCACCGCGGGTATGGGTGGCCGGGACAAGCCCGGCCATGACGGTGGAGGGAGTTGTGCGTATCGCGGAGAGCGAAGTGCTTTCTGCCTGAATCAAAAACTCGCTGTCATCCCCGGCCGAGCGAAGCGAGGGAAAGGGGATCCAGGTGGATCGCCGGGAGACAGTGGCGCGGCAGGACACGCCCGATGCGATCGGTACCGTTCGTGACGAACCACCTGGATCCCCTTTCCTTCGTGTCGCGCGTGATACGCGCGACACTCAGCCGGGGATGACAGCGAGGGTGTGAACAGTGAGTGTGTAAAGCGCACCTACCCCAAAAAGCTCGCGAGCCATTCCGGATGGATTGCCCAACCCACGATTCCCGCCAGCCCCATCAATATCCCGAACGCGCCGGCGCCCCAGGCTCCGAAGAGTAGCCAGCGGCGGCCGGCCAGGGCGCCGACGGCGGCGAGCGCCAAAGCGATGGAGCAGAAGGCATCCGCCATGTCGAACTGGTCGTGGCGGAATTCCAGCGTGCTGTAGAGGGCTTCCTTGGCTTTGGCTTTCGTCGACAGATCGTCGGATTGCTTTTCGTATTTGCCGATCTTGGTTTGCAGGCGCTGTGCCTCCGCGGCATAGGCGGCCTTGTCGGCGCCGGGAGAGGCGGCGTTGAGTTTCAGCGCGGCGCTGTCGTTCTCGTCGCCGTGGAGTTTGATCCGTTCGGCTTCGAACTGGTTCCAGGTGTCGACGGCGGCGATCTGCGCGCGGTTCATGCCCTGGATGACGTTCTCGTCCTTCAGATGCACGATCGCCAGGAATACCGAGATGATCACCACCGTGATGGCGACCGCCCCGCCCAACTCGGATTCCAGTTTCAGTTCGACTTCCATCCCCTCGGCCATGTGCCCCTCCATCAATGCCCGGAGGAAGATTTAGCACAAACGAAAAGGGCCGGAAGCGGTCCCGGCCCTTTGCGGTGTGGATTTGCACAAGCGCAATCGGGCGAAGTGTGCAGCGGTTCGCCCCTAAATTGCGCGACAATCAAAAAAACTTAGTGCGCCGGGCTTTGCGGCGTGAAGGCGCCCAACTGGCAGACCTGATCCGTGACAAGCACGCGAATGCCCTGTGCGTTGGAGCACACTTCGTCGGTATCGCGCGCGACGAAGCTGAAGCCGTGGAATTTCAACCCGGGGCAGGGTGCCGGCAGGGCGTTGTGCCAGACCGCGCCGTTCTTCATGTAGAAGAGGACGTTGTTGGCATCCACGGCATGGGTGTGATCGATGTCGCGCGTCTGAAGGCAGGTCGAACCGCCACCGGCGCTCATGCTCATACTGCCGCCCTGCGCGTACGCAGTACCGGCGGCGAAAACCAAAGCTGCTGCGATCGCCACGATTTTCATGACAACCTCCTTGCGAATGAAAGCGCCCCTCACGCGAGTGTCGTCCTGCCGGCCGCGTCCTGCAACAGGGGTGACTGGCAATATCAACGTTTGTTGAACGGACTTGTGGCGCTGGCGTTCCCGCGACTCACATTATGGCGACGGCGTGAACGGGCCCAAAAGGCAGACTTCGTGCGTCTCAATCACGTGGATCGTCTGTTGATTGCCGCAGATCTCGCCGACGGGCGAGGCGTCATAGATGAAGCCGTGGAATTTCAGGCTGGGGCACTTCGTCATCAGCGTGTTCTTCCAGACTTTGCCGCCCTTCATGTGGAACAGGATCGTCTGGCTGTCCGGCACCGAGGTGTTGGCGATGTCACGCGACTGGATGCAGACATTCGCGGCGGACGCGGGCAGCGCGCCCAGCAGGCAAGCGCCGATCAGAAGGGCTGAGAAGAGCGGTTTCATTTGTGCGGTCTCTCCGGTGGCGGACCATCGTCGTTGTGGTCGTTGGGGGGCGGATTGCCGTCGTCGAAGCCGCCGGCGGCGTTGTCGGGCGGCTCCTGGTTGTCGTCGCCATTGATGTCCGGTGGCGGCTGGTCGTCGGGCGCGCCGGACATATCGGGCGGCGGATCGTCGTCGCCCTGACTCTGATCATAGCCCTGCGGCGGCGCCATCTGGTCGTTGGGGCCGTTGCCCGGTCCCGGCGGCGGGCCGCGATAGTCGTAGCGGCCACCACTGTTCGTGTCGGGCGGCGGGGGTTGACCGCCTTGGTCGAGGCCATAGCCGCCCTGGCTGTCCGGGTTGTTGTCGCCATAGCCGGGCGGCGGGCTGCCCTGATTTGCGCCATAGCCCTGCTGGCCTTGGCTGCTGTCATAGCCTTGCTGCCCGTTTTGGTCCGGCGGGCCGTAGCCGCCTTGGCCGGGCGGCGGGCCGTATCCCTGATTTTGGCCGTAACCGCCTTGATCCGGTCCCTGGCCGTGGGAGCGGGATTGGAGATCGGCTTCCAACTGCTTGAGTTGCGGCGAGGGGTTGGTTTCGTCGAGCACGCGGGCGCGTTCGAGGCAGGCATCCACCATCCGCGCCGGAATGCGTCCGCCGCAATCGGCCATGATGGACTCATAGGTGTCTTGCTGCGCGCAGGCCGGCAGCGTGCCCAGCATCACGGCCCCCAGCGACAGCATCGCCATCCGTCTCATATCCACGCCTCACTCACCACTTGGTCCCCGATGGTCCAATATTGGGCTCCACTCTGTGTCACAGGCAAGGCAGGTGCCAACTTGCCTAGGCTGCTTTCCGCCCTTATGTCTGACGGCCCTGCCCTCGAAAAATGGAGAAAAGCCGTGTCCGCCGCCGATTCCGTGCCCCATGTGACCGTTACCTTACCGGATGGTAAGGCGCTCACGGTGACGCGCGGGACCACGCCCGGCGCGATCGCGGCCTCCATCGGTCCCGGATTGGCAAAGGCGGCGCTCATTGCCGAGGTTAACGGCAAACAATGGGACCTGTTCCGCCCCATCGAGGAAGACGCGAAACTTCGCATCATCACCAAGAAGGATCCCGAAGCGCTGGAGCTGATCCGGCACGACATGGCGCACGTCCTCGCCATGGCGGTGCAGGCGCTTTATCCCGGCACGCAGGTGACGATCGGCCCGGCCATCGAGGACGGCTTCTATTACGACTTCGCGCGCGCCGAACCCTTCACGCCGGAGGACCTGCCGAAGATCGAAGAGGAGATGCGCAAGATCATCAAGGCGGGGCTTCCCACCCGCCGCGAGGTCTGGCCGCGCGACCAGGCGGTGGCGCATTTCGACGGTATCGGCGAGCATTACAAGGCCGAGCTGATCAAGAGCATTCCGTCCAACGAAGACGTCTCGATCTATTGGCATGGCGACTGGCATGACCTCTGCCGCGGACCTCACTTTGAGACCACGGCCAAGATCGGCGACGCGTTCAAGCTGACCAAGATCGCCGGCGCCTATTGGCGCGGCGACGCGAAGAACGCGCAGCTCCAGCGCATCTACGGCACCGCCTGGCGCGACCAGAAAGAACTCGACGAATATCTCACGCGCCTGGTGGAAGCCGAGAAGCGCGACCATCGCAAGCTGGGCAAGGAGCTCGATCTCTTCCACATGCAGGAAGAGGCAGTGGGGCAGGTGTTCTGGCATCCCAAGGGCAATGCGCTGTACCGCACGCTCGAGAGCTATGCGCGGCGCAAGTTCCAGCGGCATGACTATGTGGAAGTGAAGACGCCGCTCTTGATGGACCACAAGTTCTGGCAGCAGTCGGGCCATTGGGACTGGTATCACGAGCACATGTTCGTGGTGGAAGTCGCCAATGAAGAAAAGATCCTCGCGCTGAAGCCGATGAACTGCCCGGGCCATGTGCAGATCTTCAAGCAGGGCATGCGCTCCTATCGCGAGCTTCCCATCCGCATGGCGGAGTTCGGATCGTGCAGCCGGTACGAGCCGAGCGGCGCGCTGCACGGCTTGATGCGCGTGCGCGGCTTCACGCAGGACGATGCGCATATCTTCTGCACGCCCGAACAGATGGTCGATGAGGCGGCGCATGCCTCGCGGCTGATCTTCGAGGTGTACAAGGAACTGGGCTTCGAGAATGTCGACGTGAAGCTCTCCACCCGGCCGGAGAAGCGTATCGGTACCGACGAAGTGTGGGACCTGGCCGAAGCCGATCTCGCGAAAGCCTGCAAGGATGTCGGCGTGGCCTACACGCTCAATCCGGGCGAGGGCGCGTTCTACGGGCCGAAGCTCGAATTCACGCTCTATGACGCCATCGGCCGCGCCTGGCAGTGCGGCACGGTGCAGGTGGATTTCAACCTGCCGGGACGCCTCGGCGCGGAATACATCGCCGAAGACGGCTCGCGCAAACGCCCCGCCATGCTGCATCGCGCGGTGCTGGGCTCGATGGAGCGCTTCATCGGCGTGCTCATCGAGCATTACGCCGGCGCGTTCCCCGTGTGGCTGGCGCCGGTGCAGGCGATGGTCATCCCGATCAGCGAGAAGGCCAGCGCCTACGCCGATACGGTGCGCAAGACCCTGTCGGAAGTCTCCATCCCCGACACCGGCGGCGGCTTGCGTGTCGAGGTCGATCACGCCAACGAGCGCATGCAGAAGAAGATCCGCGACGCGCAGCTCCAGAAAATCCCCTACATGCTGGTGGTGGGCGAGCGCGAAGCGGCCGAGGGCAAGGTCGCGGTGCGCCTGCGCTCCGGCCAGGACCTTGGCGCGATGCCGCTGGACGACTTCATCGCGCGCATCCGCAAAGAAGCCGAGACGCGCGTCGATACGGTCTAGGCGCGTCCTACCAGGAACGTGCTGAGCAGTCCGGCGGCCGTCACGATGGCGACGCCGGCTGCGCCCCATCCGAACGGGACGGTCAGCGCGCCGTCCAGCGCCGCGTTGGTCATCAGGTTGTGCAGCATCACAGCCGATCCCACGAAAGCGATGCCGGTGACGATGAAGCCGGGACGACGGTTGCGGTTGGCGACCAGGATGGCCACCGCCGTCGCCAGCGCGACGGTGGGCACCCAGGCCACGATGTGCACGAAGCCTTCGGGCACCGGCCATGCTCCGGTGTGGAAGTCGAGCAGCGCGAAGGTGACGAACAGGGCTATGAGTCCCGCGCCCAGCCCGGCGCCCACAGCCATGAAAGTGCGGCTCATGCGATCATCCCCAAGCCCCGGCGGGACGGTATTGGAGGCAAAACGGGCGCGCAACGGCTGGTTTCGCACCCAAATGTGGCCGAATAGCCCTTTTCGAAACCGCGGCCGGGGCCTATCTTAACCCCAATCGCGCCAGCCGCGCACTTAACCGCGCCGCCTGTTCGAACGCCAAAGGAAAACCCTGATCCGCAGAATCGCACATTCGTTTTCGCGGAGCGCCAAGTGGGACCCCGCGGGAACGTTCGCGCCTGCGGCCTACGACAGGAGAGAGTCATAGTCGCCAGACGTTTTGCAGGTCCCTCGCAGCCGGCCGCCAAGGACGGCCCGCGCGTCAATGAAGACATCTATTCCCGCGTCATCTTCCTCATCGGAGACGACGGACACAAATTCGGCGAGCTTGGCCTCGACGAGGCTCGCGCCATTGCCGAGGAGAAGGGCTTCGACCTGGTCGAAGTCTCGCCCGACGGCAAGCCGCCCGTCGTCAAGCTGATGGACTACGGCAAGTTCAAATACGAACAGCAGAAGAAAGCGGCCGAAGCCCGCAAGAAGCAGAAGGTCATCGAGATCAAGGAGATCAAGATGCGCCCGACCATCGACGACCACGATTACGACGTGAAGATGCGCGCGATGAAGCGCTTCTTCGAGGAAGGCGACAAGGTCAAGGTGACCCTGCGCTTCCGTGGCCGCGAGATGGCGCATATGAACCTGGGCTCGCAGCTCCTCACCCGAATCCAGAAGGATACGGAGACGATCGCCAAGACCGAATCCTGGCCCCGCACCGAAGGCCGCCAGATGATGATGGTATTGGCGCCGCGGTAGATACGGAGAAGGCGCGCGAGGAACGCGCGCCTTCACTTTTTCTTTCACATCACGCCCTCAACCGTCACGGCCGGACTTGTTCCGGCCGCCCATATTCCAGAGTGCGTGCCGGATAGACTCTGGCATATGGATGGCGGCAACAAGTGCCGCCATGACGGTAATAGCCATGACGGTGGTGGAGCGTGAGCTAAATCTTTCCCACAATCCCGAACAGTGATGGAAACAAATCGATCCAATCCGGATTCTCCCGCTCGATCAGATTGATCTTCCATTCGCGCTTGTAACCCTTGAGCGTGTTCTCCCGGCGGATCGCGAAGCGTATCTCCTCGAACGGCTCGAACCATACCAGACGGTGCAATCCGTGATTCCTTGGTGAAGCCGGGGAGTAGCCCTTCCCGATGCTGATTCACCCGCTTCGGCAACTCGCTCGTCACGCCGATGTAAATCGTGCCGTGGCGCTTGTTGGCCATCATATAGGCAGCGATGAACCGCGAATAAGCATCCCGCGTGACCATGCGTGGAGTATACACCAACTCCAGATCCCGTCACGGCCGGACTTGTTCCGGCCGCCCACATTCCAGAGTCTCTCCGGCAAGCACTCTGGAATATGGGTGGCGGCAACAAGTGCCGCCATGACGGTTGAGGGTTGGGAGGGTAATCCTCAATGCCGCCGCTGCTGGCAAATCCTGCGAAACCCTGCCGCGGCAAACGACGCCATCCTGCTCTTCACCGCCTCATAATCGCTCGAGCGGCAGACGCCTGAGGAGAGCAGGTCGATGCGGCCCGTCTCCGCGAAAGTGAGCGTCAAGGTGCCGGAGAGGAACTGGTAGCACCAATACAGATCCGCATCGTGCGCGCCGTGCATGATGCCGCGCAGCGCGTCGATCAACCGGTGGATCACCGGATCGAAATAGCGCGCCATGGTCTCGCCGCCCCATTTGGGCGTGTTGTTCACTTGCGCCACGATGGCCAGATAATTCTTCCAGCCCGTGCCGCCGAAGGCCCAGCGCTCCAGCACCGGATCGAGGAAGGCATGCAGGAAGCCCTCGACCGTCGCGCCTTCGGGGCCGGAGGCGATCTGGTAATCGTCGATCGCCTTGAGGCGCGACTCGTTGATGATGGCGGCGCGGCGGAGGAACACGGAGTCGAACAGCCCGCGCTTGGTGCCGAAATAATAATGCGCCAGCGCCACGTCGACATCGGCCTTGTGGGTGACCTGGCGAATGGTGACGCCGTCGAAGCCATGTTCGGCGAAGAGTTCTTCGGCGGAGTCCAGGATTCGCTCGCGGGTTTCTTCCGCGCTTTGCTTGAGGGGGCGGCCGCGCCCGCGCTTGGGCTTTGCCGCGCTCTTTGCGGCGGGCGGCTTTTTCTTGTGCGCGAGCGTCATGAGTTCTCCCCTCGGACTCATCTTGGCCTCGTGGCGTTTCGGCCACAACCGGCGGCGGAATTCATCGATACGGGAATTATGGTTCAACAAGCGTTGAATTAATCTTGCCGCAGGGTCCGATTGCCCTGATAGTCGCGACAAAATGGCAGGTGGCACGATTCACCTGACCGCGGGAGGGAAATCATGCAGCTTTCGAAGACGCTCGTATTGGGCTCTAGCCTCGCCACGCTCATGCTGGCTTGGACATCCAACGGCCTGGCGCAAACCACCACATCGGCCAGCAATTCCGGTGTCGAAACCGTCACCGTCACGGCCGAGCGGCGGACGGAAAACGTTCAGAACGTCGCCGGCGGCATCAGCGCGCTGACGGGCAACGACCTGGCCCAGATGCACGCGAACAATTTCGCGGATTTCGCGGCGACCGTTCCGGGCGTCAGCTTCTTCTCCGGCGGCCCGACCAACAACCTCATCGCCATCCGCGGCGTCACCACAGGCGGCACGCAGCTGGGCAGCGCGATCAGTCTTTATGTCGACGATGTGCCGATCGGCGCCTCGACGCAGTTCGGCCTGGGCTTCCAGTCGCTCAACATCCACACCTTCGATCTCGACCGCGTCGAGGTGCTGAACGGTCCGCAAGGCACGCTCTACGGCGCCAACGCGCTGGGCGGCACCATCAAATACGTCACCGCCGCGCCGGACCCGACCGCGATGAGCGGGCGCATGGAAGGCGAGTTCTCCGACACCGAACATGGCGGCGCCAATGACGGGCTGCGCGCGATGGTGAACCTGCCGATGTTCGACGGCCACGCGGCGCTGCGCATCGACGGCATCCAGGAATTCGATTCCGGCTACACGCAGGATCCCGATCACGGCCGCAAGAATGTCGGCGCCGGCCGGCAGTTGAGCGGGCGCATCCAGTTCCTGGCCGACATCACGCCCGATGTCAGCGTCAAGCTCAGCGCCTTCATCGACAAGGTCAACGGCAGCGGCGCCGACGTCGTGTTCCGCGATTTCTTCACGCACAAGGCGGTGGAAGGGACTTATGATCAATCCTATCCGCTCAATCAGCCGTCGGAGAATTCGCTCGACCTCTATTCCGCCGTGCTGAACTGGGACCTGCATTGGGCCAAGCTCACCTCCATCACCGGCTACCAGATCGACAAGGGCAGCTATAAGAGCGATCTGAGCACGCTCTATGATGGATTGCTGGGCTCGGCCGATCCCTTCGCGCTGCCGGTCAACGACACGACCAAGAAGTTCACTCAGGAAGTGCGTCTGTCGTCCGACGACAACAAGCATTTCGAATGGGTCCTCGGCGGCTACTACACCCGCGAGACGACGGGGGAGAATGTCGACCTGGTCGACGCCGCCAATCCCGGCGGCACCTTGTTCGGCTTCCTGCCGTTCCAGGGCTTCCTGCCCAGCACCTATCGCGAATACGCGGCGTTCGGCGACGGCACATATTACTTCACGCCCGATCTCGATCTCACCTTGGGCATCCGCTACAGCGAGCAGCACCAGAACTATCAGTCGTTCCTGGAGAGCCTGTTCTTCGCGGTGCCGGGCGTGACGGTGAATTTCAAGTCGCCGCCCACCGACCAGAGCGTCGTGACCTACCTGATCAATCCGCGCTGGCACGTCACCGACGACACGATGGTCTATGCCCGCGTGTCGAGCGGCTATCGTCCCGGCGGCCCGAACTTCGTGATCCCCGGCAGCCCGACGCCGCCGATCTTCTCGCCGGACAAGCTGTGGAACTACGAACTCGGCGAGAAATCGACCTTGCTGGATGACCGCCTCACGCTCGATGCCGACGTCTACGACATCGAATGGAGCGACATCCAGACGACGGTCAACGTCGGCGGCATCAACCAGCTCGTCAATGCCGGCAATGCCCGCGTGCAGGGCCTGGAGACGTCGTTCGGCTATCGCGTGCTCGACCAGCTCACTCTCGGCGGCACGGCGGCCTATACCGACGCCAAGCTGACCACGCCCGCGCCGATCATCGGCGTGCTGAACAGCGGCGACCGGTTGCCGCTGTCGCCGAAGTTCAATTTCTCGCTTCAGGCGACCTACACGATGGACTTCGGCAACGGCTATAGCGGCGCGATCAACCTTGCGGATGTCTATGTCGGCAGCCGCGTGGCGGGCTACAAGGGCGCGACGCCGTTCGTGGGCAATCCCGCCTACAATCTCGACGCCTACAACACGGTCAACCTGAACCTCTCTTTCGCCATGCCCAACAACATGGAGATCGACGCCTATCTGAAGAACATCTTCGATACGCGCGGACAGGTTTCGGCTTCCACCGTCACCAGCCAGTACTTCACCAACGCACCGGTGCCGGTATTCCTGTCGCAGCCGCGCACGATCGGGTTGGTGCTGAAGGCCGGCTTCTGACCCTGATGGGGAAGAGCGGCGAAACGGACGGAATGTTCTGCACCGCCGAAACCGCGGCGGGCAGAGTCCAGGGCCTGGTCAATGCGGGGATCTGCCAGTTCAAGGGCGTTCCCTACGGTGCTTCCACCGGCGGTGCGAACCGTTTTCGCCCGCCGGTGAAGCCCGCGCCCTGGACGGGCATCCGCGAGTGCTTCGGCCATGGCCCGGTCTCGCCGCAACTGCCCACCGACTCGGGCAATCTCTACGGCCAGCTCATCTATTTCGATATCTCCACGGCCGAAGGCGGCATCGGCGAGGATTGCCTGCATCTCAACATCTGGACACCGGGCCTGGACGCGGGCGCGAAGCGGCCGGTGATCGTCTCCATCCATGGCGGCGGTTTCGCCATCAGTTCCGGCAACGCAGCGGTCTATGACGGCCAGCAGCTTGCGAAACGCGGCGACGCGGTCGTCGTCACCGTCACGCACCGGCTGGCGAGCTTCGGCTATCTCGATCTTTCGGAGCATGGCGAGGCGGCATCCGGCGCCGCCGGCATCATGGATCTTGTCGCGGCGCTGGAGTGGGTGCGCGACAACATCGCGAATTTCGGCGGCGATCCGGATTGCGTCACGATCATGGGCCAATCCGGCGGCGGCTGGAAAACGAACATCCTTCTCGCCACGCCGTCCGCGCGCGGGCTGTTCCACCGCGCGGTGGTGCAGAGCGGCTCGGCGCTGCGCGTGCAGACGCACGAGGAGGCCGCGCCCGCCACGCAGGCGCTGCTCGCGGCACTCGACATCGCCCCGCGCGACGCGGTGCGCGCCTTGCGCGATCTGCCGTGGCAAAAATTGCTGGCCGCGCAAGCCCGCGTGGGCGCGCATGCCTTCTCGCCGGTTCTGGACGGGACGTTCCTCACCCATCATCCCTGCGATCCCACCGCGCCCGATGAAAGCCGCGACGTGCCGCTGATGGTTTCCACCACCACCGACGACGCGAGCCTGTTCTTCGCCAATTTCGATCTCGACGACGCAGGTCTCGCCATGACGCTGAAGGCGCTCTATGGCGATGCGTCGGAGCGGCTTCTCACGCTCTATCGCCGCCACTATCCGCGCGTCTCATCCTACCTGCTACAGGCGCGGATCATCACCGATGCCGGTTTCCGCCGCCTCGCCTACACCCAGGCCGAGCGCAAAGCCGCGCAAGGCGCCGCACCCGTCTATCTCTATCAATGGGACTTGCCGTGCCCCGGCTTCGACGCCCGCTTCGGCGCCGCGCATGCCATGGACGTCTCCGCCATGTTCCACAATGTGCGCGACCCGATCCTGGGCGCCGGCTCGCCCGAAGGCCGCCTGCTGGCGGACCAACTCTCGGACGCGCTTCTCGCCTTCGCCCGGACCGGCAACCCCAATCACGCGGGATTGCCGCACTGGCCGGTGTTCTCCTCGCGCGATCGCGCCGCGATGTTCTTCGCCGCTGAGACGCATGTGGAGAACGATCCGGCGCGCGAACTGCGCGAATTCTGGACGGCGATGCCGGCAGCGAGCGTGTTCGGGTGAACGCGGTCCAGCGGATTTAAAAACAAAAAACAAAAACAAAAAACACAAAAACAACCGTCATGGCCGGGCTTGTCCCGGCCACCCATACCCGCAGTGGAAAACGTAAGAGCGATGACCGTCATCATCTTCTTCTGCAAGACCGAGTTTATGGGTGGCCGGGACAAGCCCGGCCATGACGTTTAGGGGTTGGTTTGGCTTGGTTTGAGTTGTTTTTTTTCGGTGAGAGAAGCGCGCTCCCAAACGCAAACGGGCGCGCCTTGCAGCGCGCCCGTGTGTGATCAAACCATCCCGCCTTAGAGCGACGCGGCCTTGGAGGCCGTGCGCATCATGGCGCCGCCGAGGTCTTGCAGCGGGCCCAGCGGCTGGACGTTGTCGTGATAATCCTGGATGCGCGGGCGGCCGCTCATCACCTTGTAGGCGACGCGTCCGTCCTGCATCAGCAACACGATCTCCGCCGACCAGCCATAGGAAACGGTGGTGCGTTCGAAGCCCATGATGTCCAGCAGCCAGTTGCCGGTGCGCTGCTGGTGCAGGCGCTCGGGGCGGAAGACGTAAGCGGTGCAGCGATCGCGCGCTTCGATGCAGCTTTGCACCGCGGGATCGAGGCTGTCGAACTTCACGCTGTCGCGCGGCATAAAGCGTTCGATCACGCCGAGATAGGAGAGCACTTCGACATTCGGCGTGCTCGCCGCATCGAAGCCCAGTTGGCCGAGCTCCGATTCGCGCGTGGTGCCCGGCGTGATCTGCTTGTAAGCGATCTGCACCGAGTCATAGGATTTGAAATTCGTGTTCTTGACGTCGGTTTGATACGGGAGAAGTCCCAATCCGCCGCAACCGACAAGCGACAGTGTAACAAGCAAGCTCGCGGCTACTCTCACGTAACGGCGTGCGCCGCCCCTACCCTCAACCATTTGCCCCACCTTGGTCTTTTAACCAATTTGACCAAAATGTAGCCGAATTCCGGGCAGTTGGGAAGGCGAAGCTGCGGCTTGGTTAAGATGCACTAGGGGTTTGGAAACCTTGCGCAACAATCCGAGACGATTTCCGGATCGGCATTGCCGCCCGAAACCACCAGCGCAATATTCTTTCCCTTCGCATCGAACGCTCCGGACAGCACCGCGGCAATGGCCGCCGCTCCGCCGGGCTCCGCAACAATCTTTATACGGCGGAATGCGAAAGACACCGCGCGCATCAACGCCTCGTCGTCCACCGCGAACCCACCCGCCAGATGTTGTTGCGCCAACGCGAACGGCACCTTGCCCGGCATCGGCGCCATCAGCGCATCGGCGATGGAAAGGCGCTCAGCGTGCGCCGCGATGCGCTCGCCTTTGTCACGGGATTGACGCATCCCGTCGAAGCCGGTGGGCTCGACGGAGTAGACTTTTGTTAACGGGCTCTCGCGCGACAGCGCCAGCGCGATCCCCGTCACCAGCCCGCCGCCGGAGCAGGGCGCGAGCACCGCATCCAGCGCCACGCCGCGTTCGGCCGCCGCGCACGCGATCTCCAACCCGGCCGTGCCCTGGCCGGCCACGATGCCTGCATCGTCGAAGGGTCTGACGAGCGTCGCTCCACGCGCCGCCACGATCTCCGCCGCGATGGCCTCGCGGTCGCCAGTGACGCGATCATACGGCACGACCTCCGCGCCGAGTGCCTTGGTGCCCTCGATCTTCGCGCGCGGCGCATCGGCCGGCATCACGATGGTGGCGGGAATCCCCAGCAACTTCGCCACCGCCGCCACGCCCTGCGCATGATTGCCGGACGAAAACGCCACGACGCCCTTGGCGCGATCCTGTTCGGGGATCTGCAAAATGCGATTGCACGCGCCACGGAATTTGAACGAGCCCGTGCGCTGGAAAATCTCCAGCTTCAGGAACACGCGCCCGCCAGTGCGCTCACCCAGCTCGGGATGCTCGAGCAGCGGCGTGTGCACCGCATAAGGCGCGATGCGCGCGGCAGCGGCGAGGATGTCGTTGGGCGTGGGGGTGTTTTCCATGCGCCGTTACAAGCCACAAACGGATGCGTCTCGCCAGATGGATTTTGTCGCGCAGAGGTGGGTTGCACTAACCCCTTATCGTCATGGCCGGGCTTGTCCCGGCCACCCATACCCTCGGTGGGAAAAGCAAGAGCGCGAACCGTCATCATCTTTTTCGGCAAGCACGGAGGTTATGGGTGGCCGGGACAAGCCCGGCCATGACGGTTGAGGGGTAGAGGGAGGGTTGGGTACTTGCCCCGATTTTTGGGTGTTGACATTCCTATCCCAGGATTCTACTTCTAGGTGGTAATCGAACGAAAGATGAACAAGACCATGACGTAGCTCCACCGCAAGGCCATACAGGTAAGGGCGCCAACTTGCGGGCGGCCCGTGGAGAGAGAAGCCGAGCCGAGTGCTGCGTCCCGCAGATGCGTCCAGTGGGCAGCGATGGGGCAGGGGCTTTGTCTGACTCCTAGAACCGGGGCGGTTGAACCGAGCATGCGCGCGGTGGCTGAGACGCCACACGCGGCCGGCTGCACAGAGCGAGGAAACCAGATCGAAGGCCCGGCGCCGCATCACAAAGGCGGCCAGGGCCTTTGGTCGTTATGGGGATCAACAATGCGCAAATGTCGCTTGCAAAATGTAGCCTGGAGACGGAAAGACGAGGCGTTTCGGGGACACCATGCTCAAGACATTCCAGCCGCAGGACGGCGGCCTCAAAGCCGCGGACATCGCCGAAGACGGCACGATTCCGGCCACCACGCTGTGGCTCGACCTGCTCAATCCCACGCCGGACGAGCGCAAGCGGGTGGACCGTTTCCTCGGCATGGAGTTGCCGACGCGGGCGGACATGGAAGAGATCGAGATCTCCAGCCGCCTCTACCAGGAGGAAGGCGGCACCTTCATGACCGCGCTGATCCTGACCAATGCCGACACCGACAACTTCAGCGCCGACGTCGTCACCTTCGTGCTGGCGCACGACCGGCTGATCACCATCCGCTACATCGACCCGCAGCCCTTCCGCACCTTCGCCATCCGCTGCGAGCGCACGCCGCTGCATTCGGCGCGGGCGGAGACGGTGCTGCTGAATTTGATCGACATGATCATCGACCGCATGGCCGATGTGTTGGAGCATATCGGCGGCGACGTCGAGGCGATCTCCAACGAAGTGTTCAATCCCGGAAAGGGCCACACCATCGGCGCCAAGGATTTCCAGAGCGTGTTGGGGCGGCTGGGCCGCAAGCATGGGCTCACCTCGAAGATGCGCGAAAGTTTGCTGAGCCTCGGCCGCGTGCTCACCTTCCTGACGCAGGCGACGGAGGGTCACCACACCAGCAAGGACATCCGCGCGCATATCAAGACGCTGACGCGCGATGTGCAGTCGTTGCAGGACCATTCCTCTTTCATCGCGGGCAAGCTGGCTTACCTGCAGGATGGAACGCTGGGGCTCATCAACAACGAGCAGAACAACATCATCAAGATCATGTCGGTGGCGGCGATCGTGTTCCTGCCGCCCACCTTGATCGCCTCGATCTACGGCATGAATTTCAAGTTCCTGCCGGAGCTGGATTTCGCCTGGGGCTATTTCTATTCGCTGGGGCTGATGGTGATTTCCGGCGCTGTGCCCTATCTCTGGTTCAAGCGGCGCGGATGGCTCTGAGCCATTCGCTGCGCGGCATCGCGCTGAAGCTCGGCGCCGGCATCGCCTTCTCGCTGATGTATGCCTGCATCCGCCTCGCGGGCGCGGTGCCGGTGGGCGAGGTGATCGTCTTCCGCGCCTTCTTCGCGCTCGCGCCGCTCTTCGTTTTGTCGCTCTACACGGTGGGCCCGCGCGATGTGTGGCGCACGGCGCGGCCGGGCTGGCACATCCTGCGCTCCATCACCGGCGTGACGGGGATGTTCCTGAACTTCGCGGCGGTGCAGATGCTGCCGCTGGCGGATGTCACGGCGTTCAGCTTCGTGGCGCCGATCTTCGCGGTGGTGCTGGCGGCGGTGATGCTGAAGGAACATGTCGGCCCATTCCGCTGGGGCGCGGTGCTGGCGGGATTCGCGGGCGTGCTGGTGATGCTGGAGCCGCATGGCGGGCCGCTGCGGTTGCTGCATTCCGGCTTCACGACGGGGGCAGGGCTCGCCATCGTGGGCGCGTTTTTGTCGGCCTTCGTCGTCGTCTTCATCCGCCAGATGAGCACCACGGAGAAGAGCGAGACCATCGTCTTCTATTTCATGAGCGTCTGCTCGCTGGCGGGTCTGGTCTCGATGCTCTGGTGGCGCGCGCCATTGTCGCTGCATCAGGTGGAACTGCTGGTGCTGTGCGGCGTTCTCGGCGGCATCGGCCAGATCGGGATGACGTTCAGCTACCGCTACGCCGAACCGTCCTTGCTCGCACCGTTCGATTACGTGGCGATGGTGTGGGCAGTGCTGCTCGGCTGGTTCCTCTTCGCCGAAGTGCCGGAAGCGATGGTGATGGCCGGCGCCGGTATCGTCATCCTCGCCGGCCTCTTCATCGCCTGGCGCGAACGCCACATCCACTTCGCCCCAATCCCACCGGCGCAGCCATTTTAATATTTAAACGTCATGGCCGGGCTTGTCCCGGCCACCCATACCCGCAGTGGGAAAAGTAAGAGCAATGACCGTCATTATCTTTTCTGCAAAGACCGCGTTTATGGGTGGCCGGCCCGGCGTGCTTCGCACGCCCATCGACAATTGCGCGGCGAAGCCGCGCGGGCCCGGCCATGACGATAAGGGTCGCAATTCGGTGAGTTTAAGAGTGAGCGAGCAACCGGATGGAATCCAATTCCGTCACCAATCCGGCGCCGAAATAATACGCGAGCTCCTCGCGCGCGCCGTCATAGATCACGGGGCCCTGGCCGGAGCAGATGAGATCGCCGTCGATCACTTCGTCGGAGGCGAGGAGCAGTCCTTGCTCGAAGGTGAGCGGAAACAGCGTGCTCACCATCGGCTTGTAGAGATGGAAGTCGAGGCCACGGTCGAGGCAGTGCGAATGGATGGCGCAGCCGCGCGCGCCGCGAACCTGGAACACGCAGTGGCCGTTGTGCACGCGGGTGCGCAGGAACGCGCCGGAGGGGAATTCGGGATCGGCGACCGGTGTGTCGGTGAACCATTCCGACGGCGGGACGCCGACGATCTCCGCCAATCCGGGAAGAGCAGCGACCCGTGCGGCTTCGCCCGTGTCGATGTCGACGCCGAAGGAGCAGCAGTCGTCGCCGCAGAAGGTGCATTCCATGCAGCGCGTGAAGTAGCGCAGCGCGAAAATCTGCGGATGAACGGCGGTCAGCGTGGGCGCGCCGAAGATGCAGGTGTAGGGACGGCTGAGCGAGACGACGCCGCTCAACGGACCGCCGCGGCGAGGATGGTCTCGACGAGATCGGCGTAGGAAAGGCCGATCCGCGACGCGGCGGCGGCGAGGCCCGCGCCGGATTCGAGGCACGGGTTCGGATTGAGTTCGAGGATCATCGGATTGCCCTCCGCGTCACAGCGGAAATCGATCCGGGCGAAGCCGCGCATGCCGAACAAGGTCCAGGTCTTCTCGACCAGGCCCGTGAGCTGGGCGGCCAGTGCGGCATCCTCCTCGCCGATGAAGAAGCGGGCGGTGTTGACAAGGTCGGGATGCTCCTCGTTCCACTTGGCGTCCCAGTTCACCAGCTTGGGGCGGTTGGCGGGCCAGTTCTCGAATAGCATTTCCGGCACCGGCAGCACGCGCGGCCGTCCATCCACCTCGATGGCCGAGACGTTGAACTCGCGCCCCGCCAGATATTCCTCCGCGAACCAGCGCCCGCCATGCCTGGCCGCGCTCTCCGCCGCGCGGGCCGGTACGCCCTTGCCCGTCACCACCGCTTCATCGGTCAGGCCGATGGAGGCGTCCTCCGTCGCATGCTTCACGACATAGAGCCGGGTTTGATCGAGCCCGTCCCAATTGGGCGCCTCCACCCAATGCGCAGTGGGCAGGCCCAGCGCGCGCAGGAAAGACTTGGTCAGCGGCTTGTCTCCCGCCGTCGCCATCGCGCCGCCGGGATTGCCGGTGAACGGTACGCCGCACATCTCCAGCATCTGCGCCGCCACCGTCGCGAACTGTCCCAACCCGAAGACGCTCTCGGTGAGATTGAAGACGACGTCGGGGCGGTGGGCCTCGAGCAATCCCTTCAGATGCGACGGCACGGGGGCAAAGGCGGCGGAGGCGACGTCATGGCCGCGCTCAGTCAGCGCCTCCTTCACGGCATCGACGGTCCACAGCGTGTCCTGCTCGTCCGCGGGGGCGTCGGGCGATACGTCGGAATGCAGGACGAGGACGCGCATCTCAGGCCGCGGCGCGGATGCGCGATTGCAGGTCCGGATTGCGCTTGAGGAACGAGTCCATGATCCGGCCGATGAGCTTGGGATAAGGCACGCCCTCGCGGTTGGCGATGAAGCACATGTCCGAATAATCCGGACGCAGCCCCGCGATCGGGTTCACCTCGATGAAGTTCGGCTTGCCGTTGGCGTCGTTGCGGATGTCGACACGCCCGCCGTCGCGGCAGCGCAGCGCCCGCCACGCGGCCAGCGCCACCTTGCCGGCGGCCTTGGCGGAGAGAGGATCGGCGGCGATGATGTCCATCTTGTCCTCCCAATATTCCTTGTTCACATAGCCGTAGCCGTCGCCGACCCAGTTGTCCCTGGGCACGATCTCGCTGGCGCCGAGGATCGTGGCGTCATCGCCCGTGCCGAGAATGGCGACGGTGAACTCGCGGCCCGGCAGGAAGGTCTCGACGAGGACGGGCTGATGGAAGCTGGCCAGCAGTTGCGTCGCGGTCTCCAGAAGCTGGCTGCGGGTCTCGACCTTGTTGTTCTTGCCAACGCCCTTGCCGGAGCCCTCGGCGATGGGCTTCAGGAAGAGCGGGAAGGGCAGCTTGATCTTCTTCGCGTCGGCCAGGGTCGTCACCACCGCGAAATCCGCCGTGGCGATGCCGCAGTCGCGCACCACCCGCTTGCACATGCCCTTGTCGAGGGTGAGGGCCAGGGTCAGCGCGTCGGAGAAGACGTAAGGGATCTTGTAGCATTCGAGCAGCGCGGGCACCTGCGCCTCGCGCGACAACCCGTTCAGCCCTTCGGAGAAATTGAACACCGCGTCCCAGCGATCGCCCTTGGCCAGCCGCTCGACCAGCCGGTTGACGTTGCCGATGCGGTCCACGTCCCAGCCCTGGCCGGCAAGTGCCGCGCAGATGGCATCAATGGTGATCTCGCTGTCGAACTCCGCCGTCTCTTCCTCGCTCAGTCCCATGGCGAGGTAGTCGGAGCGGAGGTCATACGCGACGCCAATGCGCATCAGCGCACCTTGCCGGCACCCAGCGTGCCGCCGGGATCGGGGTAGCGGTAGACGCCGCCTTCGAAGTTGCGCAGCAAGAGGTCGTCGCCGTCGCGGCCGACCACGCAATCCGGCGCGATCTGGATCTTGCCGCCGCCGCCCGGCGCATCCACCGCGAAGATCGGCGTGCAGTAGCCGGATGTGTGGCCGCGCAGGCCTTCGATCAGCTTGAGCCCGGTCTCGACGGTGGTGCGGAAATGGCCGGAGCCGCGGATCGGATCGGTCTGGTAGAGGTAGTAAGGCTTCACCCGCCGCTTTAGCAGGCCCTGCATCAGGGGCTTCATCACTTCGATGGTGTCATTGATGCCCTTCATCACCACGGTCTGGCTGCCCAGGGGAATGCCGGCATCTGCCAGGCGGTTCAGCGCCTCCGTCGTCTCCGGCGTGAACTCGCGCGGATGGGTGACGTGGATCGACATGAAGAGGGGATGATGCTTCTTCAGCATCTTCACGAAGTCCTTCGTGATGCGCTGCGGCAGGACCATCGGGATCTTGGTGCCGAAGCGCAGGAACTCGACATGCTTCATCCGGCGCAGGCGGGTGAGCAGGTAGTCGAGCTTCTCGTCGGCGATGGAGAGCGGATCGCCGCCGGACATCAGCACGTCGCGGATCTCGGTGTGGCTCTCGATATAGGCCAGCGCCTTGTCCCATTGCTTGGGCGAGAGCTGGTATTCGCCGCCCGGATTGCCCACGGCGCGGGCGCGGGTGCAGTAGCGGCAATAGGTGGAGCAGGTGCCCGTCGTCAGGAACAGCACACGGTCGGGGTAGCGGTGGACGATGCCCGGCGCGGCGGTGTCGTGGTCCTCGGCCAGGGGATCGATGGACTCGCCGGGGAGCACAATGTCCTCGGCGCTGGAGATGACGTGGGTGCGGCGCAGCGGCTCGGAGGCATCCTCCCGGCTCATCAGGCTCGCGTAGTAAGGTGTGATGCCGACGGGGAGCGCGCCTTTGTGGCGCTCCGCACCGTCGCGCTCTTCCTTCGAGAGCACGAAGACTTTCTCGAGATCGGCCAAGCTGCGGACGCGGGCTTGGAACTGCCAGTGCCAGTCGTTCCACTCAGCCATCGAGGTGCCGGGATAGACGCGGCGGTAGAAGGCGCGGGTCTCTTCGCCCACGGGAAAGCGCAGGACAGGCTTCGGCTTGGCCCGGGCCTTGCCGATTTGCGGGATTTCGCTGGCTTTTTCGCTCTGGAGGCTAGGACTGGCGGCGGGCTTCTGACGGCCGGCTCGCAACGGAGGCTTGTCTTCACGCCCCCGCAACAGTTGGAGACTCATCGTTGGTCTCGCACGCTCCTGGCAGCACCTCGAAGACCCCAGCGGTCTCAACCGGCGTACCGATCGATCCGATATTTAGCGCATGTGCGCGTTTGTCAAGTGTAGGAGCGCGAATACTGGAATTCGCGAGTCATCTGTCCAATAAAACGCCCAAGTATAGACGGTGAATACAGCAAGTTTATTCAAGTAAAGATTCGCGATTACCCCCGTGAGGTCCTGCGCCAGCATTTTCGCAATTCCGTCGCGTGGCAAGTCCAAGCGATCCGCAGCACTTCACAACTCTCCCATCGCCGATCATCGCATGCGACTCACGCGCGCGACTCGGCATCGTGATTTCATCAATGCGTGTTCAGCACTGACTCGCGCCGGTCAGTGCGAAGTCTGTGGACCGCGATAATCGCGCGCGTCGAACAGCAGGCTCGTGCGCGTGTGATGTCCGCCGACGGGGATGGTGACCGTCTTCGCGAGCGTCGCCGAATCGAAAGTGGGGAGCACATCCTTCGTCTCGTCGCCGCCGAGGACGAGGAGGACGCGATGGGCGGGGCGCGTGAGCCGCATGGTCATCTGGAAATGATCGTCGTCGTGGGTGTCACGATCCCACATCCGCATCGGCGTGGTCCGCGGCCGGGCGTAGTAAAGGAGTTCCGCGAAGGTGGAGCGGTTCGCGCCCACGATGGTGTCGTAGCCAGGCGCTTCGGCGATCACCGCCTGGCCCAGCTCACGCCAGCCTTCTTGTCTTTTGAAAGCGTTGCCCTGGCCGATGCGGTCCGCGAAAGCGGGCGATACCGCGATGATCCACAGCAAGAGCATCGCCACGGCATCAAATGTGACAGAGGCCCAGAGCGCGCGTCCTTTCCAGAATGACAGGAGCACCGCCACCGCCAGCGGCGTCGCGGCGACATAGGCGACGGCGGCCCAGTTGGCGTTGGCCTCGGAGATGAACGATTGGATAGAGATCAGCACCAGCACCGGCACGCTGAAGCCCGCCAGGATGAACGCGGGCGTTCCACGCAGCCGGCACAGCGCCCACAACAGTCCCGCCATCATGAACGGACCGAAGACGCCGAATTGCCCGCCCAGGAAGGACAAAACGCTCATCACGCTGTAGCGGGCGTGGTTCCAGTCGGCGTTGTGGCTGGTGTGGGCGACAGTCGGGAAACCATGCGCCGCGTTCCACAGCACGTTGGGGAGCAGCAGTAGCAGCGCGAGGACGAGGATGGCGAACCCGCGCAAGCTGAGCACCAGCCGCCGTGCCTCCGGCGAGACCGCTGCCGCGATGCCGGCGCCAAGGAAGAAGTAGGCCATCGCATATTTCGTCTCGAAGCCGAGACCCAGCGCCACGCCGCAGACGATCGCCCAGCGCCAACCGGGCTCGGCCGTAGCCCGCAGGAAGGCGTAGAGCGCCAGCGCCCAGAAGAAGAGCAGCGGCACGTCGGTGGAGATCAGTCCGCTGGAATAGGAGATGCCGGGCAGGGTGACGTAAGCGAGGGCACTCCAGAAGCCGGTGCGTGCGTTGTTGAAGCTCCGTTGTGCGATTCCGTACACAACGAGCGCGGTGGCGCCGTGTAGCAGCGGTGCAGCGAAGCGGATCGCCCATTCGTGATCGCCGAAGATCGCCGTGGTGAGCCAAACGATCCAGGCGATCATCGGCGGCTTGGAGAAATATCCCCAGTCGGGAGTCTGCGCCCACCACCAGTACTGCGCCTCATCGGGATAGAGCTGCAGCGGCGAGACGAGGATCACGATGAGGCGGACGAGGGTAATGGCCGCCACAACGATAAGAGCGATACGAAACGGGTTACCTCCCCCTTGAGGGGAGGTCGAAAAATCCGAAGGATTTTTCGGGAGGGGGCTCATTCCGAACTGCCTGCCGCTTGCGGGACGCACACGATGATATATCCGGAGTGAGCCCCCGCCCGAAAAACGCGAAGGGCGTTTTTCGACCTCCCCTCAAGGGGGAGGTATCCGTTTTTCTTACTCATGGCGCCTTGGTCACCCGGAAGACGGTGATGTGCTCACGCATGCCGCGGGAGTAGTTGAAGCCGCGCATCTCGTCGACCGGGCGTGCCGTGCCGCCAAGCTGGCGCAGGCGGGTGTCGAATTGCTTGAGCTGCTTGTCCTCGATCAAGGCGAGGCCGCCGGTCTTGGCGGAGACCTCAGCCGCGTTCTTGCCGTTCTGGATTTCAGTATCGGTGCCCAGCAGGAAGACAAGGCTGGGCTCGACATAGCCACCCAGCACCACGGGCGGGTCGCCGGGCAGCTTGTCCTTGGCGACGAGGGCCGCGGCGTGCGGGCTCATCCAGATGTCCTGCACCCGCGGCACCACGCCCCAGACGATCAGCGGATAGAAGATGACAGCGGCGGCCACGGCGCTCAGCGCGGCATACATCGTCTCGCGCTTGAGTAGGAACAGCACGGCGGCGATGCCGGGCGCGAAGCCCAGGGCCGCGCCGGCCACCAGCCACCAGTTGAGGCCGTCGCCGAAGAATTGCGGTGCCAGGATCGGGATGATGGTGAAGGCCGCCACGCCGAGGAAGAACTGGAAGGCCGAGAGATAGCGCAGCGCCCGCGCCCAGCCAGTCTCGTCCGTCACCGGTGGCGACATCGCCCAGAGCGCGCCGAGGAAGGCGACCGCCGGATAAGCGGGCAGGATGTAATGCGGCA
Organism: Rhizomicrobium sp.; assembly: GCA_036489435.1. GTDB lineage: Bacteria > Pseudomonadota > Alphaproteobacteria > Micropepsales > Micropepsaceae > Rhizomicrobium. Next base: position 230,941 of record DASXFU010000034.1, on the reverse strand, counting down.
GCTTGGTCGGCACGAGTTCGAACATCAGCCACGCAGCGCCTGCCCAGGCGAGCAGGTAGCGCATGGTGGGATCGGTGCGGTTGAAGATGCCGTTGCCGATGCCCGGGAAGGCGAAGAGCGTCGCGGGCCATAAGGTCAGGCTTGCGAGCGCCAGATAGTAGCCCGGTGGCGCGCCATGGCTTTCCTGTCCGCCCATGATCTTGGCGGCAAGGTCGTGTCCCAACGCCTGCTTATAGAAGTCGCCATGGCTGACGAAGGCGATGGCGATGCCCCAGGGCAGGCAGATGGCGAGCGTGAGGATGATGCCGGGAATGGGATGGATCGTCTTGAGCCAGCTCCAGTTGCGGTCCCAGAGCGAGATCGCGATGACCGAGACGGCCAGCACCGCCGGCACGATCGGTCCCTTGATCATGATGCTGACGGCGAAGGCCAGCCATCCGGCCATCGCGAGCCAGAAGCTGGGCGGCGTTCGCTGCAATCGATCCGACAGATAGGCGCGCATGAGCAGGGCCTGCGATCCCAGCACGGTGCCGAGCAGCACCGCGTCCGTCTTGGCGATCTTGGTCTCGGCCGTGAGGGAGACGGTGAAGCCGATGAGGGCCGCGGCGATCAGTGCCGTCGATGGAACGGCAAAGGCCCGCGCGCACCAGTACGCCAGGAAGACGGCAATGAAGCCGCCGATCAGCGAGGGCAGTCTATAGGTCCAGATCTCGTTATAGGGCGGCTTGGAGAGCGCCAGCGTGGAGGCGGCCTGCATCCAGTAGATGCCGACCGGCTTCTTGTAGCGGGGGCCGACGCTGTAGCGGATGTCGACGTAATTGCCCGTCTCGATCATCTGCTTGGAGGCCTGGGCGAAGCGGCTCTCGTCGCGGTCGAGCGGCGGCAGGGTGAAGAAGCCCGGAACCCAGGCCACGAAGCACAGGAAGAACAGGGTCGCCAGCGGGTGCCGGGCTAGGGTGTCGAGCAGGCGCGACTGGCTTACGGGCGCCGTGGCCACGAGAGGCGAGCCGCTCGCGGAGGCAGGGATGGCGGCATCGGTCATCTGGAACGCCTCTTGTATGCGGGGCTCATAGCGGCCATGGGGGGAATAGCGCAAATGCGCCGGTTTGGCACAGGCCTGTTTCTTATGCGCGCGGCCCTGTATAAGGCCGCGCCTCGCGCCAAGCGTGTACCCATCGCGCGGACGAGCGTATTGCAGCAAGGGATCGAACGGAACCTCGAGATGGCTGTGGCCTTATCCATTGTCGTGCCCGTGAAGGACGAGGCGGAGAACGTGGCGCCGCTGGCCCGCGAGATCGCGGCCGCCGTCCGTGGCGAGGATTGCGAGATCGTCTTCGTGGACGACGGCTCGACCGATGCCACCATCGCCAATCTTACAAATCTGAAATCCGAAATCCCGCAGCTTCGCGTCATCGCCCATGGCCGCAATATCGGGCAGAGCCGGGCCGTGCGCTCCGGCGTGCGCGCCGCGCGCGGCTCCATCATCGTGACACTGGACGGCGACGGGCAGAACGATCCGGCCGATATCCCCAAGCTCCTCGAAGTCATGCGCGCCGATACGACGGGCCGTGTCGGCATGGTCTCCGGCGTGCGCATCAAGCGCAACGACGACGCCAACAAGCGCTTCGCCTCCGACTTCGCGAACCGCTTCCGCCGCTGGCTCTTGCATGACGGCGCGGTCGATTCCGGCTGTGGATTGAAGGCTTTCCAGCGCGAGGCCTATCTGGCGCTGCCTTATTTCGACAACATGCACCGCTTCCTCATCGCGCTGGCCCAGCGCGAAGGTTACGAGGTGAAGTTCGTCGATGTGAACCACCGTGCGCGCGAGCACGGCAAATCGAAATACAACAATCTCGGCCGGGCGCTGGTTGGCATCGTCGACGTGTTCGGCGTGCGCTGGCTGCAGCACCGTTATCGCGGCGCCATCGCGCCCAGGGAGATCTAGATGCAAGCCATCCTTGCCTGGTTCACGGTGGACCACATCTGGGCGGTGATCGGTTATGGCGGCCAGGGGCTTTTCGCCGCACGCTTCATCGTGCAGTGGTTCGAAAGCGAGAAAGAGGGCCGCAGCGTCATCCCGGTGGCCTTCTGGTATTGCAGTGTGGGCGGCGGAATTGTGCTGCTGGCCTATGCCATCTACAAGCAGGAAGGCGTCTTTATCATCGGCCAGGCCTCGGGCCTCATCGTCTATGCGCGCAATCTCTGGCTGATCTTCAAGGAGCGGGCGGCGCTCAGGGCTGCGGCAGGGAACCCGGCCGTTTAACCATACGTTCATGTATCGGTCTTGGGGCCGCCCATTTTCCGCCCCAATATGGTACAAGGGTTAACAGGCCTTTCCCGGGGGAGTAACCGATGTTCCGCCTTTTTCCGCTGCTTCTGATTCCGATCGTCATCTACAACATCATCGCTTTGGGTGGAGGCGCGATCTTCCACCTCAACGTCCAGGATCTGCTGAGCATCAACCACAGCGCCGGGATCCCGATGTTCTCGGGCGACAAGTGGCAGTTCAGCTTCGGCGATCTCTTGATCCTGGGCTCGCTGATCCTCCTCTTCATCGAGGTGATCAAGGCGACGCGTACCACCTCCACCGAGATCATCAACCACGCGCTCTCGATGCTGACCTTCGTGATCGCGCTGATCGAGTTCATCACCTTGAAGGGCTTCGCGACGTCGCCCTTCTTCATCATGATGGCGATGACCTTGTTCGACGTGGTCGCGGGCTACACCATCTCCATCGTGGCCGCCGAGCACGACCTCGGCCTCGGCCGCGCCGGAACGGACTAAATAGTCCGGCTCGAATCAGGCCGGCGGAGCGAAACGGCTCCGCCGGTTTTGATTCATTCGCGTGGTGGTGCAAAATGCCGCCATGACGATGCTTCCTCCCCACGATCCGCATGCCCGCTGGCGCTTCTTCCGCGACGTGCTGGTGTTCCAGCTCAAGCTCGTGCTGGGCAATCTGCAGAATTTCGCGCTGGTGCCGGTGTCGCTCGTGGCGGCCCTGATCGATTGCTTCGTCAAGGGCAAGCATGAGGGCGAGCGCTTCTACTGGGTGCTGGAATGGGGCCGGCGCACCGATGAGGCGATCGACATCTACAGCTCCATCGGCGGCTACACCCACGCTTCGCCCGATGGCGGTCCGTCCATGAAGAGCGAATACACGGTGGATTCGGTGCTGGCCCGCATCGAGGGCGTCATCGTGCGCGAATATGAGAAGGGTGGCACGGCGGCCAGCGTGAAGTCCGCCGTCGACAAGGCCATGGACGAGATGCACGCCAAGACCAGCGGCGTCGGCGACCGCGCCAACGAGGCGCTCAAGACCGCCGGGGACAAGCTGCGCGAGAAACTGGAAAAGACCGGCAAGCCGCCCGAGCCCGATGTGCCGCCGCCAGAACCGGATGTGCCACCGCCGGGAACGCCCCAAACGCCCCAATAAAACCGCGTCATGGCCCGGCTTGTCCGGGCCATTCAATTTCGCCTTTTAAGAAAAAAGAAAAATGGATGGCCCGCATGAAGCGGGCCATGACGCTTGTTGTTGGCAGGCGGAAATTACGAGGAAAACCCCTCGAGCACGTTGCAGGTGATTTCCGCCAGTGCGTCGAGATTGTAGCCGCCTTCGAAGACGAACTGCGTCGGCTTGCAGAACCGCGCCAGCTTTTCGCCGAGGCGCAGATAGTCTTCCGTGCGCAGCTTGAACTTGCAGATCGGATCGGCCTCGAAGGTGTCGAGGCCCAGCGAGACGAGCAACACGTCCGGCCCGAAATCGCTGATGCGTTTCAGCGCGGCGTCGAGCGCCACCGTGTAGTCGCCCCAGCCCGTCCCACGCGGCAGCGGTAGGTTGAGATTGGCGCCTTCGCCGAAGCCTTCGCCGCGCTCGTCCGCGAAGCCCAGATAATGCGGATAGGCGAAACCCGGATCGGCATGGATCGACACGAACAGCACGTCGTCGCGGCCATAGAAGATCGATTGCGTGCCGTTGCCGTGGTGATAGTCGACATCGAGGATGGCGGGGCGCAACCCCTTGTCCGCCAGCCACTGCGCCGCGATGGCGACATTGTTCAGGTAGCAATACCCGCCGAACACATCGCGCGACGCATGATGCCCCGGCGGCCGCGCCAGCGCGAACGCCGCGCGCTCGCCGGCATGGATCGCTTCCGCCGCCGAGAGCGCCGCGTTGACGCCCGCGATGGTCGCGGCCCACGTGCCCTTGCCGATCGGCGTCGCCGTGTCGAAGCAATAAGAGCCGAGCTTGGATTCGACATCCCCATCGCGCCGGTCGCGCAGCCCACGCGCCGGCCAGGACGACGGGATCGCATCGGCCGTGTCGCCCGGATAGGTCTCGCGCCAAGCCTGATACGCGCCGGTGAGAAACTGCACGAACGCCGCATCATGCACCCGCGCAATGGGCGCCGCATCGAACGCGCGCGGGGCCAATATCGCCCCCAACTTCCGCGCCTCGATCCGCGCCTTCACCCGCTCGACCCGCTCCGGAACCTCGACCGCCGGCGAAAGCCTGCCAGCCTCGAACTCTTCCTTGGGCGCGTGACCGAGATGAACGGGCGAATAGAAGGTTTTCATGAGCCCGATTGTAGCATGATCGCGCCGGCGACGATGATGGCGGCGGCGAGCCAGCGTTGGGGTGTCATCTTGTCGCCCAGCACGTGCATGGCGAGCGCCGTGCCGAAGAGGACGCTGGTTTCGCGCAAGGCCGCCAGCTGGGCGGTCGCGCCGTAGCGGTAGGCGAGCATGGCCGAGCCGTATGTCGTGATGGAGAGCGCGCCCAGCACCAGGCCGAGGCGCCATTGGCGGCGGGCCTCGATCACCACGGCGCGGCCGCGGATGCCGGGCGCCGTCACCAGCACGCAGAAGCCGTGCGCCACGAAGAACCACAGCACATAGGTGAACGGGTCGGGCGTGGCGCGCACGCCGGAGGCGTCGATCAGCGTGTAGCAGCCGATGGTGAAGCCGGTGGCGAGTGCATAGCCAAGGCCCTGGCCGATGGTGGCGCGGTGCGACAGGCCCATGGCGATCACCCCGCCGCAAACAAGCGCGATGCCGCCCAGCTGGAACGGTCCGGCATGCTCGCCCAGGATCAGCATGGCGCCCAGCGCGGTGAAGAGCGGCCCCGTGCCGCGCGCGATGGGATAGACGGCGGAGAACGCGGCGCTCTCGTAGGAGCGCACCAGGAACAGTTCGTAGACCGCATGCACGAAGGCGGTGGCGCCGAGAAACCAGAGGGCGCGGCCCTGCGGCAATGGCACAAAGAACAGCGCCGGCGCCACGAAGAGGGCCGAGAACACGCCGATCAGCAGGCGCATGGCGTATTTGTTGTCGGCCCGTTTCGTCAGGATGTTGACGACGGCATGGACGATGGCCGACAGAAGGATAAGGGCGAGGGCGATGGGCATTGCTCTTCCAACCTAACAGAGTGGTGAGCGGCATGAGCAAGTACCTGAACGCAGATCTGATCGGCGTTTCCGGCGGGCGGGCGAAGATGGCGACGCCGGCGCTGGTGGTCGATCTCGACGCGCTGGAGCGCAACATCGCCGCGATGGCAGAGCATGCGAAGAAGCAGGGCATCGCGCTCAGGCCGCATGCGAAGACGCACAAATGCGCCTCCATCGCCAAGCTGCAGATCGCCGCGGGCGCGCTGGGTGTGTGCTGCGCCAAGCTGGGCGAGGCGGAAGCGTTGGCGGCGGCGGGAATCGAATCGATCCTCATCACCTCGCCGGTGGTGACGGAGCGCGGCATGGCGCGGCTGGTTGCGCTGAACGCGAAGATCCCGGGCTTGATGGCGGTGTGCGACAATGCGGCGGTCGCGGCGCGGCTGGCAGAAGCGGCGGGCGCGAGCGGCAAGCCGCTCACGCTGCTCATCGACATCGATCCCGGCATGAGCCGCACGGGAATCGCGATGGGCGATGGCGCGGTGGCGCTGGTGCGGCAGGTGGCGGAGTCCAACACGCTCGAATATGCGGGGCTGCAATGCTACGCGGGCAATGTGCAGCACATGGAAGAGCCGGCCGAACGGCGCGAGCGTTCGCTGGCGACGATGAAGTCGCTGGGCGAATTGCGCGACACGCTGGCGGGCCAAGGCCTCGCACCGAAAATCGTTTCGGGTGGCGGCACCGGCACATTCGATATCGATCCGGCGGCGCATGTGCTCACCGAATTGCAGGTCGGCTCGTATGTGTTCATGGACAAGCAGTACAACGACGTGTGGGAGAAGCCCGGCGAGCGCGTGCCGTTCGAGACGTCGCTCTTCGTGCAGACCACGGTGATCAGCGCCAATCGCGATGGGCTCGCCACGACGGATGCGGGCTTCAAGTCTTTCGCCACCGATGCGGGCAATCCGGTGCTAGCGACGGGCGCGCCGGAAGGCGCCAGCTACTTCTTCTTCGGCGATGAGCAGGGCGGCATCATCTACGACATCGCGAAGGGGCGACTCACGCCGGGCGACGTCGTCACTTGCGTCGTTCCGCACTGCGATCCGACCGTAAATCTCTACGATTGCCTCCACGCAGTGCGCGGCGACACGCTTTCGTTCATCTGGCCCGTCGAAGCCCGCGGAAAATCAGCATAAATCGCGCGCGGAACGCGTGCTTCCCTTAAATCGTTGTTCATGTGGGGTTCAGCCGCATGGCGCGACAGTCGCGTCATGGCCGGAGGGGCCAAGCGAATTCAAAGGAAGAAAACGATGACACGGTTCGGGAAAATCTTCGCAAGTGCGGCCCTGGTGGCCGGTACGATGTTGGGCACGGCGGCCCTGACGACGACTGCGGCGGATGCCCGCGTCGTGGTCGGCGTGGGCGTCGGCGTGCCGGGCGGTTACTACGGTCCGGGCTATGCCCGCGGCGGCTGTTTCGATCCCCGCTGGCGCGCTTACCACGCCGGTTTCTGCGGCGGCGGCTATGCCTACGGTCCGGATTACTACGGCTACTATGACAGCGGCTTCTATGGCCCGGGCTACTACGAGCCCTATGCCGGCGGCTTCTGGTTCACCGACTCCTTCGGTCATCGCCAGTGGCACGGTGGTTCGTTCCACGGCGGCGGTTTCCACGGCGGGTCGTATCACGGTGGCGGATACCACGGCGGTGGCGGGTATCACGGCGGGGGACACCATCACTAAGCCCCCTGCCTCGAGTTAGGCAGATCGATGGCTTGGCAAGGCCCCGGCGAGCAATCGCCGGGGCCTTTGTTTTGGTTCGGCTCCAAGCCCATCAGCTTCCCAAATGTTAAAAAAATTCATCTTCCGTTCAGACTGGCTCGGTCAGTCTGGGGCTAAGAATGGGGCAACGTTCAGGAGCTAACGATATGAAAGCATTGTGGAAAGCGACCGCGGCAGCCATGGCTATGGCCGGTGCGACGCTGTTCGGGGCCGGTACGGCACAGGCCGGCATCCATTTGGGAGTCAATATCAACGTACCGGTCGCCGTGCCGGGCGGAGTCGCGGCGGACTACGACAGCGGCGGCTATTGCGACTCGTATGGCTGCCCGGACGGGTACTGGGACTATCCCGTCTATTACGGGCCCGTCTATTCCAACGGCGCCTGGTTCAACGGCCCGGTCTACTATCGCGACTACGGCGGCGAGCGCTGGTTCTGGGTGCGTGGCGGCTGGCGCCGCGACGAGTGGCGCGGACCGCGTCCCGGCTGGTGGCGCAACGACTATCGCACCGGTCCGGCGCTGGGCTACGAGTTCTATCTCGGTCACGGCTTCCATCACGATCGCGACCATTACTGGCGCGGCGACGACTGGCGCCCGGGCCATGATTGGGATCACAGCTGGTACGATCATCACCACGGCGACCATGGTGATCATCACGACTTCGACCATCATGATCACGATCATGGCGGCATGGGCGGCGGCGATCATCACGACGGCCATGATGACCACCACGATCATCACGACGACCATCATGATGGCGACCACCATGATGATCACCATGACGGCCATGGCGATCACCACGATGGCGATCATCACGACCACGACCACGACCACGATCACCACTGATCGCAGTCGCTTGAAACAAGCAAAAGCCCCGGCAAAGCCGGGGCTTTTGTGTTTTGCGGGGTCCTGTTAGCGTTGGCGCATGCGACAGCCCAACGATCTCTCCGCCTTCTGGCTCCCCTTCACCGCCAACCGCGCCTTCAAGGCGGCCCCGCGCATGCTCACCCGCGCGGAGGGCATGTATTATTACGACGAGAGCGGGCGAGCGTTGCTCGATGCCTGCGCCGGCTTGTGGTGCGTCAATGCCGGCCATGGCCGCAAGCCGATCGCGGACGCCATCGCGCGCGCGGCGCATGAGCTCGATTACGCGCCGAATTTCCAGTTCGCCCATCCCACGGCTTTCACCCTGGCGCAGCGCATCGCGGCCATGGCGCCGGAGGGCATGGACCACGTCTTCTTCGTCAATTCGGGATCGGAAGCCTGCGACACGGCGCTGAAGATCGCGCGCGCGTATTTCCAGAAGGCCGGGCAGGGCGGCCGTTTCCGCTTGCTGGGCCGCGACAAGGGCTATCATGGCACGACCTTCGCGGGGATCTCCGTCGGTGGCCTCGCGAACAACCGCAAGCCCTATGGCCCGCTGCTTCCTGGCACGGACGATCATCTGCCGCTGCCTTACGACTCCACGATGCGCTTCACGCGCGGCGAGCCGGAGAGCGGCGCGTCTTATGCCGATGCGCTGGAGAGCCTCGTGGCGCTGCATGGCGCGGAGACCATCGCGGCGGTGATCGTGGAACCGTTCGCGGGTTCGGCCGGTGTGTTCGCGCCACCGAAGGAGTATCTGAAACGCCTGCGCGCGATCTGCGACAAGCACGGCATCCTGCTCGTGTTCGACGAAGTGATCACGGGTTTCGGCAGGCTGGGCTGCAATTTCGCGGCGGATCGTTACGGTGTGACGCCCGATATCATCACCTTTGCCAAGGGCATCACCAATGGCGCGGTGCCGATGGGCGGTGCCATCGTCTCCAATACAATCCACGACGCCTTTATGACCGGACCGGAGCACCAGATCGAGCTCTTCCACGGCCACACTTACTCGGCGCATCCGCTGGCTTGCGCCGCGGCGCTGGCAACGCTCGATCTCTATCGCGACGAAGGCCTATTCGAGCGCACCCGTACGCTGGAGGCTGCGTTCGAATCGGCGGTGCATGGGCTGAAAGGCGCGCCCTTCGTGGCCGACATCCGCAATGTGGGGTTGGCGGCAGGGATAGAGTTGGAGCCTGATCCCAAGGCGCCCGGGCGGCGCGGTTACGACGCGATCCAGCGCGCTTTCGCGGAGGAGAATTTGGTGATTCGCGTCGGCGGAGACACGATCGCGTTATCGCCGCCGCTGATTGTTTCGGAGGCCGAAATCGGCCGGATTGTCGACGGTCTGAGGAAGATATTGCATCGGCTGGAATAGTGCCAAAACTCGGGGGAGTTCTATGGTTGCGCTGAGACGGGGTCTGCTCATCATTTTCGTGCTGGCGGTGCCCGCAATCCTGACGGGTTTGCTCTATTATGGAACCCTCGCTTTGCTCGCCGCGACAAATCGGGTAATCGACCCCGACTACGTCAAGTCAGCGGCGGGCGTGGAGTTCGCGGTGTTCACTTTCATCGCGATTCTCGAGGCCAGGGGCCGTTGGTAACTCTGAAACGAGGCAGATCATGCGCATCGGCGTTCCGAAGGAAATCAAGAACCACGAATACCGCGTCGGCATGACGCCGGCCGCCGTGCGCGAGCTGACGGCGCGGGGCCACGACGTCTTCGTCGAGACAAACGCGGGCGAGGCCATCGGCCTGCACGATGCGATGTATACGCGCGTGGGCGCCAAGATCCTGCCGAACGCCGACGAGGTCTTCGCCTCGGCGGACATGATCGTAAAGGTGAAGGAGCCCCAGCCGGTCGAGATCGCGCGACTGAAGCCGCATCACACGCTCTTCACCTATTTGCATCTCGCGCCCGATCATGAGCAGACCGAGGGACTACTCAAGAGCGGCGCCACCTGCATCGCTTATGAGACGGTCACGGATTCGCGCGGCGGCTTGCCGCTGCTGGCGCCGATGAGCGAAGTGGCCGGGCGCATGTCGATCCAGGCCGGCGCGCACTCTCTGGAAATCGCGCAAGGCGGACGCGGCATGCTGCTGGGTGGCGTGCCGGGCGTGCCGGCCGCGAAGGTCGTGGTGCTGGGCGGCGGCGTGGTCGGCACCAATGCCGCGCGCATGGCGATGGGCCTTGAGGCGCATGTCACCATTCTCGATGTCTCGCTGCATCGCCTGAACGAGCTCGATCTGCAGTTCGGCGCGATGCTCAACACCGTGTTCTCGACCATCGACACGGTCGAGGAATATGTCGTGGGCGCCGATCTCGTCATCGGCGGCGTGCTGCTGCCGGGTGCGGCCGCGCCCAAGCTGATCACCGAGAAGATGATCAAGCAGATGAAGAAGGGCTCCGTCATCGTCGATGTCGCCATCGACCAGGGCGGTTGCGCGGAAACCAGCCACGCCACAACGCACGCCGATCCCACCTATATGGTGCACGGCGTGGTGCATTATGCCGTGGCCAACATGCCGGGCGGCGTGGCGCGCACCTCCACCTTCGCGCTCAACAACGCGACGCTTCCATTTACCAAGGCGCTGGCCGAAGGCCCCGATGCTGCGATGCGCAAGAACCCGCATCTGCGCGCCGGGTTGAATGTGTATAAGGGCGAGCTGACTTATGAGGCGGTGGCTGAAGCGCAGAATTTGCCATTCAAGAGCGCCGAAAAAGTTCTGGGCCTCTGAATTTTCTCGAAGCCGCTAAGTTTTTTTGCAGAACGGGCGGGCCGATGGTCCGCCCGTTTGCTTTTTGACATTTTGTCGGCGGTATTTCGGAGAATTTTCAATTAAGCCGCGGCGATGCCGTCGCGCGTTGTATCGGAATCCGTTACAACTCTTGTGGGGCAGTCGATAAGCGCAAGTGCCGTAATTGCGGCGCAATCACACGTCAGCTTGGCGGCGGCATAGTCGAACACACGCAGCCATGCGTGTGGGCAAAGGGGAGCTTTATCATGACGACCGTTACCGGCAGCGGCGGCGTTGACACGATTTTCGATTCCGACGATCTGAAGGCGTTGAGCTCCGGAACCCTGGGTGCGCATGACGCGACCGCGTTCACGCTGTCCATCCCGGGGCAGGTCACGCTCACCTGCATGGGCACGGGCTTCTCCTACAGCGGCAATCACCCCAGTGCGGGCACCATCACCAGCCTGACGCTGTCGCTGGGCTTCGGCACGGCGACCTGGAGCGACTTCAGCGTTTCTGCCTCGACGCTGTGGCATGCGATCGCCAATGGCGACAGCACGGGTTTCGAGTCGCTGTTCTTCTCCGGCGACGACACGTTCAACCTCCAGGACGGCGCCGGCGGCGGCGACTCCGTTTCGGGCGGCGCGGGCAACGACACCTTCAACTTCACGACCTTCAACGATTTCAACACGATCGATGGCGGCGCCGGCAACGACACCATCAATGTCGACGGCGATTTTGGCTTCGTCACGATGGGCTACGTCACCAACGTCGAGACCGTGCATCTGGGCAATGACGGGCACTTCTACGATCTCGCCATTCACCCGACCACTGCCGAAACCATCGACGGCACCGCGCTCACCGCGGGACACAGCGTCAAGGAGGACAGCCAGTTCTTCAATTCCGGCGCCATCACGCTTCTCGGCGGCGCGGGCGACGACACCTTCGTCGGCGGCCAGGGCAACGACACCTTCGACGGCGGGGCCGGCAGCGACACCATCGACTACAGCCGCGCGACAAGCGCCGTCACCGTGAATCTCAACCTCACCACCGGGCAGGCTGTCGGCGGCGGCGAAGGCACCGACACGCTCAGGAATGTCGAGAACATCACAGGCTCGACTTTCAACGACACGCTGACCGGTAATTCGGCCGACAACGTCTTCGAGGACGGCGGCGGCAACAACGTGATCGACGGCGGTGGCGGCAGCGACACCATGTCGTTCCAGAACATGCCCCTGATCTCGGGCGGCACCGGCGTCACCATCGATCTGCGGCCGGGACAGCATGGCGGCACGACGGGCGACACTTTCACCTCGGTGGAGAATTTCATCGGCTCGGGCTTCGGCGACACCTTCATCGGCGATTCCAACAACAATCATTTCTCCGGCGGCGGCCACAACGCGGTGCCGGATATCGCAGACTACAGCCACGCCAGCGGGGGCATGGTCTTCACCGAGGCAAGCGCCGTCTTCACCACTTATCTTTCCACCAACATAACGGCCAGTGGCGCCGATCAGGGCACCGACACGCTCACAGACATGAGCGAGATCCTCGGCACGAGCGGCAACGACACGTTCAACATGATCGAGTCTTCCGCCACGGCGCTCGATGGCGGCGGCGGCAACGACACGCTCAGTTTCCAGAACGCCACCGCCGGTATCAACACGTCGCTCGGCGACAGCGGCGGGACAACGTCGCTCTACAGCTCGATCGCGAACCTCACCGGTTCCGCCTTCGCCGACACGCTTTCCGGCGGTGTCACCCCCGTCGTCATCCACGGCGGCGCGGGCGATGACACGATCTACGGCGCACGCGGCTTCGCCAGCGACGGCGCGCCTGGCGCCACGCTTTACGGCGATGACGGCAACGACACGATCTACGGCACGAGCCGCGGCACGGATGGCAATGGCAACGATGTGATCTATGGCGGTGCGGGCGACGACATGCTCTTCACCAACGACTCCAACGGCAACGCCGGCGGCGACGACACCTTCGACGGCGGCGCGGGAAACGATACGATCACCGGCGGTGATGGTCAGAACACCGTGACCTACCAGGACGCGACGGGTGGCGTGACGGTCGATCTGAGCCAGGAAGACGTGCGATACACGCTGGTGGTGAATGCCGGCGGCGGCATGGGCACCGACACGCTGAAGTATATCCAGAACCTCACCGGCGGCGACTATGCCGACGTGCTGACCGGCAATGAATTCGACAATACGCTGAACGGTGGCGCCGGCAACGATACGCTCGACATCAGCAAAAGCACCGGCAACAACGAATTCGGCCCGCCCGGCACCGGCGAGGATACCGTGCTCGGCGGCACCGGCGACGATCTCATCATCGCGGGCGGCGATCTCGATGCCGGCGACAAGATCGACGGCGGCGACGGCAACGATACGCTGTCGCTCAACGGCGATTACTCCGCCGGTTTCACCTTCGGCGCCACCACCATGGTCAATGTCGAGACGCTGCAGCTGGCGGCCGGCTACAGCTACAAGCTGACCATGGACGACGCCAATGTCGCGCCCGGGCAGACCCTCGCGGTTGACGCGAGCGCGTTGGGCGCCGGCGACACGCTGACCTTCGATGGTTCGCATGAGACCAAGGGCGGCTTCGTCATCACTGGCGGTGCCGGCAACGACGTCCTCATGGGCGGCCGCGGCGCCGACACGATCAACGGCGGCGGCGGCATCGACACGGTGAGCTACATCGCGGCCAACGGTCCGGTGAAAGTCGATTTGACCAGCACCGGCCCGCAAGCCGTCGGCGGCGGCCAGGGCACCGACACGCTGATCGCGATCGAGAAGCTCCTGGGATCGAACTACAACGACACGCTCACCGCCAACAGCGCCACCACGTTGCTGAGCGGCGGAAACGGCAACGACACGCTGAGTTTCGGCGCGACCATGACGGCGTCGCAGACGGTGGATGGCGGCGCGGGAACCGATATCGCGGTGCTGAACGGCGATTATTCCGCCGGCGCCGCCTTCGGCGCCTCGAGCCTTGTCAGCATCGAAACGCTGCGTCTCACCGCGGGCCACAGCTACGACGTGGTGATGAATGACGGCAATGTGGCCGCTGGCGCCACGCTGCTGGTGGACGGAAGCGGGCTCGGTGCGAGCGACAAGCTGACCTTCGACGGCTCGGCGGAAACCGACGGCGCTTACTCTGTTAAGGGCGGCGCGGCGGACGATACCTTCACCGGCGGCGCGGGCAACGACGTCATCAATGGCGGCGCCGGCCACGACACGATGCTCTACACCGACGCAACCAGCGCCGTGACGGTTTCGCTGGCGCTGATCGTGGCGCAGGCAATCGGCGGCGGAGAGGGCAGCGACCGGCTGATCTATGTCGAGAACGTCACAGGCTCCAATTACGACGACACGCTCACCGGCAATTCCGGCGCCAATGTCATCGCGGGCGGCGCGGGCAACGATTCCCTCATCCTCACCGCCGGCGGCAACGACACGGCTCTGGGCGGCGACGGCGATGACACGATGGCTTTCGGCGCAACGCTCACCGTCAACGACCGCATCGACGGCGGCGCGGGCAATGACACGCTGACCCTCAACGGCGACTACTCCACCAATCTCACCTTCGCCTCGGTGGGCCTGTTCGGTGTCGAAACCATCCTTCTGGGCGCCGGCCACAACTACAATCTCACCATGAACGACGCGAACGTGGCGGCGGGTGCGACGCTCACCATGAACGGCTCGAAGCTCGGCGCGACCGATACACTGATCTTCGACGGCAGCCATGAGAAGGACGGCACGTTCGTGATCAAGGGCGGCGCCGGCAACGACACGCTGACGGGCGGCGCGGGCAACGACACCATCACCGGCGGCCTCGGCGCGGATGTGATGGCGGGCGGCGCTGGCAGCGATCATTTTGCCTATGTCCACGCCGCGGAATCCACCGGCGCCGGCTTCGACACGATCACCAAGTTCGATGCCGCGCAGGACGCGATCGACCTCACCGGCACCATCACCGGCGTCAACACCGCGGTGAGCGGCGGCACGCTGTCGGCGGCGACGTTCGACAGCGATCTCGCGGCCGCGATCGGCTCGGGGCAACTCGCCACGCATCACGCCGTGCTATTCACGGCCAATGCGGGCAGCTATGCGGGCGATACGTTCCTGATCATCGACGCGAACAACGTCGCCGGCTACCAGGCCGGGCAGGATTTCGTCATCCGCCTCGACCAGGGCGCGCATCTGACAAGCCTGACGACGGCCAACTTCATCTAGGGATTTGCAAGCTGGGGTTGCTTATGCGCGCGCGATCCAGCCGCGCGCGCGAATATAACGTCCGTTACGGGTTTCTTCGGCATTGCTTTTCGGTCATCCTGCCCGCGCGCTTACGTGCGAGCTGACCCATGAAATCGTTCTACGATCCAAACGGCGATCTCTTCCTGGCCCAGGACCTTTCTTTCACGGGTGCTGGCACGGGTGCTGGCACGGGTGCTGGCACCGGCGCCGGAACAGCCCTTCCCGCGGCCGTGGTGCCCGCGCCGGTGCATACCGACGCCACGGTGACCGGCACATCGGGCAACGATTTCCTGCATGTGCTGGGCGACGGCCACACCGCGCCGTCCGGCTATACCGACACGCCCACGCTGACCAACAACGGCGACACGATCGATCCGGGCACCGGCAACGACATCATCTATGCCGGCACGGGCAACGACCACATCACGGTGAACGGCAACGGCAACGATACGATCGACGGCGGCGGCGGCGACGACGTCATTACGCTGAACGGCAGCGGCACCGTGTCGGCGACCGATTTCAACGAGCTCGACATCAACGGGCAGGGGACCTACACGGCGACCTATGCCGGCGACATCGCCAGCGTGGTCACCGCCACACAGACGGATTTCAGCGGCGGCTCCGTCCAGACGGTGACGGCGAGCGGCGGCGTCGTGCTTTTCGCGGACGGCGAAGGCGTCTATTCGATCACGGGCGGCGCGGCGCGGTTCACGAACGACAATCCCAACGCCGATCCCGGCGTCGATCAAATCGTTCATGTGATCGACTGCTCCGCCGTCTCCATCGACAACCACATGTCCGAGACCATCATCTCGACGAGCAGCTTCAGCGGCACCTCCGGGTCGAGCGACGAGGCGACCTTCGGCGCCAATGTGATGATCGAAGGCTCGACGCTCACCGCGGCTTCGACGAAGTTCGAGAAATTCTATTTCCTGAACGCGAACGGCGCGGACAACATCATCGGCGACGACAACGCTGATACCTATGATTTCGCCGGCGTCAAGGACGACCAGAACCAACACGGCATCGGCGGCAAGATCGACGGGATGGGCGGCGACGACCATATCCGCGGCACGCAATACAACGACACCATCATCGGCGGCGACGGCAACGACACGCTGAACGGCTATGGCGGCAACGACGTGCTGCAAGGCGGCGACGGCGACGATCTGCTGATCGGCGGCACCGGCAACGACACGATCGATGGCGGCGCGGGCAGCAACACCGCGCAATATACCGGCGCGGCCAACCAATACACCATCACGCGCAACAACGACGGAAGCTTCACCGTTTCCGCCAATCCCGATATCGACAGCCCCACGGGCGGCCCGAAGGACGGCATCGATACGCTGACCAACGTCCAGTACCTGAAGTTCACCGACCAGACCATTGCGACGAGCACTGTCGGCCAGCACATCAGTGGCACCACGGGCGACGACACCATCAACGGCACGAGCGGCAACGATTTCATCGGCGGCGACACCGGAAACAACACCATCAACGGCCTGGGCGGCGACGATTATATCTCGGCGGGAAGCAACGGCGCCGGAGACGGCAGCAACGTCGTTCATGGCGGCGACGGCAACGATACGATCTATGGCGGCGCGGCGGACGATCAGCTCTTCGGAGACGCGGGCGACGACTTCATCGGCACCTCGAAGGGCAACGATACGGTCGATGGCGGCGCTGGCAACGATCTCATCTACGGCGGCGGCGGCGGCACCGAGATCCTGACGGGCGGCGCGGGCGTCGATACGGTCGCCTTCCAGAGCACGACCGCCAATGTGGGCGTCACCGTCAGCCTCGCCGTCACCACCGCGCAGACCATCGGCGGCAGCGAGACCGGCACCGTCACCGTGAGCGGTTTCGAGAACCTCACCGGCACGCAATATGCCGATCACCTGACCGGAAACGGCAGCAACAACGTGCTCACCGGCGGCGCGGGCGACGACGTGCTCGACCTGCGCGCGCTGGGGCAGGACACGGCGCTGGGCGGCGATGGCGACGACGTGATCTTCTTCGGCTCTTATCTCACCGCGTCCGACAAGATCGATGGCGGCGCCGGCACCGATACGCTGAAGCTCGCGGGCGACTACTCCGCCGGCATCGGCTTCACGGCGACCACGATGGTCAATGTCGAGAAGATCTCGCTGGCGCCGGGCTTCAGCTATTTCCTGCGCCTGAGCGATGCCAATGTGGCGGCGGGCGATCCGCTGACCGTGGACGGCTCGGCGCTCGGCGCGACCGATACGCTGAACGTCAACGGCCACACCGAGACGGACGGCAATTTCTTCCTGACGGGCGGCGCGGGCAACGACATCCTCTATGGCGGCGCCAATGAGGACATTATCACCGGCGGTCTCGGCGCCGATCATTTGACGGGTGGCGGCGGCGCGGATCATTTCGTCTACAAGTCCGCCGCGGAATCGACCAGCACCACCTACGACACGATCACGGCGTTCGATCCGACCACCGATTTCCTCGACGTGCCGGGCAGCATCTCCGCGGTCGACGCCAAGGTGGCGAGCGGCGCGCTCTCAACGGCGACGTTCGACACCGACCTCGCATCCGCCGTCGGCGCCACGCATCTTCACGGCTATCACGCGGTGCTGTTCACGCCGAATTCCGGCACGCTGGCGGGCGATACGTTCCTCATCATCGACCGCAACGGCACGGCGGGTTACCAGGCTGGGCAGGATTTCGTCATCCAGCTCGACCACGCGGTGAACCTGGCGAGCCTTTCGGCCGCGAACTTCATCTAGCGGAAGAGAACTGGCAAAAAGTCAGTGTTTTCCGGCCTTTTTGTCGCCACGTATGCTCCCTAGCGTGGCCGGGCAAACGGGGAGGATGCGCCATGCGCAAATCGTTGATCGTGGCCGCTTTGGCGGCAGCCGTGCTGTTGCCGGAACTGGCCATCGCACAGGTCGAGGAAGTCGTCGTCACCGCCGAGCGCCGCGACGAAGGTGCGCCGCATATCTATATGGTCAAGCGCGCCGACCATCTGATCACCAAGCTTCGCGTCACCTGCGACACGCGCGACCAGGTGGAGCGCATCGTCGAGATCAAGGCGACGTTGCGCGACATGATCCGTGCCGCCGCGGGCAGCAAGACGATCTCGCTCTCCACCGGCGAGGATGTGCTGACCGATCTCAGCGAAAGCGATTTCGACGATCTCATCGTGGCCGACAACCGGCCCGACACCAACAAGGTCACCGTGACCATCAAGACGACGGTGTCGAAGGACGACACCATCAACTCCGCCACCCAGCGCATCAAGGATTTCATCGAGAAAGCGCCTAAATCCGGCCGCACCGAAGTGTTGCGCGAGGGCCGCTGGGATCTCACCATCATCGGCCCGGACCAGTATCGCGACGCGCTGATCACAAGGATCGTGGCCGACTCCAAAC
Source organism: Rhizomicrobium sp. (assembly GCA_036489435.1). Lineage (GTDB taxonomy): Bacteria > Pseudomonadota > Alphaproteobacteria > Micropepsales > Micropepsaceae > Rhizomicrobium. Next base: position 212,499 of record DASXFU010000034.1, on the reverse strand, counting down.
ACACCGCTGAACTCTTCGGCCCCGGCTACGCCATCACCACTGATGGGCTGGAACATCCGGTGACGTGGTTCCAGAAAGGCCCGCTCGACCTTGCGCTCTACATCCCCTACGTCTCGCACATCGCGCCGGGGAAGTGATCAACCCTTGACGATCATCCCGGCGGATTGCAGGAGATGTCGCCTTCCTCGCAGGTGAGCTGGCGCTCGAGTTCCTTGATATGGGCCGCGGTCTTCTCGGTCTCGCACTCGGTCTCCATCATGGGATGGATGGTGCCGCCCACGGTGAGCGCCGTCTCATAGGCGCATTCGGAGTCGCGCCAGGCGATCCACTTCTCTTCCGCGGCGCGCAGCAGCGCCTGGTTCTGCACGTCGTATTTCGCCATGAGCTGCTGGTAGAGCGCGTTCAACTTGGCGTCCTGCGCCTTGAAATCCTGCCCGGCGCAATAATCGAGATCGGCCTGCGTCGCCGCCTGTTTGCAATCGACGGCGGGCTGTTGCTGCGCCGGCGGCGAGGCGCCGGCGATGGTCACCGCTGCCGCGGCGATGACAAGAAAGGATGCGCTGGCCATGATGCCCTCAGATCGTCGCCCCGCCATCGACCACGATGGTCTGGCCGGTCATGAAGGAGCCAGCCTTGGAGGCCAGGAATACCGCGGCGCCTGCGATCTCATCCGGCTCGCCGATGCGGCGCAGCGGTGCGCCGGCGGTGGAGCGCTTCAGGGTGTCCGGGTTCTCCCACAGCGCGCGGGCGAAATCGGTTTTCACCAGGCCCGGCGCGATGCAATTGGCACGAACGTTATAGGGGCCGTATTCCACCGCGATGTTGCGGGCGAGCTGGAAGTCCGCCGCCTTGGAGATGCAATAGGCGCCGATCACCGGCGAACCGCGCAAGCCGCCGATGGAAGAGACGATAATGATGGAGCCGTCCTGGCGCTCCTTCATCTCCGGCAGCACGAGCTGGCAGAGCCAATGGTTGGAGCGGACGTTCGCGCCCATGATCTTGTCGAAGGCCTCGTCGGGGATTTCCATCTGCGGGCCGTAATAGGGGTTCAGCGCCGCGTTGCAGATCAGGATGTCGATCTTGCCCCATTTCGCTTTCGTCTGGGCGACGAGGTTCTGAATCTGCTCTTTGTAGTTGATGTTGCAGGCGACGGGGATCGCCATCTCGCTGCCGCGCTCGGCATTGATCTCGCCCGCCACCTTCTCGCAGGCATCCGCCTTGCGGCTGGAGACGACGACCTTGGCGCCATGCTCGGCCAGGCGATGCACGATGGCCTCGCCGATGCCCTTGGTCGAGCCGGTGACCAGGGCCACCTTGCCGGACAGATCGAACAGATTCATGGATAAGGTCTCCCGATTGCGCCCAATAGCTTTGACCGGCCATTCTGGTCACAAAACCGCCGTCCCGCTAGAGTTCGCTTCGGGCGTGGGGGCGTGTGGAGATGGTTGCATGAAGAAGTCCCTGATTTTGTTGGTGCCCCTGTTGCTGCCAATCCTCATGCTGGCTGGCTGCGAAAGCGCCCCGCGTCGTTACGCCCCGCCGCCCGAGCCGTATCCCTATGAGCAGCGCCCTACGCAGCCGCGCCCCTCCTATGCGCCGCCGCAGCGTCAGAGCGGCCCCTACGCGCCGCCGCCTGTCACCAGCGCCGGACCGCTGCGGACGGCCGCTGTCTCCGCCTATATGGATGGCGAGGAGAACGAGTTGCGTGCCCGGCTGCGCGGTGCCGGCATCATTGTGGCGCGGCGCGGCGACGGCATCGTGCTGATCCTGCCCGATGCGGCGCTGTTTGATGGCGGCGCCGATCTCTCTGGCCGTGGTGTGGACCTGTTGCGCAACATGGCGCTCAGCCTACGCCACTACGATCACACCGCGCTGCATATCGAAGGCTACACGGACACGGCGGGCGGCGCCGACAAAAACATCGACATCTCCGACCGCCGGGCCAAGGCCGTCGCGTCCGCGCTGGCGTCCGATGGTGTCGGCAACAACCGCATCTCCGCCCAGGGCTATGGCGAGACCAACCCGCGCATCAAGACCGGCGACAACGTCAACGACCCCCGCAACCGCCGCATCGAGATACGGATCACCGCGACGCCGGTGGGGTGACTCACTTCCCCCCCAACCGCGTCATGGCCCGGACAAGCCGGGCCATGACGCGGTTGGGGGGGAAGGTGAAACTCACGTCGACAGCGCCGCGTCGATCGCCTTGTTCATCTCGGGATCGTTGGGTTCGGTGCGGGAGCCGAAGGTGCCGGCGATCGTGCCGTCGGGCGCGATGAGATATTTGTGGAAATTCCACTTCGGCGCCGCGCCTTCGCCGAGTTCGCCCGCGATCCATTTGTAGAGCGGATGCGCCTCGGCGCCGACGACGTGCTCCTTGGCGGTCATCGGGAAATCGACCGCGAAGCGCGTCTCGCAGAAGGTCTTGATCTCGCCTTCGGTGCCCGGCTCCTGCGCGCCGAAATCATTGGCGGGGACGCCTAGAATCACCAGCCCCTTGTCGCGCTTCTGCTTCCACAAGTCCTCGAGCCCTGAATATTGCGGCGTGAGTCCGCATTGGCTGGCTACATTCACCACCAGCACCGCCTTGCCCTTGAACTGGGAGAACGGCATCGCGCCACCGTCGATGGATTTGAACGTGAAATCGTAAGCGGTCGTCATCGGGGGATTTCCTTCTCTTTGTTGGTCGCGCAGCCTGACGCGAACCGCTGCACACTTCGCGGGGCTGCGCTCTTTAATGTCCGTAGCGGCCGAACAGCTCGACCAGCTCGTCGAATTTGCGGCGCTGGTCGTCCACGTCCCCGCTTTTGATCGCATGGGCCACGCAATGCGAGGCGTGGCTCTTCAGAAGATCTTCCTCGACCTTGCGCAGCGCCGCCTTCACCGCCTGGACCTGGTTGAGCACGTCGATGCAATAGCGCTCCTCCTCGATCATGCGGGAGATGCCGCGCACCTGGCCCTCGATTCGCGACAATCGCGCCAATAGCTTGGGGTTGTTCTGCGTCATTTCACTACACCCTACCAGAGTATGCCCGCTTGCCAAACCAATGGCGGAAAGCGAGGGTTCGCCCATGAAGGGATTGGGAACATTTTTGACGGCATTTCTGCTGCCCGGCGCGGCCTTGGCCTGTGCCTGCGGCTGCGCGGTGTTTGACGTGGGGACTTCAACACTGCTGCCCTCGGGTCCGGGCACCACTTTGTTTGCCGAATACGACTTCCTCGACCAGACGAAGAACTGGAGCGGAACTTCCAGCGCGCCGCCCGCCGACAATAGCGACAAGCACATCCGCTCGAACTTCTCGCTGGTGGGCGCCCAGCACATGTTCAACGACGATTGGGGCGTGATGGTGGAGGTCCCGTACACGGAACGCCTCTTCACCACGGCCGACAGCGGCGCGCCGGAGACTTTCGATCATTCCGCACTGGGCGACGTCCGGGTGATGGGCGTCTATTCCGGGTTCTCGAAGGACATGTCGACCGGCATCCTCTTCGGGCTCAAGCTGCCGACCGGCGACCACAGCTACGCCAATTTCGATCACGATGTGGAGATCGGCTCCGGCTCGACGGACGTGATGCTGGGTGGCTACACCTCCGGCGCGCTGGACGTGACGCAGGACTTCACCTGGTTCGCGCAAGCCGTCTGGCAGCACCACATCGCGACCCAGGATCACTACACGCCGGGCTACGAGTTGAACGCCGCCGCCGGCGTGTCCTTCACAGGCTGGAAGCTGGCGCCGAATGTTTCCCTGTCGCCGGTGGTGCAAGTCCTGGCCTCGATCCGCGGCCGCGACGGCGGCGTGGGCGACCCGGACAATACCGGCTATCAGCGGATGCTGGTCTCGCCGGGCGTGTCGCTCGCCGTGGACCAGTGGAAGTTCTACGCGGACGTGGAACTGCCGATCTATCAGCACGTCAACGGCAACCAGCTCATCGCGCCCTACGCGCTGAAATTCATCGCGAGCTACTCGCTCTAATCTTGACCTCCCCCTTGCGGGGAGGTCGAAAACGCGAAGCGTTTTCGGGTGGGGGTTGGTTAACGAATTGGCAACGCCCCCCGGGCGAGGATGGGGCATGGTTACCGCCCTTCTTCTTCTGATTTACGCGATGCTGTCGGCCGGCACGGCGCTGGTGCTGAACATGCTGGGCATGGCCACGCCGGTGGAAGCGGGGCTCGTGGGCCTCGTGAGCTTCCTGTTGCTGGCCCAGATGCAGGGCGGTTTCGCGCGGCGCAAGCAGACGCGGCAGTCGCGCCATGATGTCGCCAGGCTGAAGCAGTCGGCGAAGGAACTGGCCGCGGCGCTGGCCGACACCCATGCGAAGATCGAGGATGTGAAATCCGCCGTCGAGGCCAAAAGCAGCGCGCAGAGCAAGAAGATCGTCTCCGAGCTGCAGGTGCTGGAAAGCCTGATGCGCGAATTCGCCGTGCGCATTTCCGAAAAATCAAAGCCCGCCCCGGAAGAGACCATCGAGCGCCGCGCGCGGGACAGCGCACGCTCCTATCTCGAAACACTGGGCGAACCGGAGCTGCTCGAAACCATCCGCGCCTCGCTCGAGGAGAACCGCGTCGATCTCTATCTGCAGCCCATCGTCAGCCTGCCGCAGCGCAAATTGCGCTACTACGAAGCGCTCTCGCGCCTGCGCGCGGAAGACGGCACGGTGATCATGCCGGCGCAATATATGAAGATCGCCGCACCCGCCGGCCTGATGAGCGTGGTGGACAATCTGCTGCTGTTCCGCTGCGTGCAGATCGTGCGCAAGCTGATCGCCAAGCATCGCGAGATCGGCGTGTTCTGCAACATCTCCGGCGACACGCTGACGGATGCGGAGTTCTTCCCGCAATTCCTGGAATACATGCATCACAACCGCGACCTCGGCCCGCATATCGTGTTCGAATTCGCGCAGGATGCCATCGCCAAGGCCGGCGCGCGGGGCGAGGAGAACCTCGCCTATCTCGCGAGCCTCGGTTTCACGCTGTCGCTCGACCACGTCGAGAACCTGGCGCTGGATTTCGCCAGGCTGAAGACGATGGGCTTCCGCCACATCAAGATCCGCGCGGGCATGCTCACCCACGGCATGAGCGGCGCGCATGCGTCGGTCGCGGCGGAAGATCTGAAGAAGCTTCTCGAGCGCCATGGCCTCAACCTGATCGCCGAGCGGGTGGAGGACGAGAAGACCGTCGTCCAGCTTCTCGATTACAGCGTCGATTTCGCGCAAGGCTATCTCTTCGGCGAACCGCGCGCGGTGCGCGAGGACGCGGCGAGCCTCCCCGTGAAGCCGGAAAGTGCGCCGATCATCCCCTTCAAGCGCAGCGCGTAACGCCGCTTGTTCGGGCGCGCGCGGGCCCCTAAAAGGCCGTATGAAACTTCCCACTCTCATCAATGGTCTGCGCGATCTCGCGCCCGAGCATGACGCGCTGATCTGCGACGTTTGGGGCGTGCTGCACAATGGACACGCCGCGCATGCCGAGGCGTGCGAGGCGCTCAGCCGCTTCCGCCGCGAACATGGGCCGGTGATCCTGCTGACCAATGCGCCGCGGCCTGTCTCCGATCTGGAACCGATCTTCCGGAAGCTGGGCGTGCCGCTGGATTGCTATGACGCGATCATGACCTCAGGCGTCGCGGCGCGCGAAGACCTGGCGGGGCGCGGTCGCGTGAAGATGCTGCATCTCGGGCCGGACCGGGATCGCGGCGTGTTCGAGGGCCTTGTGGTGGAAGTGGCCAAAGCGGAGGAGGCCGACATCGTCCTCGCCACCGGCCTCTATGACGACGAGACCGAGACTCCGGACGATTACGCCGAGCTCTTCGCCGCGATGCGCGCGCGCAACCTCGCGATGATCTGCGCCAATCCGGATATCGTGGTGGGGCGTGGGGACAGGCTCATCTTTTGCGCGGGCGCGCTCGCCCGGGAGTATGAGAAGCTGGGCGGCGGAGTCATCTATTACGGAAAGCCGCACCGGCCGATCTACGATGCGGCGCTGGCGCTGGCTGAGAAGATCGCGGGCAGGCCGGCGCGAAACCCGCTCGCTATCGGCGACGGCGCGGATACCGACATCAAGGGCGCCAATGCACGGGGCATCGACGCGCTGTTCATCGCGCAAGGTATCCATGCCGCCCAATTGGGCGATCTCACGGTGGAGGGCCTGGCCCAGTTCTTCGCCGTTCCCGGCGTGCATGCCAAGGCGGCAATGCGCACGCTTGTGTGGTGAGCCGCGCGCCGCTATGACGCGTTGCAGCATCAACATCGGAGCACGCCCATGACCTATTATATCGACGACCTGAAGCCCGGCATGAGCGAGAGCTTCACCAAGACGGTGACGGAATCCGACATCCAGAAATTTGGCGAAGTCTCGGGCGACGTGAACCCGGTACATTTCGACGAGGAATTCGCCAAGACCACGCCGTTCAAAGGCCGCATCGCGCATGGCGTGCTGTCGGCGAGCTATATCTCCACCGTGCTGGGCATGAAGATGCCGGGGCCGGGCACGATCTTCATGCAGCTTCTCACCCGCTTCAAGGCGCCGGTGCGCATCGGCGACACGGTGGACACCACCTGCACGGTGCGCGAGGTCGACGCCGCCAAGCGCCGCGTGACGTTCGATTGCGTCGCCAAGGTCGGCGATACCGTCGTGGTCGAAGGCGAAGCGCTGGTGATGGCGCCGAAGCGTCCCTGAAGCCAGCCCAGATAGAGAATGCGAATCTTCCGCCACTATCGTGATATCCCCGACGCCTTTCGCGGCGCGGTGGTGGCGTTGGGCAATTTCGACGGCGTGCACAAGGGCCATCAGGCGCTGATCGCGCAGGCGGCAGCCCTGGCGGCGGAGCGCGGCGCGCCGTTGGGTGTCATCGCCTTCGAGCCGCATCCGCAGGAATTTTTCCGTCCCGGCGGCGAGAGCTTCCGTCTCACGCCGTTTCGCGCCAAGGCGCGGCTGATCTCCGAACTGGGCGCGGATGTTTTGTTCGCGCTCTCCTTCGATGCGGAGATGGCGGGCAAGAGCGCGCAGGAATTCGTGCTCGATGTGCTGGTCGATGGCCTCGGCATCGGCTGCGTGGTGGTGGGCAGCGATTTCCAGTTCGGCAAGGGCCGCGCCGGCAACATCACCGTGCTCTCCTACATGGGCGAGATGGAAGGCTTCGGCGTCGAGATCTTCGACGCGGTGACGGCGGGCGGCGAGAAGATCTCCTCCACGCAAATCCGCGAGGCCCTGAAAGCCGGCCGTCCGGCAGACGCCGCCAAACTGCTTGGCCATTGGTGGAGCGTGGAAGGCCGCGTCGAGCATGGCGAGAAACGCGGCCGCACCATCGGCGTGCCGACCGCCAACATGCGCCTCACCGATTGCCTCAATCCCGCCTTCGGCGTCTACGCCGTCCGCGCCACGCTCTACGAGGACGACCGCCCGGTGTTGACCAAAGACGGCGTCGCCAATTTCGGCATCCGCCCGATGTTCGAGATCAAGGTGCCGCTACTGGAGACGTGGCTGTTCGATTTCGACGGGGATCTCTACAGCAAACACCTCGCCGTCGAGTTCGTGAGCTACCTCCGCCCCGAAGCAAATTTCGACGGCCTGGACGCACTGAAGGCACAGATCGCGAAGGACAGCGACAATGCCAGGAAAGTCTTGCGACAAATCTGAGCGAGGCTTCTCCCTATCAGGGGGAACCGTTCATGCCCGCACCACCCATCAACAGACGAATTTACAAATCACCCTTCGCCCAAGATTTCACCTCCCCCTTGCGGGGAGGTCGTTCCCCGCAGGGGAACGGGTGGGGGACTGACGCGGAAACCTCCGTCGAGCGCGCCCGCGAACTCCGCAAACACGCCACGCCCGCGGAAAGGCTACTGTGGAGCAGGCTCCGCAAGCTCCGCCCGCTAGGTTATCACTTCCGCCGGCAGGCGCCGTTCGGCCGCTACATCGCGGACTTTGCCTGCCACCGGGCGAGCCTGATCGTGGAGCTGGATGGCCTGCAGCATGGCGAGCCGAGCAATCTCGTTCACGATGAGCGGCGCACGATGTTCCTCAATGGGCGCGGCTATACTGTGTTGCGGTTCTGGAACCTGGAGGTTTTACGCAATTGCAACGAGGTCGTGGGGGCGATTTTGCGGGCGGCTCCCCCACCCGTTATGCAAGGCGAAGAGCCTTGCATAACGACCTCCCCGCAAGGGGGAGGTCAAGTATAAGGTGCGAGCCGTCTAGAGCTTTTCCATCAGCTCGATGCGGTTGCCGAAAGGGTCGTCGGCGTAGATGCGGTCGTAGCCTTCCAACGGCTCGTCCAGTTTTAGGGTGTAGCCGGCCACCGTAAGCGCCGACTTCAAGGCGGCGAGATCCTCCACCAAAAACGCTGGATGCGCTTTCTTCGCGGCGCGGAAATCCGCCTCCACGCCCAGATGCACCTTCAAGCCGCCGCGTTCGAACCAGCAGCCGCCGCGTTTGGCGAGGTCGGGCGGTTTGGGCACTTCGGGGATGCCCAGCGTGTCCCGGTAGAAGCGGCGCGCGTCGTCTTCCCGGCCGGGCGGCATGGCGAGCTGGACGTGGTCGAGGGCGGCGACGCGCATCAGGGATGCCACTGCTCGAGCCTGGCGACGAGCTGGGCGATGTTGTCGCGGACCGCCAGTTCTTCGGCCTGGTTGCGGGCGCTCAGTCCGTCGCCGTCGGCGCGGGAATCGATCGTGGTCTCGAACACGGTTCTGCCGGAAGGCGACTGGATGAGCGTGTAGTGCATCGAGAGCTGCGCGGTGGCGCTGGTGCCGTTCACGACGTTGTTCAGGTTGAGCTGGACGGCTAGCACGTAGCGCACGTCTCCCGTGGCGCCGAGGCCGCTGCCCCAGAGCGACTGCTGGATTGCGGTCTTCACATCCTCATTGGCGATATCGACCGAAAAGCGGATGTCTTTGCTGTCCCCGCCGACCACCGAGCCCACCGCGATGCCATGCGCCAGCGGCGAGGAAGCCGCGACCGGCGTGACGTTCGCGGCCGTCATGCCGCCGGGATCTGGCGCGCAGGCGGCGAGCAGCAGGATGGCGGAAGCGGCGAAAACCGTGCGGATCACTTGGCGCCTCCCAATTCGGAATGGCTGAGCTTGGTGATCAGCGATGCGATGTTTTTCTGCACGGAGCCTTCATTGGCCGCCTGCAGCGCGATGGGCATGGAGAAGCCGGATTGCGCGAGATCGGCGGTGTAGTCGCTGCTCACGGTCTCGTCGAACACGGTCGTCTGCGTGGTCGTGTCGACAAGCGCGTAGCGCACGACCGAATGCACAGTGAGGCCGAGGCCGGGCGGCGAGGTCAGGCTCATCAAGGTCGCGTCCATCCGGAAGCGCGCATTGTCGGCGCCCACCATGCCTTCGCGCTCCAGCGACAGGCGCAGCGCGCCCTTGAAGGCGTTACCGTCCACGCCGTCCGACCATTTGTCGGTGGAGACGGGGCCGGTCACGTCGTGGATTGTGACACCGTGGTTGAGCGGCGAGGCGGGCGCCAGGCGGTTGGCATAAAGCGGCGTCACCACCATTTCACTGGTGCGCGCCGGCGCGGTACAGCCCGCCAAAACGGCGGCGAATGCGACGACAAGTGCCAAGCGAAACATGAACGGCCCCAATCGGATAGCAACACCAGTTTAGCATTACCAAACCGGCAAGGAACAGCGCTGGACCATTTGCCGCCCCGCTGCTACGTAACGGCCAACCGATTTGCAGGCTGGACCATGCTTCGCCTTGGAGGGAATACGCGAATTCTCCGCCCGGCTCCGTGGCCGGGTGCCTGAGCACCTCCAGGTCATGGATGCCGGGACGTTTGAGCCCCTCCATCCCTGATCCGAGAAGAGACGATGCCAAATAATATCGACCAGAAGACCGACGATACGAAGACTGAATCCGGCCGCGACTATCGCGCCACTCTGTTCCTGCCCGCGACCGACTTCCCCATGAAGGCGGGCCTTCCGGCCGCCGAGCCGCAATGGCTGGCGCGCTGGGAAGCGATGGACCTCTATGGCCGTATCCGCAAACAAGCCAAGGGCCGCACGCTCTTCATTCTGCATGACGGCCCGCCCTATGCGAACGGCGAAATCCATTCCGGCACCGGCCTGAACAAAGTGCTGAAGGATATCGTGGTGCGGAGCCGCGGCTTCCTCGGCTTCGATGCGCCTTACATCCCGGGTTGGGACTGCCATGGCCTGCCGATCGAATGGAAGATCGAGGAGAAATATCGCAAGGAAGGCAAGTCGAAGGACGACGTTCCGATCGACCAGCTCCGCCGCGACTGCCGCGACTTCGCCAACCACTGGATCGACGTGCAGCGCACGCAGTTCAAGCGGCTGGGCTGCATGGGCCAGTGGGACAAGCCCTACACCACGATGGATTACCGCGCCGAAGCGGTGATCGCGGGCGAGCTGCACAAGTTCGTCGGCAACGGATTGCTCTATCGCGGCTTCCGCCCGGTGATGTGGTCGCCGGTGGAGAAGACCGCGCTCGCCGAGGCCGAGGTCGAGTATCACGAGAAGCAGTCGCCCACGATCTATGTGAAGTTTCCGGTGCTGACCGGCGCGCACAAAGGCGCCAGCGTCGTGATCTGGACGACGACGCCGTGGACCATCCCCGGCAACCGCGCCATCGCTTATTCGCCGGTGATGGATTACGGCGTCTATGAAGTCGAAAGCGCCGAAGAAGGTGCGCTCGCGAAAGTGGGCGAGACGCTGCTGTTGGCCGATGCGCTGGCCGACCAGACCGCCAAGCATTCCAAGATCACGCTGAAGCGCACCGGCAAAGCCGATCCGGCCGGAGCCGTCGCGGCGCATCCGTTGCGCGGCCAGGGTTATGAGTTCGACGTTCCGCTTCTACCGGGCGATCACGTCACGGCGGATACGGGTACGGGCTTTGTGCACACGGCGCCCGGTCATGGCGAGGAAGACTTCGCGCTGATGACCAGCACCTATCCGAACTATACGCGCGAGAATCCGGATGCGTTCGGTGTCGTCGCGGCGGATGGGTCGTTGACGCGGTTCGCGCCGGGCTTCGAGGGGAAGTTCATCCTCAGCCGTGACGGCAAGAAGGATGGCGAGGCGAATGGCGCGGTAATCGCGGCGCTCACCGAAGCGGGCAAGCTGCTGGCGAAAGGCACCTTGCGCCATTCCTATCCGCATTCGTGGCGCTCCAAGGCGCCGGTGATCTTCCGGGCCACGCCGCAATGGTTCGCGTCGATGGACAAGGAAATCCCCGGCGGCGGTACGTTGCGTTCGCGCGCCATGCAGGGCATCGCGGAGACGACGTGGTATCCGCCTTCCGGCGAGAACCGTATTGGCGGCATGGTGAAGGATCGCCCCGATTGGGTGCTGTCGCGCCAGCGCGCTTGGGGCGTGCCGCTCGCCATATTCGTGAACAAGGCGACGGACGAGATCCTGAACGATGCCACGGTGAACGCGCGCATCACCGATGCGTTCAAGGCCGAAGGCGCGGATGCGTGGTTCAAGCCGGGCTCCGCCGCGCGCTTCCTCGGCAATGGCTATGACGCCGAAGATTATGAGCAGGTGCGGGACATCCTGGACGTCTGGTTCGATTCCGGCTCCACGCATGTCTTCACCGTCGAGCAGCCCATCGAGCCGGAATGGCCGCAGAAGGACCATGCCGATCTCTATCTCGAAGGCTCGGACCAGCATCGCGGCTGGTTCCAGTCGTCGCTCTTGGAAAGCTGCGCCACGCGCGGGCGCGCGCCGTATGACGAAGTGCTGACGGCCGGCTTCGTGCTCGACACCAAGGGCGAGAAGCAGTCCAAATCCGCCAAGAACGGCGTGCTGCCGCAGGAGATCGCGGATCGCGACGGCGCGGATATCTTCCGCCTGTGGGTCGCGTCGTCGGATTTTACGCAAGACATCCGCATGGGGCTCGACGTCATCAAGGCGAATGCCGACGCCTATCGCCGCCTGCGCAACACCATCCGCTTCATGCTCGCCAATCTCGCGGGCTTCGACGAGGCCGAGCGGCTGGAACATGCGAAGATGCCGGAACTGGAGCGCTACATCCTGGCCAAGCTGGCGGAGATCGATGCCGTGGTGCGCGACAGCTACACGCATTACGACTTCAACCGCGCCTACAACACGGTGTTCGCGTTCTGCACCAACGAGCTCTCCGCCTTCTACTTCGACATCCGCAAGGACGCGCTGTACTGCGACGCCAAATCGTCCATCCGCCGCCGCGCCGCGCGCACGGTGACGGATATCGTCTTCCGCCATGTCGTGACGTGGCTCGCACCCATCCTGTGCTTCACCATGGAAGAGGCGTGGCTGCTGCGTTTCCCCGGCGATGACGAAAGCGTGCATCTGCAGACCTTCCCGGCTGTGCCAAAGGATTGGCATGACGAGGCGCTGGTCACGAAATGGTCGCGCATCCGCGAGCTTCGCCGCGTCGTCACCGGCGCGCTGGAAATCGCGCGGCGCGACAAGGTGATCGGCGCCAGCCTCGAAGCGCGCCCCGTGCTTTTCGCCTCGCCGGAAGACGCGGCGCTGCTGGATCATCTCGATCTCGGCGAAATCTCCATCACCTCGGGCGCCAAGGTCGCGACGCATGAACCGCCGGCCGATGCGTTCAAGCTGGCCGAGGTGCAGGGCGCCGCGGCCGTGTTCCATCACGCCGAGGGCGACAAATGCGCCCGCTGCTGGATGATCCTGCCGGAAGTGGGCAGCCATCCAGAGCATCCCGATCTCTGCAACCGCTGCTCGGAGGCCGTGGACGCATGAATACGCGCCAGGCAAGTCTCGCCGCCATCGCCGCGGCGCTGATCATCGATCAGTCCGTCAAGGCGCTGATGCTCTACGGCTTCGGCTTCGCGGGTATGGGGATAGACGCGCGCATCACCGTGCTGCCGTTCCTCGATCTCGTGATGCGGTGGAATTGCGGGATCAGCTTCAGCCTGCTCTGCGTCAACAGCCCCACGGGGATCGCGGCGCTCATCACTTTCGTGGCGGCGGTGATCGCGGTGCTGTTCTGGTGGATGTGGCATGTCACCCGCAAGCCACTGGCCATCGGGCTCGGCCTCGTCATCGGCGGCGCGCTGGGCAACCTGATAGACCGGCTGGTGCATGGCTGGGTGGCGGATTTCTTCGACCTGCATGCCTTCGGCCGGGACTTCTTCGCCTGCAACCCGGCGGATGTGATGATCTCGCTGGGCGTGCTGCTCCTGATCTATGACAGCGTGATCGATTCCTCCGGCGCGCGCGTCGCGGCCAAGTGACCGGGCGGCCCAGCCGGATAAACTTGGGTGTCCGCGACTGGGGGCTGGTGGCGGCGAGCCTCGCCCTCTTCCTGGACCAGGCCTCGAAAATATTTTTGCTTTACGGTTTAGGGCTGAGGCGGGAGGGGCACGTGATCCCCCTTTTCCCCCATTTCAACCTGGATATGCATTGGAACGCCGGCATCAGTTTCGGCATCTTCCAGTCCAAAGGACCGCTGGGAACCGCCATTTTGGTGGTGTTTTCGCTGGCCGCGGTGGCCGGGCTGGCCCGCTGGCTGTGGGGCGCGGCCCATCTGGGGCTGGCCGTGGGGCTCGGCCTCATCATGGGGGGCGCCATCGGGAACCTGATCGACAGGATGGTTTACGGCCAAGTTGCCGATTTTTTTCACTTTTACGCCATGGGGTATGATTGGTATGTGTTCAACATCGCCGATTGTGCGATCACCCTAGGGGTGGCGGCGCTGGTGTATGATGCGTTCTTCCGGCCGCAAGCCAGGAACAGCGCGAACGGACAAGCTGGAGCAGGTAAATGAGTCATCGGTGGCGCACAGGCGCATGCGTGATTGTTTTGGCGGCGGCGGCCGGTCTTTCGGGCTGCTCGTCGATCCGCTCGGCGGCTGGTATCGACAAGTCCACGCCGGATGAATTCGCGGTCGTCACCAAGGCGCCGCTGGTCATCCCGCCGGATTACAACCTGCATCCGCCCAAGCCCGGCGCCGTGCCGACCAACCAGCAGTCGCCCACGGCCTCCGCGCAAGCCGCGCTCTATGCGAGCGACGAGAGCGGCGCGAACCCCACGCCGCAAAGCGGCGGCAATTTCTCCGACGGCGAGAAGGCGATCCTGGCCCAGGCCAACGCCACCAATGCCGACCACTCGATCCGCCAGGAAATCGCCAGCGACGAGAAGTCGATGCAGGGCGCCGATGAAAGCTTCACCGACAAGGTGCTGTTCGGCGGCGGCCCCACGGACAACAGCGACAAGGCGGTGAACGCCGACGCCAACAGCACCGCGAACATGCCCGGCAAGGCGCCCGCGCCCGCCGCCGATGGTGCCGCGCAGCCCGCTCCAGCGCCCAAGCCCGTCATTACGCAGAACCAGAAGAAGGACAACGACGGCTGGTTCGGCTGGCTTGGCCTCTGAACCCGGCGTGGAAAAGCGTATCGTCGGCTACATGACCCACTTCCGCTTACCGCTCGGGCCGCGCGCGCGTGCTGCTGTGATGGCCGCGCTCTGCGTCTTCGCGCTGCCGGCGGCTTTCCTCGTGTCCCGCCCCGCCGACGCGCAGCAGGACAGCAAGATCTTCCAGTTCGCGCTGCAGAACGGCATGCAGGTCGTGGTGGTGCCCGATCATCGCGCGCCCATCGTGACGCAGATGCTATGGTATCGCGTGGGCTCGGTGGACGATCCGCCGGGTCTTTCCGGCATGGCGCATTTCTTCGAGCACATGATGTTCCGCGGCACCGCGAAAGTGCCGGGCGAGCAGTTCTCCCAGATCGTGGCGCGCAACGGCGGCGAGGACAACGCCTTCACCACGCATGATTTCACCTGCTTCTACGAGCAGATCGCCAAGGACCGCTTGCCGCTGGTGATGGGGCTGGATGCCGACCGCATGGTCAATCTCGATCTCTCCGATCCCAACGTGGCGACGGAGCGCAAGGTGGTGCTGGAAGAGCGTCGCATGCGCACCGACAACGATCCGCAGGCCCTGATGCGCGAGCAGATGGATGCGGCGCTGCATCTCTCTCATCCCTATGGCCGCCCCGTGATCGGCTGGCCGGAGGAGATCCGCCATATCGGCCGCACCGAGGCGCGCGATTTTTATCTGCATCACTACGCGCCCAACAACGCGATCCTGGTGGTGGCGGGCGATGTGACGCCGGATGAAGTCCGCGCCGACGCGGAAGCGGCTTACGGCAAGGTGCCGGCGCGCGATCTGGCGCCGCGCTGGGAGTTCGCCCAGCCCGAGCGCATCGGCGAAACGCGCCTCACCGTGGCGCGCGACGATGTGAAGGTGCCGGTGTTCATGCGCTTCTATCGCGTGCCGAGCTATGCGAGCGCCAAGCCGGGCACGGCGGAGGCGCTGGACGTGTTGTCCCAGTTGATGGGCGGTGATCCCACCTCGGCCTTCTATCGCGAGCTCGTCGTGAAGCGGAAACTCGCGTCCGACGCGGGCGCCGCCTACGAAGGCGACCAGCGCGAATCCGGCAGCTTCATGGTCTATGCGCTACCTCGTCCCGGCGTGCGGCCGGATGTGGTGGAGCATGCCATCGACGCGATCATGAAATCCTATCTCGTGGGCCTTCCCAACGCGGCCGATCTCGAGCGCGGCAAGACGCAGCTCGTGGCCGGCGCCACCTATCGCCGCGACAGCCAGTATGAAATGGCATCCGCTTTCGGCCAGGCACTGGTCATCGGGCTGACAGCCGACGATGTCGAGGAATGGCCCCAGCGCATCCGCGCCGTGACGCCCGAAGCCGTGAAACAGGCCGCCCTCATGCTCGACCGCCGCGAGGCCGTGTCCGGCTGGCTGATGCCCGCGCCGCCCGCCGCACCAGCGGGAGCGAAATGATGCGCGCGTTCAAATTCGCCGCCGTCGCCTTCGCGCTCGCTTTCACGACCGCCGCGCAAGCCGTCGACGTGCAGACGCCGCCGGTGGCGAAGGGCGAGCAGCTCTGGTTCGTGGAAGACCACACCCTGCCGATGATCGCGATGACCGTCGCGATCCCCGCGGGCTCGGTCTACGATCCGGCGAGCAAAGCCGGCGTCGCCGCTTTCGCCGCCAGCCTGCTCGACGAGGGCGCCGGCAAGCTCAACGCACAAGCATTCCAGACCGCGCTCTCCAACCGCGCCATCCGCCTCTCCGTGGCGCCGGAGCGCGACTGGCTGGTGATCTCGCTGGTGACGCTGACGGACAATGCGCACGACGCGTTCCAGCTTCTCGGCACCGCGCTCGCCCATCCGCGCTTCGATGCGGACGCGATCAATCGCGTGCGGGCGCAGATCCTGTCGAACCTGGCGCAGGAGCAGGAAGACCCGCAATCCGTCGCCACCAAAACCTTCAACGCCGCCTATTTCCACGATCATGCTTACGGCCACCCCATCGCCGGCACGGCGCAGAGCGTTTCCGCCATCGGGCAGGGCGACCTGAAAGCCTTCGCCGCGAACTATTGGGTGCGCGGCAATATCCGCATCTCCGTTTCCGGCGACGTGGACAAGAAAACGCTGGATGGGTTGCTCAACCTCGCTTTCGGCGCGCTGCCGCTGAAGCCCGCGCCGCGCATCGCACCGCTGGGCCGCGTGGGGCAATCAAACGTCGTCATCGTACCGATGCCGGTGCCGCAGCCGGTGGCGATCTTCGGTCTTCCCGGGCCGCTGCGCGCCGACCGCGACTTCATCACCGCCTATGTCGCCAACCACATCCTGGGCGGCGGCGGTTTTTCCTCGCGCCTGACCGACGAAGTGCGCGTCAAGCGCGGCCTCACCTATGACATCAGCACTTCGCTCTCCACCTACAACCGCGCCGGCCTCTTCGCGGGCGAAGTGGCGACGCGGGCGGACGGCATGCGGCAAACGCTCGACGTGGTGCGCAAGACCATGGCCGATTTCGCCGCCACCGGCCCGACCGACAAGGAACTGGCCGACGCCAAGACCTATCTCACCGGCTCTTTCCCGCTCGCTTTCGGTTCCAATGTCGGCATCTCCGGCCAGTTGAACGCCTTCCAGCGCGCGGGCCTGCCGGTGGACTACATCACCAAGCGCAACGCGCTGATCAACGCGGTGACTGTCGACGACGTCCGCCGCGTGGCGAAAAAGCTGTTCGACCCGTCGCATCTGACGGTCGTCGTGGCAGGAACCCTGCCGCCAGTGAAGAAGTAAGGCGGTTTCACGCAGAGGCGCAGAGCCGCAGAGGAGTTGCGTTCGCTGCTGCCGCTCTCACTTCCATCCCTAAACCGTCATGGCCGCCCTCGTGGCGGCCACCCATTCCACCCTCTGGCAGGGAGTGAATGGGTGGCCGGGACAAGCCCGGCCATGACGGTTTGAGGTGTATGAGCGAAGAAGGCGCCACCAACTCAACTCCTCCGCGGCTCTGCGCCTCTGCGTGAATCCGACTTTCCTGTTCATACCGCAAGCTCCGGGCGGCACGTTCGTGACGGCTTTGCTACACTGACCCCATGAAGATTCGGCGCCTTTCGGAAGGGACCGTGAACCGCATCGCCGCGGGCGAGGTGGTGGAGCGGCCGGCCAGCGCCGTGAAGGAGCTGGTGGAGAACGCGCTGGATGCCGGCGCGGGGCGCATCGACATCGCGGCCTCGCAGGGCGGCGCGGACCTCATCCTGGTCGAGGACGACGGCGAGGGCATGGAGGCGGCGGATCTCAGCCTGGCGGTGGAACGCCACGCCACCTCGAAACTGTCGGATGACGATCTTTCGCATATCGTGACGATGGGGTTCCGCGGCGAGGCGCTGCCTTCCATCGGCGCGGTGGCGCGGCTCTCCATCGCGAGCCGCACGGCCACGGGCGAGGCGCATGAGATCCGCGTCGAGGGTGGGCATGTCGAGGGCCCGTCGCCCGTCTCGTTCCGCGCCAAAGGGCAGAGCGGCACGCGAGTCGACGTGCGCGAGCTGTTCTATGCCACGCCCGCGCGGCTCAAGTTCCTGAAATCCACGCGCTCGGAAGACATCGCGATCACCGACATCGTCAAGCGCCTCGCCATGGCGCGGCCGGATGTGGCGTTCACCTTGACGCTGGACGGACGGCGCTCGCTCGACCTGCAAAGCGAGGGCGACCTGTTCGAGGGCCGCCTCAGCCGCCTCGCGAAAATCATGGGCCGCGATTTCGGCGACAATGCCGCGCCGGTGGAAACCTTGCGCGAAGGCGTGCGGCTCTCGGGCTTCGCGGGCCTTCCCACCTACAACCGCGCCAACAGCGCGATGCAGTTCCTGTTCGTCAACGGCCGCCCGGTGCGCGACAAGCTGCTGATCGGCGCGGTGCGCGGCGCCTATGCGGATTTCCTGGCGCGAGACCGCCATCCCGCGCTGGCGCTGTTCCTGGAATGCGACCCAGCCTTCGTGGATGTGAACGTGCATCCCGCCAAGACGGAGGTGCGCTTCCGCGATGCCGGGCTGGTGCGCGGGCTGATCGTCTCCTCGCTGAAATATGCACTCACCGATGCCGGTCATCGCGCCTCCACGACGGTCGCAGGCGCCACGCTCGCGTCGTTCCGTCCCGAGGGAACGTTCGTGACACCGTTCCCCCCGTCCTCTGGCCTCGCCGATGTCGCGCGCCAGTTCCACGCGCCGCTGCTGGTGGGCGAGCAATCTGTGCGCACGCTGGAAGCGCCCACAGAAGCGCCGCAGCCCGACCTGCCGCTCGGCCTCGCCCGCGCGCAATTGCATGAGACCTATATCGTGGCCCAATCGGCGGACGGCATTGTCATCGTCGACCAGCATGCGGCGCATGAGCGCCTTGTCTATGAGCGGATGAAGACGGCGATGGCCAATGGCGGCATTGCGCGCCAGCCGCTTCTCATCCCCGAAGTCGTGACGCTCGATCCGTCCGATGTCGCGCGCCTCGCGGACCGCGCGCATGAACTCGCCGAATTCGGCCTCGTCATCGAGCCATTCGGGCCCGATGCCATGCTGGTGCGCGAAACCCCCGCCATGCTGGACAAGATCGACGCGCACACCCTGCTGCGCGACCTCGCCGACGACATTGCGGAGACGGGCGCCGCGCTGTCGCTGAAGGAGCGATTGGAGGAAGTCGCCGGCACGCTCGCCTGCCACACCTCCGTCCGCGCCGGCCGCCGCCTCAATGGCGAAGAGATGAACGCGCTGCTGCGCGAGATGGAAGCCACGCCCCATTCCGGCCAATGCAACCACGGCCGTCCCACTTATGTGGAGCTCAAGCTCGCCGATATCGAAAGGCTGTTCGGGAGACGCTAAGCTCTCGCCCATGGCCTATTTCCGCAACTCCACCGTCAATCTGCTGAACCTGCATTACGCCATCCACTCCATCGCCATGTATGGCGGCGGCGCGTTCTATGCGGTCTATCTGCTGAAGGCGGGGTTGAGCCTGCCTGCCGTGCTCGCCTCCTTCGCGCTGATCGTGGGTGGACGGTTCGTGATCCGCCCCGTGATCCTGCCGCTCGCCATCCGCTTCGGCATGCGGCCCCTGATGATCGCGGGCACGCTGATCGCGGCGATCCAGTATCCGCTGCTGGCGCTGGTGCATGGCGTGGGGCCGATGCTGGTGCTGCTCTGCCTCACCTCGTCGCTGGGCGACGTGTTCTATTGGCCCAATTACCACGCCTATTTCTCCACCTTGGGCGACCAGGAGCATCGCGGCCACCAGATCAGCATGCGCGAGGCGCTGGCCGCTATCGTCGGCATCGTGGCGCCCATCGGCACGGGCTGGGTGCTGGTCACGTTTGGTCCCCTGGCCGCGTTCGGCGCCACGGCGGTGGTGCAGGCGCTGGGCGCGGTGCCGTTCTTCTGGACGCCGGATGTGGCGGTGGCGCGTGCAGCGCCCGGCGCGTGGAAAGCGGCGATCCCCGGCGTGAAGCTCTTCATCGCCGATGGCTGGATCGCGGCGGGGTTCGTCGTGGTGTGGCAGCTCACCCTGTTCGTGTCGCTGGGCGAGAATTTCGTCGCCTATGGCGGGGCGCTGGCGGCGGCGGCCGTGGTGGGCGCGATAGCGGGGCTCCTGCTCGGCCGCCACATAGACGCGGGCCATGGCGGGCGCGCGGTGGTGATCGCCTGCGTGGTATGCGCCGCAATCCTGACATTGCGCGCCGTGTCGCCGGGACATGTGGCGCTGGCGGTGTTCGCGAACGCGCTGGGCGCCCTCAGCAACTGTCTTTACGCGCCGGTGCTGATGACGGCGGTTTACAACCAGTCCAAGCGCGCGCCCTGCACCTTGCGGTTCCACATCGCCACCGAAGGCGGCTGGGATGCCGGCATGGCGACAGGCTGCCTGATCGCGGCGCTGCTCACCTGGATGGGTACACCGCTCTCGACGACCTTGCTGCTGCCGCTTCTGGGCGTTGGCGCGATCGCGCTGATGCTGCGTGGCTATTACGCCCGCAACCCCGTCGCCATCGACGCGCCGGAGGTTTTGTGATCGCTAGGGGCGATTGGTTCCGCTGCGGACTTCCCGGGCGCCGAGCGTAACGCCGTTGATGTGGCGCTCAGCGATTTCGTGCCAGCTGATCGCGGCGCTCCAGGAGCTGCCGGCGGGTTTGCCGTCCTTCATGACGGGCGTGAAGGTCCAGCCCCTGGCGCAGCGCACCGCCGCGCGGTCGAGCATGAGATCGCCCGCGCTGCGCGCGACTTCGACATCCGACACCGTGCCCTCGGCGGTGATGGTGAAGGTCAACCCCGTCGTGCCCATGTCACCCCGGCCGGAAAGCAGGGACGGCAGCGGGCAGGCAAGCGTCGTACCCTCCGCCTTCTGCGGCGCGGCGTCGTCTGCCGTCGCGGTCAGAGGCCAGAGCAGCGCGGACGCGGCCAGTACTTTTGCGATCAGGTGATTTTTCATGACGCCTCTCCTTCTAAATCTCAAACATTCCGTGCAAACCGGCGCACGCCGGGTGTGCCCATGGCGGCTTCGAAGCCTGTGTCGCGTTTTTCCTCGGCGAAGGTGAAGCCCGATTTGGCGTAGGCGCGTTCGGCGGGGAGGTTGCCGATCAGGAAGCTGATCTGGGCGCGATGCGTGCCGGCGTCACGGGCGCGCTGGAAGGCGTCTTCGAGCAACGCCCCGGTGACACCCTTGCCGCGATGCCGCGGCAGCACGGCCACGTTCTCCACCGTCCAGGCGTCGTCCTCGCCCGTCACGGTGCTCATGATGAAACTGCCGCGCGGCCACAGCGCGTGATGTTCCTCGCGCGTCATGCCAATGCCGCGCGCGGCTTCGGCTATCGCGGCGGAGGAGCGCTCGTAGACGCTCTCGTCGAGGAAGCCGCAGCCCGCGCCGGCCGCCGCACCGTCGATCTCCACCACGCGGAACAGCGACCAGTGCCACCACGACACGGCTTGCGACAACACCAGCCTGCGGCAGAAATCGAGGCAATAGGGTTCGGGCTTTTCCAGGATGATGTCGAACCAGCCGCGCGGCAGGTGACCGCGCGCGGCCATGAAGATCGTCCAGGCGAGAAAATCGCCGTCGTCGGGCGTGGCGGATCGAATGTTCATTTGATGGGCGCCACGGTTGGGGGCGGGGGATCGGGTTTTTGCAGTTGCCAATCGATGCGTGTTTGCCACGGCACCTCCACCAGCACGCCGTCCTTTAGCCTGGGCGCGTAGGACCAATGCACCGCGCATTCCACGGCCGCGACATCGAGAATGTCGTGTCCGCTCGAGCGCGCCACGACGACGTTCCTGATCATGCCGTCCACGCCGATGGTGAAGGCCACGATGGTTGATCCCTCTTCGCCGAGACGCTGGGCGAGCGGCGGATAATAGGCGTCCCACGGACATTCATGCCGGGTGCTGACGGGATCCGGCACGGTGCCGTACAGCGCATCGGCGGCCTTCCACTTTGCTCCCGAGCGGTCCGGAAACAACAGCGCCTGGCCCACGGCTTCGACCGGCGCGCCCTTGAGACGGGCCGGCAGGAACCGCCACGCCGCGACGCAAGACTGCGCGAACGCGTCATAGGCCGCATCGCCGCTGGAGTGATCCAGGCTTTTCACGATGACCTTGCCGTTGGCGGAGATCGCATAACGCACCCAGGCCGGATCGCGCACGCCGGGAAACTCCATCTGGTCGA
This sequence comes from Rhizomicrobium sp., assembly GCA_036489435.1. Lineage (GTDB taxonomy): Bacteria > Pseudomonadota > Alphaproteobacteria > Micropepsales > Micropepsaceae > Rhizomicrobium. The sequence continues at coordinate 190,520 of DASXFU010000034.1, read as the reverse complement.
ACTGTGGCGCGGTGCACGGGCCGGACTGCAGCGCGGTGGGCGGCTCGTAGTCGGTTCCGTGCGTGAATTGCAGGCTTTGCTTGCCGTGTTGGGGGACTGGTTGGCCGTTGATCGCTTCGGTCCGGAATTTCCATGTTTTCACGCAGGCCCGCGCGGCGGCATCGAGCGCGGGATAGCCGGTGGACGGGAAGGTGACGTCGATGGCCGATCCGTCGGCGCTCACGTCGAATTTCAACTCCACCAGCACCGCAACATTGGGCATTGGCGACGGGCAAACCTGCGACGAAGCCGGCACCGGCAGCGTGACGGCCCCAGCGCCGGTTGCCCACAGCGCGAGAAGCGCCGCGCAGGCTGCCGTCAGATGCTGTTTCATCTCTTCTTTCCTTCGGGCCGCCCGATCGCGCTCATTTGACGGGCGCCGTTGCGGGAGCCGGGCTGGCCTTTTGCAAGGACCAGGCGATCATGGTGCGCCATGGCATTTCGATCGGATGGCCATCGAGCATCGCGGGGCGATAGGTCCAGTTCACCGCGCAGTCCATCGCGGCCTCGTCGAGTTCGGGATGTCCGCTGGAGGCGCGGACCGCGAGATCGTTTACTGTTCCATCCGGCGCGATGCGGAAGTCGACGACGGTCCGTCCCTCATGCGCGAGGCGGACGGCGAGAGCGGGATAATACGCCAGGCACTCGTGCGTCATTCCGCTGGGTGCTGGTGGAGTCGCCGGCGTGTTCACCGGCTTGACGGGAGGATGCACAGGCGCCTTCGCCGGGATCGTGCCCGTTGCCGGGCCCGGCTGTACGATCTGTTCCGGCCATACCGAATATTCGTCGACCACGCGCACGGGATATAGGCCCTCCGGCTCCGTGAACCGCCATGCCTGGGCGCAGCTGCGCAGATACGTGTCGAACGCGGCATTGTTGCTGGAGGCCGTCAGCGCTTCGACGGTCACATGTCCGTCGGTTTCGATGGCGTAGCGCACGGTGGCGCGATGGGTGGTGACGGATGCATCGGCCGGCGGGGTGTTGCAAGGCTTGCTGCCGGCATTGACCGGCTGAAGGAAGAAGGGGCTCCAATTCGGAACGGCCTTCCACGCCATCGCCATGGGAACGCCACCCTGGATCGCGGGCTTGAAGGTCCATTTCGCGGCGCAAGCGAGCCCTGCGCGGTCCACCGTGCTGGTGCCGGTGGACTGCAGCAGAGAGAGGTTGCCGACCGTGCCGTCCGCCTTGACGGTGAAGGCGAGCATCGGCGCGATGTTCATGCCTTTTTCCGGTGACTCGCAATCGTGCCCGGTGATCGGGATCGGAACAGGATTGCTGGGCGGCGGCGCTGGCGGCGGCGTTTGCGCCAAGGCCGGCGCGACGGACAGGTGGAAGAGGGCGGCGGCCAATCGCGATCTCAAGTCCGGTCTCCGATTGGCGGTGCGCCGCACATGCCTTTTGTGACCGCGGCTCATGAAATCCTCTCCATCCAATCACGCCACTATAGCCGCAAAACAAGACAGAGAAGATTCGCCTAGGGTGAGGATATCGTCTTGACTTTGGGCGATAAGTTCTGTATTCGTTCTTTATAGTCAATCCTGGCGCGAATTGAACCGGCGGAAAGCTCTCCTACCTCCTTCCCCTTAAAACCCCAGGAACAACCTCCAGAGGAAAATTACATGGAGTCATGATGTTGGGAGACAGGCGTCGCACCCGCTGTCGCAGATAAAAGCCTTGGGATGCGGTTTTAGCGGCCACGCAGGAAGGTGACCCGGCTTTCGCCATAGGCCCGGGAATCGAGCGCCTCGAAGCCCTCGACGGGCGGGATCTCTTCGTCCCAGCCGGTCTCGGCGACCAGGATGGCTTCCGGTGACAGCCAGCCGCCGTCGCGCAAGGCGGCGAGGGCGGGGGCGGTCAGGCCCTGGCGATAGGGCGGGTCGAGGAAAGCCAGGCCGAACGGCCCTCCGGAGCCCACGGCCACGGGGCCGAGATCGGTGGCGTCGCGCCGCCAGATGCGCGTGGCGCCGGTCAGGTTGAAGGCTTCCACGTTCTGGCGGATCAAAGCGCGGCTCTCGGCCTCGGTGTCGACGAAGAGGCAGAACGTGGCGCCGCGCGAGATCGCTTCCAGCCCCAGCGCACCGGTGCCGGCGAAGAGGTCAACGACGCGGGCGCCGTTCAATTCCACGGCACATTGTCCATGGGCGAGGATGTTGAAGATGGCCTGGCGGACTTTGTCGGCGGTGGGACGTACGCGGGAATCCGCGGGCGCGTGCAATGTCCGTCCGCCGAATGTGCCGCTCGTGATCTTCATGGCGGCAACCTATCGCAATCCCGCCGCGCATGACATCGCGTGGTGGGGCCTGTATAGCGGCGGCATGCGGCGTCTCGTCCTCGCGTTCCTCATCGCTTTGTTCGCAATGCCCGCCGTGGCGCAAGTCGCCGGCGGCGACAAGGTTCAGGCGCGGCTGATCGGCGAAGCGGGTGAGGTTGCCCCCGGCGGCACGCTGACCGTGGCGCTGGAAGAAGTCATCCGGCCCACCTGGCACACTTATTGGGTCAATCCCGGCGAAGCGGGGTTGCCCGCACTGATCGAGTGGACGCTTCCGCCGGGTTGGAAAACCGGGCCGATCGAATGGCCTTATCCCAAGCTGCTGCCCGTGCCGCCGCTGATGGATTTCGGTTACGAAGGAACGGTCTGGCTGCTCGTGCCCATCACCGTTCCGGCCGATGCCAAGCCCGGAACGCTGGTGACGCTCAAGGCGCATGCGAATCTGCTGGTCTGCCAGCGCGTCTGCATACCGGAAGATCATTATTTCACGCTGCCCGTTTCGGTGACGGACAAACCGCTGCCGCCTTACGCGACGACGGAAGAGCAATTCGCCGCCTGGCGCGCCAAACTGCCCACGCCCTCGCCCTGGCATGCGATCTATCAGTTGCGCGGCGGCAATGTGGATCTCGAAATCCCCGCGCCCGCGCTACTCGCAGCCGCGCCGAAGGACATGACGTTCTTCCCTTATAACGAAGGCGACATCGAGGACGCCGTGGCGCAGCGCACAGGCGCCGCGCATGACGGTCCGGTGGTGCGGATGCAGGCGGGCAAATCGCTCGCCGCGCGCAAATCGCTGCGTGGCGTGGTGGTGCTCACCTCGAACGACAATTCCGTGCAGGCGCTGGAGATCGATGCGCGGAAAGGCACGTTCCCCGAGCCGCGCTTCACGCAAAACGAAGAAGGTGCGGAAGGTTCGCTCCTCGTGGCCATGCTGTTCGCCTTCCTCGGCGGATTGATCCTGAACCTGATGCCGTGCGTGCTGCCGATCCTCGCCATGAAGGCGCTGGCGCTGGCGAGCAAGGCGCATGCGGAGAAGAGCGAAGCCGCGCGGGAAGGTTTCGCCTACGGCGCCGGCGCGATCCTCAGCTTCGTGGGGCTTGGGCTCGCTGTCGTGCTGTTGCGCGAGGGTGGCGCGCAGGTCGGCTGGGGATTCCAGTTGCAGGAGCCCTGGGCCGTGGCGGCCTTCGCGCTGCTGGTGTTCGGCGTGGGTCTCAATTTGTCGGGCGTATTTGAACTGTCGAGCGGCATTCTCGCGGGCGACAGCCTGGCGCGGAAAGGCGGCGCGGCCGGCGCGTTCTTCACCGGCGTGCTGGCTGTCGCGGTCGCGGCGCCTTGCACCGCACCGTTCATGGCGGCGGCGCTGGGTTACGCGCTGACGCAATCCGCGCTGCTGGCACTGCTGGTGTTTCTGTCGCTCGGCATTGGCTTCGCGCTGCCCTTCATGCTGGTGGGTGTGATGCCGGGCTTGCTGCGCTTCCTGCCCAAACCCGGGGGCTGGATGCTGCGCTTCAAGCAGCTTCTCGCCTTCCCGATGTATGGCGCGGCGCTCTGGCTCGTCTGGGTGCTGGAACAGGAAGCGGGATCGACCGGATTGGTCGCGGTGCTGGCCGCCATGATCCTGCTCGCCTTCGCCGCTTGGTCTTGGAGCACGAGCCGCGAAGCCGGCCGCGGCTGGCGCCTCGCGGGCGCTTTGTTCGCCGCGCTGGGATTGCTCGGCGCCATCGCCGCATTGATTGTGATCGGCACCGCGAGCGCACCATCGGCCGCCGCCGCCGCGCACACCGAAACCGCCGGCATCCCCAGCGAGCCTTACAGCGACTCCAAACTCTCCCAATACCGCGCCGCCAACCGCCCGGTCTTCGTCGACGCGACGGCGGCCTGGTGCATCACCTGCCTGGTCAACGAGCGCGTCGCGCTTTCCGGCGCCGCCGTGCACGACGCCTTCGCAAAAAAACACATCGCCTACTTGCTCGCCGACTGGACCAACCGCGACGGCTCTATCACTGCGCTGCTCCAATCCCACGGCCGCTCCGGCGTGCCGATGTACCTCTACTACACCCCCGGCGCCGCGGACGCGCAGGTGCTGCCGCAAGTGCTGACGGAGGGTGAGGTGTTGCGGGTGATCGGCGCGCCGTGACGGATCAACCCACCGCGTGGCTTCCGCCGACATAGGTATGGGTGCCGCGGTTGTGGAGGTGGTCGGCGGTGAGGATGTCGCCCGGTTTGTGGTCGGGGCCGGTTTCGAGTTTGCGGTAGAGGGCGGCGAAGTCCTTATAGGTTTCCTGGAACAGTTCCTCGAACGAGCCGATGACGAAGTAGCTCTCCTGGAAATCGTCGATGCGGTAATCGGTGCGCATCACGCGCTCGAGGTCGAAATGGATGCGGTTGGGCGACGGGCTTTCCACCGCGTAGATCGATTCCGCGCGGCTGGAGACGATGCCGGAGCCGTAGATGCGCAAGCCCTCCGGCTTTTCGATCAGTCCGAATTCGACAGTGTACCAATAGAGCCGCGCCAGGTTCTTGAGCTTGCCGAATTCCGCCAGCGCGCGCTGTCCGCCCTTGCCGTAGGCTTCCATGTAGTCGGCGAAGACGGGATGGGCCAGCATCGGGACGTGGCCGAAGAAATCGTGGAAGACGTCTGGCTCTTCGATGTAGTCGAGTTGGTCCGCGCGGCGGATGAACTGGCCGACGGGGAAGCGCCGGTTGGCGAGGTGGTCGAAGAACACATCGTCGGGCACGAGCGACGGCACGGCGACGACGCGCCAGCGGGTGAGTTTCTCCAGCGCGTCCGAAGCGCGCTCGAATTGCGGGATCTGGTCAGGCACGAGCGAAAGCTTCTTCAGCCCATCGAGGAATTCGTCGCAGGCGCGGCCGGGCAGGATCTTGGACTGCCGCTCGAACAGCGTGCGCCAGACGCCGTGCTCGGAAGCGCCGTAACGCTCCCAATGCTGGTCGATGGTGAAATCGGCCCGGATTTCAGGATGCTTCGCTCGCAGTTCGTCCAGCGTCGGCATGGCGCGCAAATATGGTTGAATCAGCGGCTTCATTAGACGCCCGCCGCCGCCGGACTGTAAAGCAAGGTTTATGCATGGAAATGTTGCGGCGAGCGCGGTCCGGCCGCACGGGTGTTGCGCAGGGCCCGCGCAATTCACAACCCAATTGCGGCTGCGTTTCTATATACCCTCGCCGCCAGAGCCGCGCGGGAGACAGCCAATGAGCGTGTTCGAAGCCACCGATTTTAATCATCACGAGGCCGTCGCCTTCTTCGACGACAAGGCCTCCGGCCTGAAGGCGATCATCGCCATCCATTCCACGGCGCTCGGCCCGGCCTGCGGCGGCACGCGGATGTATCCCTATGCGAGCGGCGACGCGGCGCTGACCGATGTGCTGCGGCTGTCGCGCGGCATGAGCTACAAGAACGCCATCGCCGATCTGCCGCTGGGCGGCGGCAAGGCCGTCATCCTCGGCGATCCGGCGAAGGACAAGAGCGAGGCGCGCTTCCTTGCTTATGCCGAGGCGATCAACACGCTGGGCGGCCGTTACCTCACCGCCATGGACGTCGGCGTCACCGCGAAGGACATGCCGCTGATCTCGCGTGGCACGCAATACGCCTGGGGCTACGACAAGCCGGGCCATATCAGCGGCGACTCCGGACCGTCGACCTATCTGGGCGTCTTCACCGGCCTCAAGGCGGCCGTGAAGCATCGCCTCGGCGTCGACAGTACCAAGGGCCTGACCATCGCCATACAGGGTCTCGGCAAGGTCGGCATGGGCCTCGCCAAGCAGCTCCATTCCGAAGGCGCCAAGCTGATCGTGGCCGATGTCAACGAAGATGCGGTGCGCAAGGCCGTCGATGCGTTCGGTGCGCGGCCGGCCTCGGCGGATTCCATCGTGACGGTGGAATGCGACGTGTTCTCGCCCAACGCGCTGGGCGCCATCCTGAACGACGAGACGATCCCCAACATCCACGCCCGCGTCATCGCCGGCGGCGCCAACAACCAGCTCCTGCGCGACGAGCATGGCGCGGCGCTGAAGGCGCGCGGCATCCTCTATGCGCCGGATTACGTCATCAATGGCGGCGGCATCATCCGCGTCGCGGGCCAGGTGTTCGATTGGAGCGAGGCGGAGATCGAACGCCGCGTGCTCAATATCGGCAACACGCTCGGCCAGATCTTCCGCCGCGCCGATGCCGAGAACCAGACCACCAACGCCATCGCCGACCGCATCGCCGAAGAGCGCATGGCTGCGGGTAAGGCGAGCGCGAAGGCGGCTGAATAGGAGCGCGATCCGCCGAAGTGTAAGCGGTTCGGCCCAGATCGCGCGACCAGGGAAAAGTTCTAACCGTGGAAGAAGTGCGGATATAGCCCGATCAGGCCGACGATGATCAGGTAGATCGCGACCAGATAGTTCAGCAGCCGCGGCACGGCCAGGATCAGGATTCCGAAGATCAGTGCGATCAGCGGCTGGATGATGACGAAGTCCACGCCCATGACTGGATGCATGTCGCTCTCCTATTTGCGTTTCGGTTTTTTGCCCTTCGGGGCTTTACGCTTGGGAGCGGTGGCTTTTGCCGGTTTCGGCGTGCTGCGCTTTTTCGGTGCGCCGATGGAGCCGGGCGTGAAGGCCGGCGCGTCGCTGGCGGGAAAGCTCTCCTCGACTTCCTCATCGAGTGCGGCTTCGCGCGCGCGGCGTGCTGGTTTGGATTTGCCGGGTTTGGTCTTGCCAGGCTTTGGTTTGGAAGGCATTGGTCCTCGCTCGTCTGGGCAACGGTCGTGAGCGGCCGAAGTTCCGTCAGACGGGCGCCCGGCCCGTGAAGAGATGATAGACGAACATGACGACGAGATAGGCCGACATCAAGCCGATCACCAACAGAAACAATATGCCCAACACATCGGCCAGCCGCAGATTCGGGACCGGTTTGTTGTCGTAGGAATCGCCCATGGCCATCTCTAGACTTTCGCAATTCGGGCTGGTGCCGCAGGTGAGAATCGAACTCACGACCTATCCCTTACCAAGGGATTGCGCTACCACTACGCTACTGCGGCCTGCCCGCCCGGGCCGGAGCCTATAGCCCAAGGGCGAGACCAGGGAAAGAGCGGATGAACACCTCTTCCGGGGCCAGGCGGGAGCGATTGGCCGCAGCCCTGCGCGAGAACCTCAGGCGCCGGAAAGCCGGGGCCAAAGCCCGGGTCAAAGTTGGATCCAAAAAGGCACCGGGAACTCCGGCCGACACAGCCGCCGCCCAGCCGCCGGAGCGCCCCGCTCCCGCCATGAAGACGGATTTAACATAGGGGCCGGGAAGTGCTGTTCGCGCGGGCTTTCGCGCGTTAAGAGGGACCATGGATCGCATTCGCATCAAGGGCGGCTCGCGGCTTGCGGGCGAAATTCCCATCAGCGGCGCCAAGAACGCAGCGCTGCCGCTGATCGCGGCCGGCTTGCTGACGGACGAGACGCTGACGCTGACCAACGTGCCCGCCCTGGCCGACATAAAATCCATGACAGACTTGCTGGGCATGCTGGGCGTGGCGGCGGAGTTCGTTCCCGGCGCCAGGCTGGGCGAGGGTGGACGCGTCACGCTGAACGCCGCGCATGTGGCGAGCACGACGGCGGACTACGACATCGTGCGCAAGATGCGGGCGAGTTTCCTGGTGCTGGGGCCGCTGGTGGCGCGTATCGGCCATGCCAAGGTCTCGCTCCCCGGCGGCTGCGCCATCGGCGCCCGGCCGGTCGACCTGCACCTGAAGGCGATGGAAGCCTTGGGCGCCCGTGTCGAATTGCGGGAGGGGTATGTGCTGGTCCAGGCCGATGGACTCAAGGGCGCATCGATCGAGTTCCCGTTTCCCTCCGTGGGCGCCACGGAGAACGCGCTGATGGCGGCCTCGCTGGCCGATGGCGAGACCGTCATCTGGAACGCGGCGCGGGAGCCGGAGATCGACGATCTCGCCCGCTGCCTGATCGCCATGGGTGCGAAGATCGAAGGCATCGGCACCTCGCGGCTGGTGATCCAGGGCGTGGCGCGGCTCACGGGCGCGGAGCACTCCGTGCTGCCGGACCGCATCGAGACCGGAACCTACGCCATGGCCGTCGCCATCGCCGGCGGCGAGGTGGAGCTGACCAACACGCGCGCCGAGCTGATCGGCACGGTGATCCCTATTCTGGAATCGCTTGGCACGGACGTGACGGTCACCAATCGTGGGCTGAAGATTCATCGCAACGGCGTGCGGCCCACCTCCGTGGATGTGGTGACGTCGCCGTTCCCGGGTTTCCCGACCGACCTGCAGGCGCAATTCATGGCGCTGATGGCGACGGCCGACGGCACCTCGCACATCAAGGAAACGGTCTTCGAGAACCGCTTCATGCATGTTCCCGAACTGCAGCGCATGGGCGCGGACATCTCCGTCGAGGGCGACATGGCGGTGGTGCGGGGCGTGGAGCACCTCAAGGGCGCGCCGGTGATGGCGACCGATTTGCGCGCCAGCTCCAGCCTCGTGCTGGCGGGGCTGGCGGCGGAGGGCGAGACCATCGTCAACCGCGTCTACCATCTGGATCGCGGCTTCGAGCGGCTGGAGGAGAAACTCTCCGGCGTCGGCGCCGATATCGAACGGCAGTCCGCATGAGCCGCGAAGTTCTGGCCGCCACGGATGCGGAAGATCTCGAGATCGTCTCCGCCAAGCTGCAGGACGCGGTTGCCCGCGTCGGCGATCTCGTCTGGCTGCCGAAGCAGCGCCGCTTCGCCGGGCTGTTCAACCGCTTCATGTGGGAGACGGCCGAGGCGCGCAAGGGCAAGGGCGACAATCTGCGTATCCGTTCGGGTCTGCATTTCGACGATGTGTTGTCGGTCAAGTCGCACCGCATCATGCGCGGCGATCCCGATGCCGTGGTGTCGCTGCTGGCGATCCGCTTCCAGCCGAAAGGCGGCGAGGATCCGGGCGGCACGGTGCATATGCAATTCGCCGGCGGCGGCGCGATCCAGCTCGAGGTCGAATGCATCGCCGCCGAGCTGGCCGATGTGAGCGGCGAATGGGCCGCGCTGGGCCGCCCCGATCACGCGGTCGAGACCTGACATGGCGCGCCGGTTGGATTCCAGCGCGCCGGATTTCGCGCGCGAATTCGAGGACCTTCTCGCCGCCAAGCGCGAGACGGATGAGGACGTGGCGGATTCCGTGCGCGGCATCATCGCCGAGGTGCGGGCGCGCGGCGACGACGCGTTGTTCGATCTCACCGAACGTTTCGACAAGGCGCGGCCATCGGCGCTGCGCCTGACGCAGGCGGAGATCGATGCCGCCGAAGCGCAATGCTCGATCATGGCGCTGGACGCGCTCGACATCGCGGCCAAGCGGATCGAGGCCTATCACCGCCGGCAATTGCCGCAGGACGAATCCTTCACCGACGACACTGGTGCGATGCTGGGCTGGCGCTGGACGCCGGTGGACAGCGTCGGCCTCTACGTGCCGGGCGGCACGGCGGCCTATCCGAGTTCGGTGCTGATGAACGCCATGCCGGCCATGGTCGCGGGCGTGGCGCGCATCGCGATGGTGACGCCGGCCTCGGGCGGCAAGATCAATCCGCTGGTGCTGGCCGCCGCCAAGCGCGCGGGCGTGCGCGAAATCTATCGCGTCGGCGGGGCGCAGGCTGTGGCGGCGCTGGCCTATGGCACGAAAAGCATCGCGCCGGTCGACAAGATCGTGGGGCCGGGCAACGCCTATGTCGCCGCCGCCAAGCGCGAAGTGTTCGGCAAGGTGGGGATCGATTCCATCGCGGGACCTTCGGAAATCCTCGTCGTGTCCGACGCCGCCAGCGATCCGGACTGGATCGCGGCCGATCTGTTGAGCCAGGCGGAACACGATGCGTCGTCGCAAAGCATTCTGATCACGGATGATGCCGAGTTCGCGGCGAAGGTCGAGGCCGCCGTCGAACGCGCGCTGGCGCTGCTGCCGCGCAAGGCGATCGCGAGCGGGAGTTGGCGCGATCATGGTGCGGTGATCGTGGTGCCGAAGCTGGAGGATGCCGCTGCGCTGGTGGATCGCGTGGCGCCGGAGCATCTGGAGATCGCCACCGCCGATCCGCAGGCGCTGCTGGCCAAGGTGCGCCACGCCGGTGCCATCTTCCTCGGCCGCCATACGCCCGAAGCGATGGGCGATTATATCGCCGGACCGAACCATGTTCTCCCCACGGCGCGGACAGCGCGGTTCTCCTCCGGGCTGTCAGTGCTCGATTTCATGAAGCGCACGACCTTGCTCGCCTGTTCGCCGGGCACGATCAACGCCATCGGTCCGGCGGCGATCACCCTCGCGGAAGCGGAGGGGCTGGACGCGCATGCGCGCTCCATCGCCGCCCGCCTCAATCAGAAACGCTAGCCGTGGGCGATTTCCGCATCTCCGCCATCGCGCTCGACGAGAAAACGGTCGTCCGCCGCACCCGCGAGATCGAGCAGGAGCGCGAGATCGCGATCTACGATCTGCTGGAGTCCAACACCTTCGTGCTGGAGGGCTCCGAGGGCGGCCCGTACAAGCTGATTCTCGGCGTCGAGGAGAACCGGCTGATCTTCGACATCAGGCTGGAAGACGATAGCGAACACGGCCGCGTGATGCTGTCGCTGACGCCGTTTCGCAAGGTGATCAAGGATTACTTCCTGATCTGCGACTCCTATTTCAAGGCGATCCGCAACGCGCCGCCGTCGCAGATCGAGACGCTCGACATGAGCCGCCGCGCCGAGCACGACGAAGGCTCCAAGCTGCTGCGCGAGCGCCTCACGGGAAAGATCGAGGTCGATCACGACACGGCGCGGCGGCTGTTCACACTCGTTTGCGTGTTGCACCTCAGGGGCTGAGCCATGCGCGGCCCCAACGGCGAAGACCTTCCCCAGTCGATCCTCTTCGCCTGCACCCTGAACGCCGTGCGCAGCCCGATGGCCGCGGCCATCATGCGCCAGCGTTACGGCAAGTTCGTCTATGTGGAGTCCGTCGGCGCGCGGGCGGGCGAGCGCGATCCCGTCATCGCCGAAGTCCTGGACGAGATCGGCATCGAACTCGGCAAGCACAAACCGCGCAGCTTCGACGACATGGAGGACTCCGCCTTCGACCTCGTCATCACCCTGTCGCCGGAAGCCCATCACAAGGCCATGGAGCTGACCCGCACCTCGGCCGCCATTGTGGAATACTGGCCGACCATGGACCCCACGCTCACCGAAGGCTCCCGCGACCAGATGCTGGACGCCTACCGCGCCTGCCGGGATGGGCTGGAAGAGCGCATCGCGGCCCGGTTCGCGGTGGATCGCGCGGCGGACACCTGAGCGCCCCAATACCGCCACCATGCCGCGCGAGGATCGTCTCATGCGCCTGCTAGTCGCCGCCCTGATCGCCGCCGCGACACTCGCCTCTGCCGCCCAGGCAGACGAGGAGAAGGGCGCGCTGCTCCCCTTCGTGGGCTGCGCGCAATACGAGACCTGGGGTAGCCCGCCACTGGCCGAGGGGCATGTCCGCCGCGCGCTGCACGTCGATCCCGCCTATGCCGGCCGGCTCGCCTGGTATGAGTCCGATAGCAACACGAACGTGGTGGCGCCGCGCGGCTGGCATTGCCTGGAGGTGCGGGATTCCGATCACGACTCCACCTTCATCGTCAGCGAGCAGCCATACAGCCTGGCGGACTTCCAGGCGCGCAAGCCGGTCTCCGGTCCCGCCGTCGTGTCGCTGTCGATCAGCGACGTGGGCGCGAAGCATCAGGTGATCGCGCGCGTGGTGTCCCGCTATTTCCGCAAGGATTTCGCGCAGTGGCTCCGCCACTCCGGCGTGGGCCGGCTCGCGCCCTATCCCAATGACGCCCTCGTTGGCCGGAACGCCATCAACCAGGCTGTTGCCTATGAGACGCCCGCCAACCGCACAGGCCTCGGTACCGAGGACATACTGGCGCCGGGGCCGCTTCCCATCGTCAGTGGGGTGCATTTCCCGACGGATGAAGAAGGAAACCCCGCCGAGCTGATGAAGCTGGAGATTCGGCTGCCTTTGGGCTCGCAAGACCTCTTAAAGCCGCTTTTTGAACAGGACTCTGGCCTCATCCTCCCGGCAAAGCCTTGATTTCCGGCCCTTTCGGTGGCAATTGGCGGGCCTCAAAACCCGCCAGAGGATAAATGGCAAAAGAAGAACTGCTGGAATTCGAAGGCGTCGTCAGCGAATTGCTGCCGAATGCGACCTTCCGCGTGAAGCTGCAAAACGATCACGAGATCATCGCCCATACCGCGGGCAAGATGCGCAAGAACCGCATCCGCGTGCTGACCGGCGACAAGGTCATGGTGGAGATGACGCCCTATGACCTCACCAAGGGCCGGATCACCTACCGCTTCAAATAGGCTGCTCGTGCTGGCGAGCGAGAGCCCGCGGCGCAAGGCGCTGCTGGCGCAGGCCGGCATTGTGCCCTCAGCCATCGTCCCCGCCGACATCGACGAGACACCGAAGAAGGACGAAGTGCCCCGCGCCTATGCGCTGCGCCTCGCCGTGACCAAGGCGCAGACGGTTCTCTCCGGCTGGAGTGGCGCACCGGCGGTTGTGCTGGCGGCGGATACGGTGGTGACGTGCGGGCGGCGTATCTTGCCGAAAGCGTCAACGGAAGATGAGGTGCGCGCGTGCCTGAAGCGGCTCTCCGGCCGCCGTCACCAAGTGACGACCGCCATCGCCGTCTTAACCCATGATGCAAAACCGCGGACGCGCGTATCGGTGACGCGTGTGTCATTCGCGCGGCTCACCGATGCTGACATCCAGTCATATCTCGATTGCGGCGAAGGCATCGGCAAAGCGGGCGGCTATGCCATCCAGGGCCGCGCCGAAACTTTCGTGCGACAGTTGAATGGTTCCTACTCCAATGTTGTCGGCCTGCCGCTTTTCGAAACCATCGCGCTTCTTAAGGGATGCATGGTCGCAATTCCGTGATACCTTCACGCCGCTGCTATTTTTTGTTGAACGCGATTCATGGATAAGGAAGTCCTCATCAACGCCGGAGCTGGCGAAATCCGCGTCGCCATTGTCGAGGAAGGAAAGCTGCAGGAGCTTTTCCTCGAACGCACGCTTGGGCTGGACGAAGCCGCCGCGAAGAAGCGCAACGGCCGCTCGGGTCACAGCCTGATCGGCAACATCGTGCTCGGCCGCGTGCAGCGCGTGCTGCCCGGCATGCAGGCCGCGTTCGTGGATATTGGTTTGGATCGCGCGGGCTTTCTTGGCGCGCGCGAAGCGCGGTGCCTGGCCGATCTGCCCGGCTTCGAGAACGACCATGCGCCCAAGATCACCGATTGCGTGCGCGAGGGCGAGGATATTGTCGTCCAGGTTGTGAAGGATCCCATCGGCGAGAAGGGCGCGCGGCTGTCGGCCAACGTCACCGTGCCGGGTCGCTTGCTGGTGATGGTGCCGAACCAGCCCGGCATCGCATTGTCACGTCGCATCGAGGATGAAGTCGAACGTGCGCGTCTCATCGCCATGGGCGATCAGATGATCGCGGAGGGCGAGGGCACGCTCGTTCCAGGCGCCGGTTATATCGTGCGCAGTGCCGGCGTCGGCGCCACGCTCGCCGATTTCCGCGAGGATGCGGAACGTCTCGCCGAAGCCTGGCGTCCTGTGATGACACGCCGCCAGAGCGCCAGGGCGCCGGCGACGCTCTATCACGATCTCGATCCCGTCGAGCGCACCATGCGCGACGAGGTGGATGCGCAGACCACCCGCGTACGCATCGACGACCGTGAAGCTTACGAAGCCGCGCGCGCCTATTGCCGCCGCGCCATGCCCGAAGCCGAAGAGAAGATCGAACTCTTCTCCGGCCCGGGCATGCTGTTCGATCTCTTCGATCTGGAAGACGAGATCACCGCGCTCACCGACACGCGCGTGCCGCTGCCCTCCGGCGGTTGGATCACCATCGAAGGCACCGAGGCGCTGACCGCCATCGACGTGAACTCCGGCAGCTTCACCGCGTCCACCGGGCTCGAGGAGACCAGCCTGAAGGTCAATCGCGAGGCAGCGCATGAGATCGGCCGCCAGCTTTGCCTGCGCGGCATCGGCGGGCTGATCGTCATCGACTTCATCCACCTGAACGAACCCGCCAACATCCAGGCGGTGCTCGATGTGCTGACCGAAAGCCTCGCGCGCGACCGCACGCCGACGCAGATCTCGCAGATGTCGGAATTCGGCCTGGTGGAGATCACCCGCAAGCGCATCCGCGATCCGCTAGTGAAGCTGATGAGCGAATGCTGCCGCCCGTGCGACGGCCACGGCCGCCGTCGCACGCGTGACGCGGTGGCGCTGGAAGTCATCCGCCAGATCGAGCGCCAGGCCAATGCCGCGCCCGGCAAGGCCGTGGTCGTGCGCGCCTCGCCCGAGATCGTCGGCTGGCTGGAAAGCCACGACGAGGAAGTCCGCCCCGCGCTGGCCCGCCGGGGCGCGGTGCGCGTCACTTATGAGCCCAGGGACGAGTTCGTCCGTGAAGGTTACGATGTCGGGACCGCCGCCTGAGGCTGCGGCGCGGCGCTGCGCCAATTGCGGCAAGCCGCAGGAGGCGCGGTTCCGGCCCTTCTGCTCCAAGCGCTGCGCCGATGTGGACCTCGCCCGCTGGCTGAAGGGCAGCTACGCCATCCCGGCTGAGGAGCCCACCGACGGGGTCTCGGAAGGCGGCGAAGACGAGGCCGGCTGAGCCGCTGGACAGCCCGGGACGGCTCCCTTAAAAGCCTGCCTCCCGGGCGGTTATCCCGGATATCCGACCCACCGTTCCCACGGTAAGCCCAGGTAGCTCAGTCGGTAGAGCAGTGGATTGAAAATCCACGTGTCGGTGGTTCGATTCCGCCCCTGGGCACCATGGCCCTATCACCCCCAAAGCTCCCGGCATTGCTCTCTGCCCGAATGTAGCGCGCCAAAAAAAGTATCCACGCGCAGATAATAGCCGACATTATGGCTGAGACACATACAAGCCCTAACCTGTTGTTTTATGCGGCAATATTTCCGGCGCGCGCGTTCGCAAGGGCATGAAGCGCGTCGGCAATTTTTAGCTGAGAAACCGTCATCTGGGACCGTTCTGCGCGGCCTCTCAGAACAGCCTCAGCCATCCAGTTCCGGTCCCAATTTGCCTCCAGCCTCGATCGCTGTGCCTCGGTTCGCCGAAGACGGGTGATCTCAGCGCGCGCCAGTTCAGGGTAAGCCTCGATTGGCGGCGCGGTCGCACCCCTTTTAGCGTCGCGCAAGGCCACCCCCAGAAATGATCAACTCCCGGGCCTTGGTTTGGCCGCCACTCACCCCGTAGGTCACGGCCCGTCCACGTTGGTCGAACCGGGCAAAGATGCGCCTGGTATCCGGACAATCGTTCACCGTCATGATGAACCGGCCCCTGAGCTTTCTAAGTAGCTCCGCCAATGTCTCAAAATCCTCCCGCCCAAAAAGGCCGGGTCCATAGAAGTGCTCTGTGCCGAGGTATGGCGGGTCCAAGAAGAACAACGCCCCGGGGCGGTCGTAACGCGGTATGAGATCGGCGTAGGACAGCCGTTCGATAACCACTCCCGCGAGTCGCAGGTGGTAGGCCTCAAGCTGCGGCACGATCCGCGTGATATCGAACGCCGATGGCTCGTTGGGACTGACGCCAAAATTGCGGCCCGTGACCTTCCCGCCGAAGGCAGTCTTCTGCAGATAAAAGAACCTGGCTGCTCGCTCCAAATCGGTGAGCGTGACCGGATTGGTAGCCACCAACCGCTCGAACTCGGCGCGCGTTGTGAGCTGCCAACGTAGCATCTCGACGAACGCCAGATAGTGACGCTGGAGGATGCGAAACAGCGTGGCAACATCGCCTGCCATGTCGTTGACGACCTCGCATCGCGGACGCGATCGACGGCGAAAGAAGACGCCTCCCATACCGACGAAAGGCTCGATATAGGACTCGTGGGCAATCCCCTCGATGAGCTTGACCAATTCCCCGGCCAGAACACGCTTGCCGCCCACATATGGGGCGATGCCTTTAAGAGGCTCAACAGAACGACTCGACAACTTGCACGACTCACTTTTTTATCGCTCCGCCCGTGATCGGGTGGCGGAGTGGCCTGAGACGCAGGCCGGTTGATGGTCATGCGAAGGCTCCTTCGCGGCTCGGCGCGCTGCTACGCGCCGGCTTCCGCCAATTTTACACTAGCGTTATGCCCGCTGTGTCCCGCAACCGAAGCTTCGCGCGGAGATAGACGCGCAGGACTTGGTCATGGGTGAGAGGTGTCGGAAAGTAGATGAGTTCGGCAAACGAGGTGCCGGTTTTGTAGGTGTTGACGTTGAAATAGCCGTCATTGCCGAGGGTAATCCCGTGAGTAGGATTGGCCGGCAACGCATCGCTTGCCTCCTGCAATAGCGTGCCACCGCCGACAAAGGCCCGCGTCTGAAGGTTCGCATGATCGGCGGTCAATGCCAGAAAGAACCAATCGCCGGCATTTAGTGCCGGCGCCACGAGCGGAACGTTGACGGCGCCCGATGCCAAAATCGGGTCGTAGTGGATCACCCCTGCGGAGTCGATGTAGACCAACAGACCGTCGTTGCCCGCCGAAGCCGTCCGGGTGGATACCAGAACGGTCTGGTTCGAAGTCGCTGGCAGCTCATATTGCGCCACCAGGCAGACCGTCATCGAATTGCTGTCGAGAATGTCGCTTGTCAGGCCCCCAAAAGCCGCATTTGCGAGCGTCAGATAGTTTTCCGAATATGTGGGCGCGATAGCAGGAGTGAGGACGTGCGAATTGAGCGGCTCCGTCAAGCTCGTAGCATCGGTGCCGAAACGCCAATGCGCGGCGGCGAATTGCTCCAGCGAGTTTGGAGAGACCAGCGAGATATCCGCCACGCTTACCTGCCCACGAGCGGCGCCAGGCGCGCTAAACGGAAAGACGGTGACTATGCTTTTCTCGGACATCTGGATTGACCTTCGTTTCTATTGCAGCACGGTGATGGGAAGATCGAAGTGCGGGCAGACATAAAAAAGTGGATACTTTTTGCCGCCGCTGAAGAAATGATCTGGCGTGGAGTCGCGAAGATTTCCACTCGCGCCGCGCCATACCGTCAGCCCGTTGCCGAGGAAGTCCTGCGCGTATCGGACCTCGGGCGAAGCTGCGAGTGTGCGGGCCAAGGTTGCTACTATCGTATCGCCGTTCGCGATCACGATATTAGACAGCGGCACGTCGCCATCCACGTCGGAAACAGCAAAGCCCATCTGAGTGGTAACGGCGAGCGTATCGACATCGAACACCAATGGCTTCTGCGGCACTCTGAACTTGATCCGCAGTTCGGTCCCGCGCGACGTCACCGAAATGGGATCGATCTTTGCTGGCTTTTTGCCTTGGCGAACGAGTTGATAGAGAGCGCGCCCAGCCATGTGCCCCCACCAAAGATACCCGAGGTTCGACAGGTGTAAAACCTGAGACTGCCCGGCAGCAAATGGCAAATGATACAGCGCGGAGACGTGATAAAAGTTCGCCTGTTCACGCGGAAGCTGGAACTGCACGCGTTGAATGTAGGCGCCCTGAGGGTTGCCGGTCACATAGGAAGGGGTCTGATACATCAAGAGCGCGAGCGGAGTCGTGCCGCCGATACGGGACTGGGCATCCGTTTCCGCGCCTGTGCGAAAAGCGATGAGAGCGGCTTTGTAAGCCGCCTCATCGGTCGCATTCTGCGCATCGGACTCGCCTTGCATCCAAGGCATCGCGAACATCCTAGGCGTCTTGCCCGCCGTCGTAGCCAGCGCCTTAAAGCCTGTCATCTGCGCCTGCAGAACCGCGTACCAGGCTGTACCCTGTGTGAGCTGTGAGAGCGTGTAGCTTCCGTGTCCTGCTGTCGCAGCTGCTACAGTCACCGAATTCGGATTGCCGCCCTCGATTTCGGCGATCAGCTCGGAGTAATAATTTGCGGCGCCTGAGCAGAACGTTTCAACCCCGTTTTCCGTCAACGGAATTGTCGATGTCATGTCGGTGCTGGGTGTCTGGGCGCGCGTGCCACCGTTGAAGCCAATGTTGCTCCACGGCTGTGTGACGGAGAGAGGCGGCGTGCCATCACCACCGATGGAGAGAGACTGGCCGTCACCAATTAGGACGTTCCAGTCATGAGCTGGTATGACGTAGCCGAGATCGTCCAGCGGCGTTGGATCGTAGCCGCCGCTCACAGAATTGCCACCCGACAAATCTTCGAGCACGTTCAGCGACGGATCCACGACAAGAGGCGTGCCTCCCGCATTATCACCCGAAAATAGCAGCATGCTTTCGTTGAGTGGCGCGAGGGCCGAGGAGATCGCAGCGCCGAGCTCCGCCGGAGCGCTGATCGGCATCAAGAACTTACCGATTGTTCGGTCAAAACCCATGAGGATATTCCCCATAGGGTCTATGACCAGCGGCACGATGGCGGCCGCTGAAGATACGTCGAAGAGAACTTGGTTCGCGTAAATCCCGGCGCCGCTAAGCGTGGTGGTGACCGACGTTGTGGCTTCCGCGGCTGACAGCCGTGTGTCGATCGTCGCTTCCGCTGCAAGCCGCGCAGTCTTCTCCGCATCCACGCGGTCTTTGGTCTTGACCCAATTGCCCACACCAGTTGCGCCACTCTTGCGATATTGGCCGTTGTTGGCGTCCGTCGCATCGAGATCGACATAGGCGTAGATGCCATCATTGTGCGCGAGGTCGGCGTTGAGCAACGTCAGAGACGCGAAATGCAATACGGGTTCGCCGGCTGTAGTCTCCAGGTTCCCCACGCGTGTTTGTAGGTCTGTGATTTCCCCTGCCGAGGTCGCGCCAATACTGCTCACCGACTTGCGCAGAGACGGCACCTGTGAACCGCCATCTCCAAGATCGATGTCTGTGGCATCGTCGGCATGCATGAACTGCTGGAATAGACCGGCGTCGGTCAACCACTGGTCGAGCGCCTGAGCTGGTGTTTGAGTCATCGCGCTAAATCCTCAGCTTCACGATCATGACGTTGAGGTGCGCGGCGCTCGAAGTGCCGTCCTTGCCGTACCAAGTACCCGCGCCAACGGCTTGCATGTATTCCAACGGCGTCACCGTATGACGGCCGAGACCGGACATTTTTGAGAGAATGGCGATCATCGCGGTAATGGAATTGGCAGACGGGCTGACAAGAGCGACCGAAGAGGCGGCATCGGGCGCGGAGGTGCTGTCATACCCAACACCAATCTTGCGAAACGCTGACGACGTGTTGAGCGCCCCTTCGGTGTCGAAAGCATCGACTTCTGTACCTTGCTCACACGCCACGTAGGTGATGCCATTGGCGGCACTCGCATCCTTGGCTTGATAGGCGGCGGTCGTGTAGCTCCAGCTGTCGTTGCTGTCCGCGTTGATCGACGCAGCCAGGCGCGCGTTATAGCCGTTGCACAAACCGAGCATGTTTGCGGACCCACCTGCCGCCGGCGACGGATTGAAATTCATTGTGATGGTCGCGCCGCCGCTGTCGGTACAGCCGACGCCCACCCATGTTCCGCGATCGGATGACGGCCCGTTGGCAATTGACCATTTGTTCGCCGGCAGTCCGGAGACCCGTTCCAGCTCGCTCGTGCCGGAGCCTGTGCCTCGCGATGTCACACTTGACCAGGCTGGGCCACGCGAGACACGGAAAGTGCCGCTGTCGCTCCATACGAAATAGTCATAGCAACTGCTGGCAGCGCCTGCGGCCGGGCTCTTGGTCGCATCGGAAAGTGTCTGGCAGACCTCCGAAAACGCTGTGGCCACCATAGAGGCGCCATTGTAGAGCGGAACGAGGTTTCCCTGGTCGGGCGTGTAGCAAACCGACGTGGCCGCAACCACGTCCGAGGACAACACGGCCACACCACTTGTGAGCGTCAAACGACCTTGGGGCGGCACGACGGGCAACGCGCCGCCATCCTGCAGGTTCTTGCCATCCGACGTCGAATAGGTCGGTACGTGCCCGACGTTGGCGCTTGAAGGACCGCGCACTTCGAGATTGTTGTTGATGAAGGCGCGATAGTTGCCGGCACCATCGCTAACGAAGGTGATGCGCCGGCCGGCGCTAATCGGCAAGCTCGACAGACCGCCGATCGTGCCAGAGCCTCCCGCAACACTGTATGTGGCGATGCCCGCACTGTCGATATTCTCGATCGTCAGCATGCTGCAGCCGGAAGCAGGCAGCGTGTCGCTCATCGCAGAGCCGGAGTTCGAGCGAAGCTGATACTTACCGCAATCCGCAGATGACCAGCCCTTGCTGGAGCCCGTAATCGTCGCCTGCGGCTTCTGCGCGAATTCGAGCTGACCGGTTCCGGGATCGGAAATGCTGTTTCCTTGGTCCTTGGCTCCGGCAGTTCCGACATGCGGTGTTGGCACAACGATCGAGGATGCCAACGCGGAGACGCAGGATAGGGCGACCGCAGTTAAGGCAACGACGAAGAGCTTTTTAGCTTGCATTGACAAACCCCCAAATGGCGCCCGTCAGCTGCACGGCTGAGGAGCTGTCGAGCTTAAAATCGGTGTTCACGCTTCCCTGCCAATAAGGGAAGATGCCCGGATCGAGCACCACCGTCTCGCCGGCAGCGGCGATTTTGACGGTCCCGGGTAGCGCCGCTGCGCCGTCGCGAAACGTGATCGTGGTCGGTCCGTCCGCCGTCAGAACGAGGCGGTAAATGCGCGTGAACTTCCCAGCTGTTGCCGGGAACGGCACAAGGGGAAAGCCACTCGCAGCGTTGATGTCCACCGGAGACAGCGCCGGAGGAGGTGCCGGAAATTGAGCGTCGTCTCCGGTTCCATCGACAATCGCTACGGTATAGGGCGTGCAGGTTGACATGGATCAGCTCCAAGCCGCAGCAAGCAAAGAGAGATTGATGGCGTTCTGCTTCACGGAAAAATCCATAGTTGGATAGATGATGTCGGTCGCGCCATCTGCGTAGAAATCTCTCTCAAACCAGTTTCCAGGATGACTGAGGGAGTCAACGGCGCGCACTTGCAGCTGCACCGTTCCTTTGTGAGATTGGAACTGGAAAATGCGTCCGTTGTCTGCCGTGACAGATGTCCAGTCGTGCGCGCCATTCCATTTGGTCTGGTAATCAAACGTCACGCCGTCGGGGGCGCCGGACACTGTCACGGTAACCTGGACCTCACCGAGCGCGCCTATGCCTATCCAAGTCTCCCGTATGTCGAGGCCTGTAATCGTGAGGTTTTCGGATACGGGGTCCTGCGGCGGATCTGGCTCTGGTGGCGGATCACCATTGTCAGCCTGGTGGACACGAGGATCTTCGATAACCAGGTTGAGGGTGCTCTTGCCGCCGACGGCAGGAGTCATGGACACTACGATTGCGTCCTGAGGCCTCTGTGTTCCCTGGCCCATCGTTACGCGCGGGCGTTCAAGCTGAAGCCCTGCAGCGTCGTCGCCAGCATCACCCCAAATGCCCCAGTTGCGAGGCTCTATAGTCGCATAGAGACCAGCCGCGGGCGCCGCGCTCGCCAGGAGTTGGACCCGAGCACGCAACGTAGTCTCGCCGTCATCGATCAAGCTGATCGGCACCACGTCGGAGACTTGACCATCAGGCGCAGCTATAACAATCACGCGCGCGCCGTCAGGATCCATGTTCAGCGTCCACGGCTCAGACAACGTGATGATGTCGCCGGCATCGCTTTGTTCGATCGCGAGCGCATCGGCCGACGCGCCCCAACTCGCCGACCAGTGGGCTACCCAGACCAAGTCGCCCCTGAAGCAAACTCTCCCCTCCAGCTCGGTGTCGAAGTTCGGCAAAATGCGTCTGTAGCGAGAGCTGGCCACCTTTGTTATGCCCTCGCGCCAAGCTTGCGCATAGTTGTTCACGCCGAGCATGTTGTAAGGAGTCGCGGTGTCAACCGTGGCGGTTGAGCCAGGCAGGGCGCACAAAACGTTGTGCGGTTTCCAATCGCGGCTATCGACATAGGAGACGAGCAACGCATCGACTTCGCTCTTGCTGAAGAAAATATGTGTGCGCCCGAAGCTGGAAGGCACCATATTGCGAGGGCTGAAACCGCAGCGATAAATTGACTTCGGCTCGTCTCGCACAAAAGTTAGCTTGCCGCCCGCCATAACGGGCTGAGCGCGGCCGACATTAAGCAGCGCGGTCAGTCCGTCCCAGAAGGTCGTGGGCGTGTCAAATATGCCATCAAACGTATCGCCTCGCGTTGTCCAGATCGCGTCGTATTTCGCCAACCAGTCAAGATCGATATTGGCGTCTGAGAACTGCTTTCTGGCGAAGTAGGCGGTTGCCCACGCGATCGACCGCGTAGGCGCGGGAGTTAGCCAGGTGCTCATTTCCGCGTCCCAGGCTGGAAGAGTACGAGTCGCGGTGACATTGAATTGCTGCGAGGAAATAGCGTTGAGATTTTTGGTAGCGGACGCCTGCACAGCGATCAATGTGAGGTCGCCATAGGTGCCGACAGGCGGCAGAAACGCACGGAGAGAGACCCACACCAGTGTGTCTTGCGTCGAGCTGCTTGTCGCTTTTCGGTTGGTGCGCTCTGCGCGCACCTGCCAGCGGCCGGCGTCTACCTGCGCATAGTAGCTTGAACGCTGCGGCGTCACGGTGCTCAAGTCTATCGTCACGGTCAAAATGGTGACGGGATCGGCGACAGGCACGCCGTCGTCGTCAATTTTTTGCGCCTGAACCTGAAACGCTACTTCCGCATCGTGCATGTTGCCATCGCTGTCCGAGTGCGAGAGCCCGGCCGGCAGCGCGATGTCGATAGCGATCTTGTTCGTAAAAGTCCGGGGGGGATTGCAGACAAACCACGCCGTCCAGTCGTAGCTGTCCTCGTTTATGCCGAGCAGCTCAATTGAACTGACTTCGGTAGAGGTATCTACGTTGTCGGGAAACAGCGTGACGGTTCCACCAGGAGGGATGATCTCCCAAGTGATTTCCGGATAAGCACCCGTTGACTGAACCACGCCGGAGTCGTCAGCCTGGGCGATGACATTTGAGCCAATGCGAAGCTGAGAGATAGCGTATGAGCCGCGCCCGACCACGAACAGCATGTAGAGCTGCTGGTTGTTGTCCTGATAGTCGAAATAGGGCGCTGCGGCCTCGTCGCAAACGATGTTGAATTCGCCCAACATCTCAGGGATGGGCTGGCCGAGACGCGCTTGATTGGACTGCGCATTTAACGAGTAGGTCGGTGACGCCGTTGGCTGTGTCTTCTGCCCCGGCGCCGGCAGCACGGCAGAAATCAGGTAGCGCCCAGCCGTGAGCAACAGCACCGTCGCAAGGCCTTGCGCCGTTTGCAGGCCGATATCCAGCGTTGTGGAAAGGAATGTCCCTAAAGGGCCTGCGAGGTAGGTTGAGACAATAAGCAGAGCGATCTGGGCGACAATTTGCAGACCGTTCGAGGCGCCGGCTCCTCCTCCTCCCATGGGCAACGAAACGAGCACGGCATCGCCGTCGATAACGCAAGTGCCCCATTCGCGACGAGGGACAAGAAATGCGGACAGATCGCCACCGTCGGGAAGCAAATTGGCGTCTCTTAGCAGGACCGTTGAGGATGCTAGGTGCAGATCGGCACGCCTGATCGCGTCGAGGATCGTTTCGCCCTCAAGAGCGCTGGTGATGCTGGCACCCAAGCCAGGCGCGAGCGGATTGGCGATGTGGATCAATCTGCCCATCAGTTCGCCCAGCCATAGAAGACGAGCCGCGTCCAACCTTGTGTGTGCAGCACGGCTCTGGCGTCGAAGCAAACGCCCCAACCTTCGAGCGCGTGCAATATGCCGCCGGCATCAAAATCGAGCCAGGTTCCGATGTGGCGCTCGTCGCCTACCCGCACCATGGTCACAAGATCGCCAGCTTTCGGGCGCTCATCTTTGCGGCGAGGACACCAGTTTCTGCGTTCCTCAACGCTGCGGAACGTTTCCACGACAGCTCTAATATCTCGTCGATCGACAAGAACAATCGGTAGGTCTCTGCCGAAGAATTGTTTTTGAACATGGCGGGTAAGCCCCCAACAGTCGAAGGCACGCGGCCCCATACCTCCTTTTTCATAAGGAAGTCCTATAAGGCTGTTTACCTCGCTCTTATCGAGACAAGCCACGAAACACGTCCGTTCTGTAGATGAGATCGTGAAGAGGCGCGTTGATCTTGTCATCCAATCCGAGATCGACCTCAACGCGAAGAACGTTTGATTTTGCGCCGGTCACGCTGAGACCGTCGATGACCATCGCTGGCTTCGTGAAATCATCGCTGAGATAGCTCCGCAAGGTCACATCAACGGGCGCGCCTGTGGACACTCCTAAGTCGAGATAGGGCGACAATTCCTGAGTGACGTTTGCGATTTGCAATGTTGCCTTTGGCAAGCCCTGGTCCGGCGAGTCGGGCGTGACCAGGTCGAAGCGACCGCGTTCGAACGCGACGGTTTCTCCCGCGTTCATTGGGGCGCCATCTTCGAGGGTGGCCGAAAAGCCAGTCGGATCATTCGCTACGCGGATAGCAACTGGATTTCCGTCCGCGTCCGTGAAGGCCGGATGGCGAAATTCAATGGTGTCGATGCAGACGAGCCCCGGCGTGGCTGAAAACATGTACTCGCGCAGTTCGTCGCTGTAGGCGTCTGTCATGGGAGCACCGCTGCCGGCAGCGAGACATGCACAGCATCATGGAACCGAGCGACAAAGTCCTGAACGGTCTCGCCCGAACCGAAGGTCAACAGCGCCGCTATCGTGCTTGTTTGATCCGGGGCGATGTCGTCCATGGTCTCCACGATCGCGCTCGTCATCCATTCTCCACCGTCGCGTTTCGGCGCCATGGGCTGCTTGATGAACCGCACTTTCCGCGTCACGTAATCTTGGCCGTCAAACACCGGCATCGTGAACCAGCCATTGCCATCGCAAAGGATCCACCTAAGAACGCCTTTGAAGATGTCGAACTGCTGAGGCGTCATAGGCC
Source organism: Rhizomicrobium sp. (assembly GCA_036489435.1). Lineage (GTDB taxonomy): Bacteria > Pseudomonadota > Alphaproteobacteria > Micropepsales > Micropepsaceae > Rhizomicrobium. The sequence continues at coordinate 165,334 of DASXFU010000034.1, read as the reverse complement.
AGGTGATCGAGTATTGGGTCGCGCCGGAGCGAAATATATTTCGCTGACGTGACTCGCCCTGCTCGAAGTCCGTGCGCTGGAGATTGTCCGCCAACGTCACCGCATAGCCGTCATTTAGCGGCGGAGCCGGCAATGCGTAGTCGGGCCATGCTGGGAGCGAAGTCACGACGAGCCCCGCTTAAGGCCGTGTGTCGCTTCCAAAGACTTTGTGAGGGCCGAACGGCCTTGATGGTTCGCAAGGGCAAGGTTCTGATCGATCATTCTTATGATGAATTCTTGATCAAACCCGCCGGACGAATTCGGTGTTTGCGGGCCGTGTTGGACCGAGACGTTGGGATCGGTCTTCACATTCCAGTTGAATTGCGGCGGCGCGGGCTGGGCTACATGAACCTCAACCGGCAACGACATCATGTCATCGATCGCGCGCGACTGCTTGGCCGTGTAGACGCTTTCGCCGCGTTGCAGGATCGCGGGGATTTCGTCGGAGCCGAGCCCGACGCCCCGCACGCCAGAATGAAAGCGCGGTGCATCACCGAAATAGGCCGGGTGAACTACGCGCAACGCCGCCCCATCGCCTGCAACACCACCGGCATGATGGGTCTCGGCGGTGACGGCGCTTCCTATGCCGGCGGCAACTGCTGAACTAACCGGCCCGTCATTTCCGCCTCCAAGGCCGAGAGCACTTCCAATAAGAGAGATACCCTGGTTGAGCAAACCGTTGACGCTCTGAGCGAGATACCGCTGATAAAGCAGCTTTTCAAATTCCGTAACCCAGAAATTCACATAGTCGGAGAGCGCGGTTTTCGAGCCGTTTATCATCGCAATAAAATCGTCTTCGGTCTTTTGCGATGCATCGGTGGTGAGCTGCTGGCTCGTCTTAGCCCAATTGGCGGTGTCCTTTGTCAGGCCCTCATATCCACGTTCGGCACCAGCTTCCCAATCCGTCCGCCGCGCCCAATCGTCACTATAAACCTTAGCGATCTTGTTGTTGAAAACGTCGGTGAGAAACACCTGATATTTTTCGTAGAGATCCTGAGCGTTAGCGACTGTGGTCTTGTTCTTTTCATACCAATCATCCAGCGCAGCTTTGTCGTTGTCGTACCAGCTGTTCGTTGCCTGAAGTTGGACGGTCGCGATCATATTGCTTTCAGACTGGATCGCCTTCGGTGTTGCGGTCGTGTCGGTTTTGGGATCGTAGGTCTGAAGATCAGAAAGGCCGCTGAAAGATTGCGTGATGTCTTGGACACCTGACAGGTCGTTTTGAGCAGTGTGCTGACGTTTCAGGGCCGCCGTGAGATTGTCGATAATCGCGCGCAGCTTGTCGGCCGCTACGCCATGAGCATATTGCAGAGCGGTCACATACGGCAGCGTTGCCTTCTGGATTTCGAACTCTTGTTGAAGATCTCTTTGGGCGTAGGTGGAGTCGAAGGCGGCGGCGGCCTCCTTCTCATAAGCCGTAGCCTGGTCGGTGGCCTGGCTGACGGCTTGAGGTCCCTCGGTGAGCACGAGTCGCTTCACCAGTTCTTCGTGAGCCTTCTCCGCGTCGTTGAGGTTCAATTGCGCATCGCGCTGCGCCTTGAGCACCTGCGCCCGCTTTGTCTGAATATCAGAGAGCGTTGTTTCCAACGTTTTCTGCTGATCGACAGTAAGGCCTCCCTGTTTCAGAGCGTCGTCATATTTTTGCTGCTCGGCAGACAGCTGCTCCAATTGCGCCGGGAACGGGTCGAGGGTCTTCTTTAGTGTGGTTGCATCATTGATGAGGTCTTTAATCCCTGATTGATAAGCCTGCGCGTGAGCAAGGAGCCCATCGGTTGGAGCCGACGTATCAGACCAGCCGGTGAGTTGATCGACCTGGGCGTCAGTCATTCCAGCGTGTTCGCCCTCCATCAGGTCATAGCTGTGCCCATCGGCCTTAGCCTTTTTCTCCAGCCACTCATCAAGGGCAGTCACCGAACCGCTTATCGCGTTGCTGAACGCTCCCCAAATGCCGCTGGCTGTCGTGACGTGCGTGGACACGTCATCCAGCTCGGGCTTCAACTGAGCAAGGATCAGACGCATTGCGTCAGCGTTATGCCCACTTTCGAACAATTGCTCTGCGGTTGCCGCGATGGGCGCGGGCAGATTGCCGAGTACCTTCTGCAGATCCTGCAGACCTTGCGTTCCACCGTGAAGCTTGTCGGCCAGTTCCGCAGCCGCTTCCGGAATGTCCTTGCCGACCACGACGGCATAACCACGCGCTGCATCGGCGACGGTGGTCCACAGCTGCGGGTCGATTTTGTTCTGAATAAAGCTGGCGACCATCGCTTTCGCCGACAGATCAGAAACCTGCGCCGCGTTTTGGACGTCCTTCGTGAGGCTATCGATCTTATCCTGCGTGAGGCCAGCAGCGTTCCCTGTCAGGGTTATCGCGGTTGCTATCTTGTCGTTCGCTGCCTCGATAAGTGTGCCGACATAGGCGAGCCCGACTCCGGCAACTCCTAACGCAATCAACGCCGCTAGAGCTGGATTTTCCGCGATTATGTCGAGCGCAGCTCGGAACCCAAGCGCGTCGGCGCGGGAAACACCGAACCTTTCACCTACGTGCGCGAGCTCGCTTTCGAGGTGCACGGCGCTTTCCGTACCGCTGGTGATCGCCTTTTCGGTGTCGGTATAGGCTTGCTTTGCCAACAGCACGGCAGCGGTGTGTTCTGTCTCAGAAATCTTGCCCGCTTTGAGAAGAGCGTCCGCCTCCGCCATCGAGGTATTCAGTTTTACCTGGGCAGCACCCAATGGGTCGATCTGGGCTCGAAGCGCCGCTGCACGGCCGGTTAGATCGTCTTGCGCCGCGCGCGCCGCCAGCAAGGACCGGACATTCTCATCCTGAGCGACCGTGGCCACCGCAAGACTTGCCGCTGCCGCTTCGACGCTCGCTTCGTAGGCCTCTTGGCTTATCGTGCCCTGGGCGAGTGCCGCGCGCGCCTGGTTCACAGAGGCATTATAGGCGTTTTGAGCACCCACTAGCGCCGCTACCGCTGTAGCGGCCTCTGCGCCTTCCGCCACGACGTCCCTAAGCGCGTCCGCCAGCGCTAGGCTGCCCTTAGCCGCGCCGGCTGCAGCATCCGCAGCCAGCGACGATGCCTTCGCTTGCCCCTGTAGCGCGACCGAAACGGCGTCGTAGGTGCCCGCGAGGCTCTTCCCATCCGCTGACGCACTCTTTGCTGCGGCACCGACCTTCGTCAGGCCAGCTTCGGCTTGGGTGGCAGAAGCCACCAAGCCGGCCGAGTCACCTGTGAATACCGCGCGCGCTACGAGATCGGTCATCGCACCACCCGCTCAGCGGCTGAGCCGGCGATTATATATTTCGAGGCAGGCATCCTCGATGACGCGAAGGGAACCCAGCGTCTCTGGCGATGCGTCGATGCGAAGCCAACTCGCGATCGCGGGCAGACAGGAATAGTCGAGCCCTGTGTGAATGAGCTGCGATAGCTGAACGCCGCCTTTCGAGAAGGTACGCGAGACCAGGCGCCACTGCGTGCGCATATGGATGAACAAGCGCACAGCGTCGATATTCTCGGGTTCGACTTCAGCTTTGATCTCATCGGTGTCGGAGTTCTTTTCAAACAGCGGCGCCAGCTCCTCGTCGCTGGCACCGAATGCTCGGGCTTGTTCGATTATTCCCTTATTGCTGCCGGTCGCCGCCCTGCCTTCGCCCAACAACAGCGCGGCGACCGATCTCAGTTTCCCGCGAGGCGGCCGCCGATCATGTTCATGAAGCAAGTGAGGATTGCATCGCGATAGGCAGGCTCACGACGGAGATAGTCCGCAGCAATCTCAAACGGCACCGGCTGGCCGGCCTCGTCCTGGAAGCCGGGAAATTCGACAACAAGCGCGTCGAATAGCGCCTCGCCACCAGGCACACGGCGCTCTCCGGCAGGAACTTCTTTCTTCGATGCCTCGTCGAAAATCCTTTCGCGCTCCTTTTGTGAAAGGATTTTGAAGCGGACATCGAGCACGCGCTGCTCGAAGCTGCCGCCGTCTGCCGGCTGTTTGATCATGCAAGGCCAGACGACGGTGCGCGGCTTCTGAGGATCTGGCAAAACCAGCTTGATCTTCGCGTCGCTCATCACTGCACCGTCCATTTCCACTCATCATCACCCAGCGTGCGAGTGAACGACAGGTTGGCTTGCACCAGGAGCGTGTCGCCGTCTTTCGTGTAGGTGGGCGAGATAAGCTGCACGGCGGGCGCGTTGAAGATCACGATATTACCCGCGGTCGCTCCGTGCGTGATGGTGAGGGCGCCGGTCGTGGTGGACAAGATTTGCTGCATCACGTCGAAGTCGGCGACCGACGTCATCTCGAAAGAGACTTGGCCGGTTGATGCGCGGTTGGTGATATCCACGCTCGCCGCGTTTGGCCTGTCGCGGTAAGCCACCGTGTTGCCCTGCGTGAACGTGAGCTGCTGTAACACGGCTTCGAAGCCCAATATCGAGAAAGCGGTATTGGCCTTGTTGACCTCGACCGAGTCCACGAAGCTTCCGAGCTGGGCTGCCCAGCCAGCCGGAAATGCAGCGTCGGCCAACGGAGCGTAGAAGCCCGTCATGTCGAAGTGCAGCGTAGGCAACTCTCCGCCTTGGAAGCTGCCGGTCATCGTGCCGCGCGTGCCGACGCTGACGTGCTTCAGCCCGTCGATGAAGTGATAATTGGTGCAGGACTCGAAGCCTCCGGAGATAGGCGCATAATCGACCTTGGTGTCTGCCGTGATCGTCTCGCTCATCCCACAGGCGCGCATCTGCGGGCCATAGAGAGGCGCGGTGCCAGCCGCGCCAGATCCGGCCGTCTCCACGTCGAAAGCGATCGTACGGTGGACCTGCGAGGGCGATTGCGGCGAAGCGCCGAAGTTTGGAAATGCACGATCGCGAGTCTTCATGTCGGCGACCATCGGAACGGTCGTGAGGTTCCAGACCTGCATGGCATTCACGGCCGCCGGCGTTGGATCCGTGGAGTACGTCGTTTCGAGCTTCGTGAGGAGGAGTTGTTTGTTCGACAGCTTCATGGGTCAGCCTTCTTTGTTGGAGGGTTTGTCGTTGCTGGCTTCCGCCTTGATCCGCGCCAGCTCGTCGAGCGTCTGGGCGCGATCCGCGGCGGACTTGTCCAGGATGTTGTCCTGCTCGGCCGGCGAAAGGCCGGCGAGCAGCTGAAGCTGATCCGGACGGAGCGCCTGGCGCAGCTTGAAGCGCCGGCCCGCCGCGCCGTCGTATCCGTGCGCCGCTAGGTTATCGCCGTCTTTAGTCAGCGGAACAGGCCGAGGCATGGCGCCAGGCCCATCGATGATGATCCGTCCAGAGTTCTTCATTCTGCGATTGCCCTCACGTAGTACGGGCACGCAAAATCGCATGCCCAAAGTACAAAGCCCTGGTCGTAGTCGGCGCGCGCAATGCCAGCGCCGACAAAGCTGACAGGCGAATTCTCTCCTTCAGGCGTCCAGCCGATAAGCGCGGCTTTCACCGCTTCGCTGCTATCTTCGATGTTGTCGAGATCGGACTCCGAAGTCCGCACGCGCTGCTTTGTGAAGCCGAGGATCACACTGAAGACGCGTTGCGTCCGCTGCCTGATTGAAACCGCGCTGTCGCTCGGCGCAGCGCGATCGGACTTTGGTATTACAAACGCTGTATTCGAAAACTTCAGCACGTCGGTGATGCCGGCTAGATCGCCGCTACCACCCACAACCCTCAGCGGCTCTGGTGTGCAGTCAATGCGAAGCTTTTCGATTACCGTCTTGACGCGGATCATGCTGAACCTCGCACCGCAGCCGGTGTGGTGCCAAGCAGCGCAGCATTGAGATGAACAGTCGCGATGTCTTCCGCCTCAGCTAAATCGGCAGCATTAATACCGAGGTAGGGCCGCGCAGGAATTTTGATGTCGTATTCCGGGAGCGTGACCCACGAAGCGAAGTTTGCTTTCGCCTTCTTGACCAATTTCGGAGACAGCTCTCCGCTCTTGTTCACTTTGCGGTAGGACTGTTGGGAGCGGGCGAAGATGTGGATAGTGGCACCTTCTTGATGAACGCCAGCATATCTGACGTTGGATCCCCACTCGACGCCGGAATTCTCCGGCAGGACATTGTGCGTCTCGCTGTCGAGGAGGTGGCGCGACAGCACAAGCGTCTGACCGCCATGCTCGATGACCCGTTGAGACGTCTTCCATGGCTTGCCGTCTGGGTCCATCCCGGTTCGGAAGCGAAGCCGTGTCGCTGTGTCCATCGCACCGCCTATGGCCTCATACATCGCGCGGCTGCGGTCGCCTGGGAACGTAATCAGCCGAGCTGCGGCGCCGCGCACAGCTGCATCGTCGTAGGCGATTTCCATTCCAATGCCGCCGCTCAACTTACGCTCCCCTCAACGAGCGGCGGTCGAACGTGCGACGCCGTGTGATGATCTGGGGCGTGCCACCGCTTGCGCCGGCGGCGCGCAATGTGACGTCGCCAAGCGTCGCCGTTCCGTTGCCCACCATCGTCAGGAATTTGATCGTGTCCTCGTAATCTTTGCGGACACGATCCGTGGCAGGGTCCGCGAGGTGGTAGTGGGCAACCGCGCATGTCCGGTTGACCAGGTCGCCGGGCACCGGCGTCACTGGTGTGACGATCCGCAACCCGATGAAGGAGTTCACCTCGTCGCTCGCAGCATCGAGCGCATCGCTGAGCACGCCATAGTCGATCGCGCCCGCCGGCGGATTGGCGCGGTCGGTAATCGCGATGATCTCGTCTTCGCCGAAGCGATCGATCATGTCTTGTGCGGTGGCATAGCTCATCGCTTCATCCCAAGCGCACCGAGATACAGATCGAGAATGGCGTCCTGCTCCTGGCGGTCCGCCGTATCGAGCTTCCGCAGGCGCACTACCTGGCGCATGATCTTGGTGTCGAAGCCTTGGCCTTTAGCCTCGGAGTAGACTTCACGCATATCCGCGGCGAGGGCTTCCTTCTCTTCTTCGAGGCGCTCGACGCGGTCGATGAAGCTCTTGAGATTGTCCTTAGCGAACCCGCTTTTAGCCATTGGGTCTCTCCAGTTCGGCGCGGCGTAGGGTGACCGGCTTTGGGGCATAGAGGCCCTCTTTCCGGCGACCACCGACCGAGAATTTGCTGCTGGCCCGGCTCGCCGAGCCGCGCAACACGCCGCGCATTTTGGTATTCAAACGAGGCAGCTTCTTCATCGTCCACCTGTTAGGTGGGAGCGGAAATCCCGAGATCTCCGCTCCCGTTCAAACGGCGCCGCCGCTATGCGGCCTATGCAATCACCCTCTCTCGGGTTGGGTGACCATTCCCATAGGGTGCTGGAGGCCTTGCGAGCCGTGCCAGAGCGCCTCTCTCGCTATATGGTTCGGGGGGCTGGATTTGAACCAACGACCTGCAGGCCAAGCCTGCCGAGCTACCAAGCTGCTCCACCCCCGGCCTTCGCTAGACGCCGTCCTTCTCGATGGGTCTGTCGATGACCTCGATCGTAAGCTTGGGCTCGCTGAACATGCGATCGAGCTGCACGTCATCGAACTGATCGACCGGATATTCCGCAGGCGCCTTCGAGTGCTGAATGCCGCCGCGCCAGAAGCCTTCCTGCACGGATTTCACGCGGATGAAACGGCGCGTCCCCTTTTCCGGCGGCGTGGCCGGGATCGCCACGATCGAGGCGGCGGTCCCGCTTTGCTTTTTCGACTTGCCCATGCCCCGCCTCAATCCAGATACGGCGAAACGGCGAGCTCGGCCGCCTGATAGTTCGTATTCGACGCGCCCGAGGCTAGGAACTGCGCCTGGATGATGGATTGCGCGGCTGCCCGGTTGGACGCGCCGACAACCATACGGAACTCGGCATTGGCGATCTCAACGCCGTAGTCGAGCTTCATGCCCAGCATGCTCTGCATGGCGGCGTTGAAGTGAGCCGTGTCGAGCGGCTGCTTCGATCCCCAGCAAAGCTGCGGCAGGGTGTAGCCGGTCGCGTAACGCGCGTCGGCGCCATAGACGAACTTCTTCTGGTAGAAGACGTTGTCGTCGTTGGGCGCTGCCTTCGAGACGAAGGAATAATCCCGCCGCTTCTGCAGCAGCACCGGCAAGAGGGGTTGGTTCTTGGCGATCAGGAACCACGGGGCACCATCGCCGCCGTCGGTGTTCGCGAACGTCGTCTTGGTACCGTCCTCGGCGAGGATCGGATGATCCGTGTCGAAGAAGTATTGCCCGTCGAAGCACTCGCCGCCCGCCGCGAAACCGCTCTTCAAGGCGCCGAAAGTAAGCCGGTCGTAGTGGCGAGTCGTATTGCCGCCCATCATCTGCAGCATCGGCGTATAGATGCCGAGGTTGTCGTCTTCGAAGTCGTTGCGATCGACTTCGAGCGTGATTTCCCAATCGCGGTTGGTCACGGTGTAGCCGCTGGCGGCCACACGGCTGGATTGACGATCGCCGAGCCACTCGCGCACCTGCGGGAGCATATTCAGCCAACCGTATTCGTTCTTCTTCGTGGTGGAGGGGACCGTAGTCGCGATCAGCGCGTATTGCGATGTCGTCGTCGTCAGTCCCGTCTTGAATGCAGCGTTGAAGCCGATGCCGGCGTTCTTCAGATTGCCCGAATTGATGATCAAAGGATGTCTCCTTAATAGGTGATGGTGACGACGAGCTGGGCGAACGCGGTAGCGTCGGTGTTCGCGCCGCCCACCGTGAAGTTCACGCGATCGCCCACCGCGACGACGTTGAGGGCCGTTGGCGTCGCCTCGTCTTTGTCGCCAACCGCAGAGCCGGCTTGGGTGATGGTGATAAGGCCACCCGTGATCGCTGCTCCATTGATGCGACCGGTAAGCGTGGCGTCGCCAGCCGCGAGAGCGTGCCTTTCGAGCGAGCACCGGACATCGGTGATCTCGCCATTCACCGGAGAGGTGAAGGCGAAGACGCGGGCGTCGGCGCCGACCAGGTCGTCGATCCGAAGCGGGAGATAGGCCTTGCGCTCATCCGGCCCCACCCGAACCCACACGCCGGTCGCGGCGACATCCACGATGCGGCCCGCAGGACTGCGCGTGTTGCCGGCGTCCGTGCGGGCGACCGTTTCGTCATCCACGACGTAGCAATGCTTGCCGATGTCCGCGATCGTGATCGCATCGGCGCCGGCGCTGTTGCCAAAGAGAAACGTGCCGAAGCGGAAGTCGATGTTGAGGTCGCCATCGTTGCCGGCAGTGTTGTCGGCTTCGTATTCCGCCACGCCGAGGGCAATGAGCCCGATGGCGTGTGCGCCCGGAAGCGCGTAACCGCCTGACGCGCAGACCAGGGCGCCTTCGTAGATATGTTTGCCCTGGGCGACGCCCAAGGAGCCGCGATCGTCGCGGCGGCTGGACACAGCGCGTCCCGTCGAGAGAGCCATTTATGCGTTCCTCTTTTGCAGGTTCAGTTCTTTCAGGAAATCGGCCTCGCTGAGACCCATCTGGGCGCACATCGCCTTCTGATCCTTGTCGAGGGCGCCATCGGCCGGCACGGAAGGCGCAATGCTTCCGTCACCGAGGATCGTCGGTTGCTGCTCGATGAATTTCCGGAAGCCTTCCGGTTGGCGGGTGCAGTAGTCGATCGCCCAATCCTTCTGCGCGGGAATGATCTTGCCGTTCTTGATGGCGTTCGCGACCTCAACCTCGGCGGTGCGACCGTCGGCCTGACGGCTCAGCGTGGCGACTTGCTTCTGCAGCTCGTCAACGGTGGTGCGGAGAGCGTCGGCGTCGGCGCCTTCGGCGCCGGCGGTAGCCGGCTTCTTCACCTTGGCGCAGAGCGCCGCTGTGATCGCTTCATCGAGCACCTCGAACTTCGTTACGTCGAGACCCGCCGCCTTGACGATCTGCTTGGCGTTACCGAGAGTGGCGGCGCCGGTCTTCAGGCTCGCGCAAAGCGCCGTTGTCGTCTTTTCGTCCAGCGTTTCGAACTTCGTCACGTCAATGCCAGCCGCTTGCGCAATCAGCCTCGCGTTGGTGCACATCGCCGCATTGTTCTGCTGCAGCGACTTGATCTTGGCGGTCACATCTTCCGCCGTCGCTGTCTCGGGAAGGCCGAGCAGCGCACAGAGTGCTGTCAAGTTCACGTTCTCATTCTCCTTGCTTGCAAGAGCGCGCATCTGAAGCGCGGGGTCGTTGGTGAGGGCGGCGCGAAGGACGCAGGTGATCGTGCGATCACCTTCGCGATAGGAAAAAACGGGAGAGAGGTAGCGGTATTCTTTCGCGGCGACGGCGGCGGCGCCGCTCGGCGTCCAGTCGATATGTGCCCAAACGCCGGGCTCTCCGGCTGGGCCGGCGGCCTCAATCTTGTCAATCCAGCCAGCAGCGCGGGTGCTGCGCTCCGTTTGCTCGGGGCGATCACTCGCGTGGTCGTAGTCAAGCGCCAGCGGCTTAGCGGACGCTCGCGAGGCTGCGATTACCGCAGCGACGTCGCTCATCTTCCAAGCTGCCCGACCGTCGGCAGCTTTGATGGTCTCTCCTGGCGGAAAGAGCTGCGCCCATTCCGGGGCGCTGCCGTCGCCCGAAAGCGATAGGGCGGCGACGAGAGAGCCGGTGCCGGGTTGTTGTGTCATGGGGCGGAACATGCCCGCCGACGAAACGCCCTTCGCCCGTGACATATGTCACGGCCACCGGAGCGCGACGACCGCGCGCGCCGGAAAGGTCGCTCTCGCCTAAGTTGCGCGAAGGCGGCCAGCTCGCCCGATATTTGGTCCAAAGTTCCGGGCGAGATGCAAGAGCGCCCTTGGAGCGGCGGGAAAGAGGCCGCGTGAGCCCCTTAGAGGGGTCTAAGGGCCTCTTCGCAGCCCGCTCCCGTGGGTCGGGGTGCGGAACCGCCCACGAACGTTCCTGTGGCAGATTTGGGGGCACCCCTTGCCCGTTAACACAAGTAAATGATTTCTTAACGCTAACGCCTCGGGGCGGCTGGACTCCTCCGCTCATGCGTTCTTATCTTGTTCGCATCATGGAACGCGATCTCACCGGCTACAAAGCAATCGAGGATGACGACTTGGAGCGGGGGTTCTACGTCTCGATTCTGGTCGAACTCGGCAAGATGAAGAGCATCACGCCGAAGCGCGCCCGCGAACCGGAGGTGAAGGAGCTGCGCGCGCAAGACCTCACCGATCGCCTGATCGCTCACTTCGCGCAAAGCGGCTGGCTTGTGGTCCACAAGCCGAATTACGGCAACCACTTCAATCCTTATCCCAGCAAGAAGACCACCGGCGATGAAACGGCTTAGCCTGACCGAACTTGAGGAGCGCGCGTGGGGGCCGCCGGTGGGCGAGTACGGTGCCAACGAACCTATCCCCGGCCCACCAGGTCACGGCTGCACCAGCTTCCGCCAACGCCGGCACCTCGGCTCGCCCTACCGTTTGGATCTGGATGATGGAAAGCCGCGCAAGCCTTCAGCGCCGAAGAAGCCGTGGTTTCAGTTTCCCTATGATCGTCCGACTTGGCGCGAGCTGCATGAACTCTACGCACTCATGGATCGGTGAGTTTCGCCGGACATTCGGGCCCTTCACGCTGCCAGCTGTTCAAGAAAGGCTTTGCCGACGTTATAGCCAAAGCCGGGATCGATGCCGGCAGGAACGCGGCTGGTCTCGCCAGTGCGCGCATTGGTGAATATCTGCCAGATCGTTTTCGGTGCGCTCGTCGTGATCAAGCCGCTCGCGCTCATCTGATCGTACTGTCTCTTCGACAATGCGATGACACCGCACTTACAGCCCCAGCCATTTGGCGGATAATGCGTGTCCCACCAAGGATCATCTGCAGGCAGCGCTGTGCCGTCCCACGCGAGATGCTCCGCTCGCGGATGCGCACTCGTGGTGTGGTCGTACATGAGATAGGGCTGATCGGAGATGTTCCGTTGAATGCCCGCCCATTGCCCCGCTTGGTATGACACACGCATGTTCGTGTCGAAAATCGTTTGCAGCCGACGAAGAGACCCGAGCTGCGCATCGTTCAGGGTGCCGCTTATTGGATCGAAAGCCGGCCCTCGTCCCCACCAGCCTTTGTCGGCCAATATCGGCTGAAGCTGCTTGGCGAAGTCTTGGAACGTTGTTCCGTTCTTCAATGCGTCATCGAGCGCGCTGGAGATATCGTCCAAAATGTCGAAGCCCGCGCTCTTTGCAACCGTAAAGCTTTGCGCGTGCATCTGGTCGAAAACATCCAGCCATGAGTAACTCGGCGACGGGGAAGCAAGCCGCTGGCCGAACGCATCGATGGCGTCTGTCGGCGCGATGTTGCGGAAGACCAGATCAGCCATCTTGCCCAGGCCGCGCGGGCTTGATCCTATCTCCCACCGCTCCGCCGGCGAAAGCCTGAAATGTCAAAATGGCCAGCCGATTGCCCAATGCGTTCATATCCACCTTGCCGTGAAGACGCGCCAAGGCAGATCGAAATTCTCCCTCATCTTTCGCAGCTGCAGCCGCGTTGATGATCTGATCGACAGCGGGCCTCATCATGGCCTGCCAACCAGAGAGCTGCGCGCGCACGGCGTGACTGATTTGGTCGCCCGCATCCCCAGCGGAAAGCAATTCCACCGCGAGCGAGGATGCCAGCGCTCGCGCCTGAAGAAGTGGTCCAAGCGCGCTGCTTAGGTCGGCTCGGAGATCGGTTGATGGGATAGCGTTGGCGGTCGGGTCGAGCGTGCCAACTGCCGGCGCCCTTAATACTTCGTCTCCTTCCTGTGGCTCGGTGAGGCCCACATTCACCCGGATGTCATCCTGCCTTACCCGCAAGCCCATCGGCACCAGCTTCACAGCAGTGTCGATCATCAGCGCGACGTCTTTCTGCTCCGGCCGACCGATCCAGACCCACGGATAATTTCGAGGCTTCCCGCTTTGATCCTTAGGGCCGTAGTTTAGATCGACATAAGGCCGTATGAGCTGTGCGTTGATGCAGGCCATCAAGGCCTTCGCATCGGCTCGCTCGATGTCTTCCCGAACCTGCGTGTGATCTTGCGCGCCGCCAAGCTTTCCGGGCGTGGAGTCGGTTGTTCCCGTTTGGCCCAACACAGCCTTGGAGATCTGATCGTCGAAGAACTTTGCCGTTCCCCCGAATATGCCACCGTCGCTCGAACCGCTGCCGGCTTTCGTCTCGACGAACTGGATGTCCATCGTATTCGGAATAATAGCGGCGGCATCCGAGCTGATCGACGCTACAGAGCGAAGAAGCTCACGCTTGTCGTCGTCACCCGCGCCAGGCGCATATTTTCCGAGACGGAAAGGAATGCCGTACACATCGAGGAACTGCATCCAATCCTTGATGGTGAAGTTCTTGAACATCCACGCCCAGGCAACAGGCCGCGCAAGGCCGGAGCGAAGCGGTATGCCCGACTTCGCTTTGATTTGGGCGCTTACGAACTTCCAAGGCGGAAGCGGATGCGCGAGTCCATCATCACCGATCAGCATGGGCGCGCGCCTGGTGGCGAGATCAAACCGGATGAACCGAGGATCCACGTATTCGAGACGGATCGGCGTCCATTTATCCGCGTCCGTACGCCAGATAATTTCCGAAAGCGAGATGCCCTTGCCCACGGCGTCAAGGATGTCGAAGAGCGCGTTGTCCAGTAATCCAGAGTCCAGGAATACCCGCTGGACGTCAGCCGTTATCTGCTCCGCATCGGGATCGTCTCCCGACGGCGCCTCCACTGTCATGTCCAGCTGGCTGATTTGACGCTTTCGCGTTCCCAGCACGGCCAGATAATGGAGATCCTTTTCCTCCATTTCCTCTGCCAGCTCGAAATAGGCTTGTGGGTCTCCGTCCTCGGCGTCGCGCAATATCTCGGCAAGGCGCTGCGGCGAGAGGCCCCGTGTGACGCCGCTGCCCACCGCTTGGCGCACGCCCATCATGGATGCTGCAGCAAGCTGCTGCGTAAGAACTTCGCGAATGATTGGCTGCCCGTACTGATCGAGCAAGCCGGTGGGTTGGCCTACCATGTTCCTCCTCCAAATCTCGGCGGCGTCCGATCGCGTTCACCAGGCCGCATGCGCATGCGGCCATCATCGGCGACTGCGCTCTCATCGTACTTCCCCTGTCCGCGCGCGACGCCTTGATAGCCGCGACATTCGAGGATGACGGCGAAGCTGGCCGCATAGGCGAGCGCGGCCGCCGGCGCGAAGTCGCCGTGCCTTTTGCCCCCGTCTCTGTCGTCAGCCTTGGCACCGGGCGGAACCATCGGAACGCCGGCTACCAAGGTGATCATGGCGAGATCGCCCGTTAGGAAATCGTCAGCGGGATATTCGAATGTGCGATCTTCAATCGCCGCCTTAAGCTTCGGCATGTTGGCCAGGTACCAAGCTTGGCTCAGCTTGACGCATTCGACGGCCGCTTCGCCGTATTTCTGCATTGTCACTTCGGCGAGATAGGCGCCGTTACCAGTAGCGTCGAACTTGCCGGCACCGCGGCGAGGCAGCCGCTCGGTTACATAAAAGACGACTTGGCGTTGTTGCTCGAACGGCACGTTGCGCATCTCGATAACGAATGGAACGCGCCTGGTCAGGTTCCGAAGCGTGGCAATGGGCGCGAAGACAGAGAGATCGCCATCTCGCGCGAAGTCGTGGCCGTAAGCGTGGCTACATGTCTTGTCGAGCTTCTCGAGTACCGGATCGACGTTGGCCTTAAGCCAATCCTCAATGAAGGTCTCGCGATATTGTTGTCCCATGACCGCAAAGCCATCGGTGCACTGTAGGCGCAGAACCGGCGGCAGATCACGATTGGCACATGCCTCAATGACAACGCGCGGAATATAGACGCCGCTACCGAGACTCGGGACGCAATCAAGCTCCTCGCCGGCGTGGGTTCCATAGTTCTTCCGGATCGCAGCGCGCCATGCCGCCTCGGCCGCCGGCGACCACGTTTTTCCGGTCACGAGACAAATGCGCTGATACAGACCTTGCTCGATCGCCTCATCGAAGGTGCAGCGGACTACATTGCCCGGCTTCTTCCCAGAGCGGATATCCTGGATCAACTTGTTGAAGGCGTTCGCCTCGCCGTTGTGCGTCGAGATGACCAGCAGTTTGCCACCCCAGATCAGCAACGCGAGCGCGGCCTTCAGCAGCTCGTCGGGATCATCGTGGAACGCGAACTCGTCCAGGATCACATAACCCTGACGCCCGCGTAGCGAGCGAGGCCTGCTGGAAAGTGCGACAATCTCGAAGCCAGCAGCAAACCGAATGCGATAGGCCTGAATGTAGCGGTCTTTGCCGCCGTCCCGGCCGTCAGCGAAAAGGAATTCGTCCACCGCGCTAGCTGCCGGCTCGAACGATTTGGCCCACATGGCACAAGTGTCGATAAACTCCCGCGCCATATCGAGGTTGTACCCGAGGTATAGCGTATCCATTCCGCCGGCCGCGCGGCTCGCGCCGGATGTCAAAACGGCATCGGCGCCGACACCCCAAGTGGCACCCGTCCGTCGGCTCTTTTCGGCAACGGTAACTTGGTGCTCGGCAGTCGATTGGAGGAGTGCCTTTTGAAACGGAAGAAGGATGTCAGGCATCGCCATGCCGGCGAGAGGCTCAGGCAAAGACGCAACCGCCTCCTCACGGTGGCGCTTCCATTCTTCCTCACTGATAGGCAAGCCCGTCAGCTCGGCCAGGGGCATCGCGTTCATGATTTTGCGAGCCCGAGGATTTCCCGCTTGATCGTATCAACGGTCTCTTTCGAGAAGCCATCCTTCTTGCCGAGTGTGCGGGTGACGACTTCCGACGCCTTCTTTGCGATCTCCAGCCTTTCCTTCAACAGCCTGTCGCTGTCCGTCTTGCGCGCCCTGGACAATTCGCCAAGCGCCTTTGAAAGAGCCATCACCTGCGCCGGCGTTAGCGTGACGGGCTCTCCGTCCTCGTCGGCCGCAGATAACATGTCCATGATCGTTGTGTGGAGCACCTGGTTATTCAGGCGCGCCAACTTGTCGTCGTCGGCATCACCAAACTTTTCGACCAAAGCCTCAGCGATGTCCCGGCTGCGTCGGATGCGTTCTCCAACGACCTTGATGTCTTGTTGCCGTCGGCTTAGCGCGCTCCTTGAGACTTCGAGACCTATAGGCGCTCCAATTCTGCGGACCTCTTCGACGAGCTGGTTAAGCGTTAGTCCCGGATCGGCGAGCTTCTCGTCAATCGCCTGCCGCAATTCTGTGGGAAGCTGCGCGATCTTGGAGCGACGGGCCATCTCAGTTTCCGAATGAAGGCTTTTTGATGCCCGTGATTGCGATCGTGCCGGCTGCAACGTCCGCGCCGCGCTCCAAAACGTGCGCAACCGCGAGCTTGTCGTCGAACCACTCCAGCCGGATGCAGCCCGCCGTTTCGAGGAAGCGAAGATCCATGCGAACGGCCTCGCGCGTCAGCCCGGCTGTGAGCCCGAGCTGCGCGAGCGCCTCACGCAGAACACTTTCGTTTGCGTCACCGTTCGACTCGACCAGTAACTTCAGGATCGAGAGACGGCGGTGCGCGGCTGCTATTTCTGCCAGGCCCATAGCCTATGCCCTTGTCATCATCGTTTCGGTGATCACGCCGATCGACCGTTCCGTTCGCGTTTGACCTTCGTGTAGTGAGTGCATCTCGGCGCTCAGTGCTTTTATGTCGCCGGCCATTTCTGAGACGAGCTTGCTCATCTCCTTGAAGTCGTCCGACTGCGGCATTGCGTGGATGCGCTCTTCCAGCCTTATCAGCCTTCCTTCATGGTCGGTCACTTTCTTCTCAACCGAAGCTAAGGCGTCGCTGATTTCGTCTTTGGCCGCCGCGCGTAAGATGTACACAGCGGCCGGCGCCAAGATACTCATCACGAGCGCGGCCAGCGAAAGCCATGTGTCTGCGGACCAGGTCAAGCCTTCGCTCCTATCTTTTCTGCGAACGCGCGCTCGAAAATCGATTGGCAAACAACACACCGCTCGACGCCCCGCACAGCAAGCCGGCGCGCGGCAGGAATTTCCCCATCGCAATCAAGACAGTCTTCACGCGATGCTCCCTTCTTGGAGGCCAGCACAATGCGAAGACGCGCGAGTGCTTCTTCCCGCGCGTCTTCTTCGGCTTGCTGGGCGAAATCGAACTGGTCCATTACTGGTTCAGCTGGGTCCGCACAGTGGCTTCGAGCGCGTGCAGCTCGTCGAGGTCCTGCTGTGTCGGCCCCGCTGCGTCGGCCCAATTCAGGAACTGCTGCGAGTCCATGGACAGCGTGATGACTGTCGGCAGCAGCTCAACGATGCCCACGTCGCTTGCGGCCGACTGAGCGAGCGCGTCGGCAGCCGGCAGCTTGTAGACCGTGATGACGGTTCCGACCGTGTCGATCGCGGTGTTCGCGTCGGCGAGCAGAGAAACCGTGTCCGTTGCGCCGTTGGTAGCCGCGATCTTTTCCGCGCCATCGAAGGCGACGCCGATCGAGGCATCCGCTTTGCGGAGTTGGGTAACGATACCGGGATCGGAGCACAGCTTGGAAGCTCCCGGCGAGCCGCAGGTCGGCAGCAGGGAGTAGCCGGCGGCGGCGGACAGAAACACGCCGTCATATTTGGCGCGCGCTTGGTAGACCGCAGCCTGCGCCGCGTTCAGCTTGGGCGAGTTGGGATCCACAGCAACCGGCGACGTCACCAGCCCGCTGAGCGCACCACAGCCGGCGAGAAGAAAAACGGCCGCGAGGGCCGCGAGGGAATTGAGCTTGTACATTCAGGTGTTCTCCTTGGGAGCGGGCAGCGACGGCGCGAGAGCGGCCTTCGCTTGGGGGATGATCGCGGAGACGGCCGCGATGATCGAAGCCTCGCTGAGATTGAGGCCTTCGATTTCGGTTGTTGCCGCCTTCAACAGCCAGTTGGCGGCGGTAGCGATCAGCGGATCGGCGACGTAGATGTTGCCGACCTTGCCCGCGACCGGTTGAGCAGCCGCGAGGGCGAAGTGGGCCGCGTCCCAGGCAAGCTTGCTGAGGGTGTCGCTGAGGGTTGCGTTGTTCTTCACGAAGGCGAATTTCTTCAGCTCAAAGACGAGCAGCGTGAAAATCACCATGACGACGACATAGAGCAGCGCCTGCAAAAAGGGCTGGATGTAAATCGCGTAGTTCATGTTCTCTCCTGGTCACGGGTTAGGCGCATCCTCGATGCGACGCGGGCGAGAACTCGAAGTTCTCGCCCGCCCCATGAACGGGAGGTACGCGCCAGCCACGGATGCGAGATTGCAACCAGGCCGCGCGCACTTCGCCCGTGACAAACGTCAGAGCGTTACAGCAGGTCTTCGATGTCGATTTGGCGCGTGTCGCGCTTTTTGGACGGCGCCTTCACCGCACTGGCCGCGATCTCCTCGCCCGCTTTGATCCGCTTGCGGAGACGGGAGATGGACCGCGTGTGGAGGCCGGAGGCGTCTACCGCCTTGCTCAAACTGCCGCCCTCTGCGGCCAGCACCTCAGCCGCCTTGATATGGCGCACCAGGTTGCCACCTTTAGGGAACTGAATACGAGTCGAATGATAGGCGGCCATGATGGCATCGGCCGCCTTCCTGCCGCCCGCTACGACGAGCGCGTGGGACGGTCCTGCCTTTTTGGGTACATAGATGCTCTTGCCGCCCAATAGTTCGGCGAGCCGAACGGCTGCATCGATACCGGCCGCATCGAAGGCGATTTGCAATACGTCGGGAAGGTGGCGTCGAGCGGGCGAGGTCATGCCGCACCCGCTTGTGCCGACCCGTTCACTCGCGCCCGACGAATTCGCGCGCCGAGATTACGGGCCAGCGCGTCGAGCTGCTGCGCAGTCAGCCCAGCGATACCGCCCCGCGCCGCTGGCCAGATCGTGCCAATATAGCGGTCGAGATTGGCCGCTTCGCCATCGACTTGACCAACGCTGCGCACCACCACACCGAGATCGTGCATCCTCTTCCACTGCGCTAGCAGCAACCGGCGGCGCGCCTCCAGTCCGCCCCGGTCGCCAACCGGCACAGCGAAGCCATGCCGCTCAGCGATAGCCTTAAGAGCTTCTGAGACCGAATTTGCCTCAGAGGGTGTTAGGAACTGAAGGCGGTCCTTGCCGGTCTGCCGCTTTACGAAGCTATCAAGCGCGGAGTCATCGCCGTGATCGAGCGCGCCGAGGTTCCAACAGGCGATCCAGAGCGCCTTGGCCTTCAGAAGATGGCTGTGAAACATTCCCGAATGTTTCACATGAAACCCCGCTAGCGCCCTGTCGAGCCCGGCATCGTCAAGGTCGCGAGCGCTCCGCTTGCCGGCCTCACGGAAGAGCCGTGCGCGATAGCCTTCGTCGTCGAGCCCCAGCTGGCGCGCAGCGGCGTGCAACTTGCGGAGTTTTTCGTTCCGCGATCCCATTATCCGGCCTTCCGCAGTTCGGCCAGTAGGATCAGCAATGCCGCAAACATCCGATCGACGGGCGCGTTGACCTCGCCCAGCAGGTGAGCTGATCCGCTTTCAGCTCGAATGTTAAACGCCTCAACCATCTCAGGCCGAGGTATGCCAATGCTTTCCCCCAGCTCAATGCACGAGGCAAAGAGCATCCGGAATGCGGCCTGCTTGGATTGCGGGATGAGGGTTTCGTCGTGACCAAGAAGGCCATGTGCCGACCAGGTGGCGGCCCTGACCCAATGTTTCAGAAGGGTTGCCCTCTTCTCGCCGCGCGTCAGCCGGATGAGAGATTGCGAGGCAAGTAGAAAACTGAGCACCGGGTTGTCTTCAACGTGAAGCGGCGCGATGGGAGCGTTCATGTCCGCTCCTCCACGAGCGCGATGCTGCGCGGAGACTTACTGAGGACAATATGGCCTCGCTCCTGCAGCGCATGCACGATCGCGTACACCCGTGATTTGCTCTTCCGCCTAATCGCAACGCGGATTTCATCGAAGCTGGGCGAAGAGCCGTGTTCGCGGATATGGTCGCGAATGAAGTTGAGCGCCCGTGCCTGGAGGATCGTGAGACCGAGCTTCTCGCGCGGCGCCTTGGTGAGCGTGATGGGATGATTGCAGTTGGGGCAAGCGAGTGTCATGGATTTCTCCCTGACGACCGCGTTGTGTCGCGGACGTGTTCGAAGAGAAGCTTCTCGCCCAACGGCAGAGGCGCGCGGCCGAATGTGACGGCGCGAAAACACATGAGCGCGAGTCCAAGAAATACAACGGCGACACCGGCAATGATGCCGACGAGCCACGCGAGAAAGAGCTTTGCTATTCGCATGGATAAGCCTCCGAAAATGCCCTGCCCTGGCTCGTGACGCGCTCGAGCGCGTCGAGGATCTGATCGCGCGCGAAGTTTCCGTCCGAGAGCTTGGCTAAATCGGCGGCATGCGCGGCCACGACAAAGGCAGCGCTCGCCAGCTTCGCGAGCGCCATGATCTCCACAGTGGAGACAATCGTTACGCCTCTTCGCTTTCCGGAGACAATTTCCGCAGCTATCGCAGCCACGGCAAAAGCATCATCAAGGTCAGGTTTTGGCTTTCCGGCATGATCGGAAAACAACTTCACAGCTCCGTGGCCCAGCGCGGTGGCTGAGACGTCGGGTGCATCCGGCGAGTGTGCGTTCATCGAGTGGAACTCCGAGCGGCCGCGAAATCAATTACGTTGTCGGACCATCGCGAACCGGGAGCTTTCTGGGCTTCCAACTCGCGCGCCTGGTCTGCAAAGCTGTTCAGATTGGTGATGAGCTTTCGCAAGAAGCTGGGATTAATCGACTTGCCTTCTTCGACAGCCGCTGTGATTTCTTCATCGACTGCGTTAGCAAGATTTTCGAGATCGCCACTAAGCATGGTTGCCTCCGATGGCGTTGGGGCAGCTTTTGCAGGCTGCGCTCAGACGCGCGCGCTGAGGATTTGCAGCGGAAAACTTCACGCCTTGATAGGCGACACAATCATTCCGCCCTATCGAACCCATGACCGGACAGATCACGGTCAGGTGCATCAACGCGCCACGCACCTGGGCTTCGATCTTGTCGAGACGCCCGGGGTACGTCTTGTTAATGACCCCTGATACTGTCGAGGCGTTGGTGAAGCCGCACGTGCGCGCCGTTTTGCTCTGGTTGCCGTCCAGCTGCGCCTGACGCGCAAGCGCTTCAACCCAATCCGGGACTTGTCCCCAGCGATCATGGGCGTTCTGCAGATAGGTGCGCCCATCCTTCGGCCCGAATTTCCTTTTGAGCGCGATCATGCCGCCTCCTTCGCCTCGACGGCGGCGATCGCATCGGCAGCAGCCTTTTCGTATCGAGCGCGGGTGTGGCCCAATTCGTCCACAATCGAACAAACCGGGCTGCCAGCTTTCGCAAGTGCCGCAGCTCGATCTGAAACGCGGTTATACCAAGCGCAAGTCTCCCAGACTGCGCTCTTTAAAAAGCGAGGAACGCGTCTCCAGTGCGGCCAACACATGAGATGACCGAGTTTGGCGACGTTCTTGCATCCTCTAACTGGACAAGCATGGCTCATGATCGTTCTCCGACGCCTATCGCTGCTAACGCTGCATCTCGCGCCGCCCCGTAGGCGTCCTTGAGATCAGCGATGGGCCGGCCAAGCTTCACCGCGAGCAAATAGCGGCTTTGTGTCTCGACGAATGCCTGACGAAGCTCGACGGGCACGGCGTGCCAGTGTGTCGTGCAAGCCGGAAATTGCTTTCCCGGCGCGCGCGGACAGTCAGAGACCGGACAGCGTTTGTGGGACCTCATGACTTAGCTCCAGCTGGTTGCCGCCGAGCTACGATGCCGACGAGCTCGCCTAGCGTGTGGCAGATCAGCGGCTTCGGAAGGTGGATGCTGAGAACGCTCTCGATCTCATCGGCGAAGTCCATGATGCTGATATCGTCCAGCATCATGTCCTCGCACAACCTAGTCTCGGAGGTGACTGACACATCCGGTGAAAGCCAATCCGTTGCAATGGCGATGACATATCGCGCTGCCGCATAGCGCGCGCTGTCTGAGGAAGAGAACCCTGCGCACGAGCTGCAGAGATCGGGGCCACACCAGAAGCACGGACCAGGACAGGCCAACCAATCGGAGCATTTGCAGACGCGACACGTCCGCCAAATGCACTCGGAAGTGAAGTTGGTGGCAAAGCCACCTTGCGCGACGACGGGAAGTCGCGGCGGTTTGTTATCGGCCATCACGAGGCCTCCTTTTTTGTTATGGGTTCGATGGGTGCGTTGCCTCTGTTGGGATCGATGAGGCCGCCTCTACGCATCAAAGGCGGGCGCGGGCCAAGGTCTCTAACGATGGCAAAGCGCTTGAAGCCATTGGACGTCATCGCGAACCCAGGCTCGCGCTGACGAAGCTCGATGACGACGCCGGCGCGGAGAAGCGCCTTGAGATATTTGCGCGCAATGTCGATCCCCTTTTCGGGATCGGAAAAGCCTACGGCTTCGACGAGCTGTTGGGTTGAGGCCCGTTTGTCGGGCATGATCCGAAGTGCGGTCCAAATTTTTGCGTAGGCTGGCTCCTCAGCGCGACGCCATATCCCGTTGCGCTTGCCATGCTTTCCGCTCTTGATCTTTGCCCCTGATCCGCAGAATTCACGCCCGGCTGTTGTGATTGCGTAGAGAGCCTCCGGGCCGCGCTCACCGAAAGCGCGGCGCACCGGCGCCACGGGATGCAGCGCGATCAAGCCGCGCTTAAGCAGTCGCGCGATCGCCACGAACAATCGCTTTCGCCTAGGGCCTCTCACAGCAGCTTTTGGTTCGAGCGCCGCCAGCAGGGCGCTCGGAGTCATAGGCTCCGCAGCCTTTGCCAATTCCGCGAGGACATCGTTACAGCTAGCCACCGGCTGCCTCCGCCGCGCCGCCATGGTTCCAGCAATAGGTGCATTCCGGACGCTCAGCGTCGGGCAACGCCAACCGCACGGCGCCGTTGTCTGCCAATGAGACAGCGGCAGCGATCACAGTCTTAAGGTTATCAGCGTCGGTCTGCGGCGATCCGAGCAGTTCATGGATCTCCGCGCCGCTTAGCTTCTTGCCACGCGCTTCGACCAGCACAACAAGAACTCGCTGAGATAGGCTCAGACGAAACAGCGGATCGCCCATCACGCCACCGCAGCCAGCGCTGGCGTCGTCGTGCGCTCGTCGTTGGTGAGGGCGCGGTTGCCCCACATCTCCAGCGTGATCGCACAACGCTCCTTTTTCATAAGGTGCTCGACCCGGGCGATCGCGTTCTTCACTCCGCGAAGCCGGCCATTCGTGCGCCGCTGGATTTCGACAACCAGGTCTTCGCCAATCTTGACATCGGACAGCTCGGAACAGGCAACGCGAACGTCCGCGATCGACGCCGGGGCGAACGTGGTCACCTCAGCTATACGCGAGTAGATTTGGGGGAACCGTTTCATCATTCGCTGGGCACCACTCATTCCCCCGGCGATCAGCGGAATTTCGGCGTGGTCTGTCAGGTCGCGCAGCGTTTCGAGAACCCGGACATCGCGTGCTGCGTGATCGATCTCGTCAATAATCAATTGCAAATTGCCCGCGTTGCACTGCTCCATGAGCGCCGGCATGACAGTGTTGAAAAGCCGTTCGGTGGAGCGCGCATGGCTTACGCCGAGAACGTCGGCCAGGTCCGTCAGCGCCCAATGAGGCGTCCAACCCGCCTTCGCGCGAATGAAGAGCGCGCGATGCTGCAAGGCGTACCAGGTGAGCGTGCCTGACTTTCCCAGACCAGGCTCGCCGGTCACAAGATGCCAAGCCGCTTCGCGGCTGCCGCGCGCTTCGACCGCGCGCGTGCCGCTGAGAAAGCGTGTGACGTTGGAAAGCCCTTCGACAAATCTGTTTTTCATCAGAGCACCGCCGCGAAATCATCGGCGGTGGTAGAGAGAACGAGGGGCTGCAGCTCGTCCATGAACTTGTAGAGAGCAGCGCTGGCCGCTTCGTCGTCGTTCGCCTCAGGAATACCGGGAACGAGAAAGGTTCGGTTGTCATAGGCAAGGCGAGCGCGGGCAGACACTGCCGCGAGAACTCGTGCCTTCGGGCCGCGCGCTATGGGGAGCGTACCTTCCGGGCTTTTGCCCGTGGTAAAGCCGATCCTGCCGGATCGATAGACGTAGGCGATCGTATTGGGCTTTTTGTTGGTCTTACTCACGCGACTGCTCCTTGTGTTGTGGTTGCAATCCGAAGCTGCAGCTGGAAGCCGCTATCGGTTCTCAGGCTTTCGAGGACGGCCAGGTCCTGGTCATCAACAAGCTCGCGGCGCTCGATGCGGGCGCGCGCCCAGTGCCAGAAGCCGATGTCGTCGCCTTCAAATGCTGGTCGCTCGTACCCGTCGCACTGGACGGCGCGTTCCTTCGGCGCAGCCCGAAGCGCATCGATCTCCGCAAACGCTTCTTCGGCAGACGTGCGCTCTTCTTCGCTGGCCGCGATTGGTTCGGCAGGTCGCACAGATGCCTCAAGCGCGGCAGTAGCGCGCGAATTCTCGATGAGCCGGGGCGTTTGGGCCGCCTGCATGGCCTCGGCTGCCTCGCCGGACAGCACAAAGCTGTCGCCGCCAGCATGCCGCAGGATGCGGTCGGCCGCGCCGGCGGAGGGATATGTCGCCTGTATCTCGCGCGCGTCGTCACGCACCAGGCGCAAGTGCCGCCGCATCGCAGATTGCGCACCTTTGGCGATCTGCATGCGGTAATCGTTGGAAATCGCCTCGGCGTCCTCGGCAACGCAAAGGAATGTCGAGCCATCGCGACTAAAAACCACTATGCGAGACAGGTCGTATGGGTCCAGGCGCACATGCACGCGCTGGCCCATGTGAGCGCCCAACTCCGGGGCGATATAGTTGCGACCGCTCACGCTGATACCCCGTTTGAGGACAACGCGAAGCCCGTGGCCGTCGGGAGGCGATAGAAGAAGTGCGTCAAGCGCACGTTCGTCAGCGATGCGCTTGGCCTGATCCGCATGTGCGTTCGCTTTCGCCGCTGGAGCGCAACCCAGATCGCCGTGATTTCGTGGCTCGTAAATGTCGTGTAGCCAGGCATCGATACGGGCCTGGAGCTGCGCCGGCGTCAGTGTTGTCTCGATTGCGAGACGTGCTTCTTCCCCAAAGCGATGCGCATAGGTCTCGCGCGCCTCGATAGCTTTCCGGTCGCCGACGTTGTGGCCGACAAACCCCGGCAGCATTGGAAAAAGGCCGCGATTGAGCGAGCCAAAAAACCGCTCGATATGTCCCTTTTCTTCGGGATGGAAAGCGCGAGACAGTTTGACGGATATGCCCACCTCTCGGCAGAAGCTCATCACATCGGCGGCCGTAAAGTCTTTGCCGTTGTCGGCCTTCAGCACTTCGGGAAGACCCCACGCTAATATCGCGCGGCGAAGTAGCGCTTTAGTAGCCGCTGCCCGCCCTTCGTCGGTGACCAGCACCATCGCGCGCCGTGTGAAGACATCAATCAGCGCGATCAAGGCCATGCGCCGACGGCTGCCATCGGGAAGTACGCACATTGCGTCAGCGCGTGTGCCATCGATTTCCCAGCGCTGGTTGATGCGCACGATTGAAGCGCTGAGCGATCCGAATGCTGGCTTGTGATGGGAACGATATTTGTCGGGGTTCGCGAGCGCCTTAAGGGTGGGCGCGTGAGTCTCGCGAAGGTTGGCCATAAAGGCTTGAACTGTTCGCAGGGGGATGTGGCGACCGAGATCGGCGGCGAGCAATTGAACAACCAGCGGCGCCGATATGTGCGGCCGACTTGCGATCGCAGCTATCACGAAGTGGCGAAGTGCCGTATCGCGTTCGAACAATGATGAGCCAGACGGGCGACCACGCCTATCGGCCAAGGCGCCAGGACCATCTTTGCGGAGCAGGCGCTCCCACGTCCGCAGGTGATGAGGTGCTAATGTCGGCTCTGTTCGCAGCACCCAATCTGGTAGCTTGATCGAGGCACGCTCATAAGCCGCGCAGAACGCCGCCAGCCCCTTCGCCTTCGTCGACCGACGCCCTTCGAGAAAGGCTGCACATGCTTCGACGATGGCAACCCGAGCCTCTACTCGCAAATCCTTTTGCGCTTCCCGCGCCCTAGGACTGACATTCGTCTCATCAAGACCGCAGACACCGTGGCGCTTAAGGTATTCTTCGCGCGCTTCGCGTGGCAGCTCACTCCAATGAAACTCACGGCCGCCGCCGCGTGCCTGGCGGCGGCGGCACTTGATGCCGGCGGCCGTGATGATGCGGTTGACGTGACGTTTCGATCCGGAGAGACCGGGAAGCCCTTCAGCAGCAACTTCGGCGGCTGTTAACCACTGCTTTTCAGTTCCAATGACGAGCGCGCTCATGTCTCGACGCTCCCGTCGGCCGGCCACGCATGGATAAGCCCAACATTGGGACAAGCTGTGCATGCGGAGGCGACCAGTTGGCTCAGCGAGAGGCCATCCGCGTCAATCCGCGAGCTTGTTAAGCGGGTGACTTGGAGCCACGCGATTTGTTGTTCTTCAAGACCGGCGACCCCTTCCCAAAGCCTGATCGCGAGAAGGTCGCCCTGTCGATAGGCGCGCGCGGGAACGCTAATTGCGAGTGATCTAGCGTGGTCGCTTTGACAAAGCATTTCAAACGAGATGCCGTCGTCGCAGAAGCCAGCCTTAGGCCAATAGATTTCGTGAACTTGCATCACCGCCTCTCCTCTGTGGCGATGCGCTTGCTCAGGTCGCTCTTCGTGCGGTCACGGGGTCTAAGGACGGCTGAAAGCGTTTCTTCGCCATCGAGCACGATCGCGCGTAGCTCTTTGAAACCGAGAGGTACTTCCTTTTTTTCCGTGCGCCCCTTTGCCATGCTTCTAACGCCCACCTTCGAAGCCGCAGATGGGCAGGTGACAGCGATCCGCGTTGACGCGATCGAGCACGACGTATCCCGCTATAAGGCCGCCGCAAGCGATGCCTGCGATAGCCGCGAGCCGGATGCGCCTGCGATAAGTTGCAACTGCCGGCGACATGCCAGGCGCCGGCAGTTGCGGACCCGCGTTTGCCGAGGAAGCGTTGCGGGATTTTGAGACAAGGGCCTTCATGCTGCGGCCCTGCGCTTCCTGCTGGAGCGCTGCAGGTGCCAACGGCGATAGTTGGGCTTGCCGTTCGCGTCGTACCGGTCGGGCCAAATCGTCTCGGCCGGCGTCCGAAGGAAGCGCGCGATAATCTGCTCGCCTTCATACAGTGGACGCATCAACGTGTTCCGCAGGTAGCTCTCGCCAAACCCGTTCGCGCGGGCCAAATCCGTCAGCGTTACGCCTTGTTTACGAATGGCCGCCTTGACGTCCTCGGCATGCCAGCCGGATAAAGGAGGTGAGCTGCGGCTCATCGGTGGGGGTACTTCCTTGTTTTGCCAGCTTTTAGCGGTGCAACGCATTCTTTTAGTGGTGTCTGTGACGTTCGTCACGTCCTTTTCAACGTGGTTAAGCCACCAAAAGGTGGTGTGTCAAGGGTTTTTGGTGGCGTGCCCATGAAAAAGACGGTTAAAGGCGGCGGGAATCGCGCGCGTTCCGACCTTTCGGGGGCGCCGCCGGATTTCCGCGTCTCAGTTGGCGAGCGAATTGGCTGGTTGCTGGATCAGTTCCCCACCCGCGCTGCTGCAGCGGATGTTGCTGGTGTCAATCGAGATCAGCTGGCGAAATACGTGACAGGCGCAGCGAAGCCGCCGCTCGAGGTGATCGCCAGACTGTGCAATGCGAAGGGCGCTTCCATTGAATGGCTCGCGACAGGAACCGGGGAACGGATACTAAGCCTCAATGCCCAGAGCGGCGTTGTTGACGTCCCGTTTTATGACGTTCGAGCCGGCGCGGGCGCCCTACAGCTTGCCCACGATGAAACGCCGAGTTCGAAGTACGGGTTCGACACTGGTTTCATTTCCACTTTAGGCGTGAAAGCAGCCAGTGCTCTGATCATCATTGCGGACGGCGACAGCATGCGGCCGACCATAGAGCATGGTGACCCGATGTTTGTTGATGCGGGCGAGCGCGATGTTCGCGACGGCGTCTACATCGTGCGACGCGGCGAGGGCGTATTGGTAAAACGTCTTCAGCGGCGCGCCGATGGATCGCTGCTCATGATCTCCGATAACCCGGCTTATAAGCCTGAAGAGCTGCCGCGCGATGACGCTGACAATCTACATCTCATCGGGCGAGTGAAATTTGTTTTTCGCCGACTCTAATCAGAACGGCGGACAGGTCTTTAGGACCTGCGCTGCAGACGGCCGTAGGTCCGCGAATTTGAAGGTCTCGATGACGTCTGCTTTGCCCATAATCTGTATCCGAAGTTTAAGCGCATCACCGGCTAGAAGCGCCTTTTCAAAAATATCTATGTTCTTGATCTGCATCAGCGCCGGCAGGCCCGGATTTTGATCCACGTCCAGATCCGATTGCTTGTCGCCGACCTTGGCCGTTACGCCCGAGACCATGGAATTGAACGAAATGTCGGTGCTGGAAAGCGAAGCAACGAAGCCGCCACCTGCGCTACATTCGAGCCATAGAGTGAACGCGCTTGGGCCATCGGTTTTGCCCTGCGTCTGCAGCACGCCGGGTTTGCTAGCGTGAACCTCCCAAGGGTCAACCGGGGTGCCCGTCGCAGCCGTCGATATGGTCAGCGCCAGAGCAACGAAACCGAGCTTCTTCATCTCATCATCCCATCAATATGGGGCACCTTAGCTGGTCCTAAGGCCAAGCAAAAATCGATTGCTTAACGGCCGAGGCAGCCGGGCGATGTGGGACAAGTGGGACAAGTGGGACGTTGCGCACGATATCCCGCACTCTTCGGCGCCCGGATTTCCGCCATTTTCTCTACCGCGCCGACGCTGTTTTTCTGCGCGCCCAGCAGCCCAAGCTAGCGCGCGATCCAGCCGATATCACTCGCCAAAATCGCCAAAAATCCCTTTATATCCCGCTATTTCCCGCCAAATCCCGCCACGGGTCGGGTGTAGGTAATAACCAGCGCCTTACACCGAAACCCGCTTCGGCGCGGAGCGTTCCGTCATCGGGAACCGGAGATCATGCGGGAGATCAGGCGATGGCGAAGACAGTCGGCGACTTTCTGCTGGAGCGGTTGGGCCGCTGGGGCGTGAAACGGATATTCGGCTACCCCGGCGACGGCATCAACGGCATCGTCACGGCGCTGGGCCGCGCGGGCGATGCGCTCGAATTCATCCAAGTGCGGCATGAGGAAGAGGCCGCGTTCATGGCGAGCGGCCACGCCAAGCTGACGGGCGAGGTCGGCGTGTGCTTGGCGACCTCCGGCCCCGGCGCGATCCATCTGCTGAACGGGTTGTATGACGCCAAGCTCGACCGCAAGCCGGTCGTCGCCATCGTGGGCCAGCAGGCGCGTCCGTCGCTGGGCGGGCATTTCCAGCAGGAGGTCGACCTGCTCTCGCTGTTCAAGGATGTGGCCGGCGATTTCGTGCAGGTCTGCAGTACGCCCGCGCAGGCGCGCCACCTGATCGACCGCGCGATGCGCATCGCCAAGTCGCAGCGCACGGTGACGGCGGTGATCTTCCCCAACGACGTGCAGGAGGCCGCGGCCGTTGAGCCCGGCCATGAACACGGCACCATCCATACCGGCACGGATTTCTCCGAGCCGGTCGTGGTTCCGGCGGCCGCGGATCTGGCGCGTGCGGCGGAAATCCTGAACAGCGGCAAGCGCGTCGCCATGCTGATCGGCTCCGGTGCGTGGAACGCGGAAAGCGAAGTGATCGCGACGGCGGAGGTGCTGCAAGCCGGCATCGCCAAGGCGCTGTTGGGCAAGGCGGTGCTGCCCGATGATCTGCCGTTCGCGACCGGCCAGATCGGATTGCTGGGCACCACGGCCTCCTACAAGCTGATGAAGGATTGCGACACCTTCCTGATGATCGGCTCGACCTTCCCCTATTCGGAATTCCTGCCGAAGGAAGGGCAGGCCAAAGGCGTGCAGATCGACATCGATCCC
Source organism: Rhizomicrobium sp. (assembly GCA_036489435.1). Classification (GTDB taxonomy): domain Bacteria; phylum Pseudomonadota; class Alphaproteobacteria; order Micropepsales; family Micropepsaceae; genus Rhizomicrobium. The sequence goes on along the minus strand of DASXFU010000034.1, from coordinate 135,551 downwards.
ACCATGCTGTCGCTGCGCTATCCGATGGACGTGGCGCTGGTGGGCGATGCGGCGGAGACCCTGAAGGCGCTGCTGCCGCTGTTGGAGCGGAAGAAAGACACGGCGTGGCGCGAGAGCATCGAGAAATCCGTCAAGCAGATGTGGGAGGAGGAAGAGGCGCGCGCCAAGTTGCCCGCCAAGCCGCTCAATCCGGAATTGCTGTTCTGGGAATTGTCGAACCAGCTTCCCAACAGCGCGATGATCGCGGCGGATACCGGCATGTCCACCACCTTCTTCGCCCGTGCGGTGAAGCTGCGCCGTGGCATGAAGACGGCAATCTCCGGCACGCTGGCGACCATGGGCCCGGCGGTGTCTTACGCGCTGGCCGCGAAGTTCGCTTTCCCGGACCGCCCGGCCATCGCCTTCGTCGGCGACGGCGCGATGCAGATGCTGGGCATGAACGGCCTCATCACCGCCGCCAAATACTGGAAGCGATGGTCCGATCCGCGCCTCATCGTGGTGGTGCTGAACAATCGCGACCTCAACATGGTGAGTTGGGAGCTGCGCGCGCTGGGCGGCGCGCCCAAGGTGGCGGCGACGCAAGACCTGCCCGATGTGGATTATGCGCGGCTCGGCGAGTTGCTGGGCTTGCGCGGACTCACGATGGAGAAGCCCGAGGACGTCGCAGGCATTTGGCGCGAGGCGCTGGCGGCCGAACGGCCCGTCGTCATCGATGCGCGGGTCGATCCCAATGTGGTGGCGCTGCCGCCGCATGTCAGCTTCGAGCAGACGAAGAACTTCTTCCTCGCGCTCGCCAAAGGCGACAGCGACCGCGCTGCCATCCTCGACAATCTCCTCAAGCAGGCGGCGGCCTGACGATGCCGCGTGCCATCCTTCCTGCGCTGATCCTGCTGCTTGGGCTGAGCACGGCCGCCCAGGCGGACGACACAGTGGCGCGTGGCCGTGCTCTGGCGGCCGAAGGCGATTGCGTCGTGTGTCATACCCGCGTCCAAGGCCCGCAATTCGCTGGAGGCTTTCCGCTGCATGCCACGCCGGGCACGGTCTACTCCTCCAACATCACGCCCGATCCCGAAACCGGCATCGGAAAATGGAATGCAGAGCAATTCTACCGCGCGCTGCATGAGGGCATCGCGGCGGATGGGCGGCATCTCTATCCGGCCTTTCCCTATGTCTATTTCACCACCATCAGCCGAACCGATTCCGATGCGCTCTTCGCCTATCTGAAAACGCTGAAGCCAGTGCGCTACCGGCCGCCGCCCAACGCTCTCATCTTCCCCGCGAATATCCGCTTCGGCATGGCATTCTGGAATGCGCTTTATCTCGATCACGGCACGCCGGCGCCGAAAGATCGCGGCGCTGCGCTGGTGAACGGCATTTCCCATTGCGGCGGATGCCACACGCCCAAGAACCTGCTCTTCGCCGACAAGTCCGGCAGGCTGCTGCAGGGCGAATATGTCGACAACTGGTACGCGCCCAATCTCACGGGCTCCAAACGCGACGGTCTCGACGGTTGGACAGCGGCGGAGATCGTCCAATATCTCAAGACCGGCGGCAACGCGCATGGCGCGGCGGCGGGATCGATGAAAGACGTGATCGAGAAATCCACCAGTGCGATGAGCGACGGCGATCTCTTGGCCATCGCGGCCTATCTCAAATCGCTGAAGCCGGCCGAGCCGCCCGCGCCCCATGCGCCTGGCGACGCCGCGATGGCGGACGGGCAAGCGGTGTTCGCCGAGCGTTGCGCGGTCTGCCACACCCAGCCCGGCTATCCGAAGCTCGCCGGCAACACGATGGTGCAGTCGCGCGATCCGCGCACGGTGCTGCGCGTGATCCTGCAAGGCGCGGAGTCGGTGAAGGTGGCGGGCAGCCCCGCTGGCTACTCCATGCCGGCCTTTCCGGTGCTACGTGATGCCGAATTGGCCGATGTTGCCACCTATATCCGCAATAGCTGGGGCAACCGCGCCGGGCTGGTCTCGCCACGGGTCGCAAAGACCCTGCGTAAGGCGCTGAAGGCCGCCCCGGATTAAACAAAGGAGGGAACGCGGGCGCGTTCGGCGGCGTTATTGCTTTTTGCAAAGCACCGGAACGCGCATGGCTGAAGGGGACCACGACGAATCCGAGGACCGGGATGAAGATGACCGGGACGACGACGACGAGGATAACGAAGACAAAAAGTCCGGCAAAGACGATAAAGACGACGGCAAGCCCAGCTTCCTGCAATCGCCGCTGTTCAAGATTGGCGCGGCCATCGTCGTGGTCGTGGCGATCGTCATCGGCGTGATCTGGTGGCTGATCGCGCGGAAATACGAAGACACCGACGACGCCTTCATCGACACCCACATCGTGCACATCTCGCCGCAGATCGCGGGGCAGGTGCTGCAGGTCCACGTCAACGACAACCAGCTCGTGCACAAGGGCGACCTGCTGGTCGTGATCGACCCGGCGGATGCCAACGCGAAGCTGGTGCAGGTTCAAGCGCAGGAAACCCAGGCCGAAACGCAATATTTCCAGGCGCTGGCGACCGAACGTGGCGCGGCGGCGCAGGCGTCCAACGCGGCGCGCGATCTGGCGCGTTACCGGCTGTTGCAACGTACCTCGCCGCAGGCCGTGGCGCAGGAGCAGGTCGATCAGGCGGTGGCGACGCAGAAGAACGCCGCGGCCCAGCGCGACGCGGCGCAAGCGCAGATCTCCGGCGCGCTGGCGCAGATCAAGGTCTACAAAGCGCAGATCGCCGCGGCCCAGCTCAGTGTCGGCTACACGCACATCGTGGCGCCGATTGATGGCCATATCGCGCAAAAGAGCGTCGCCACAGGCAACTATGTCTCGCCGGGGCAGGATCTGCTCGCGATTGTGCCGCTGCAGCTTTGGGTGACGGCGAACTTCAAGGAGACGCAGCTCACCCGCATGCGCGTCGGCCAGCGCGTGCATCTCGATATCGATGCCTGCGACGCGAAGGTGAAGGGCCGGGTCAGTTCCATCCAGCGCGGCGCGGGCCAGGCGTTCGGCATTCTGCCGCCGGAGAACGCGACCGGGAATTACGTGAAAGTGGTGCAGCGCGTTCCGGTGAAGATCGTGCTGGGGCGGTTGCCGCCGAATTGCGCACTGGGGCCCGGGATGAGCGTCGAGCCCAGCGTCAAGGTGCGCTGATGCCCGAAGCAAAAAGCAAAAGCGGCAAGAAAGGTGGATGGTCGCCGGAGCGTTCCGTCGCGGGCAATCGCAATCCCTGGACCATCATCGCCGTCATCTCCATCGCGACCTTCATGGTGGTGCTGGATACCTCCATCGCCAATGTCGCGCTGGATCACATCGCGGGCGGGTTGTCCGCCAGCTATGACGAAGCGACCTGGGTGATCACCAGCTTCCTCATCGCCAACGCCATCATCATCCCGATCAGCGGCTGGCTGGCCGACGTCATCGGCCGCAAGCGCTATTACATGATCTCGGTGGCGATATTCACCGGCGCGTCGTTCCTTTGTGGATTGGCGCCGAGCCTTCCCATCCTGGTCATCGCGCGTATCCTGCAAGGCATCGGCGGCGGCGGATTGGCGCCGGTCGAGCAATCCATGATGGTGGACACGTTTCCGCCCGAAAAGCGCGGCGCGGCCTTCGCGGCTTACGGCGTGGTGGTGATCGTGGGGCCGATCCTGGGGCCGTCGCTCGGCGGATGGATCACCGACAATCTGTCGTGGCACTGGGTGTTCCTGATCAATGTGCCCATCGGCCTGCTGTCGCTGTTCCTGGTCAGCATCTTCGTCGATGAGCCCAAGGCGATGCGCGAACAGAGCAAGAAGATGCGCCGCGAGGGCCTCAAGGTCGACCTGTTGGGCTTCGCGCTGGTGGCGTTGTTCCTGGGCTGCCTGGAGGTGACGCTGGATCGCGGCCAGCGCGAGGACTGGTTCTCCAGCCCCATGATCACCGGCTTCGCCATCGCCAGCGCCGTGGGCCTGCTCGCCTTCATCCCGTGGGAGCTGACGCGCAAGAACCCCATCGTGCACATCAGGCTGTTCGCGCAACGCAATTTCCTCATCGCCAACATCTTCATGCTCATCATGGGCGTGATCATCTTCGGCAGCACGCAGTTCATTCCGCAATTGCTGCAAGAGGTGCTGGGCTACACCGCGACGAATGCCGGCCTCGCGCTCACCCTGGGAGGATTGGTGACGCTGCTGGTGATGCCGCTGGCAGGCTTCCTCACCGGCAAGGCGGACCCGCGCCTGCTCATCGGCATGGCGCTTCTGATCCAGGGTATCGCGCTATGGAACATGAGTACGCTCGACACGCAGATGAGCTTCGACAACGCGGCCTATGCGCGCATGGTGCAATCGATCGGCCTGCCGTTCCTGTTCGTGCCGATCACCAACGCGGCCTATGTCGGGCTGAAGCCGAGCCAGAACAACCAGGCCTCGGCGCTGATGAATGTGTCGCGCAACCTGGGCGGCACGTTCGGGATTTCCTTCGTGCAGACGATGCTGGCGCGGCGCGCGCAGGTGCATCAGGCGCAATATGTCGAGCAGCTCAATCCGCTCAATCCCAACTACGCCTCCGGCATCCAGCACATCACGCAGGCGTTGACGGGGCAGGGCGTGCCGGCGGCCCAGGCCACCAAGGCCGCCGGAGCCGAGCTCTACCAGCAGCTCCTGCAGCAGGCGAACATGCTGTCTTACGTGGACGTGTTCCACACACTGATGTGGATCGTGTTCGCGGCGTTGCCGCTGGTGTTCCTGATGCGCAAGCCGCCGAAGAAAGCCGCTGGCGGCGGCGAGGCGGCCGCATGAAACGCGCACTCCTCTGTTCCCTGCTGCTCACGGGCTGCACCGTGGGGCCGGATTATGTGAAGCCCGATGTGGCCACCGCACCCGCTTTCCAGGAGCTCGGCGGCAAGTCGCCTTACAGCACGCCGGTGGCGGGAGAGGCGGATTTGTCGCGCTGGTGGATGCAGTTCGGCGACGCGGAATTGCAGAAACTCATCGCGGAAGCGCTGCGGTCCAACCTCGATCTTCTCACCGCGGCGTCGCGGGTGCGCGAGGCGCGGGAGCAGGAGATCGTGGCGGGCGCGGCCGGCCTGCCGCAAGTCAATGCCAGCGGCAACGCGATCCGCCTGCATTCGAATTCGAGCCTGACATCGAAACTGGGCGGCGGATCGAGCAGCAGCGGCAGCAGCGGGTCCTCCGGCAGCGCCGCGCCCAGCGGGCCGATGGACGTCACGCTCTATTCCGTGGGCTTCGACGCGACATGGGAGGTGGACATCTTCGGCGGCGTGCGGCGCGGCGTCGAGGCAGCCGCGGCGGGCACCGACGCGGCGCGCTGGCAGATGCGCGACGGCGAGGTCTCGCTGACGGCGGAACTCGCCACCGACTACCTGACCTTGCGCGCGACGCAGGCCCGGATCGGGCTGTTGCGGGACGAGGGCGCGAGCCAGCAGGGCGTGCTCAAGCTCACGGCGGATCGGGCGCGGGCCGGCTTCGTCACGCAGCTTGACGTGAACCAGCAGACGGCCCTCGTCACCTCGACGCGTGCGCAGATACCGGAACTCCAGGCGCAGGCCCGCGCCATGGAACACGCCATCGCCGTGCTGCTGGCGAAGCAGCCCGAGGCGATGACGGCGGAACTGGACGCCACCGCGCCGATGCCGGCCTTGCCCGCGAGTTTGCCGGTGGGCTTGCCGTCCGATCTGCTCCGGCGCAGGCCCGATGTGCGCGCGGCGGAGCGGCAGTTGGCGCAGGCGACGGCGGAAGTCGGCGTGGCGGTGGCCGATCTCTATCCCAAATTCGATCTGATCGGCGCGGTGTCGCTGGCCAGCAACTCGCTCGGCACGCTGGCGCAGAGCAAGAACCTCAGCGAAGTGGGGCTGGGCTCGATCATGTGGCCGATATTCCATGGCGGAGAAATCCACGCCAACATCCGCTCCAAGGAAGAGGAACGCCAGCAGGCCTACAACGCCTATCAGAAGGCCGTGCTGGGGGCGATCCGCGATGCGGAGGATGCATTGGCTCGCTACACGACGGAACAGCAGCGGCTGGCGGAGCTGGAGCGTTCGGTCACGGCGGCGCGCTCTTCCGCCACGCTGGCGGCCCGGCAATACAAGGCGGGCACGGTTACGTACGTAAACGTACTGACGGCGCAGGCGAACCTGCTCTCGGCGGAAGACCAGCGCGAACAAAGCCGCATGACGCTCGCGACCAACTTGGTGTCGCTCTACAAGGCGCTTGGCGGCGGGTGGAGCGAAGAGCCAGCCTGACGTATTTTTCAGGGATCGAAATCGCCGAACGCACGTTGCGAAGTTACCCTTTGGTTGCGATTGGGGTGGCGATCAGCGAGCGGGCATTGCGCAGGATTTCGGGAATCGGTTTGGCACTTCTGGTCCTGTCCGCGTCCGGGGCTCGCGCCGCTACGCCGCTGCAATATTTCACCGGCGCCGGCGACAAGGCCAACGCCATCGTGCCGCTCACTTGGGCTGTCACGATCGTGTCGGTGGTGGTGATTCTCCTGATCGCGGCGCTGGTGGCGGGCGCGGTGTGGCGCAGGCCGGGGATCGCGCTGCAAGAGCCCGGCACACGGTTCGTGGTCGGCAAGGAAGAAGGCGGCACGAACTGGATCTGGATCGGGGTGGGGCTTTCGAGCGTGGTGCTGCTCGCCTCCGTCGTCTGGACCATGGCGGTGTTGGCCCAGGTGAATTCGCCCGCTGGAAAGACGGGCGTCACCATCGAGGTGACGGGGCGGCAGTGGTGGTGGCAGGTGCGTTACCTGAGCAACGATCCAGCGCGCATCTTCACCACCGCGAACGAAATTCACATCCCCACCGGCGTGCCGGTGCGGGTGAAGCTGATCGGCGGCGACGTGATCCATTCCTTCTGGGTGCCTGCGCTCACCGGCAAGACGGACACCATCCCCGGCCAGACCAACGAGACCTGGATGGAGGCGAGCGCGCCCGGCACTTACTACGGCCAATGCACGGAATATTGCGGCATCGAGCACGCCCATATGGCGTTCCGTGTCATCGCGCAAAGCCCGGCGGATTTCTGGGCGTGGTGGGCGCATCAACTCCAGTCGCCCGCGCAGGTGAGCGGCATGGCCGCCAACGGCGTCTCTGCTTTCACCGTGCATTGCGCCTCCTGCCATGCGGTGCGCGGCACGGATGCGGCGGGGATATTGGGTCCCGACCTCAGCCATCTGATGACGCGCAGCACGATCGCATCGGGCATCGAGCCCAACGACCCGGCGCATCTGGCGGCGCTGATCGCCGATCCGCAGCACGTCAAGCCCGGCATCTTGATGCAGAAGCCGGAGCTTTCGCCGGACGAATTCGCCGCCATCCGCGCCTATCTCGCGACATTGAATTAGGGAGGCGCGCGCGATGACCAGCTCCGATTACGAACGCGCTCCCACCGTCGCCGTGGAAGAAGGCGTTTCGCCCGAGAAGCTGAAGGCGCTGTGGGAAACGACGCCCGGCTTTATCGGCTGGCTCTCCAGCGTCGATCACAAAGAGATCGGGCTTCGCTACATCATCACCGCTTTCGCCTTCCTCATTGCGGGCGGCGTGGAGGCGTTGATCTTCCGCCTGCAGCTCTCCTGGTCGAACCTCCATCTGCTGACGCCCGAGCAGTACGACCAGCTCTTCTCCACGCATGGGATGACGATGATCTTCCTCTATGCGGGGCCGATCCTCTCGGGCTTCTCGAACTATCTCTGGCCGCTGATCCTGGGCGCGCGCGACATGGCGCTGCCACGGCTGAATGCGCTCAGCTATTGGATCTATCTCTGCGCCGGAATCTTCCTCTACGCCGCCTTCGCGGTGGGCTTCGGGCCGAATGACGGCTGGTTCAACTATGTGCCCTTGGCCGCGCGCGCCTACAACAACGGGCCGAATATCGATTTCTATTCGCTGGGCATGATCCTGCTCGGCATATCCACCACGGTGGGCTCGATCAATTTCGTGGTGACGTTCCTGCGCCTGCGCTGCCCCGGCATGTCGCTCAACCGCATTCCCATTCTCGCCTGGGGCACGGTGACGGCCTCCGCCGCCAACATCTTCGCCATCCCCGCCGTGAGCCTCGCGTTTCTGCTGCTCTGGATGGATCGCAATGTCGGCACGCATTTCTTCGACGTGCCGACGGGCGGGCAACCTTTGCTCTGGCAGCATCTGTTCTGGATGTTCGGCCATCCCTGGGTCTACGCCATCGTATTGCCAGCGATGGGCATGGTGTCGGACGGTTTGCCCGTGTTCTGCCGCCGCCCGCTGGTGGGATACACGGCCGTGGCGCTCGCCACCGTCGCCACCATGGTGCTGGGCTTCGGCGTGTGGGTGCACCACATGTTCGCGACGGGCTTGCCGAACGTGTCGCTCTCCTTCTTCAGCGCCGCCTCCATCATCATCGTGGTGCCGAGCGCGGTGGGCGTCTTCGCCTGGATCGCCACGATCTGGACGGGGCGGCCGGTGATGACCACCGCCTTCCTGTTCTTCGCGAGCTTCATCGTGCTCTTCACCATCGGCGGCGTCTCCGGCTACATGACGGGATCGGTGCCGGTGGATTGGCAGCTCACCGACACCTATTTCGTCGTGGCGCATCTGCATTATGTGCTGATCGGCATCAACGTGTTCCCGGTGGTGGGCGCGGTCTATTTCTGGTTCCCCAAATTCACCGGCCGCATGCTCAGCGAGCGCCTGGGCCGCTGGAATTTCTGGACGATGTTCGCGGGCTTCAATCTCGGCTTCTTCCCGATGCACATCTCCGGCCTGCTCGGCATGCCGCGGCGCGTCTACACCTATGCGGACGGGATGGGCTGGGACTGGCTGAACCTCATCACCACGCTCGGCTCGTTCGTGTTCGCAATCGGCGTGCTTCTCTTCATCCTCAATGTGGTGCGGAGCTATCGCAGTGGCGCGATTGCCGGCGACAATCCCTGGGACGCGCCGACCTTGGAATGGGCGACGACCTCGCCGCCGCCGCCGTACAATTTCCCCGTGATCCCCACCGTGCAGAGCCGCCATCCGTTGTGGGAGGACCGGCTGCGCGAGGAGGGCGAGGGCGTGTCCTATCCGCATGCCGGATTGGTGCTGGACAAAGGCCGCGAGACTGTCGGCACTTCGCCGCTGGATGCCGAGCCGGACATCATCCTGCGCATGCCGGAGGACTCGCTGGCGCCGCTCGTCCTGGCGCTTGCGTTGACGGCGCTGTTCCTTGGCCTCGCGCTGCATGCCTGGTGGCTTTCGGGCGTCGGCGTGCTGGTCGTGGCCGTCGACATCCTCGTCTGGCTGTGGCCGGAAGCGAAACTCGGCGAAACCGCGGAGCCCGCCGTCAATGGTTGAGCGCATCGCCATCGAATCCAAATTGCCCGTCGGCGCCGTCGACACGCGCGCGGTCGGCTGGTGGGCGATGATCTTCGTGATCTTTACGGAGGCCTCGCTCTTCGCCTATCTGCTGTTCAGCTATTACTATCTCGCCGTGCAGCCGCATGCGGCCGGCACCTTTCCGCAAGGCGGCACGCCGTCTCTGTCGCTCGCGCTGCCCAACACGATCATCCTGCTGCTCTCCAGCGTCGCGGTGGCGTGGGCGCAGTTCAAGATCGAGAAGAACGACAAGCGCCATCTCGTCTGGGGCCTCGGCATCGCCGCCGTGCTGGGCATGGTCTTCCTGGTGATCCAATATTTCGAATGGGCGGGCCGGCCGTTCTCACTCTCGTCGTCGTCCTACAGCTCGCTTTATTTCGTCATCACCGGCTTCCACATGGCCCACGTCGTGGTGGGCGTGCTGATGCTGTGGGCGCTCTTCTTCTGGTCGCTCAAGGGCTACTTCAACCGCGTGCGCTACGCGCATATCCATATCGGCGCGCTCTACTGGCACTTCGTGGACGCGGTGTGGATCGCGGTGTTCTTCACCTTCTACATCACGCCTTTGCTGGGGATGCGCGCATGACCGCCCGGGCGCGCGCTTTCTGGATGTTGATGGCGGGCATGTGCCTCGCGCCGCTGTTCTGGCTGGGACAGCTCATTCTCGGCTACTGGATTTCCGCGCTCGCCTGCTACGGCAACGACCACCCGACGGCCGTTGCTTCCGCTGACGCGTTACGTGGCGCATTCGGAGCCTTCGACGCTATCGCCATCGCGGCGGGGCTGATCGGGTTCGCAATCTCGTGGTCCAGCTTCCGCGCCACGCAGGAAGGCGAGCGGGCGCGGTTCATGGCGGTGTGGGGTCTGCTCTCCAGCGTGTGTTTCCTGATCGGCATCGTCTTCGAGACGATCGCCTCGCTGACGGTGCCGCTATGCGCCGGGTAACCTTCGTGGCAGCGCTGATCGTGGTCGCGCTGGTGATCCTGCCGCCGCTGGCGACCTATGGCAGCCAGCTCTTCGCCGCGCATATGATGCAGCACCTGCTGCTGATCGCGGTGGCGGCGCCGTTGCTGGCCTACAGCCGCCCGCTGATCGTGAATCCCACCGCGGCGTGGCTGGGCTTCGTCGGTACATTCCTCTTCTGGCACTGGCCCGCGGCGTTCCAATGGGCGGCGGGGAGCGAGATCACCACGCTGCTGGAATTCGCCACCATCCTCGGTACCGCCTATCTCTTCTGGAGCACGGCCTTCGCCGGCGCGCTCAGTTACGGCGCGCGGGCGCTGTTCGTGATGACGGCGGCGGTGGCGACCGATCTTCCCGGCGTGGTGATGGTCTTCGCGCCACGCGCGCTATGCACCATGCCGGGCGAGGACGCTTACGCCTGGAGCCTCACCCCGCTGCAGGACCAGCAGATCGCCGGCATGCTGATGTGGGTGCCGGCCAATCTCATCTTCTTCGCCATCGCCACCTGGCTTTTCGCCCGCTGGATTTCCGCTTCCCACGCATTGGTGACCTCATGATGCCGCCTGACGAACGCCGCAAGCCCTTCATCGCGCCCTGGGCGATCCTCGCCGCCGTGATCTTCGCGCTCTGGGTGACGAAAACCCTCGCCGACGATCTCACCCAGATGATGCATGACGACAAGCAATGGGTGATGCCGTCCAAGGATTACGCGCAGACGCGCTTCTCGACGCTCCACCAGATCAATGCAGGCAATGCCGGACAGCTTCGTGTGGCCTGGAGCTTCTCCGTCGGCACCAATCATGGGCAGGAGGCGGCGCCCATCGTGGTCGGCGACACGATGTATATCGTGGGCGCCTATCCCAACGAGCTTTTCGCGCTCGACGCCGTCACCGGCGACATGAAGTGGAAATACTCCCCGCGCGTCGATCCGGCGTCGCAGGGCGTCGCCTGTTGCGACGTGGTCAATCGCGGCGAGGTCTATGATAACGGCAAGATCTTCTTCAACACCCTGGACGATCACACCATCGCGGTCGATGCCAAGACCGGCAAGGAAGTCTGGGCCGTGAAGCTGGGCGAGATTTCGCGCGGCATGACGATCACCATGGCACCCATCGCCGTGAAGGGCAAAATCCTGGTCGGCAATTCCGGCGGCGAGATGGGCGTGCGCGGCTGGGTAACGGCGCTGGACGAAAACACCGGCAAGATCGTGTGGCGCGCTTATTCCGTCGGGCCCGATAAGGACGTGCTGATCGGCTCGCGATTCCATCCCTATTATGCCGACGCCAAGGGCAAGGACCTCGGCGTGAAGACCTGGCCGCCCGGCCGCTGGGAAGTGGGCGGCGGCCCTGTGTGGGGCTGGATCTCCTACGATCCCGTCACCAATCTCATCTTCTACGGCAGCGGCAATCCCGGCCCGTGGAATTCCAACCAGCGCGAGGGCGACAATCTCTGGACCACCACCATCTTCGCGCGCGATGCCGACACGGGCGAGGCGGTGTGGGCCGATGTGCTGAACCCGCACGACCTCTACGATTACGACGAGATCAACGAGAACCTGCTGCTCGACCTGCCGATCAACGGGAAGATGACGCACACCCTCGTCCATCCCGGCCGCGACGGCTTCATGTTCGTGATTGACCGGCAGACGGGGCAAATCTACTCCGCCGACAAATACGACACGCAGACCTCGATGAAGAGCTTCGACCTCAAGACCGGCCGGCCCATCATGAACGATGCGCTGCGCCCGGTGCTGGGCAAGAACATCTCCGGCATCTGCCCCGCCTCGCCCGGCGTGAAGGACTGGCAGCCCACGGCGTATTCGCCGCTGACGCATCTGCTCTACATCCCGCATCAGCATATTTGCATGGACTACAAGACCTCCGAGGTCGGCTACATCGCCGGCACGCCCTATGTCGGCGCGACGGTGGACATGTATGCGGGTCCCGGCGGCTATCGCGGCGAATTCGCGGCATGGGATTTGACCAAGCGGCAAAAGGTCTGGGCCGTGCACGAGAAATTCCCCGTCTGGACCGGAACGATGGTGACGGCCGGCAACATCGCGGTCTATGGCACGATGGATCGCTGGTTCCGCGTGGTGGATGCGCGTAACGGCAAGCTGCTTTATCAATTCCATGCGCCGTCCGGCTTCATCGGCCAGCCGATCACCTATCAGGGCAAGGACGGCAACCAGTACATCGCCATGATCGACGGCATCGGCGGCTGGGCCGGCGCCATCGCCAATGCCGAGATCGATCCGCATGTGCGCAACGGCGCGCTGGGCTACACGGGCGCCGTCGGCGATCTCCCCGGTTACACCAGCGGCGGCAGCGTGCTGCTGGTCTTCGCGCTGCCGCCCGGCGCAGGAGGTACCCATGCGCACTGACACGCACCTCCCCCTTGTGGGGAGGTCGAAAAATGCAAAGCATTTTTCGGGTGGGGGGCCGAGGCGCCGTCCGGCACCGCCCCCCACCCGAAAAATCTCTCCGCTATGCTCCGAGATTTTATCGACCTCCCCACAAGGGGGAGGTGCGGTAGTGGCGCTGCTCTTCGCTCTATTCCTTCTTCCTTCCATCGCGCAGGCGGGTGTGTTGCGCGTCTGCTCCGATCCCAACAATCTGCCGTTCTCCAACCGCGCGGGCGGCGGCTTCGAGAACAAGATCGCCACCTTGGTGGCGCGCGATATGGGCGACCGCGTCGCATACACCTATGCGATGCAGAACGACCGCTTCCTCAAGCGCACACTCATGGCGGGGAAATGCGATGTCGTGATGGGCATCTCCGCAGGCATGGACGAAGTGGAGACGACGCGGCCTTATTACGGCTCGACCTACGTCTTCGTCTCGCGCAAAAAGGACAAGCTCAATCTCGCATCCATCACCGATCCGCGCCTGCGCAAGCTGAAGATCGGCGTGCATTTGATCGGCGACGATTCCACGCCGCCGACCATGGCGCTGGGCCAGCAAGGCATCGTCGGCAATGTGCAGGGCTTTATGATCTATGGCGATTACGCCAAGCCCAATCCGCCGGCGCGGCTGATCGAGGCGGTGGTGGACAAGCAGGTGGACATCGCTGCCGTGTGGGGCCCGCTAGGGGGATACTTCGCCAAGCGCTCGCCCGTGCCGCTGGCCGTCACGCCCATGACGGACACCGTGCGTTTCGCGCCGCTGCAATTCCGCTTCGCCATCGCCATGGGCGTGCGCAAGGGCGACATCGCGCTGCGCGACAAGCTCAACGCGATCCTCGTGCGCGAGGCGCCCACGATCCGCAACATTCTCATCAACTACGGCGTTCCACTTGTGGACGTGAAAGGAGGCGCCGATGGATAGATTCCGCTGGATGGTGCTGGGCATCGCCGCCGCCATCGTCATCGTGATCGCGGTGGCATTGTTCCTGGTGGTGACGCCGGGCACACCCGCTGCGTCCACTTACGGCGGCACAATCCCCGCCGCCGCCCTGTTGCGCGTGCCGGTGACGGGCATCTATCCCGGCGGCAACACGGCCGGGCTCAATGCCAATATGCCCAACCCGCTGGCCAACGATCCCGATGCCATCCAGCGCGGCATGAAGGATTTCGACGCCTTCAACTGCTCCGGCTGCCACATGGCGAATGCCGGCGGCGGCATGGGACCGTCGCTCAGCGACGATGTGTGGATCTACCGCTCCTCGCCCGCCAACATCTATCTCACCATCGTGCAGGGGCGTCAGGCGGGCATGCCCGCTTTCGGCGCCATGCTGCCGGACCGCACGGTGTGGGAGCTGGTGGCTTACATCCAGAGCATCTCGAAAAAGCCCGGCCCGCAATTCGGCGTGACGACGACGCCCGAAGCGCCGGACACGGAGCAAATCCCCGCTGGCCGCATGCAAAGCGCCACGCCCTGGAACTACACCGAACCCATGCCGCCCAACGGCCAGAAGCCCGGTGGCGGCCAGCCGGATGCACCGCAACACTGAGCGATAGCGACGCTCTCACAACCGTCATGGCCGGGCTTGTCCCGGCCACCCATAAACACGGTCTTTGCCGAATAAGATAATGACGGTCATTGCCCTTACTTTTTCCACTGCGGGTATGGATGGCCGGGACAAGCCCGGCCATGACGGATATTTTTTGGGGTTGGGGCCGGGCTTGACATTCCTATCCCAGGATTCTACTTCTAGGTGGTAACCGAACAAAGGATGAACAAGCCAATGACCTAGCTCTGTCGCAAGGCCATACAGGTAAGGGCGCCAACTTGCGGGCGACCCGTGGAGAGAGGAATTGCGCCGATGGCTGCGTCCCGTGGTGCGCCCAGTGGACAGCGACAGGCAGCGATTCCATCTGACTCCTAGAACCGGGGCGGTTGAACCGAGCATGCGCGCGGTGGCTGAGACGCCACACGCGGCCGGCTGCACAGAGCGAGGAAACCAGATCGAAGGCCCGGCGCCGCATCACATAGGCGGCCAGGGCCTTGTCGTTATGGGGGGAACGACATTCTTCTCTCAACGCGATTTCAGCGCCGCCAGGGTTTCGGCGGTCAGACGGTCGACGACGTCGATATCCTCATAGGGTGTGCGTGAGATGCCCATGCGGACGATGACAAGGCGGGCGGACGGGATGACGATCACGTATTGCCCGAGGCTGCCGCGCGCCATGAAGGAGCCGCCCGGCATGTTTGGGCGATGGAGATGCGCCGCGGTCTGTTCGCCGCGATTGGTCCAGAAGCCGGCGGCGTAACCGTAATCCTCGCTGCCGGGTGTGAGGCGCGCGGAGTAGTCGACCCAGCCGGGCGGCAGAATGCGGTCTCCGCCGATGACGCCGTCGTCGAGATAAAGCATACCGAACCGCGCCCAGTCGCGCGCGGGCGCCCACATGTGGCTCGCGCCGATGGGCGTGCCGACGGCGTCGAATTCCAATGTCGATCGCGTCATGCCAAGTTTGTCGAAGAGCTCCGCGTGGGCGAAGCGCAGGACGGAAGCTGCATCGCCGCCCGCCGCGTTCCGCACGATGCGCGAAAGGAGCAACGTGTTGCCGTTGCTGTAGCGCCAGACGGCGCCGGGTGCCGCGCCCACCGGTGCGCGTTCGGCGACCGCAGCCATGTCGGGTGTGGCGAACACCATCTGGGTCGTGGGATCGAACGCCGTCATCCAGTTCTGCTGCAGCGACTGGCCGAAATCGAGGCCGCTCGTCATGCGCAGCAGGCTGTCGATGGTGATGGCGTGATGCGGGTCGTTCGGGTTCGACCAGGCTGCCACGGGCGCGGGCCCGGTCACCGAGATTTTTCCCTGCCGCACCAGGATGCCCAAAAGCGCGTTGGTGACGGATTTGGTCATCGACCAGCCATGCAGCGGCGTGCCGACGCCAATGCCCGGCGCGTAACGTTCGGCAATGATGTGGCCGTCGTGAACGATCACCACGGCCTTGGTGAGGCTCTCGCCTGCCGGATTGGCGAAGGCGTGGTCGAGCGCCGCAATCAAGGCCGGGTCGGTTGGTGTAACGACATCGGGCCCAGCTATTGGCGGCAGGAGGCTCGGGGCGGAAGGCGGCATCGTGGCCGGGGCGTGCACATCGCCCTGGACGACCAGGCAACCTTCGGCGCCGCGATAGACGGCGCGGCTTTCGAATCCCCCGGCCAGCGTGGCGGTGACGGATTTCCGGTCGCGGTCGATGTCGTAGCGGACCAGGGGCTGGAACATCGACAGGTCGGGGGCGAGCGCCTCGCGGTAATAGGCGTCGGGGTCCAGTCCGGCGACGAAGACCGCCGAGCAAAGCTGATGGCTCACCAGATGGGGCGCGACGGCCAGGCCGCGCTCCAGGCTGCCGCAACCGGCAAGGGATGCGATGAAGGCGGCGCTAAGGGCGAGGGCGGTGAAGCGAATTGTGTGGCGGCGCATCGGGAGCCTCGGAAGGGTTTCGAGGGCTCAACCTGGCGATCCACTGGCTCCGTTTCGCGCCGTTTTCGGAATTCAGCCGGCCGAAACCGGAATCTGCTGCTCGTTCGCCGGGTTTCCGAGGGCGGTTTTGCGGAATGCGCTGGGCGTCGTCCCCGTCTCCAGCCGGAAAGCGCGGTTGAAGGGGCCGAGTGAGTTGAAGCCGGCGTCCAGCGCGATGGTCAGTATCGGCACCTCGGCTTGCCGGGGATCGGCCAGTGCCGCGCGGGCATCGGCGATGCGGTAGCTGTTCAGGAAGCTGCTGAAATTGCGGTGGCCGAGGCCCTTGTTGATCAGCCGCCGCAGCCGGTATTCGGGCACCGCGTGCTTCAGCGCCAACGCGCCGATGGTCAGCCGCTCCTGCCGGTAAAGCCGGTCCGTCCGCATGCCACGCTCGATATCGGCCAGAAGCCGGCGATCCGCCGGGCTGATATCCATCGGCGGCGGGGCGGCGCTTTGCTGCTCCGGGAACAAAGCCTCGCCGCCGGCCACGCCCAGGAACGACCACGCCACACCGGCCGCGATCAGTGCCAGCGCTCCGGCGCTTGCAAGGCTCAGCGCTTCCGGCGCGGTGGCGCGCAGGCCGAGAAGATTGGCGATCTCGGTAAGCACGATGTAACCCGCCGAGGCGCTCACCACGGCGACGCGAAACCGCCTGCGCTTCTCGACAAGATCGGTAGACCACGACGAGATGGTCTGCACGATCGCGAGGATCGCGAAGCCGAGCGACGCCAGTGAAAGCCCGTCTTCCAGTGGCCGCGCGATCGCAGAGTGCAGCGGCTGCAGCACCAGTCCGCACAGCAAGGTTGCGGCGATGAATCCGCCCCAGACCAGCGCGTGCCAGGGGCGCGGCTTGAAGTCGTCATCGAACAGCGCGCGGGCGAAGAGCCAGAATACGACATTGTTGCCGCTGGAGATGGCCAGCAGCGCGATGTGCCAGAGCGATCCGTCCGGCGTGAAGCCCGCGATGGAGGAGGCCGCGAAAGCAGCGGCGCCGAGCGCGAATGCCGCGCCGAGCTTCGCCGCCCAGGCTCGCCCGTAATCGCGCGCCAGAAGTCCCGACACGAGGAGAAGCAGCACGCCGGCGCCGGTGCGCAGCGCGATGTCGAATTGAACGATGCCGCCTTCGCCGGTCATGGCGTGTCCTGTCGGGTCGCCTCAAATTGCCGATTTGGCGGGCAGGTGCAAATGGAGGCGCCGATAGAACTGGCTCGGCGTCAGATTTTTTTGGCAATTGTTCTGGCGCGATTAAGAGATTGCGCGCATGATCCTTGCTCTGGAGCGGGTCGCAGAACCCGCCCTCGGGAGGACCATATGGCATTGGTTCATGATCATAGGGACAGGACGCGGGACCTGTCTCTGGTCGGCTTGGTTCTGGTCGTGTTCGGAATCATCGCCGTCAGCGTCCCATGCCTGAAAATGGCCGTCGATCAGTGTTTTTCCCTGATCTGGTAGCTGTTTTCGGCCGGGATACGACCCATTTCTGGCAGCAGTGCTGACCGGGCGGGTTTAAATCGTCCCTCCTCGACCTAGCTTATTGCAATTGCGAAGGTTACGGAGGTACGCCAACCCCTCGGCCTTTGCCGTCCATTTGAGCGATTCTGCATGACCCAGAGCATTGTGAAGTCGATCGGCACAGGCTTGGCCCTGTCGGCCTGCCTCGTGCTGGCGGGTTGCGGGCAGACGCCCCCGCCCAAGCGTCCGCCGCCGACCGTGGGCGTGGTGGTGATCGCGGCCCAGCCGGTGCGGCTGACGGCCGAGCTTCCCGGGCGGACGGATTCCTTCGCGGTGTCCGACGTGCGCCCGCAGGTGGGCGGCATTCTGCTGAAGCGGCTCTTCACCGAAGGCGCCCTCGTACACAAGGGCGACGCGCTCTACCAGATCGATCCCGCGCCGTATAAAGCCGCGCTCGACAACGCCCAGGCCGTGCTCGTCACCGCCAAGGCGAAAGCGACGCGCTATGCCGCGCTGGTCAAGCTCCAGGCGGTGGCGCCGCAGGATTACGACGATGCCGTGGCCGCCTATAAGCAAGCCCTGGCCAATGTGCAGACGGCGAAGATCAATCTCGGCTACACCCGCATCACCGCGCCCATCACCGGCCGCATCGGCCGCTCCTCGGTGACGGAAGGTGCGCTGCTCACGGCGGACCAGACAACCGCGCTCGCCACCATTCAGACGCTCGATCCCATCTATGTGGACATCACGCAATCGAGCGTGGAACTGCTGAACCTGAAGCTCGCGATGCAAGGCGGCAAGCTTTCGCAGGATGGCCCGACGCAGGCCGAGGCGACCTTGACGCTCGACAACGGCGCGCAATATCCCACGCACGGCACCTTGCAGTTTAGCGAAGTGACGGTGGACCAGACGACGGGCGCCGTCACCTTGCGCGCGATCTTCCCCAATCCGAACGGCATCCTGCTGCCCGGCATGTTCGCGCGGGCAACCATCGTGGAAGGCGTGCAGAACAGCGCCATCCTCGTTCCGCAACAGGGTGTCAGCCGCAACGAGAAGGGCGACCCGACTGCCATGGTGGTCGATGCCCAAGGCTTCGCGCGGCTGCGTCTGATCAAGACGCCGCGCGCCATCGGTGACAAATGGCTGGTGAGCGATGGCCTCAAGCCGGGTGACAAGCTCATTGTCGAAGGCCTGCAGAAGGTGCAGCCGGATATGCCGGTGCACGCGGTTCCGGCGTCCTTCGCCCAGCAACCCGGCAAGGGTGCCTGATGGGCCTCTCGCAATTCTTCATCGAGCGGCCGGTCTTCGCCTGGGTGATCGCCATCGTGATCGCGCTGATGGGCGTGCTCGCGATCGAGACGCTGCCGATCACGCAATACCCGACCATCGCGCCGCCGGCGGTGACGATCGTTGCCAACTATCCCGGCGCCGCGGCCGAGACGGTGCAGAATTCCGTGACGCAGGTGATCGAGCAGCAGCTCACCGGCGTGGACAACCTGCTCTATTTCTCCTCGTCCTCCAGCTCGAACGGGCAGGTCTCGATCACCGCCACCTTCGCGCCCGGCACCAATCCGGACATCGCCCAGGTGCAGGTGCAGAACAAGGTGCAGCAGGCGCTGCCCATCCTGCCGCAGGAAGTGCAGCAGCAGGGCGTCGTCGTTTTGAAGTCGCAGTCGAGCTTCCTGTTGATCGTGGCGCTCTATGACGACAGCGGCCGCTACACCAATGTCGACATCTCCGACTTCATGGCGAGCAAGCTGCAGGATCCGCTGAGCCGCGTCTCCGGCGTGGGCCAGGCGCAGGTGTTCGGTTCGCCCTATGCCATGCGCATCTGGCTCGATCCGTTCAAGCTGAACAGCTTCGGCCTCACGCCCATCGACGTCGAGAACGCGGTGCTGGCGCAGAACGTCCAGGTCTCCGCAGGTGAACTCGGCGCGCAGCCGACAGTGCCGGGCCAGCAGCTTGATGCGACCGTCACCTCGCAATCGCGGCTCACGACGCCAGAGGAATTCCGCAACATCGTGCTGCGCGCCAGCCAGGGCGGCGCCGTGGTGCGGCTGCGCGATGTGGCGCGGATCGAGCTTGGCGCGCAGAGCTACGCGGTCGTCAGCCGCATGAACGGCAAGCCCGCCGCCGGTATCGCCATCCAGCTCGCACCGGGCGCCAACGCGCTCACCACGGCGGACGCGGTAAAGGCCAAGGCCAGCGATCTCGCTTCCACCTTTCCGCCCGGCGTGAAGCTCGCCTTCCCGGTGGACAACACCACCTTCATCCGCCTCTCGATCAACGACGTGATCAAGACCTTGGTGGAAGCGACGATCCTCGTCGTCATCGTGATGTTCCTGTTCCTGCAGCATTGGCGCACCACCTTGATCCCCGCCATCGCGGTGCCGGTGGTGCTGCTGGGCACCTTCGCGGTACTGGCGGCGTTCGGCTATTCGATCAACACGCTCACCATGTTCGCGCTGGTGCTGGCCATCGGTCTTCTGGTCGATGACGCCATCGTCGTGGTGGAGAATGTCGAGCGCTTGATGCGCGAGGAGGGCTTGGGGCCCAAGGAAGCCACCAAGAAATCCATGCAGGAGATCACGGGCGCCTTGATCGGCATCGCGCTGGTGCTGTCGGCGGTGTTCCTGCCCATGGCGTTCTTCGGTGGATCGACGGGCGTGATCTACCGCCAGTTCTCCGTCACCATTGTGTCGGCCATGGTGCTGTCCATCACGGTGGCGTTGATCCTGACGCCCGCTCTGTGCGCCACACTGTTGAAGCCGGTGCCGCAAGGCGCCGCAGAGCGTCACGGACGGTTCTTCACCTGGTTCAACGAGACGTTCGACTACGGCCGCGAACGCTATCGCCGCGCGCTGGAGCGCTTCCTCGGCTGGATACGCCCGGCGCTCTTGATCTATGCCTGCATCATCGTGGTGCTGGTCCTGCTGTTCATCCGCCTGCCGACGGCGTTCTTGCCGGAGGAAGACCAAGGCGCGGTGCTGACGCAGTTCACGCTGCCGGTCGGCGCCACGCAGTCGCGCACGCTGGCCGTCGCCAAGCAGGTCGAGCACCACTACATGGTGGACGAGAAGGCCAATGTGGACACGGTCTTCGTCGTTGCCGGTTTCAGCTTCGCGGGCGCAGGCCAGAATTCGGGACTTTCCTTCGTCCATTTGAAGCCGTGGAACGAACGTTCCGGATCGGCCAATCGCGCCCCCGCCATCGTGCAGCGCGCGATGAAGTCGTTCGCCGGCATCCGCGACGCGCTGGTGTTCGCGCTGGTGCCGCCGGCGGTGCAGGAACTCGGCCAATCCTCCGGCTTCGACGTGGAGATGGAAGATCGCGGCAATCTCGGCCATGACGGGCTGATGAAGGCGCGCAACCAGTTCCTCGGTCTCGCCGCGAAAGACCCGCTGCTCTTCGGCGTGCGCCCCAACGGCCTCGACGACACGCCGCAGCTCCATATCGACATCGACCGCGAGAAGGCCGAGACGCTGGGCCTCACCTTGTCGGACATCAACAACACGCTGAGCGCCGCCTGGGGCGGCACCTTCATCAACGACTTCGTCGATCGCGGCCGCGTCAAGCAGGTCTATATGCAAGCCGACGCGCCCTATCGCATGGCGCCGGAAGATCTCTATCGCTGGTATGTCAAAAGCTCATCCGGCGAGATGGCGCCGTTCTCGTCCTTCGCCACGTACAAGTGGACATTGGGGCCGGCGAAACTCGAACGTTACAACGGCGTCGGCTCGCTGGAGATCCAGGGCTCGCCCGCGCCGGGCAAAAGCTCGGGCGCCGCGATGGACGAAGTGCAGAAGCTGTTCCAGCAACTGCCCAAGGGCGTGGGCCTGGAATGGACGGGTCTTTCCTATCAGGAGCGCCAAGCCGGATCGCAGACCTATGCGCTCTACGGCATCTCCTTCCTCGTCGTGTTCCTGCTGCTGGCGGCGCTGTATGAGAGCTGGTCGATCCCGCTTTCGGTGATGCTGATCATTCCGCTGGGCATCGTGGGCGCCATCCTCGCGGCGACATTGCGCGGGCTCTACAACGACATCTATTTCCAGGTTGGCTTGCTCACCACCATGGGCCTGTCCGCCAAGAACGCGATCCTGATCGTGGAGTTCGCGGTGGATGCGCAGAAGCGCGGCGAATCCGTGCGCGACGCGGCGCTGGAAGGCGCGCGGCTGCGCTTGCGGCCCATCCTGATGACGTCGCTGGCCTTCATCGCGGGCGTCATTCCGCTCGCGGTTTCCACCGGCGCGGGCGCGGCCAGCCAGAACGACATCGGCACGGGCGTGATCGGCGGCATGTTGTCGGCGACGATCCTCGCGATCTTCTTCGTGCCGCTGTTCTACGAGCTCATCCGCGGTCGCACTACTTCAGCGAAAACTTGAAGTCGTATTTCGTGCCCTTGGCATCGCGCGCATGCAGCGCCATTTCGCCACGCACGCTCGAATATTTGCCGGTGCCGCCGGTGATGGCGAGCACGGAGTCTCCGGCGTCGAGGAACGGGCCCTCAACGGTGATTTGTCCGCCGGCGAGCGTGGTGGTCCACAGGCACTCGTAAGACTTGCCGACGGCTGTGCGAATGCAGAAGCCGTTGTCGCTGCCGACTTTGGTCTTGTCCGCCGCGTCATAGATGTCGTTGGTGAAGGTCAGCACGTCGCCGCGATTGTCGGGTTTGGCGGCGATGTGGGCGGTGGCGTCGGACGTGGCGTGCTCGACGACATGAATCTGCTCGGCGGCGAAGGCCGGTGTCGCGAGCAGAAGCGCGCAGGCGAGGGCGGTGAGTTTCGGCATGATGTCCTCCATCAGGATTGTCTAACGGCATCGCCCGCGGGTGCGTCGCCGCGATCGTAGGGCCGGGCCAGAAGCATGTAGAGCGCGCCCAGCCCGATGATCGCGAGCCAGGTGACGCTCATCGCGTAGTTCACATACCGGGGCGAGGCGGGTGTGCGCGGCCAGGCCATGTCGACGATGGCGCTGACGCCATAGACGAGCGCCACGACATTCACCGGCATGCCCCAGCCGCCCAGCCGAAACTGTCCGGTCGGTTTCCAGCCGCGCAGCCGCGCTGCCAGCGCGCCCAGCACGATCATCTGGAATGCGGCATAGATGCCGATGATGGCGGAGTTGACGATGATGCCGATAGCGTTCTGGAAGAACAGCCCCAGGCAGATGATCGCCGCCGCCACGATGCCGGACAGCACCAGCGCGCGCACCGGCACATGGGTGTGCGGCGAGATGGCGGAGAGATACCCGCTTCCCGCGATCATCTTGTCGCGCGCATAGGCGAAGACGAGCCGGCTGGTCGCGGCCTGCAGCGACAGGATGCACGACATGAACGACACCATCACCACCGCGACCACGAGTTTCGATCCGACGGGTCCGAACACTTTCAGCAGCACGGTCTCGACCGGCGTGGTGTTCTTGCCGGCGATGATGGCCGCGATGTCCGGCTGCGCCAGGATCAGCGCGAGGCAGACGAACGCCGCCGCCGCCATGCCGACATAGATCGTCATCCGCATGGCGCGCGGAATGGAAAGGCCGGGATTGGGCGTTTCCTCCGCCACGTCTCCGCACGCCTCGAAGCCATAACAGGTGAAGAGACCGACAACCGCCGCGGCGAGGAAAGCCGGCCAGTAGGAGCCGCCTTGCTGGATGCCGAACGTGTCGAACACGACGTTGAAGGGCTGGTGGCGCTGGAAGATCAGCAGGTATCCGCCCACGATGATGGCGCCGATGATCTCGCAGACGAAGCCGAACATGGCGACGCGCGCCAAGAGCTTCGTGCCCGCGAGATTGACGATCGTCGAGAGCGCCACCAGCGCGAGCGCGACGGCGGTGGTCACGCCCGGCGTCGCGTCGAAGCCCAGCAGGGTGGCGAGAAAAGGCCCGGCACCCACCGCCACGGCGGCGATGGTGGTGAAGAGCGCCCAGCCATAAATCCAGCCCGCCATCCAGGCCCAGCGCTTGCCCACGAGACGGCGCGCCCAGGGATAGAGGCCGCCGGAAATCGGGAATTGCGAGACCACTTCGCTGAAGATGAGGCAGACGAGGAATTGTCCGGCGCCCGCGATGAAATAGGACCAGAACATCGGCGGCCCGCCGGTCGAAAGCCCCAGGTCGAACACCGAATAGACGCCCACGACGGGGGAAAGGTAGGTGAAGCCGAGGGCGAAATTCTCCCACAGGCTCATCGAGCGGTCGAACCGGGCGGTGTAGCCAAGTGCCGCCAGTTGTTGTGCGTCGGCGTCGTTCGAATCCATGCCTGTCCCCAAGGCCTAAACACACGAGAACGCTATTTCTGGACCAGCGCCTCGGATTGCGTCAACCTGCGGCACGCGCCATTCGCGTCACGAATCGGGGGAAACATGAAAGTCATCTGTGTCGCGGCGGGTTTTTTGCTGTCCTGCGCCGCATCGGCAAGCGGCGCGTCCTATGCGGAGATGGGGTATGGCTCGCATGGCTGTACGCAGTTCTTGAGCGATGTCGCATCGCCGTCGACGGTGACCGAGACCATCTATTTCTCATGGGCACAAGGCTATATGAGCGCGCTCAACTATTCCCTGCTCGCCCGAAACGAAAGTACCCGCAACCTGAACGCGGAGCCGGTCGCGGCGCAGGAGAAATTCGTTCGCGATTATTGCGGCGCGCATCCTGATGAAGGGTACGATGCGGCGGTGGCGGGCTTGTTCACAAGCTTCCCGGAAGTCCAGACACCGGCGCAATAGGCGCCATTGCAACGGCGGTGCCGGGCTGATGTAGTCGGCGCCGTAATGCTCTCCCACTGGAGTCTCACGATGGATACGGCAGAGCGCATCCTCAATCCGCGCACCGGTGCGCTCATCAGGGAAGTGCCGGACGCCACGGAGGCGCAGGTGGATGCGGCGGTGGAGGCCGCGGCACGGGCGTTCGAAAGCTGGTCGCGCACCACGCCGGCCGAGCGCTCCGGCCTGCTCTTGAAACTTGCCGACCTGATCGAGCGCGATGCTGAGGCCTATGCCGATCTGGAGGCGCTGAATTGCGGCAAACCGCGCCATCTGGTGCTCGCCGATGAGCTACCCGCCATCGTCGATTGCTTCCGCTTTTTCGCGGGCGCGGTGCGCACCATGCATGGGCCGGTGGCGGGGGAATATCTCGCGGGCCATACCTCGATGATCCGGCGCGATCCGGTGGGCGTGATCGCATCCATCGCGCCTTGGAATTATCCGCTGATGATGGCGGCGTGGAAACTCGCTCCCGCGCTCGCCGCCGGAAACACAGTGGTGCTGAAGCCAAGCGAGCAGACACCGCTCACGGCACTCAAGCTGGCTCAGCATCTCGCGGAGGTGTTTCCCGAAGGCGTCGCGACCATCGTGACAGGGCAGGGCGCGACTGTCGGCCAGCGGCTGATCTCCCACCCGCGCGTTGCGATGATCTCGCTGACCGGCGATGTCGGCACGGGCCGCAAGGTGATGGCGGCGGCGCAGGCCACGCTCAAGCGCACACATCTGGAATTGGGCGGCAAAGCGCCGGTCATCGTATTCGACGATGCCGATCTGCAAGCCGTGGTCGCTGGCTTGCGGACGTTCGGCTTCTACAATGCCGGGCAGGATTGCACCGCGGCGTGCCGCGTCTATGCGGGGCCGAAGGTCTACGACAATCTGGTCGCCGATCTCTCCGCCGCCGCGTCCACGCTGAAGTTCAATGCGGGCGACGATGCGCTGAACGAAATGGGGCCGTTGATTTCCGACCGCCAGCGCGTGCGCGTAGCGGCTTTCGTCGAGCGCGCGGCAGCCACCAAGCACATCACTATCGGCACCGGCGGAAAGCTGCCGGATGGTCCAGGCTTCTATTTCCCGCCCACCGTCATCGCGGGCGCGCTGCAGGACGACGAGATCGTGCGCAAGGAAGTGTTCGGACCGGTGATCTCCGTGACGCGTTTCTCCGATGTCGAGGAGGCGGTGAACTGGGCCAATGACTCCGATTATGGCCTTGCGTCCTCCGTGTGGACCAAGGACATCGCGCGCGGGATGCAGGCGGCCGCGCGGTTGCGCTATGGCTGCACCTGGGTCAATTGCCACTTCATGCTGACCAATGAGATGCCGCATGGCGGGCTGAAGCAATCCGGCTACGGCAAGGATCTCAGCATGTATGCGCTGGAAGACTATACGGTTGCGCGCCATATCATGATCAACATGCAATAGGGGCTGGCCATGACGAAGAAAAAGTCGCGCGGCTGTCCGC
This sequence comes from Rhizomicrobium sp., assembly GCA_036489435.1. GTDB lineage: Bacteria > Pseudomonadota > Alphaproteobacteria > Micropepsales > Micropepsaceae > Rhizomicrobium. The sequence goes on along the minus strand of DASXFU010000034.1, from coordinate 109,684 downwards.
TGGGCATGGATCGCGCGATCGACCGGCGCGATTTCCTCAACGGCATGGCCATGGGCGCCGCCGCGATCTCCGCCACGCTCACACCCGCCGAAGCGCAGATCACGCCGGGCACGCAGGATACACCGGGCTATTATCCGCCGCTCAGCCATGGTTTGCGCGGCAGCCATCCCGGCGCGTTCGAGACGGCGCATTCGGTTCGCGATGGCGACTTCTGGAAAACGGCGAAGAAGCCGGAGGACGTCCACGCCATCTACGATCTCATCGTGGTGGGCGCGGGCATCAGCGGGCTGTCGGCGGCGCATTTCTTTCGCGCGGCCAAGCCCAATGCGAAGATCCTGATCCTCGACAATCACGACGATTTCGGCGGCCATGCCAAGCGAAACGAATACGATTTGAACGGCCATCTGGCGCTGATGAATGGCGGCACGATGCTGATCGACAGTCCGCATCCTTACAGCCCCGTTGCCGCCGGGCTGATGAAGCAGTTGGGAATCAATCCCACCGCGCTGGCTGCGAAATGCATGCATCGCGAGATCTACAAAGGCCTCGCGCCTGCTACTTTCTTCGACAAGGAAACCTTCGGCGCAGACCGCCTTGTGGTCGGCCGCGAGCGGACCGATGAAGAAGGCGGCACGATCCCGTGGAAGGACTTCCTCGCCAAGGCACCGCTGGATGCGAAGACGCAGGCCGATATCCAGCGTGTGCAGGAGGGCATGGTGGATGCCATGCCCGGCCTCACCAGCGCGCAGAAGAAAGACAAGCTGAGCCGCATCACCTATCTCGCTTATCTGCGCGACTATCAGAAATGCGGGCCCAAGGCGCTCGCCTTCTATCAGACCATCACGCATGACGAATGGGGGACCGGGATCGATGCCGAACCGGCGCTGGATTGCTGGGGCTTCGGGCTTCCCGGTTTCCAGGGATTGAAGCTGGAGAAGGGCTCCATCGAACGCATGGGCTATACCGCGGCGGGTTACGAGGACGATCCCGACCTGCCCACGTTTCATTTCCCGGATGGCAACGCGACCATCGCGCGGCTTCTTGTCCGCAACTTGATTCCGGCCGCGATGCCGGGGAAGAGCGTGGAAGATGTGGTGACGGCGCGCGCGAATTACGCGGCGCTGAACCGCGCAGGCGCGCCCATCGCAATCCGCCTGTCATGCACGGTGGTCGGCGTGAAGAACATCGGCGATCCGGCGAAGTCCAAAGGCGTGGAAGTCGCCTATGCGCGCGGCGGGAATGTCTATCGGGTGCAGGGCGCCAATTGCGTGCTCGCCGGCTGGAACATGATGATCCCCTATCTCTGCCCCGAACTGCCGGAGGCGCAGAAGGCGGCGCTGCACGAGCTGGTCAAGATTCCGCTGGTCTATACCAGCGTCGCGCTGCGCAACTGGCGATCATTCCACAAGCTCGGTGTCGCGGGCATTTCCGCGCCGGGGAGCTATTGGTCCGGCACGCGACTCAACTGGCCGGTCGATGTCGGCGCCTATAAGAGCGTGCGCTCGCCGGACGATCCGATGTTGCTGTTCATGGTGCGCACGCCGGTGTCGCCGGGCCTGCCGGAGCGCGACCAGCACCGTGCCGGTCGCTACGAGCTGCTGCAGACGTCCTTCGAGACCTTCGAGCACCACGTCCGCGACCAGCTTGGCCGCATGCTGGCGGGTACGGGCTTCGATCCGGCCAACGACATCACGGCCATCACGGTGAACCGCTGGCCGCACGGCTATGCCTATGAGTTCAACCCGCTGTTCGACGATTTCAGCATTCCGCCGGAAAAGCGGGCCAATGTGATCGGGCGGCAACGGTTCGGACGAATCGCCATTGCCAATTCGGACTCAGGGGCGGCGGCCTATACCGATTCCGCCATCGACCAGGCGCATCGCGCGGTAGATGAGCTTCTGCAAAATCCCTAAGCAAATCGTGCCACGATATCAGGCACTTCTGTGGCGAAACTGTCATTGACGCTCGCGGGCCAAACGCGCAACATATGCGCCTGTCGAGGGGGATTTCCGATGCGCGTGATTTTCATTGGCTTGTCCGCGGCCTTGTTGCTGACGAGTGGCGCCATTGCTCCGGCCGCCGCTCAGAGCACAGCCCAGACGAGCGCCGGTGTCGAGGAAGTCACCGTCACGGCCACGCGCCGTTCGGAGAAGCTGAGCAAGGTGCCGGAAAGCATCAGCGCCTTCACCACCGAGAAGATGGACCAGCTCGACGTCAAGAACATCGGCGACCTCGTGCGCTTTACGCCCGGCGTGACCTTCGATCCGGAGAGCAAGGACATCTCGATCCGCGGCGTGAACTCCAGCGCCGGCGACGCCACCACCGGCATCTATATCGACGACACGCCCATCCAGATCCGCGCGCTGGGCTTCGGCTCCGACAATACGCTGCCGGCCGTGTTCGATCTCGAGCGCGTGGAGATTTTGCGCGGTCCGCAAGGCACGCTGTTCGGTGCGGGCTCCGAAGGCGGTACGGTGCGTTACATCACGCCGGCGCCGAGCCTCGATGCGTTCACCGAATATGCGAAGGCCGAACTCTCGACCACGGACTCTGGCGCGCCGAGCTATGAGGCGGGCGCGGCCGTCGGCGGCCCGATCATCGACGGCCAATTGGGCTTTCGCATCAGCGCCTGGGGCCGCCGCGATGGCGGCTGGATCGACAAGGTCGATTACACGACAGGCCAGACGCTGCAATCCAACACCAACAGCGTGAACACCTACGTGGTGCGCGCCTCGATGCTGTGGCAGCCCTCGGCGTCATTCTCCGTCACGCCCAGCATTTTCTACCAGAACCGCTACCAGGCCAATATCGACGATTATTGGGTGGGCCTCTCCAATCCCAGCAGTGGCGACTACAAGACCGGCACGCCGGAGAACATGGCCGACAAGGATCACTTCCTTCTGCCGTCCTTGAAGGTTGATGACGATCTGGGCGACGTCGAGCTGATATCCGACACCTCCTACTTCAACCGCCAGGAAAATGTGCAGGACTACAGCGGCACGCTTTACGACCTGTCGTATTTCCAGCAAGGCCTGACGCAACTTGACGACACGCAACGCGATCCGCTGGCGGCTGGCCATCCCTTCGGCACCTATACCGATCCGGGCGGCGTGCCGTGCACCGGCGGCATCTGCGGCCAGAACAACATCAACCAGTACACTGTTCCGGGGTTCACGCCGTCGCAGCTCTTGTTACCCAACGGCATCAATCTGCCCGGCTTCGGCCCCTACAAGGCGATCAACTACATCACCAACAAGCAGGAGAATTTCTCCCAGGAAGTGCGTCTGCAATCCACCGATCCGAATGCGCGGCTGACCTGGATCGTGGGCGCCTTCTTCACGCGCCAGAGCCAGCTCAGCGTGGAAGAGATCAACGATCCGCAGCTCCCCGCGCTCACGCAATATCTCTATGGTGAGACGATGTCGCAGCTGTGGGGCGAGGATTTGCTGCCCAACGGCGACGACTATATCAACCACACGCTGGCGCACGAGCGGCAATACGCGATCTTCGCCAACGCGACCTGGGCCATCACCGATGCGCTGAAGCTGCAAGGCGGCGCACGCCTCGCGCACACGCATTTCGACTTCACCAATTTCTCCGACGGCGCTCAGAACTTCGGCCCCCTCGGTCCGTCCTCCGGCAAGAAGGCGGAGACGCCGTTCACGCCGATGGTCGATCTCACCTGGCAGATCAACCCGGACGACATGGTCTATGCCACCGTCTCCAAGGGGTATCGCATCGGCGGCGCCAATCCGCTGTTCCCGGTATCGGCCTGCAGCGAGATCACCAGCGAACCTTCGTCCTACAATTCCGACACCGTGCTCAGCTACGAGGCCGGCACAAAGGACAAGTTCCTGGATGGGCGTCTGCAGTTCTCCGGTAGCGTCTATTACCTGCTCTGGCAGAATATCCAGCAGTCGGTGACGTTGCCGTCCTGCGGCTTCCGCTACACGGTCAACCAGGGTGCGGCCGAGAGCAAAGGCTTCGACGTGCAGGGCGATTGGCTGCTGACGGACAATCTCGATCTCGACTTCAGCCTCGGCTACACCGACTCGCACTACACGAGCACGGGTGCCTCCGCCGGCCTGATCCTGGCGGACAAGGGCAACAAGCTGCCGGGCTCGCCCTGGACCTTATCGCTGGGCGCGCAATACAGCACCAATCTGCTGGGCCAGGACTCATACTTCCGGGTGGATTACGAGTTCGCCAGCCGCGAGTCGGGCCTGACGCCGGAGCGCGATCCAGGCACCTCGCTCTTCGATTCCGGCCTCGTTCCGGAACCGGCCACGAATGTGGTGACGCTCCGCGCGGGCATGACGTTCGGCCAGACGGATATCTCGATCTTCGCGGACAATCTGCTCAATGCCCATCCGCAGCTCGACCTCAGCCATCAGGACGAGTTCACCGAACTGTTCGAGGCGTCGACGTTGCGGCCGCGCACCATCGGCATCACGGCGACGTATCGCAATTGAGGACGGCTGGTTGAGAAGAGCCCGCGCCTAGGATGAACACCGAGCTCAAGGCCGGTTCGCTGTCCTTCATCGAGTCGCTGGTGATGGGCGTAGCCGGCAGTGCACCGGGCTTCACCATCGCCGTCACGACCGCGGCGCTGTTAGGCACGGCCGGCACGCTCTCGCCCGGCGCGCTCCTCATCTTCGCCGTGCCCATGCTGGGCATCGCGATCGCCTATAAGGCGCTCAACAAGCAGCACGTCAGCGCCGGGGCCGCCTTCCAGTGGACCAGCGCCGCCTTCGGCAAGTTCTGGGGCTTCTTCTCCGGCTGGGCGCTGCTCGTGGCTTCCATGGTGTTCATGGTGACGGGCAGCCTGCCGCTCGCGACCTCCACGCTCGATTTCATCAACCCCGCGCTCGCCAACAATGTGGTGCTGAGCGCGGCGGTGGCCAGCGCCTGGTTCCTGGTCATCGCCACGGTGCTCATCGTGGGCATCGAGGTGACGAGCCGCGTGCAGCTGGTGATGACGACGATCGAGCTCATCATCCTGGCCGTGATCGCCGGCGGCGCCTTCGTGCATGCCGCGCATACCGGCTCAGTCAATCCGTTCCACTGGTCGTGGTTTGGCTTCGGCTACACGCCGTCGTCTTTCGCCGCCACCGCGCTGATCGTGGTGTTCTTCTATTGGGGCTGGGACGTCACCGCCAATCTGGGCGAGGAGACGGCCAATGCGCAGGAGAACGCGGGAAACGGCGGCTTCATCAGCATCTTCGTCACCATCGCCTATTATGTCGGCTTCGTGGTGGCGGCGCTGCTGCTCTTCAGCATCAAGGATGCGCAGGGCTTCAACGCCAACATCATCTACAACATCGCGGTCGGCGCCGGTTTCGGGCGCAACGGCGGGCTGCTTGCCTCCGCCGCCGTGATCCTTTCCAGCATCGCGACCCTTGAGACGACGATGCTGCAATTCTCCCGCACGCTCTTCGCCATGGGCCGCGCAGGCGCGATGAGCCCGCGCTTCGGCGTGGTGGACGCCCGCACCAAGACGCCGGTGCGCGCCATGCTGGTGCTGATCGGCGTGGGCCTGCTGCTGCTCTGGGGCTCCAGCCTGATGCCCACGGTGCATACGATCATCGTAGACTCGGTCAACGCCGTGGGCGTGCTGGTGGCCTATTACTACGGCCTTGCTGGGCTGGTCGCGGCCTATGTATTCCGCGGGCTGTGGCGGAAGGAGCCATCACGCTGGCTCACGCTCTGTGTATTCCCGGCGCTGAGCGGGGGCGTGCTCATCGTGCTCGGCGTCTACGCGATCACGACCTTCGACCTCGTCACCAACATCGTGGGCATCGGCGGATTGCTCGCCGGCATCGTGTTCTTCCGGCCGAAGCGTTTCGTCGTCGGCACAGCGCCCACCGCGGCGGTGTAACGAACCGTTCTCAGGTCTCGCGCTTCAAGTAGCTGTCGATCAGCGACTCGGTGGCTTCCGTTAGGACAAGCGCCGGTCCGCGCGGGCCGAACATCTGGCCGGAGGCATAGACGCCCTCAAGAAGCAGTAGCAGCGCGTCACCAAGTCGCCCAGGCTCCCTGGCGCCGAGATTGGCGGCCAGCCGGATGAGTTGGGCGCGCTTGCGCAGCTTGATCGCCATGGCGACCTTGCGGGCGGGATGCTTGTGCTCGGGATATTCCACCGCGGCGTTGGTGGCCCCGCAGCCGCGATAGTCGCGGCGCGTCGCCTTCTGCTCCAACTCCCTTAACCAGGCGCGCAGCGGTTCGCGCCGGTTGGGCGCGGTGGCATCCACAACCGCGTCGAAACGGGCCAGCCCCTCATCGCCAAGATGACGCAGGTAATCCGCGGCCAGCTCATCCTTCGAGGGGAAGCTGCGATAGAGGCTGGGTTTGGTGACGCCGGCATGGTGAACGATCTCGTCCACGCCCACGGCACGGATGCCCTGGCGGTAGAACAGGTCGCGCGCCGATTCGCGGATGCGCTCGGCGGCCTTGGGGCGCGCAGCCCCAGAGTGGGGAGCCTTGGAGGGGGTGGCTTTCCGGGCTACCGGAGCCGAACGAAGAGTTTTGCTTTTTGTCACAGCCTCGTGCCTTGACGATGTTACCGCTCGGTACGTATATACCCCCCGCAAGCGTACCGGTCAGTAACATACAGCTCGGGACAAGTCACGTCTGTGACGCCGGCACTTGCGAGGAGCGGTCCGGCGCCACGGACCTGATGTTGTAACCCTTCCGGGTCCCGCGGCCCGAGGCATCGGTGTAATGACCTGGATCGTTCGCGTCGCGCTGGAGCGGCCACTTACCTTCATCGTGATGGCCATCCTGATCCTCATCATGGGTCCGCTAGCCGCGATGCAGACGCCGACGGATATTTTCCCGGACATCAAGATCCCTGTCATCGGCGTGGCGTTCCAGTACACGGGCCTGTCGCCGGACGAGATGGCCGGACGCATCATCTCGCCCTATGAACGCGGCCTCACCACCACCGTCAACGACATCGAGCATATCGAGAGCACCTCGCTGCCCGGCATGGGCATCGAGAAGATCTACTTCCAGCCCGGCGTGGATATCCGCACCGCCACGGCGCAGGTCACGTCCATCTCGCAGACCACGCTGAAGCAGATGCCGCCCGGCGCCACGCCGCCGCTGATCCTGAACTACAACGCCTCGACCGTTCCGATCCTGCAGCTGGCCTTCTCGGGCGATCATATGTCCGAGCAGACGGTGCTCGATCTGGCGCAGAACTTCGTGCGTCCCGTGCTGACCACCATCCCGGGCGCGGCCATTCCGTATTCCTATGGCGGCAAGGTGCGCCAGCTGCAGATCGATCTGGATTCCCAGGCGCTGCAGGCGCGCGGACTTTCGGCGCAAGATGTGGAAAACACCATTGCCGCGCAGGACCAGATCCTGCCCGCCGGCACGGTGAAATTCGGCGCCACGCAATACACCGTGAAACTGAACGACGCGCCCGACACGATCGAGGCGCTGAACGACCTTCCGATCAAATCCGTCAACGGCGCCACGGTCTATATCCACGATATCGGTCATGTTCGTGACGGCAACCCGCCGCAGCAGAGCGTGGTGCATGTCGACGGCAAGCGCGCGGTGCTGACGACCATCCTCAAGACCGGCTCGGCCTCGACGCTCGATATCGTGCAGGGCGTCAAGGACGCGCTGCCCAAGATCGAGGCGACCCTGCCGCCCAATTTCAAGATCAGCCTGCTGAACGACCAGTCCATTTTCGTGAAGGCGGCCATCTCGGGCGTGGTGCGCGAAGGCGTGATCGCGGCGGCCCTCACCAGCCTGATGATCCTGCTGTTCCTGGGAAGCTGGCGCTCCACCGTGATCATCGCGATCTCGATTCCGCTGGCCATTCTCTGCGCGCTGGCGGCGCTGTGGCTGAACGGGCAGACGCTCAACATCATGACGCTCGGCGGCCTCGCGCTCGCCGTGGGCATCCTGGTCGACGACGCGACGGTGACGATCGAGAACATCAACTGGCATCTCGAGCACGGCAAAGGCGTCACCACCGCCATCCTCGATGGCGCACAGCAGATCGTTCAGCCGGCTTTCGTGTCGCTGCTCTGCATCTGCATCGTGTTCGTGCCCATGTTCGCGCTGAAAGGCGTGGCGGGCTTCCTGTTCGTGCCGATGGCGGAAGCCGTGGTCTTCGCGATGATCGCCTCCTTCATCCTGTCGCGCACCCTGGTGCCGACCATGGCGATGTATTTGTTGAAGACGCACGCGGAAGAGGCGCATGCCGCGGCCGCGTCGAACGGCAACATGTTCACCCGTTTCCAGCGTGGCTTCGAAGCGCGGTTCGGCCGCTTCCGCGAAGGCTATCGCAACATCCTCGCCATGGCGTTGGACAACAGGAAAGTCTTCGTCATCGGCTTCCTGGGCTTCGTGCTGGCGTCCTTCGTGCTGCTGCCGTTCCTGGGCTCAAACTTCTTCCCTTCGGTGGATGCGGGTCAGATCACCATCCATGTGCGCCCGCCAGTTGGCTCGCGTATCGAGCATGCGGCGGCGATGTTCGGCGATATTGAGCGCGAAATCCGCAAGACAGTTCCGCCCGCGGAAGTTTCCTCGATCGTGGACAATATCGGGCTGCCCACCAGCTCCATCAACACGGTTTATAACAATTCCGGCCTGATCGGTTACCAGGACGGCGACATCTACGTCACGCTCAATGCGAACCATCAGCCGACGGCTGACTATGTGCGCACCTTGCGCGAGACCTTGCCGAAGAAATTCCCCGGCACCGTCTTCTCTTTCCTGCCGGCCGACATCATCAGCCAAATCCTGAATTTCGGTGCGCCCGCGCCCATCGACGTGCAGGTCTCCGGCCCCAAGCTGGACAAGGACCGCAACTACGCGCTGAAGCTGCTGGACGGCTTGCGCAAGATTCCCGGCCTCGCCGATGCGCGCATGCAGCAGTCCTTCCAGAACCCGCAATTGCGCGTGGATGTGGACCGCTCGCGCATGGCCGAGCTCGGCCTCACCGAACGCGACGTCACCAACAGTGTGGTGACCTCCATCGCGGGCAGTTCGCAGACCGCGCCGACTTTCTGGCTCAATCCGCAGACGGGCGTGTCCTATCCCATCGTGGCGCAGACGCCGGAATATCAGGTGGATAGCCTGGCGCAGCTTGAGAACATCCCCGTCACCGGTTCGGCGGGCGGGCTGCAAATCCTGGGCGGCCTCGGCAAGATCAGCCGCGAGCAATCCGACGCGGTGGTGTCGCATTACAATGTGCTGCCGGCCATCGACCTCTACGCCACCACGCAGGATCGCGATCTGGGCGGTGTGGCGCGTGACGTGCAAGCGGTGATCGATGCGCAGGCGAAGAACCTGCCCAAGGGCGTCACCGTCGCTCTGCGCGGGCAGGTGGTGACGATGAACACGGCCTTCACCGGCCTGTCCTATGGCTTGTTGGCCGCCATCCTGCTGATCTACATGCTCATCGTCGTGAACTTCCAATCCTGGCTCGATCCTTTCGTCATCATCACCGCGCTCCCAGCCGCCCTTGCCGGCATCATCTGGATGCTGTTCGCCACCGGCACCACCTTGTCGGTGCCCGCGTTGACCGGTGCCATCATGTGCATGGGCGTGGCGACGGCGAACTCCATCCTCGTCGTCTCCTTCGCGCGTGAGCGGCTGGAGGCCACCGGCAACGCCGCGCTTGCCGCCATCGAAGCCGGCGTCACGCGTTTCCGCCCGGTGCTGATGACGGCGCTTGCCATGATCATCGGCATGGCGCCCATGGCGTTGGGCCTGGGCGAGGGCGGCGAGCAGAACGCGCCTCTGGGCCGCGCCGTGATCGGCGGATTGATTTTCGCAACCTGCGCCACCCTGGTCTTCGTGCCGGTGGTGTTCAGCATCGTCCATGGGCGCAAAACGCCCGAACCCGCACGCGGCAGCGCCGCTCCGGGAACCGCTTTCGGAGAAGCCCATGCCTGACGAAAACGAGATGCTCCACTACACGCCGCCGCGCCGCCTTAGGCTGGTCGGCATCGTGGCCGCCTGCGTGGCCGTCGCCGTCGTCGTGGTTGGCGCTGTCACGCGCGTGACGGCGAGTCACACAGTCACCGCCTGGACGGATGCGAACACCTTGCCTGCCGTCAGCGTCATCAATCTCGCCGCCAGCGACAAATCCCGCGACCTGCAATTCCCCGGCACGGTGCAGGCCTTCAACAGCGCGCCGATCTATGCCCGCGTCAGCGGCTATCTGAAGAAATGGTATGTCGATATCGGTTCGCCGGTGAAGGCGGGACAGCTCCTCGCCGAGATCGACGTGCCGGATCAGGACCAGCAGCTCGCCCAGGCCAAGGCCGATCTCGGCACCGCGCAAGCCAATGAGCGTCTCTCCGCGCAGACGGCGAAGCGCTGGAACCAGCTCGCCAAAGTGAACGCCGTGGCGCCGCAGGACGTGGACGAGAAGAACGGCGATCTCGCCGCGAAGCACGCGGCCACGCAGTCCGCCAAGGCCAATGTCGACCGGTTCAACGATTTGGAAGCCTTCAAGCGCATCACGGCGCCATTCGACGGCACGGTGACCAGCCGCTCCGTCGATGTGGGCGCGCTGATCAATGTGGGCGCGACGGGCGCCACGCCGCTGTTCACGGTTTCCGACGACAGCAAGGTGCGCATCTATGTGAACGTGCCGCAGGATTATTCCTCGCAAGTCACGCCCGGCATGAAGGCAAGCTTCACGGTGCCGGAATATCCGGGCCAGGTCTTCACCGCGACCCTGATGGCCAACGCCCAGTCCGTCAGCGCGCAGACCGGCACGGTGCTGATCCAGCTCCAGGCCGACAACGCGGACCGCAAGCTCAAGGCCGGCGACTACGCACAAGTGAAGCTCGACCTTCCGGCGGCCGCCAACACGGTGCGCCTGCCCGCGAGCGCGCTGATCTTCAACGACAACGGCACGGCGGTGGCCGTGCTGGGCGCGAACAACCGCGTGACGATCAAGCCCGTCACCATCGTGCGCGACCTGGGCACCGCGGTGGAAATCGCTTCCAGCCTCACCAAGCAGGATCGCGTGATCGACAACCCGCCGGACTCGCTGCGCCAGGGCGACGAAGTGCGCGTGACGGGCGCGTCTTGACGCTATTTGGTGCTTCAAACGTCGCGTACGGCAACGCACCATCATACGCCCGGAACAAAACGAAAAAGTCAGCGTTAGCTCCCTGCAATCCATCGGGGAACCGCAATGAGCGTCGTTGACACACTGAGAGAAGCCGGCCGCAAGGTAGGCAAGGCGTTGGCGCCGGACAGCGACAACGATGTCGATGTTCTGGATACGCTGAAGCAGGAGCACGATGCGGTAAAGGCGCTGCTAAAGCAGCTTGTCGATGCCGAAACCTCCGCCAGCCGCAAGGCGCTGCTTAAGAAGATCAAGGCGGCGCTGGTGCCCCATGAACGGGCTGAGGAGAAGGTCGTCTACAACGCCATCATCGCGCTCAAGGGCAAGGAGCCCAAGGTGAATGGCGAGGAAGGCTATATCGAGCACAGCCTGGGCGACCGCACGCTGACCAATCTCACCAAGATCAGCAACGCCATGTCGCCGGAGTTCACGGCCGGCGCCAAGGTGCTCAAAGAGCTGATCGAGCATCATGTGGAGGAAGAGGAGCGCAATGTCTGGAAGGACGTACGCGAAAATTTCTCCAGTGACGACCGCGCCGAGATGGACCGCGAGTTCAAGATGGCCAAGAAGAAGGTCAAGGTGGCCTGACGTGGCGTGACGCTTCTCCAGGACGCCTTCGCCGACCCGAAGACCGCCGCCCAAGAGGCGGGGCTACGCTATTGCTCGGACGAAGGTCCGGGCATTTCGCGGCGCCGTGCCGGGCAATCGTTTGCCTATTACCGGCCGGATGGCGAGAAGGTGCGTGCCAAGGCGGATCTGGCGCGCATCCGCCAACTCGCCATTCCGCCGGCCTGGACGGATGTGTGGATCGCGCCGGATTCGCGCTGCCATCTGGCCGCGACGGGGCTGGATGCGAAAGGCCGCAAGCAATATCGCTACAATCCGGACTTTATTCGCGTACGGGATGCCGCGAAATTCGAGCACCTGATCGGCTTCGCCGCGCGACTGCCGAAGCTGCGGCGCCAAGTCTATCGCGACATGGCGCAGAAGAGCCTGACGCGCGAGCGGGTGCTGGCGACGATCGTCTATCTGCTGGAGACCACGCGCAGCCGCATCGGTAATGAAAGCTACGCGAAGGACAATCGCAGCTACGGCCTGACCACCCTGCGCAACCATCATGTCGCGCGGAAGGGCGATGCGCTGCAGTTCCAGTTCAAGGGCAAGAGCGGCAAGCTGTGGCGTTTCAAGGTGGAGAGCCGCCGCGTGGCGCGGGTGGTGCGCGCCTGCCAGGAACTGCCGGGCCAGCACCTTTTCGAATATCGCGGTGAGGACGGCGCGGTGCACAAAATCGGCTCGGGCGACGTCAATGACTATCTGCGCACCATCATGGGCGGCGAGGTAACGGCCAAGGATTTCCGCACCTGGCAAGGCACGGTGGAGGCGGCGCTGGCGCTGCACGGTTATGGCGCCAAGCAGCCCACCAAGGTGGATATCAAAGCTGCCATCGCGCGCGCCGCCGACACGCTGGGAAACACCGTCGCCATCTGCCGCAAATGCTACGTCCACCCGGCGGTGGTGCGCTGCTATGAGCGCGGCACGTTCGTTCTGGACATGCCGGCCAAATCCCGCAGCCGCTTTGCGCTCAACCCGGAGGAGCGGGCGGTACTGAAATTCCTGCGCGGTCGAGCGGCGCGCGCGGCCTAGTTCGCGCCCAGCATCTCGCTGGCCAGTGTCGTCAGCCGCGCCAGTTCGAACGGCTTGTGCAGCATTGGGATGCCGCATTTCTGCACGAAAGCGGGCGAGGGATCCTGCGTATAGCCCGTCATCAGCACCACTTTCAGCGCAGGGCGCAGCGACAGCGCGGCTTCGGCGAGTTCATAGCCGCCCAGCCGGGGCATCTTGATGTCGCTGATCAAGAGGCGGATTTCCGGATGGTCGCGCAGGATGGCGAGCGCATCGGCGCCATCGCCCGCCTCGAAGACCTCGAAGCCTTCGTCGCGCAGGGTTTCCACGGCCACGAAGCGCAGCATCGCCTCGTCTTCCGCGATGAGAACGGTGTTGGTGGTCATGACTTACGCTCCTCGCCGGCGCCTTCGACATAGCGCGGCATCAAAATGACAATCCTGGTTCCCACGCCGGGCGCGCTCTCGATGCTGAGCGTGCCGCCCGATTGGCGCACATAGCCGAAGGTCATGCTCAAGCCCAGGCCGGTGCCCTGGCCCAGCGGCTTGGTGGTGAAGAACGGGTCGATGGCGCGGCGTCGCACCTCGTCGGACATGCCCTGGCCGGAATCGCGCACCACAAGCTCGACGTAATCGCCCGGCATGAAGCCTTCCGCGTCCGACGGCGCGCTCGCGTCGGTGACGTCGCGCGTCTCGATGAGGAGGCGGCCGCCTTCCGGCATGGCGTCGCGCGCATTGATGGCGAGGTTGAGGATCACATTCTCCATCTGGTTGGCGTCGCACAAGGTCCACCACTGCGCTTCGAGATGCGTGGTGGTGGCGACGCGCTCGCCCGCGGAATGGCGGATCAACTCGCTCATCCCTGCCACCAGTTCCGACAGGTTGACGGACAGCGGCGCCAGCGGCTGGCGGCGGGCGAAGGCGAGCAGGCGGCGTGTCAGGCTGGCGGCGCGCTCCAGTCCTTCGTCGGCGGAGTCGATGTAACGTTCGAGACCGCTCTCGCCCTTGGCCATGCGCCGCCGCAAGAGCTGCAGATTGCCCTTTATGATCATCAGCAGGTTGTTGAAATCATGCGCCACGCCGCCGGAAAGCTGGCCGATGGCTTCCATCTTGTGGCTCTGGCGCAGCGCTTCCTCGGTCTTGCCGTGTTCCTCCATCTCGGTCTGGAGACGGCGGTTGAGCTCGGAAAGATCGAAGGCGCGCAGCTCCAGCGCCGCATTGGCCCGTGTCAGCGCGCCCTGCGAAACACCCAGCACGGCTACGACCAGCGCGCCCAAGGTCAGCAGCAGCACGATCAACGCATAGCGCGACAGCCGCCGCGACAGGGATTCCGGATCGGCGCGCAGATAGACCGAGCCGATGCGGTCGCGGTTGTGGATCACCGGCGATATGGCGTTGAGATAGTCTTTTGCCGGTGCGGCGGAGAGCTGTTCCGGCAGAGGTGCGCCGCGGGAGAATTGCGCGACCAGCGTGCCGTGGCGGCCATAGACGCCGACAGCTTCAAGCTCGGGGTTCACCTCGAGTGCGGCGATGTATTCCCGCACCGTGTCCTTGTCGCCGAATTCCAGTGCGGCGGGCAGCGAGGCGGCGAGCACGGAGGCCTGCTCGGAAACGGCCCGCGCCTGATGCTGCGTGTAGAGATAATCCTCATAGATCGACATGCCGACGCCGGCCAGGATCAGCACCGCGGCTGCTACCAGCGCGACCAGTGCAGGCAATCTCCAGCGGTTGGCGGGGCGCGGGCTCATAGTGCGCCGCTCCGGGGTTTCACCGCGCGGGCGAGGCTGAGCAGCTTGGAGCTGATCGAAAGCCCGCTTCGCGCGGCGGCCTGGTCGTCGATGTCGAAACGAACGTGATTGCTGTCGATGACGAAGGCGATGATGCCGGGCGCGGAGGCCCCGGAATCGGTGATGGTGAGAATCGGTTTGCCCTGCAGCGCCTGGATGGCCGCGCCTTCACCTTGCGGATCGGCGATGTCGATGAAGATCGCCTGGCAGGTCTGCGCGGCCTCCGGCGTTTCGATGCGCCTGAGCACGATGTTGCGAACATCCACGTGCTCGCCGCTGACGTCCTTGTCGAGCGACGCGCCGAAAGGATCGTGGCCCAGGATGCAGAGCGTGACGGGCGTATTGGGCGCCGCGAACGCTGCCGCCGGCCATTGGACGAAGGGCAGGAATTTGTAGAGATAGGCCTCCTTCAACCCGTATTCGACGGGGTTGTCCGCCGCATGCGCCGCGACGGACCACAGCGCGAGCGCTCCTCCGGCCAGCAGGCGGCGCAAGAGTGAGGAAACCGCTTCCATCTCAGAAGCTCTGGCGCAGATTCACGAAGTAAGTCCGGTCGATGTAGCGCGGCGCATAGGTGCTGGGATCGTTGGCCTCCAGATGGTGGCGATGCAGCAGGTTATAGCCGGAAAGCGACAGCTCCGTCGTGTCGGTGATATGCCAGCCTATCCGCGCGTCGCCGTCGATATACGAAGGTACCAGTTCCAATTGCCCGTTGGTGAAGGGCCGCGTGACGCGGTCCACCGCGCGCAGCATGATATCCGCTTCCCAATCGTCGCTGATGTTCATCTGGGAGCGGAGCTGCGCCTGCCAGGCGGGGTCCTGGCCTTCGGATTGGCCCAGGGAGATGTCGTTATGGCCGGGCTTTACGTGAAGGTCCTTGTGCAGCCAGTTGAAGCCGGCGGAGAGCTTCCACCAATCCGTCACCTTGTAGTCGCCCCAGATCTCGACGCCATAAGTGTTACCGGCGATGCCGTTCTCCAGCATGATGGGAAGCGTCACGCCATTCACGAGATCGTCGCTGCGCAGATCGTTATAGTGATTGAAGAACAGCGACGCCGATAGCGATATCTGATCAGAGAAATCGCCGCGATAGCCTGCTTCATAAGCCGTGAGCTTTTCGGAACGGAATTCGGGCGAGGGCAGCAGCAGGCCCGGATCTTCCAGCTCGCGGTCGATCTTGGATGGCGTGCGCACCGCGCGCGAGACCGACGCCCAGAACAAGGTGTGCTGGCTCTGTTGCCAGGCGAGGCGGATGTTGGGCAGCAGGTCGAGGCCGGAATAGCTGTTGTCCTCCGCTTTCAATCCAACCGTGAGCTTGAGATCGGAGGCAATGGGCAGCTCGTCTTGCCCGAAGAGGCTGCCCAGCGAAATGGTCGTGCGCGGTTTGGCGAAGGTGAAGGGGACGAGGGAATAGAACGCTTCGTCCCACACCCGGTATTCGCCGCCCCAGATGAACACATCGTTCCAGCCGAACGAGGTCGTATGCTGCGCCTGGATGTCGTAGGTCGTGGTCTCATCCTTGGCGACTGGCTCCGTGCGCAGCGCGTTGTCGTAATAGCCGGAGACCACGAGCGTCGAGCCGCCGGAAAAAGCATGCGTCCAGCTTCCGGTGAGGTTCTCGCCCCAGCCCTTCTCGATGAAGGTCTCGCGATTCTGGTTGCCGTAGGCGCTGCCCTCGAGGAAATAGGTCTCGCTGCCGTCATGCGAGTCCAATCGGAAGCCACCTTGCGTGCCCTGCCAATCGTCCTTGCTGAAGTCGGTGGAGGAGACTGGATCGGTGTTGGCGCGGTTGAAGGTCTTCAGATGGAAGCGGATCGTCGTGTTCTCGCCCAGCGACGTTCCGTATTGCGCGGTGGCGCTCTGGTCGTCTGGCCCGGCGCCGATGCGCAGAGACAGGCCCTGCGCCTCAGCGGAATTCCGCGTGATGATATTGATGACGCCGTTCACGGCGTTGGCGCCATAGAGCGTGCCGCCGGGGCCGCTGACCACCTCGATGCGGTCGATAGTAGAGAGCGGGATGTCGAGGTTCTGCCAGAACACGGTGGAGGCGAGTGGCGAGTAGACGCTGCGTCCGTCGATCAGCACCAGCAGCTTGTTGCCAGACTCCGGCGAATTGAATCCCCGCGCCGTGATCGCGTATCCGAAGGCGTTCATCCGGGCGACTTCGAGGTTGGGCGCCAGCCGCAGAACCTCCGGCAGGCTGGTCTTGCCCGAGCGGCGGATGTCTTCGGCGGTGATCACATAGACAGCGGCGGGGGCTTGGCTCAGCGGTTCCGGCCGTTTGGAAACGGACGTGATTTCGACGTTCTCGAGTTGCTCGATGGACAGATGGCTGTAATCCGTCTCGGCCCAGGCACCCGCCGGATAGCCCAGCACAATCAGGCAGGCCGCGCCCGCCCGTCTCAACGCTTTCCGGCTGAAAACCCCGCCCATGCAACCCCTTGGGTGCAAACCCCGATGACGCAAAACGCCTGGGGCGGCGGAAGGTTCCCTTGCTTGGCGGAAGTCTAGGGTTCGATAGTTAGTCCCGCGCAACGCTCCGGCCCGCGCTGCGGATTGCAGACCGCGATGGCGCCGGCAGGCAGGCGCACCTGATAGGGGCCGAAGCGCGTGTCCGGCTCCATGTAATCGGTGGAGACGTATTGCGCGCCAGAGTTGAGCGCCGCTTCGCGCCGCGCGGTGTCATTCTTGCGGGCTTCGACGGTGTCGGCATCGGCGCGGGTGCGCACCAGGAAGCCGAGCTTTACGTCCTTGGTCAGATGCGTGGTGTCGGTGAGCGCTTCGTTGAGCGTGAGATAGGCCGCGTCCGGCGCGCTCTCGGGCGCGTTGATGAACATCATGCGGCCTTCCAAAGTTTTGCGGCCATTGCGATAGAGCGAGATCTTGGGCTCGTCCTCATCCAGCGCGAACAGGATTTTCCCGCGTGATTGGCCGAGCGTGGGCCAGCCATGTTCCAGCACCGCCTGCTTTAGCGTGGCGTAGGAGCCGCGCACGGAATCCGGCGTGATGATGTCCTGCGGCGAGAAGACGGATGTGATCTCCGCGTCCAGCGCGTCGAAGGCGGCGGGGGTGAATTTCAGGGCCTGCGTACCTTGCGGAATTGGCGAGTCGTCCTTGGCGTTGAGGGTGATCAGGATCGGCACATGGTTGGGATGCGCGTCCGACCACGCCTTGATGATCGTCAGGCACTCCACAAATGTCAGGCAGTTGGCGCGGTAGTCGAAATCTTGCGCGTGCATGACCTTGAAGCCGGGTTTGGCCATCGTCGCGGCATAGCCGTCGGGCAGCGGCACGCCCGTCATCATCGCGCCCAGCGGCTGCGCGAACAATCCGCCCTTGGGATCGTAGACGACATCCAGCTCCAGCGCGCGGGCGCCGCCGTCGAGCTGCTGGTCGAGCGGGATGTGGCTGTAATCGAGCGATTGGGCGAGCTGCTGCGACTGCCCCGCGATCAGCGCCATGATCTTGGGATCGATGGCCTGTTTGTAGCTGTTGTGGGTGCCGACGACGAGAATGTCGTTGAGATGCAGGTTCGCATCCATCCAGGCATGCGCGCAACCAGGGCCGGCCTTGGCCGCATCGGGTGCCGTGAGATCGCAATCCGCGAGCGCGGGGCTTGCGAACAGCAGGCAGGCGGCGAGGAGGGATTTCATTCGAGCTTTCCTTCCAGGAAATCGAACACGCTGGCTTTGAACAAGCCATGCGAGATAGCGGAGAAATGATCACAGCCCGGCAAGGTCACCGCCCGCGCACCGGGGATCGTTTCGGCCAGCACGGCGGGATCGCCGGCCAACTCATCGCGCGACCCGGCCACGATCAGGGTGGGCACGCGAACGCCGGAGAGCATCTCGCGCGTGAAAGGCGGGTAGGGCGCGCGTCCGCAGGCGGCGAGCGCCTGGCGGTCCTCACCCTGTTCTTCGGCAAATTGGCGGAAGCTGCGCAGCAAGGGTTCGGCGATGGACGCAGGATCGGCTACTTCCATCGCGTCTGCCATGGGGTTGCCGGGCGGCGCGGGATCGAACAGGCGGCCGCCGATGCCGCCCGCGATCACCATCGGCACGCGGTCCGGCTGGGCCAGCGCTGCGGCCAGCACGATGCGCGCGCCCATCGAATAGCCTACGAGATCGGCGCGCGGTGCGTTCAACCGGTCCATCAGCGCGAAGACGTCGCCCACCATCCTGTCGCGTGCGTACTCCACCGGATCATGCGGCTTGGCGCTTTCGCCATGGCCACGGGCGTCGAAAGCGGCCATGCGCAGGCCCTTGCGCTCGAAGGCGCCGTACCAGCCGAGCCGCTTCCAGTTCTCGTTGCGGTTGGAGGCGAAGCCGTGCACCAGGATCACCGGCCGGCCGGCTCCCGCGATTTCGTCATAGGCCAGCGCCAGCCCACCGGATTCGAACAGAGGCATGTTCAACGTCCCTTGAAGACAGGTGGGCGTTTCTCCAGAAAGCTCGCCACGCCCTCGCGGTGATCCTCCGTCGCGAAGAGGCGATAGATCGTGTCGATCGCCCAGCCGCCGATCTCGTGTGCATCGCCATAGGTGGCGCGACGCAACCCTTCCTTCATTGCCACCAGCGCCAGCGGCGCATTGGCCGCGATGCGCGCCGCCAGCGCCAGCGCGCGCGGCATCAACTCGCCGTGCGGCACGACTTCGCTCACGAGGCCGATGCGCAGCGCCTCGCGCGCGTCAATGGCATCGCCGGTGTAGAGCAATTGCGCGGCCATCGCGGGCCCCACGATCTGCGGCAGCCGCCACAGCCCGCCGACATCAGCGATCAAGCCGCGCTTGATGAAGAGTTCGGCGAATTTCGCGTGCTCCGACGCGATGCGGATGTCGGCGAAGAGCGACAGCTCCATGCCCCAGCCGACCGCCGCGCCGTTCACGGCGGCGATCACCGGCTTGGAGCACTCCAGCGCGGCCATGGCTGCGGGCGTGGGCTTGCCGCGCGTGGTGGCGGGGCGTTCGCCGTCGCGCACCTGGCCGGTCATCATCTCCTTCACGTCCTCGCCGGAGCAGAAAGCGGGATCGGCGCCAGTGACCACCACGCAGCGCACGGCCTCGTCAGCAGAGGCAGCGCGGAAAGCGGATTCGAGTTCGGCATAGGCGCGGGGGTTCAGCGCGTTGCGCCGTTCGGGCCGGTTCAGGGTGACGACGGCGATGCCATCCCGCCTTTCGGTGCGGGTCGCGGCGAATTCCGCCGGATCGATCCGTTCAGCCATTTCCCATGCCTTTTGATAAGGAAGTCAGATCAAGGACTTAATACCCAACGCAGTTCATGATAGCGCAATTGGCGATCTTTAATATGCTTCCCATATAAGGGGTACGCGTGCGGGGGACGTGCGCGGCGTTCAGAAAAGGACAGTCCATGCTCGCGTTCCTGCGTTGGCTCCGCTCGATCCTGTTCGGGGCTTTGAACGGCATCATCAAATTCACCGTCGCCATCGTACTGATCTTCCTGGTGCTGGTTGTGATCGGACTGGCGCGGGGCGACGGCCTGCCGGGCAAGATGGTGCTGACCCTGGATTTGCGATCCCCCATCAAGGATTCCGCTTCCGTCGACCCGTTTGATTTTGGCGGTCGTCCCACCACGGTGATGGATGTGGTCCTGGGGCTGGACCGCGCCGGCCGCGACAGCCGCGTGAAGGGCATCTTTCTGCGCGTCGGAACCGCGGACATGCCTGTCGCGCAGGCCGAGGAGATCGGCGCCGCGCTGAAGCGCTTTCGCGCCACCGGCAAATTCGTGGTGGCGGACGCCAACGGCTTCTTCTCCGCCGGTCTCGGCGATTATCTGACCGCCGCGTCTGCCGACGAGATCTGGATGCAGCCCGGCAGCCCGTTCGGCGCTGCCGGTGCGGGCACGGATGGCCTCTATCTGCGCGGGCTGTTCGACAAGATCAACGCCGTGCCGCAGATCGTGAAACGCAGCGACTACAAGAGCGCCGCCGAAATGTACATGGAGAAGGAGCGCACGCCCGCCGACCGCGAGCAGACGACCGCGTTCCTCCAATCCTGGGTCGACAATGCGACATCCGCCGCCGCCGCCGACCGCCATCTCGATCCCAAGGCCGTCGCGGCCGCGTTCGAGGCGAGCCCACAATTCGCGGCCGATGCCAAGACGCGCGGGCTGATCGACAAGATCGGCTATGACGACGACGCGCACAACGCGGCGCTCGATCGCGCCGGTTCCGGCGCGAGCTCCCTCGCGCTGCGCAAGTATATGCGCGAGACGCAGGACGACACGCCCACCGGCGGCCAGATCGCGCTGATCGAAGCTTCCGGCGAGATCGTCGACGGCACCACGCATAGTGGTGGCAGCATCGGCAGCAGCGACGTCATTGCGGGCGACGACATGGCAGCCGCCATTCGGCAGGCCACGAAGGATCCGCAGATCAGGGCGATCATCCTGCGCGTCGATTCCCCTGGCGGATCGGTGACGGCTTCGGATCAGATTCTCGATGCGGTGCGCAAGGCGCAGGCCGCCGGCAAACCGGTTGTCGTGAGCATGGGCATGCTGGCGGCATCGGGCGGCTATTACATCTCGACCTCCGCCAACCGCATCATCGCGGAACCCGCCACGCTCACCGGCTCGATCGGCGTGCTGACGGGTAAAGTCTCCATCGGCAAGTCGCTGGGCCTTGTGGGGGTCGGCGCGGACGATATCGGCGTGGGCAAGAACGCGTTGTTCGACTCCGCCGTCTCGCCCTATACGCCGGACCAGCTCGCGAACCTCAACATGCAGGCCGACACGATCTATGCGGACTTCACCGCCAAGGTCGCGGCCGGACGCAAGCTGCCGCTGGCGCAGGTGCAGGCCATCGCCAAAGGCCGCGTATGGACGGGGGCCGATGCCAAGCCGCGCGGTCTTGTCGATCAGCTCGGCAATTTCTGGACGGCGGTGGAGGTGGCCAAGCAGCTTGGCGGCATCGCGCCGGGCACGCAGGCGACGTTCAAGATGTATCCGCGGCCGCAGGGTTTCTTCAGCGCGATGGACTCCACCTTCGCCAGCACCAGCGCCGGCATGCGCGCGATGCAGGGGATGGATGCGATCCTGAACATGCCGCTCGCCCGCTCGCTGATGCGCGCGCGCGAGGATGTGCCGCATGGCGTGGAGATGCGCGCCACCGGCCTGCCGAGCGACGAATAATGCAGCAGCCTGCCGATCCGCGCATTGCCGGCCTCGCGCAATCGGCCCGCCTGGCTCTCGAGGCCGGGCGGCTGGATGAAAGTGCGCGGCTGTGGGGCCAAGTGTTGTCGCTGGCGCCGGACAATGGCGAGGCGCTGTTCCATCTCGGCCAGCACGCGCTCTACCGCAAGGATGCGCGCGCCGCGCGCGAGATGCTGGAGAAGGCGCTGACTGTGGCGCCGCGCGAGCCGATGGTGGCGCTCAATCTCTCCTTCGCCTGCCGCGCGCTCTTCGATACGCCCGGCGAGGCGGCGGCGATCGAGCGTTCTCTCGCGATCGATCCCTATTTCTATCCTGGGCTGTTGGCCAAAGCGGCGCTGATGGAGCGCAGCGGCGGCAAGCGGGCGGCCGCGCGCATCTACAAGGATGTGCTCACCATCGTCCCGCCGGATGATCGTCTGCCGCGCGAATTGAGAAGCCAGATCGACCACGCCCGCGCCTGTGTGCGCGAGAATGCGGAAGAAATGTCGGCGTTCCTCGCCTCGCGCATGGGCCCGACCCGCGCGCGCCATGCCGGCTCGGATTTCGCCCGCTTCGACGAATGCACCGATGTGGCGGTGGGCACGAAGAAGGTTTTCACCCAGCAGCCCACCATGCTGCATGTGCCACGATTGCCCGCGATCCAGTATTACGACCGCGCGCAGTTCCCCTGGATGCCGGCACTGGAAGCGCAAACGGATGCCATACGCGCCGAGCTGATTGGCTTGCTGGAAGAAGAGAAGGAGGGCTTCAAGCCTTACGTCACGCACCCCTCCGGCGTGCCGTTGAACCAGTGGGCGGAGCTCAACTGGTCGCCGCGCTGGAGCGCGCTCTATCTGTGGAAGGACGGCGGGAGGCAGGACGACAATTGCGCCCGCTGCCCCCGCACCGCCGAAGCACTGGCCTCCATCCCGCGCGCGGACATTCCGAACTTCGCGCCGACGGCGTTCTTCTCGACGCTCGATCCGCACACCCGCATCCCGCCGCATTCGGGCGATACCAATGCGCGGCTGATCGTGCATCTGCCGCTGATCGTGCCCGGACAATGCTATTTCCGCGTCGGCAACGACACGCGCGAGTTCCAGCAGGGCGAGGCCTGGGTGTTCGACGACACGATCGAGCATGAGGCGTGGAACGACAGCGACCGGCTGCGCGTCATCCTGATCTTCGATGTGTGGAACCCGTATCTCAGCGAGGCCGAGCGCGAACTGACCGGCGAGCTGCTGAACGGGGTGAACGCGTTTTACTCGGCCGGGTAATCGAAGCGGCGCACCCAGGGCTTCAACATGCCGAGCACCGGGGCTATCTGCTCGCGATAATTCCGCCACTGCCCGACGCCTTCGCTGGAAAGACCACGCCGCACCTGCGTGGCGCTGCGTGTGGCGAGAAGGCGATCATGCGTGGCTTCCTGGAAATCGCGCAGGGATTCATCCCAGGCAAGCCCCAGATGCTCGCAGAGTTGCTTCGTGACGCCGTCGAAGTCCGCGATCAGGTCTTCATTGCGGATTTCAAGCGGCGCGAAGCCTGTGCGCTCGCGGCAGACATCGACGAATCGCATCATGGCGTCGTAGAGGCGCGCGGCGCCTTCCAGCGAATGCAGCTCCAGCGTGAAAAGGTTCGGCGCGAACATCCGGCGGAAGCAGCTGAACGCCACATCGCGCGGATCGCGCAGCGCAAAGATGATCGGCGCCTTGGGAAACAGCCGGCGGATCGCGGGCAGGTAGGCGGTGTTGAAGGCCGTCTGGTCGACCACCAGTTTGCCTGTCACGTCGATCCCGCTTTGGCGTACGCGCTTCCAGAAATCCTCGCGATAGGCGTCGAGCGCGCTGTCCGGCAGGCCTGCGAGTTTGGCCAGCCCGTCCCGCGCCTCGATCAATTCGCGGATGGCGCGGGTGAGGAGCGGCTTCTCCTCGAACACGGCCACATCGCTCCGGCTCGCCAGTATCTGGCCGAGCAAAGTGGTGCCGCTGCGGGGGAAGCCCAGGATGAAGGCGAGGCCGGCCGCATCCGTCGCGCAGGGGCGTGGGGCTGAGGGCGGCTGGGTTTTGACCGCGGCGCGCAGGCGCGTGAGCATGTCCGGCACGGCTTCGCGACCCGGCTGCTTGAAACGGGTGGCATAGATACTATTCCAGATATGGCCCGCCTCGCGGTAGGCGGCGAAGGCTTCCGGCCAGTGCTGTTCGCGGTCGCGCAAATCGCCCAGATGGGAGAGCGCGATGGAGCGGGTGAGCTGCGTGGTGCGTGGATCGGCGAGGAGCGTACGCAGATGCGTGTCTGCGTCGTCAAGCGCATCGTCCGCCATGTCGAGCGTGATAAGGGCGAGCGTCGCCACGTCCTGGCCGGGCTCGATCTCCAGCGCCTGCCGCGCGTAGTCGCGGGCCTCGTCGTGCTGGTTCTGCTGCACCGCCATCGCGGCAAGCCGGCCAAGGGCGGCGGCCATGCGCGGATCGAGCCGGACGGCTTCGAGATAGGCCGCTCGGGCGTCCTGCAGCTGGTTCAGCATCTGATGCGCCAGCGCCTTCTGGAACCAGGCGAGCACATAGGCGGGCTCGCAGGACACAGCCTCATCAGCGGCCTCCAGCGCCTTGCTGTGGTGGCCGAGGCCGTTCAGGCAGTCCGCGATTTCACCGAGGATGGTGGCGGAGCGTGGGTCCAGCGCCAGCGCGCGTTCGAGATCGGCGATGGCCGCGGATGCTTCGCCGTTCAGCTTCCGCCAGCGCGCGCGCAGGCTGAACAGGCCGGGGCTGGAATAGCCGGCGTCGAGGGCTTGCTGGGTGAGGGCGACGGCGCGGCGGAAATCCCGTGCCCGCATCGCCTGGTCGATCTCGAGGAAGATGGGCGGAGGAGACCGCGCGCTATCGATCGGACGCGAACTCACGGAACTTTCTCCCTCCGTCGCGCTGCCCCCCGGAACACGACGCAAATGGCCCGGAACCGGGATAGCCGCCCACCGCAGGCGGCCTCAAATCAATTCCCGTCCGTTGCGACAATTTGAGAGACTTCTCACTTTTATTTGAGCGGGACACGATATGTTCCAGCAAAAGTTCCTCGTAATGCGACTCATGCTGGGGGCGCTCACTCCGCCGGATATCCGAACTGCTTCACCCACGGCGCCAGCACCGGCAGGACCGGTGCACATTGCGTCGCGTAGCGCCGCCACGCGCCCACGCCCTCGCTATTGAGGCCGCGTCGCACTTGCGCCGCGCTGCGGGTCGCCATGGCGGCGTGCCGTTTGTGGTGGTCGCGCAGGGATTCGTCCCACGGGATCTCCAGATAACCGCAGAGCCGCTTCGTCTCGCCGTCGAAATCGGCGATCAGCGTTTCGTGGCGGGTTTCGAACAGCGCGAAGCCGAGCTTGTCGCGGCAGGTTTCCGCGAGCGTCATGGTCCGGTCATAAAGCCGGGCCGTGCTTTCCAATCCATGGAACTCCAAGGTGAAAGGATTGGGCCCGAAGGTGCGGCGGAAGGCGCTGAACACCACGTCGCGCGGATCGCGCAGGGCGAAGACGATCTTGGCATCGGGGAACAGTCGCAGGATCACGGGCAGATAGGCCGTGTTGAGCGCCGTCTGGTCGATGATGAGGCCCTCGCACGCGCCGTAGCGGGCTGCGCGCATCCAGAAATCCGCACGGTAGGATTCGATCTCCGCATCGCTGAGCGCCGCCAACTTCGCCACGCCGCCGTCCGGCTCGGCGAGTTCGGCAATAGCGCGGTCCAGCAGCGGGCGCTCCTCCAGCACCGTCACATTCGCCCGGCCGGCAAATACACTCCCGAGCAGCGTGGTGCCGGAGCGGGGGAAGCCCATGATGAAAGCAAGCCTCGCGCCGGTCTGTTTCAGCGGCCCGGCAACCTGCCAGCCGCCTTGCGGCAAGGCATCGACGTCGCATGTCGTGCGGGAGAGCAAATCAGTAGCCGGCCGTCTCCTCGCGAATTGCGGGGCGTAAAAAGCCCGCCATTGCGCGCCGGCGTCGCGATAGGCTGCGAAGGCCTCCCCTGTGCGACCCTGCGCATCACGCAGGTCGCCCAGATGGCTGGACGCCACGGCGCGGACCAACGGCGTGGGATAGGACAGGAGCGCCTGGATGCGCGGCTCCGCTTCGGCCAGGTTCCCGTCCGCCAGGGCAGACGAGGCCAGGGTCAGGGCGGCGATAGGGTGATTGGGCTGGATGGCGAGTGCGTTGGCGGCGTGCTGGCGCGCTTCGGCACAATCGCCGCGCGCGGCGGCAAGACCCGCGAGGCGTCCGTGCGCATCGACGATGGTGGAGTCGAGACGGATGGCTTCGCGATAGCTCAGCTCAGCCGGCTGTAGCTCGGTCAGCATCTGGTGCGCGAAGCCTTTGTGGAACCATGCCATTGCCATGCCGGGCCTGAGTTCGATCGCTTCAGATGCTGCCGCGATGGCCTTGCGGTGGCGGCCGAGCGCGTTCAGGCATCCGGCGATCTCGTTCAGGTTGGACGCATTCGCGGAATCGAATTCCTGCACGCATTCGAAATCGGCAAGTGCCGCTTCCATCCGGCCTTCACGCTTTTTCCAATGCGCGCGTATCGCGAACAGCAGTGGCGCGCGATGGCCGGCATCCAGCGCCTGCAGCGCGAGCTGCGTGGCGCGCAATACATTGTTCGCGGCCAGGGCGCGATCGATTTCGCGGAAGACAGCCGGTTGCAGTTCGGGCTCGAATGCCCGCATCGGGAGTGAATTCATGTCGACCCTCAAGCCTTCGCCCGGCTCCCGACAACGGGGCGAAATTCACGGCTCGGAGGTTGCTGATCCGATAACGATGCGGCAATTCACAAACTGTTTTTGGCGACAGTTTGAGACACTTTCCTGTTTCGGATCATGTGGTGGGAAATATTGTATCGCAATCCGCTCTATTATTGATCGTCTCACGACTCGAATTCGCGGCGTTCACAAAACGGTGAGCGGGTCCGCGTAGCCGAACCGGGCGAGCCAGGGATCGAGCAGCGGCAGGATCGCCGCCAGCTCCGTTTCGTAGCGCCGCCAGATTGCGGGGACGGACTGGCCGATGCCGCCGGCGAGATTCGCGGCACCGGGAGACGCGGCGGCGCGGCGCGGGCCACGGCGCGTGAAGTCGCCCATGGCGTCGGCCGGTTCCAAATCGAGGAAGGCGCAGAGGCGGGCGATCTCGCGCCCGGGGTTCGCGACGAGATCCTCGTTGCGAAGTTCCAGCACGGA
The DNA here is from genome assembly GCA_036489435.1 of Rhizomicrobium sp. Taxonomy (GTDB): domain Bacteria; phylum Pseudomonadota; class Alphaproteobacteria; order Micropepsales; family Micropepsaceae; genus Rhizomicrobium. Next base: position 82,812 of record DASXFU010000034.1, on the reverse strand, counting down.
AAGCGGCAGGGCGGTGCGATAGAGTTCCACCAGTCGCATGGCGGTGTCGTAGAAGGCAGCCGTGCCCTCCAGGGTCAGGAATTCGTAGAGATAGGGGGTCAGCGCGAACAGGCGGCGGAAGCAGGCGAAGACCACTTCGCGCGGATCGCGCAGGGCGAGGACAATTCGGGCGTCGGGGAAAAGCCGGGCGATCAGTGGCAAGTGCAGGCTGTCCAGTGGTGCTTTGTCGACCAGCCGGCCGGTGATGACACCCGCGGCCTCCGCGCGGCGCCAATAGAGTGCGCGCCAGTGCGTGAGTTCGTCTGGCGTGGCAGCTGCGAGACGGGCCAGCCCGCCGGGTTTGGTTGTGAATTCGAAGATGGAGTCCGCGAGAAGCGGCTTTTCATCCAGTACCGACAGGTCCGGGTGACCGGCCAGCACCTCGGCCAGCAAGGTCGTGCCGGAGCGGGGAAAGCCCAGCACGAAGATGGGCGCCGGGCGCGTCTCACCGGTTGGCGCGGACCGCCATGCTCCGGCATCGATAGCGGTGAATTCCGTGGTCAGGCGCAGCGCGATTGCGTTGCCGGTCTCGGCCTGGGCGAAGCGGGGTTGCCACAGGGCCTGGAGCGTGGCGTTGGAGCGGGTGTAGGCCGCGAAGGCGTCGGGCGCGCGGCTCTGTCCATCGAGGGCGTCGCCCAGGAAATTCCAGGCGGTGGCCCTGGCCTGGGGGACGGTGCGGGCGTTTTCCGCGATCGGGCGGGCGTCAGCCTCCGCGCGATCGAACCGGCTTTCGGCGAGATCGGCCATGATGCGGGCGAAGCGGGCGGTGAGGTTGCCCGGCGCCAGCGCCAGCGCCTGGGCCGCGAGAATGCGCGCCTCGCGCCAGTCGCCGCGCCGGGCGGCAAGCGCCGCCAGCCTGGCGCGGGCTTCGGCGAGGTTCGGGTCGAAGCGGGTGGCCTCCGTATAGGACCGGCGTGCGGAATCGAGCTCGCCCAGCTGTTCGAGGGCGAAGCCGAGTTGGAAGTGAGCATCGGCGGCGGAGGGCGCGGTTCTGAGCGCCGCGCGGGCGGCATCGGCGGACCGCACGAAGCGTCCCAGCGTGGCGAGGCAGCGGGACAGGGCGGTCAGAAGCACCGGATCGTTGGGCGACAGGCCAAGCGCGCGGTCTAGATCGGCCGTGGCATCGGAAGGCCGGCCATTGTCCTCGTGCCAGCGGGCGCGCAGGCCCAGCAGAAGCGGATGCTCGGTGCCGGAGGCGAGCGCCGCGCGGGCGAGATCAAGCGCCTCGGACAGGCGGCCGGCGCGCAACGCGGCATCGATGTCAGTCAGCACAGGCAGGGGCGTCGTCATCGTTTCTCGGTCTGGCTCACGGGAGGCTTTTGTCACGACCTGGGACGACGGGCTACTGCCGCAAGGATGTCCGGCGAGCCGCCCGCTGATACGTGCCGTGGGAGGACTGTGGCCGTCGCGCGGCGCCTGTGGCGGACGTCCACGCCACGGGGGAGCCCAACCAACACGCGTGGCGCTGTCGAGGGGACTGGGCCAGCACGCCGGGATCGGCGGCGGCGAGGCCGGGCGGTGCTGGTGGCAGTTGTGCCAACGCGGCGTGCGCCGGGCATGGCGTGCTCCAGACGGGGCAAAAAAAAGCGGCGGCCTTTTGGGCCGCCGCTGGAAGTTTTGAACCTGCCGGTTCGATCAGAACTTGACCGTACCGCCCAAGAAGATGATGCGGCCAAGCGCATCATACGTGTTGGGGAAGGTGTTGCCGTTGATGTCGTTCGGCGGCGCGGAGTTGTTGTCCACCAGCGGCGGCTTCTTGCCGAAGATGTTGGACACGCCAGCGCGGAGCTCGACGCCATCAGAGACAGCATAGGTACCCGACAAGTCGAAGTAGTTGAACGCCGGGATAGTCGGGCTCGGCTTCTGGTTCGCGGACAGCACGTAGCAGAAGTTGAAGCCGCAAGGCGTCGCGGCATTCACGCCGCTATGCACCTGAGTGTCGTCCGTCACGGACGACAGGTGACGCCAGCGGAGCGACAGAGAGATGTCGTCCGACGGGCTGTACCATGTCACGCGCATATTCGACTTGAACTTGTTCTCCGGCTCGCCGCAGTCCAGGCCGTAGAGGCCGTTGCACTTGACGACCGCAGCGCCGTCGAGCGGCGTGAAGTCGTTTTCCGAGACGATCGTACCCATGAAGTTGATCCCGATCGAACCAGCGCCAGTCCAACCGAAGTTGCCCAGGTCGGATTGGTAGTTCGCTTCGAAATCAAAGCCCTTGACCTGGTCGGAGGCGATGTTGCCTTCGGCCGAGACCACGAAGCCGGTGTTGGACTTGATGGTGCCCAGCACGTCGCGATGAACGAAGGAGCAGAACGGGTTGAGTGCGCTCTGCGTGACGTTCACCGAGGTCGAGTAGCAGTTGGTCAAGATGACATCGATCGGCGTGGCCGAAATGAAGCCCGAGATCTTGATGTTGTAGTAGTCAACGGTCGCCGTGAAGCCGTCGAGGAAGGTCGGTGTCAACACGATACCGGCCGACCGCGTGGTCGAGATTTCAGGCTTCAGGAACTCGTTACCGCCGACCGAGGCTTGGCACTGGTTGGTCGGGCAGTCGAGCGTGGTGGTGAACACCGAGGCGGCCGGCACGCCCGTCTGCTGGCACAGCAGAGCAGTCGTGTGGATGACCGAGTGACCGGCGTCGGAGCACGGGTCGAAGGCCGAGCTCGCCGACTGGCCGCCCGGGGGCGAGAACAGTTCGGAGATGTTCGGCGCGCGAACGGCGCGTTCCATGGATGCACGGACACTGAAGTCGTCGATCGGCTGCCACTTGCCAGCGAGCTTGTAGGTGCTGACGGCGCCCGAGCGGTTGTAGGACGAGTAGCGATACTGTCCTTCGAACTGCAAGAGCTGGAAGAAGGGCATGTTCTCGACGACCGGGATCCGGATTTCCGAGAAGCCTTCCTTCACGTCGTAACGGCCGTGGGTCGGAACGGCAGCCTCGAAGCCAACGAGATTGTTGGTGGCGAGATTGTCGTCCGGCTCGAAGGCAGCCGCTTCCTGACGGTATTCAACACCGAACACGCCGGCGACAGGGTTCTTCGCGAACGGGCTCTTCAAGCCAATTCCGCCGAAGTCGCCCTGCACATAACCCTGCATGTCCCACTGATCGGTGTGGGCGAGAGCGGTCATGTTGAGACGGATGTTGTCGGCCTCAGCCGTGGTGACGCCACCAGCCGAGAAGATGTTGATCGGAACGCAACCCGCCGTTTCGCAGGTACCGTCCGGATTGACCAACAGGTCGGACTGGAAGCGCGAGCGGCTGGCGTCGTTCGTCAGATGCTCGCCCTGGATCGTGTGGCCGTACTGGGCCGACACGTCATAGGTCCAACCCCAAGCCAGGTCGCCGCGGGTTCCGAAGACCATCTGGTAGGCCGTGTGGTCTTCGTCTGTGATGCGGGGACCGACCGCGGTAAGGCGGAGGCCCATGCTCACCAGGCGCTGCGTGGCGGCAGTGTCACCAGCCGTGGCGCACTGCGCCGCGATGGTGCCGGCCGTCGTCGTCGTGCCGAAGATCACTTCACGTTCTTGCGGCGACATAAGCGCGTTGCCGCAATTGATGTTGAAGTTGCTCGACAGAGGCGACGGGCCCAACTGCGAAGTGGACTGGTTGTCGGAGAACGTCAGCCGCGTATAGAAGTTCAGGTGGCTGTTGACATCGTAGTGACCGGTCGCACCGAAGGCATAACGCGTGCCTTCCGTCTGGTAGAACTGATACGGCGCGAAGTTGAAGGTCTGACCCGCATACTTCGTGAGCGTACCATCGGGCTGGAAGATGGTCGTGCAAGCAGCAGTCGGATGCGCGACCGAGGCGCACTCACCGCCCGGACCCAGCGGAAGACCCGTGAGGGGGTCCGTACCACCAAGCGCGGCGCTGTTGATGCGACCCTGCGGGACCGTACCCGAACCAGAGTAGCAGAACCCGCCGAAATGCGTCGCCGGAGAAGTGGCGGCGCAGCCCGTGAAGTTCGTGGAGGCCAGCGCGTGAGCGCCGTAGTCGCGATCCGATTCCGGAACCGCGGAGCGATGGTCGTAGTCACCATAGATCGTGACGTTGCCCTTGCCGTCGCCGGAGTTGAAACCAAGGATGGCGCTGGTATCGGTGATACCGGCGTCGCCGTGGTCGCTCTCGCTGTACTGCCCGTCAACTTCCATGCCCTGGAAGTCTTTGCGCAAGATGATGTTCACCACGCCAGACACGGCGTCCGAGCCGTATTCGGCCGAGGCGCCACCCGTCAGAATTTCGACGTGGTCGACCATCTGGGCCGGGATCTGGTTGGTGTCGACTTCGCCCGACGAGTCGGCGGGCACAAGGCGCTTGCCGTCGACCAGGATCAGGGTGCGCTTGGCGCCCAGATTGCGAAGGTCGATGGTGGCGATACCGGAAGTGCCGTTATCCACCGTGTTGCCGTCGCCGTCTTCAACGGTCGAAGGCAAGGAACGGAGAGTCTGGCCAACGCTTGTCGTACCCTGGAGCTTGAACTCCTGCTGGCCGACGGCGGAAACCGGGCTGGTGCTGTAGAGGCCCTGCTGCGGGATACGCGAACCGGTGACCACCACGGTCTCCGTGCCGGTATCCTGCGCCAGAGCCGGCGCGGAAAGGCTAATCGCCGCGGCCGAGGCTGCTCCGAGGAGCAGTACCGAGCGCAGGCTAGGCTTGCTGTTGATCTGATACACGTTGAACCCCCTTGGTTCTGTCGTAACGACGGCTGCCACACACAACGGACTGCTGGCCCTGAGATGGCAGCTGCCCCCGCGTGCCGGATTGGTCCGCGCGGAATTGCCCGTTTGGTCGGAGGCTAAGAGAGAGGCTTGCAAGGGTCAAAAAGGATTTGCCCAAGAGCGCGCGAACACGCGGTGTCTGTTGCTTTTGTGCATCTATTTTATGACTGTCCGTCACCAAATTGGCGCTTCTCAAAGCTTAACCTTCCTGAATCCGCGTTAAGCCCTGCCATGCACTGCTTCCAGCAATGCATCGGAAGGCGAAGATTCGCGACTTCGACTCGATTCCGGCGGCGACTCGACGCCCAATAATCGGGTTCTGTTGTGCGCTGCGAGACGAATCCCCATGGCGACTGCCCCGACGACTGGCCTCATTACCCATCCCGACTGCCTCGGCCACCGCACGCCGGAGGGCCATCCCGAACGCGTGGCCCGGCTCACCGCTGTGCTCGATAGTCTGGATACTGAGGAATTCCAGCCCCTTATCCGGCTGAAGGCGCCCTTGGCCACGCGTGAGGACCTGGCTTTGGCCCATTCGCCCGAGCTGGTCAGCTTCATCCTGGACGAGGCGGCCGCTCAGGCTGGCCGAGGTTTTGTAGGAATAGATGCTGATACCGTGATGTCCGTTGGCTCGTCCGCGGCGGCTTTGCGAGCCGCCGGCGCCGTCATCCGGGCGGTGGATGGTGTGATGGCAGGCGAATTCGCCAACGCCTTTTGCCCCATTCGCCCGCCCGGCCATCATGCCGAGCGCGATCGCGCCATGGGATTTTGCCTCTTCAACAATGTCGCGGTGGGAGCACATCACGCGCGCGTGAAGTACGGCCTCACGCGAATCGCCGTGATCGATTTCGACGTGCATCACGGCAACGGCACGCAGGATATCTTCTTTGACGATGCCGGTCTCTTCTATGCCTCCACGCATCAATCGCCGCTTTATCCCGGAACCGGGGGCGCATCCGAGCGCGGTGCTTCCGGCAATATCGTGAATGCGCCTCTGCCGCCTGGTGCGGATGGCATGATGTTTCGCGCCGCCTTTGAACGCATGATCTTTCCAGCACTGGAGAGTTTCGCGCCGGAGTTCATCCTCATCTCCGCCGGCTTCGATGCGCATCGCTGTGATCCGCTGGCGGAGATGGCGCTCGACGAATCGGATTTCGCGTGGGCCACGACGGAAATCCTGCGCATCGCCGCCAAGTGCTGCGAGGGCCGCGTTGTTTCGGCGCTGGAAGGCGGCTATGACCTCGGCGCACTGGCGCGCTCGGCGAAGGCCCATGTCCGCGCGCTGATGGAGGCTTGAATGCCCGAAAAAACAGATAAGACTGAGAAAAAGGCTGCCGTGCCCGTTGAGCAGATGAGCTTCGAGTCGGCGCTGAAGGAACTGGAAAGCATCGTCGCCCGGCTGGAGCAGGGCGAAGTGGATCTCGAGGATTCCATTACGCTCTACGAACGCGGCCAGGCGCTGAAGTCGCATTGCGAGAGCAAGCTGAAGGCGGCGGAAGGCCGGCTGGAGAAGATCGTGCATGGCGCCAAGGGACCCGAAGGCGTCGAGCCCGCCGATCTGGGGTGACATGCCAACTTCAATTGAAAAGAATGGCGTCGATTTCGAATCCGCACTCGCAGACGGCGCGCGTTTCGTGGAAAGCGCGCTGGACGCGTTGTTGCCGCAACCAGCCGGTCCCGAAGCGCGATTGATGGAAGCGATGCGCTATGCGGCGCTGGGCGGCGGCAAGCGCTTGCGCGGTTTCCTCGTGCTGCAAACCGGATTGCTCTTCGATGTCGATCGCGGCGCGCTGGAGCGCGCGGCCGCATCGGTCGAATGCATCCACGCCTATTCTCTGGTGCATGACGATCTGCCCGCGATGGATGATGACGATCAGCGCCGCGGCAAGCCCACGGTGCACAAAGCATTCGACGAGGCGACGGCGATCCTGGCCGGCGATGCGCTGCTGACCCTGGCGTTCGGACTAATTTCCTCGCCCGACGCCCACGGCGATCCGTTCGTGCGCTGCGAGCTGGTTTCGCGGCTGGCCCAGGCAGCCGGTCATTCCGGCATGGTGGGCGGGCAGATGATGGATATGCAGCTCAAAGCCGCCTTGCCGCACGAGGTGACCAGGCTTCAGCGGATGAAGACTGCGGCGCTCATCGTCTATGCTTGCGAGGCGGGCGCGATATTGGGCAAAGCCTCCCAGCCAGCGCGTGCGGCTCTGGCGGCCTATGGCCAGGACCTTGGCCTCGCTTTCCAGATCGCTGACGATCTGCTGGACGAGGAGGGCGACCCGCAAAAGATGGGCAAGGCCGCCCGCAAGGATGCGGACAAAGGCAAGTCCACCGCTGTGGCCGTGCTGGGGGTGGATCGGGCGCGGGCGCAAGCGGAAATGCTGGCTGCCCAGGCATCGCGTCACCTTGATTTGTTTGGCGAAAAGGCCGACCTTTTGCGGGCGGCGGCTGAGTTTGTCGTGGCGCGGCGCGCATAGCTGCTTCGACTGGGCTTTTGATGAGTTTGCCGTCCAAGACCCCTCTTCTCGACCAGATCGGCGATCCCACGGCGCTCCGCAAGCTGCCGCGCAAGGATCTGCGCCAGCTTGCCGACGAGCTGCGCAAGGAAACCATCGACGTGGTTTCGGTGACGGGTGGTCATCTGGGCGCCGGGCTCGGGGTCGTCGAGCTGACGGTCGCGCTGCACTATGTGTTCGATACGCCGGAAGACAAGCTGATCTGGGACGTGGGTCACCAGGCCTATCCCCACAAGATCCTCACCGGCCGCCGCGACCGTATGCGCACGCTTCGGCAAGGTGGCGGCCTTTCTGGTTTCACCAAGCGGGCGGAGAGCGTCTACGACCCGTTCGGCGCAGCACACTCCTCCACTTCCATTTCCGCCGGTCTCGGTTTCGCCGTGGCGCGCGACCTCAAGGGCGAGCAGCGCAACGTCGTCGCCATCATCGGCGACGGCGCGATGAGCGCGGGCATGGCCTATGAGGCGATGAACAATGCCGGCGGAATGGATGCGCGGCTGATCGTGGTGCTCAACGACAACGACATGTCCATCGCCCCGCCCGTGGGCGCGATGAGCGCCTATCTGGCGCGCGTCGTCTCCAGCCGCTCCTATCGCGGTTTCCGGCGTTTCATGAAATCGCTGGTCAATCATTTCCCGCGCGGCTTCGGCCAGCTCGCCAAGCGCTGGGAAGAATATATGCGCGGCTTCTTCACCGGCGGCACGCTGTTCGAGGAAATGGGCTTCTACTATGTGGGCCCGATCGACGGACACAATCTCGATCACCTGATCCCGGTGCTGGAGAATGCGCGCGACGCCACGACGGGGCCGATCCTCGTCCATGTCGTGACGAAGAAGGGCAAAGGCTACGCGCCGGCCGAAGCCAGCGCCGACAAATATCACGGCGTGGTCAAGTTCAACGTGCTGACCGGCGAGCAGAACAAATCCGCCGCCAAAGCGCCCGCCTATCAGAAGGTCTATGCCGAGGCGCTGATCGCCGAAGCGGAGAAAGACGACAGCATCGTCGCCATCACCGCCGCGATGCCGAGCGGCACGGGTCTCGATCTCTTCGCCAAGAAATTCCCCAACCGCATGTTCGACGTCGGCATCGCCGAGCAGCATGCGGTGACCTTCGCGGCCGGTTTGGCGGCGGACGGCATGAAGCCTTTCGCCACGATCTACTCCACCTTCCTGCAGCGCGCCTACGACCAGGTGGTGCATGACGTCGCGATCCAGTCGCTGCCGGTGCGCTTCGCGATGGACCGCGCGGGCCTCGTCGGCGCCGACGGCCCGACGCATGCCGGCGCCTTCGATATCGCCTATCTCGCGACGCTTCCCGGCTTCGTCATCATGGCGCCGTCCGACGAGGTCGAGCTGACGAACATGGTCTCGACCGCCGTCGCAATCAACGACCGCCCGAGCGCGTTGCGCTATCCGCGCGGCGAAGGCCTCGGCCTTGAGCGGCCGAAGAGCGGCACCGCGCTGGAGATCGGCAAGGGCCGCATCGTGCGCGAAGGCAACTCCATCGCCATCCTCAGTTTCGGCACGCGTCTTACCGAGGCGCTGCTGGCGGCCGAGAAACTCTCCGCTTACGGACTATCTGCCACGGTGGCCGACGCCCGCTTCGCCAAGCCGCTCGACACCGCGATGATCGCCCGCCTCGCACGCGAGCATGAAGTGCTGATCACGGTGGAAGAGGGCGCCTCCGGCGGCTTCGGCGCCCATGTGATGCATTATCTCGCGTGGGACGGGTTGCTCGACCGCGGCCTCAAATTCCGCCCCATGACCTTGCCCGACCGCTTCCTCGACCAGGACAGCCCTGAGAAGATGTACGAAGCCGCGGGCCTCGACGCCAAGGCCATTGTCAGCACCGTCCTGAACGCGCTGGGCCGCGAAAAAGAGGCGTTGGCCGCACGCGAACGGGCATAGGCCTGCGCGCAGAATTTGCTGCATGCATTCCAAAATAAACCGTCATGGCCGGACTTGTTCCGGCCATCCATATGCCAGAGTCTCTCCGGCAAACACTCTGGAATATGGGCGGCCGGAACAAGTCCGGCCGTGACGAGAGTGGATCGAACTCTTTGGGGCAGATCTCAATTGCGCGCCGACGTCTTTCTTGTCGAACACGGTTACGCCGCCAGCCGCGCCGAGGCGCAGGCGGCGATCGAGGCCGGTCACGTTCGTGCCGATGGGCGCGTGGTGGCGAAATCCTCGCAAGCGCTGACGGCGGAGATGGCGATCGACTACACACCCGCGCATCCCTACGTCTCGCGCTCCGCGTTGAAGTTGATAGCCGCGCTGGATGCGTTCGCGCTTTCTCCAGCGGGATTGGTCTGTCTCGACATCGGCGCCTCGACCGGCGGCTTCACGCAGGTGTTGCTGGAGCGCGGCGCGAGCCGCGTCTTTGCGGTGGATGTCGGGCATGGACAGCTTCATGCCAAGCTCATAGACGACACGCGCGTGATCTCGCTGGAGAACACCAATGCGCGCGAGCTCTCGCCCGTGGTGTTGGGCGAGGAGCCGCAGGCCATCGTGGCCGATGTCAGCTTCATTTCGCTAAAGCTCGCTCTGCCGCGCGCGATGATGATGGCGGCGGGCGGCGCGTGGCTCGTGGTGCTGGTGAAGCCGCAATTCGAGGTGGGCAAGGAGAATGTCGGCAAGGGCGGTATCGTTCGTGACGAAAAGCTGCAGAAGGGCGCGGCGGACGGCATCGCGCAATGGCTGGCGGAACAATCCGGCTGGACGGTGCTGGGCACGATGGACAGCCCGATAACCGGCGGCGACGGCAATCGCGAATTCCTGATCGCGGCGAGGAAAGCGTGAGGACCTGCATCCATTTCGGTACCTGCGGCGGCTGCGCCTATCAGGACATGCCGCCCGATGCCTATCGCGCGATGAAGCGCGAGCTGGTGGCAACGGCGTTGGAGCGCGCGGGGCTCGCCGATGCGGTGGTGGAAGAGGCCGTCGAAATTCCGCCCTTCACGCGCCGCCGCGCGGTGTTCAAGGCGGAGAAGCGTGGCGGCGAGACGCGGGTGGGCTTCCACGCGGCGCGCTCGCACGACGTGGTGGACATGCGCGAATGTTTCGTGGTGACGCCGCAGATCTTCGCGCTGGTAGGCCACCTGCGCGAAATGATGGGCGATCTTCTGCGCGACGGCGAGGAGATCGGTATCGACGTCACGCAATCGCTGTCCGGTTTCGATGTGGCGCTGGTGGGTTTTCGCGTCAACGATTCCGCCACCCGCGCCCGCCTCGCGCAATGGGCGTCGAAACTGAAGCTCGCGCGCCTCGGGACAGCCAAGGAGATCGTTATCGATCTCGTGGCGCCCGCTATGCGCTTCGGCAACGCCGAGGTGAAACTGCCGCGTGGTGCATTCCTCCAGCCGACGCGGGAAGGCGAGGCGGCGCTGCAAGAACGCGTCGTGGCCGGTGTCGGCAAAGCCAAGCGCGTCGCCGATTTGTTTTCCGGCTGCGGCACCTTCTCGCTGGTGCTGGCGCAGAAGGCCCGCGTGCATGCGCTGGAGCGCGACGGCGCGATGCTGGAAGCGCTGGCGGCGGGCGCTCGGATGACGCAGGGCCTGAAGCCCGTCACCACCGAGAAGCGCGACCTGTTCAAGCAGCCGCTGACGCCGCCGGAGCTCAAGGGTTTCGACGCCGTGGTGCTCGACCCGCCGCGCTCCGGCGCGCAGGCACAAGCCTGGGAGCTGACGCGTGGCAAGGTGCGCCGCGTGGTTTACGTCTCCTGCGATCCGGTGACCTTCGCCCGCGACGCGCGCATCCTGGTCGATGGCGGCTACACAATGTCGCCCGTGACGCCGGTGGACCAGTTCCTCTGGTCGTCGCATATTGAGCTGGTCGCCAGCTTCCAGGCGAAGGGGAGTTAGTTTTTGTTCCGTTGGCTTCGCATCTGGATCGGTGGCGGCAGACCTCTGCCGGAGGAACCCGCGCCCGCGCCCGAACCGGCTGCCCCGCTGAGTCCGTGGGCGCGTTCCGCCCGGCTGGCCGGCGTGTTGCTTGTAGGTCTCGTCGCGGTGGGGATCGCGGCCAGTGCGTCGTGGTATTTCCTCTCGCATCGCCATTTCGACTGGGCGGTGATCGTGGTGGCGGGCGACTGGCACGCCCATGACGGCAGCCCCAGCGAAGCCTTCGACAATGCACGGCGCGACGTGGCCGATGAGCTGGCCGATATCGGTTTCGACAAGAAGAACATTCGCCAGTTCTCCCAGCGCCCGCAGAATTATCCGCATGTGCTGATGGGCGACGGCCAGACCATCGGCGACAATCTGCGCGATCTGGCGGCGCATACGCATGGCGGCTGCCTGCTCTATTTCTCCTCGCACGGAACGCCAGGGGGACTGGTGCTGGGCGACATCGTCGTGAAGCCGGAGGATGTCGCGGGCCTGGTGGACGATGCGTGCGGCGACAGGCCCACGGTAGTGATCGTCTCCGCCTGCTTCTCCGGCACGTTCGTTCCGGCGCTGAAGGCCGCCAACCGCATGATCTTGACGGCGGCGCGGGCGGACCGCACGTCGTTCGGTTGCGGGCAGGACGACAAGTATCCCTATTTCGACACCTGCGTGCTCGCCGAGTTGAAAGACGCTGGCAGCTTTCCGAGGCTGGCTGATCGCGTGCGCGATTGCGTCTCCAAGCGCGAGGCGGAAACCGGCATGACGCCGCCGTCGGAGCCGCAAGTGTCCATCGCGCCGCAGCTCGCGGCCAAACTGCCCACTTGGAACTGACACAGTCGCGGGCGCATACTCACGCCATGGAAGCGGTGGAACCCAAACGCTTTGCCTATGCGGCGGCGCAGACCGCGCGTGTCGCGTTCTACGGCGCGCATTATCTGGCCGCACGCTTGCTTGCGCGGGACAATTTCGCGGAAGTGGAGCGGCCGGAACATCCGCTTCCCTCCGCGTCGGCGATGTTGACCGGCATGCGCGATCTCTTCGCGCGCGACTGGAAGAATGTGGAAGAGGGCCTCTATCCGCTGCCGCTCGATTTCGCGGATGCGATGCGCCACGCGATGGGCAGCCTGCGCTATCTGCGCGACATACCGCGCGTCGTCCGCCGCCAGAAGCATCACGCGCATGACGAGGTGAAAGCCGATCCCAAGGATCTGCCGCGTTATTACCGCCAGAACTTTCACTACCAGACCGATGGCTATCTGAGCGATCGCTCCGCCAGGCTCTACGAATTCCAGGTCGAGGCTTTGTTCGCGGGTACCGCGGATGCGATGCGCCGCCAGGCCTTCGTGCCGCTCGCGCGCGCATTGGGCGAGGGCGCCACGGTGCTCGACATCGGCGCGGGCACGGGCCGCTTCCTCTCCTTCGTAAAATCCGCGCGGCCGGACTGGGAAGCCATCGCGCTCGATCTCTCCGCGCCCTATCTCGCGCGCGCCCGCAAGGCGCTGGCCGGTCAGGACGGCGTCGATTTCCTCGAAGGCGCGGCCGAGAAGATTCCGCTGCCCGATGCGAGCGTGGATGCCGCCGTCAGCATCTATCTCTTCCACGAATTGCCGCCGAAAATCCGGGCCGCCGCCGTGAAGGAAATCGCGCGCGTGCTGAAGCCGGGCGGTCTCTTCGTGCTCGCCGACACGATCCAGTATGGCGACGCTCCGCAATTCGACGGGCTGATCGACGTGTTCCCGTCTCTGCTGCACGAGCCTTATTATTCGAGCTATGTGAAAACCGATCTCGACAAGCTGTTCGGCGCGGCCGGGCTGGAGCGCGTGGAGAGCGACGTCGCGCATCTCACCAAGATCAACACGTTCCGGAGAAAACCGAAGCGTAGCCGAAAATAAAGCGTTTCTGTATTCAGCGCTGTTGTGCTAAGATCAGAACATGAACGCCAACTTGAAAACCAAAGGCCCCGTCGCCAAGGTGCTCGACGAAGAACTGAGCGAAACGGCGCTCGACCGGCGTTTGGAACGGCGCCACGAAGAGATCGAGGCGATGCTGCACGAAGCCCGCGAGAGCCGGGAACGCGGCGCGTTCGCAGCCCTCGAACCGCCGCATGCCTTCCTGCGACGCGCGCGTAATCGATTCAAGGCAAACGCGTAACGCGGCATGACCGCGGCGCGTAAATGTGTTTTCCTATGCCGTGTTCTTCGACGCGCTTTTGGAGGGAGGCATTTTCGTATTGCGCATCATTCACGCGAGGCGCGATTTACGCCGGGTTTTGCGCGACAGGCGCTCTTGATTGGGCAGTAGTTCGCGGCTGATCTTCTTCGGAACGACCTGCGCCCATGCCTCGATGACGAGCGCTTCCAATTCGGCCGGTTTCAGTTTCGTGATTTCGACGTAACTCCACACCCCGCCCACGCCGACGCGGCAGGGCGTGAATATCTCCGGCCGCACCTCGAACAACATGTCCTGATGATGGCGATCCAGTTTCATTATCGCCTTCGTCTTCTCATACCGCAGCGCAAAGGTCTTCTTGCCCACAACCAGCCAAGGCTCACCGCGATACAGGGCCTCCGTGGCACCAGGCAGCGCCAGCCCAAACTTCCGCAATTGCGCGAATCTGGCCATGTCAGCGCAGCCAGTTTTCGATCTTCAAACCCGAGACGCGCGAGAATTCCTTGGTGTTGTCGGTAACGAGCGTGCAGTCGAGCGCCAGGGCATGCGCGGCGATCAACAGGTCGTTCGGCCCGATCAACTTGCCGGACCTTTCCAAGTCAGTGCGTATCTCCGCATAGAAGATATCCGCAGGCTGCTGAAACGGCATGACTTCTATCTGCGTAAAGAATTCATCCAGCCGAATGGCAAGGCCGCTCGCTTCGCGGCGCACTATGCCAAATCGAATCTCGGCTGCGACTATGATGCTGGTACAGACTCGGTCCACCCCGGCTTGCAAGACGCGCATGGCCGTACTGCCGTGAGGATTTCGGATGGCATCGGACACGATGTTCGTGTCCAGCATGTAGATCATCAGCCAAGGTCCGGGGGGGCATCGAGAGGAAGCTCGGGGATTTCCGGAAACTCTTCCTCAATCGGCTCCCAGCTTGCGAAAAGCTCCGCAAGGGGCTTTTTCGCAGGCGCTTTGGGCTCGATGATCAGCCTGTCGCCATCTTTGCGCATCACCGCATCCTCGCCCGGCAGTTCGAACTCGCGCGGAATTTGCACCGCTTGCGCGGCGCCGTCGCGATAGAGCTTTACTGGCCGTTCAAATCCCATGGCGGGTAGCATAGCACAAAGATGCAACCGGAGCAAAAATCACCCCACTTGCGCGCGATGCCGGAGCGCGTGATCGGCCAGCACGATGGCCAGCATCGCTTCGCCCACCGGCACGGCGCGGATGCCGACACAGGGATCGTGGCGGCCTTTGGTCATGATGGTGGTGTTCTCGCCGTCGAGGCCGATGGTCTTGCGCGGGGTGAGGATCGACGAGGTGGGCTTCACGGCGAAGCGCGCGACGATGGGCTGGCCGGTGGAGATGCCGCCCAGGATTCCCCCCGCCTGGTTGGAGAGGAATTTGGGCATTTTCAGAACACCCTTGCGCATCTCGTCGGAATTCTCTTCGCCAGTGAGCGCTGCGGCGGCCATCCCCGCGCCGATCTCCACGGCTTTCACGGCGTTGATGCTCATCATGGCCGAGGCGATGTCGGCGTCGAGCTTGGCGTAGATCGGCGCGCCGAGGCCGGCGGGGATGCCTTCGGCCACCACCTCGATGATCGCGCCGACGGAGGAGCCCTTCTTGCGGATGCCCATCAGATAATCCGTCCACGGAGCGACCGCCTTGGGGTCCGGGCAGAAGAAGGGGTTGCGCGCGGTTTCTTCCCATTTCCAGTTGGCGCGCGTGATCGTTTGCGTGCCGACCTGCACCAGCGCGCCGCGGATCGATATCTTGCGGTAGATCTTGTCCAGCACCTTGCGGGCCACGGCGCCGGCGGCGACGCGTAGCGCCGTCTCGCGCGCGCTCTGCCGCCCGCCGCCGCGATAGTCGCGCACGCCGTATTTCGCCCAATAGGTGTAGTCGGCATGGCCTGGGCGGAATTTGTCGCGGATGTCGGAATAGTCCTTCGAGCGCGCGTCCACATTCTCGATCAACAGCGCGATGGGCGTGCCGGTCGTCACCTGCTTCTTCATCCGCTCATCCTGAAAGACGCCGGAGAGGATGCGCACCGTGTCGGGCTCGCGCCGTTGCGTCACGAATTTCGAGGTGCCGGGGCGGCGCTTGTCGAGCCAGGGCTGGATGTCGGCCTCGGTGAGCGCGATGCCGGGCGGGCAGCCGTCGATCACGCAGCCGATGGCCGGCCCATGGCTTTCGCCGAAGGTGGTGACGCGGAAGAGATGGCCGAAACTGTTGTGAGACATGCTATTCGCCGAACCAGGCTTCCGTACCCTGCGACAATCGCAGGATTCCGGCATGCGGTGGCTTGTAACGCTTCGTCTCTTCCGGCGTAAGGCCGAGATGGTGCCCGCGGATGGCGCGCACCGGGCCGTAATGGGTGACGATCACCGCATCGCGCGTGAGCGTGGGCAGGAAGCGCGCGACGCGTTCCTGCAGCCCAGCCCAGCTTTCGCCGCGCGGGCGGACATAGTGCCAGTCGCCCGTATCGTCGAGGCCGGGAAGGGTGGGATCGAGGGCCGCGATTTCGGCCTTGGTCATCCAGGTGTGGTCGCCGAAATGGATCTCCATCAGCCGGTGGTCGGCGCGATAGCCGGTCGGCGGCAGGCCCGCGCCTTCACGCACCAGCTCCATGGTGTTGCAGGTCCGGTGGATCGGACTTGCGAAGAAATCGAACTGCGAGAGATCGCCCGCCAACTCTTTCAGGAGCTTGCCGTTGGCGCGGGCCTGCGCGCGGCCGCGCTCGGTGAGCGGCGAGTCGTCCCACGACGCGGCGCGGCCCGCGACGTTGTGCTCGCACTCGCCGTGGCGCAGGAGATAGAGCGTCGGGCGAGGGAGCGCGGACATCCTATTCCGATTTCACCACCGCGATGTCCGGCGCGTCGACGGCTTTCATGCCGACGATGTGGTAGCCGGCATCGACATGCAGCGTTTCGCCAGTGATGGCGGCGCCAAGGTCGGAGAGCAGGAAGAGCGAGGCGTTGCCCACTTCCTCGATGGTGACGTTGCGGCGCAGCGGCGCGTTGTATTCGTTCCATTTCTGGATGTAGCGGAAATCGCCGATGCCGCTGGCGGCCAGCGTCTTGATCGGCCCGGCGGACACCGCATTGACACGGATGCCCTTCTTGCCGAGGTCTTCCGCCATGTAACGCATGCTGGCTTCCAGCGCCGCCTTCGCCACGCCCATCACATTGTAATGCGGCATCACGCGTTCGGAGCCGTAATAGGTGAGGGTGAGGAGCGAGCCGCCGTTGCGCATCATCTTCTCGGCGCGCTGGGCGATGGCGGTGAACGAATAGCAGGAGATGTTCATCGTCATCTGGAAATTGTCGGGCGTCGTGTCGACGTAGCGGCCCTTGAGCTGCTCCTTGTCGGAGAAGCCGATGGAGTGGACGACGAAATCCAGCGCGCCCCATTTTTCCTTCAGCACCTCGAAGCAGCTGTCGATCGAGCCCTGCTCGGAGACGTCGCAATCGATCAGCGTGGCGTTGGGGTCGAGCTTGGTGACGAGCGGCGTCACGCGCTTCTTGAACACGTCGCCCTGATAGGTGAAGGCAAGCTCGGCGCCGGCCTTGTGCAGCGCCTCCGCGATGCCCCAGGCGATGGACCGGTCGTTGGCCACGCCCATGATGAGGCCGCGCTTGCCCGTCATAAGGCCGCTGGTGGACATGGTTCCGCTCCTGGGGATCAAAAGGATTGCACGGGAAGAAACGCTTCCCGGGCTAAAGGGGATCGCCCCGCAAATCAAGCTCGCCAATCCATGTTGACGGCTGCGTCAATCATTATGGCGCCGTAACGGGAACCCCTTGGCCCTGAAGCACTTATAATGATGGGTATGCGAAAAGGGGTTGCATTGGCTGGCCACCCATTCACGCCCCTCAAGACCAACGCTTTCAGGGTGTGTTGCCCAAGGGTGTCACCATGCGAATCGCTCAGATTGCCCCACTCGCCGAAGCCGTACCGCCGATCCTGTATGGCGGGACAGAGCGGGTTGTGTCGTGGCTGACGGAGGAACTGGTCAATCAGGGCCATGAGGTGACGCTCTTCGCCAGCGGCGATTCGAAGACCGGTGCGGAGCTGGTTCCCATCGTGAAGCAGGCGCTTCGGCTCGATTCCGGCGTGCGGGATTTCAGCCCCTATCATTTTGTGGAGATCGACAAAGTCTTTCAGCGCGCCCATGAGTTCGACGTGCTGCATTTCCATATCGACCTGATGCACTACCCGCTGTTCCGCCAGATGGCCGACCGGGTGGTGACCACCTTGCATGGCCGCCTCGACCTGCCGGACCTCTGGCCGTTCTACCGCGCCTTTCCGGAGATGCCGCTGGTCTCGATCTCGGACAGCCAGAGGAAGCCGATGCCGCCGGTGAACTGGTTGGACACGATCTATCACGGCCTGCCGTCGGACCTGCACAGCTTCAACGACAAGCCGGAAGGCTACTTCGCCTTCCTCGGCCGCATCTCGCCGGAGAAAGGTCCCGAGCATGCCATCGAGATTGCCAAGCGCACCGACACGCCGCTGAAGATCGCGGCCAAGGTGGACAACGCGGACAAGGTCTATTTCGAGGAGCGGGTGAAGCCGCTGCTGAACCATCCGCTGATCGAATTCATCGGCGAGATCGACGAGACGCAGAAGACCGATTTCCTCGGCAATGCCAAGGCGCTGCTCTTTCCCATCAACTGGCCGGAGCCGTTCGGGTTGGTGATGATCGAGGCGATGGCCTGTGGCACGCCGGTGATCGCCTATCGCCACGGCTCGGTGCCGGAGGTGCTGGACAATGGCGTGACGGGCTTCGTGGTGAACGACATCGAAGACGCGGTGACGGCGGCCGGCTGGCTGGATACGCTCGACCGCGGCCGCATCCGCGGCGTGTTCGAGCAGCGGTTCTCGGCGCGGCGCATGGCGAAATCCTATGTGGCGGCGTATCAGCGCCTGATCGAAGGCGCGAACGGCGCGTCCAAAGCGGCCTAAGGGCGGAAAAGAGGCGCGTGAGCGAAGCGGTGAAGACCCTCTCGATGGCCCAGGCTGTCGAGCCGAAAGCTGTCGAACCCACACCTGTCGAAAACGTGCCGGAATTCTACATTCCGGCGACGGAGTCGATCGGCGAGGCATGGCCGCGCATTCTCAAGCACAACGACACCTTCGCGATGTTCGACCATCACGGCGACATCGTGAACGCGGAGGGCAATCCGGCCGGTCTCTTCCATCGCGATACGCGCCATCTCTCCGGCTTCTATATCCTGATCGATGACCACCGCCCGCTGCTGCTCTCCTCCACGGTGCAGGACGACAACGCCGCGCTCACCGCCGACCTCGCCAATCCGGATATCTATCGCGGCACTGAGTTGGTGCTGTCGCGCGAGACCTTGCATCTGATCCGCACGAAGTTCCTCTTCAAGAACGCCTGCCACGAGCGCATCTCGGTGCAGAATTTCGACCTCAAGGAACATTCCTCGCAGATGCTGGTGCGCTTCGATGCGGATTTCGCGGACCTGTTCGAGGCGCGCGGCATCAAGCGCGAGCGCCATGGCGTGCGCACCGTGACGAAAGAGGATGGGTCCACCATCCTGTTCCGCTATCTGGGCCTGGATGGCGTGACGCGGCTGACCCGTGTGCGCTTCGATCCGGCGCCGACACGGCTGGACAATCACCAGGCGCTCTATGACGTGACCTTGGCGCCGCAGGAGCGCAAATCGGCCTTCATCACCGTCACCTTCGGCCGCGAACTGCCGCAGTCCGTGCCCAATTTCGGGCCCGCGATGCGCGCGGCGCGCCGCAATCTGCGCGTGCAAGCCTCACAGGCCGCGGCTGTCTCGTCGTCGAACGAGATGCTGAACCAGATGCTGTGCCGTTCGGTATCCGACCTTTCCATGCTGGTGACGCAGACGCCGCAGGGGCCGTATCCCTATGCCGGCATCCCGTGGTTCAGCACGGCGTTCGGGCGCGACGGCATCATCACGGCGCTGGAAACCCTGTGGCTCGATCCCGGCATCGCCAAGGGCGTGCTGCAATTCCTGGCCGCGACGCAGGCGCGCGAAGTCGATGCGCGCTCCGACGCGGAGCCCGGCAAGATCCTGCACGAGACGCGTCATGGCGAGATGGCCAACACGGGCGAGGTGCCGTTCGGCCTCTATTACGGCAGCGTCGATGCGACGCCGCTCTTCGTGCTGCTGGCGGGGAAATATTTCGAGCGCACCGGCGATCTCGAAACCGTCTCCACCATATGGCCGAATATCGAGGCGGCGCTGGAGTGGATCGCCACCTATGGCGACCGCGACAAGGACGGCTTCGTCGAATATCAGCGCCAGAGCGAGACGGGCCTGGGCAATCAGGGCTGGAAGGACTCCAACGATTCCATCATGCATGCCGACGGCAGTTTGGCGCAGGGCCCCATCGCGCTGTGCGAAGTGCAGGGCTATGTCTATTCCGCCAAGCTCGCCGCCGCGAAGATCGCCCGCGCCATGGGCCGTGACGGCGCGGAGAAGCTCGAGGCCGAAGCCGAAAACCTGCGCCTCGCTTTCGAGGACAAGTTCTGGTGCGACGATCTCGGCGCCTATGCGCTGGCGCTGGACGGCCAGAAGCGCCCCTGCGCCGTGATCGCATCGAACACCGGCCATGCGCTGTTCTCCGGCATCGCGTCGCCCGAGCGCGCCAAGCGCGTCGCCGATGTGTTGATGCGGCGTGATGCGTTCTCCGGCTGGGGCGTGCGCACGCTCGCCTGCAACCAGAAGCGTTACAATCCGATGTCGTATCACGATGGATCGGTCTGGCCGCACGACAACGCGATGATCGCGCTGGGCTTCGCGCGCTATCGGTTGCGTGAGCCGGCGATGGAAATCTTCACCGGCATGTTCGATGCCGTGCATTACATGGAACTGCAGCGCCTGCCGGAATTGTTCTGCGGCTTCGCGCGCCGCCACGGCACCGCGCCCACGCTCTATCCCGTCGCCTGCTCGCCGCAGGCCTGGGCAAGCGCCGCGCCGTTCGCTTTCCTCGAAGCCTGCCTCGGCCTCACCTGCGATTACGCGGCCGGCGAAATCCGCTTCGAGAATCCCACCCTGCCGGAATTCATCACCTCCCTCTGCATCCGCCGTCTCAAGCTGGGCGACAGTGAGGTGGATGTCGAACTCCACCGCCATGAAGGAAACGTCGCGGTAAACGTCCTGCGCCGTAGCGGCAACGCCCGCGTGGTGGTGTGGAATTGACGGCTTAACCTCATCCATATCAGTTATAGCGTCATCAATATCATCGTCATGGCCGCCCTTGTGGCGGCCATCCATATTCCAGAGTCTATCCGGTGAGACTCTGGAATATGGGTGGCCGGGACAAGCCCGGCCATGACGGGCGTTTTGTTATTTGTTGTCATTACGACGGATATTCTGGATAGATACGCCGATCGAAACATTCGGACGCTCTTCCATGGATAAGCCAAATACCGCCAACGGATTTTCCGCCGAAAAACTCGCGCCCGTCGGCCCCATGCTGCAAAGTGTGGTCGATGCGGGCGATCTGTCCGGCGCGGTAACGCTCGTCTGGCGCAAAGGCCAGGACGTGCAGTTCAACGCCATCGGCAAACGCGATATCGCCGGCAACAAGCCGATGACGCGCGACACGCTGTTTCGCATCGCCTCCATGACCAAGCCGATCACCAGCGTGGCCGCGCTGATGCTGGTGGAGGACGGCGTCATCAAGCTCTCCGACCCGATCACCAAATGGCTCCCCGAATTCACCGACATGCAGGTGCTGAAGGATCCCAAGGGACCGATCGACGAAACCTATCCGAGCCCGCGCGCCATCACGGTGGAAGACCTGATGACGCATCGCTCCGGCTTCGCCTATGCGTTCTCCTCATCCGTCCCGCTCGGCAAGGCGCATGAAGAGGTGCTCGGGCCGCCGCTCGACAACACCAAGACGCCGGACCAATGGCTCGCCGCGCTGGCGACGCTGCCGCTGACCTTCGAGCCCGGCAAGCAGCTTCATTACAGCCATTCGACTGAAGTACTGGGCTTCCTCATCGGGCGCGCGTGCGGCAAGACCTATCGCGAGTTCATCCTGGAGCGCATCCTGAAGCCGCTCGGCATGAACGACACCGATTTCATGGTGCCGAAGGAAAAGCGCGACCGCGCCGCCGTGGTCTATCAACTGGATCAGACGAGCGGTGCGCTCGTGCCCGTGCCGTTCCCGGACTACGACACACCGCCCGCCTACACCGCCGGCGGCGGCGGCCTCATCTCCACGCTCGACGATTATCTCCTCTTCGCCCGCATGCTGCTCAACGACGGCGAACTCGACGGCAAGCGCTACCTGAAGCGCGAGACCGTGGCGGACATGCGCACCAACCGCCTCACGCCCGAACAACGCGCGATCCCGTTCCTCGGCATGCCGCTCTGGGCCGGCATGGGCTTCGGTCTCGGCCTCTCGGTTGTGGTGGAGCCCGACAAGCACGAATGGATGGGCGCTGCCAGCAAAGGCAGCTTCGGCTGGCCCGGCGCCTTCGGCACCTGGTGGCAGGCCGATCCGGAGAAGGACATGATCCTGATCTTCCTCATCCAGAACTACACCCCGCTGACACCCGACATGGCGGGGCAAGCCGTCACCGGAGCACGAATGGGCGCGCGCGTGGCCTGCCCGATGTTCCAGAAGTTGGTGTACGGCGCGCTGGAGGGGTGATTGCTGTGAATGCTATCATGTGATAGCATTCACTCATGGGCCAACTTCTTGTTCGTGATGTTCCGGAGGAAACCATCGCCGCTCTGAAAGAGCGTGCGAAGGAAAACGGCCGCAGCGCCGAAGCCGAACATCGCGCTCTGCTTCAACAGGCTTTGAAGCCTCAGATCGCCGAGCAATGGAAAGAAATCGACCGGCTGCGGAATGAACTGGCGGAGAGCGGTCGCACGTTCGCGGATTCCACGGAATTCATTCGACGCGACCGCGACAGCAGATGATTGTTGTCGATACGTCGGTGATCGTGAAAATTGTCGTGCCGGAAATCCGCAGCGATGCAGCCGCACGACTGCGCACGGAGCTGCTCGCTGCGCCGTCGATATGGCAAGCGGAGATCGGCAACGCGCTCTGGCGGAAAATTCTCACCAAAGAGATTTCGGAAGCGCAAGCAACACCGCTTCTGCGCTCGCTGTTCGGTGGCGTGATCGCAACGCTGGAATCCGACGAAGACAACACTCGCGACGCCATGAAAATGGCCGTCGCGCTTGAGCACCCGATATACGATTGTCTCTTCTTGGAAGCCGCCATCCGCAACAGCACGTTCGTCGTGACAGATGACAATCGCTTCGTTACAGCCGTAAATCGGCATGGTCAGTGGTCGGGCCATTTGAGGATGTTATCGGAGTTCTGAATCCGCTACTTCAATTTCGCGCGCGGATCGTAGTCGGCCTTCCAGCCTTCCGCGAATTTCTTCAGGTCCGTGTCCGGCTTGTCTGGCAGGGCGACTTGGAGTTTCACGTAGAGGTCGCCGGTCGAGCCACCGCTCTGGATGCCTTTGCCCTTCAGCCGCATCACGGTGCCGGAGTTGGAGTTGGCGGGGATGGTGAGGTTCACCGGGCCGGTCAAAGTCGGCACCGGGACTTTGCCGCCCAGCACCGCCTCTTGCAGCGTCACGGGCAGGTCGAGGCGGAGGTCGTTGCCGTCGCGGGTGAAGTAAGGGTGCGGCGCGACCGAGACGTGCAGCAGCACGTCGCCCGGCGGGCCGCCATTGCCGCCGGGGCCGCCCTGGCCTTTGACGCGCAGTTGCTGGCCGTCTTTCAGCCCGGCGGGAATGTGCACGTCCACGTCTCGGCCCTCGGGCAGCACGATGCGGCGCGTACCGCCGCGGGCGGCTTCCTCGAAGCTCACGGTCAGCGCGAGTTCGTAGCTTTCGCCGCGGCGCGGTTGGTTTCGGCGGCCGCGGCCGGAGAAGCCGCCGAACAATTCGGAGAAGATGTCGCCGGCCTCGGCCGTCTCGCCCTCCTGGCCGCCCCAGGAGAAATGGAAGTCGCGCGGATTGCCGCCGGCGCCGCCGCCGGGACCACCCGTGCGTGGATCGAAGCCGCGCGGATTGCCGGACGCGTCGATCTCGCCGCGGTCGAATTTGGGGCGCTTCTCCTTGTCGCCCACGATCTCATAAGCCTGGTTGATCTCCTGGAAGCGCGCCTTGGATTTCTCGTCACCCTTGGTGGTGTCGGGGTGATGCTTCTTGGCGAGCGTGCGGAAGGCCTTCTTGATCTCGGCCTCGCTCGCGGATTTCGGTACGCCCAGGACTTCGTACGGATCTCTCATGGTCTCTCCGGCCGCCAGAACGGAATCTGCGGCAACCGCTCGAGTATATAGGGATCGGCCCCGGCTAGCGCCAAATCCTAGTGGGGCTCAGACACAGGTTCCGCGGGTTGCAACCCCGGCTGGGTGGGCGGCTTGGGCGGCGGCAGGCCCCTGAGCACGGCGAGGCGGACGGTTGCGTCCCACACGCCCCGCGCCGACGCCTCTTCATAGAGCTCTTCGGCCCGGGCGATGTCCTTCTTCACCACGATGCCTTCCTCGAACATCCGGCCCAGCTCGTATTCGGCCAGGGGATGATGGGCGCTGGCTGCGGCGGCGAACCAGCGCGCGGCGGCTTTGGGGTCGGGGTCGTCCGCCTCGCCATGCAGCAGCATCTCCGCCAGATCATATTGCGCCGTGGGCAGGCCTGCATCGGCGACATAGAGGTAGAGCTTCCGGGCCGCCTCCGGGTCCTTGTCGGTGCCCAACCCCTTGCGCTGCATGAGCGCCACGTTGCGCATGGCGGCGAGGTCGCCGTGGTCGGCGAGCTTGGAGAATATCTTGTACGCCGTCGCATAATCCCCCGCGTCGAAGGCGGCGGCGGCCTTGTCGAACCGCTGCTGGTTGCCGGGCACGAGTCCATCCGCCTGCGCCGCGAACGCGACGCAGAGGCAGGTCAAAAACACTCTGACGAATACGGATATGCGCATGGTGCGTTCACTATAGCGGAGGAGAGCTTTGCCACGCAAAACGGAGATGCTAGAGCGGTGACATGAGCGAGATCGGCGCACCCATCGACGACGGCGGCATCACGCCGCGCCAGGATCCCTTCCAGCTGTTCGACACCTGGATGGACGAGGCGAAAAAGAGCGAGCCCAACGAAGCCAACGCCATGGCCATCGCCAGCGTGGACGCGGAGGGCCGCCCGAACGTCCGCATGGTGCTGCTGAAAGAGGCGACGCATGCCGGTTTCGTTTTCTACACCAATTTCGAAAGCGCCAAGGGCCGCGAGCTTCTGGGCCAGAAACACGCAGCGCTGGTTCTGCACTGGAAGTCGCTGCGCAAACAAATCCGCGCGCGCGGCACGGTTGCGCCGGTGAGCGATGCGGAGGCCGACGCCTATTTCGCCTCCCGCCCCAAGGACAGCCAGATCGGCGCGTGGTCGAGCCCGCAATCGCGCCCGATGGAAGGCCGCTGGACCTTCGAGAAGGAGATCGCGAAGAACGCCGCCAAATACGCGCTGACGAAAGTGCCGCGCCCGCCTTACTGGTCCGGCTTCCGCATCACGCCGCTGGAGATCGAATTCTGGCGCGACCGCCCGTTCCGCCTGCATGACCGCCTCGTCTATCGCCGCGATACGGCCGATGCGCCGTGGCGCACCGAGCGGCTGTATCCGTAATGCCGGAAGCGCGCGCCGGAAAACCGGACGTGACGGCGCGCGACGCCTCGCTGATGAAGCGCGCCGCCTATGCCTCGCTCGGCATCTCGGTCGGCCTCGTGGCGATCAAGGCGTTCGCCTACCTGCTGACGAGCTCCGTCGCCGTGCTGGCCTCGCTCGCGGATTCATCGCTCGATCTCTTCACCTCCACGCTCAACCTCATCGCCATCCACTCCGCGCTGACGCCGGCGGATGACGAGCACCGCTTCGGCCACGGCAAGGCCGAGCCGCTGGCGGGCCTGGCGCAATTCGCCTTCATCGTGGCGTCGGCCGGCTTCATCACCGTGCAGGCCATCGGCCGTTTCATCCGCCCGGAGCCGGTGGAGCATGGCACCACGGCGCTGATCATCATGGTGATCTCGCTGATCGGCGCCTTCGCCATAGTCGCCTATCAGCGCTACGTGGTGTCGAAGACCGGCTCCATCGCCATCGGCGCCGACAAGATACACTACACGGGCGACATGGTGACGGTGGGTGGCGTGATCCTCGCCATCGTGCTGGCCACGCGCTTCGGCTGGCAGCTCGCCGATCCCATCATCGCGCTGTTCGTGGCCGCGGCGCTGGTGTGGGCCGCGCTCAGCGTCTTCCGCCCCGCTTACGACCAGCTCATGGACCGCGAACTGGCCGACGACGACCGCGCCCGCATCGAGCGCATTGTCCGCGCCCATGCCGAAGTGACCGGCCTGCACGAATTGCGCACCCGCGCGGCCGGCCTGCACACCTTCATCCAGCTCCACATCGAACTTCCGCCGGACATGAGCCTGATACGCGCCACCAAAGTGAGCGCCGAAGTGGAAGAGAGCCTCTGCGCTGCGTTCCCCAATGCGGAAGTGATCATCCACCAGGACCCGGCGGCGTAATCATCTTCCTTATTCGCCGCGCGGAATGCTGCTATCCTCGCGCCATGTCCGAACCCCGCCACCAGCCCAATGAGCCCCGCCGCACGCTGATCCTCACCGGCGCCAGCCGGGGCATCGGCCATGCCACCGTGAAACGATTCTCCAGCGCGGGATGGCGCGTCATCACCTGCTCGCGCCATGCCTTTCCGGAGAACTGCCCCTGGGCCGCGGGGCCGGAGGACCACATCCAGGTCGACCTCTCCAGCCGCGACGACACGATGCGCGCCGTGGGCGAGATGCGCGAGCGCCTCGTGGGCGGCCGCCTCGACGCGCTGGTGAACAACGCTGGCATCAGCCCCAAGGGCAACAACAACACGCGCCTGTCGGTGCTGACGAGCAGCGTGGATGTCTGGCGCCAGGTCTTCGAGGTGAACCTCTTCGCCACCATCTGGCTCGCCACCGGCCTGATCGAGGAGCTGCAACGCGCCCAGGGCGCCATCGTGAACGTGACGAGCATAGCCGGCGGCCGCGTCCACCCCTTCGCCGGCAGCGCCTACTCGACAAGCAAGGCCGCGCTTGCCGCCCTGACCCGCGAAATGGCCGCCGACTTCGGCCCGCTGGGAGTCCGCGTCAACGCCATAGCCCCCGGCGAAATCGACACCGCCATCCTCTCCCCCGGCACCGACAAGCTGGTGGAGGGTATACCGCTGCGCCGCTTGGGCATGCCGGAGGAGGTGGCCAAGGCGATCTATTATCTGTGCACGGAACAATCGAGCTACGTGACGGGCGCCGAGCTGCATATCAATGGCGGGCAGCATGTGTGAAGGGATTCTGGCTAAAGAGTAGTTCCAATTTATAGCGGAGGAAAAAATTGAAAAAGGCATCGATAATTAATTTCAAAGGTGGGGTAGGAAAAACTACGCTCTCATTCCATCTCGCGTGCCATCTCGCATTAGAACATCGAGTTTTGGTTGTTGATGTCGATCATCAATCGAGTCTATCGCTTGTGATATTGAGAGCCGACAATTGGGCTAAGATGGTTGCTGGAAATACCTCGGTAAATCGTATTTTCGAATCGTTCTGTAATCGGCGGGTCGCGATGCCGAAAGACGAAATTATCATTAAGGCGCCCTTTTCTCTTCGAGGCGGCAGCAGCGGAAAATACTATCCCAACTTGGACTTGGTCTGCGCTCAGTTCGAACTCGATGATACTGAAATCGACCTAGCTTCAACAAATTATGGAAATGCAAATTTATCAGATTGGGAAAAACGCACTTTGCTTGCCGGGTGGTTAGATGCGATCGGCGCGGAAAAGAAATATGACTACGTTTTATTCGATTGCCCCCCGGCAACAAAAATAATGAGCCAAAATGCACTCGCGTGCAGTCATTGTTACGTCACTCCCGTGATCCCAGACGAACTTTCGAGTAGAGGCTTCAGTCATTTTCAAGGATTGGTCAAAAATAAAATTGATGCGAAACTCGACTACCTGAAAACATCCGCTCGCATTACGGCTGCCGATACCCCGAAAAATTATACAAAAAATACAAAGCTCGCAGCGATAGCACCGTTTCTGATCAAGACCGCCGGCAGGGCTGCATCGGGGTACGCCAATATTCACACCGAAGAATTGGGACGGCTTCGGACTCAGTGGCCAAAAGCGGTAATCGGGACTGTAGGCAAGAACTTGATCGGCGTGCCGGAAGCGATAAACGACGGGTGGCCAACGTGGAACCACTGGGGAAAGAATGCCAATAGGGCGGCTGCGATGATGAGGAACATATGTGTTGAACTAAAAACTCGGATTGATGCATCGTGAAAAAAAAAGGCACGGAACTGACACCTCATGCGCGTGCTTTGAAGTTTTTGCAGGCGCAGCGCCACGCACTCATTGAGACGGGGGCCGACGACGATGTCATCGCGGCTCTAACCGCCATTCTGCAGCATGTCGCGTCGCTGTCTCCTGAAGAAATTCGACGGAAAGCTTCGAGGGCGCCGATAGCGACAAGTTATTCGTCGGCTCTAGCGAAGTTGCCTCTTCGTGATGCTTCGCAGATGTCTGTAGCTGAAATAGAAGGCATTCTAGCGAATCCAGATACACCTCGAAAGATTTTGGAGGCCATTGCAGTCGCTAAATTTCATTTCCCCCGTGGCTCACTTCGAAGCCTTTCAAATCTAGAGATGCTTCGGAGCAAGATAAGAAGTTTGCTCGATAATCAAAGAGCGCATGCAACGATTCATTTCGTCGCTGCCAAATCGAAGCGAACTTGAGTATTTCAAATGCTCGAAACGATCTTCTCCGCCTCCTGCGCCTGCTCCCACGTGCGGTTCCATCTCACCTCCGCGCCGATGTTCATCCATTGCTGTCATTGCACGGACTGTCAGCGGCAGACGGGGTCGGCGTTTGTCGTCAATGCATTGATCGAGGCGGATCGGGTGGTGGTCACCGCCGGAGAGACCGAAGCTACGTCCATGCCGACGGACTCCGGGTTGCCGCATGTCGTGTCGCGGTGTCCGCGGTGCAAGACGGCGTTGTGGAGCACCTATGGTGGGCGGCAGCGGGTGCGGTTTGTGCGGGTGGGGACGTTGGATGAGCCGGGCGCGTTGGTGCCGGATGTGCACATCTATACGCGGTCGAAGTTGCCATGGGTGACATTGCCGCCGGGCGCGCCGGCTTTCGCGGAATATTACGACACGAAGGCGCTGTGGCCGGCCGAGGCGTTGACCCGGCGCAAGGCGGCGCTGGCGGGTTGACTTGTTCCTGTATCGTTCTATATGCTCTTGCAGGTGGGTCGCCTTCATTCTGATCCCCCGGGGGAGGGTGAAGTGCGCAAAACCCTTCAAAACTGAAAAACGAATGCTGCATCCATAAGGAGACCGCAAGATATAGTAGCGAGACGTAATGATTGGGCAATGTTGTGGAAGGGCTGGCGACCTCGGGGTGATTCGAACACCCGGCCTGCGGTTTAGGAAACCGCTGCTCTATCCGGCTGAGCTACGAGGTCGCGCGAGGCGGAAACTGCCTTCACGGACTCCGCTTGGCAAGGCTGGGCTTGGCAAGACGGGGCTTGGCCAGATGGAGTTGAGCAAGACCGGCGCTCAATGCGCGCTCGACTTGTCGATCCAGAGCCAGCGGGTGTGGTTGAAGTCCTTGATGTTGGGGATCCAGCCTTTGACGTAGGGCTGCACCACGTCGCGGGTCACCATGAAATAGGCGGGCGCCCAGACGTAATCGTTGAGGATCGTCTGCTCGGCCTGTTTCAGGATTTGGCCGCGGGCCTTGAGGTCGGTCTGGAGTTGGGCGCGGTCGAGCAGCGCGTCATAGGCCGTGTTGCTGTAGTTGCCGTAATTCTCGCCGGCGCCGGTGCGCAAGAGGTCGAGATAGTTGCTGGCGTCGTTGAAGTCCGCGATCCAGGAGGCGAAGCCGAGATCGAAATCGTGCTGTTGCATGGTGGTGAGGAAGATGCCGTTCTCCACCGCGCGCAGATCGAGATCGATATAGGCCTTGGCCAGCATGCCTTGTATCGCCGCACCGGCGCGCTTGCTGTCGGGATTGGTGGAGCTGAGGAAGTTGAGCTTGAGGCGATGCTCCGGCCCATAGCCCGCCTGGCGCATCAAGCCTTGCGCTTTGGTGATGCGCGCGGCGAGCGGCAGGGATTGGAAGCCGAACGCGGCGCCGCCGGGATAGTTGGCCATGCCGGGCGGCACGATGTGATAGGCGGGCGTCTCGCCGATGCGGCGGACTTTGTCGGTCAGGCTCTCGCGGTCGAAAGCGAGATTGATCGCCTCGCGCACGCGGATGTCGTCCAGCGGCTTGTGGGCGACGTTCATCACGATATAGGCCGTGCCCAGATAGGGCACAATCTTGAGCGCATCCGGAATGTTCGCCCGCATCCAGTCGATCTCGTCATTGGGAAACGGGTTCTGGGTGTCGAACTGCCCGGCGCGGAATTCGCGCAAGGCCGCTTCGCTGTCGGTGATGGCGTAGTAGTTCACCGTGTCGATGCGCACATGCGCGGCATCGTAGAAGCGGGGGTTCTTGACCAGCGTGACATGGTCGTTGGGGATCCAGGACTTCACCATGTACGGCCCGTTGCCCACATGGTGTTCCGGCCGCGCCCAGTCGTTGCCGTATTTGAGATAGAGGTGCCGCGGAATCGGCCACGCCACCTGGTGATCGACAAGCTCCGCGAAATAGGGCGCGGGATGTTCGAGGTGCACGACGAGCGTGGAGTCGTTGGGCGCCTCGGCGCCAAGGCTTTCGGGCGGCAGTTTGCCTTCGCTGATCTGCTTCGCGTTCTTCACGATCCAAAGGTTGTAAGCATAGGGTGCGGCCGTCTTGGGATCGAACTCGCGGCGCCAGGCGAAAAGGAAGTCGCGCGACGTGACGGGCACGCCGTCGGACCACGTGTGCTTGCGCAGATGAAAGGTCCAGGTGAGGCCGTCCGGCGAGATGTCCCAGCTTGTGGCCGCGCCGGGAATGGGTTCGGCGCGCGGGCCTTCGGTGGTGAGGCCCATAATCACGTCGCCCAGAAGCCAGGCTTCCCAATTGCCTTCGATGTAAGCGGGATCGAGGCTCTTGATGTCGGCGGCGTTGCCGCGATTGAGCACCACGCCTTCGTCGCCGGCGCGCGAACAAGCCGCGAGCGCGATCAAGAACGCCGCGGCGAGCAGGCGGATCATGGAGTACTCCGGGAAACGGGCGGTTCAGACGCTCGTTTGTGTCCGGTCGAGCGAGATGAAACGCGAGCGGTTCATGTTGACCGGGTTGGGGACCCACCCCTTCACGGCCGCCGACACCAGATTGCGCGACACATCGAAGTAGACGGGCGCGAAGGCCACGTCGTCAAGCGCGGTCTGCTCGGCGCCCTCCAGAAGTTGCGCGCGTTTGTCCGGATCGCGCTCCGCGTCGGATTGCGCCATCAGCGCGTCGTATTTGGGGCTGGAGTAACGGCCGAAGTTCAAATCATTGGCCGAGGTCTCCCACAGCATCAGATAATTCTTGGCGTCGCGATAATCCGCCGACCATCCCGCCCAGGCGGCCGCGAACTCCTGCCTGCGCAGGAGATTGTAATGCACCTGAATCTCGGAGGGCGCGAGGCGCACGTTGCAGCCCACGTCATTCCACATCGCCTGCAGCGCCACGGCCACCAGCTTGGCATCGGTCTGGTTCTGGAAGTTGTAGTCGAAGGCGAGCGGATTGCCCGGGCCGTAACCAGCCGCCTTGAGCAGGGCGCGGGCTTGTGCCAGGCGCGCATTCATAGGCGTGTTCGCGAAATCCGCGCGCGGCTTGCCGGGATAGCCTGGCATATTGGGCGGCACGAAGGCATAGGCCGGCTTTTCGCCGGCGCGCATCACGCGATCGGCGATGATCTCGCGATCGATGGCGAGCGACAGCGCCTTGCGTACGCGTACGTCGCCGAAGGGTTTGCGGGTCAGGTTGAACTGCACATATTGGTTGGCGATGTAGGGCTCGACGCGCAGGCTGCGCGGCATCTCGATCTTCAGCCAGTCGATCTGCTGGGCGGGAATGCCGTTGGTGGTGTCGAGCTCGCCGGCGCGGAAGCGTTTCAGCGCGGCGGAGTAGTCTGGCGTCGGATAGTAGAAGACGCGCTCCAGCTTCACCGTGTCGCGATCGAAGAATTGCGGGTTCTTGACGAGCAGCACGTGGTCGTTGGGCGTCCACTCCTTCAGCATGAAGGGGCCGTTGCTCACGGCATTGCCGGGCTCGATCCAGGCGTCGCCGTATTTCTCGACCACATGGCGCGGAATCGCGAAGGTCGTGAAATGGGTGAGCAGCTGGGCGATGTAAGGCACCTGGATCTGGAAGCCGATCTCCAGCGTGTGGTCGTCGATGGCGCGCACGGCCAGGGCTTCGAGCGGCAGCTTGCCGGAATTCACTTCGTTGGCGTTCTTCACCGGATAGAGGATCGCGCAATAGGGCGATGCCGTCCTGGGATTGAGGATGCGGCGGAACGCGAAGACATAGTCATGCGCGGTGACGGGCACGCCGTCCGACCAATTGTGCTCGCGCAGCTTGAAGGTGAAGGTGAGCCCGTCCGGGCTCATCGTGTAAGAGAGCGCGGTGCCGGGCATGGGATTGCCTGCAGCATCCTCGGTCATCAGGCCCGTGAACATGTCGGCGATGATGTTGTATTCCCACATGCCGTCGGCCTTGTGGGGATCGAGCGTGTCGGGCTCCGCGCCGTTGCCGCGATTTAATGTGCGCGCGTCGACAACGGCGTGACGGGCTTGCGGACCGCCGCGCAGCGAGAAGGCCGTGCCGCCGGCAACGGCCGCAGCCGTGCCCGCGCCGATCAAACCGCGGCGGGTCAAAGTCCAGTGCTTGGTATCCCCCATGATGCGTACTCCAGTCCCGGGGCTCAGTCCCACGCCATGTCAGGCTCGCTTAAAGCCAAGCCATGCCCTATGGTCGGGCGGTTCCCCAACGGCTATTGAGCCACAATCGGGTTGATGAGAGATGAACTTGCGGACACTCGCGGTAATTTTCGCTGGTCTCTTCCTGGTCCAGACCGGCACGGCGCTGGCTGGTGAGCGCGACGACGTGCTGGAGGCCTTGGGCAAATGCTCCACCGTTGCGGACGACAAGGCGCGGCTCGCCTGTTACGACGCGCTGACGCCGCATGTGAAGGACGCGCTCGCCACCCCGCCGGCCAGTTTGAGCCATGAGCCGACGAAGGACGAGCAGAAGTCGTGGTTCGGCTTCGATATCGGCTCGCTGTTCAATTCCGGGACCGAGGTCAAGCAGTCTACACCGCAGGAATTCGGCCAGGAGAACACGCCGCAAGCCAAGCACGATGAGCAGAAGCTGGAAGACACCGAGGTGAACGATATCACCGCCACGGTGACGGACTATTCCTTCACGCCCTTCGGCAAGTTCATCGTGTTCCTCGACAATGGCCAGATCTGGCGCCAGCAGGAGGGCGACTCCGACCGGGCGCATTTCCAGGGCACGCCGACCGACAACAAGGTGATCCTCACCCGTGGGGCTTTCGGGAGCTACAATCTGCAGCTCAACGACAGTCACCATCAGTTCAAGGTTATCAGGGTGAAGTGATCAGAACGGGTCGTGCTCGGCCACGAAATGGCCGGTGCTCACTTCGATCAGCTGCGGGCGGTATTGCTCCGCATCGGGATCGTCGATCAGTTTCGATTTGAGGAAGCTGAGCTGCACGCGAGTGTCGAGTGGCGAGGGCAGGTCGGCCGGAAGCAGCACGCGGGCCTTGGCGCGCTCCACCCTGGGATCGGGGATCGGTACGGCGGAGATCAGCGCGCGGGTGTAGGGATGGCGCGGGTCTTCATAGATCGCATTGCGGTCGGCCAGCTCCACGATGCGGCCCATATAGAGCACCATCACCCGGTGGGCGAGCTGGCGGACCACGGATAGATCGTGGCTGATGAATATCAGCGACATGCGGAACTCGTCCTGCAGCTTCAGGATGAGGTCCACGATCTGGGATTGGATCGAAACGTCCAGCGCGCTCACCGCCTCATCGCAGATGACGAGGCGCGGCTTCAGGATCATGGCGCGGGCGATGCCGGCGCGCTGGTTCTGGCCGCCGGAGAACTCGTGCGGATAGCGATTGATGAAGGCGGGATCGAGGCCCACCCGCTCCATCGCCTGGCGGACCTCGGCGGTGACCTCGGCGCGGCTGATGCCGGGGCGCAGTGACCGCAGCGGCTCGGCGATGGACTGGCCGATGGTCATGCGCGGATCGAGGCTTGCCAGAGGGTCCTGGAAGACGATCTGGAATTCCTTGCGCAGCTTGCGCACTTCCTGGCGCGGCAGATGGCTGAGATCGCGGCCGCACCACACGACCGCGCCGTCCGTCTTGGGCAGCAGGTCGAGCACGGCGCGGGCGAGGGTGGATTTTCCGCAGCCGGATTCGCCCACGATCCCCAAGGTCTCGCCCTGGCGCAAGTTGAAGCTCACGCCGTCCACCGCGCGCAGCGGCTTGGTCTTGCGGAACGGGAAGCCGCCCACCTTGATGGGGAAGTAGACCTTCAGGTCCTCGACATCGAGGAGCTCGGTCTCCGCGCCGATCGACGAGATCGGCGCCAGGCTCGCATGGCCGGCGCGGACGGGCTTGTCGATGCGCGGCATCGCATCGAGCAGGGTCTTCGTATAGGGGTGCTCGGGTTTGTAGAAGATGTCGTCGACTGTGCCCTTCTCGACGATCTCGCCCTCGCGCATCACCAGCACCTTGTCGGCGGTGGCGGCGATCACGCCCATGTCGTGGCTGATCATCACAATGGCGGTTTTCAATTCCTTCTTCAGATCCCGCATGATGTCGAGGATCTGGGCCTGCACTGTCACGTCGAGCGCGGTGGTGGGTTCGTCGGCGATCAACAGGTCCGGGCCGCAGACTGTCGCCATGGCGATCATCACGCGCTGGCGCATGCCGCCGGAGAGTTCATAGGGATATTGCGACATGCGGTTGCGCGCTTCGGGAATGCGCACGAGGTCGAGGATCTCCGTCGCCCGCTTCAGCGCCTCGCCATAGGAGACGCGCTGGTGGACGCGCAGGGCCTCGATGATCTGGGCGCCGATGGTCATGTGGGGAGTCAGCGAGGTGAGCGGGTCCTGGAAGATGGTGGTGATCTTGGAGCCGCGCAGGCGGTTCAGTTCTTTTTCCGGCAGGCCCAGGATTTCCTCGCCGCGGAATTTCACGCTGCCGGTGGCCGCGCCGTTCGAGGCGAGCAATCCCATGGTCGCAAGGAAGAGCTGGCTCTTGCCCGAGCCGGACTCTCCCACGACGCCCAGGCATTCGCCGACGCCGATGTCGAAGCTGACGGATTTGACGGCATGGACCTCGCCGTCATGGGTCGCGAAGCGGACGTCGAGGTCGCGGACTTCGAGGATGGAGGCGGCCATCTCAGCGATCCTTCGGGTCGAGGGCGTCGCGCAGCCCGTCGCCGATGAAGTTGAAGGAGAAGAGCGTGATCGCCATGAAGAAGACCGGAAAGACGAGAAGCCACGGCGCCGTCTCCATCTGGTTGGCGCCGTCGAAGATCAGCACGCCCCAGGAGGTCAATGGCTCGTGGATGCCGAGGCCGAGGAAGGAGAGCAGGCTCTCCGCCAGGATCGCGGTCGGCACCGTCAAGGTTACATAGACCACCACCGGCCCCAGCACGTTGGGCACGACGTGGCGGCGGATGATGGTGGCGGTGGTGACGCCGGCGGCGCGCGCGGCCTCGATGAATTCCTTCTGCTTGATGGAGAGCGTCTGCCCGCGGACGATGCGGGCCATGGTCAGCCACTCCACCGCGCCGATGGCGACGAAGAGCAGGAAGAAGTTTCCGTTGAACACCACCATCAGGATGATGACGAGGAAGATGTAGGGCAGCGAATAGAGCACGTCGACGAAGCGCATCATCACTTCGTCCAGATAGCCGCCGATGAAGCCCGCGATGGCGCCGTAGACCACGCCGATGACGAGACTGACGAAGGTGGCCACCAGGCCGACCGCCAGCGACACCCGCGCGCCATACATCACGCGGACGAAGAGGTCGCGGCCGAGATTATCGGTGCCGAACCAGTGCTGTCCGCCCGCGGTGCAGAGCACATGGGAGTCCGGCCACCAGCCGGGAGCGCAGGAGACGAGGGAATAGTCGGTCGTGTTGTAGGCGTAGGGCGAGAGGAACGGGCCGAACACCGCCAGCGCCGCCACGACCGCGAGCACCCCTACGCCCAGCACGGCGGCCTTGTTGTTCCACAGCCGTCTGCGCGCATCGATCCAGAGGCTGCGCCCTTTCACGTCGATGCTGCGTTCCATCAGCTCTTCGGTGGCGGAGATGCTCATCGGTCGAGCCTCACGCGCGGATCGAGGGCTGCGTAGAGCACGTCCGCCATCAGGTTCAGCAGGATGACGAAGGCGGCGTAATAGATCACCACGCCCATCACCAAAGTGTAGTCGCGATTGAGCGCGCCGTTGATGAAGTAGCGGCCGATGCCGGGGATGCCGAAGATCGTCTCCACCACCAGCGAGCCGGTGAGGATGCCGGCGATGGCTGGCCCGAGATAGGAAACGACCGGCAGAAGCGCGGCCCGCAAGGCATGGCGCAATACCACCAGCCGGTTGGGCAGGCCCTTGGCGCGGGCGGTGCGGACGTAGTTGGAGCGCAGGACCTCCACCATGCTGCCGCGCACCAGCCGGGCGATGATGGCGGTCTGCGGCAGCGCCAGCACGATGACCGGCAGGATCATGTTGCGCAGCGCGCCGCCATTCCAGCCGCCGACGGGTAGCGACAGGTCCATCCCGAACACGTGCAACCCGTAGACACCGAAGATCAGGGTCAGGATTGGCGCGGTGACGAAGGTGGGGATGGTGATGCCTATCATGGCGAGCGACATCACGCTGTAATCCGTCGCCTTGTTCTGGTTGAGGGCCGACACCGTGCCGAACGAGATGCCGAAGAAGATGGCGATGATCATCGCCGAGATGCCGAGCGTCGCGCTGACGGGCAAACCATCCTCGATCAGCTGGGTGACGCTGAAATCCTTGTTCTTGAAGGACGGGCCGAGATCGAAATGGGCGAGCCGGTCGAGATAGATGCCGTATTGCACGTAGAGCGGCTTATCGAGGTTGTAGGCGGCTTTGATGTTGTGCTCGATCTCGGGCGGCAGGCGTCGTTCGCTGTCGAACGGGCCGCCGGGGGCGATCCGCATCATGAAAAACGCCAGCGTGATGATGATCAGCAACGTGGGTACCGCACCCAGCACGCGCCGCGCCGCGTATGACCACATGGAAACTGGCACCCCCGCGCCGACCGGATGTCCGGTGCAAACGACCGTCAGTTGAGTCTGCCAAAGCTGTCAATGACTTATGACACTCTGGCAAACGCATCTTCACCATAAAGCTTTCCCAAAGTCTTAAGCCGGGCGGGTGGACGGCAGTTTGAAGTCTCCGAAGAGGGATTCAAATGCGCGATCAGCCACGAGTTCCCGCACGGCGGCGATGGCAGGCGCGAAAAAGCGGTCGCGTTCGAAGCGCGGCGCCACGGCGCGGATCGCCGCGTGCGCGGTCTCCAAAGCTTGCGAAGTTCTTAACGGCCGGTGGAACTCGATCCCCTCCGATGCCGCCAGCAATTCGATGGCCAGGATGTTCGAGGTGTTCGCGTTCATCCGCCCCAACCGCCGCGCCGCGAAGGTCGCCATGGAGACATGGTCTTCCTGGTTGGCGGACGTAGGCAAAGAGTCCACCGACGCCGGGTGGGCGAGCGACTTGTTCTCGGACGCCAGCGCCGCCGCCGTCACATGCGCGATCATGAAGCCGGAATTGAGGCCGCTCTCTTTGGTGAGGAATGGCGGCAAGCCGCTCAACGAAGCATCGATCAACAGCGCGATACGACGTTCGGCCAGCGCGCCCAGTTCCGCGATGGCGATGGCGAGCCCGTCGGCCGCGATCGCCACCGGCTCGGCGTGGAAATTGCCGCCGGAGAGCACATCGCCATTGTCGAACACCAGCGGATTGTCCGTCGCCGCGTTGGCCTCCACCGCGAAGATCCCGGCCGCGTGGCACAGCATGTCGTAACACGGCCCCAGCACTTGCGGCTGGCAGCGGATGGAGTAGGGATCCTGCACCCGGTCGCAGCCGAGATGCGATTTGCGGATGGCGCTGCCGTCCATCAAACCGCGCAAGGCCGCCGCCATCGCGATCTGCCCCGCATGGCCGCGCACCTCGTGGATGCGCGCATCGAACGGTGTATCGCTGCCCTTGATCGCGTCGGTCGAGAGCGCGCCGGCCACCAGCGCCGCTTCCAGATTGGCTTCCGCCTGGAACAGCGCGCTCAACGCCAGCGCGGTGGAAACCTGCGTGCCGTTCAGCAGCGCGAGGCCTTCTTTCGCTTCCAGCTCCAGCGGCGGCAATCCGGCATGAGTGAGCGCCGCGCGCGCATTCATCCGTTCGCCGCCGATGAAGGCATGGCCCTCGCCGATCAACAGCGCGGACATATGCGCCAAGGGGGCGAGATCGCCGGAGGCGCCGACGGAGCCTTGTTCGGGAATCTCCGGCAGCACGTCTTTGTTCAACAGCGCGATCAGCCGCTCGACCACCACGGGCCGCACACCGGAATGGCCGCGCGCCAGGCTCGCCGCTTTCAACGCCAGCACCAGACGCACGACCGGATCGGGCAGGCGCGGGCCGACACCCGCGGCATGCGACAACACCAGATTGCGCTGCAGATGCTTCAACTCGCTATCGGGGATGCGGGTTTGCGCCAGTTTGCCGAAGCCGGTGTTGACGCCGTAGATCGCTTCGCCGGAAGCCAGCGCCTCCTCCACGATCTGCCGCGAGCGTTGGATGCGCGGCCAGGCGCTTTCGGCGAGCGTCACGGTGACGGGGCCGTCGATGAGTTTGCGCCATGCGGACAGCGGCGCCTTGCCGGGATCGAGGGTGAGCGTTTCCATGGGCGACTCTTCGCTTCCCGCGCGATTCGCCGCAAGTCCCGTCGTGGCCTTGACGGGAAGCTTTGCACAGGGATCAGTTCCGCCAACCGCTATTGGAAGGAATTCGCCATGCCGTTGCCCAAAGTGCTCGAGGGCCGCTTGCGGCTGCCGGTGATCGGCTCGCCGCTTTTCATCGTGTCGGGGCCGGAGCTTGTCATCGCCCAATGCAAGGCCGGCATCGTCGGCTCTTTCCCCGCCTTGAACGCGCGCCCTGCCGGGGTGCTCGACGAATGGATCCTGCGCATCAAGAGCGAACTCGCCCAGTTCGAGCGCGAGACGGGCAAGACGGCCGCGCCCTTCGCCGTCAATCAGATTTGCCACGTCTCCAACGACCGCCTTTCGCAGGACAACGAAACCTGCGCCAAACATGAAGTGCCGATCATCATCACCAGCCTGCGCGCGCCGAAAGAGGTCGTGGAGTCCACGCACAGCTACGGCGGCGTGGTGCTGCACGACATCATCAACATCCGCCACGCCAAGAAGGCGGTGGATGAGGGCGTGGACGGGCTCATTCCCGTTTGCGCCGGCGCCGGCGGCCATGCCGGTGTGATGAGCCCCTTCGCGCTGGTCTCCGAATTGCGCAAATTCTGGAACGGCACCATCGCGCTCTCCGGCTCCATCGCCAACGGCCGCTCGATATTGGCGGCGCAAGCGCTTGGCGCCGATCTCGCTTACATGGGCACTCGCTTCATCGCCACGCGCGAGGCCAATGCGCCGGAGGCTTACAAAGAGGCGCTGGTCGAAGCGGCCAGCGGCGGCGACATCGTCTACACGAACCTCTTCACCGGCGTGCATGGCAACTATCTGCGCTCCTCTGTGACGGCGGCGGGACTCGATCCCGATGACCTGCCGCAATCCGACAAGTCGAAGATGAATTTCGGCTCCGGCGGCAACTCGAAGCAGAAAGCCTGGCGCGACATCTGGGGCGCGGGGCAGGGCGTGGGCCAGATTGGCGACGCGCCGACGGTGGAAGAGTTGGTGACCCGCCTCGAAGCCGAATATCGCGACGCGAAACGGGCGCTGGCGGCGTAAGCCGGAGTCGAACGAAAAGCGGATGGAGCACGGCAGGCGAGGGTGTCCCCTCGCGGTCCGGTCCAATCCGCCATCGCTCAAGACGAGAGCCGGCAAGCCAACCGGGAGAGGATCTTCCGGATCGCGAGCACTGTCGCCTGTCATCCACGGGCCTGTCCGGAACTGGTTGCGCCTTCCCGTCGCAATCGGGTTCGCCTGCCCATTCCGTCCCGGATGCGCGCGAGCTCGCATCCTGCCCTGTATGGTCTCGCGGTGTCGTCGGGTCTGCGTGTGTTCAACCTCTGATAGGATATAGAGGGAACGTATAGGTACTATTTCAGGTTGTCAAGTAATGATCTTGTTTTGTTCTTATTTCAACATAAGCAGTTGATATTGAATAAAATTCCAACACTAACCCCGTCATGGCCGGGCTTGTCCCGGCCACCCATTCCCTCGGTTTTTGTGGGAAGCACGATGCCGCAGCGTTCTTCTTGTGCTGCCAGCACGGTATTTATGGGTGGCCGGGACAAGCCCGGCCATGACGGTTTTTGGGTTGGTTTCAGGTTTTGGTTTTGGGGAGTAGTTCCGCGGGAACGACAAGGTGTTTAAGCGGGCACGAAACCCCGCGAAAACACCCCCTCCCCAATCTTGCTTTTGCCGGGGGCGGACCCTAGTTTCCGGCCCCTTGTTTCGTGCAGTTGTAGCTCAGCTGGTTAGAGCGCCGGATTGTGGATCCGGAGGTCGGTGGTTCGAGCCCACCCAACTGTACCAATCCTTTCCGGACGAACTCCGTCCCTCGGAACAGCGCGCCGAAACCGTCGCATGTGGCGCATATTTCGCGCATCCGCGTTTTTCCGCGCCTGAAGAGATCGATCTCCAGCGCAAATGGGAATCGCGCGATTATGCGATCGATCCGCGAGGCTATTCCCGCGTTCGGGCGGCAAATCCTGGGCTTTGCGATGGACGATGCGGTTCTGACCGGCGTTGAGACGCGAACCCCGTCGCCGGCCCGCATCAAGCGCGGCGCTGAATTTCGAAAGCCCGAACGCCATGCCGGCCAGGTTGCGGGATTGCGCCCCCGCGTGATAAGATCACCATCGCTATGTTATGGCCATGCGCAGAAGCCGGGCCGAAATATGATGCGTTGATCACCGATCTGTTCGAGAAGATCACGCTCTACGATCTGAGCGCCAGGAGCGCGACATGGCGCAGACGGCCTGACGGACGATACGACGTCTCCGTTTCCGTCGAGGCCCACAAATTCCATGCCGATGGAAAGGGCAGGGAGACCGAGGCGCCTATGGACGAGGATGTTCCCATCGGCGCGTTCCGGACGTCGCCGGG
This sequence comes from Rhizomicrobium sp., assembly GCA_036489435.1. Lineage (GTDB taxonomy): Bacteria > Pseudomonadota > Alphaproteobacteria > Micropepsales > Micropepsaceae > Rhizomicrobium. The sequence continues at coordinate 42,139 of DASXFU010000034.1, read as the reverse complement.
AGCCGCGAATTTTGGCAAATCGAAAATCCTTTTCCTGCAAAACGAGCGGATCAGGAGCGGCGCGCAGACGATCCATTTCATAACGGATCGGGCGCCGGCATTTGCCGGTATCGATCCCTATAGCGAATGGATCAACCGGAACACGGATGGCAATGTCACGGGCGTCGACAGGGCAAATTGATGTGCAGAAGCCGTAGGAGAAAACCTGAAAGCGAATGTATTTCTCGCTTCGCTGGTCTTTGTGATCGCGACAATCGCTCCGGCGACCCTATGGGCAAAGGACACGCCGTCGCGCCTTTTGATGTCCCAGCAGATAGCGCCGGATTTCAGGCTCGAACAGATCGCGTCGAATGTCTATGCGTTCATATCCAACAACACGACGCACCTTGTCGAGGACGGCAACACCACCGTCATCATCACGGACAAGGGCGTGGTTGTGGTCGATGCACCTTCAACGTTTCTGTCGGAGAAGCATTTGGCTGAAATCCGAAAACTCACCGAAAAGCCCGTGATCTATCTGATCAATACGCATTTCCACGGGGACCATGTCTCGATGTGCGGCATGAGCTTCACACGCAGATCCATGCCGCGATCGATGCGCTCCAGGAATTGCCTAGTGCGGCCCGCGTTCAGATCATCGGCCGCGCTCTTCGCCAGCGCCCGCAACTCGGCCATGATCGCCTTGATCTCCGGATCGCCCGCGCGAAACCGCGCGCCGACGGGGCTTAAAACACCACCGCTCGATATCTTCGCCAGATCGCTCCGGTAGGCGACGAACAGTTTCGGCAAGAGTCTCGCATCAACCCTTGCCGCCGACCATCCGGGCGAGGGCGTGTCTTCACACTGGAAATGAATCGCGCCGTCGAACGCCTGGACGACGCGATCGACGAGCCCTGCCTCGATGCCCAGCTCGACCGTTTCGGCTTCCAGCGCCAGCGTCACCTGGTCTCTCAGCGCAATCGCGATGCCGTAGAAACCGCACAGCGCATCGAGCGTGGCTCGGACAATGGCGCTCGAACCGCCCATGCCCACTTGGCGAGGAATCGTCGTGCGGAGCGACAGCGCGCAGGCCTCCTCCGGGATACCGGCGTTGTGCATCTCGCAATAGGACATGAAGCGAACGAGTGCCGCGAGCATCAGGCGCGTCGCATCGGGATAGCCGTAGCGACACGTGAAGTCGGCCATCGCCTTGGGCCCGTTATGCGACGCCCCGCGACGAACGGCGATCGCCATGTGCCGGCTCGGCTTCGCGGTGACGATTGCGGCGAAATCCTTCACCGTCAGCGCGAGCGCGCCCCCGCCATACCCATCGGAGGGATGGCCGACAAGGGATATTTTCGGAAATGCCGTTCGCGTCAGAAGCAGGGGAAAGGTCCATTGAAAAACCGCTGGATCTATTTGGGCCCAGCGGTTGTCCTATATGGCCATTAGCGCCTCATCGCCAAGGGCATTGCATCAATTCTGCCCGTCGGAGATGTTCCAGCCGCCATCGACCGGCAGGGCCACGCCCGTGATGAAGGATGCCTCGGCGCTCAGCAGGAATGCGATTGCCGCGGCCTGCTCTTCGGCCGTGCCGAAACGGTTCATGACCGTGCGTTGTTGTATCCGGTTGCGCACGCCTTCCATCGCGGCGGGACCGACCGCATCTTGCATCTGGCCGAAAATCGGCGTGTCCACCGGGCCGGGGCACAGACAGTTCACTCTTATGTTGTAGGGCGCGTAATCCATCGCCGCGTGCTGGGTCAGGCTGATGACCGCCGCTTTCGACATGCCATAGGGCGAATGATGCTTGTTCGGCCGAAGCCCGGCCATAGACGACACGTTCACGATCGCGCCGCCGCCACGTGCGCGCATGGGCGCGAAGGCTGCTTTGACCCCGTACCAGACCGGCTTGAGATTCACCGCGACAATGGCGTCGAAATCGGCCGGCTCGATCTTGTCGAACCGCTTCATCGCGCCGCCGATGCCCGCGTTGTTCACCAACCCATCCAGGCCGCCGAATTCCGCCACCGCCAGATCGATGGCGCGCTGCACCATAAGAAGATCTGAAACATCGCCGGCTACGGCAATGACGCGGCCATGTTGCTCCACAACCTTTGCGACCAGTGCGTCGAGCCCTTCGCGCGAAAGGTCTAGCGCGACGATGTTTGCGCCTTCCGCGGCCAATCTCAGCGCGGTGGCGCGGCCGATTCCGCTCGCGGCGCCCGTGATGACGACCGTCTTGCCATCGAATTTCCGTGCGGATTTCATGCTGTTCCGTTCCCGGCTGCTAACCATGCCGTGTGTTGTGTACGCCGTACGCTAGGCGGGGATATTTCCTTTGTCCATGCGCGCGTGTACGTTGTACGCAGCGCGCGGCGGAAGAATCGATAACAGCGCGCACAGGGAGAAAGCGCATGGAGACGCTCGCCGGTCCGCCGGGAATGTCCGTCGCCGATATCTATATCATGCTGGGCGCGGATGGCCGTTCCGAATCCGAGACCGCCGCCTTGCTGCGCGCGCACGGCATATCCGCTTCCCCGTCGCACGAAACACTGATCTCCGCCGATGTGTGCTTCCGTCTTTTCGCCGAACACGCGGCGCTGGTGGAGGACGAGACGCATGGCGTGTTCGGTAACCGGCTGAAGCCCGGCGGCACCAAGCTGATGATCGCCCGCATGTTGTTGTGCGAAACTATTCTGGATGCCTTGCGCGCTTATGCGGAGGCGGCCAGCATCATCGTGCCGGAGCTGGCGGTAACGGTGGTGCGCCGCCGCGATGGCGTTTGCCTGATCTGGCGTTCGCGGAATTCGCAGAGCGAGCTGCACCAGATCGTGCTCGAAGGCACGGCGGCGGTATTCTATGCGATATTTTGCTGGCTCGCCGGCGACATCCTTCCCGTGTCGCGGGTGCGCGCACCACGCTCGCGCAAGCACGCGGCCTCTACGCTGCTTCAGATGATGGGCGCACCGGTGCTTTTTTCCGGCAACGATCTGGAGATCGTTTTCGCGCCGGCGGCTGCAACACGGCGCGTGCGCAATCTGGATATTGGCGGCTGGCGCGATGGGACCTATCGCGTTTTCTCGGCGGCGGTTCTTCGGTCACGCGATCATTCCGAGCGCGGCGGCGCCTTCAGCGACGAGGTGCGCGCGGCAATGCTGGACGGGCTGGACCAGCAGGCGCTCGCGGACCGTTTGGGTGTCTCGACCAAAACCGTGGCGCGGCGGTTGGAGCGGGAAGGCCATAGCTTCCGGGAAATCCGCGACGAGGTACGCAAACAGAAATCGACCTCCCTGATCCATGCCGAACTGACGGTCGAGGAAATCGGCGAAATCCTGGATTATGAAGATCCGCGCAGCTTCCGCCGCGCATTTCAGCGCTGGTTCGGCCAGAGCCCTTCGGTGTATCGCAAGGAACGCCGGGCGCACTGATCTCGCCCACTGTCTGAAAATGTCCCCTGCCTCCAGGGGCGTCCGACCCTGGCGGGTGGCCGCCGCAGCGTAAAGACTCGGCCTCGAGATACGCGCCGGTACAGGCGTGAATGATAAGCTGTTCAGGGGGCACCATGTTGCGTACGAAACCGGCCGGACTTCTGTTTTTGTCGTCTCTGCTGATGGGAAGCGCCGCGCTGGTCGCGGCTTCTCCCGTTCATGCGCAGACGAGCAGCACACCTTCGGGGCAGATCGAAGAAGTGGTCGTCACCGCGCAGAAGCGCGAAGAGCGCGCCAACAAGGTGCCGATGTCGATCACGGCCGTATCGGGCAGCAAGCTCCAGGAATTGGGGATCGTTCAGCCGCGCGACCTGATGAAGATCGCGCCGTCCTTCAACTACACGGACTCCGGCGCTGCCTCGCCGATCTATTCGATCCGCGGCGTGGGCTTCAACGACATCGCGCTCGGCAGCCGGCCCACGGTGAGCATCTATACCGACCAGGCGCCGATCCCGTTCTCCATCGAAACGCGCGGCGCTAGTCTGGATCTGCAGCGCGTGGAAGTCCTGGAAGGCCCGCAAGGCACGCTGTTCGGCCAGAACGCCACGGGCGGCGCGATCAACTATATCGCCGCCAAGCCGACGGATACGTTCTCAGCCGGCGCGAATGTCGGCTACGGCAATTATAACGCCTTTGACGTGAGCGGATTTGTCAGCGGTCCGATTTCCGACACGCTGACCGGTCGCATCGCGCTCGAGACCGACCAGTCGGGCGGATGGCAAAAGAGCTACACCACCGGCCAGCACAATGGCGGGACCGATTTCACCAATGGCCGCGTGCTTCTGGACTGGACGCCGTCGGCCAAGCTCGACGTGCAGCTTAACGTGAACGGCTATGCCGATTATTCGCAGGTGCAGGCCGCCCAGCTCATCGCGATCACGCCGGAGGTTGCGCCTTTCGAGGGGCTCGTTCCGGGATTGCTGACCTATCCGCTGGCGCCGAAGAACGATACGTCGGCGGATTGGACGCCCGGCGACTATCATCGCCACAACATTTTCTTCCAGGCCAATCTGCGCGGCGATTATTCGCTGGGCGACGGGATGACCCTGACCTCGATATCCTCCTACAGCCACTTCAGTGACCGGCAGCTTCAGGACATCGACGGCACGACACTTCAGAATCTTAGCCAGGAGACGCACGGCAAGATCCAGTCCGCGTCCGAGGAGCTGCGTCTGTCGGGCCCACTGGACGGGGACCGCGGGCATTTCGATATCGGGGCGAACTACGCCTACGACCAGATCAACGAGGACGATCTCGACAATAACGAAGAGAGCACGCTCGCCTACTTCCTCACGCCATACGGGCTGCCGATCTTCAAGGATTTCGTCGATATCAGCAATCAGACGGAAAATACCTATGCCGCCTTCGCCAGCGGCGATTACAAGATCACGCCCAGCATCGATCTCTATGGCGGCATTCGCTACACGCGCTCCATCGATCACTACAATGGCTGCACGGCGGACGCTGGAGACGGTTCGGCGGCGGCGGACTTCGGCGGGTTCGACAACATCCTGCGCGGAGCCTTCGGTCTTCCGCCGATCTCGCCCATCCCGAACGGCGGCTGCGTGACCTTGAACGAAACGACGCTGGAGCCCGGCCTCGTTCACAGCAAGCTCAACCAGAGCAACTTCCCCTGGCGCGCGGGCGTCTCCTGGGCTGCATCGGACGATGCCATGCTCTATGCCAATGTCAGCAAGGGCTTCAAAGCCGGCAGCTTCCCGGAGCTGGGCGCCACCTCGGCGACGCAACTCCTGCCGGCGCGGCAGGAGACGTTGCTGGCCTATGAAGCCGGTTTCAAGCTCGGCCTCTTCGACCGTTCGCTGCAATTGAACGGTTCGGTGTTCCATTACGACTACACCGACAAACAGGTGCTCGGAAAAGTGGTCGATCCGGTGCTGGGCACACTCCTGAAACTGATCAACGTGCCAAAATCGCAAATCAACGGCGCGGAAATGCACCTGGACTGGGTGCCGCTGGACGGGCTGACGCTGAGCGCGGGCGCGTCCTATATCGACTCCGAGATCCTGGACAACTACACGGGGATCAATTCGAGCGGGGTGCTGCAGGACTTCGGCGGCGAGGCGTTCCCGAACACGCCGAAATGGGAGCTCGTCGCCGATGCGCGCTATCAATGGAGCCTGAGCAGCGGATACGATGCGTTCGTCGGCGCGGGCCTCACCTATCACAGCAAATCGAACAGCCAGCTCGGCGACATTCCGCTGCTGTATGTGAAGGCGTATTCGCTGGTCGATCTGCGCGCCGGTATCCTGTCGACGGACGACGTCTGGTCCGCCACGGCCTGGGTCCACAATGTGGGGAATACTTACTATTGGACATCGGCGAACCAGGACCTCGACACGACCACGCGCTTCACCGGCATGCCCCGGACTTACGGGATCGAGATCGGCTACCGGTTCAACTGACCAGTTCGAGGAGCATGCCATGACGACCGTGCCGATCCAAGGCCATTGCGATCCACGTTTCGGCGCTGTCGCCGATGCCTTCGCGCGCAATTTCCGCGAGGAACAGGATATTGGCGCCTCGTTCTGCGTGTTCGAGAAGGGCGAGAAAGTCGTCGATCTTTGGGGCGGCCATGCGGACAAGGCGCGCACGCGGGTGTGGGAGGAAGACACGCTCGTCAATGTGTGGTCCACCACAAAGGGCATGATGGCGCTTTGCGTCGCGCGGCTGGTGGATCAAGGGCGGTGGTCTTACGACGACCCGGTCGCGAAGTACTGGCCGGAATTTGGCGTGCGCGGGAAAGACAAGGTTACGGTCGCGCAGCTCTTCTCGCACCAGGCCGGTGTCTGCGGCACGTCGCGGGCGATCACCGACGCCGAGCTTCTCGATACCGACACTATCGCCTCGATCCTCGCCGCGGAACCGCCGCATTGGCCGATCGGCACGCGCTCGGGCTATCACGCGCTGTCCATCGGGCCGCTGGGCGACACGCTGTTCAAGCGCGCGATCGGCAAGACGGTCGGGCAATATTTCCGCGACGAAATCGGTGGTCCAGCAAAAGTCGATTTCTACATGGGCCTGCCGCTGAGCGAGGAGGGCCGCGTCGCCGAGATCGCGCATGACGGCAACCCGCAATCGGGCGGCCCGGCCGTTTTCAACGGTTACCAGATGATGGCGCAGGTCAACATTCCCATCCGCGCGGAGCTGGCCAATATGCGCGCGTGGCGAGCGCAGGGAACGCCGTCGGCCGGCGGCCAGGGCAATGCGCGCAGCGTCGCCTCCGTTTATTCCGCCCTGGCGACGGACCGGAAACTGAACGGTGTCGAACTTGTTTCGCGCGCCATACTCGACAAGGCGCTGACACCGCAGATCGAGAACGAGGATCTGGTGCTGCGCTTTCCGATCAGCTGGGGCATCGGCTTCGCGCTCAACAAGGTCATGCAGGTCTATGGACCCAATCCGCAGGCGTTCGGTCATCACGGCTGGGGCGGATCGTTCGGGTTTGCCGATCCGGGCGCGGGACTCGGCGTCGCCTATGCGATGAACTTCATGCGCGAGCCGCAGGGCGCGCCCGATCCCCGTTTCATGGGACTGGTGGAGGCGGTTTACGCGTCGGTCTGACGGCGCTTGCCGATCCGGTCTTCGAGCCCGCGGATCAGGCAATCCAGCCCGAACAGGAACTGCCGGTCGTCCAGCCGCCGCGCCAGAACGCCGGCGGCTTCCTCTCGTGTGCTCTGCGACACGCCTTCGACGGCACTCAGTATCGCGGTGAGCTTGCGCGCGCGCTCGGCCTGCGAACGGGTTTTGCGGCCCCGGTGCCGATAGGTCTGCGCTTCGAGCAGTGTGTATCCGGTGGTGTAGCTCGAAAGCGCCCAATAGGTCTCCGCCAAGAGGCGCGCGGGCACGCCGGCGGTGCGCAGCCGCTCGATGATGCCGGTGTTCACGCGCAGCGATACCGGCGAACGGCGAAACTCATGGCCGATGAGAAAGGCGAGTTCGGGATGCGTCAGCATGGAGGCCCGCACGCGAATGCACATATCGCGCGCTTCCCGCTGCCAGCCTCCGCGAACCTTCGCCGGGGCGAAACGCGCGACGATTCCATCCACCACCGCGTCGATCAATTCCGACTTGTTGCGGAAATGCCGGTAGGCGCCCATCGGCGACGCCTTCAGCGCCAAGCCCAACTCGCGCATGTTGAACGCGGCCAGGCCTTTCGCGTCGATCAGCGCCAGCGCCGCGCGAAGGATCGCCTGCCGCGACAGGTTGGTGCGGCTGTTCGATACTTTGGCTTTTGCACGGCGCGCCATCGCCATCACCCGCGCAGCGCCAATCCGGCGGCGCGATAGATGCTGTCTATCGTCACCATGTTCGCCACGCCGTCCGCTGCGGTCGTCAGAGGTTCGCGGCGCGTGCGCACCGCATCGCGGAACGCCTCCGCCTGAAACACGAAGGTCGGTGTCGAGTCGAAATCCCGGCGTTCGCTCTTTCCGTCGATTGTTATGTCCGCGCTGTGGGGGAGTGGCGACAGGAACGGGTTCTCCGCAACGATGCGGCCGCGCTCGCCTTCCACGACAAGCCGCGATTCCAGCGTCTCCCCAATCAGCGAGCAGCGCAGCGCCGCGGTTGCGCCGGATGTAAAACGCAAGCGCGCTTCCATGGCGCCGTCCACATCGGTTGCGACAACCGTCGCCTTCGCGCTCTCGACGGTGGGTTCGGCGCGCATCACATGGCGCAGCCCGTTGGCGCAATAGGCGCCCAGATCCATCATCGCGCCGCCGGCCAGGTCGAACTGGAAACGGATGTCGTCCCGCGGCACCAGCGAAGCGGGTATGGCCAGCACGGCTTCCGCGTGGAGGATCTTCCCCAGGCGGCCGGATGCGATCTCGGTCTCGATGAATTGCATCGCCGGGTGGTAACGATAGTGAAATGCCTCGACCAGCAAACGGCCCGTGCGGTGCGCCGCATCCCGCATCCGGGCGGCTTGTGCGGCATTGGACGCCAGCGGCTTTTCGCAAAGGACGTCTTTGCCGGCTTCCAGCGCGCGGATCGACCATTCCGCATGGAGGCTGTTCGGGAGCGGGTTGTAGATCGCGTCGATGTCCGGGTCGTCGAGCAGGGCCGCGTAGTCGCCATAGGCGCGCGCGATGGCGTGGTCCTTTGCATAGGCCTCGCTGCGCGCCCGGTCGCGCGACGCCACAGCAGCGATCTCAAGGCCAGGGATTCGCCGCGCGGGGTCGATGACGGCATGTTTCGATATGCGCGCGCATCCCAGAATGCCGAGCCTTAGCGTCGTCCCCATCGTCCCTGACTTTCGGATATCGCAAGCAATCTGGCGAAACGTGCGTACGATGTAAACGCCTCGACTGCCCTGTCCGAAAATGTCCGTTTCAACATGGACGAAGCGGACCTGTCGACTGTGCGGCCGGGCAGGTAGGCTGCGGTCATGCGGAAGATAATGTTCGGGGCTCATCGATGAGCGGGCGCATCGACGGCAAGGTCGCCGTCATCACCGGCGGCGCGGGCGGCATCGGGTTTGCGACGGCAACGCGCTTTCTCGAGGAAGGCGCACGCGTGGTGTTGGGCGACTACAACGCCGAAGCCGGCAGTGCCGCACTCGCCAAACTGCGCGCCGATGGTTTTGGCAACGGGGTCGAATTCCTGCGGCTGGACGTCTCCGATGAGCGCGGCGTCGAGGCGCTGATGCACAAGGCCGTGGAATGTTTCGGCGGGCTTGATATCGCGCTCAACAATGCCGGAATCGTCGGCGCCATCGGGCCGATCGTGGAAACGAATGTCGAGCATTGGGACGAAACCTTCGCGGTGATGATGCGCGGCGTCTTCCTGGGCGTGAAACATGCCGCGCGGATCATGATGAAAAGCGGCGGCGGCTCGATCATCAACACGGCCTCGATCGCCGGCGTGTCGAGCGGCGTTTTGCCCACCGCCTATTCTGCCGCGAAGGCGGCGGTCGTCAGCTTCACGAAGAACGCGGCCACGGAGCTCGCGGAATATCGCATCCGGGTGAATGCGATCTGCCCCGGCATTATCTTCACGCAGCTCATGCATCATGGCCGCGAGGAACGGGCGGAAGCGGTGGTGCGCGAGATTCAACCCTGGCCGGATCGCGGCGAACCCGTGCATGTGGCCAATGCGGCGCTCTATCTCGCCAGCGACGAAAGCGCATTCGTTACTGGCGACGCGCATGCGGTGGATGGCGGGTATCTCGCGAACGGGCTGTTGCGCGTGCATCCGCTGCCGGGCGCGAAGAAGAAGCCGGATTATGCGGGCATCACCTACGGCATGACGGGCCAGGCCCGCGACGTGCGCCGTTTGCCGCCGGAGCAGGCGAGCTAGCATGCCGCGCGCGGACGAGCATTTCGATGTGCTGATCGTGGGCGCCGGCATTTCCGGCATCGGCGCCGCTTATCATTTGAAGACGGCGTGCCCCGGCAAAAGCTTCCTCGCGATCGATGCGCTGGAAAGCTTCGGCGGCACATGGCTCTGGCACAAATATCCCGGCATACGCTCCGACAGCGATCTCTATACCTTCGGTTACGGCTTCAAACCCTGGGTGGGCGCTCCGATCGCGACGGGGGCGGAGATTCTCAAATATCTGGGCGAGGTGATCGAGGAAAACGGTCTGTCGCCGCATATCCGCTATCGCCACCGGGTTTCGCGCGCCCGCTGGTCGAGCGCGGAAAATCTCTGGCATGTCGAAGCAACGCGCGCGGACGGCGAAAGCATTCGCTTCACCTGCAACTTCCTCTGGATGTGCCAAGGCTACTACCGCCATGCCGAAGGCTACACGCCGGATTGGCCGGAGATGGAGACGTTCAAAGGGACCATCGTCCACCCGCAAAACTGGCCGGACTCTCTGGACTACGCGAACAAACGTCTCCTGGTGATCGGATCGGGCGCCACCGCCGCTACCTTGATACCGTCTCTGGCGCCCGGTGCCGCGCATGTCACGATGCTGCAACGCTCGCCCACCTATTTCTTTCCGGATCGCAATCGCAACAAGCTCGCGGACACTTTGCGCGAGCTCGACGTCAGCGAAGATATCGTCCACGACATCGTGCGGCGCAAGATCGTGCGGGATCAGGCGAAGTTCCTGAAGCGGTCGGTCGCCGATCCCGATACGGTGAAGTCGGAATTGCTGCGCGGCCTTTCCGCTTTCCTGTCCGAGGAAGAAATCGCGAAAAACTTCACGCCGTCCTATCGCCCGTGGCGGCAACGCATCGCGCTCGTTCCGGACGCGGACCTGTTTCAGGCCATTCAATCCCGAAAAGCATCGGTCGTTACCGGGGAAGTTGAACGCTTCACGCAAACCGGCGTGCGCCTGAAATCGGGTGACGAGATCGCGGCCGACGTCATCATCACGGCGACCGGATTCAATATCTGTCCGCTCGGCGACATCACTTTCGAAGTCGACGGAAAGACAGTGACGTTCTGCGAAACCCTTACCTATCGCGGCGTGATGTTCACGGGTCTGCCCAATCTCGCCTGGATATTCGGCTATTTCCGCGCCGCGAGCTGGACGCTGAAAGCGGACCTCGTGGCGCAATTCGTCTGCCGGCTCCTGAATGCGATGGAATTGCGCGGTGCGAAAAGAGTGAGCGTGGAGTTGCGGCCGGAAGACGAGGGCATGGAGCTCGCCGGCTGGGTGGATCCCGAAACGTTCAATCCCGGCTATCTGCAACGCGGCATGCATCTGCTGCCGAAGCGCGGCAATAAGCCTGACTGGGAACCGTCCCAGGACTATCTTTGGGAGAAAGACGCGTTGCCGCGCGTGGATTTCGACGATCCGATCTTCGTCTTTGATAAGCCCGGCGGGCTCCGGAAGACCGGCTAGAGCACCGCGTGTTCGGTGCTCCACCATGCGCGCGTCTTTTCGCGATCGATGAAATTGGCTTCGTCGTCGCGCAGCCGGCGCGCCGCGGCCCGCGCATCGGCATTTTTCATGCGCTCGGCGAGCGTATCGAGGCTGTCGTACCAGATTTCCGCCAGCCCATCGTATGGCGCGGGCGCGCCGCCGCTGGCCGCTATGCCGGCCGTCGCCTCATCGGGAAAGCTGTGTAACTGGAGGTATTTTCGTATGCCGAGCACCTCCGCCAGGCTGCCCACCAGCGGCGCATGAACGTCCGACCAATGGCGCTGGAACTCGGTGCGCGTGAGCGCCGGTAAGCGCGTCAGTGCGACTGCCATGACTACCAAAGTGTTCTCCGCAGAATCCCAGTGTAATACTGCCGCCGATTGCGCTCTCTAGCCAGCGGTTTGAACGGAGCTAAGTTCGTCGCCGGATATTGCCTGTACCAGTCCGTTCCGGACAAACTTCGTCCCTCAGACCACCACGATCCCAGAGTTCTTTATATATCCGTGCGATATGCCACAGCATTGCATCTCTGCTGCTGTGGTTTTGGCCACGAGATTGTGACGCCGCTTTCACCAGCCCAGTGGAAGATGAGCTTCGACGGAGAAACCGTCTCCCTCCATCCCTCCGTGGGAAATTGGAACGTTCCATGTCGCTCGCACCACATCATCCGAAATGGACGCGCGATCAAGGCAGCGTCTTGGTCGGATGAACGAGTGTCGATCGGTCAACGACATGACGGGTTCGAACGCCACCGTCGAGACGATGTCCCGTTCGCACGCCGGGCGATCGGCACCTATCGGCGAGAGCTCGCTTGGAGTAGCTATTCGGTGCCCTGGGGAGAGGCAATCCATGACCAGCCCACAGAATTCGGAGAATTTGAGTCCGCTGGCGGGCGACTTCGCCGTCGATATGAGCGGATCGGGCACATGTGACTATCCGCTTGATTTACCGCCAGGGACCGCGGGGCTGCTGCCGAAACTCTCGCTAAACTATAATGGCTCCCGCGGGCAGGGATTGCTCGGCGTGGGTTGGGCGGTCACCGGCCTTTCGTCGATCACGCGCGTGCCCTGCACGGTCGCGCAGGATGGCGAGGCCGCGGGGGCGCTGGTCGGCATCAACGGCCAGCCTCCTGCAAGTTTTGCGTTGGATGGCGCCCGGCTGATCGAGGTCAAGATCGGCAAATATCGCACCGAGTTGAACAAGGGCGATATCGCCTTCCTCGAGCGGGACAGCGATGGCGCCGAGCATTGGACGGTCGCCACCAAGGACGGGCTGCGGATGGAATATGGCGGCGTCGCAAGCGCGCGCGTCATGTCGGTCGATGGCAGCCATATGGCGATCTGGGCGCTCAACCGGGTCATCGACCGGTGCGGAAACTATTACACGATCGACTATGACCAGGACGACGGCGCCGACCTGCGCCCGACCGCGATCAACTATACCGGCTACAGCTTCGACCTGATCGCGACGGATCCCGACAAGCGCGCTCCGCCGCCGCCCCAGACCGGCAAGCCTGCGGACCTCGCACCGCAGCGCCGGATCGATTTCACCTATGCCAAAACCAGCAGTCCGATCGTGCTCTATTCGCAAGGCGCCAAATCGACCGGACAATATGTCGTGCAGAACATCACTACTTCGGTGCCCGGCGACGCGGGAACGTCCAGGACGGTATCGAGCTGGAGTTTCGAGTATCAGACGAGCGGCGTATCGGGCCGGCCGCTGCTGATGTCGATCGCCGGACCCAAGGGCCTTGTCCGCTTCGACTATCCGCCGGCGCCGGCGTCGCTGTCGCAGGCCGGGGTGTTGCCACTCGTCACGGACAAAGGCGTGCCCTATGGCTTCGTATCGAACCTTCAGGGTGCGCGGCTGCTGCCCGCCGACTTCACCGGCGACGGCAAGACGGACCTCTTCTATGTGACTGCCGACGCCCTCTCGGGCAAGATACTGACCGTGGTCGGCGTCACCGGGATAGGCGACGGTGAATATCAGCCCGCCATCGTCCAATCGCTCTCAACTCCGGACCATGGTTGGCTCGCATGGTCCGACTTTCTGTGGGCGACCACTGCCGATGTGGACAATGACGGGCTGGTCGAGCTGATCATCGCGGTCCAAAATCCCTACCAGCTGCTTGTCCTCAAGCCAGCGCAGCAAGGCGATTTGCTGACGCTGACGCAGATCGGATCCTATCCGATAAACGACGGCGCGCTGGCGAAGAGCACGATGCTCCCGGTCTCGCTGACCGGCGACGGCACGACATCGCTGGCTTATACGGCCGATGGCGGTCAGACGGTGACGTTTCTCCAGGCGGATGCCGGCGCTCACGGTACCGTAAACCTGTCGCCGCTCGGCCAGGTAGGTGCTTGGCCGCTCGCGTCGGACAATGGCAAGGGCGAACTGTTTCCGATCGACATCGATGGTGACGGTCGCACCCATTTCGTGCGCGCATGGTCGAACGGCACCACGCTGAGTCTGGCGGTCGTGCGTGTCACCGCTTCGCCGATGGGGCCGGTGTCGTTCGCGGTGATCAACAGGCTCGACACCCTTCTCCCCTATCCGGGGTGCAAGGTGCTGATCGGGGACATCAACGGCGACGGGCTGAACGATATCGTCTGGGTGGGCCAGTCGAAAGGCGCGGTGCTGCAGGTCGCGCATTTCCTCAATACCGGCAGCGGCAGTTTTCAGCAGGTCAAGCCGGGCAGCGGCACGAGCGAGGCCGCGGATGTACCCGTCGCGTTCGCGCACGATGCGCTGACCGCCATGTTCGCTGGCCTCGCGCCCGAGAGCGCGGCGACCATGGGATCCCGCGACCAAGGTTGGGATGACACGTTCAGCGACCAGGCGCCAAGCCTGATCGCGGATGCGTTGCTGCATTTGGAAACCACGTCCTTCTTCACCGGCGCTTGCGATAATTGGCTCAAGATCGATTATTCGCTGGCGGACGTTGACGGCGACGGCCGAGCCGAGCTGGTCGCCGTGGCCCGCGTCAATTACTCGGGCCCGGGGGAAATGACAGACGACAGCTTTCATCTCGCGTGGCACGTCGAACCGGTCGCCGATTTTTGGCTGGCGGGATATCGCAGCGACGGCGGCGCACTGTCGGTCACGCGGCTAGGCGGCGCGGCGCCTGCGGTCATCGCCACCAACTGGCTGCTCAACATCACCGAAGGCGGCGCGTCGATGGTGCTGGACCTGGAGGGCCGCGGCAAGGCCGGCCTCGTCTATATCCAGGGCGTTCCGGGCAATGACTTCTCCGGCAGTTTCTTTTACGTCACCACGCCGGCGTCGCCGGTCGATCTGCTTCAGTCGATCACCAACGAACTCGGCGGCACGGTCTCGGTCGCCTATAAGCAACTTAATGACCCGTTGGTGCATAGCGGGGCATCCGCCGCGCGCGGCGCGCAGATGCTTGAGGCGATCGCAGGCGCGCAGTTCCTGAAGGATCAGTCATCCACCCCCCGGCTGTTCGACGTGCTCAGGATCGGCGCGCCCGCGATCGTAGGCAGCCCGTCGAATCTGCGTTCGATCGCGATGCCCAGATATGTGGCCGCGTCCTACACGCGCGACCTTGGCGGCGTGCCGTGCCGCACCGATTGTTTCTACTCGGGCGGCCGGTTCGACATGGCCGGGCGCGGCTGGCTCGGCTTCGATACGGTGCGGTTCGCGGAGCCCGGCCTGGGTACCATCCGCGAAACCTGTCACGCGCAGCTCTTTCCCTTTACCGGCCAGGTGCTCTGCTCATCGCTGCAGCAAGGCGACAGCGCGCAACCCGGCGATCTCAACCCGGTGCCGGTGTTGCACGGCACGATCCTTGCCTATGGCGAAATCGCCGGCACGCCGCCTGGCATTCATCTGGTCATGCTCGACCACAGCATCGAGATCTGGACCGACGGCCATTTGCTGACCGAGCGCAAGACGGTGCAGCTGACACACAATGGCTGGGGCGACCTGATCCAGAGTGTCGAGGAAGTCGAGCAATGCATGCCGGACGGGCCGATCAAGCCGGTCTCGAAGATCGTCAAGAATTTCGCCTTTTCCTATCCGGTATTGCGCAACCCGGACGGCCCGCTGGCCGTGTTGCCCCAGGCGAGTGTCAACTGGGCGATCTGGGCCGTGTCGCAACCCACCCGCGCCGAGCAGCGCGACGGCGCCGACACCGCACTCGTCACGCGTGACTATAGCTATCGCGCGGACAATGGCCTGCTCGCAACGATGCGCGATGGCGATTCGCCTCTGCATCTGGTCAGCCACGAATACGATCTCTATGGCAATCGCACCAAGACGACCGACGCGCTCGGAACCATCGTCCAGACCGAATACGACAACGTCTTCAACACTTTCGCCGTCACCACGAAGCGCGGCGACGTCGTCAACGAGTCCTTCGCGTGGGATGCCGGTTTCGGCCGGATCACGAAGAAGACCGATGCGAACGGCGTCGCGACGCTCTACGCTTTCGACGAATTCGGAAGGCTGATATCGGTGCAGGCACAACCCGATGCCGCCACGACGGTCGATCTGATCCAGCGCAGCTATGCCGGCCAGGGCGTTGCCAATTTCGACGAGCAGGTCGCGGTGGGCGGGGGCAACTGGCTCCAGCGCAGCCGCAGATGCGACACTTGGGGCCGCCTTTCGCAGGAGAGCGCCGACGCGCCAGACGGCGGGACAACCCAGACCAGCTACGCCTATGACAGCCGCAACAATGTGGTGCTCCAGACGCAGACCAAGGGTGCCGGCGTGTCGCTGGCGGTTCATCGGGACTTCGATCTGACCGGCCGGGCGATCGGCGAAACCGTGACCGATTCGTGCGAGGCGAATCCCATCACCACGAGCTGGCAGTGGCAATCGTCGTGGCAGTGCCTGGAGGAGTGCGCCAATTCGGCCGCGACGCTGCAATATGCGACGTTCAACGATCAGCGAAAGCTGACCGCACGCAGCACCGGCGCGAACGAGACGACCACCTGGCGCTACGACGCGCTGGGGCGTGTGCTCGATGTCGTCGATCCCGCCGGAACCGTCACATCCAGCCGCTACGACATTTTCGGGCGCGTCGTGCAGGTGAGCTATGCGTCGGAAAAGGGCGTGCTGCTGCAGCGGGAAACTATTGTCTTCGACGATGCCACGCGGTCGCTGACGCGCAGCGACCTGGCCAGCGAGCAGGTCAAGCGCGCGATCCGGGAAAGTTTGGATGCGCGCGGCCGTATCGTCACGCGCGCGCTGCAGGCCGCCGATGGCTCGACGACGCTCAACAGCTGGACATGGGACGCGGACGTGCCCGGCGGCCAGGACCGGCTGGCATCGGCGACGGTCGAATGCCAGATGCTCCAGGCCGACGGGACCGCCGCGAAGGCCGGCAGGATCAGTGCCGAATATCGCTACGACTGGCGCGGCAGGCCCGCCACGATCACCCACAGCTATGCCACCGACGGCGCGACGACCGACAGCTTCACCTTCGCCTATGAGCACACGCTGGCCGGTGACATCGCGTCGGTGACCTATCCCAACAACGCCAGACAGACCAACAGCTTCACGCCGCGCGGATCGCTCGAATCGATCCTATTCCAGCCGCCGACGGGCGATCCCACCCGGATTGCCGCGTTCGACTGGAGCAGCGCGAACGGCGCGACCGCACGCAGCGTCTGTTTCGGAAATGGCGCGGTCGAAACGACGCAAATCAGCCTGCAAGGCCGTATCGTTTCGCGCGAGCTGTGCCAGGGCAGCGCCATGCTCGAATCCTGGTCGATCGTTCGCGATGCTTTCGGAAACCCGACCAGCATCGGCGATCGCTCCTACACCTATGGCACGCCGCCGCGCCTGACCGGCGCAATCGTCCCCGGCACCGATCCATACAGCTATCATTATGTGCGGGGAGACCGGATCGACGATCGGCTCGGCGCCACCTTCGACGCGCATCGCGTCGTCCAGCTGGGCTCAAATCCGGTGAACTATGATGCAAGCGGCAACATGACCGGCCTTCCCGCGCTGACGCCGGGCGCGGCGGAGCAGAATTTCACCTATGACGCGCTCGGCCAGCTGATCGCAGCCAACGGTACCAGCGCGGGGGTCCAGTTCGCCGCGCTCTACGATCCGTTCGGGCGGCGCGCGATGAAACAGCTGACCTCGACAGGTCGCAGCTATCTCCAGCGATCGATCGATCCGTGCTACGAAGTCACGGACTATGTCGACGGCGCGGCCAAGACCACGCAGACGGCGATCGTGATCATGGGTCCCACCGGGCCGATCGCGCAATGGGCGGACAATGCGGTATCCGCCTCGCTCGGCCGGGCGTTGCAGGCCGGAATCTCCTATCTCCACACCGATCATGTCGGCAGCGTCACCCGCGTCACCGATGCGCTGGGGGAAGCGCTCGCCACCATCAGCTACTCGCCGTTCGGCGAAATCCTCAGCGAGTCGGCGCACATCACGCGCCGGCTCTATACCGGCCACGAATACGATGACGAAATTGGCCTCCACTATATGGGCGCGCGCTATTACCATCCGCGGCTCGGCATCTTCGTCCAGCCCGACGATCGCCCTGGCGGCCCGCCCGCCAGCAACGATGCCTATAACCGCTACGCCTATGCAGCGAACCTGCCGCTGACCTTCATCGATCCCACCGGGCACGGCTTTATCGAGCATCTGCTGAACAGCATAGGGCTCGGTTTTCTCAATGACGGCACATTCAAGGTCATCGTCATCTTCTCGTGCAGCTACGGTCTGATCATCGCCGGCGTGCTCGTCACGGCCTTCACGGCCGGGCTGGGCATCGTCATCGGAGCGGGATTGATGGGAGCGGGTATCGCGGGGCTGGTCTACGCGGTCTCTACGATCGCGCAGCACGAGGATTTGAGCTATGATTCCTGGGCGATCCAGCTCGGCATCGGCGCGGTCACCGGCGTGGCTACCGCCGGCGCCGAGGCGGCCGTTTCGGCGGTGTACGCCGGCGTCGTCGAAGGCATGACTGTGGCCACCACGGCGACGACCATGGCGCGCATGTTCACGAACGTCCTAGCGGCGGCGGAGGTCAGTCTGGCAACCGGCGTGATCCAGAACGCGATATTCCATCGCGATCTCGCCGACGGCCTGTGGCTCGGCGTTGTCACCTCCGCGGCCTCGGCCATTGCGTTCGGCGCGGGCAACGGGCTCGAAAGCGCGCCGGCAGATAACGTCCTGTCCAAGGCGTATCGGGCCGTGAAGGATGCCTTCGCACCGCTCACCGGCGTGTGGAAAGAAATCGGGCCGTTGAATCAGAACCTGATCACGACCACGGTCAAGGTCGAAGCGGGGATCATGCGAAAGGTCTATTTCTAGCGCCGCCGCACTGCGGCGGCACGCGTTGGAGGCGGCTTCGCACCAGGCTGCGCGCTCCACCTTTTCAAAGGGTCATCTAGCATCAATGGGAGGCACTCGCTTGGGACGGCGACGGCAACCCCTGCATGACATGGGCGTCCGTCCCTGGTGCTGCCGACCGTAAAGTTGCACCTGCAGAGCGCGCAGTATTTGCAGAAGGCACTCCGCGCCTGGCGAACGTGGGAAACCGTCCACCCGCGCACACCCGCGCGCCTCGTTCGGCAGCAGCGGCGCAATCGCCGACCACTCGAAGTCCGTCGAGTCAAAACGAGCCATCCAAACCTCCATCGCCGGAGAGTTGAATCGCCGTTCGCCAGAAATGGGAATCCCATTCATGGGTTTGCGATCAAGAGCCCTGCTGTTGAACCGGCGGGCGGGCCGGCGACGGTCGTGATTGGGCCAACGCGCGGAACGCCGCACTAGACGCCGTCGGGGCTGCACCATAGAGTGTGCTATGTCTGCTTTGCAGGAATCGAGTTTTCGGTATGTCTGATCGAATCGTTACGGGCCTCGGCGAATTCAGCAAGGCCAAGTTCAATTCTCTGCTCGACGTACGTGGCACGGCGCTCGCCGCTATTCGGCAGACGCTCGAGCAATTGAACTATACCGAGGTTTCGACGGCATCGTTGGTGAATATCGCCGGGTCATGCGAAAATCCTTACGCATCTTTCACGCTGAACTATTACGGCCGCGAGGCCCATCTCTCGCAGAGTGCGCAAATACAGTTGGAAGCGCTGGTTTTGCGACTCAATCGCCCCGTGTTTACGGTCAACAATAGTTTTCGCGAGGAAAATTTCGACGATCCGGACATGGCTGGGCGGCGGCTATCGGAGTTCACGCTCATAGAGCCGGAAGCGCCCATGGCTGGACTCGATCCGGAGGCGGCGCTCGCGAGCATCATCGGGACACAGGAAAAAGTTCTCAAGGCGGCGACCGCCGCGGTGCTGGCGCGCTGCGGAGCGAGCATCGACCGCTTGGGCGGCGACGCGGATTATCTCGCGCGCACGATCAAGACGCCGTTCCAATGCATCACCTACGACCGCGCGCTGGACATTCTCAATGCCGAAGGCGGCAGCTATGGATTCGGAACCGATCTGGGCATTCGCGAGGAGCGGGCCATTCTCAGGTATTTCGATAATCATCCGGTGTTCGTCACGCATTTTCCCGTCTCCATCAAGTTCTTCAATATGAAGCGAATGGACGATGGTGAACGCGTCTATAGTGTCGACCTTCTCATGCCGCGGCTGGGCGAGACTACCGGCGGCGCGGTGCGCGAGGAAGACGGCGCGAAGATCAAGCGCTATCTGCTCGATTCGAAGATCGCGCAAGCCGCGCGCAAGTCCGGCGGCGATGTGCTCGCGAGCTTTGAGGAATACCTGAAAATATTCGACGAAGAGCCGGCGATGCTGCGTGGGGGATTCGGGATCGGGTTCGAACGCTTCGTGGGTTTTCTTCTCGGCTCGAACGACATACTCGAGACGATCGCTTACCGCACGCTGCGCCCGATCTGACCCCTATTTCCGGGCCTGCCGGAGCAATTCGTTGGCCTGGGCGATTTGCAGCTGCGCGTCATAGAAATTGTGGATGTTGTAGTTGTTCCACGCGCATCGGGAGCGCTCGACGGCCGGCAAAATCGCAGCCGATGTCGCGTCTTCCAGTTTCAGCGCCATCTCGAACTCGTTGAAATCCGCCAGGCATTGGGCGCGCAGGGATTGCATCTCGAAATAGATCGGACGGCTGTTTCCGGCGGCAAACCGCTGGTCGTCCTCCTCGACCCAATAGCGCTGCGGCGAGTCGTGCTGATAGAAAAGCCGGCCGTAATGCTCGAAGTGGTAGAAGTTGAAGCAATCCTTTATGACCTCCCGCACCGCGTCCTGCGAGATCCGGAAACCGTCGTTGTTGCGCCGCAGATCCTCCTGGCGGTCGTAGACAAAGCGCACGAATTCGTCGGCGTTGGTCCGGACGTATTCCGCGACAAAGAACGCAAGCGAGGCGAGGCGCAGTTTGAGTTCGCGGCTGGGTTTGGCGCCGGGAGGGAACCCGAGATTCCATACCGCATGGGTCACGATATGCGGATCGTAACCGAAGGTGTCGTGACTTAAGGTCTCGATCTTATGGACGAGCTGCATCTTGCGCAGCCACAGCAGATCCTGCCGGCTGAAATAGGTGACGAACCCGGCATATTGGGCGACGGCGCGGCCGCAATCGCTGCCCATGATGAAGGTGTGGGCGCCGCTGCCGCTCTTTTGGGCTTCCTCGTTGCGGTCCCACATGTACTGGAAAAGGAAATCCCGCGCCGAATACGGCAGCTGCCACGACATATCGACGTCGACGTTCAGCCGTTCGAGAATTTCCGGCGATACACCGCCGAGACGCCCCGCGAGTTGCAGCGCTTCATGCGCGGAACGATCATAGCAGATGATCTCCGATTTCGTGTCGACGAGATATTCGAACAGCGCCTTCAGCTGCTGCGTCATGTCCTCCCGGCGCTGCTTGTCCTCCGCATAGCCGAGATCGCGCAGCGGCTGGAAGCCGCGGCCCTTTGGCGGGCGCGGTCCGATAAGCGCGTTGCCCGTGAACTCGTCCGCGATGGCCACGTCTGTCCAGTCTTTTACGTCCGACTCCGGGATATTGTTCCGTTCACAGATAAACAGGACCGGGTGTCCCGCGGTCTTGCGCACGTTCTGGAGATTGGCCGCCAACTCGCTCCATCCCATTCCCGTGGTTTCGTTGCCGGAAAGCGCGCGAAGGGCATCGTGCACCTCGAACTCAAGGCCGAGACGGGTGGTGAAACCCTTTTCCTCCGCGAACTGGATCAGATAGCGATCCCACAGCAGGTCGTGCGGCACGTAAATCTTGGTGACCGCCAGCGGTTCGGGGAAGTAGCGGCGCTCGCTGCCTTCGTCCTCCAGCGGCATGGTCATGTCCATCATCATGGACCGCATCGAGGCGCCGTAGACCTGGTTCCAACGCTCAAGCACCAATCCGATCGAATCGTGTCCGAGCATCCAGGAGGTCGATTTCTCGTCGACCTGCTTGCGCAGAATGCCGATCGAGTCGCGCGCCAGCCAATCCAGCTCGGAACGCGCCGAAGAGCCTTCGACGACCTGCTCGGGCGTCTGTTGCGCGTCC
Organism: Rhizomicrobium sp.; assembly: GCA_036489435.1. GTDB lineage: Bacteria > Pseudomonadota > Alphaproteobacteria > Micropepsales > Micropepsaceae > Rhizomicrobium. Next base: position 20,359 of record DASXFU010000034.1, on the reverse strand, counting down.
GTCAGCCCCGCGAAGTCGGCGCCGAATTTCTTTTCCAGGGCTTTGCGCATTTCCTGGTCCGACAATTTGCGCGTGGTGGCCCGTCCATCGGCCTGCAAATCCACCAGCTGCTCGCGGAAGAAACCCATCCATTTGTCGGCGCGTCCGCCGACGTCGAGCGCGCCATCGGCGAGATCGGGCAGGCTGGCGTAGAAGGGCTGGTATTGCTCCACCATTTCGCGCAGGCGATCCCGGACATATTCGGTGAGCTGCATGTTGAAAGGGCCGAGCAGCGAAACGTCGAGTTCGTTGATGGGTTTGACGCTCGGCGCGGCCGCGCCGCCCGCGCCGCGCATCTTGGTGCCCAGCACTTGCTCGCTGCGCGACCGCAGCCACAGCCGAAGGCAGGCGACCTGGAGGACCGGCAGGCGGCCGCCGGGGGGAAGCTCTTGCAGTTTTTCGACGATCAGCTTCGGCACACCGGGCTCGAACGCGATGAGCGACGATTTCTCCGCCGGTCTCTTGATCGCGTCCTCCATTCCCTTGGCGTCCAGATCGGGAAGGTGGAAGCCGTAGATCGTGGGGCGGTCGCCGTGCCGAAGCTGATTGGATTCCAGCCGGTCATCGAACATGCCCTTGTATTCGGTGCGCAGCGAAATGACGACTTTTGTGGTGAGCGGTTCGCGCGCGAACTTGGTCAGGAAGTCGAAATAGGGATTGATCTTGGCGTCGAGTTCCGAAGCGGTGAGTTCGCGCTTTCCGTCTTCGTGCATGATATTGAGCGTGAAGACCTCTTCCGCCTGGTCGATCACCAGCGCGGGTGGCTCCTGGATCACTGCCTCGAAGGATGTGATCGCGTTGATCAAACGCTGCTTGTCGTCGCGGACCGCCGCTTCGAACGCCTCCATCGACGGATAAGGCGCCAGGATATTGACGATGCCGTCGGCGATCGGGCCGCCATGCATCTCCCTTTCGGGGTCCTCGATGAAGGAGTCGGCGCAACGCTTTATGTCGCGAAAGACCTGCTGGGTGAGCTCCTTCAGCGGATCGGGGCCCGAACGGACAAGTTGGAACTCCCCGCGGTCGTCTTCCGGAAAGGTCTGCCGGCCATTGAGCTCCTCCACATAGGGTTTAAGCCCCGCGCGGAGAAAAGACGATTTTCCGCAGCCTGTCGTGCCGTGCAGGATGAGGATGCGGCCCTTTGTGTATTGCCGATAGCATTCCTTCACATGCTCTTCGCGCGCCGAGAAGAATTCGTTCTGGTTCGGCTGGTAGTAACGGAGCCCGGGATAGGGCGAAAGCGTGGAGTCGTTCCGGTTCTCGCTGATCGTAGCTGGCACGGACTATTCTCCCGAAGAGGCTTGCGACCGAGGTTGGGTGAGCTTGGCGGCGGGATGGTGCTTACCCAACAATGGGATGATGTTGTTGATGTCTTCAACCAGCGCGGGCCGCTTGGTGATCCAGGGCTGCTGTGTGTTGCAATAGACGCCGAAGAACAGGCTGAACGGCCAGCAGTCGCGCCGCGCGTCCACGATGGAGTCGATCAAGCGTTTGCCTTGGCGCTCCAGGATCGAACGAAGGAAAAGAAGGCCCAGAAACCGGTCCGGCCGCACCTCGGCGACCTCGTCCCACACCTGCTTGGAACGAACATCGCCTTCGACCGCGATGAGGCCGATCCAGGGCTTGCCGAAAAAGATTTCCAGCCACGCGGGTGAGCGGTCGCCGCGGATGATCGCCTCGCGATCGATGACGGCCAAGGCGTAAACCGGCCATTCCGGCTTCTCGCGATCTTTGTTCATGTTCTCCGCTTCCCTGAGGATCGACTGGAAGTCCTGAGCGGACAGCATGCGCTCTCCATCCTCGTCATAGGGGAAGTTCGGATACTCGCTGGGTGCGGTGGCTTCGAGATCGAAGTGAAACAGCACGCTCTTGTCCAGGAAGGCGCCGGCCAGCGGATTCTTGAGCAGCCGCCCCGCCATTTTCGTCTTGTCCTCGAAGGAAGCAAACCTGTGGCCATCCTTCACGCGCCGTTCCACGAGGTGGTACGACTTGTCCCTCTGCTCGCGCACGATCACCGCGTCGAACATGTCGCCGGGGACCGGCTTCAACAGGGCCTGCTGGAGTTGCTCGCGCGTGAAGCAGGCGCAGCGCAGGCTGATGCTCCAGAAGTCCGTGAAATTTTCGAATGCTGTCGATAAGGCCTTCTGGCGACCCAACCGCGGCGTGAATACGAGCCCGAATGGCGGAATGAAGTCCGGCGCGGCGGCCTGGAGAACGACCTCGATCACGTAGTTGGGGTCGGCGCTCGGCTCGGCCAGGCGCAAGACCTCTGTCTCGAACCAGATGCGGAAAGCCGCCGCGCTCGACGGGCCCTTAGTGCCATCGGGCGGCATGATGATTTCGTAGAGTTGGCGGCCCGCCTCCGCCAATTTCTCAAGGAGATCCAACTCCTCGGAGGTTCTTTTGTCGACGAACGCCGTCGCGAAGGTCTCGAACGCCGAGCGGACGATCTTGGTGCCTTCCTCAAGGCGCGGCTTGGCGACCGTGTATTTCTGGAAGAACTTGCGCTTTCCCGGGGTTGAAACGCTCGGTTCCGGTATCGACCAGGTGAAGAAGTACCCATTCGAGATCGGTGCGATATCCAACCGGATAGCGATGGGGTTGGATGCCCGATCGGCCTTGGCCTCGCCGGTTTCCGCAGACAAGACTCCAATATCGCTTTGCGCGCTTGCCACTATACCCCCCAAAAAAAGCCTGCAATCTTTAGTTGACGAAATTGAAACACAACATTCGCGGAGTTTCAAGCAATCGCCAGTCCTCTCTGGATGCTGGGCGCATTCCGGCGCGGCGCGCTACACCGCTTCGGCAAGCCATATCCCGACATATCCGCAACGTTCGTCGATTTCTTCCATCTGCGGAGACACTTCGAGCTGCGCTGCGGAGGGCGGCGAGAGATAGCTGGGACCGACGTGAAACGCGCCGTCGAGTTTGCCCTGGGATGGCCAGACCGTCATTCCGCCGGAGTCCGCCTCCGATAACCATACAGAGACGTTCGAGCCGAAATCCACGAGACCGAGGGCGTTGGGCGGAAACACGCCAATAGTGGAAGGCGCATGCACCCCCGCGGCGCGGACGTTGCGCTGCGGCGCGGAACCGGGTGATGGAGCGATGGATACCTCAGCCGCGCGGATCGCCGCGACCGCGGCCGACCATTCCGCCTGCCCCAGAATTTGCCAATCCCTCTTGTCTTTCCAGCTCAGCCATCGCGCATACGCCACGCTCTCGATCCAGGTCACGTTGGTCACGGGATGGAACGGTCGCTGAGTCTGCTCCCGCCAATGCTGATAGATGCGGGCATTGGTCTCGGGCACGTCGCTCACGACGCAGTGCCGCGAGGGAACGGATTCGAAGATATGATCGATTTTTCCGCGCTTCAGCAGATCGATCAATTTCTCCTCGAAAAACGGCTGGTCCGCGGCCGGACGCAGCGGCCAAAATCGGTGGTCGTATCGATCCGGATCGTCGCAGAACATCTGGTACTCGCGTACCAGAACGGGTTTGCGCGCCAATTTGAACGCCGGCACCGCGACTTCGCGGGCGCGGAGATTCGGCCAGCAGGGAACGCGGACCCGCGCCGCGGCGAACGCGATCGGCTCCTCCGAGGCTTGGGCGATCGTACGCCACCACTCTTCATCGAGCATGGCGATCGCATCCAGCGCGGTTTCGCGCTCGGCCGGGGGCCAACTTGACTGCCTCGTGCGATAGATCGACCGAAGGGCGTCGAGGCATTCCCGGCGATCGGAGGGTTCCAGCGCGGAACGGGCGCCCTGCACGCCTCGGATCAGGGCAATGAACGGCTTGGCGCTGCGCAAATCCTGGCCGATCTGCGCCGTTCCGACCATCGCCGCCACCGAGACGCAGAACTCCTTGGCGAGGCGCGAGACTTCTTCTCCCTTGAGGACGTCGCCATGATCGACAGGTTTATCGAAGATTATACAGACGACGCGATCGACGAGTTCTGCCGCGCGCGACTGGGCGCGAGAGGTTTGCCCGTTGAAGATCTGGGAAAGCACGGCCTGTTGTTGTTTCGTCCTGGCCGCTCGGGAAGACGTTCCGGCGCTCCTGCTCCACGCCGCGGCGATGTCGGCGGCGACGAGATATTCGGCGAAGAGCGCGTGACTGAAGGCGTAGGTTCCCGTTCCGTCGCTCGAAGGTTCGAGCACAGTCGCGTCCATGGTGAGAAATTCGACCCGCTTTTCGCGCGCCGCATGGGCCACGTGTTGCGGCAAGCGGCCCAGTCCGCCGCGCACGCTGTCCGCCAGTGATTCTTCGTCTATCTCGCGGCCTTCCAGAACCGAAATTTTCGCCAGCTGGGTGAGCGCGGGCAGGGGGTCGAATTCCTCTTCGTGAAACCGCGTGCGCGCGCTGTCGACGATGTGCTGGAACAGCCCGGAGAATACCTTGACGTACATCATCTGGCCGTTGCCGGTGATATCCTGCCTTCCCAGATTTGCTTTCAGGAGCAGGCCGAGAAAGAGCGGGGTGCGCAACAAGCCGCTCTCGCGCCCGCTTTCCTCAAACGCGCGACGCAACGCTTCGTGGTTGCGGTTGAACATCTGGGTTTCCCGCCGCGAGCCGTGCGATGCGAAAAACTTGCGTCGTTTGGCGAACTCATCGAACTCCACGCCTGTCAGCGCGAGAAGGGAGAGCCGCTCGAAGTTCCATTGGGCCCGCGCCTCATGGCCGGAACGGCAGGACACGACCAGGCGCGTGCCCTCCTTCCACGACCCGCGGACCGCGTCGATCAGATTGACCATCAGGCGCTGCTCATCCTGGGAAATTTCGTCGAATCCGTCGAGATACAGGCTGCATTTGTTATCGCGCAGGAACTGATCGATCTCGGCGGCGGAGCAGCTGATGCCCTGCGCATCGATCTCGGACGACAACAGCTCATGCAGTGAGATGGCGACGGATCCGTCGTCGGGCATGTGACATTGGCGCAGCCTTTCGCGAAGCCGCTTGAAGGAGAAGACGAGCGGGCAACGCTGCGCATCGCCGAGACCGCGGAAGAACTCGCGGGCGGCGGCGGCTTCTTCGGCGGCCGCCTGGGTGATAGCCGTGGTCTTGCCAGCGCCGGGTTGGCCGAGCACCCAGAGCGAATTGTCCGTCTTCAACAGAATATCGATGTCCGAGACGACGTCGTATTGCGGCGAGCCCGGTTTCTCGCTCAGGCACGGAAGCTTGATGCGAAAATCCGCCCCCACTTCCGAATAGCCCTGGTCGGTGTCGCTTTCGCGCTGGCCGACGACAAAAGTATGTCCGCGCTCCCAAAAGCGCTTGCAGCGGCCGAGATAGGCGATGGGATCGAAATGATCCGTATCCGCTGGTTCCGCCGCGTTCTGCGGACCGGCCTTTTCGGCGATTCCCGGAATCTTCCCGTTGCCGAATTGGATACCGTAGCGCTTGCAGTGGCCGTGGATCGCCATGAGGACGTCGCGATGCCATTGCGGATGCAGGCCGAGCGGGTCGCGCTCCAGCGCCGGCTTCCAGGCGGTGTTCATGAACAGTTTGCGCACACCCCGCTGGGCCACCGGTCTGCCCTCGATCTTTTTCTCCGGCAGAAGCCGATCCATGATCGCTTCCTTCGAGCCGTTTTCGTCCGGCGGCCCGAAATACACCGCGACCGGAAGAGCCCTGACAAGGGTTGCTTCGTCTTCGGAGAACTCGAATTCGACCTTCGTCTCGAATTCAGCAACGGCGAGGAGTTCCTTGTACTGTTGGCCCCAGGCATTTCCGTTGTGCAGGCCGCCGCTCTCCAGGAGAAAAATCACGACCCGCGACGCTTCGACGTCCGCGCGCTGGATCTTATCGAGATTGGCTATGGCCTCTGAGAAGAATTGAATCTTGACGTCCGGTATGCTGTCTTCCAAAAACGTCTTGAGCGCCGCCGCCTTGGAATCGGTGCCTGAACCGTTTCGCCAGCTGATGAAGATATCGAAGCTGAACGGGGGGAGGTTTTTCTCCACCCGCAAAGCGTTTCCGTCGCGTTCTGTCTCCGTCGCCATATCGCACCTCAAAGACGCCGCGGACAAATCCGGCGCCTACCTGGCCATCAACAGCTGCATGAGGCTGGCGACGGCCGTCTTGTAAATATCGGAATCGAGATAATCGGGTTTGCGCGGCCGGGGGGCGCCGATCGCGACATCGGCCACGATAGTCAGCGGCGGACCGTCGAGGACCAGAACCCGATCCGCCAGGATCGCCGCTTCGTTCACGCTGTGCGTCACGAAAAGGCCAGACCGCGCGCCGTCGAGGAACGAGATTTCCAGGACTTCGAAGATTGCGATCTTCGTCTTGACGTCAAGCGAGCCGAACGGCTCATCCATGATGAGCAGCGCGGGATGCGAGAGAATACTGCGCGCCAGGGCGACGCGTTTGCGCTGTCCGCCGGACAACTGGCGCGGATAACGATCCAGCAGGAGAGATAATCCCAGCTCGCGCGCGCGCGCCGCGATGACTTCCGGGTTTTTCTCGCCGGAAAGTCTGAGGTTTTGGCGCACGGTAAGCCAGGGAAACGTGTCGTAATCCTGGAACATATATGCAAGCGGCGTCTGGTTTCTGCCCACGTCGATCGTGATCGTGCCCCGCCGCAGCACTTCCATGCCCGAAATCAGTCGCAGCAGGGTTGTCTTTCCACAACCCGAGGGTCCGAGGAACGCGGTGATCTGACCGCGTTCCAGCGTCAAGTCCAGGCCGTCGATGATGCGGTTGGCGCCGTGATCGAACGTCGCGCCCTTCACGATCACGACCGGGTTAGCGGGATGTCGACTCATCGTGCCACCGGAACAGCATTCGTTTGAGTTGGGCCATTGCCGCATCGAACGTCAGGCCTATCACGCCAAACAGAAGAATGCAGGCATAAACGTCCTCGACGCGGAAGAATCTCTGCGCCAGGTAAAGCGACTTGCCCAGGCCATTGTTGGCCCCCACCGTTTCGGCGACGACGAGAAACGTCCAGGCAAAACTCAGATTTATCCGCAGCATGTCCCACAGGCGCGGCCATGACGCCGGGATGACCGTGGTGCGAAACAACCACCAGACACCCTGTCGCCGCCGGAACGACTCTCCGGTAAGGCGTGCGAGTTCGATATACCGGACGTCGAAATCCTCCAGTATGTCGAGCGTCATCCGGAAATTGAAGAAAAAGACGCCGACGAAGATCACCGACGACTTGTAGAACTCGCCGATGCCGAAATAGATCACCAGCAGCGCCGTGAACGCGGTGGGCGGTATGTAGCGGATGAAACTCAACGGCGGCGAGAACGCCGACGTCGTTACTGAATGCATGGCAAAGAGGAAAGCGAGCAGCATCGAGATGGCCGCGGCTATGGAAAAGCTCACCAGCACGCGCGTCATGCTGACCACGACGTCAAGCCAACCGGTGTCACCGAGATAATTTATCGCGGCAATTACCGTTGCTTGCGGAGTCGGGATGCGTGTGGGTCCCGTGGGATTGAGCGCGTTGCCGAGATACCAGATGCCGAGAAAAACCATCAGGCCCGCGGCCAAGGCCACGATTCGCTGTGCGGCCGACAGGTTCTGACGTTCCCAAAGCAATCGCTGGCCCCTGCGCGCGGCCAGCATCAGTCCGGCGATGAGAACAATGCCGGCCAGAATCAGAAGACTGCCGTCCAGTAGCACCGCTACCGGGCCTCGAACGCGGCTGCCGCGTTCGGATCGATATCGGAGGCCGACATCATGTGCGGTCCCGCGACTTTGCGACTCCTGTAGAACGCGTCGACATTTTGCAGAAGCGGCAGCGCCGCCGGTTCTCGGCCGCCTGCCGAAGAAAGGTAGCGCACGTTGTCCGCCGCCGTTTTCAGCCGGGCGCCCGCGCGCATGGTGCCGAGCAGCTTGTCGTCAACGCTGAAGAAACGCTTCAGTATCGCGTTGGCCTCCGCGGGATGTGCCCCGGCGTAGGCCTGCGCTTTCTTGAGCCCTTCGACGAAGCGCTTCGCTATCTTGTCGCCGTTCTGAAGTCCCTCCCGAAGGATGAAGCATCCAACGCTGATGTCGGGAAACTGCTTGGTCGTGAACAGCAGCCGCGAGCCCGGCCGGCTCAGGGTTTGCTGCAGGTAGGGCTGGAAGATACACGCGGCATCGACTTTGCCGTTCACGAAGGCAGCGACCGTGCCGCCAGGGTCGGAGAACGTCACCGGTGTAATGTCATCCAGCGTCATGCCGACGCTCTTGAGAGCCGTCGCCAGCACATATTCGGAGGAAGGACCGGGTGTGTACGCGATGCGTTTGCCCCGCATCTGGTCGAAGGTCTGAATCGTGTCCGTCACCGCCAGGCCGTCGCCGCCATAAGAGTCATCTGTGATCGCCAGCAAACGGCCGGGGAGATTGTTGGAGCGCTGCAGGACGAATTGGTCCAACGTCGAACCGATGATCTGGGTCGTGCCGCCGGTCATGCCTCCAACCAGGGCCGTGCCGTCTTCCACGACCGACATGTCGACTTGCATGTCGCCAAAAAAACCTTCTTCACCCGCGATCACGCAATATCCGTAGCCGATCCAAGTCTGCATCGCGATGCTTATCGGAGTGGGAAAGTCGGCCGAACTGTGCGTTTTCCATTGGTCGCAGCCGGACAGGACGATCAGCGTGGACGAACCGCCAAGCAATATCGACCTTCGAGAAGGCTTTCCGTCAATCATCGCTACCCCCGCAACCCGCGCACCAAGCACTATATCAATGCGCGACAAAGCGAAAATGTAAGCACGGACTCCTTTCGAAAACAAGTCTGGATGAGCCGTCGATGACCTCCGCGGGCGCCGTCACGCTGTATCAATGCTCCGCTGCCGGTGTTGCTTCACAGGAGGAAATGGGAATTGGTATGCGTCCGCACGAACATTTGCATTTCCTCGAGGCTTTGGCTTTCGAAGCCGCGCGAGATTTCGAGTTTCGTGGCGAAATCTTGCGAGCGATCGAAGCGCACGGCGCTGACATTTATCTTCGAGCGATACTGCTCATATCGCTCGACCTCGCGCTGCGGCTGGAGGCCGGACTCCATGGCCCGCACGGCGAGCGAGATGAGGGCGGTCCACACCACCGCTATCTGCAGACCCTGGTTGACTTGCCACGGCGAAATCAGGTTCGCATGATGGAGCATGAAACCCCCAACGAGTTGGATGTGCGGGAGATATTTATAAATTAAATGCAATGCGTGAAGCGCGATGATCACGAAGACACAGACCCAGGCGACCATCGAAAACCGATGCTCCATCTGCCAAGCGGTCGGGGCTCGTGTACCCGAAACTTTCGCGAGCTTCTCCTTGCAGTATTTCAGCTGCCAGTTCAGTCGAAGCATTTTCCAAACGTCGAACACGTCGATCAAGGCCTGCTTGGCCGCTTTGTCGTCGGGTGAAATTTCCGATCGGCTTGCCGCGACGAGGTCGTCAAGCATCACCATGTCGGGTGCGGCGACGACCTCGTCGAGGTCCGCTCGCGGCAGGTCGATCAGGCGGGCTCGAAATTGATCGAAGGTGGCCTGCCTGTGCGCGAGGTAAGCGGCCTCCCTGTCGGCACGGCCGGATGCGTTCGCGATGTCGGGTATTCGCGCCGCGATATAGTGAAAGTGGAAGAGGCGCAGGCTTTCCGTCAGAAGGCGGTTTCGGATCCACGTCCGGCGCGGCGAAAGGGGGTGAAAGCCGATAAGCATGATCGCGGCGCCGGCAAGGCCGAGAACCGCGGCGAGGATTCCTGTGGCTTCCGGAAGGATCGATCCAAGCGCCATGTCGGTCGAGGCGATGAGCAAGGCGACGAGAACCATCAGGATCGCGAGAATCCCCAATTTGCGGTTCATATCCCGGGCGAAGTTGGCTTTGCTGTCGATATTCAGGAAGGCGTCCAAAAGCTCCGGAAACTCGAACGCGAACTTCACGGTCTGCGGCATCTTCCCATCGGCGTTGGCCTTCAGGTCGAAATTTGAAAACGGTCGGTTTGGTTCTTCGCTCACGACACCGCTCCCCTACAGGTGTTTCTATTGTTGTCATTTTGGCAGGCAAACAGGCAAATTAGAAGTCACGGAGGTTATGCCAATCAATAGCAGGGCGGATGTGCTCGTGCCCGAACGAATGAAAGAGCTGTCCATTCCGAAAGCCGGATCCGCTCGCATTGATGATGCAAGCCATTCAAAAGTCGTCGTTATTGGATCGGGCAAACGCGACTGACTGGACGATGAATGGTGCATTCTTGTCGAGGGAAAGGCGCGTTCGCGCGGAGTTGCGGCAGCTGGCGTAAGCGTCGGCCGGGCGTTGAGGATGCGCTTCGCCGAAGACAATCGCGTGGTACAGCCGTTCCATCCGGATCAAGCCGCGGGCCAGATCCTGGCGGCCCACCCGAACGGACCGGGTGCTGGCGACAGCCCGACTTTCAATGGCGGAGCGCAGAGTGACGGCATATTCCACTTCGCAGACGGCACGACGGGCGTTGCGCATGACGGCGGCCGCCGGCTTCGATTTCCCAGCCGACCTGATCCATATCCTGAGTGACACCGTCAGCGTCGTTTACGCGATCATCGCCAGTTGCGTCCAGCACGGCGGGCAATTCGGCCATGACCTAGCGGCTGTGGACGTTTCTTCGGGATAAGACCGCGCCTTTAAATCGATAGCCTGGCGTCACCTTCGACGACGGTCTGCTCCAGGACCGGCCGTTCGCCTTTGGCCCACAGCTTCGTGGAATGCACGACGCGGTAGCGCAAAGGGCCTCCGTCCTCGGTCACGGAACGCTCGATGGGACGCGGGATGCAAACGAACTCCGTATCCATGCGGTCGGTGCTCGCGCGCACCACGCCGTAGCCGTGTCCGCCCATGTCGGCAAATGAGACATGCGGCGCGCTGTCGGGATTGCGCAGCGAACGCGCTTTGGCGATATCGCCGCTCTTCGCATATTCCAGCGCCGTGCGCACACCATGATGCACGGTGAGATTCAGGGTAGTTTCAAACTTGCCGCCCGCGCGATCGGCCAGGAACAAGGGCCGCAACGGGTCGTCTTTCGGAAAGTTGTGCTCCTGCGCCTCGGCCGCGCCGGGCGCCGAAAGGGAGCCGGTGACAAAGGCAATGCCGACCGGCTCGAAGCCGCGGGGCGGCAGCGACTTCGACGCAACGCCAGCCCAGAAGCTGTGACGATCGCCCGCCACGGCGGCAAAGCCGGTAATGCCTTCGTGCGCGATCACGTCATAGATTTCGGCGCGCTCCACATAGGCCGTGCAAGGTTCACCACCGCCAAAGCCGCCATAGTCCTTGCCTGGCCATTTCGTGCTCAAGTCGCCGGGAAGATTCTGCGCATCGGTACGCATATCGAGCGTGGCCTGCGTGTTGCCCCAGACTTTCCACGTCGCTTGCGAGGCTTTCAGTTTGCCGATGAACCAGGCCTTCTGCGTGGCGCCAAGCATGGTTTGCGGCGGCTGATCTTTCCGGAAATTGGCGATCTCGACATCGCCGAATTTGATGGTCGCCGGTGGATTTCCGTTGTTCGCCGTGCGGCCGGCATCGAGGACGATCTGCGCCTCCTCCGGGAAGAACGCGAAATTCTGCAACGGCGCCGTTGCGGGATTGCCTGTCGGCTCATTCGAGCGATAGGACCGCTGATCGGTCAGGATCAGTTCGACGTTCTTTCCGAACCGCAGCGCGCGATAGCCGATGAGGCTGTTCACCGCCGCGATATTGTTCGGTTCGGTGCCCAAACCGTTGTCGTCAAACGCCGTGACCGGCGCATCCACCACGGCCGGCGGATCGAATATCTCCAGCGACGGGTTTTTCTTCGTCACGCGCGCGGGATGAATCTCGAACCAGGCCTGCATGGCCGCGACTTTGCGCGTCTGCGCCGGAATATCGCCTTTGCCGAAATTCTGCAGCGACTGCCAGCCCTGCCAGGAAAACTCGTGATTGTCCCAGATCGTCACGAAGGGGAAGTACGCGCGCGCGTCCTGGATATCGGGATCGTGCAGATAGGCTTTGTAGACGGCGCGATAATCCGACACCGTCGTCGGCACGTGGAAGTCCCCGTGCTTTTCGCCATGCTCATACCGCACGATGTCACGGATTTTGCGATCGTAATACATGCCGCTGGCGCGCTCTTCCGGATACCAGACAAGCTCGTAGATGAAGTCGCCCAGATGCAATACGAAAGCGAGCTTGTCTTCCGCGGCGGCGCGGCTATCTTCATAGATCATGCGGCGATACGCGTTCTGCGCGCCGTAGTTGGCATTCTGGCAGGAGACGAAGGCGAAGTTCACGCGGCGCGGATCGTCGTCGGCGGGCGCGGTGATGGTGCGGCCGATGCGGCTGCCGTTTCCTTCGCTGTCGGTGAAGCGATACCAGTATTCCGTTGCCGGCTTCAACCCGCCGACGAGAACGCGCGCGGTCCAATCGGAGTCTTCGGGCGCATTCGCTTTCGCCGTGGCGACAACGCGCGCAAACGCGCGATCTTCGGCGATCTCGATGATCAGGCGGGGCGTTTTGTGTCCTGCAGGATACGGGCGGCGCGTCCACAAAATGACGCTCGTGCTGTCGGGATCGCCGGACGCCACGCCTTCCGGGAAGAACTGCCGCGCTTCACGCCAGCCGCTGCGCGATGCCGCCGGGGGCTTCGCGAAGGCCGCGGTCGCGCCAAGAGCGGCCGCCGCCGCGAGCAATGCTCTGCGGGAAATTTTCTGCATTGGGAATCTCGCGCGAAAAATCGCCAAACGCTACCACGCAAAAGGCAGGCCCGGAGCCACATTACCGTGAGCCACATTCCCCTAAGGATGGCCCTTGAGGATGGCGCGCGCCGCTAGCACGGCGGTCGAGAAGCAGGCCTGCAGAAGATAGCCGCCTGTCGGCGCTTCCCAGTCGAGCATTTCGCCGATGGCGTAGGTGCCGGGCAGGGCTTTGAGCATCAGCGTGCCATCGAGCGCGTCGAAGGAAATGCCGCCGGCGGTGGAGATGGCGCGCGCGACCGGCTGGTGGCCCGTGATCGCGAGGGCGACGGATTTGAGGCGCTCGGGCGGCGTGGCGGTCTCACGCAGGAGGTTGGTTTCCAGCGGCGAGAGGCCGGCGGATTTGCGCAAGTAATTGGCGAGCGAGTCCTTGCCGCGCGGCTTGGCGAGGCGGCTGTCGATCTGTTGCTGCGAAAGATCGGGGCGCAGATCGATGTCGAGGGTGATCGGGCTCGCGGTCGCGAGGGCTTCGCGCAACCTGGACGACAGGGCGTAGACCGCGCCGCCTTCGACGCCGTAGCGCGTGATCATGACGTCGCCGCGCGCGGTGTGGCTGCCCAGGCGGAGCGCGACATTCTTGAGCGGTTGGCCGGCGAAGCGGGTGCGGAAGAGTTCGCTCCAATCCACGTTGAAGCCCATGTTGGCGGGACGCAGCGTCGTGATCTCCACGCCTTTGTCCTGCAGGAGCGTTGTCCAGCTGCCATCGGCGCCCAGGCGCGGCCAGCTTGCGCCGCCCAGCGCGAGAACCGTGACGTCATGCGCGGCGGTGACATCGCCGGCCGGTGTCTGGAAGCGCAGCGCACCGCTTGGCGTATTGGCCGACCAGCCGCGCCAGTCGTGGCGCAGGCGGAACTGAACGTTCTGGCGGGCGAGGCGGTCGAGCCAGGCGCGCAGCAGCGGCGAGGCCTTCATGGCTTTGGGAAAGATGCGGCCGCTGGAGCCGGTGAAGGTCTCGGCGCCGAGCGTGTTGGCCCAGTCGATCAAAGCGGAGGGTGGAAAGGCTTCCAGCGCTGGTCGCAGATTTGCGGACGCTGTGCCGTAACGGGCAAGGAACAGGTCGAGGCGTTCGGAATGCGTGAGGTTGAGGCCGCCGCGCCCCGCCATCAGGAACTTGCGGCCGGCGGACGGCATGCGGTCGTAAACGGTGACGGCCACGCCGCCCGCGCTCAACACCTCCGCCGCCATCAGGCCTGCCGGTCCCGCGCCGATGACGGCCGCTGTCTTCATCATCGACTCTGTATGCCCCACTCTTCCCTTCGCGACCACCGTCGCCTAACACTCGCGCATGTTGCGGGTCTCCGAAATCAAGCTGCCGCTGAACCATGGGCCGGACGCGCTGAAGAGCGCTTTGCTCAAGACGCTACGCGCGACGTCGGGAGAGCTTGAGAGTTTCACTGTGTTCAAGCGCGGCGTCGACGCGCGCAAGAAATCGGCGATCCTCTATGCCTATATCGTGGACGCCAAGGTCGCGGACGAAGCGGAGGTGCTGCGGCGGGTGAAGAACGATCCGCATGTGACGCGCGCGCCGAACCTCGAATATCCCGGCGCGGCACGGGCGCCATCCACGCCGTTCCTTCGCCCGCTTGTGATCGGCGCGGGGCCGTGCGGGTTGTTCGCCGCGCTGATCCTGGCGCAGGCGGGGTACCGGCCAATCATTCTGGAGCGCGGCAAGGTGGTGCGTGAGCGCACCAAGGATACCTGGGGGCTGTGGCGCAAGTCGGTGCTTAATCCGGAATCGAACGTGCAGTTCGGCGAAGGCGGCGCGGGCACGTTCAGCGACGGCAAGCTCTACAGCCAGATCAAGGATCCGCGCCATCTGGGGCGCAAGGTGCTGACCGAGTTCGTGAAGGCCGGCGCGCCGGAAGACATCCTCACCGAGGCGCATCCGCATATCGGCACCTTCCGGCTGGTGACGATGGTGGAGCACCTGCGCAGGACGATCGAGGAACTGGGCGGCGAATATCGCTTCGGCAGCCACGTGACCGATCTCGAGCTGGACGATGCGCGGCGCGTGCGCGGCGTGGTGCTGGCAAGCGGCGCGCGCATCGCGGCCAACCATGTCGTGCTGGCGCCCGGGCATTCGGCGCGCGATGTGTTCCAGATGCTCTACGACCGCGGCGTGGACATCGAGGCCAAGCCGTTCTCCATCGGCTTTCGCATCGAGCATCCGCAGTCGATCATCGATCATGCGCGCTATGGCAGGACGATCCCCGAGCTCGGCGCGGCGGAATACAAGCTCGTGCATCATGCGGCGAACGGACGCTCGGTCTACAGCTTCTGCATGTGCCCGGGCGGGACGGTGGTGGCGGCGACATCGGAAGAAGGCCGCGTCGCGACCAACGGCATGAGCCAGTACTCGCGCAAGGAGCGCAACGCCAACGCAGGGCTAGTGGTCGGCATCACGCCGCAGGATTATCCAGACCATGTGCTGGCGGGGATCGATCTCCAGCGCAAATGGGAATCGCGCGCGTTCGAAGCGGGTGGACGGACCTACAATGCGCCGGGACAGCGCGTGGGCGATTTCCTCAGTGGCAGGCCTTCGACCGAACTGGGCGCAGTTGTGCCATCGTACCGGCCCGGCGTGCACCTGACCGACCTGTCCGATTGCCTGCCGGATTATGCGATTGAGGCGATCCGCGAAGCCATTCCCGCGTTCGGGCGTCAGATCCCGGGCTTTGCGATGGACGACGCCATCCTGACGGGCGTGGAGACGCGGACCTCGTCGCCGGTCCGCATCAAGCGCGGCGCCGATTTCGAAAGCCCGAACACCAGGGGGCTTTACCCCGCGGGCGAAGGCGCGGGCTTTGCCGGCGGCATCCTTTCGGCGGCCGTCGACGGCATCAAGGTCGCGGAAGCGATGGCACGCGCGATCGCGGATCAGGCCACGACGGCCGGGCCGCCCGTTCAGCCGCCAGGATCTTGAGTCGGCTGCGGCTGTTGCTGTTGTTCGGTCTGCTGTTCCTGGATCTCGCCCGGTTGCAGTGGTGGACTGCTCTGGTCCGTTGTGCTTTGGGGTTGAGAGCCGCATTGCTGCGCGAGTGCCGGCTGGCAGGCGAATATCGCCGTACCGAAGGCCGCGCCGATCAGAAATACTTTGGTGCGAAAGGTGTTCATATAATTCTTTCCGGTTTAAAGATGCGATGAGTATACCACAAAACACGGCCTGCATAAGCCCGCGGCACACTAATCTATTTCGCCGTCAGGTAAGACGCAGCCGGGTTTCGAGGGCATCCGGCGCCAGCGCGCATGTCCCGCTTGAGAAGGATCGCCGTTTCGCCCGTTGGTCTGTCTATTTCGCGCGATGTGAGCATGGCGCCCGCCAGCAGGCAGATCGTCATCAGATGCAACAGAACGCCTCCGGACACAGCACCGCGCGCGGGCCAGCCGCCGGATGCGGAGCTCAACGCCGCGCCGGAACGCTCAACTATTTTGCATAACCGCATGGGGTGGCTCTCCCAAATGCATAACATTTCTCCTCGCCGGAAAACCCGCTGGCGGCTTTGCCGGTTACCGATACGAGAAAACGCTCTGTTTCTTGGTGTGATTGAGCACAGCCTTCGATTGCGAGGGACGATAGCGTTGCAATCATTGCTTGCTCTCAGTGCAATTTCATTGAAACTTTCTTGTAGAGTCTACTCGTCGGGGGATTTGTGTCAGAAGGGGTGGCGGCATCATATTCGCGCGCAGATGCTGTGCGGTTTTTTTGTATTGCGGCGTTTTTCGCGCTCGTTTGCTCTGGTGCGGCGAGGGCAGCCGACGCGCCGCCGCTCATGGCCACGCCCGGCCAGATGAATGTCAGCGCCACGGGCGCCTTCACCTACTCCGTCCCCATCATGGTGCCGCCGGGAACGGCGGGCATGGGTCCTGCGCTGGCGCTGGACTACTCCACGCAGAACGGCGACGGCCCCGAAGGTATCGGCTGGGCGCTCACGGGCCTTCCCGCCGTCACGCGCTGCCCGCGCACCGTGGCGCAGGACGGCGTTCATGGCGGTGTGAATTTCGACGCCAACGACCGCTTCTGCATGAATGGCCAGCGGCTGGTGCTGATCTCAGGCACCTATGGCGCGGACGGCAGTGAGTACCGCACGGAGATCGACTCCTATTCCCGCATCCTCGCCCATGGAACCGCCGGAAATGGCCCCGCCTGGTTCGAGGTGCATACCAAGGCGGGACAAATCATCGAACTCGGAAACACACCGGATTCGCTCGTGCTGCCAGTGAAAGCCGATGGCAGCGGCGTGTTGCCTACGGCGCGCGCCTGGGCTGTGGACAAGATCAGCGACACCAAGGGCAATTATCTCACCGTCAGCTATATCAACGACTCCACGAACGGGCAGGTCTATCCGCTCGCGGTCCATTATACCGGCAACGCCGGCGCGGGCCTGGCGCCGTACAATTCGGTAGAATTCCTCTATGGGTCGCGCACCGACATGGTGCCGTCCTACCAAGCCGGCACGGTGATGAAGACCACCGTGCTCTTGACCGACATCCAGACCTATGCCGGCGCCAACATGGTGCTCGACTACAAGATCGCCTACACGCCGGCGCATTCCGCCGCCACGCATGACGAAGCCACCTCGATCACCCAATGCGACGGCGCTGCTACCCAGACATGCCTGCCGCCGGTGAGCTTCACCTGGCAAGGCTCGCGCGACACGCTCACTTACAGCACGGTCACACAGACCTTCGCGCAATGGACCGGTAGCGGACAATCCCCAGCGCTGATACCCGGCGACTTCAACGGCGATGGCTTGACCGATGCCCTCGTTCCGCAAGCCAATACTGGCGTCTGGCCGCCTCCTTCCTGTCCGCCCGCGCAAGGCAGCCTTTTCTTTCTTGGCACGGCGACCGGCACTTCGTTCACGCCCTGGACGTTTCAAGCCACAAATCACAGCACAAATCCGCCAACAACCGGACCGCTTTGCCCACAACAAGGGTGGATTGGCCTGGGCACCACGCAACAACCCATCGATTTCACCGGTGCCGGGGAAACAGGGCTTTACCAGACAACGGTCGTCGTGAACGCGTCATGGGGCACGGCCTACAATTCGAACGGGTCGTCGTTCGACATATATGGGAATCTCGGCACCGGCATGCTCGCTGACATGGACGGCGATGGGCGCACGGATATTCTGGTGGTTGGGCAAGAGTCGATGCCGGGCGGCGCATTCCTCAGCAACGGGGACGGCACTTTCCGAACGATCTTTCCATACTGGACCGGTGGCGGCGGCGTGCTCACCGTTGCCGATCTGGACGGCGACGGGTGCGCGGACCTCGTTGGCAGCACCTCGCTGAAGACGATCGTGCTGGAATATTCGTGCAATCCCGCGGTGGCGAATTACTCGACCGCCGCCGTCAACTTCGCTTACAAACTGCCCAGCGGCGACACCGTAATTGCAACTCCGGTGACGGGCGATTTCAACGGCGACGGCAAGGCCGACCTCATCGACTATACCGGTCAGCTTTTCCTTTCGACGGGAACGGGGCTTGTGTATGCGGGGAATGTCCCGTTCAACACCCTAAGCGGGGGAATCATCCAGGGCGATTTCAACGGCGACGGCAAGATGGACATTGCGACGCCGTCGAGTGATGGCACGCAAATCCTGTTCTATCTTTCGACGGGATCGGGTTTCGAGCTGGCCGGTTCGGTGCCGGTTTCATCCGGCGACATCGTTTCAGGTCTCACGCTGATACCGGCCGATTGGAACAATGACGGCGCGACGGACCTGTTTTTCATGTCGACGTCCGGAAATCCAGGCAAGGAAATCCTTTTCAACTATACACCCGAGCTGATCACCGCGGTGTCGAACGGGTTGGGCGCGTCCACCGCCGTCACCTACGGCAAGCTCAACGATCCTGCCGTCTACACCAAGGGTTCCGGCGCCACCTATCCGATCAAGGACACGGCGGGGCCGGAATATGTCGTCTCCAAGCTGCAGTCCAGCGACGGCATCGGCGGGCTCTACACGACCAATTACACGTATACGGACGCGGAGACCGATCTCTCCGGCCGCGGCTTCATGGGCTTCCGGCAGGTTATGGTGAGCGACCCGCAGCTCCACACCACCCAGACGACCGTCTATCGCATGGACTTCCCCTTCACCGGCGCCGTGCAGTCGCAGACGAAGGTGTTCACCCCCACCGGCGGCACGCCCGTGACCTTGAGCGCCGTGGCCAACACCTACCAGACCGATCCCACTTGCGGCGGGGCGGCGCAGGGAAGTGCTCCGTATACGGTGGAGCTCTGCACCAGTGTCGCCAGCGGCACGGATACCGACGGCACGGCGCTGCCCACCGTCAACACCAGCACGACCTATGATGCATTCGGCAATGTGCTGACCACGGCCGCGCTGGTCTCCGACGGATCGAGCAAGAGCACGGTGAACACCTGGCTCAATGACACGGGCAACTGGTTCCTCGGCCGCCTGCTCACCACTGCGGTGACGGCCAGCGTCTCCGGCTCCACGCTGACGCGCCATTCCGCCTATGCCTATGACCCGGGCTCGGGCCTGGTGACCGCCGAGATCGTGGAGCCGCAGGATACGGGCGCGCTGCGCCTGGAGACCGACACGGCTTACGACGCGTTCGGCAACAAGCATGTCACGTCCGTGACCGGCCTCGCGGCCACGCCGGGCGGTCTCACGCCGCAGTCCCGTCCCACCATCGCCAGCTATGATGCGCGCGGGCAGTTCGCCACCACCATCGCCAATGCCTTGGGCGAGAGCGAGCAGTGGAGCTACAACGCCAATTTCGGCACGCCCGCGACGCATGTGGGCCCGAACGGCGTGGCGAGCTCGTGGCAGTATGACAGTTTCGGCCGCCCCATCCTCGCGGTGAACGCGGACGGCACCGAAACCGCTTACGCCTACACCTACTGCGCATCCGGCGGCTCTTGCCCGCTCAACGCGGCTTACGCCGTGCAAGCGACACCGCTCCAGGCCGATGGCGCCACGCCCAACGGCGCGGCGGGCATTGCCTATTACGACACGCTCTCGCGCGTGATCGGCGGCGACACGCAAGCTTTCGACGGCAGCGCCGCGCAGTGGATCCGCACAGAGACCCACTACGACAGCATGGGCCGCGTGGTGCAGGCGAGCCGCCCCTATTTCCTGGGGGCGCAATCTCCCGTGTTCGCGGTAACTAGCTACATCCTGAACAGCACGAACGACAGCACCGATCCCGATCCGCTGGCGCGTCCGTGGCGCGTCACCGCGCCGGACGCGAGCGTCACGACGTTCGGTTATGACGGGCTCGTCACCTCCGTGACCAACGCGCGCAGCGCCAAAACCACCACCACGAAAACGGCGCAGGGCACCATCGCCAAGGTGGTGGATGCCAACAACCAGCAGACCACCTACAGCTACGACGCTTTCGGTGACATGACGACCGCCAACCCGCCAGGCGCGGCCATCGTCCACTTCACTTACGACCTGCGCGGCCGCAAGCTCTCGACCGGCGATTCCGACATGGGCAATTGGAGCTACACCTACGATGCCTTCGGATCGCTTGCGACGCAGACCGACGCCAAAGGGCAGGTGAGCACCATGGCCTACGACACGCTGGGCCGGCTCGTGTCGCGAACCGAACCCGACATGTCCGCGAGCTGGGCCTACGGCTCCA
>DASXFU010000027.1:2500-177097 GCA_036489435.1 Rhizomicrobium sp. | reverse complement strand
CGACGAAAGCTACAACGCCAACACAGCTTCCATGCGTGCTGCGCTGGCACTGCTCGGCTCCTCCAAAGCGCGCCGCCGTATTGCTGTGCTGGGGGATATGCTCGAGATGGGCCTGGATGGTCCTGCACTCCACGCGTCGCTCGCCAAAGATATCGAAGAAGCGAAAGTCGATGTCGTGTTCGCTAACGGTCCGCAGATGAAATCGTTGTGGGACGCCTTGCCATCCTCCCGCCGCGGAAGTTACGGCGCAACGTCGCAAGACATTGCAGCAAAAGTCGCGAGCGAAACGCGCGACGGCGATGTCGTCCTTGTCAAAGGTTCGAACGGCAGCCGCATGATCACCATTATCGACGCGCTCAAAGCGCGCGGCCTCGCGGCTTAGGGAGGATTCGTGTTTCCATATTTCCTCGTCCCGCTGGCTGATAAGAGCGCGATCTTCAACGTCTTCCGCTACATCACGTTCCGGGCGGGTGGCGCGATCATGACGGCGCTGCTCATCGCGTTCGTGATCGGGCCGTCGATGATCGCGTGGTTGCGGCTGAAGCAGGGCAAAGGCCAGCCGATCCGCGAAGACGGTCCGCAACGCCACGTTCTCGAAAAGCAAGGCACGCCCACGATGGGCGGCTTTATGATTTTGATCTCGTCGGTGATCGCGACCCTGCTGTGGGCCGATCTGACGGACGCTTATGTCTGGATCGTCCTCTTTGTGACGCTCTCTTTTGGCGCGTTGGGATTCTCCGACGACTACGAGAAAGTCGCCAAGCGCTCCTCCGCCGGTATCAGCGGTCGCATGAAGCTCGCAGTCCAATTTGTTGTTGCGATCATCGCGGGTTACGCCGTGATGAAGCTTGAGAGCCCGGATCTCGCCGGCGGTGTCGCCGTCCCATTTTTTAAGACGCTTCTTATACCCCTAGGTGCCGGATTTCTGTTGTTCGCAGCGCTGGTCATTGTCGGTGCGTCGAACGCGGTAAATCTGACCGATGGTCTGGATGGCCTCGCTATTGTTCCGGTGATGATCGCGGCGCTCGCGTTTGCGCTGATCGCCTACCTCGTCGGCAACATCAAATTCGCCGATTACTTGCAACTGCACTATGTCGCGGGAACCGGCGAGCTGACCGTGTTCCTTGCCGCTCTGATCGGCGGCGGCCTCGGCTTTCTTTGGTACAACGCGCCGCCCGCGATGGTGTTCATGGGCGATACAGGGTCGCTCGCGCTTGGTGGCGCGCTCGGCGCCGTCGCAGTCGCGATCAAGCATGAGATCGTTCTCGCCATCATCGGCGGTCTGTTCGTCATGGAAGCTGTGTCGGTGATCGTGCAGGTGGCATCGTTCAAGCTCACCGGCAAGCGTGTCTTTCGAATGGCGCCCATCCATCACCATTTCGAGCAGCTCGGCTGGCGCGAGCCCACCATCGTCATCCGCTTCTGGATCATCGCCGTGGTGCTGGCGCTGATCGGCCTCTCCACCTTGAAGCTGAGGTAGAGATGATCGCCGCCCGCTCCTTCGCGAACCAGACTGTCGGCGTGTTCGGGCTCGCCCGTTCCGGCGGCGCGTCCGTCCGCGCGCTGAAGGCGGGCGGCGCCACGGTCTATGCCTGGGACGATAACGCGGCCTTGCGCGCGGCGGCCGAGCAGGACGGCGCGAAGGTCGCGCCCTTCGGCGAATGGCCGCGCTTCAAGGCGCTGATCCTGAGCCCCGGAATTCCGCTCACCCATCCCAAGCCGCACGAAGTCGTGCTGGCCGCGCGCGCCATCGGCGCCGAAGTCATCGGCGACATGGAATTGTTCGCCCGCGAAATACGCCCCGATCCGGCGGGACGCGGCCGGGCGCCCGTCATCGCCATCACCGGCACCAATGGCAAGTCGACGACGACCGCCTTGATCGGCCACATCCTCTCGTCTTGCGGCTTCGCGGCGGAAGTGGGCGGGAATATCGGCAAGCCCGTGCTCGACCTCGCGGCACCCAACGGCCGCACGGTCTATGTGCTGGAAGTCTCGTCCTACCAGGTCGATCTCTCGCCGGGGCTTGTGCCCGATGTCGCGGTGCTGACCAACATCACGCCCGACCATATCGATCGTCACGGCACGTTGGAAAACTACGCCGCCGTGAAGGCGCGTCTGCTCGAACACACCGCGAAAGACGGCCATGTCTGCATCGGCGTGGACGATGCCTATAGCGCCTCGATCTACACGCGGCTCTCGGCCAGCGGCGGCGCGGAAGCGGTGCCGGTGTCGTCCGGCAAGGTGCTCGGTCGCGGTATCTTCGCCGTCGATGGCGTGCTCTATGACGCGCAAGGCCAGCGCGCGACCAAGGTGATGGAGCTTTCCGCCGCCGCGCATTTGCCCGGCGCGCACAATTGGCAGAACGCAGCGCTCGCCTATGCCGCGACCAAGCCGCTGGTGAAAGATACCCGCGCAATCGTCCGCGCCATCGCGGATTTCGCCGGCCTCGCCCATCGCATCGAGGATGTCGGCCGCGCCGGCAAAGTGCGCTTCATCAACGACTCCAAGGCGACCAACGCCGAAGCCGCCGAGCGCGCTCTGCTCTGCTTTCCGGACATCTATTGGATCGCCGGCGGCCGCGCCAAGGAAGGCGGCATCGAAAGCCTCAAGCCGCATTTCCCCCGCATCCGCAAAGCCTATCTGATCGGCGAGGCGGCGGAGGAGTTCGCCAAGACGCTCGGCGCCGTGCCGCATGAGATCACCCGCACGCTGGATCATGCGCTGGCTCTGGCGTATTCCGACGCGCGCAATTCGCCCGCGCCGGCGCCGGTGGTGCTGCTGTCGCCGGCCTGCGCCTCGTTCGACCAGTTCCGCGATTTCGAGGCGCGGGGCGATGCATTCCGCACCATGGCGCAAACCATCATCGCCGCACCGAAGAGGCAGGCGTCATGAGCCTCTCGCGCGCGCAAAAAGGCGGCCTGGCCGATTGGTGGTGGACGATTGACCGCGTCCTCTTCTTCACCACGCTGGCGCTGGTCGCCGTTGGCCTGATCCTCGCTTTCGCCGCGAGCCCGGCGGCCAGCGGCGGTCCGCTGACGGCGGGCGATTTCCGATACGCGCTGAAGCAGATCGTCTTCGCGGCCATCGCGGCGGCGATCATGATCACCTCGTCGAAGCTCTCGCCGCGCGCGGTCAAGCTGGGTGCGGTGGGGCTGTTCGTTATATCGCTGGTCGGTTGCGCCTTCGTCTGCGTGTGGGGCCGCGAGATATTGGGCGCGCGCCGCGAGATCGATCTGGGCTGGATCAGCTTGCAGCCGTCGGAATTCCTGAAGCCCAGCTTCGCGATCCTCGCCGCCGCCATCTTCGCCGACACGTCGCGGCTGCGCATCCGCAAGGAGATCGTGAGTTTCCTCGTCGTGCTGCCGGCGCTCATCATCCTGGTCTTGCAGCCGGATGACGGGCAGACGGCGCTGCTGCTGGCGCTGTGGGCGACGATGCTGTTCTTCGACGGCGCGTCGTACAAATGGATGGCGGGCTTGAGCGTCGCGGGCCTCGGCCTCGGCACCGCGGGCTTCTTCCTCATCAAGCATTTCCGCGACCGCATCGTGCAATACTGGTTCGACGTCGGATACCAGACGAAGCTGGCGCAGAAGGCTTTCGCGCATGGCGGCTGGGCCGGAGTCGGCCCCGGCGCGGGCACGGTGAAATATCGCCTGCCCGACGCGCATTCCGATTTCATCTTCGCCGTCGCGGGCGAGGAGTTCGGGCTCTGGATGTGCGGCTTCATCGCCGTGCTCTTCGCGGTGCTGAGCGCGCGGCTGCTGCTGCGCTCCTCGCGGCTGCGCGATCCGTTCGCGCGGTTGGCGGGCGCGGGGCTCGGCATCCTCGTGGCGCTGCAGGCCTTCATCAACATGGGCGTGGCGACGACCTTGCTGCCCGCCAAGGGCATGACCTTGCCGTTCATCTCATACGGCGGCTCGTCGCTCTTCGCGGTGGCGCTGACGATGGGCTTCGCGCTCTCGGTGACGCGCCAGCGGCCCAAGGTGGCGGAGCGTGACGTCGTACTGTTCGGATTCCTGAAGGAGGCGCCCGCATGAGCACCATCGTGCTGGGCGCCGGCGGCACCGGCGGGCATCTCTTTCCGGCGCAGGCGCTGGCGGCGGAGCTGACGCGGCGCGGCCACACCATCGTGGTGATGACGGATGCGCGCGGCACGCAATACCCGACGTACTTTCCGGGCGCGAAGATCGAGATCGTACCCTCGGCCACCTTCTCCGGCGGACTTTCGCTCATCACCGCGCCGTTCAAGATTCTGAACGGCATCCTCACCGGGATGTCGAAACTGGCGCGCATCAAACCCGCCGCTGTGGTGGGCTTCGGCGGCTATCCGAGCCTGCCGGTGATGCTGGCCGCGATCTTCTCCGGCTATCCCACCGCGATCCTCGCGCCGGATTCGGTGCTCGGCCGCGCCAACCGGATGGTGGCGAATTCGGTCAACGCCATCGCGGGCGGCTTGCCGCTGAAGCGTTTCCAGCCGAAGGACATGGACAAGGTCACTTACACCGGCAATCCCGTCCGCCCCGAAGTGGTGGCAATGAAGGATGCGCCGTATGAGACGCCCCCGGCCGACGGCCCGCTCAACTTGCTCGTCTTCGGCGGCAGCCAGGGCGCGCGCGTGTTGAGCGAGATGGTCCCGGCGGCGGTGGCGAAGCTTCCGGCGGCGCTGAAGTCTCGCCTCAGCATCGTGCAGCAATGCCGCCCGGAAGACATCGAGATGGTGCGCGCGGCCTATGCCGGCGTGACGGCCGAGCTCGCCAGCTTCTTCGGCGACATGCCCGCGCGCATGGCCAAGTCGCAGCTCGTCATTTGCCGCAGCGGCGTTTCCACGGTGAGCGAGCTCGCGGTTATCGGCCGCCCGGCGATCCTCATTCCTTATCCTTTCGCGACGGACGACCATCAGACCACCAATGCCCTGGTGATGGTCGAAGCCGGCGCCGCCTGGATGATACCGCAAAGCGCGCTGACGCCGGAGCGCCTCGCCGCGCAAATCCAGGACGCTTTTGCCGATCCTGCCGCGCTCGCCAAGCGCGCAGACGCGGCGCATGCGCAGGGCAAGCCGGATGC
Organism: Rhizomicrobium sp.; assembly: GCA_036489435.1. Taxonomy (GTDB): domain Bacteria; phylum Pseudomonadota; class Alphaproteobacteria; order Micropepsales; family Micropepsaceae; genus Rhizomicrobium. The sequence goes on along the minus strand of DASXFU010000027.1, from coordinate 172,033 downwards.
GGCGTCGCGCTTCGCCGACCTCGTCGAGCAGTTGGGGAGGGCGGAGTGATCGGCCAGACCCGCGTGCCGCTCGATATCGGCACCATCCACTTCATCGGCATCGGCGGCATCGGCATGAGCGGCATTGCCGAGATCATGCACAACCTCGGCTACAAGGTGCGCGGCTCCGACCAGACCGAAAACGCCAACGTCAAGCGGCTGAAGCAGGCCGGCATCGAGATCGCCGTCGGCCACTCGCCGGACAATCTCGCCGACGCGCATGCCGTGGTCTATTCCTCCGCCGTCAAGCCCGGCAATGTCGAGTTCGATGCGGCGCGGCTGCGCGGGCTTCCCATGGTCAAGCGCGCCGAGATGCTGGCCGAGATCATGCGGCTGAAGAACTGCATCGCCATCGCCGGCACCAACGGCAAGACGACGACGACGACGCTCGTGGCGGCGCTGCTCGACGCGGGCGGCCTCGACCCCACGGTGGTCAACGGCGGCATCATCAATTCCTACGGCACCAATGCGCGCCTCGGCGCCGGCGAGTGGGTGGTGGTGGAGGCGGATGAGAGCGACGGCACGTTCCTGCGGCTGCCCTCCACCGTCGCGGTCGTCACCAATGCCGATCCGGACCACCTCGATTATTATGGCACCTTCGACAGGATGCGCGACGCCTTCCAGCGCTTCGTGGAGAACATCCCGTTCTATGGTTTCGCGGTCTTGTGCCTGGACCATCCCGAAGTGCAGGCCATGGTTGGCCGCATCGAGGACCGGCGCATCATCACTTACGGTTTTTCGCCGCAGGCCGATGTCCGCGCCATCAATGTCAGCTTCTCCGAAGGCGCGTCGCATTTCGACGTGGTGATCACCAACCGCCGCGAGGGCAAGGAGACGCGTATCGAGGCGATGCGCCTGCCCATGCCGGGCGAACACAATGTGCAGAACTCGCTGGCGGCCATCGCTGTGGCGCGCGAGATGGGCATCGGCGTGGATACGATCCGCGTGGCGCTGGACCGCTTTGGCGGCGTCAACCGCCGCTTCACCCGCGTGGGCGAGTGGAACGGCGCCGCCATCATCGACGATTATGCGCACAACCCGTTCAAGATCGCCGCCGCGTTGAAGGCCGCGCGGCAAGCCTATTCCGGGCCCATCGTGGCGGTGGTGCAGCCGCATCGTTACACGCGGCTGCGCGATACGTTCGAGCAATTCTCCAAATGCCTGAACGATGCGGATGTGGCGATCATCGCACCGGTCTATCCGGCGGGCGAGGCGCCCATCGAAGGTTTCAACCGTGACAGTTTCGCCGAGGCGCTGCGCTCGCACGGTCATCGCAACGTCCTGACTATCGAGGGCGCGGACGATCTGACGGCGCTGGTGGCGGAGCATGCGAAATCCGGCGGCGCGGTGGTGATGCTGGGCGCGGGCTCGATCACCGCCTGGGCGCATGCCCTCGAAGCGGCGCTGAAAGCGAGAGGGGCGTGATGATGACGCGACCCTGCGACGCGCTCCCGCCCGTGCGCGGCACTTACGCGATGGGTGCCGCTTTGAAAGACCTCGTCTGGTTCCGCGCGGGTGGCCCGGCCGAAGTGCTGTTCCGTCCGGCGGACATGGACGATCTGGCGAACTTCCTCGCGGCCAAGAATGCCGACACGCGCGTCAGCGTGATCGGCGTCGGCTCCAATCTGCTGGTGCGCGACGGGGGAATCCCGGGCGTGGTCGTGCGATTGCCGGGCGCGTTCGGGAAAGTATCGGCGGAAGGCACGCATATCCGCGTGGGCGCGGCAGCGCTCGACGCGGCGGTGGCACGGGCAGCGGCGGATGCGGGGATCGCGGGGCTGGAATTCCTGCGCGGCATTCCGGGCACCATCGGCGGCGCGTTGCGCATGAACGCCGGCTGCTACGGCCGCGAGATCAAGGACATCTTCGTCGAAGCCACGGCCATCGATGGCGACGGCACGGTCGTGACACTTCAGCCGGACGATATGGCTTTCGTCTACCGCAAATCCGGCGCGGCGGACGATCTCATCTTCGTCGAGGCCGTGTTCGAGGGCGTGCCGGGCGAGCCGGAGGAAATCCGCACCCGCATGAACGCGCTGGTTCAGCAGCGCGAATCCACCCAGCCGGTGAAGTCGCGCACCGGCGGCTCGACCTTCAAGAATCCGCCGGGCCACAAGGCCTGGCAGCTTGTCGACGAAGCGGGATGCCGTGGCCTCGTACGCGGCGGAGCGCAGGTGTCGCCGATGCATTGCAATTTCCTCATCAACACGGGCGACGCAACCGCGGCCGACATCGAAGGCCTGGGCGAAGAGGTGCGCGCGCGGGTGAAGGACAAATCGGGCGTGACGCTCGAATGGGAAATCAAGCGGGTGGGTGTACCGTGACGACATATAAGAGAGTGGCGGTGCTGTTGGGCGGGCGCTCGGCCGAGCGCGAAGTCAGCCTGTCGTCCGGCGCGGGCTGCGCCACGGCGTTGCGCGGCGAAGGCTTCGACGTGGTCGAGATCGATCCGGGCCACAACCTGTCGCAGCAACTGCTCGACGCCGCACCCGACGCCGTGTTCAACGCGCTGCATGGCCGCTTCGGCGAGGACGGCACGGTGCAGGGCCTGCTGGAACTGCTGCGCATTCCGTACACGCATTCCGGCGTGCTGGCCTCCGCGCTCGCCATGCACAAGCAGCGCACCAAGGACGTTTATCGCGCGGCGGGAATTCCGGTGGTGAATTCCATCGTCGTCGATCGCCGCGAGGCGGCGGCGCGGCATCTGATGGAGCCGCCTTATGTGGTGAAGCCCGTCAATGAGGGCTCGTCCGTCGGCGTGTTCATCATCCGCAAGGGCGACAACCGTCCGCCGGAAGCGCTGGGCGCGGAGACGTGGAATCTCTCCAGCGAGATGATGGTCGAGGAATTCGTGCCCGGCCGCGAGCTCACCGTCGCCGTGATGGGCGACCGCGCGCTGGCGGTGACGGAGATCACCACCAATCTCGCTTTCTACGATTACGAAGCGAAATATGCCGATGGCGGCTCGGTGCATGTATTGCCCGCGAAGATCCCGGCCGCTGTGACGGAAGAGGCGAAGCGTCTGGCCGTCCTCGCCCATGCCTCGCTCGGCTGCCGCGGCGTCTCGCGCACCGATTTCCGCTTCGACCAGGAGAAGAATCGCCTCATCGCGCTGGAGACCAACACCCAGCCCGGCATGACGCCCACCTCGCTTGCGCCCGAACAGGCGGCTCATGCCGGTATCTCCTATGGCGCCTTGTGCCGCTGGCTGGTGGAGGACGCGTCATGCGATCGGTGAACGCGCGCCAGAGCCGGGCGCGGTCCGGCGCCAAGCCGATCAAGCGGGAGAAGGGCAAGGCGCGCCATCGCGGCCTCGTGCTCGAGCCGCGCAAGAAGGCGAAGCAGGGCTTCGTTGCGCGCATCAAGGCCTCGGCGGTCGCGAAGCTGAAATCCTCGCGCCCCATGTTGATGATGACGGCGGGCTTCCTCGCCTTCGTCTTCATCGCTGCTCTGTTTGTGGGCGGCACAGTCGGCCGTACCATCAAGGGCTTCGAAGATGCGGGCAATGCGGTCGTCGCCGATGCGGGCTTCGGCATCGCCACGGTCGATATCGCCGGCAACCGCCGCACCTCGAAAGACACGATCCTCGCCGTCCTCAACATCGGCAAGGACCAGACGACGCTCGGCTACGACATTCACGCCGCCCAGCGCCGGTTGATGGGCCTGCCCTGGGTGGCGACCGCCGAAGTGCGCCGCCGCTATCCCGACACGCTGGCGGTGAGCCTGACCGAGCGCCATCCCTTCGCGCTGTGGCGCAACGCCGACGGCATCAGCGTCATCGAGCGCGACGGCCATGTCATCGCGAAAACGGACGGCATGGAATTCCAGCGCCTGCCGCGCTTCATCGGCGAGGCGCCAGACGGTGGCGCCGATCTCGTCGCGGCGATCGCGGCGCATCGCGCGGTGCATGCCCGCGTCTGGGCGATGCAGCGCCAAGGTGGCCGCCGCTGGGATCTGATCCTCGACGACCAGGTGGTGGTGCAGCTTCCGGAAGAGGGTTGGCAGAAAGAACTCGATGAACTCGAACACTTGCTGGTCGATACCGGCGTGCTTGAGCGGGACATCAAGGAAATCGATCTGCGCCATACCGACAATCTGTATTTCGAATTGAAGAACGGCACGCAGCAAGCGATGCCAAGGGGGAATGCAACCTAGATGGGCGAGATCACAAGGATGCGCACGGCGAATGCGGAGGCGACCGTGGTCCGGTCGGGCCTCATCGCGATCCTCGACATCGGATCGTCGAAGACCGTCTGCCTGATCGGCAAGGCCGAGCCGGGAAACCTCCGCGTCATCGGCGCCGCGCTGCGCGAGAGCCGTGGCATCAAGGCGGGAACTGTCGCCGGTATCGAGCAGGTGGAGGAGACGATCCGCGAGGCGGTGGACGCCGCGGAAAATCTCGCCGACGCCCGCATCCAGAATGTCCTCATCGCCGTCTCCTGCGGCAGTCCGATGAGCGTGAATGCCCGCGTCGGCATGGCGCTGGACGGCGCGCTGGTGTTGGACGCCGACCTCACCACCTTGCTGTCCGAAGGCCGCGCCAAATGCCGCCTCGACGGGTACGAAGTAATCCAGGCCGCGCCCACCTCCTATGTGGTCGATGAAGCCCGTGGTGTGCGCAACCCCAGCGGCATGTTCTGCCAGCGCATCGGCGTGTCGATGCACGCCGTGGCGGTGAAGCCGTCGCCGCTCGCCAACTTGCGCCTCGCCGTGGAGCGCTGCCATCTCAATGTCTCCGGCACGTTGTTCTCCGCCTATGCCAGCGGCCTTTCCACCCTCACCGACGACGAGAAGCAGCTCGGCGCAACGGTGATCGACATGGGCGGCGGCACCACCTCCATCGCCGTCTTCATGGAAGGCGAACTCGTCCATGCCGACGTCGTGCCCATGGGTGGAACGAACGTGACGGCCGATCTGGCCCGCATGCTGGCCGCGCCGCTTTCCGCCGCCGAGCGGATCAAGACGCTCTATGGCGCTGCACTCGGCGACATCGAGAGCGGCACTGATGTGGTGGCCGTGCCCCAGATGGGCGAAGACGGCGACGGCGCATCCGTCCGCGTGCCCCGCTCCATGCTCACCCGCATCATCCAGCCCCGGCTGGAAGAGATCCTGGGCGAGGTGCAGACGCGCCTGCGCGCCAGCGGTTTCGATGTCGCCGCAGGCCGGCGCGCCGTCATCACGGGCGGTGCCTGCCAGTTGGCCGGCACCCGCGAACTGGCCCAGCGCGTGCTGAACAAGCAGGTGCGAATCGGCCGCCCGCAGACTTTCCACGGCTTGCCCGCTGCCTCGGCCGGGCCGGATTACGCGACGGCGCTCGGTCTGTTGATGGCCGGCGCCACCATGCGACCCGAGGCGCTCAATCCGGAATACGAGCCGCCCCGCGAAGCCAGGCAGGGTGGATTCTTCAAACGACTGGCAGGCGGTCTCTTCGGGTGATTCAATCACCTGCTGATTCGCGTGGCCGCGAAGACAGAAAAATAACAGTTGGGTTTGGTTGGCATTGAAAATGGCGACAACGGAGAAAAGACAATGACCATCAAGATCGGAGCCCCGGAGACCCGGGAATTGCGGCCGCGGATCACCGTGCTCGGCGTCGGCGGTGCCGGCGGCAATGCTGTCAACAACATGATTTCGTCCAAGCTGGAAGGCGTGGACTTCGTCGTCGCCAACACCGATGCCCAGGCCCTGGCCCAGTCCAAGGCCGAGCACCGCATCCAGCTCGGCGTGAAGCTGACCGAAGGCCTCGGCGCGGGCGCCCGCCCCGAAGTGGGCCGCGCCGGCGCGGAAGAGTCGCTCGATGAGATCCTCGAGCATCTCGCCGGCTCCCACATGGTCTTCATCACCGCCGGCATGGGCGGCGGCACCGGCACCGGCGCTGCCCCCGTCATCGCCCGCGCGGTGCGCGAGCAAGGCGTGCTCACCGTCGGCGTCGTCACCAAGCCCTTCGCCTTCGAGGGCGAGAAGCGCATGCGCCTGGCCGAACGCGGCATCGAGGAGCTGCAGGCGTATGTCGACACGCTGATCATCATCCCCAACCAGAACCTCTTCCGCATCGCCAACGATCGCACCACCTTCGCCCAGGCCTTCGCCATGGCCGACGATGTGCTGCATTCCGGCGTGCGCGGCGTGACCGATCTGATCGTGATGCCGGGCCTGATCAATCTCGACTTCGCCGACATCAAGACGGTGATGGGCGAGATGGGCAAGGCGATGATGGGCACCGGCGAGAGCGAAGGCGAAGACCGCGCGCTCAAGGCCGCAGAAGCCGCCATCTCCAATCCGCTGCTCGATGATGTCTCCATGAAGGGCGCGCGCGGCGTGCTCATCAACATCACCGGCGGGCCGGACATGATGCTGTTCGAGGTCGACCAGGCCGCGAACCGCATCCGCGCCGAAGTCGATCCCGACGCCAACATCATCTTCGGCGGCACGATCCTGGAGAACATGGAGGGCCGCTTGCGCGTGTCGGTCGTGGCGACCGGTATCGAAAGCGAGGCGATGGCCAAGCTTCCGCCCAACGTGCAGAACCTGCGCGACCGCCAGCGCCAGCAGGCCGCGCCCGTCGCGCCGCCTTCGCGCGCCACGGAAACGCCCCGCCCGGCCGCCACGGTGCAGGTCACCCCGCACCAGCCGCAGCCCAATCCGGTGCGCGCCCAGATGGAAAATCTGGCGCAGGAAATGAACGCCCGCGTCGCGCCGGAGCCGATGCAGTCCACGACCGTGATGGCCGACGAGGACGAGATCATCGGCCGCCACGTCATCGGCGAGGACGACATCCCCCCCATGCCGATGTCGCTGCAGCAGCGCGCCGCCTCCGCGCCGATGCGCCAGGCCGCGGCGCCCGCGCCGGAGCCCGAGCAGCCCAAGCGCCGCTTCGGCCTCTTCGGTCCGCGCAAGGAAGCCAAGCCCGACCCGCGCGTCGAACCGAGCGCCCAGCAGCAACAGCGCCCGGCCCCCCGCGCCGCCGCCCAACCGCTGCGCTCCACCGTGGAAGCCGACCTCTTCCCCGAGCAAAAGAAAGACGACCAGTTCGAGATTCCGGCGTTCCTGCGCCGCCAGTCGAACTGAACCTCTCTCACTTCTTGCTTCCCCCTCTCCCCCATCGGGGGAGAGGGCCGGGGTGAGGGGGCCTCTCCGCCGCACCAATCTGCAACACCAGACTCGCGTAGAGACCCCCGCACCCCTACCCTCTCCCCCTGCGGGGGCGAGGGGCTTACGTGGTCAAGGACGAGACTCAGAAGCATCGCGAAGCCAAAGCCCATCTTCGTGGCTTTGCGAGACGCATGCGCAGTGAGCCTACCGAAGCCGAACGTTTCTTCTGGCAGGTTGCGCGTGGCGCAAAAATCGATGGCCTCAAATTCAAACGCCAAGTCCCAATCGGGAATTACATCGCCGATTTCGTGTGTCTCGAGCATCGCGTGATCGTGGAGATTGATGGCGCGCCGCATGAGATGAAGAAGCAATACGACGCGGACCGCGACGCGTTCTTGGCAGCGCAGGGGTTCCAGGTTCTCCGGTTCGAGAACTACCAAATCACATCCGACATCGACAGCGTGCTCGAAATCATCAAACGCACCATCGCACTCCCTCGCCCCCGTTAGGGGGAGAGGGCCGGGGTGAGGGGGTCTCTACGCCCATGCGATATTTGAAGCACTAGACTCGCTGCACCACCCCCTCACCCCGACCCTCTCCCCCAACGGGGGAGAGGGAGGTATGATGTGGATATGACCCGTCGCACACTCTCCAAATCCGTCTCCACTTCCGGCACCGCGCTGCACGCCGGTGGCACTGTTCACATGACGCTGGCCCCCGCGCCCGCGCATACCGGCATCGTATTCCGGCGCTCCGATCTGGGCGGCAAGGAGATTCCGGCGCTGTACGACCATGTCGGTGAGACGCGGCTGGGAACCGTGATTGTAAAAGACGACGCCTCCGTCGGCGTGATCGAGCATCTGATGGCCGCCGCGGCCGGGGCGGAGATCGACGATATGGTCGTCACGCTCGATGGGCCGGAGCCGCCGATACTGGATGGGGACGCGTTGTCGTATCTCGCGCTGATCGAACAGGCGGGTGTCGTTGAACAAGAAGGCACGCGGCTGGCGATCCGGGTTCTGAAGCCGGTCGAGGTGGGCAAGGGCGAGGCGCGGGCGGCGTTGCTGCCCGCCGAGCATTACGGCTTCGATTTCGAGATCGTGTTCCCCACGCCCGCCATCGGCACGCAGACGATGGACTGGACTTTCTCGCGCGCCGGTTTCCGCGCCGATATCGCCCCGGCTCGCACCTTCGGCTTTATGCATGAGCTGGAGGCGCTGAACAAAATGGGGCTGGGCCGTGGCGCGTCGCTGGAGAACACGCTGGCGATCGATGGCGATGCCGTGGTGAATGCGAGCCTGATGCGCTTTCCTGACGAATTCGTAAGGCACAAGATCCTGGACGCCATCGGCGACATGGCGACCGCCGGGGCCCCGCTGATCGCCCGTTTCGAGGGCCGCCGCTCGGGCCATGCCCTCAACAATGCCTTGCTCCGGGCCCTTTTCGCCGATCCGGCACACTACGAGCGGGTTTAAAAAGACTCACCTCCCACTTGCGGGGAGGTCGAAAAAGCGAAGCTTTTTCGGGTGGGGGGCCGTAGTTGCCGCTTGCCTCTGGACGTTGATCGCCCCCCTCTGGCATAAGACGGCCGTTCCTCACCCGTCGGGAGAGTTAATGTCTTTCAAGCACTTGGCTGACAAACAGGCGCGCGTCCATCGCCGACCGATCCGGGCTCTGGCTCTGGGGCTGGCGGGAACGCTGGCGCTGTTCCTCTCCGCTTGCTCCGACGGCAGCACGCTCTTCGGCGGCGACGAGGACAAGGACACGCAATATGTCGAGCGGCCGGTCGACCAGATCTACGCCGACGCCTGGAAACAGATCCAAAGCGAAAATTGGGTGAAGGCCGCCAAGCAGTTCGACGAGGTCGAGCGCCAGCATCCCTATTCCATCTGGGCGCGCCGCGCGATGCTGATGTCCGCCTATTGCTACTATATGGGCAATTCCTACACCGACGCGATCTCCACCGCCGACCAGTACATCCAGCTCCATCCCGGCAGCCGCGAAGTGGCCTATGCCTTCTACCTGAAGGCCGTGTCGCAATATGAGCAGATCGTGGATATCGGCCGCGACCAGTCCAACACCGAAGCCGCGCTGACCGCGCTGCAGGATGTGGTGCAGCGTTTCCCCGACAGCGAATATGCCCGCGACGCCAGCCTGAAGATCGATCTCGCTTACGACCATCTCGCCGGCAAGGAGATGGAGATCGGCCGCTACTACCTGAACAAGGGCGACTATATCGGCGCCATCAACCGGTTCCGCGGCGTGGTGGAGCGCTACCAGAAGACTTCGCAGATCGCCGAGGCGCTGGAGCGGCTGACCGAGGCCTATTACGCCATGGGCGTCTACAACGAGGCGCAGACGGCGGCGGCCGTGCTGGGCGCCAACTATCCCGGCAGCCCCTGGTACCAGGACGCCTACAGCCTGCTCACCGACCACAATCTCGCGCCCAAGGTCGATGAGAGCTCGTGGCTTGCGAGGCAGTTCCAGCTATAAACTGGGGCCATGCTGGCCACCCTGAAGATTCGCGATCTTGTGCTGATCGAGGATGTTTCGCTCGATTTCGCGCCCGGGCTGAACGTGCTCACGGGCGAGACGGGCGCGGGCAAATCCATCCTGCTCGATGCGTTGGGGCTGGCCGCCGGGGCGCGGGCGGGCCAGCGCTCCAGCGTGCGCAATGGCGCCGCGCAAGGTTCGGCAGTCGCCATTTTCGAGTTGGCGGATCAGCATGCCGCCCGCGGCCTGATCGGCGAGAACGGAATCCCGGCAGAGGGCGAGACCATCCTGCGCCGTGCGTTGTCGGCGGACGGGCGCACCCGCGCCTTCGTCAATGACGAGGCTGTGGGCGTGGGCCTGCTGCGCGAGCTGGGCGTGCTGCTGGTGGAGATCCACGGCCAGGCGGATGACCGGGGCCTGTTCGATCCGGCGACACACCGCCGCCTGCTCGATTCTTTCGGTGGTCACGAACCGCTGGCCGCCGAAACCGCGCGGCGCTTCACCGATCTGGACTCAGCCCGCATCGCCGCCGATGACCTGCGCCGCGCCGCTGCTTCCGCCGCCGCGGATGCGGATTATGTCCGCCACGCCGCGAAGGAATTGTCCGATCTGGCGCCGGAAGCGGGCGAGGAGGAATCGCTCGCCTCCGAACGCGCGCTGCTGCTCAACGCCAATCGCATCGCTGAGGATGTCTCGGCTGCCGTGGAATCGCTGGGCGGTGATCGTGGCGCGGAAGCGAGCCTGGCTTCGGTGCTCAAGCGCCTCACCCGGCTGAACGCGGAGGCGCGCAAGGCTGCCTCGGCCGCTGAGACCGCTCTGGAGCAAGCCTTCGCCGCGACGGAGGAGGCGCGGCGCGAGCTGGAGGCGCTGCTGTCGCGTCTCGACGCCGATCCGGGCGAATTGGAGCGCAAGGAAGAGCGGCTGTTCACCTTGCGCGCGCTGGCGCGGAAATATTCGGTGACGGCGAATGAGTTGCCGCGCCTGTTGGCCGAATTCGAAGCGCGCCGCGACGCGCTGGATGGCGGTGGCGGCCGGTTGAAAGACGCCGAGGCGGCGGTGGCCAAGGCGCGCGAGGCCTATCTCGTCGCGGCGCGCAAGCTTTCCGCCGCGCGAAAATCCGCTGCGCGCAAGCTGGAAGGCGCCGTCGCCGGCGAGTTGACGCCCTTGAAGCTCGGTCACGCCAAATTCCGTGTCTCGCTGGAAGAGGGCGGCGAGACGGCGAATGGGTTGGAACGCGTCGCCTTCGAAGTCGCCACGATCGAGGGCGCCCCCTTCGGCTCGCTGACCAAGATCGCATCCGGCGGCGAACTCGCGCGCTTCTCCCTCGCCATCAAGGTGGCGCTGGCCGAGACCAGCCCGCCGGCGGCGCTGGTGTTCGACGAAGTGGATCGCGGCGTCGGCGGCGCGGTGGCCGATGCGGTGGGCGAGCGGCTGCAACGCCTCGCCAATACCACGCAGGTGCTGCTCGTGACGCACTCCCCGCAAGTGGCCGCCCGCGCCGAACGGCACTTCCGCATCTCCCGCAAAGGCGACCGCACGCGCGTCGATCTGCTGGGCGACGCCGAGCGGGGCGAGGAGATCGCGCGCATGCTCTCCGGCGCCGCGGTGACGGAAGAAGCCCGCGCCGCCGCGCGCCGCCTGCTCGCGGAAGCGGAGGCTGCGCCGAAGAAAATCCGGAAACGCGCATGAAGCCGGTCGAGAAACTGACGCAAGCCGAAGCCGCCAAAGAACTGGAGCGGCTGGCGCGCGAAATGGCAGAGCACGACCGCGCCTATTACGAACGCGACGCACCCACCATATCCGACGCGGATTACGACAGGCTGCGCCGCCGCAATCTCGATATCGAGGCGCGCTTCCCCAAGCTGGTGCGCGCCGACAGCCCGTCGCATCGCGTGGGCGCCACGCCCAGCGAGAAATTCACCAAGGTGCGCCATGCCGTGCCGATGCTGTCGCTGGACAATGCGTTCGACGACGAGGACGTGGCCGAGTTCGTCGCCCGCATCCGCCGCTTCCTGGGCCTGAAGGAAGATCACGAACTGGTCTTCACGGCCGAGCCCAAGATCGACGGGCTTTCCGCGAGCCTGCGTTACGAGAACGGGATCTTCGTGCAAGGGGCCACGCGGGGCGATGGCGGCGAGGGCGAGGACATCACGCCAAACCTGCGCACGCTTCGCGATATCCCGCTGCGTCTCCACGGCAAGGCGCCGAAAGTGCTGGAAGTGCGCGGCGAGGTCTATATGACCCATGCGAATTTCGCGGCGCTCAACAAACGCCAGGCGAAAGAGGGCAAGCCGGAATACGCGAACCCGCGCAACTCCGCCGCCGGCTCCGTGCGTCAGCTCGATCCCTCGATCACCGCGTCGCGCGACCTCAATTTCTTCGCTTACACCTGGGGCGAAGTGAGCGATCTTCCCGCCGACACGCAGTGGGGCATGCTGGAGGCGTTTCGCGGTTTCGGCTTTCAGGTCAATCCATTGGTGCGGCACTGCGAGACCGTGGAGCAGGTGCTGAAATTCTATCGCGATATCGAAGCCAAACGCCCGAAGCTCGGCTACGACATCGATGGCGTTGTTTATAAAGTGGACGATCTGAAGCTTCAGGACCGGCTGGGCTTCGTCTCGCGTTCGCCGCGCTGGGCCATTGCGCACAAATTCGCGGCGGAGCAGGCGGAGACGGTGCTGCTGGACATCGACATCCAGGTCGGCCGCACCGGCAAGCTTGCGCCGGTGGCGCGGCTGAAGCCGGTGAATGTCGGCGGCGTGGTGGTCGAGAACGCGACCTTGCACAATGAAGACGAGATCGCCCGCAAGGATGTGCGCATCGGCGATACGGTCATCATCCAGCGCGCGGGCGACGTCATCCCGCAGATCGTGCGCGTGGTGGAAGAGAAGCGGCCGCGGGGCGCCAAGCCCTATCAATTCCCGCACACATGCCCCATCTGCCACAGCCATGCCGTGCGCGAGGTGGATGAGAAGACGGGCAAGGAAGATGTGGACCGGCGCTGCACCGGCGGGTTGATCTGCGCGGCGCAGGTGGTGGAGAGCCTCAAGCATTTCGTCGGCCGCGACGCGTTCGACATCGAGGGCTTCGGCGGCGTCTATATCGAGACCCTGCACGAGAAGGGCCTGCTGAAAGAGCCCGCCGACATATTCCGGCTGGCGAAGAAGCCCAAGGCGCTGGATGACGCGCTGAAGGCGCGCCGCGAGGAATTAAGTAAGCAGAGGCGCGGAGAATTCGCGCAGGCGACACAGAAGAAAAAGCTGCAAGAAGCCGAGAGCAAGCTGGTCGACAACCTCGTGGCCGCCATCGACGCGCGGCGCGAGATCGGGCTTGACCGCTTCATCAATGCGCTGGGCATCCGCCATGTCGGCGAGACCAATTCGCGCTTGCTGGCCCGCAACTTCCATTCCTGGAGCGCCTTTGCCGCCGCGATGGAAAGCGAGACCGCGCTGGAAGAGCTGAACGCCATCGACGGCATCGGCGACGTGGTGGCCGAAGCCATCAAGGATTTCTTCGACGAAGCGCACAACCGCAAAGCCGTCGCGAACCTGTTGAAGGAAGTGACGGTGACGGACGTCGCCGCGCCCAAGATCGCGGGCTCGCCGGTCGCGGGCAAGACCGTCGTCTTCACCGGCACCCTCGAGAAGATGACCCGCCAGGAAGCCAAGGCCCGCGCGGAGTCGTTGGGCGCCAAGACCGCCGGTTCCGTCTCCAAAAAAACCGACCTCGTCATCGCCGGCCCCGGCGCCGGCTCGAAACTCGCCGAAGCGCAAGCACTCGGCATCGAAGTGATCGACGAGGACGAGTGGTTGAGAAGGGTCGAGGGGTTGTAACTCCCTCGTCGTATTTCAAACACTTTCCCTAAACCGTCGTGGCCGGGCTTGTCCCGGCCATCCATAAACGTGGTGTTTGCAGAATAAGATGATGACGGTCATCGCTCTTACTTTTCCCATCGCGGGTATGTGTGGCCGGGACAAGCCCGGCCATGACGGTTTTATTTTTTGCTGCTACTCGCCAGAATACCCACCAGCGGGTTCGGCACTGGCGCTGCTATCCGCCGCAACGTATTCGTATCGCGATGATCGAACGCCGGTGTGCGGCCGTGGACGGCGAGGTCGGTGCGGGTCACATAGCTCCAGATGTCGTCGTCGATGAAGGTGATGTCGATGCGGTAGTAGTCGGTGCGGAACGCTTCATCCAGGAACGGCGTCGAGCAGATGCCGAAGCGCGTGTCGCCGCGCCGCGCCTCGACCGAGATGGATTTGTCGCCCGGCTTCGCGAAGCCACCCGCCAGCACCACCTGGCCGCGCGGGATGGCGATGGTCTGCATGATCATGCCGGTGGCCGGTTCCCATAGCCAATAGCCAACCTGGTCATGGAAGGTGATGGCCTCTTCCGGCGTGTTGATGTGGAGGTGGTAGCGCAGGCCGTAGAGGAGTTGTGGCCCGTTGGGCTGCGGATCGATCGGCTCCATGCGGATGTGCTCGCGGAACACGCGCCGCTCCGGACCGTCAGCCTTCGGATTGATGTCGACGCCCTGGTCCGACTGCCACTCGCCAGCCAGGCGGCGCAGCGGGCCGAGACTGGCCAGCGTATCCGGCGAGTAGTCCTCCGGCTCGGTGAAGATATCGTCGGGAATGTCGGCCATGGCCCCTCGCGCGTCGCCCGCGAGGATATTCTCATTTGTTATAACAAGGCTAGAGCAGCGCCTTGGCAAGAAGCGGCAGGCTCTTGTCCATCCGGTAATCGACCGAGGAATGATCGTCCGGGAATTCCTCGTAGATATGCGGCACGCCCAACCGCTCCAGCGCGCTGTGCAACCGGCGCGCCCCATAGACGAGGTTGTACTGGTCCACGTCGCCGCAATCGATATAGACGCATTTCATCGCCTTCATCGCGGGCCCGCGCTCCTCCACCATCACGTACGGGTCCCATTTGCGGAAATTGGCCCAGCGCTCCGGGATCACCTCGCAGGTATCGAACGTGACGGGCAAGCGCAGCCCGTAAGGCTGCGACGGGTCGGGATCGTAGGTCGCGCACATGGCGAGCGTCATCAGGTCGTGCAGGTCGCCATTGTTGAGCTTCGGCGCCGCGTGGAACGCGTCCACCCAGCGGCCGATGTTGTTCTCCTTGCGGGCGAGCTTGCGCAGAAGCCTCGGAAATTCCGGCAGGTAGCAAAGCTCGAACGCCATGTCGCCGGAATGGCAGGCCGCGCCCGCCCAGAAATCCGGATGCAGCAGCGCGTGCGCGATGGAGCCGTAACCGCCGGAGCTTTTGCCGAAACAGGCGCGCTTGCCGGCGCCGCCGCAATGGAATTTCTGCTCCACGAACGGCACGGCTTCGGTCAGGAGGAAATCGTCCCACCGGCCCATGGCGGCGGAGTTGATGTATTGGTTGCCACCCAGCTTGGTGAAGCAGTCCGGCAGCGCCACGACAACCGGCGGCATCGCGCCGGACGCGATCAACCGGTCCAGCCGCTCCGGCAGATTCTCGCCGAAATTTTTCCAGTTCGTGTGCGAGGGCCCGCCCGCCGTGAAGCCGACGAGATCGACCAGCAGCGGCAAGCCATGCCCCGAATGCCCGTGCGGCACATAGACATCGATCAGCCGCTGTGCCGGATCACCGAGCAGGTTGCCCTTCAGCGCTTTGCTGTCGAAGACGAGGCGATGGATTTGGCCGGCCGGCGCCGCGTGGTCGGTTCTCATATGGCGCGTGTCGCCTGTTCCAGCCACGCCTTGGTGTCGCCGTCGACCAGCTTGGCGAGCTTCTCGCGCGTCGTGGCGTGATAGGTGTTGAGCCAGGCGCGTTCGGCGTCCGTCAGCAGCGACGGTTCGACGAGGGCGAGGTCGATGGGCGCCCAGGTGATGGTTTCGAATTCCATCATCTTGCGGTCGCCGCCGGGGATGGGCTTCGGCTCGCTGACGACGATGAGGTTCTCGATGCGGATGCCGTATTCGCCTTCCTTGTAATAGCCGGGCTCGTTGGAACAGATCATGCCGGGCTTCAGGGATTGCGCGATGGGCCGCTTGGAGATGTTCTGCGGCCCCTCATGCACCGAAAGATAGCTGCCGACGCCATGGCCGGTGCCGTGGTCGTAGTCGAGGCCCGCATCCCACAGCGATTTGCGGGCGAAGGCGTCGAGCGCGGCACCCGTCGTGCCGTCGGGGAATTTCATGGTGGCGAGCGCGATGTGGCCCTTCAGCACGCGGGTGAAGCGGTCCTTCATCTCCGGTGTCGGTGTGCCGACGATCATGGTGCGCGTCACATCCGTCGTGCCGTCGGGATATTGGCCGCCGGAATCGATGAGGTAAATCTCATCCTTGTTGATCTTGCGGTTGGACGAGCGCGTCACGCGGTAATGCGGCAGTGCCGCATGCGGGGCTGCGCCCGAGATGGAGTCGAAGGAAAGATCGGTCATCGATCCCGCCTGGCGGCGATAGCCTTCCAAGGTCTCGGCCGCTTCGATCTCGGTGAGTTGCCCGTTCGGCGCCTCGCGCGCCATCCAGGCGAGGAAACTCGTCAACGCCGCGCCGTCGCGGATATGCGCCTTGCGCGTGCCTTCGATCTCCACCGGGTTCTTGCAGGCCTTGGGCAGTTGGCAGGGATCGACGCCACGCCGGATCACGGCGCCCGCTTTCTCCATCCGGTCGAAGGCCGCGGCGGACGTCCAGTTCGCATCGGCCACCACAGTCTTCCCGGACAGCGCATCCAGCGCGCTCCCGAATTCCTTGGGCGCCCGCACGCGCACGGCATTGCCCAGATGCTGAACCAGTTCCGGCGTCGTCTTGCGCTCGTCCACGAACCAGTCGACTGAGCCATCGGCGTTCAGGATGGCGTAAGACAGCACGAAGGGCGTGTGCGGCGTGTCCGCTCCGCGCACGTTGAGCAGCCAGCAGATGGAATCCGCCACCGAGATGATCGCGGCATCCGCGCCGGATTTCTTCACGTCTTCCGCGATGCGCGTGCGCTTGGATTCCGCGCTTTCGCCGGCGAGGTTCATGGCGTGCACCATCGCCTTGTCCGATGGCGCCGCCGGCCGATCCGTCCACACCGTGTCGATGGGGTTGCCATCTGTCGGCACCAAGGTGGCGCCGGCCTTCCCGGCCGCGGCGCGCAAGGCGTCCGCGCTGGCGGCGGAATGCACCCACGGGTCGAAGCCGATGCGGGCCTTCCTGGGCGCGTTGATCTCCAGCCATCCCGTCGGGCCTTCGGCCACCAGGTCGCGTGGCTCGAACAGGCTGGTGTCCGTCTGCTGGCGAACCTGAAGCGTGTAGCGCCCATCCGCGAACACGGCGGCCTTATCTTTCAGCACCACGGCGGCGCCGGCCGATCCGGTGAAGGAGGTGAGCCACGCCAAACGTTCGTTACAATCCGGCAGGTATTCGCTCTGATATTCGTCCGAATGCGGGATCACGAACCCGTCGAGCCCGCGCCGCGCCAGCTCGGCGCGCAAAGCGGCCAGGCGGGGCGCCACGGTGGCGGCATCGGAACGGTCGTCGAAGCTCTGGAAGCTCTTGTCCATGGGGATTTTCTCGGATGTTGGGCCGGATCGAGCTTATCGCCGCCCGCTCTCCAGCACCAGCGCCGACCAGGCGTGCTGGCGGTGGATGCGGCGCAGCACCAGCCCATGCGGCCGGTAGAACGACAGCACAAGGTTCTCCTGCCAGCGCAGCAGGCCGGACAGCACGATCGTTCCCCCCGGCGCGAGCGACGCCGCGATGGAGGGCGCCAGCCGCGTCAACGGCTCGGCCAGGATGTTGGCAAGGATGAGGTCGTACGGCGCGCGCTCGGCCAGCGCCGGGCTCGCCAGCCCGTCCGCGGTGACGGCCAGGACCAGCGCCGCCTCGCCATTCGCCCGCGCATTGGCGCGCGTGACGTCCACCGCCACCGGATCGATGTCCGACGCCACCACGCGCCGCCTCCACAGCCTGGCCGCGCCGATGGCGAGCAGCCCCGTGCCGCAGCCGAGATCGAGCACATTCGCGTAACGCCGCCGCTTGGCGAGATCGCTCAGCGCGGAGAGGCATAGCGCCGTCGTCTCGTGATGCCCCGTGCCGAAGGCCATGCCGGCCTCGATACGGATGGGGATCACGCCGCCCGGCACCTCGCCTGCATCATGCGCGCCATAGACGAAGAAGCGCCCCGCGCGTACCGGCGGCAAACCTTCCTGCGAAAGCCGGATCCAATCGATATCCGGCAGCAGCGCCACATGCACCGCGCGTCCCGCCAGCCGCGAGAGCAAGTCGCCATTGGGCATGTCGATATAGAGCGCCTCGACCGTCGCATCGGCCTCGAACGGCACTTCGTTGATCAGCACCGCCTGCGGGCCGGTGAGTTCAAACGCCGCCGCGACATCGCCCGCCGCTTCCTTGGCGACGACGACGGCGGCTTTCCAGAGGGGTGGTGCGGGCATGATGACAGCGCGGTTTTGGGCCGCGCTGTTTAAACGAAATGCCGCCCCTTGTCGAAAGGAATGCGCTGGCCCTCAAGCCTTGCCTGCATCCATGACGGCCTTCGCGAAAGCCGTAGGTGCCTCTTGCGGCAGGTTGTGGCCGATGCCGCCGGTGAGGGCCCTGTGCTCGTATTTGCCGGTGAATTTGCCGGCATAGGTGCTGGGGGGTGCGTGCAGCGCGCCGTTTGCGTCGCCTTCCATGGTGATCGTGGGCACCGCGATCGCCGGGGCTTTGGCAAGCTGACGTTCCAGGGCGTCGTACTTCGCTTCGCCTTCGGCGAGGCCCAGCCGCCAGCGGTAGTTGTGGATCACAATCTCGACGTGATCGGGATTGTCGAAGGCGGCCGCGCTGCGTTCGAACGTGGCATCGTCAAAGGCCCACTTCGGCGAGGCGAGCTGCCAGGTGAGTTTGTTGAAATCGCGCGTGTATTTCGTGTAGCCCGCCCGGCCATAATCCGTGGCGAAATAGCAGGAGTACCAGAATGCGTGTTCGGCGGCGGGCGGCAGCGGCACCACGGAATACGGATTACCGATGAGATAGCCGCTGACGGAGACCAAGGCCTTGCAGCGCTCGGGCCACAGCGCCGCAATGACGGCCGCTGTGCGCGCGCCCCAATCGAAGCCGCCGATGACGGCCTGTTTGATCTTGAGAGCGTCCATCAAGGCGATGGTGTCGAGCGCGACGGCCGCCTGCTCGCCATTGCGCTTCGTATCCGCGGAGAGAAAGCGCGTTGTTCCATAGCCGCGCAGATAGGGGACGATCACCCTGTAACCTTGCGCCGCCAGCAGAGGCGCGACTTCGACGAAGCTGTGGATGTCATACGGCCAGCCATGCAGCAGGATGACGGCCGGACCGTTGGCGGGGCCCGCCTCGGCATATCCGATATTCAGCGGCCCGGCGTCGATCTGCTTGATCGGGCCGAACGAGGCGCGGGCGCTGATTTTTGCCGGGGTTGTGTGTGCGGCGGCAGATTTTGCGCCGGCGGGGCCGGTCACTGCGAACTCGCCGGCGGCCAACGCGATCGCGGCAACGCCCAGAACGTCGCGGCGGCGAGGAGTGATATCGTCAGGCATCTCGATTTCGCCTCCCGTTATGTCCGCACAGACTTGAACGACGCGCGCATCTCGGCGGTGAACAACTCCGGCTGTTCCCACGCCGCGAAGTGGCCGCCCTTGGGCAGGCGGTTGTAGTGGATGAGCTTGGGATAGGCCTTCTCCGCCCAGCTCTTCGGCGCCTGATAGATTTCATCCGGAAAGGCGCTGACGGCGACGGGGATCTTCACGCCCCGCACATCGAAGAAGCCGCCGCCCGTCGAGATCTGCGCCGTGTCCCAGTAGAGCCGCGCCGATGACACGGCCGTGTTCGTCAGCCAATAGAGCGTGACGTTGTCGAGGACGTCGTCGCGCGTGAGGCCTTCCGTCTGTCCATCGAAGACGCGGGTGATCATCTTGTAGCTGCGGATGTCGTGATCCAGCATCCAGGCGGCGAGGCCGGCCGGCGAATCCGCGAGTCCGTAAAGCGTCTGCGGACGGTTCGACATTTCCTGGGCATAGGCGAGGCCGTGCCGCTGGAAATCGTCGAGCTGATCCCAGGCCTTCTGTTCGTCAGGCGAGAAGGCGTAGGGCGGCTTGCCGCCGGCCGCGATGGCTTTGGAAACATCGGGTGCGACGGTGGCCGCCATGTTGGTGTTGATGGCGAGCAATCCCGGCGGCTGTTGCAGCGCCATGACTTCCGAGATGGCATTCCCCCAATCGCCGCCTTGCGCCACATAATGCTTGTAACCAAGGCGGTTCATCAGCGTCGACCAAGCCTTTGCGATGGTGACGGGAGTCCATCCCGGTTTCGCCGGTTTGGCCGAGAAGCCATGGCCCGGCAGCGACGGGATCACGAGATGGAACGCGTCCTGCGCGGTTCCGCCATGCGTGGTGGGATCCGTCAGCGGCGCGATGATTTTCATCTGCTCGATGATCGAGCCCGGCCAGCCATGGGTGACGATCATGGGCAGCGCATGTTCGTGCTTCGAGCGGACGTGAATGAAGTGGATGTCGAGTCCGTCGATCTCGGTGAGGAAGTTCGGCAAGGCGTTGATCCGGGCCTCGCATTTGCGCCAGTCATGCGTCGTCGCCCAATACTGCGTGAGCTTCTGCATCGTCGCGAGCTGCACGCCCTGCGTCGCATCCGCCACGGTTTCCTTGTCCGGCCAGCGTGTCGCCGCGACGCGCCTCTTCAGGTCAGCGAGCTCGTCTTTCGAAGCTTCATAGTGAAACGGGCGGATCGCGCCATCGGTCGCGGCCATTGTGTGCTCCTTGCGGGTTGGAGTGGCGTTTGCCGGATTGAGGCCAAGCAGACTGACGGCGCCCGCCGCTGCGGAGCTGGCGAGTATGGCGCGTCTGTCGAGAGATAAAGGCTGTTCGGGCATGACATTCTCCTGGCGTGAAAACCAAGGCGAATGGCTCATTAAAACGCAACGAGCCCGGCTACAACACGCCGTCTCTAACGCAAAGCGCGACGCGGTTCAATGCGTTGCAACTTCGCAAGAACGCCTCAAATCGGGAAGAAGTTGGCGCTTCGCTATTGCATGAGCCGTTTGCCGCAAAGCGCAAGCTGTTGACGCGATTTGAGATTAGCGCCCGCATTCCGCAAGCGCAGTTGCAGCACGCCTTGTGACGCGGTGGTATGCGTGGCTCCCGAAATTATCGCGTGCGGGGCGGCAGGAGCCAATACAGCACCACCGCCACGGCCACCAACCCCGGTACATCGCCGTAGAGGTGCCCCATATGCTCCGGCATCTGGAACGCCTGCACTGCCATGATCCCTGCATGCACGAGGCTCGACACTGCCGTGAACAGGATCAGGCTGCGATTGGCCGCCGGATCGCGCGCGGCGAGGATAAGGAACACACCCAGCGTCGCATAAACGCCCACGATCATCATGAAATAGTCGTTGGAATAGGGCGCGCCCTCGTGCCACGCCCAGCCCGACGGCCAGACGATCGAAAGCGGATAGACGAGCAGGAAGATGACTCCGAAAACGACGAGCGCGATCTTGAGCAAGCGGTCGGTCATGTTGCAATCCCCCAAAATTGGTGAAGGGAGAATAGCGGCAAATCCGACTTCGCGACAATGAGAGAAAAGCGCGAGATCACGCCCTCTGCACAAAATTGTCGATCACGCGTTTTTCACCCGCCTTGTCGAAATCGACGACGAGTTTGTTGCCTTCCACGCCCGCCACGCTGCCGTAGCCGAACTTCTGGTGGAAGACGCGGTCGCCGCGCGCATATTGCGAGGAGCCGGGGTCGCTGGTTTGCACCGTGTAAGCTTGCGCTTCGATCAGCGGCGGCTTGGTGCGGAAGCCGCCCGCGGCGGCGCGGTTGGCTTGGGCGCGTTTCCAGCCTGGGCTGTCGTATGTGCTGCCGAAATTGGCGGCCTGGGCATTGTCGCGGAAGCCGACATAGCCGCCGTAAAAGCCTTCATCCACGACGGTTTCGGTGTGCTCCTCCGGCAGTTCGGCGATGAAGCGCGACGGTAGGGCGCTCTGCCAGTTGCCGTGAACACGGCGGTTGGCCGCGAAGAAGATGCGGATGCGTTTGCGCGCGCGCGTCAGGCCCACATAAGCGAGGCGGCGCTCTTCCTCGAGACCGGCGAGACCGTTCTCATCCATCGTGCGCTGACTGGGGAACAGGCCTTCTTCCCAGCCGGGCAGGAACACCGTGTCGAACTCGAGGCCCTTTGCGGCGTGCAAGGTCATCAGATTGAGCCGGTCGCCGCTGTCGTTCTGCTCCAGCTCCATCACCAGGCTCACATGCTCCAGGAACGCAGCCAGTGTTTCATACTGCTCCATGGAGCGGACGAGTTCTTTGAGGTTGTCCAGCCGTCCCGGCGCCTCGGCGGATTTGTCGGCCTTCAGCATGTCGGTATAGCCGCTCTCGTCCAGCACCATCTCGGCCAGTTCGGTGTGCGGCAGATGGCGCGCGCTTTCGCTCCAGCGCGCGAAATTGGCGGTGAGTTCGCCCAGCGCCTTGCGCGCCTTGGGCGGCAGCTCGTCGGTATCGGCGATCTCGCGCGCGGCGGCCAGCAGCGGTAACGAACGGGCCCGCGCGAATTTGTGCAGGCTCTGCACGCTGGCGTCGCCGATACCGCGCTTGGGCTTGTTGACGATGCGCTCGAAGGCGAGATCGTCGTCGCCCTGCGCGATCAGGCGCAGATAGGCCATCGCGTCGCGGATTTCGGCGCGCTCGTAGAAGCGCGGTCCGCCGATCACGCGATAGGGCAGGCCGAGCGAGAGGAAGCGATCCTCGAACTCGCGCATCTGAAACGACGCGCGCACCAGGATCGCCATCTGCGCGTAACGCTCGCCCTTCTGGTGCAGACTTTCCGCATCCGTGGCGACGGCGCGGGCTTCTTCCTCCGCATCCCATACGCCCTGCACCTTGGTCTTCTCGCCGGCGTCGCCTTCCGTCCACAAGGTCTTGCCGAGGCGGCCCTTGTTGGCGGCGATAAGGCCGGAGGCGGCGCCGAGGATAGCGGGGGTGGAACGATAGTTACGCTCCAGCCGGATGACTTTCGCGCCGGGAAAATCGCGCTCGAAGCGCAGGATATTCTCCACCTCCGCGCCGCGCCAGCCATAGATCGACTGGTCGTCGTCGCCCACGACGCAGACATTGCCGCTTTTGCCCGCGAGCAGTTTGAGCCAGAGATATTGCACCGTGTTGGTATCTTGGTACTCGTCCACCAGCATGTATTTGAAGCGGTCGCGATACTCTTCGAGTATCTCGGGGTGGCCGCGCAGGATGGCCAGCACATCCAACAGCAGATCGCCGAAGTCCGCCGCGTTGAGCGATTTCAGCCGCGCCTGATACTGCCGATAGAAATCGCGGCCGCGTCCGTTCGCGAAACCATGCGCCTCGCCGTCGGGAACATCGTCGGGCCGCAAGCCGCGGTTCTTCCAGCCATCGATGAAAGAGGCGAGCGTGCGCGCCGGCCAGCGCTTCTCGTCGATGCCTTCGGCTTCCAATATCTGCTTCATCAGGCGCAGCTGGTCGTCGGCGTCCAGGATCGTGAAATTGGATTTGAGACCCGCGAGCTCGGCATGGCGGCGCAGCATGCGCGCGCCGATGGAATGGAACGTGCCCAGCCACTGCATGCCTTCCACAACGCCGCCGATCAGCGCGCCGATGCGCTCCTTCATCTCGCGCGCCGCCTTGTTGGTGAAGGTGACGGCCAATATCTGCCCCGGCCAGGCGCGCCGCGTGGTGAGGATATGCGCCAGCCGCGTCGTCAGCACGCGCGTCTTTCCGGTGCCCGCGCCCGCCAGCACCAGCACGGGGCCGTCGATGGTTTCGACGGCCAGCCGCTGCTCCGGGTTCAGGCCGAAGAGATAGGGGGGCTCGCGCGGAACAGCCGGCGTCGGGGCCGGGCTTTCTTCCTCGCCAAACGCATCATCCAGCGGATCGCGATATCCGCTCATGGGAACTTACGGGATTCGTGCATGGGTCTATTGTAAGCAGTGCGGGCCTCTTTTTCACCTCCCCTTTGCGGAGAGGCGTTACAGCCCCAATTCCCGCAGGATTTCCGCCCTGTCCGCGTCCAGATCGGGCGCAGGCTCGCGTGTCGTGGGGTCCTCGTAGGCGCTGAGCTTCACCGGATTGCCCTGCATGCGGATGTCGCCGATGTCGGGGTCGGTGACGGTGACGATCATGTTGCGAGCGAGCACCTGTGGATCGGCCATAACGTCCGCCACGTTGTTGAGCGGGCCGGAGGGGATTCCGGCCTCTTCCAGCAGCGCCAGCCACTCGGCCTTGGTCTTCGCTTCCAGCGCGCCTTCCATCTCGGCATGCAGCGCCTGCCAATGGGTCATGCGCGACGGATTGGTTTTGTAACGTTCGTCACGGGCCCATTCCGGGCGGCCGAGTACGCCCGCGAGTTTGGCGAAGAGCACGTCGTTGCCGGCAGCGATGGCGATATGGCCGTCCGCCGTGGCGAAGGCGGCGAAGGGCGCGATGGAGGGGTGGCGCGAGCCGAGGCGGCCGGGCACTTCGCCTGTCGCCACATAGCGCGAGATCGCGTTCTCCAGCACCGCCACCTGGCTGTCCAGCATGGCGACGTCGACCTTCTGGCCCTGGCCCGTTTTCTCGCGGTCATAGAGCGCGGTGACGATGCCGATGGTGGCGAACAATCCCGCCGTGAGGTCGCCGGTGGAAGTGCCGACGCGTGTGGGCGGCGAGTTCGGATGGCCGGTGAGGCTCATCACGCCGCCCATGGCCTGCACCACCATGTCGTAAGCGGGGCGCGTCGCATAAGGCCCGGTATGGCCGAAGCCGGAGACACCGGCATAGATCAGCCGCGGATGTTTCGCCTTGAGCATCTCATAGCCGTAACCCAGCTTCTCCATCGTGCCGCCGCGGTAGTTCTCGATCAGCACGTCGGCGCGCGAGACCAGCGCCTCGAATATCTTGCGGTCGCCCTCGGCCTTCAAATCGAGCGCTATGGATTCCTTGCCGCGATTGACGCTCATGAAATAGCCGGACTTGGTGCCGCCCGTCTTCGTCTTCACGAAAGGCCCGATATGGCGGCTGTCATCGCCCACGCGCGGCGGCTCGACCTTGATGACGCGCGCGCCCATCTCCGCCAGCAGCATGGCCGAGAATGGCCCCGCCAGCACGCGCGTGAGATCGATGACGAGGATGCCGGTGAGCGGGCCTTTAGTCATCGAGCTTGTGCGCGTCCGCGTCGCGTTTGTCCTTCTCGGCGCGCGCCTTCGCCAGATCGCGCACCGGTTTCGCCACGCCATGCTTGACGCGATTGGCGTCGGCGGCGGCGGATTTCTCCGCCCGCGCCTTGGCCTTCTTCACACGGCGCAGGTTGATAAGTTCAGCCATTATCCTTCGCCATCGCGCGTTGTTTGGCGGGGCGTGCATTCGCGCGCGCCATGTAATCGGTGAACGCCGCGCTCTTCGGCAGCAGCGACATGCCCGTGTAGAAATCCAACGCCGCGCTCCACAACACATCCACGGCGGTGAACTGCTCACCCAGCAGCCAGGGGCTGGCGTTCTGCGTCGTCCTGGTCAGGAAATCCAGGACTTCGGCGTAATCGCCAAAACCGGTGGGTGCATCTTTGTCCCAACCATGCATATGCGCCGACGCCACGGGGTTCAGCACGCCGGGCCAATAGGCGAGTAGCGTCGCATACAACCCACGCCTGGGATCGCCGATGGGAGGCGCGAGGCCGGCTTGCGGGAATGTGTCGGCGATATAGGCGGCGATACCGGCGCATTCGAAAACCGCCGTGCCGTCATGCACGATGGCCGGCACCTTCTTGTGCGGATGAATGGCGCGATAGGACTCCGGCGCGGGCGCGCCGTGGCCATCGCCATACACGATGGGCACGATCTGGATGGTGTAGGGCTCGCCCAATTCCTCCAGCAGCCACAGGATCAGGGATGAGCGCGAGCGTGGCGCATGATAGAGCGTCAGCATCACGCGGCTTCCTTCGCCATGGCGCGGGCATAGGCCGGGCGGTCGAGGCAGCGCTTCACATAGCTGTCGAGTACCGGCGATTTGGGAATCATCGGCGCGGCGCCGAACATCGCGAAGGTGGTGGAGAACAGGATGTCCACGGCGGAAAACTTCTCGCCGAGGAAATACGGCCCGGCCGAGAGCGTCTTGATGATGTGTTCGAAGACCGGCTCGATCTCCACCCATCCGGCCGTACCCACCGGCACCGGCGTGTTCATGAATTTCGACATGATCGACGGCTCGAACACGCTGCCGTAATAGACGAGCCAGGAGAGATAGGCGCCGCGCTGCTTGTCGCCGACGGTCGGGCCGATACCCGCGGTGGGATATTTGTCGGTGAGATAGAGCGCGATGGCGGGGGATTCGAACACCACCTCGCCGTCGTCGGAAATCGCGGGCACCTTGCCGTGGGGATGCGGATTGGCCGGATCGGGCGCGCCGCCCTCGCGCGTGCGTGTGACGACCTCCTTGATTTCGTAAGGCGCGCCCAGCTCCTCCAGCAGCCAGAGGAAGCGTGTCGAGCGGGTTTTGGGGCGGTGGAACAGCGTGATCATGGCGTGTCTCTTTTCGAATTGCCCGGCAACTCTACTGCCAGCCTCCTGACAGCCTTGTGTCAGCAGCCGTCAGGAAGTTAGTTCGCATATCTAGCAGCGGCAAGTCGGCTCTATCGGAAATCAATCCGACAGCTTGATGCCCAGTGCGTCCAGCATCGCGCCTATCTCCTTGCTGTCCTCGACGCCTTTGAGCCGCTTCCGCGCCGATGAGATCGCTTTCGGGGAAAAATGCTCGGGATGCTTAAGGACGAGGAATTCGCCGGTCAGTTCGACGAGGCCATTGTCCACCAATATCGTAAAGCCTTGCGTTTCCTTGGAGTCGCTGGCCCAGTCTTCAAGGCATTTTATAACGCCATGACGAGCGAGCTTCTGGCGCGTACGATTCGCGCGAGTCGTCCGACTGTTCTTTTCCGACAGCAATTCTTCGTAAGCACAGAGTGTCGCGTAGAAATCGGAATGAAGGGCGTCGTTTCCCACCATTCCATCAAGCGCGCAGAGGTGGCGAAATGCCAGCCAGTAAATATCTTCGCGGCCTAAACGACGAGCATTCGCCATGAGCTGCCGGAGTTCGGCGGGATTATCGTGGTCGGAAATATTTTTCACTGGCACACGCTAGGGCTTCAAATTGGCATGTGCAAGTGCGTGCAGACGCAGGGCGCTGGCGAGCGGACAGCCACCGCGCGCTTGATCAATACTGGCTACGAAACCGGCGAGACTTCGTTGAGTGCGTGCCGCCTCCTGCTCCAGCACCGCCCAGAACTCGGGCTCCAGCGCGATGGAGGTGCGATGGCCGGAAAGGGTGAAGGAGCGTTTCTTGAGGGGCATGAGGAGAGTGTAGTCGAACAAAACTCCCTGTCATCCCCCGGCGAGGGCCGCACGTGTCACGCGCGGCGTGAGGGAAGGGATTCCAGGTGGATCGTCACAAATGGTATTGATCGCGTCGGCATGTCCTACTGCTCCACCGTCTTAGACGATCCACCTGGGTCCCCTTCCCCTCGCTTCGCTCGGCCGGGGATGACAGCGAGTTTGGGTTGGAAAGAAACAAGCTGTCGAATCCTACAAATCCATAAACTTCAACGCCTGCAACTCGTCCTTGATGTCTTTCGCACCCGTGCGGGGTGGCATCAGCATCTTGGGACGCTTCAGTCTGTCGACCGCGCCCGCCAGCGCGACGGCGTTGCGGTAGCCGCCGCGGCCGTCGTCGAGGAGGCGGACCTTGCGCCAGCTGGTGCGTAAGAGGTGCGTGATGCGTTGCGGAATGAGGTCCTTGTCGTCCGCCACCACGACATTCATTAGGAACATCGCGCCGCGTGCTGCCAACCGCGATTTCGCCAGCGCGAAGAAGGCGGGCTTCAGGAATTGCTTCGGAATATTGTCGTCCGCATAGGCGTCGAACACGATGGCGTCGTAACGCGTCGTGTCGCGGCGCAGGAAGGCGGCGCCGTCGGAGGTGTGGCAGGCGACATCGTCCGGCACCTTGAAATAGCGCCGCGCGATGGCAAAGGCGCGGGCATCGGTGTCCACGATGATGACGGTGATATCCGCGCGGCGCAGCATGGTGGCGAGCGTTCCGCCGCCGCAACCGATCATCAGCACGCGTTTGGATTTCGCCTGAAGGATCAGCCCGTACATCGCGTGGATGTAGCCGGCGAGGCTGATCCCATCGCGATCCGCGGCACTGTGGTGGGTTTCGCCTTGCCAGACCGAAACTTGCCCGCGACTCTGCTCGACGGTGAATCCGGGCATGCCCAATCTACTTCGGATGAATCATGTCTTCGGGGCGGACGATGCGGTCGAATTCTTCGGCGGTGACGAGGCCGGTCTTCAGGGCTTCTTCCTTGAGCGTCGTTCCGTTCTTGTGCGCGGTCTTGGCGATCTTGGCGGCGGCGTCGTAGCCGATGGTGGGGGCGAGCGCCGTGACCAGCATCAGCGAGCGTTCGAGGCCGGCCTTGATGTTGTCGCGGCGCGGCTCGATGCCCACGATGCAGTGTTCGGTGAAGCTGCGCGCGGCATCGGCCATCAGCTTCACGCTTTGCAGGAAGCTGTAGGCCATCACGGGATTGTAGACGTTGAGCTCAAACTGGCCTTGCGAGCCCGCGAACGTGATCGTGGCCTGGTTGCCGAAGATGCGGGTGCAGACTTGCGTCACCGCCTCGCACTGCGTCGGGTTCACCTTGCCCGGCATGATGGAGGAGCCGGGCTCGTTCTCCGGCAGCGCGAGTTCGCCGAGACCCGAACGGGGGCCCGAGCCCAGGAAGCGGATGTCGTTGGCGATCTTGAACAGCGAGGCCGCCACCGTGTTGATCGCGCCGTGGCTGAAGACCATCGCGTCATGCGCGGCCAGCGCCTCGAATTTGTTGGGCGCGGTGGTGAACGGCATCTTCGTGATGGCGGCGATGCGCTCGGCCACCATGGTGTCGAAGCCGACCGGCGCGTTGAGGCCGGTGCCGACGGCGGTGCCGCCCTGCGCCAGCTCCATCAGCTTGGGCAGGCTGTCCTCGATGCGGCCGATGCCGTTTTCGACCTGCCGCGCATAGCCGGAGAATTCCTGGCCCAAGGTGATCGGCGTCGCGTCCTGGGTGTGGGTGCGGCCGATCTTGATGATGTCTTTCCAGGCTTGCGCCTTGTCGTTCAATGCATTGCGCAGCAATTGCAGCGACGGGATGAGCGCGTGGACGATCTCCTCCGCGCAGGCGATGTGCATCGCCGTCGGATAGGTGTCGTTGGATGACTGGCTCATATTGACGTGGTCGTTGGGATGGACCGGCTTCTTCGATCCCATTTCGCCGCCCAGCATCTCGATGGCGCGGTTGGAGATCACCTCATTGGCGTTCATGTTGGACTGCGTGCCCGAACCCGTCTGCCAGACGGAGAGCGGGAAATGCGCATCCAGCTTGCCCTCCATCACCTCGTCCGCCGCCTTGACGATGACGGAGCCGATCTGCGGATCGAGCAGGCCGAGCGCCATGTTGGTCTCCGCCGCCGCGCGCTTCACCACGCCCAGCGCACGCACGATGGAAGCCGGCTGCTTCTCCCAGCCGATCTTGAAATTGTGCAGGCTGCGTTCGGCCTGCGCCCCCCAATATTTGTCGGCGGGGACTTCGATGGGGCCGAAGCTGTCGGTCTCGGTGCGGGTCTTGGTCATGGCGTCTCGGATGGCTCGGTTGGATCGGTCCAGTCGTCCTCGCCGATCTCATATTCGTCTACCCAGAAAAAGTCCGTCTCACCACCAAAAACCGGATCGGCGCGCGCCCGCTCCACCGCCTCGAACGCATCCTCCGGGCTCGCATACACCCCCAGGATCTGCACGGGTTTCGGCGTCACCGCCGAAACGAAGGTGACAACATAGACGGAAGGCCTGCCCCTCAGGCTTGCCATGGATCGATGATCTCGACGCCAGTGGTCCCGAAATCCCCAACATCGCGAGTGGCCACGCTCATGCCACGTGAAAGCTCTATGGCCGCTATCAGCATATCCTGGTGCTTATAACCCAGTCCCGCGCGTCTGCGGCGCATGAGAACGTCGCCATAGACGCTCGCGGCGGCGCCATCGAAAGTCAGCAGGCGATCCTTGAACCGGACATGGAAAAGCGTGTGGAAATAGCCCTCCAATTCCGCCTTGCGTTTGCCGGGCTCCAGTTTTGCCACGCCGTAACTCATCTCCGCTTGCGTGATGGTTGTCGTGTACACCGACTCTCGAGGCAGGAACTTGAACCAGCGGAAACCGCGGCGTGAGGTTCGGCAGCGATCAGTTCAGAGATG
The DNA here is from genome assembly GCA_036489435.1 of Rhizomicrobium sp. Taxonomy (GTDB): domain Bacteria; phylum Pseudomonadota; class Alphaproteobacteria; order Micropepsales; family Micropepsaceae; genus Rhizomicrobium. The sequence continues at coordinate 142,127 of DASXFU010000027.1, read as the reverse complement.
ACGTTCGAATCAAGAATGATCATCTTGATTGAGGCGGTCATATTTCGCTGTGCTGAAATCCGGTGGCTCGCGAACTTCCTGTCGCGGTGGCAACTCTAATGCGATACCGCCTCCGAAGCGTGCGACATCGGCCCGTATCTGATCGTACAGATTTTCGGAATTGGAAGCTTGGGGCGCCGGACCGAGCGATTCGGTCAATATCGTCTGGACTTCTTCCTCCACAGAACGGCCATGCGCCGTCGCGCGCTGGCGCAAGCGGGTGTCCAAGTCCTCGTTGAGATCGACGAGTATTCCCATAGCCACATAATAGCCTTTCCGGCCAATAGTGGCAACGCGCCTATTTCTTCCGGAACGCGTCCAGGCTCACCACTTCGCCGGGTGCGGCGGGTTTTTCCGGTTCGCCGTCGGGGGGCGTTGTGGTGGGTTTGTCGGCGCCCACGGGTGGCGCGATGGCGGATGGCGGTTTCAGTTTTCCGTCGGCGCCGATCTCGCGGAATTGGAGGCCGAAGTCGACGCCGGGATCGACGAACTGCGTCAGCGCGGCGAAGGGGATGACGAGCGTGGCCGGCACCTTCTTGAACGACAAGGTCACCTCGAAGATGTCGTCCTTCACCTTCAACCCCCAGAACTGGTGCTGCAGGATGACGGTCATCTCTTCGGGATATTGGTCGCGCAGGAAGTCGGGAATGTCGACGCCCGCGAACTGCGTCTTGAAGGTGATGCGGAAATGGTGATTGGCGATCAGCCCCTGCTTCTCCACGCGGCGCAACGCATCGCGCACCACGCCGCGGAGCGCCGCGTCGGTGAGAGCCTGATAGCCGATGTAGTCTTTCGCCATGAGCCGGAGACTAAACCCGGCCCATGGCGAGTCAATGCAGGATCGCTAGCTTAAAGTCGCCAGGGCCTCGGGCGAGAAGGGCTTGAGCGCGTCGAAGCGGCCTTCGCGCACCTTGTTGGGCCAGTCGGCGTTGACGAGCAGCGCGCGGCCCACCGCCACCAGATCGAAATCGCCGCGCTCCAGCATCATGAGCAACACGGCCAGATGGTCCTGATCGGTCGCCGCACCCTTGCCGCGATAGCCGTTGATGAAATCGTCATCAAGTCCCACCGACCCCACCGTCATGGTGGGCTTGCCGGAGAGCTTCTTGGTCCAGCCGGCGAGGTTCATGTCGGAGCCTGCGAATTCCGGCTCCCAGAATCGCCGCGTCGAGCAATGGAACATGTCCACGCCCGCATCGGTGAGCGGCGCGAGGAAACGTTCGAGCTCGTCCTGCGTCTGCGCCAGCCTGGCCGTGAAGTCCTGCTGCTTCCATTGCGAGAAGCGCAGCAGGATCGGGAAGTCCGCCCCAACCGCCGCGCGCACCGCCTTTACAACTTCCGCGGCGAAGCGGGTGCGCTTCTCCAGGTTGCCGCCCAGACGGTCGTCGCGCAGATTGGTGCCTTCCCAGAAGAACTGGTCGATGACATAGCCATGCGCGCCATGGATCTCCACGCCGTCGAAACCAAGCTTCTGGGCGTAGGTCGCGCTCTTGGCGAAGCTGGCGATGACATCGGCGACATCGCTCTCCGTCATCGGCTCGGCCACCTTGTTGCCGGGCTTGGAGAGGCCGGACGGCGACATCGACGGTGCTTCCGGATAGGGCCCTGTGCCGGGATGGCGCACGACGCCCTGGTGCCAGAGCTGCGGCATGATGTGGCCGCCGGCCGCCTTCACTTCCTTCAGCACGTTCGCCCAGCCGGCCAGCGAGTCCTCGCCGAAGAAGGCCGGAACGTTGGCGTCGTTGGAGGCGGATTTGTGCTCGGGCGAGGTGCCTTCGGTGAGGATGAGACCCACGCCGCCCTCGGCTCTACGGCGGTAATAACCCGCGACATCTTCGCCCGGAATCTGTCCGGGCGATTTGGAGCGCGTCATCGGCGCCATCGCGATGCGGTTGGGCAGCGAAAGGCCCTTGAGCTTGTAAGGCTGGAAGAGTAGGCCGGTGGAAACCATGGATCAGTCCTCGAGTTCAGATAGCGGTTCCGCCGACGCAAGCACGCCCGATGCGCTTTTGACAAGCGCGGGCCTCGGCACACCCCCAAATGAGCCGCCCGCGGAAGCGGAGATCGCGCCCATTGCCGAGCCTTCCTCATCGCTCGCGCTGTTGGCTGTGTTCCGCCACCGCAATTACCGGCTGTTCTTCTCGGGCCAGCTTGTCTCCTTAATGGGCACCTGGATGCAGACCATGGCGCAGGCCTGGCTCGTCTATCACATCACCCATTCGCCGCTGCTCTTGGGCTTCACCACCTTTTGCGCGCAGGTGACGGTGTTCTTCATGGCTTCGCTCGGCGGCATGATCGCCGACCGGGTGGACCGCCGCCGCATGCTGCTGGTGACGCAGGCGCTCGCCATGACGCAAGCCGCCGTGCTGGCGGTGCTGACGCTGACGGGCCTCGTGCAGGTGTGGGAGATCATCGCGCTCGCTTTCGGTCTTGGCCTGATCAATTCGGTCGATGTGCCGACACGCCAGTCGATGACGCTTGACATGGTGGGGCGCGGCGACCTGCGCTCCGCCATCGCGCTCAACTCCATGATGTTCAACCTGGCCCGCGTGGTGGGGCCGAGCCTCGCGGGATTCCTGGTGCATGTCGTCGGCGCGGGCGTGTGCTTTGGGCTGAACGCGGTTTCTTTCGCGGCGGTGTTGACCAGCCTGTTCCTGATGCGCTTTCCGGAGCGCAAGGCGGTGCCGCCGCAACATCCGCTGCGCCAGGTGCTGGAGGGCTATCGCTACACCTTCTCCCAGCCGCGCATCCGCACCGCGATGATGCTGGTGGCGGCGTCTTCCGTGTTCGGCGCGTCCTATCTCTCCATGATGCCGGCCTTCGCCAGCGACGTGCTGCATGGCGATGCGCGTACCCTGGGCTATCTGATGACGAGCGTGGGCGCCGGCGCGCTGATCGGCGCCTATGGCCTCTCGCGCATCCATGAGCGCTGGCTGGACATGGCGCCGGTGCTGGCCTCGATCTCCTTCGGGGCCTGTTTGATTGCCTTCTCGCAATCGCATGTGCTGTGGGTGAGCATCCTGCTGCTGCTGCCCACCGCACTGAGCCTGATGCTGCTGGGCGGCACCACCAACACGCTGATCCAGACCACGGCCGACGAGCGCTTCCGCGGTCGCGTCATCTCGCACTACACGCAATGCTTCCTGGGCATGATGCCGTGGGGCTCGTTATTGCTCGGCGCCATCGGCAGCCGCTTCGGCGTGACGCATGCCGTGACGGTGGGTGGCGCGGTGGTGATCCTGGCTGGCGTGGTGGCCTACTTCCAGCGCTCCAGCGTGACGAAGCTGAAGGGCAACCCCTCCGTCGTTTGATGATCCTCGCGGAAGGTTTCGCGCCAATGGGCGGGATCGAAGGGCGGCACATGCGTGTCGCCTTCGAAGTCGCGGCCCACTTCGGTCAGCTCGATGACGTCGGCGCGGGGCAGGGCTTCGCGATAGATCTCCGCGCCGCCGATGATGGCGATGTCGCCGTCTCCCGCTTTTGCAATCGCTTCATCCAACGAATGCGCGACGACGGCGCCGTCTGCTTTCCAATTGAGGTCGCGGGTGACGACGATGTTGGTGCGGCCGGGGAGCGGTTTCTTCGGCAAGCTGTTCCAGGTCTTGCGGCCCATCACGATGGGCTTTCCGAGCGTGAGCGCCTTGAAGCGCTTCATGTCGTCCGCGATACGCCAAGGGATCACGCCTTGCGCGCCGATGATGCCGTTGGACGCCCTGGCGAGGACGAGCACGATCATGCGTCGCGCGCCAATGCTTCCAGCGCCTCGCCGCTCAGGCGATAGCCCAGCCAGCCGGAATTATTTTTCGCGCCGAGGCTGTCGTAGAAATCGATGGAGGGTTTGTTCCAATCCAGCACGGCCCAATCGACATGGCCGCCACCGCCCGCGCTCACGCGTTTGGCGAGATTGGCGAGCAGGATCTTGCCGTAGCCGCGCCCGCGATATTCCGGCCGCACGAACAGGTCTTCCAGATAGATGCCGCGCCGCGCGGCGAAGCTCGCATAGGTCCAGTACCAGGTGGCGATGCCGGCGGGTTTTCCGCCTTCGAACGCGAGGTCGCATTCCAGCCGCGCGGGCGTGCCCAGGTAATCGCGGTTGATGATCGCCTCGGTGATAAGGAAACGGTCGGTGAGTTTTTCGTACACCGCCAGTTCATGTAGCAAAGCCAAAATGAGGCTCTGGTCGCCTTGCGTTGCGGGGCGGATGACGAAGTCGGGTTTCATGGCTGGTCCTGTTCGGTTCTTCCTGGGGCGATTCCCAAGGATGCGCCAATCGAGCAGGACCTTTGACAGGGAACCTGTTCACGGCTTCAAATGTTAAATTCTGGAGCAAGGAGATGTCCATGAAGAGAATTTTGGCGCTGGCCGCGGCGGCTTGCCTTTTGGCGGTAACCCCGGCCTTGGCCGAGCATCACGACCACGGCGGCGGCGGCGGTGGCAATCATGGAGGCGGTGGCGGCAGCCATAGTGGCGGTGGTGGCGGAAGCCACGTGTCTCACTCCAGCAGCACGCACAGCTTCAGCAGCGGAGGCGGCGGCAGCCACACCACGCGCACCGTCCACACTTCGCATGTGAACGTGATCCGCGGCGGCCACGAAAGCTCCCGCACCGTCACGCACGTCAACACCACGCGCACCGTGCACGGCCGCAGCTTCTCCAACCATCGCACGGTGGTGAACGTCCGCTCCTTCCGGCGCAATTTCACCGCGCCCCACCGCTACCATTGGGGCGCCTATAACCGGCCGTCCGGCTGGTATGCCCATCGCTGGGTCTATGGCGAGCGCCTGCCGCATGGCTGGTACGGCCACGACTACTGGATCGGCAATTACGTCAGCTTCGGCCTAATCGCCCCGCCCGACGGCTATGTCTGGGTCCGCAGTGGCGACGACGCACTGCTGGTGGACGAAGACAGCGGCGAAGTGCTCCAGGTGGAATACGGCGTCTTCTACTGATCCGCTTATGCGCGGGGAAAAAGGCCCGGCGGGAAACCGCCGGGCCTTTATCTTTTGGTAACCGCGTGGGGAACTTTTATCGCGCCAGGCGGTTCTTAGGCGGGGATACGGAGACCAATCCATGAAGAAGCTGCTGATTTCCACGCTGGTGCTGGGCCTTGCGGCCGCCGCACCGGCCATCGCCTACGCCCAGGACGACCACGGGGACAAAGACAAGCACCCCGCAATGGCCGGGCAGGGCGACGAGAACAACGGTCCGAAGGCCGACGACAAAAAGGTCGACGACCACAAGACCAAGACCGACGATCATGCCAATTCCATGAGCGGGTCCGAGCACAACACGCCGCCCGACACCGACAAGAACAAGAAGAAGACCGACAAGAGCTTCAGCGATCAGATGCGTGGCGGCGACAACAACAACCGCGACAACAATCGTGACCGCGACACCACCAAGCACGACGATCACAACACCAACTCGCGGTCGTCGCATACGACGAACGTCAATATCAACATCTCCACCTATCGCCGCACCGTGACGTCATCGCGCCACTTCCGTGTCGGCGTCTACCACGCGCCGCGCGGCTATTCGTATCGCCGCTACAACATCGGTGAGCGTCTGCCGGTCGATTACTATGCGCGCGACTTCTGGCTCTCCGATTACGCGTCCTACGATCTCGTGGCGCCGCCGGATGGTTACGTCTGGGTTCGTTTCGGGCCTGACGCGCTCCTCATCGACGAGGACTCTGGCGAAGTGCTCCAGGTCGTCTACGGCGTGTTTATCTAATCTCGCGCCGATCGAAACGCGAAACCTCGGGATGCAAATCCCGAGGTTTTGTGTTTCTTGATATGCGGATGGGCCTGGTAGCCTTCGAGTTTGCCCCATCTCATGGCGCTCATGTAGCGCCTGCCGCGCAAAGTCAATCAATCCGCCGTCAGGAAGATCGTGCGTTCCTGGACTCTGCGGTTGTGCAATCCGTCGACGACGACCTTCTGGCCGTTCACCGTCGCCTTGTCCCACATCAGGAAGGCATCGGCGGATTCCGGGAAATTGCCGGCGTTGAACTGGCGCAGGACCGTGGAGCTTTTGAACGCACCCGTGCCGATATTGTAGGTCAAGGACAGCATGGCGGCGGCCTGGTGCAGCGACGGCATCCGCGTGAACAGCGGCGCGATCTGCGCGCTCTTGAGGCTCATCTCATAGCTCAGGAATTGCGTCGCCTGGTCGTCGGTCACCGGGGCGTCGCCCATCGTCACCGATTTGCCGGTGCCCTGGGGCGCGGGCGGATAGAGGATCGTGCCGTAGCCGATGGTGGGGATGCCGGCGGAGTCCTTATAGGGCGCGCCGCGGAAGCCTTCGAACTGCTTGATGATCGGCGTGCAGAACGGAAACACCGCCGCGTCGCCCGGCCAATTTGCCATGGAAAAATCTCCTCTCGAATCCTTAAACGATAAGGCCTATATTATACATGTTCGGGCTTGCCCGGACTATGGCGATAAACGGCTTCGTAATAAGCGGCCCGGACCCGGGGGCGGTACCCGGCGCCTCCACCAGAAGACAGAGCGATCTGTCCTCCGGCGGGGGCGAAACAGGATCGACGGACGTGTAAAGGAAGTTCTTTTGCTCGGTATTGTATCCGCCGTTATCGGGCTACTCGTACAGGTGCCAACGATAATGAAATGGCCCTCGCTGCCTAACTTCGGTTAGCCAAGCGCGGCTCGAGGGACGCCGGGCAACAGAAGTCCCTCACTTACTCCATCTCGACGGGGCGTCCCTCAATTGAACGAGCATAAGTCGGCACAGTCGGCTTATGGGGGGAGCACCGGGCAACAGAAGCTCCCTACTATTTTCAATCCGGCCGTGTTCAATCCGGCCCGTGATAGTCGGCGATGCCCTTCCACAGGGCGTAGCAGGCGAGCCGCACGGTTTTGGGGATTTTCACCGGTTCCCCGTCCCGCTCGCCCTTCTCGTAATACTGGACGACGCGGCGCTTCAGGCCGAGCGAATGGGCGGCTTCCTTCTGGGAAAGCTTGAGGCCCTTGCGCCAACGCTTGAATTCGCTCGGTTTCACCGGGTGTCCTGTTTGGGCTCGTTGGCCGGGACCATAGTGCAGGGCGGTAGAATCGCAAACGCCAGAAGCAAGAACACGTTAACGATGACATATTAGTGTGAACCCGGGGGTAGAGTGCACGCCGGACGGAAATCATGATTTCTGCGGACAAGGCCGATTTGCTGCGGGAGTTCCTTGGGCGCCTGCCCGAGTCCATTGCCGCGCGCCTGGCCAAGGCGGTGGAGGTGGACCGGCTGGCCGGGGGCACCCAGCTTCCGCATGACCTGATCCTGGGCGGGTTGCGTCCCCTCCTGCGCAGATTGCCTGCCCCCGAGCGCACCCCGACGCCGCTACGCCTCTTCGTGCAGCCGTTCGAGGATTTGCTGACCACCGAGCCGCGCAAGGAAAAGCAGAAGGGCGCCGTCGCACGCGATTCCATCCAGCCGGTATGGAACTGGCTGTCGCAGAAGCTGGCGCCCGAGGAATTGACGCGTTACGCGCTGGCGGTGAAGACCGCCGTGCTCGGCTACCACGCCGAGGAAGCGAGCGCGCATGCCACCGGATTCTGGAAGACGGCGTCTGACGCGTTGCGTACCGCGCTCGACAGCGAAGCCAAACGCAAATCCGCCCGCGCAGCCCTCGGCGACGATCTCGTGGTGGCGGATGCGGCTGAGATCGCCGTGTTGCTCGCCGCCGGCACCGAACTTTGCGAAGTGCAGGCGCGCCTGCCCAAGCCGCTCACCACGTTGACCGACGACTACGTCTGGCAGCTGCGCGAGATTTACGACCGCATCGTTGTCGTCCATCCGGACTCGGCGGCCTATGTCGCGGTGGTGGCGATGAACCGGCTGGACAAGCCGTGGGAGGCATTGAAGCTCCCCATGCAGATCGCGCGCAAATCACAGGACACACTGATCAGCTCCACCGACATGGGTTTGGTGGGTGAGCTCATCTTCGGCGCCATTGAGCGCCACGCTACCGCAGTGCGCGCCGCCAAGCCGCAGCAGATGTTCGACGCCGACGCGCTGGTGATGCATCTCACGAAATTCGCCACGCTCTCCGGCGGCATCGTCAAGGAGATGGAAATCCGGCGTGACGGCAAGTGGGGCCAGCGCCTGCTGAAAGATCGCTCTGCCATCGCCGAAGTGATGGAAGGCTTCATGACGCGCGGCCCCCGCGAAGTGCTGGCCGCCGTGCCGACGCACAAGACGGGCACTTATGCCGGCGGCCCGCGCGCGCCCGATCTTTCCCGTGCGCCAGACCCGGAGAAGACGCTGCGGGCGTTGTCCTATGCGCGCCTCGTCACCGGCTGCCGCCCGATCGCGGCGTCTGCCTCCATCGCGGCCTCGCAGAAGGACGCGATGGACGAGATCGGTGTCGCGCTGAAAGCCTATGGCGACGATATCGTGCGCGAGCTGCGCGCCGCCGAAGGCGACAAGCGCGCCCACGCCGAACAATACTTTTCCATCGCCGTGGAGCTGGTCGCTCTCTTCTTCAGCCCCGAAGAAGCCGAATTCCTCCGTCGCCGGGGAAGGGCTGCCCTGACGCCGAGTGCGGCGGCTGCTTAATCTTTCACACACTCCAAATGTCATCCCCGGCGAGCATCGCGCGATAAGCGCGATGTGAGGGAAGGGGACCCAGGTGGTTGGTCTGAGACGGTCGTGCAGCAGGATACGCCCGACGCGCTTTGTACCGTTTGTGACGACCCACCTGGGTTCCCTTCCCTCACGCCGCGCGTGACACGCGCGGCGTTCGCCGGGGATGACATGTCGGTTAAATCGTCCCGTCTTCGCGCAACGCCGCGATCTCTTCGTCCGAATATCCCAACTCCCGCAGCACCTCATCCGTGTGTTCACCCAGCACCGGCGGACGTTTGCGGATTTCGCCGGGGGTGCCGTGCAGTTTCACAGGCGTGGCGGCGACGGGTGCGGGGCCGATGCCGGGGAAGTCCACCGTTGTGAAGAAGTCGCCGCCTTTTACATGCGGGTCTTCCAGCGTTTGGCGCATGGTGTAGACGGGGCCGGCGGGAACGCGGGCGGCTTCGAAGGCGGCGATGGCGTCGGTGCTGCTGCGAGTAGCGCACCACGCTTGGACGCGCTTGGAGATGACTTCGCCATTGTCGCCACGCGATTTGTCGGAGGCGAAGCGCGGCTCGGTGAGCCACTCCTCGGCGCCGATCAGCCGCGCGGCGCGGCGGAAGAGCGGATCGCCGTTGACGGCGACGGTGATCCAGCCGTCGGTGGTGCGGTAGATGTCGGACGGTCCCGCCGTCTGGCTGCGGTTGAGCGTGGGTGTGCGCGCGGGTTTGGTAACCGACTCTTCGATCAGCATAGTGCTGAAGAAGGTGAGTGCGGTGCGCAGCAATGCGCCCTCCACCATCTGTCCGCGTCCTGTTTCGTCGCGCGACCGCAATGCGGTCATGATGCCGAAAGCGGTGAGCGAGGCGGTGCCGAAATCGACATAGGGTGCGGCGGCGCGCACCGGCTGATCGTCCGTGCCGGAGAACCAGGTCGAGCCCGACATGGCTTGTGCTACGCCATCGAAGCCAATGCGATTGGCGTAAGGCCCTTCGAGCCCGAAAGCGGAGACCACCGCCAGCACGGCGCGGGGGTTGATCGCGCTCACGCTGTCATAATCGAGGCCCAGGCTTTTCAAAGTTTCGCCGGGAAGGTTGGCGATCACCACGTCGCTGTTCGCGATCAGGCGGCGCACGACCTCGCGGCCTTTCTCGCTCATGGGATCGAGTGTCAGCGAGCGTTTGTTGCGGTTCATCTGCAGGAACATGGCGCCTTCGCCGGGTGTACCGTCCGTGCTTTCCGAAAGCGGAATGAGCGTGCGATCCTCGCGGCCGTCGCGTTTTTCCACCCGGATCACGTCGGCGCCGAAATCGGCCAACAGGGCCGCGCAATAGGGCCCGGCGATGTAACGCCCGAAATCGGCGACGCGGATTCCGGCCAAAGGTCCCGGCATGACATTTCTCCCATCAATTCGGCATGTTTCCGGGATTGCGAAGCACCCGGCGACGGGCGACTATAGCGGTGTCCTCCAAATTTTGGCCCGGGTTTTGGCATGACCGCACGCGACGTCTTCGCATCCCTGAACCGGATCGTGGGCGTGGCGCCGTTGAAGGTGCCGGAGTTTTCCGGTGGCGATCCCATCCTCGTGACGCCCTTCCACGCCGCGGAGGCCGCCGCTGCCTCGCTGGGCCTGGGCGCATCCGCCGCGCATGAGATCTGGCGCTTGCGGGGCGGTTCGCAGCAGGAGATCAGCATCGATCTCAACGCCGCCGCCGCGTCGCTCGTCTCGTTCGGGTTGCTCACGCTCAACGGAGCGTCCGTGCCGCGCCCCTCCGAAGGCAAGCCGACGGTTGCGCTGCATCGCACCTTGGACGGCCGCTGGATCCATCTCCATGGCGGCTTCCCGCATCTGGAGAAGCGCACGCTCGATCTGCTCAACGCCGCCAACACGCAGGAGGCCGTGTCGTCCAGCGTCGCGCGGTGGAATTCTTTCGCGCTGGAAGAGTCGCTCGCCTTCATGGGCCAATGCGGCGCGGTGGTGCGCACGGAAGAAGAGTGGCGCGCCACGCCGCAGGGCCGCATGCTGACGGGTCAACCCCCCATCTCCCTGAAACGCATCGGCGATGCACCGCCGTTGCGTCTTGCCGAGAGCGCGATGCCGCTCGATGGCGTGCGCGTGCTCGATCTAACCCGCGTGCTGGCGGGACCAGCGGCCGGACGCACGCTGGCCTCCTATGGCGCCGAAGTGCTGGGCGTGCGCGCGCCGTGGCTGCCGACAGTCGATCTTTTCGATCTCGATACGGGGCATGGCAAGCGTTCCACCTTCCTCGATCTCACCAAGCCCGGCGATGCGGAAGCGATGCGCGGGCTGGTGCGCAACGCGCATGTGTTTGTGGATTCCTATCGCCCCGGCGCGATGTCCGATCTGGGATTCACACCGGCCGCGCTCGCGCATGCCGCGCCCGGCATCATCTATCTATCGATCTCGTGTTACGGTGCACAGGGCCCGTGGTCCGGGCGTCGCGGCTGGGAGCAGATGGCGCAGAGCGCGACCGGCATGGCGGTGGAGCAGGGCGCGTTCGCCGCGATGCGCGCGGGCAAGCGGCGCGAGAGCGTGCCGCAGCTCGTGGGCGCGGCCTTGTGCGACTACGTCACCGGCTATCTCGCGGCCGGCGGCGTGGCGGCGGCGCTGCTCCGGCGCATCCGCGAGGGCGGAAGCTGGCTGGTAGAGGTCTCGCTTTGCGCCACCGCGATGTGGCTGCAGTCGCTGGGCAAGGTGGCGGTGGCTGATGTGCCAGAAAGCTGGCATCCCCGCGCGGGACTCGACGATTATTTCCGGTCATGCGAAACCGGACGTGGCCGGCTCGATTTCCTGGGTCCGGTCGTGCGGATGGAAAGGACTCCACCGGGCTGGACATTGCCGCCGCCCGAGCCGGGACAGGATCCGCCGCGCTGGTCTTCATGAGGTTATAGATGCCGCCGAGACACAATCCGCTGAAGCTCAATCCCCTGCAGCTGCGCACGCTCACCTTGCTGCAAGCCATCGCGCGCATTCCGCAAGCCGCGTCGTCAGGCCCCGGGCCCGGCGAAGTGACCATCGAGCAGTTCCCCGACCCGCATGGCGATCATTTCCATCTGGGCGACGCCGTTGTCTCCGGCAAGGACGCGACCGGGCTCACCAACGAGAAAGTTTGGCACGCGCTGGAACGCAAAGGCATCGCCCGCGCCGACTGGCCCCGCGGCATCACGCTGAAGCCGGAAGGATTGGCTTATGACACCGGCCTCGCGCACGAGATCCTGCGCGGCGGTTCGCACTGATTACTTTTCCTTCTTAAATATCGCGAGCGGCTTGGCGAACAGCGCTCTTCCGTCTGGCGTCTGGAAGAAGGCGTCGAGGTCGGCGGCGCTGGCGGTGATGGCGATGTCGCCGTAATTGCCGGGGCCGATGGTGCCGGCGATCTTGCCGGCCTTGATGGCGGCGGCGGTGCGCTTCTCGTCCAACAGATAGGGAACGAACGATCCGTCGCCCGTCACGCGGTAGAGCACCGGGAAGGTGTTGGCTGAGCTCGCGCTGTCCGGCGTGTCGGTGGCTTTGTCGTCCACCGCTTTCTCGTCGATCTTGATCAGCCGCACATTCATGAAGTGGTTGGTGCCCAGGGCCACGGTCTGGAAGCTGAAGCCCATGGCGCCGGAGGATTTGCCGCCGGGCTCCATCATCAGCCCCGTGGTGGTGCCGTCGGTTTTGGGGAAGAAGGCGATGTATTCGCTCTGGCCGGAGGACGGGTCGCGGCCCTTCCACATGCCGGTGAGCAGCGGGTCCTGCGCCTGGCCCACGGTCGAGCCCACCGGAACGGTGGTGGTGACGGGCATGCAGGCGGCAGCGGCGAGCACGGCCAAGGATAGAGCGGCAATCCGGGCGAGCATGGGAGGTCCTTTCGGGCGGCACGCCATTCTGCCACACCATGGCGCGCGATGCATCGCTTTGGAGCAGGTGCCGCCACCCTCTATACTCGCCATGCTTGCAGCCGGACTCACAATGAATCCCAGGAAACGCCGTCGCCTGTATTTCGCCGTGGCGCTCGTCGCCGCGGCCGCGGCGGCGTCCGCGCTGGTCGTGTTCGGGCTCCGCGACAACATCCTCTATTTCTACAGCCCCAGCGACGTGACGGCGAAGCATGTGGCGAGTGGCGTCGATTTCCGCATCGGCGGCCTGGTGCAGCAGCACAGCGTGCGCCGCGGCCCCGGCGCCACGGTGCATTTCACGGTGACGGACGGCGCGAAATCCGTGCCCGTCGAGTTCACCGGCGTGCTGCCGGACCTGTTCCGCGAAGGACAGGGCGTGGTGGCGATGGGCGCGCTGAATGAGAACCGCCAGTTCGTCGCCACCGAAGTGCTGGCCAAGCATGACGAACGTTACATGCCGCCGGAAGTGGTCGATGCGCTGAAGCGCTCCGGCCGCTGGAAGGAAGGCCAATGACGGGCGAGATCGGCCAGCTCGCGCTCACGCTCGCATTGGCGCTCGCGCTGGTGATGGCGGCGGCGGGATTGACGGGCGCGCGCGCGAAAGCAGGCGTGTCGCGCGAAATCGCGAGCGGCGCGGCGCAAGGCTTCTTCGTCTTCATCGCGCTGGCCTTCGGCGCGCTGACCTGGGGATTCGTCTCGTCGGATTTCTCGATCCTCGACGTCTACCAGAACTCCCATACCTTGAAGCCACTGATCTACAAGATCACCGGTGTGTGGGGAAACCACGAAGGCTCGATGCTTTTGTGGGTGCTGGTGCTGGCGATCTATGGCGCGGGCATCGCGACAGCGCGGCGGGGCGGCGACAGGCTGACATCCGCGGCGCTGGGCGTGCAGGGCCTGCTCGCATTTGCTTTCGTGCTGTTCATCCTGTTCACATCGAACCCGTTCCTGCGGCTCGATCCGCCACCGTTTGAAGGCAACGGGCTCAATCCGCTGCTGCAGGACCCGGGCCTCGCGATGCATCCGCCGATGCTCTACATCGGCTATGTCGGCCTCTCCGCCACCTTTGCTTATGCCGCCGCCGCGCTGATCACGGGCGAGGCGGATGCCGGATGGGCGCGTGCGGCGCGGCCGTTCATGCTGGCGGCGTGGATCGCGCTCACCGCTGGCATCACCTTGGGCTCGTGGTGGGCCTATTACGATCTCGGCTGGGGCGGCTTCTGGTTCTGGGATCCGGTGGAGAACGCGGCCTTGATGCCGTGGCTCATCGCGACCGCATTGCTGCACTCCGCGCTGGCCACGGAGCGTACCGGCGCGTTCCGGGTGTGGACGCTGATGCTCTCCATCATGGCCTTCTCGCTCAGCCTCATCGGCACCTTCCTGGTGCGCTCGGGCGTGTTGAGTTCAGTGCATTCCTTCGCCACCGATCCGGAGCGCGGCTTCTTCATCCTTGTGATGATCGGCATCGCGATCGGAGGCGCGCTGCTGCTCTTCGCCTGGCGCGCGCCGAAGCTCGCGGGTGGCACGGAGTTCCAGATTGTCAGCCGCGAAACCTCGCTACTGTTCAACAACCTGCTGCTTTCGACAGCCCTCTTCGTCGTCTTCGTCGGGACACTGTACCCCCTGCTCGCCGATGCAGTCTGGAACCGGAAGATGACGGTGGGCGCGCCCTATTTCGCGGCCTACTTCGCACCCGTCTTTATCGCGCTTCTGATCCTGGTGCCGTTCGGTCCGCGTCTGGCATGGCGGCAAGGCAATCTGAAAGACGCGATGCGCGTGTTGGCGCCGGCGTTGGCGGCGGCGGCGATTGTCGCGGTTGTCGTTTTTGCTCTCGCCGCGCCGCGCTCGCTGGCGGCGGCTGGTGCTTTCGCGCTCGCCACTTGGGTGATCGGCGCCAGTCTCATCGACGCGTTCCGCCGGAAGAAAGCGCGTACGCTGAACGCAGCAGCATTCGCTTCCATCCTCGCACATGCGGGCTTGGGCGTGACCTTGCTGGGCGTCACCGGCACGACGGTGTGGCGCAGCGAGGCCATCGACGTGCTGTCGCCGGGGCAGGTGCTGCAGGTGGGCAGCTACAGTCTGCGCTTCGACGGTGTCGAGCCGGTTGCTGGTCCGAACTACCGCGCCACGCGCGCGCATGTCACGGCGTTGCGCGATGGCGCGGTCGTCGGCCAACTCGCGCCGGAGAAACGGTCTTATCCCGCCGAAGGCATGGAGGTGAGCGACACCGCCATCCGCACCACCGGTTTCGCCGATCTCTATGTCGCGTTGGGCGACGATCGCGGTGGCGGACGCTGGGTGCTGCGTGCCTATGACAATCCGCTGGCGCCATTTATCTGGTTCGGCGGCGCGATCATGGCGCTGGGTGGTTTCGCCAGCCTGTGGGGACGCATCCGCCTGCGCGCGCCGAGCGCCGCACCCATCGTGGCGCCCGCCGAATGATGCGCGCGATAGTCTTGGCACTGTTCACGCTTTTCGCGACGGCGGCGCTCGCGGAAACGGGGCCGGAGAAACTCTCCGATCCCGCGCAGGAAGCGCGCGCGGTGGAACTACAGAAAGAGTTCCGCTGTCCCGTCTGTCAGGGACAATCGCTGGACGAATCCAACTCCATGGTCGCGGGCGATCTCAGACGTTTGATCCGCGCCCGTATTGAAGCAGGCGACAACAACGATCAGATTAAACAGTACCTCGTTGCGCGCTATGGCGATGTGATCCTGATGAAGCCGGTGCTGGAGCCGGAAAATTACGCGCTCTGGTTTGGCCCGCTGATCATCCTTTTGATCGGTGGTGCGGTGGTGGCGCGAGTGGTTTCGAAGGCGCGGCGCGGAACCGCGGCCTGAGATCGGGAGCTGGATTCTCACGTCTTTGAGAGCCACGGCCATAACCGAGCCGTATTTCCGAATTTTAATGTTACAGTTAGAAATCGGTAACAACTGGGGATTACGACCTGCCCCCACAAGAGCTGGGCCGGGTGTCTGGAGGAATGAAATGAACAAGCAGATTCAACAGCAAACGCGCCGGTCCACCCTGGGGCAGACCCGCGCGCGCCTCCTGGCGGCGGCCTCCGCCGGGGCGATCGTCATCTTGAGCCTGGGCGCCTTCGCCGCCCCGCCACAGCCTGCGAAGCCCGCCCCCCATCCGGCTGCCCCGCAAGCCCAGATCGTCCGCCCGGCGCCCTTCAACACCAATAACGGCGCGCCTGCCCCGCGCATGCTGGAGAACGGTGCGCCGTTCTCCTTCGCCGATCTGGTCGAGCGCGTCAGCCCCTCCGTCGTCACCGTGACGGTGGAAGAGGAAATCCAGCCGACGCAGGACATGGTGCCCGACGACCTACCGCAGCCTTTCCGCGATTTCTTCAACCGCTTCGGCAACGGCCCGCAGCAGCAGCGCCCGCGCAAGGCCGTGGCGATGGGCTCGGGCTTCGTGGTCGACCGCAACGGCTTCATCGTCACCAACAACCACGTGATCGAGAAGGCCAAGAAGATCACCGTGAAGATGCCGGACGGCCGTGAGTTCGACGCCCATCTCGTGGGCACCGATCCCGCTACCGACATCGCCGTGCTGAAGGTCAAGGCCGACAAGCCGCTTCCCGCCGTCGATTTCGTCGATGACCGTCAGGTGCGCGTGGGCGATTGGGTGATCGCGGTGGGCAACCCCTTCGGCCTCTCCAACACCGTCACCGCCGGCATCGTCTCCTCCATCGGCCGCGACGTGGGCAATGGCCCCTATACGGACTTCATCCAGATCGACGCGCCGATCAACCGCGGCAATTCCGGCGGACCCACGTTTGACCTGCGCGGCAAGGTCATCGGCATGAACTCGATGATCTTCTCGCCGTCCGGCGGCAGCGTGGGCATCGGCTTTGCGATTCCCTCCTCCACCATCCGCGAAGTCATCGCCCAGCTCGAAAGCAAAGGCCGCGTCGCGCGCGGCTATATGGGCGTGGAGATCCAGAGCGTCACGGCCGACATGGCCGCCTCGATGGGCCGCAAGGATTCCAAGGGCGCCATCGTGGCCACCATCAGCCCCGGTGGACCGGCGGCGCGCGCGGGTTTCCAGCAGGGCGATCTCGTGCTCGCGCTGAACGGCAAGCCGATCGAGGATTCGCGCGATCTGACGCGCCGCGTGGCGATGCTGCCGGCCGGCGCCAGCGCCACCTTCACCGTCGATCGCGGCGGCCAGTCCAAAACGCTCACCGTCAAGATCGGCGAGAAGAAGGACAGCGACCAGGCCGACAATCCGCCGCCGAAAGTGCTGAGCTCGAACGGCGCCAACACCGGCGAAGCGATGGGCCTCGGCCTCGCCGCGATGACGCCGCAGCTGCGCCAGCAATACAGCCTGGAGAACAACGTCAACGGCGTGCTCGTCACGCGCGTCGATCCCAACAGCGATGCGTCCGACAAGGGCATCCAGCCGGGCGACGTGGTGATCACCGTGGCCGGCAAGCCGGTGCGCACGCCGCAAGACATCAAGAGCCGTATCGCGGACGCCCATGCCGTGGGGCGCAACAGCGTCCTCGTATTGGTGATCGCCAACGGCACACAGCGTTATCTGGCGTTGAAGATCGCGTGAGTTGGACCGGGCGGCGCGGGGAACCGCGTCGTCCGGCCCCCGCGCCGGCGGTGGTGGCCCCATCCCCCCCGTTGCTGCCGCCGGCGCGGACCCTTTTCTTGGGCAAACATGAAGGAGCTGGGCATGCGTATCCTCGTGGTGGAAGACGATCTTGAGGCACAACGCTATCTCGTGAACGGCCTGAAAGAGGCCGGGCACGTCGTGGACGACGCGGGCGACGGCGAGGTGGGCCTCACGCTCGCGCTCTCGCGGCCTTATGACTCCATGATCATCGACCGCATGCTGCCCAAGATGGATGGCCTCAAGCTGGTCGAAGACATCCGCACCCACGGCAACACAACGCCGGTGCTGTTCCTCTCCGCGCTCTCCGAAGTGGACGACCGCGTGAAGGGCCTGAAGGCCGGTGGCGACGACTACCTCACCAAGCCCTACGCCTTCGTGGAGCTTCTGGCGCGTCTCGACGCGCTGATGCGCCGCCGCCATCCCGCCGCCGTGAAGACGCGGTTGCAGGTGGGCGATCTGGAACTCGATCTCCTCACCCGCACCGCCAAGCGCGCCGAAACCTCCATCGACCTGCAGCCGCGCGAATTCCGCCTGCTGGAATATCTCATGCGCCATGCGAGCCAGGTGGTGACGCGCACGATGCTGCTGGAAAGCGTGTGGGAATATCATTTCGATCCCCAGACGAACGTGATCGATGTGCACATCTCGCGGCTTCGCGCCAAGATCGACAAAGGCTTCGAGGCACCGCTGCTGCACACCGTGCGGGGCGCCGGCTACATGATCCGTGCGCGCGCCTAGAACCCTCCGGACGCTCGCGTTCCGGATCGTTCTTGTCTACGTCGTGCTGTTCGCGCTGTCGGCGGCGTCGCTGCTCGCCTTCACCTATTGGAACACCAAGCGCGCGCTGGATGACGAGACCGACCAGACCATCGAAGCCGAGATCACCGGCCTCGACGAGCAATACCAGCGCTCCGGCGTCACGGGATTGTCCGACACGATCATGGGCCGCTCGGTGGGCGGCGCGCGCGGGCTCTACCTCCTCACCGATACCTTGAAGCGTCCGCTCACCGGCAATCTCGACGCTTGGCCGCAGATCCGCGAACGCGGCGCGGGCTTCGTCGAGTTCGACTACGTGCGGCGCGTCGGCAACAACACCGAGAAGCACCGCGCCCGCGGCAAGGTCTTCGTGCTGGCGGACGGTTTCGAACTTCTCGTTGCCCGCGACGTGGAGGAACGCGCCAAGACGCAACGCCTCTTCACCACCACGCTGCCTTGGACAGTCGCGCTGATGCTTGGCCTCGGTCTCGCGGGTGGCTGGCTTTTGAGCCGCAACCTGCTGACGCGGCTGGACTCCATCAATCGCATCAGCCGCGAAGTGATGGCGGGCGATCTCAGCCAGCGCCTGCCACTCACCCGCGCCGGCGACGAGTTCGACAGCCTCGCCGAGAATCTCAACCGCATGCTGGAGCGCACCGAGCGCCTGATGAAGGGCATGCGCTCCGTCACCGATTCCATCGCGCACGACCTGCGCACGCCGCTCAACCGCTTGCGCAACCGGCTGGAGGGCGTGGTCAACCATCCCCTCAGCGAGGCCGAAACGCGCGGCGAGATCGAAGCGGCGGTGGAAGAGACCGACACGCTGATCTCCACCTTCAACGCGCTGCTGCTGATCGCTGAAGCCGAAGCCGGCTTGGCGCGCGAGGCAATGGAGCCGGTGGATTTGCCCAACGTGGTGGAAGGCATCGCCGAGCTTTACGGGCCCGTGGCGGAGGAGAAGGGCGTGACGCTCGCCGTCGCCCCCAGCGGCGCCGCGCGCATCGAAGGCAACAAGCGCCTTATCTCGCAGGCGCTGGCCAATCTCGTGGACAACGCCATCAAATACACGCCCGAAGGCGGCGCTGTGAGAATCCTTGTCGAGCATACGTCGGCCGGCACCGCGCTCTCCGTCGCCGACAACGGTCCTGGCATCTCCGCCACCGATCGCCCACGCGTGCTGGAACGCTTCGTCCGTCTCGAAGCCAGCCGCAACTCCCCTGGCACAGGCCTGGGCCTGAGTTTGGTGGCGGCCGTTGCCCGGCTGCATGACGCCCGCTTCGAACTCGCCGACAACAAGCCGGGACTGAAGGCGACACTGGTCTTCATCCGCAGACCGGTGCGAAAAGCGCCAGTGACGTCGCCAGCTACTTCTTCCTGATCTTCCTGCAAGGGCACGGTAAGATACCGGCCATGCCCGATTTGCTGCCTCACCCGTTCGATCCCGCTCGCGCCGCGCGCACGCTCGCCGAGGGCGGGTTCGCGCCCGATCCGCTGCTGGAGGTGATGTTCGGCAACAGCCCCTTCCTTGCACGGCTGGCGCTACGCGAGCGGGCGTTTGTCGCGGAGCATCTCGAACCCGAAGCCGCACTCGCGGGTTGCGAGGCGATGGCGCTGGGTGTGGCGGAAGCCGACAGCATCGCGGCCGCGATGACCATCCTGCGCCGCGCCAAGCGCCGCGCGGCGCTCGCCACGGCCATGGCGGATATCGCCGGACGCTGGGACCTCGACGCCGTCACTGGCGCGTTGACCCGCTTCGCTGATGCCTGCGTCAGCGGCGCGTTGCGCTTCCTGTTGCGCGAGGCGGCTGAGAAGGCGGGGCTCGCGGAGCGCGATCCGGCCAGGCTGGAAGCGGAGACCGGCCTCGTCGTGCTCGCCATGGGGAAGTACGGTGCGTTCGAGCTCAACTATTCCAGCGATATCGATCTCGTCGTCTTCTACGACGCGGCCCGCTTTCCCTTCCGCAAGAAGGACGACATGCGCGGCGCCGCTGTCGATATCGTCAAGGGGCTGGTGAAACTGCTCAGCGAGATCACGGCGGAGGGTTATGTCTTCCGCACGGATTTGCGCCTGCGTCCTGACGCGGGCGCGACGCAAGTCGCCATCTCCACCGATGCGGCGGAGGCCTATTACGAAGGCATGGGCCAGAATTGGGAACGCGCCGCGATGATCAAGGCGCGCGCCTGCGCCGGCGATCCGCAGGCGGCGACCGCGTTCCTCAAGGCGATCGAGCCGTTCGTCTGGCGCCGCAGCCTGGATTACGCGGCTATCGAGGACATCCATTCCATTAAGCGCCAGATCCATGCTCATGGCGGACACGGCGCCATCGCGGTGGCGGGGCACAATGTGAAGCTCGGCCGCGGCGGCATCCGCGAGATCGAGTTCTTCGCCCAGACGCAGCAGCTCATTCTGGGCGGGCGCTATCCCGACCTGCGCTCGCGCCGCACGCTCGACGCCATCGAGGCGCTGCGCCAGCGCGACCGCGTGTCGGATGAAGCCGCTGCCGATCTCGGTGCGGCCTATCGCTACCTGCGCAAGCTGGAACACCGTCTCCAAATGATCGAGGACGAGCAGACCCACACCGTGCCCAAATCGCAGGAAGGCCTGGCGCACATCGCCTGTTTCATGGGCTATGCGGACGCGACCGCGTTCGGTATCGATCTCGCGCGCACGCTGAAGACCGTGCAGGGCCATTATGCGCGGCTGTTCGAGCAGAGCGCGCCGCTTTCCACCGCGCGCGGCAGCCTCGTCTTCACCGGTGTGGAGGAAGATCCGGAGACTCTCGCCACCCTCAAGGGCCTGGGCTTCCGCGACGCGGCGCATGTCTCCGGCGCCATCCGCGGTTGGCATCATGGCCGCATCCGCGCCACGCGCAGCGCGCGGGCCCGCGAAATCCTGACCAAGCTGATGCCCGTGCTGCTGGAGGCGCTGGCCGCCACCGCCGATCCCGATGCCGCCTTCGCCCAGTTCGACCGTTTCGTGACGCGGCTGCCGGCGGGCGTGCAGCTCTTCTCGCTCTTCCTCGCCAATCCGAACTTGTTGAAGCGCGTCGCGGGCATCTGCGGTTCCGCGCCCAGGCTCGCCGATCATCTGGCCCGCGCGCCGGGCGTGCTGGATGCGCTGCTCGACCCGGAATTCATGAACACACTGCCCTCACGCGCCGAGCTGGATGCGCGCCTCACGGGATTGATCGCGCGCGCGGACGGTTTCGAGTCCGTGCTGGATGTGGTGCGGCGCTTCGTGCGCGAAGAGGCGTTCCGTGTCGGTGTGCAGCTCATCGAGGGCAAGGTGGCGGCCGATGCTTCGGGCGCGGCCTTCGCCTCCATCGCCGAATGCGCCATCGTGGGGCTGCACAGCGCGGTGGAGCGGGAGCTGGCGTCGGTCTCCGGCCGTGTGCCGGGCGGGGCGTTCGCCATCATCGCCATGGGCAAGCTGGGCGGCCGCGAGCTGACGGCGAGTTCCGACCTCGACCTCATCTTCATCTATGACACGCCGGAGGGCGCGGAGTCCGAAGGCGGCGCCAAGCCGTTGGCGCCCAGCGCCTGGTACGCGCGGCTGGCGCAGCGCCTGATCGCGGCGCTCACCGTGCCCACTTCCGAAGGCGCGCTCTACGAAGTGGACATGCGTCTGCGCCCCACCGGCAACAAGGGCCCGGTGGCGGTGAGCCTGGAGACCTTTGCGCGCTATCACGCCAGCGAATCCTGGACCTGGGAGCGCATGGCGCTGACCCGCGCCCGTGTGATCGCAGCGCCAGACGCGTTGCGCGCGCGCATCGAGGCGGTGGTGCACGCCACGCTCACCACGCAGGCCGATCCCGCGAAGCTCGCCGCCGACGCGCGCGACATGCGCGAGAAGATGGCCGCGCAATTCCCCGGCAAGAGCAACTGGGATTTGAAATACACGCCGGGTGGCCTGGTCGATATCGAGTTCATCGCCCAGACCTTGCAGCTCATCGCCGCCCGCGCCGAAGCGCTCGACACCGGCACCATCGGCGCGCTGGAGAAACTTGCCGCCATGGGCGCGCTCCCCACCGCCGACACGCAGACGCTGATCTCCACCGCCCGCATCGAAAACGCGCTGACCCAAATCCTGCGCATCGCCGTCGAGGGCACGCTGGCGCCGGAAGACGCCTCGCCCGGCCTCAAGAGCCTGCTGGTGCAAGCCGCCGGCGCGCGCGATTTCGCGAGCCTGGAAACCCTGCTCGCCGATGCGCAGGCGCGGGTGCGAAAGATTTTTGAAGTGTTATTGCCGCGTTGAACTCCCAAAACATCCAAATTGAAAATCGTCATGGCCGGGCTTGTCCCGGCCACCCATACCCGCGGGGGGAAAAGTAAGGCGATGACCGTCATCATCTTGTTCGGCAAAGACCGTGTTTATGGGTGGCCGGGACAAGCCCGGCCATGACGGTTGTGGGGGAGTTTTAAGTCGCCGACATCCGTGCCACCCGCTGCTGCCACAGACAGAGCGCGGGCGTCACGACGAGTTCCATGGTCAGCGCGAAGAGCATCACCGGGCCGCGTTTGCCGCCATCGAGGAAGAGCGCGAGCAGGCGAGAAAGACCGCCCACGACGACGATGAAGGCGAGCAGGCGGTAGCGGGCGGCGTAACGTTCGATATGCGGGATGGAGGCCCAGAAGGCGAGGCCGATGCCCAGCAACAGGCCGGAGAGATAGCGGACATGGCTGTCGTCGGCCATGTCGAGCGTGGCGTGGAGCAGGCCGGCGCCGCGCAGCGCACCGGACAGTCCGGCGGCGACGGGCACGATGCCCGCCACCGCGACGGCGAGTTGCAAAAAGCGGCGTTCGACAGAACTACGGAACAAGACGGGCTATCCATTCCGGCAGCGCGAAGGCGGCCGCGTGGACGGCGGGATTGTAATAGTCGGTTTTCAGCTTCGTCTTCTTATACGCGGCAGCCGCGCGCTTCAGGCCGGCGGGTGTGCCGAGCTTGGCGCCGCGCCCCTTGCCCGCCCAGGACAACGCCATGAAGCCGCCGATGTAAGTCGGCACCACGGTGAGGTAGAGGCCGCTCTGCGGGAAGAACTGCGCCATCTCTTCCAGCGCCTCGGTGATTTCCTGGGGCTGGTAGAACGGCACGCCGGTCTGGAACGTGGCGAAGCCGCCGGGCTTCAGCGCGTGCAGCACGCGGTCATAGAAGGTGTCGCCGAACAGCGCCTTGCCGGGGCCGACGGGATCGGGGCGGTCGGCCACGATCAGGTCGAAGCGGTTCTTGCTCTCCTTGCGGCCGAGATATTCGAAGGCGTCGGCGATCTCGATCTTCAGGCGCTTGTCCTTGAACGCCTTGCCGTTCATCTCCGGGAAATGCTCGCGGCAGAGTTCCACCACGCGCCCGTCGATATCCACCAGCACCACTTCCTTGACGCCTTTGTGCTTCAGGGCTTCGTCGGCGATGGAGAGGTCGCCGCCGCCCACGATCATGACTCGCCGGGCTTTGCCGTGCTCCAGGATCGGCAGATGCGTCAGCATCTCGGCATAGGCGCTCTCGTCGCGGGTGGTGATCTGGACGATGTCGTCGAGCGTCATCACCCGGCCGTTGGCGACGGTGTCGAAAATCTTGATGCGCTGGTAGCGACTCTTTTCGTCCGCCAACGGAGCACCGGACAGCTCCATCACCTGCGCGTAACCTTTGTGGAGGCGCTCCTTGGCGGTCGACGCTGGCATTTGGCTCTCCGATTTTTGTGAACGATTTCTTGGGCGCGGCGTTTTAGGGCGCACCTCTCCCGCTGGCAAGCGCCGCCGGGGAAAAGCGCACACGCTCCGCCAGCAAGGCGGTTTGGAGGCGCGATTGCCCCGAGAGCGCCTACGAGGCCGCGAGAGGCGCACGAGGAATTCCGCCATGTGCGCATCGGGCGGGAAAAATCGTCCTGAGCGTGTCCCGCAGGGGCCAGAGCGACTGTGCGCTTTTCAAAAAGCGCACACGGGGCGCGTAAGCGGCGCACGAGAAAGCATGCCAGACTCGCGCCAAAAAAATGGCGAGCGAGAAATGTGACGGCAGCGCGGCAACACCTCGCCACGCGTTTAAAAAAAAAGACGGAAGGGTGACAAAATTTCTTGCGTGGGGGTTCAACATCCCTATATTCCGCCTTGTCCCGGTGACGGGATCAGGGCGGCGCGGCGGAAGTGAACCTTCCTCTGGCCGCTTTCTTCTTAAACGGCGTCCGGAAGTCTTAGGGCCAAGGCGCAGGTGTCAACCTTAAAGAAGGGTAGGTGCCCGAAATGGCTAAACTAGCTTTGGTGACGGCGAACAAAGAAGTGAAGGCGCTCCGCGTCCGGACCTCTCCCAAGCCCGTCCAGATTGTTCCCCTCTCGGCCGAAGAGCCGAAGGATCACTTCATCACCCGCAATGGTCTTACCTATGCGGGCTCACACCTGATCATCGACCTTTGGGAAGCCGAAGGCCTCAATGACCGCGAGCGCGTGGAGAATGCGCTCATCGATGCGGTGAAAGAGGCTGGCGCGACCCTTCTGCACATCCATCTGCATACCTTCTCGGATGGTGGCGGAATCTCGGGCGTGGCGGTGCTGGCCGAAAGCCACATCTCCGTCCACACTTGGCCCGAGAAAGGCTATGCCGCGTTCGACGTCTTCATGTGCGGCGACGCACAGCCGAGGAAGGCGATGGACGTGTTCAAGGCGGCCTTCAATCCTGGCCGTGTCGTCGTCGGCGAACACAAACGCGGCGTCGTCTGAACCTCCGAGCAATCGCGGGCAATTAACCAAGGACGGAAACGGCGTTCGCGCGCCGTTTCCGTCCTTCTTTTTTTGCCCCATCCTTCCGCATTGAGGCGTTTCGCAGTGGAGCGGTAAGTTCCGTTAACCGCATTCTGGCGGCTGATGGGGCACAATGGGGCCGTTACGCGGAAAGGGTTGGGGTTGCGTTACGACGCGTGCGTGATCGGCGCGGGCGCGGACGGTTTGGCCGCGGCGCTGACGCTCGCCCGCGCGGGTCTCAAAACCATCGTCGTGGAGAAAGCGGACCAGCCCGGCGGGCGCGGCACTTTTCGCGAATTCCATCCGGGCTTCCGCGCATCGTTTTTCACCGACACTCTGCCGGAAATGCCCGCCGAGTTATTCCGCGCGCTGGCGATCCTTCCCGCCGCGCCGTCCGCCTCGCTAGCGCTGTGGCCGGATCGCGCGCACTGGCTGCACCGCCGCCGCCCATCGCCGGCGCGAGATTTGCTGGCGCGCGCCGCCCGCGATTGCACCGCTCTGCGTGCCCGCGCGCTGCGCGATGCCGAGCCCGTTGCGCGCAAGCCGCTCTTCGCCCACGCGCAGCTGCTCGCGCCATGGCCGGAGGAAGACCGTTACACCGCTGCGCTCGCTGATCTTCTGGCGCGGGAGATTCCCGAGCCGGATGCCGCCGCCCATCTCATGGCCCAGGCGCTGGAGGGCCGCGCCGCCGATCCATTCCTGCGCGGCAGCGCGCTCCATCTCCTCGCGCCGGAGGATAGCCTCGTCACGCCGGGCCTGGCCGAGGCGCTGGCGGCCGCCGCGCGCGAAGCCGGCGCCGAAATCCTCTGCGGCGTGGAGGCGACCGACATCCGCCATGCCAAAGAGCGCGTCACCGGGCTGGATCTTTCCGACGGAACCACGGTCGAGGCCCGCGCGCTGCTCTCCACGCTCGACCTCAAGCGTACCTTCCTGTCGCTCTTCGCCTGGGATGCGCTCTCCAAACCGGTCAGCCGCCGCGTCGCCGCGTTCCGCATGACGGGCAGCACCGCGCGGCTGCTGCTGGCGCTCGACAGGCCGCCTGCACTGGAGCCCGAGGCGTTGCGCGCGCCGATCCACCTGGCACCCGATCCCGCCGCGATGGCTGACGCGGTCGCCGCGTGGCGCACGGGCACGGTGCCGGAGCATCCGCCGATCACGTTGCGCGTCGTTTCCGCCAGCATTCCGTCGCTGGCGCCACCGGGCGCGGCCGTGCTGACGGTAACCTTGGGCGCGATCCCCTCGCGTCTGTTCGACGGCGCTTGGACGCATGAGAAACGCGACCGCTTGCGCAACGCCACACTCGACGCCATCGAGGCCGTGTTGCCGGGCACGCGGGCCTCGGTGCTGGCGAGCGAGTTGCTGGTGCCGCCGGATATCGAAGAGGCGCTGGGCGTCACCGATGGCGATCTCCGCGGCGGCGAGATCGCGGCCGACCAGATGTTCGCGCTGCGCCCCGGCTTCGAGACGCCTGCGCCGCGCACGCCCTTCACCGGCCTCTATCTCGCAGGCGCGTCGAGCGCGACGGCGCCCTTCGGCACCGGCGCGTCCGGGCTTGTCGCGGCGGAGGCGATGATCGCCGACCTCAAAGCCGGCCGTCTCAAATGAGCGCCAAGAGCTACGAGGCGGTGGTGATTGGCGGCGGCGTCAGCGGGCTGGTTGCAGCCTGCGCGCTCAAACGCAAGCGTGTGCTGGTGGTGGAGGCGCGCAACCGGCTCGGCGGCCTTGCCGATAGCATGGCGCTAGCCGAGGGCTTCACCGCCCACGCATCGCTCCTCTACGCGCTCGATCCGCTCGTGGTGAAGGAGCTTAAGCTCTCCAAATACGGTCTCAAATTCGCTGTGCGCGACATGGTGCTGACCGGGCTCGGCCATGGCGGGCGAAGCGTCTCGTTCTCGCGCGACGTCCACGACACGGTGCGTGCCATCGCCGCTCACTCCCGCGCCGATGCGGAAGCCTGGCCGTTGTTCCGCGCCGAACTGTTCACGCTCGCCCGCGCGATGCGGCCGTTCTGGGGGGAGGTTGGCGGCAAGACCCCGCGGGACGAGACGCTTGAGCGTCTGAAATCCCTTAGCGCGGCGGCGTGGCTGGATTCGTGGTTCGAATCCGACGCGGTGAAGGCGGCGCTAGCCTTCGATGCCTGCGACGGCGGGCTCTCGCCGTTCGAGCCGGGTTCGGCGCTGATCCTCGTCTGGCGCGCGGCACAGGAGATGAGCGGATTGCAGGGCGCGGTGGCGCAGCCGCAGGGTGCGGCATTGCTGGACGCGCTGACGCAATGCGCCAAGGCGCGCAATGTCGAAATCAGAACCGGCGTGAGCGTCACGCAGGTGATGTCGCAGGACGGCGTGGTGCATGGCGTCTTCCTGTCGTCCGGCGAAATCCTCATGACGCGGCTTGTGCTCTCCAGCCTGTCGCGGCGCCGCACGTTGCGCGCGCTGGCGTCGGAAGCGGGATTCGACGCGCTGGCGTCTCTCGCGCCCGACGCCGCCGTTGGCGAGGCGCGGGTGGCGATGGTGCTGAAATCGGTGCCGCCGGCCGCGCAATTCTCGCGTTTCGTTGCCGCGGAGAGGCTTGAGACTTATGCTGCCGCGTGGTCATCCGCCCGCGCCGGAAAGCTGGCAGACGAAGTGCCGGTCGAGTTCGTGGTGAGCACGATGGGTGCGCCGCCGGGGCAGGCGATCCTGACGGCGCGGGTGCGTCCCGTTCCGGTTGCGATGACGGAGGCAATGAAGGCGGAGCTCGTAAGCCGTATCGCGAACCGGCTGGACGGCGTGCCGCATGGCGCGGTCACGGTGTTGTCGCCCAAGGATATCGCGGACGGCCATGATGACGACGGAGCCCAGGATTTGCTTTCAGATTGGAGCACGCGACTGCTGACGCCCATCGCCGGCCTTCTGTTGTGCGGCGCGGAGCCGGTGCCGGCCATCTCCGGCCGGGCGGCGCGCATCGCCGCCGCTATCGGGAGCACGAAATGAGACGCGAGAAGCCCTTCGTCGCGGCCACGCCGTTCCACGTCCGCGCCGCGGAATGCAATCGCGACAATGCCTGGACCGTGAGCAATGGTTTCACGCTCTCCGCCGCTTACGACGATGCGAGCGATGAAGCCTTGGCCGCGCGCTCGCGCGTTGGCCTCGCCGATATCTCCGCGCGCATACGCTGCATGATCGAGGGGCCGAAATCGGTCGCGTTCCTCGCGCGGCTTCTCACCCGCGATCCGGCGAAGCTGGAACCGGGGCAGTCGCTGAAGGCGCTGTGGCTGGGCGATGCGGGCGGCGTGCGCGGCGCTGGTGCGCTGGCGCGGTTCGGGCGGGAGAGTTTCCAGCTTGTGACGGCGGCAGCGGATCGCGACTGGATCGCGCGCGCCGCTTCCGGCTTCGATATCGTGCCGCGACCCATCGAGGAGGAGGGCGGCCTCGCGCTGATCGGCCCCTATGCGCGCGCAACGCTGACGGCAGCGGGGCTGGAGGCTGAACTGGAATCGCTCGCGTTCCGCAAGCTGTTCTGGCGTGGGCTCGACGTGACGCTGTCGCGCTGGGGCGAGCATGGCGGGTACGAAGTGTGGTGCAAAGCCGATGACGGCATCGTGGTGTGGGACCGGCTGATGCGCGCGGGCGCCGGTTTCGCCATCCAGCCCGTGGGGCAGAACGCGCTCGATCTGCTCGACATCGAAGCGGGCGTGGCGCGTCCCGGCCGCGATTACACCCCAGCGCGCGAAGCCTTCGCGGCGGCGCCGTCTCCCTTGGCGTTGGGCCTCGAGCGACTGATCGACGAAGGCCACAAAGGTTTCAACGGGCGCGAGGGCTGGTTGCGTTCGCGGCTCGTCGAGAAGAAACGTCTGGCCGGTGTCGTGTTCGACGGCGACGAGCCCGCGCCGTTCACGCCGCTGGCGCGTGCGGGCAAGCCCATCGGCCACACCTATTCCTCGGTCTATTCGCCGGCCCTGCGCCGCGCCATCGCGCTGGCCTCGGTCGATATGAGTGCCCTAGAGGAGGGCACCGCGCTGTCGCTCACTCTGCCGCCCTCGCGCGAGACACCAGAATTGCACAGCACCACGGTCACGGTCGCGCCGTTGCCGTTTCTGCCCGCGCCAGAGCAGGCTGCGCCATGAAGCATGCCGGTGCCGAGGCTCTTGATCGCCTGGAGCCGCTACTGAAGACGATACGCGGCAAGTCTGGGTTGAAGGAGAAATCGCGCGGCGTGTTCTATCGCGGCAGCCGGGCCTTCCTGCATTTCCATGAAGAGGGTCCACTGTTCTTCGCCGGCATTCGGCTCGCCGATGATTTCGAACGCTTCCCCGCGACAACGAAAAGCGAGCGGGCCATACTGCTCAAAAAGCTCGACGCCGCCCTGCGGCCCTGAATTCACCGGTTAATGCCCTTGTTCCGGATGGGGTTTTCTCCTCGAAACCCTCTCTTTATGATGAGACAGCTATCCTCCTCTCCGGACTCACGGCCATGAACATCGTCAATCCTCCGCCCAGTTTCGCGCGCCCCGCTTTCGCGGACCAGGCGCGTGCCGAGTTCGAGGCGCTGAAGGCCGTCCATCCCGACCTGCAATATGTCGACGCCGTGCTGGCCGACGTCATCGGCACCTTGCGCGGCAAGCGCATCTCCATCGGCGAGGCGGACAAGCTGTTCGAGACGGGCATGCAGATTCCCCATTCGCTCTACCTGATGGATGCGCATGGCGAGATGACCAATCCCTTCGGCCGCGGCATCGGCGATGGCGATCCCGACGGCACGGCGTGGCCGATCCCGGGCACCGTCAGCCGCGTCTGGGGCGCGCCGCGGGCGCAAATCCTGATGAGCCTGCGCGACGGCAAGGGCGTCGCCGATCCGGCGGAGCCGCGCGCCGCGCTGGAGCGTGTGCTGGAGCGGTTCGCCGAATTGAATCTGCGCCCCGTCTGCGCGCTGGAGCTGGAATTCTACCTGATCGATCCCAAGCGCGATGGCCACGGCACGCCGCAGCCGCCGCTCGATCCGCGCTCCGGCGCGCGCGAGCACACGGCATCGGTTTACGGCATCGACGATCTCGACCGTTACGCCAGCTTCCTCTCCGCGCTCACCGAAGCGGCGGCGACACAGCGCGTGCCCGTCAGCGCCGCCAGCAAGGAATATGCGCCAGGGCAGTTCGAGGCCAATCTGCGCCACCAGAGCGACGCGCGCATGGCGGCTGACCACGCCGTGTTCCTGAAGCAGATCGTGAAGGCGGCGGCGCGCGCGCATGGCTTCGAGGCCACCTACATGGCCAAGCCCTATTCCGATCGTGCGGGCACCGGGTTGCACATCCATATGAGCCTGCTCGACGACGCGGGCCGCAACGTGTTCGATGACGGATCGGCGCAAGGCTCACAGATGCTGCGCTGGGCCGTCGGTGGGCTGCAGGCGCTGATGGCGGATTCGATGATGCTGTTCGCGCCCAACCTGAATTCCTATCGCCGCTTCCAGCCGGACATGTTCGCGCCGGTGAACCGCCGCTGGGGCATCAACAACCGCTCGGCCGGTTTGCGCGTGCCGGTCGGCCCGGGCGAGTCCCGCCGTATCGAGCATCGCGTGGCGGGGGCGGACGCCAATCCTTATTACGCGCTCGCAGCCGTCCTGGCCGGCGTGCATCACGGCTTGAGCGAGAAGCTCGATCCCGGCGCGCCCGCCACCGGCAACGTCTCGCGCGAGCCGGATTTGGCGCTGCCCTTCAGCATCGACGACGCGCTGTCGCGCACCTCGCCGGTGCTCGATGTCTATATGGGTGAGGAAACGCTGTCGCTCTATCGCGAGACCAAGCGCATCGAAGCGCAACGCCTGCGCCGCATCATCGCGCCGGCGGAATACGACTGGTATCTCTAGGGCGCGTTCGCCGTGCGCGCATCGCCGAAGGGTTCGCTGTCCTTCTGCATGCCGTCCGGCGGAGGAGTCGCTTCACTCGCATCTTGGCGCAGAGCCACGGCCGTTTGCGGCGGCGGCGCTTTGTCATGCGCGCCGAACCACGGGATGTCGATGGAGGACAGGTCGATCTTAGACAGATTGAGCGTGTCGCAGCTCGTCAGCAGCAGCGGACTCAAGAGTAGCGCAACGCGAAGGTGACGAAGCGAATCGCTCATAGCCACAATTCTACCTCCCCCTTGCGGGGAGGTCGTAAAATCTCGCAGCGCAGCGAAGAGATTTTTCGGGTGGGGGCTGCCGACCGCGCAGTCCCCCACCCGTAAAATGCAAAGTGCATTTTACGACCTCCCCGCAAAGGGGGAGGTCAAGAAGGCGCTCTATTCTACGCCACGCGGCAGCCGGAGTTCGGCGGAGGCGCCTTCGCCCTGGCCGCCGCCGAGCGTGATCGTGCCGCCCATGCGGCGGGCGAGCGACATGGCGATGGCGAGTCCGAGGCCGGAGCCCGTCACCGCGCCGGGACGTCTGAAGGCGGCGAAGGCTTTGCCGGCTTGCGCTGCTTCCCAGGCCTCGAAGCCGTAGCCGCTGTCGCGGATGGCGATGGCGACGGCGTCACCTTCGTTACGGAGCTGCACGCGCACCGCGCCGCCTTCGGGCGTGTAGGCGATGGCGTTGGCGATGAGGTTGGCGAGGATGCGTTTCAGCGCCAGCGAATCCGCCATGACCGGCGCGCAGCCGGGCAGCGACACGGTGAGCCGGATGCGCCGTGTGAAGGCCTTGCCAGCGAATTCGCCCAGCGCCAGCCGCGCGATCGCCGCTGCGTCGATGGGGCCGACCGTGAGCGGTTGCCGCCCGGCTTCGAGATCGGCGAAATCGAGAATATCGCCCACCTTGCCGTGCAGGTTGCGGCCGGCATCGCCGATGTCGCGGGCATATTCGACATATTTGGGATGACCCGCGGGCCCGAACACGCCCTGCTCGATCACTTCGGAGAAACCGATGATGGCGTTGAGCGGCGTGCGCAATTCGTGGCTCATATGCGAAATGAATTCCGCCTTGGAGCGTTCGGCCTCCGCCGCGCGGCGCTCGGCATCGGCGAGGCGGATGAGGAGACGTGCGTCGCCCGGCTCGGTCGTGCGTAACGAACGTGCCGCCTGTGTGGCCTTGGCGGAGCGCGCGAAACTACGCATGAAGACGAAAGCGAGGCCCGCGCCCGCGAGCGACGGCCCGAGGATCAGGAACAGATAGAGCGGCAAGGTGCCGTACCAAGCATCCAGCGCTTCGCCGACCGGCACGGAGGCGGCGGCGGCGAGCGGCCAGCCCGGCACGCGCTCCAACGAGACGAGACGGTTGCCGTCCGGCATGACGACGAGACGGGTGGCGTTGCCGTGAACGCCGAGCGTGAGCGCGCTCGCGACTGGCGCCGTCTTCCACTGCGCGCCGCTGGCGGCAACTTCTCCGGAGGGGCTGGCAATCAGCGCATCTTCCATCCCGGCCGGGGGCAGGATGACGGAGGTGTCGAGTTGCACCGCGATGAGGCGTCCGCCCGATGGGAACAGCAGCGCCAGCGTGTGACCATCCTGCGACGGCGCGATGGCGCGCGCGTGCAAGGCGAGGGCGAGAAGCGACGGGCTTAGCGGCAACAGCCCTTTCGGCTCGCCCTTCATTTCCGAGAGGACTTGGCCAGTTTTCTCCAGCACGGCGATGTTGCGCAGCGCGGGGCCACCCGCTTCGGAGAGTGCTGCCGTGCCTTCCGCGCCACCAGCATTGGCGAAGGCGGTGCCCAAAGCTTCGTAGCGGTCGAGGGTGACGGAGAGGTCGGCCGCGATCTCGCGGGCCCGGCGCTGGGTGAAGTGGCTGGCCTGCGAGAGAGCATGCGCCCGGTCCAGCCGCATCTGCAGCGCACCGGCGGCGGCGAAGCTGCCCGCGATCAGGATGAAGGTGAGGACGACGACGACACGAACGTTCCGGGCCGCGGCGCGGATGCCCGTGGCCTGAAGCGCCACGTCGATCGGGCCTGCCGCAACCTGCGCCATGAGCGGGCGCGCTCCCCTGTCATCTGGCCTGATTCGTTTTACCGATCATACGAATCAGTGAGTCGCGGCACTACCCCAACAATTTCGTCGCAACCTCGAACAGATTGGGCGACAGGCCGGGCAGGTTGGCGATGGCCTCGAGCTCGCCGCGCATCAGGGCCTGACGCGCTGTGTCGTAGCGCCGCCAGGACTCGAACGCGCCGGTCAGCCGCGCGCCGACCATGGGGTTGATCTTGTCCAGCACCCGCACCGTCTCGCCCACCAGCGCATAGCCGCTGCCGTCTTTCGTGTGGAAGCGCAGCGGATTGCTCGCGAAGGCGCCGATCAGAGAGCGCACGCGATTGGGGTTCTTCATGTCGAAGGCGGGGTTCTTGGTCAGCCCGCGCACGCGGTCGATGGTGTCGGGCAAGGGCGAGAGCGCCTGCAGGCTCATCCATTTGTCCAGCACCAGCGGATCGGCGCGGAACCGGTCGTGGAAATCGGCATACGCCGCCTCGCGCTTGGCCGAGGCCATGCGGCCGAGCGCTGCCAATCCCGCCATCATATCCGTCATGTTGGTGGCCGAGCGGTAATGCGCGTCGGCGATGGTTGCAGCGGCTTCATCATCCGCGGCGGTGAGGTAGCGCAGAGACGCATTGCGCAGCGAGCGCTTGCCGGCGGAGGCGGCGCCGGGATCGTAAGCGCCCTTCTGTTCCATCGCGTCGTAGAGCGAGCGGAATGCCGCGCCATGCGCCGTGGCGACGGCGCGGATGAGGGCCATGCGCGCGGCATGGATCGCATCCGGATCGGCGGGCAGCATCGCCATGGCGAGCTCGCTCTCCAGCGGCGGGTTCAGCATCAGTGCTGCGTAAGCCGGATCGTCCTGCGCCCGCGTCAATGCCGTGCCGATGGCGTCGACATAAGCGGTATCGACGGCCGCGCCATTGCGCGCCATGTCCAGCAGCACTTCGGTGGCGAACGCTTGGCCGGATTCCCAGCGGTTGAACGCGTCGGGATCGCTCGCCATCAGGGCGGCGCGGGCCTTGCGGTCCAGCGGCGATTTGAAATGCGCGGGCGCGGAGAAATGCCGGCCCAGCGAGATCAGCGGCGGCTCGGCCACATCCACGAAGGTGAAGGTCTGTTTGGCCGCCGTCAGCTCCAGCACGCGCTCGTCCGGCCCGGTGGCGTTCTCGCCCTCGAGTGTAAGCGGCAGCGCGCGGCCATTGGCGACGAGACCGACGCGCACGGGAATGTGCATCGGCTTCTTCTCCGGCTGGCCGGGCGTGGGGCCGAGTGACTGGGTGAGCGTCAGCGCATAGGTCTTCGCGGTAGCGTCATAGGCGCCTTGTGCCTCGATGGTCGGCGTGCCGGATTGGCGGTACCACAAACGGAATTGCGAGAGGTCGCGGCCGTTGGCGTCCTCGAAGCACTTCACCCAATCCTCGACGGTCGCGGCCTGCCCGTCATGGCGGGCGAAATAGAGATCGGTCGCCTTGCGGTACCCTTCGTCACCCGACAGTGTCTTCAGCATGCCGATGACCTCGGCGCCCTTCTCGTAGACCGTCGCGGTGTAGAAATTGTCGATGGTGATGTAGGCCTCCGGCTGGACGGGATGGGCGAGCGGCCCCGCATCCTCCGAGAATTGGCGGCCGCGCAGCATGCGCACGTCGTCGATGCGCTTGACGGCGCGGCTGCGCATGTCGGCGGAGAAGCCCTGGTCGCGGAACACCGTCAGGCCTTCTTTGAGCGAGAGCTGGAACCAATCGCGGCAGGTGATGCGGTCGCCGGTCCAGTTGTGGAAATACTCGTGCGCCACCACGCTTTCGATGCGGGCGTAGTCGTCGTCCGTCGCGGTATCGGGCGAGGCCAGCAGCAGCTTGTCGTTGAAGATGTTGAGGCCCTTGTTCTCCATGGCGCCGAAATTGAAGGCGGAGACGGCCACAATCATGAAGATGTCCAGATCGTATTCGCGGCCATAGACCTCTTCATCCCACTTCATGGCGCGCTTGAGCGAATCCATGGAATAGGTCGCGCGCGGTTCGTTGCCATGCTCGACATAGACGGCGAGCGCCACGTCGCGCCCGCTCATCGTCACGAAGGTGTCGCGGATGACGCCCAAATCGCCCGCCACCAGTGCGAAGAGATAACAGGGCTTGGGGAAGGGATCGTTCCACACCGCGAAATGCCGCCCGCCCGGCAAGTCGCCAGCATCGATGCGGTTGCCGTTGGAGAGCAGCACGGGCAGCGACGTCTTGTCCGCCTCGATGCGCGTCGTATAGATGGCGAGATTGTCCGGCCGGTCGAGGAAATAGGTGATGCGGCGGAAACCCTCCGCCTCACATTGCGTGCAGAAGATGCCCTTGGCGGTGTAGAGGCCTTCCAGCGACGTGTTCGCCGCCGGCGCGATCTCGGTGACGATGGAAAGCGTGAACGAGTCCGGCAGGTTCTCGAGCACGAGCTCGTCGTCATTGACCAGGTAATTGTCGATCGGCTTGCCGTCGATCGCGACGGAGACCAGCTTGATCTTCTCGCCGTTCAGCACCAGCGGCGCATCCGCAGCGCCCTGCCGCACCACCTTCGACACCGCGGTGACGCGCGTCGCGTCCGGATCGAGCACGAAATCGAGGCTGATCTCGGCGATGCGGAAATCGGGGGCGCGATAATCCTTGAGTGCGATGGCGCGGGGTTCTTCGGTGCGCATGTCTGGGTCCGTGTGCTGGGGCGGACCTTATATAGACAGCGCTGCTACGGACCGAAAGGCCTCAGCCGTCTTCGCGGTCGAGGCGGGTCAGCAGGTCCTGCGCGCTGTGGGCGAGTTCAACCAGTTGTGAGGGCATCTCCTCGCCGGATTTGCGCGCCCATTCCACAAGCTCGTTGGCGAAATTGGCGAAGGCGGGCGCGTTGGCGATGAGGCGGGCCTGCTTCTCCACCTTCTCGGGCGAGAGATCGTATTCGGCGCCCGGCACGCGCCAGCCGCCCCAATCCGCGTCGCCGGTCACGACGATGGGATAGGTTCCCGGGAAAGGATGGCGCGCGCAGTCTTCCGCCGGCTGCCATTTGTTGCGGGCGCGGATGATGCGCCATTGCTCAGTGTCGTCGGACACATTGGTGGAGACGGGCTGCTCGGCCTGCAACTCCTCCGCCGCGAATTCGCGGCCCAGGCCCACGTCGTAATAGACGCGCAGCGGCTCATCGAGGCCTTTGGCCCAATGGGGAATGACGCGCTCGACCAGCGCCCAGGTGCCGACGGGCCTGACATAGACCCGCTGGTTCTTATGAAATTGTGCTTTCGCCATGGCGCTGCCGTCCCGGTCCTGAACGCCCCAGCCTAGGCAAACCCGCTTAAGCTCCGGTTAAGGAGTGCGCTTCCGCTACGTCAAAATAAGGGGAGTTGGCGTGGCCGCGGCGTGTCTCTATCGTGGCGGTTAACAGACACAAAAGATCAGGGCAGGACGATGAATTTCGACTTCTCCGACGACCAGAAGATGCTGCGTGACCAGGCGCGCAAATTCCTGGGCGAGAAATGCACCACCAAAACCGTGCGCAAGGTTTTCGAGGGCAGCCAGGGCTACGACAAGGATTTGTGGAAGCAGGTGGCCGAGATGGGCTGGCTGGGCACCACGATCCCGGAAGAGTTCGGCGGATTGGGCCTCGGCTATCTCGAGCTCTGCATGGTGTCCGAGGAACTGGGCCGCGCGCTGGCGCCGCTGCCGTTCTCCTCCACTGTCTATCTCTTCGCGGAAGCGATCCTCGCCGCCGGAACGGATGAGCAGAAGAAGAAATATCTGCCGAAGATCGCCAGCGGCGAATTGGTCGGCACCTTTGCCCGCGCCGAAGGGGCTGGCGCGGTGACGCCGAAATCCATCCGCACCACGTTCAAGGGCGGCAAGCTCTCCGGCAAGAAGATCGCGGTGGTGGACGGCATGGATGCCGATGTCGCCGTGGTGCTGGTGCGCACGAGCGACGAACCCGGCGAGCGCGGGATTTCGCTGGCCGTGGTCGATCTCAAGGACGCCGCCAAGCGCGGGGAGGATTCCATCGATCCCTCGCGCAAGCATGCCGAACTGAATTTCGCCGACACACCCGCCGAAGCATTGGGCAAGCCGGGCGAGGGTTGGAGCATCACCTCCTCCGTGCTCGACCGCGCCGCGATCATGACGGCGTTCGAGCAAGTGGGCGGCGCCGATGCCTGCCTCGCCATGGCGAAGGATTACGCCATGCAGCGCTACGCCTTCGGGCGGCTGATCGGCTCCTACCAGGCGATCAAGCACAAGCTGGCAGACATGTATGTGAACACGGAGCTGGCGCGCTCCAACGCCTATTACGGCGCCTGGGCGCTCTCCACCGGCGCGCGTGAGTTGCCGCTGGCGGCGGCGGCGGCGCGCGTCTCCGCCACGCAGGCGTTCGATTACGCCTCGAAGGAGAATACGCAGACCCATGGCGGCATCGGCTTCACCTGGGAGGTGGATTGCCACCTCTTCTACAAGCGCTCGCGCGAGCTGGGCCTGAGCCTCGGCCCGCAGCGCGCGTGGAAGGACAAGCTCGTCACGCAACTCGAACAATCCAACGCGGCTTAAGGAACACGACCATGGATTTCGAAGACACCAAGGAAGAAGCCGCGTTCCGCGCCGAAGCCAACACGTGGCTCTCCGCCAACGCGAAGCTGCGCGGCAGCAAATCCTCCAAGGACGATCTGGAGGAGATGGAGAACGGCTCCGACGCCGGCATGACCGCGAGTAAGGCGTGGCAGAAGAAGAAGGCGGAAGCCGGTTATGCGCGCATCACCTGGCCCAAGGGCTCGGGCGGCATGGGCGGCACGCCGATGCAGTCGATCATCTTCAATCAGGAAGAAGGCAAGTATGACGTCGCCTCCGGCGCGCCCTTCGCCATCGGGCTGGGCATGTGCATCCCCACGCTCATGACCTATGGCGACGACGCGGCGAAGAAGCGCTACGTCTGGCCGGCGGTGCAGGGCGATGAAATCTGGTGCCAGCTTTTCTCCGAGCCGGCCGGCGGATCGGACGTCGCGGGCCTGCGCACCAAGGCCGAAAAAGACGGCGATGATTGGGTGATCAACGGCCAGAAGATCTGGACCACCGGCGCCCAGTTCTCCGATTTCGGAATCCTGCTGACGCGTACGGACCCCAATGTGCCGAAGCACAAGGGGCTCACCATGTTCTACATCGATATGCACGATCCGGCGGTGGACGTCCGCCCGATCAAGCAGGCCAGTGGCGGCTCGGGCTTCAACGAAGTGTTCTTCACCGATTTGCGCGTGAAGGACTCCCAGCGCCTTGGCGAAGTGGGCCTGGGCTGGCAGGTGGCGCTCACCACCTTGATGCACGAGCGCCTCGCAGTCGGCGGCGGTACCGGCAGCGGCCTCGACGTGAAGGAGCTGATGGGCCTCGCCCGCACGCTCGAACTGGAAGACGGCCCGGCGATCAAAAATGCTAGCGTGCGCGAGAAGATCGCCGACTGGTACGTGCGTTCGGCGGGCCTGAAATACACGACGTACCGCACGATGACGGCGCTCTCCCAGGGCAAGCAGCCCGGGCCCGAAGCGTCCATCGCCAAGATCGTGGTTGCGTCGAAGCTGCAGGACATTTCCGCCTTCGCCATGGAATTGGAAGGCGAGGCGGGTGCGCTGAAAGGCGACGACGCTCCGGCGCATGGCGCGTTCCAGATGGGCTGGATGAGCGCACCGGGCCTGCGCATCGCGGGCGGCACGGACGAGATCCTGCGCAACATCATCGCCGAGCGCGTGCTGGGCCTGCCGCAGGACATCCGCGTCGACAAGGACGTGCCCTTCAACAAGATGCCGAGTGGACGGTAAAAACGCACCTCCCCACAAGGGGGAGGTGCAGTGTCAGCGGCGGCTCTTCTTGCGCCAGGCCTTCCAGTCGGCCAGCACCGCGTCCGCCATGATCTGCGCGTTGGCGTGAAGCCAGCCCGCCTTGCCACGGGCGAGGTCGAGGCGGATGGGACCGCGTGCGATGCGGTTGCCGCGATGGATGTTCGCGGTCTCGGCGCCCATCGCCACCAGCACGTCGCGCGTCTCGCGCGCGATGGCGATGTCGGCGAGTTCGATCCGCTCGCAATGCGGCGCCAGTCTGCGCACCAGCCAGTCCGGCGTCACATGCAGGAAGGGATCGAGTACGCGGATGGCGCGGGCCACGACCTCCTCCTCGCAAGTCTTCGGCACGTCCGTTCCGCTGACCCAGCCGAAGGCGGAGGGCGCGCGCGCCTTGGCCTCGCGCGCGACGAAGCTGTCGTTGAGATCGCCCGTGGCGGCATAGCGCGGAACGCCCAGCGCGCCCGCTCCTGCCGTGCGGCTTACGAACGTCGTATGTTCGGTCCCTTTCGGCAGATGCGATTTGAGCAGTTTGCGGACGGCTTTCGGTGGATCGGCTGTCTTGCAGGCCTCTATCTTCTTCCAGAACTTCTTCGCCGAACGCAATTTGCCCAGCGCCAGGTCGCGCAACACCGCGTGGGATTCCTCGAGCACGAAGGGCCTGGCGTCTTTCTCCGCCATGCCATGCGCGTAGCCTTCCAGCAACGCCGCGCAAGCCTCCTTGCCGTCGAGGTCGAGCGCGCCTTCCTCCGCCGCGATCATCGCGCTAGCTGCCAGCCGGACGAGATCGTTGGCGTAGGCCGCGTGATGCGCCTCATCGAAGTCGTTCACGCCCCAGATGAGGCGGCCTTCGGCGTCGCGCCAGGTGCCGAAATTCTCGATATGCAGATCGCCCACGCAGAGGATGCGCGGTGCGCTGGCCGCCTCCGCGCACAGCACGGGCCAAAGCTGCGCCCAGCGATAATAGGTGGCGCGCAGGAAGCCGAAGCCCGTCTGGCGCATGGTCTTGTGCTTGAGCGCCAGGTCGGATGGCACAAGTGTAATCCGCCGCCTGAGCCAGGCCTCGTAACGCCGCGTCGCCGTGACAATATCTTCGGTTTGAGACATGAATGTCCCCGCCCAGCCGCCGGCCATATTGCCATCGGCCCCAAGGATATGCCAACGCCTGTCATGGAAACGCCCTGCATCAAGGTCTGTGTGATCGACGCGACAAGCGGGCTCTGTGCCGGATGCGGCCGCAGCCTGAACGAGATCGCGCGCTGGGGCGGCCTGACGGATGAACAACGGCGCGTGATCATGGCAAGCCTGCCGCAACGCATGCGCGACAAGAACCTCACATCGCAACAAGGAAACGCACTATGAAAGACTTCAGCGGAAAATACGCGGTCATCACCGGCGGTGGCACGGGCATGGGGCGCGACCTCGCCATTCAGCTCGCGGCCGAGGGCTGCAATGTCGCCATGTGCGACGTCAGCCGCGACAACATGGCCAAGACCAGGGAGCTGTGCATCGCGCAGGGCACGCAAGGCACGCGCGTCGCCACCTATGTGGCCGATGTCTCCATCGAGGAGCAGATGAACGCCTGGGCGGAGTCCGTGAAGACGGAGCTGGACACCGACCACATCCATCTCCTCATCAACAATGCCGGCATCGGCGGCGGCGGCAGCATCGTCAATGGCGACCGCGCGCAATGGGAGAAGACGTTCAACGTCTGCTGGGGCGGCGTCTATCACGGCGTGCGCGCCTTCCTGCCGCTTCTGATGAAGGCGAGCGAAGGCCACATCGTCAACACCTCCAGCGTCAACGGCTTCTGGGCCTCCATCGGTCCGGGCCGTCCGCACACCGCCTATTCCGCCGCGAAGTTCGCTGTGAAGGGTTTCACCGAGGCGCTGATCACCGATCTCGCCCTCAACGCGCCGCACATCACATGCTCCGTCGTGATGCCCGGCCATATCGGCACGGAGATCGTGGCGAACTCCCGCAAGGTCTTGAGCGGCAGCGACACGGTGGACGCCGGCGGCGCGCGCAAGATGATCAGCGCCATGGGCATGGACGTTTCCGCCATGAGCGATGAACAGATCGTGCAGATGGTCGACATGCAAGCCGCCGCCTTCCGCGACAACGCGCCGACGAGTTCGGCCGCCGCTGCCAAGATCATCCTGGACGGCGTGAAGGCCGAGAAATGGCGTATCCTCGTCGGCAAGGACGCCGAATATCTCGACAGCCAGGTCCGCGCCGCCCCGGAAACCGCCTACACGCCGGGCTTCTACGAAGCGCTGATCAAAAGCACGCAGTGGGGGATTTAGGCGGTTTTCTGTCCCGGGAACAGGAGCCGGCTGCCGGCGACCACAACGAAGTAGAGCGCCACGGCGGCCACGCCGCATAGGGACTCGACGTAGAGCAGCCCGTTGGAGCCCCAGCGGTCGTGGCCCCAGCCGTCGATCAGCGTCTGGTAGGCGATGGGCGCGTTGGAGATGCCGGCGAGCACGTTGTACTTCGTGGCCGCGGCGCCCGCGCCGATGGTCTCCAGCACGATCGCGCCGAAGGCCGCGTAGCTGAAGCCCAGCACGAAGGCGTAGACGCAGGTGAAGACGATGAACATGGCCTGCGTGCGCGGCGCCAGCGCCATGGCGACAGTGACGAGCGCGAGCGCGACGCCGAACACGCAATAGGCCGTCTTGCGGTCCATCCGGTCGCAGATGAAGCCGCCCACGATGCAGCCCACCATCGAGATCACGCCGCCCAGGACGCCGTTGACCAGCGACACCGCGTCGGGGCCCGCATGCCAGTCATTCGCCACCGCCGCCCACAAATTCTGCGCCGCGCCGACGCCGATGGGGATCAGCATGATGAAGAGCGCCAGGAAGCCCATGCGCTTCTTCAGAATATCCCAAACCTCGACGACGACGTTCTTCAAGCTATCGACATAGCGCATCGCGCGATGCGCGGCGGGCGGCTCGCGCAGCCAGATCAACGCCAGCGAGGACAGTATACAGGCCACGCCCAACGACGCGCCCGAAACCCATTGCGCGTGGACGTTCTGCGCCAGCCACAGCCCCGCGCCGCCGCCCAATCCCGAGCCGCCGAGGTTGCCCGCTTGGCTCCAGCCACCGGCGCGGCCTTTCTCTTCGGGCGAGGTCGCATGCGCCATGAAGCTGTCGGCGGCCATGGAATTGAAGGTCGAGACCAGGCTGAAGCCGAACACCAGCGCTTCGATCAGCGCCAGGTTCGCGTTGTTGGGCGGGACGACTGCCGTCGCCACCATCAGCACGCCGGTGACGATGGCGGAGAGGGTGAACCAGATCTTGTTGTTGAGCGTGGTGTCGACCAGCGGCGCCCACAGCACCTTCCAGGTCAGCGGCAACAGGCTCAGTGCGGCCAGCGAGGCAATCGAGGCCACGCTCACGCCGGCTTGCGACAGCAGATAGGAGAGCGTCACCACCACATAGCCATTGGTGATGCCCACGGGCAGGAAAAGGATGAGGAACAAGACCGGATGGGCCTTGCTTTCCGGCTCTACATGTTCGGGCAAGAGGGAGCACTCGGCGGCGGCGCGAAGACCCTAACGGAACTTCGCGCCGTCGCAAGCCGTGCAATCCGAACGGGATGCTTAGACGGGCACCGATACCGGCGGACCCGGCGGCGTGGCCGGCATCAGCCAGAACTCGACCGGCAAGCCCACCTTGCGGCGTTCGAACTCCGCCTTGACCAGCTTCATGATCTCGCGGTGCTGATCCAGTTCGGGCGCGCCGGAGCCTTGATAGAGCGAGCCATATTGCACCTTGTAGGCGCCGCAATCGCGATGATCGAGGATGACCACGCGCTTGATGCTGTGCAAAGCCTTGGCGATATCGATGTGGTCCCAGAACGCGCCGATGGAGGTCGGAAAGGCCGGCCCCACGCCCGCCAGCGATGCGCCCGCCAGGGCCACCAGGTCGTATTTCCCCGCGCCGATTTTGCCGTCGAAGAAATGGATCGCATCGTCCACCAGCCTGTAGTCGATGCACATGATGCAGAGCGCATCCACATACCCGGCCGCACCCGCGCGGATTGGAATCAGGCTCAGCGCCGCGCCAGCGGTCAGTCCGAGCATGGTGAAGCTGCGCCGGCTGAGATCCGGCGCGTCGTGGTCATCGCACATGAAAAGCCCCTTTCAATACTTCCTCTATGCAAACCGAATACTACACAAATGACAGTCTTTACACTACCGGCAAATGATCCAGTCCGCCTCATCCAAGTGAAAATGGGCCGCATGCAAGGCATTATAGTCCGGACCCAGCACCTCGCCGAACACGCCGCAGGCCGAATCCCGCGCCGCGCGCAGGAAGCGGCCCTCCGGCGTGGGCTTACCCCAGTCCTTCACCACGGTGATG
The DNA here is from genome assembly GCA_036489435.1 of Rhizomicrobium sp. Classification (GTDB taxonomy): domain Bacteria; phylum Pseudomonadota; class Alphaproteobacteria; order Micropepsales; family Micropepsaceae; genus Rhizomicrobium. The sequence continues at coordinate 99,380 of DASXFU010000027.1, read as the reverse complement.
CGCCGCCCGTCCGCCGTCTCGAACGCGTCGATGTCGATGGCATTTGCCGTGGCGTGCTCGCTGCGCGGACCGGTGGGCGCGGAGTCCACATTGCGGCAGGCATAGCTGCCTTCCTGGTCGATGCGCGTGATGGTGGTGTGGAGTTCGAGGGCCGCGATGGTCTGCACGTCGCGTTGCCACCAATAGAGACCGGCCGCGAGCGAGCAGGTCACGTCCGGCTGTGTATCGAAGGCAATAGGCGCGCGGGTGACATGCACCACATTGGTGAAGCCGCAGCCCACATCCGCCGTCTTGTCCGGCACCTGCGTGTAAGACATCTCGCTCGCATGATCGAGCGCGGCCAAACACGATGCGCGGTCGGCGAGCAGGTTGCGCATCTGCAGATGCACGAACAATCCCGGCTTCGCATCAAGCGTGGGCCGATGCCAGGGGATGATATTGGGCGGAATCTTCTCCAGCCCGAAATGCATCGCCGCCCAATTGAGCGCAACGAGGACGAGCAGAATGGAAAAGCCGATTACGCTGACGCGAACGGCATGGGGGTGGCGGACGTCTGACACTTAATCCTAACGGTTCCGCAACCCTATCTGTTCCGTTGCGGGGCTTGTCATGTGCTCGTCAAGGCCTTGCGCCGCGCTCGCGATAGCGCGAGCATCGGTGTATCAGCGGGGCGCGTGACGCCGCCCAACGCCTTGGGAAGAAGACGCCCGCCGCGCCTCGGACTCCGTGCTTACGGGGTTATGGAGGCGACTATGTCCAGAAAAAATGGAGGGAGTGGGCCGCGTGCAGTGGCCCTTGTAGGACCCTATGGCAGCGGCAAGACGACGCTGCTCGAGTCCATCCTCGCCGTCACCGGCGCGGTGCAGCGCAAGGGCGCTATCGCGCAGAAGAACACGGTGGGCGATACTTCACCCGAGGCGCGCGCCCGGCAGATGGGCGTCGACGTCAATTGCGCCACCACGAAATATCTGGATGAGAGCTTCACATTCCTCGATTGCCCCGGTTCCATCGAATTCCTGCAGGAAACGCTGAACATCCTTCCCGGTATCGACGCGGCCGTCGTGGTCTGCGAGCCCGATCCGGCGAAGGTGCAGATGCTGAAGCCCTATCTGAAGCGGCTGGGCGATCTCGGCATTCCGCATTTCCTCTTCGTGAACAAGGTGGACAAGGCGGGCGGTAACGTTCGTGACTTGCTGACGGCCCTGCAGCAAGCGAGCGACAAGCCGCTGCTGATGCGCCAGATCCCCATCGTGGAGGACGGCGCGGTGAAGGGCTTCGTCGATCTCGCGCTGGAACGCGCCTTCGTCTACAGCCCGCATGCCGAAAGCAAGCTCGTCGATCTCACCGGCGACATGCAGGAAGAAGAAAAGCAGGCCCGTTTCGCCATGCTGGAGAAGCTCGCCGATTACGATGAGCACCTGATGGAGGAATTGCTCTCCGACCAGGAACCGCCGCGCGATGAGGTGTTCACCGACCTGTCGAAGGAATTGGCGGACGGTCTCGTGGTGCCGGTGCTGATCGGCTCGGCGGAAGGCGACAACGGCATTCGCCGTCTGCTCAAGGCGCTGCGCCACGAAGTGCCGGATGTGAGCGTGGCTGCGGCGCGGCTCGGCCTGAAGACGAATGGCGACGCCATCGTGCAAGTGCTGAAAACCTATAACGGCGCGCACGGCAAGCTTTCGCTCGCCCGCGTGCTCTCCGGCACATTGAAGGATGGCGCCAGCCTCAACCGCCGCGACGGATCGGATGCGCGCGTCGGCGGGATGTTCGCGCTAAAGGGCGAGACGCAGGCCAAACTCACCGAAGCGAAGGCAGGCGACACCGTGGCACTCGGGCGGCTGGAAGGCGTCGCCACTGGCGAAACCTTGGCGTCGTCGAAACTGGCGTTGCCGAAGGTCGAGATCGAGCAATTGCCCGTCGTCTACGGCATGGCCATCGAGACCACCGACCGGAAAGACGAAGTAAAGCTCACTGCCGCCATGCACAAGCTGGAGGAGGAAGATCCCTCACTGCATTTCGCGCAGGATGCGGAATTGCAGCAGATGGCGCTGGCCGGGCAGGGCGAGATTCATCTGAAGGTCGCCGTCGAGAAACTCGCCAGCAAATACGGGCTGAAAGTGGCGACGCACCGGCCGCGTGTGCCCTACAAGGAGACCATCAAGAAGTCCGCCAAGCAGCACGGCCGCCACAAGCGGCAATCCGGCGGCCACGGCCAGTTCGGCGATGTCCACATCGAGATCAAACCATTGCCGCGCGGCTCCGGCTTCGTGTTCGAGGATCAGATCAAGGGTGGCGTGGTGCCGCGCAACTTCATCCCCTCGGTCGAAAAGGGTGTCGCGGATTACCTCAAGCAAGGCCCGCTGGGCTTCCCCGTCGTCGATGTCGGCGTGGCGCTGGTGGACGGTTCGTTCCATGCGGTGGATTCGTCCGACGCCGCGTTCCAGACCGCGGCGCGCATCGCCATGACGGAAGGCATGCCGGCCTGCGCGCCGGTCCTGCTGGAGCCGGTGATGAAGGTGCGCATCCACGTGCCGAGCGACGCGACGTCCAAGGCCAACCAGGTGGTGAGCGGGCGGCGCGGTCATCTCATGGGCTTCGATTCGCGCCCCGGCTGGAATGGCTGGGACTCGGTGGAAGCCGAGATGCCGCTCTCCGAACTGCACGACCTGATTATCGACCTGCGTTCGCTCACGCAGGGCGTCGGCAGCTTCGAGATGGCGTTCGACCACCTCTCCGAACTCTCCGGCAAGCTGGCCGAACAGGTGGTGTCGTCACACAAACAGGCGGCGTGATGGGGTAGAATGCGGCCGCGAGGAGATTCTGCCTCGCGGCCGTTCATGGGAGGGATTCATGTCCGTCGACACATCAACCGGCACCATCTTCCATACGCGTGTGCGCAACTCTTCCTCCCAGCTGTTCTGGGTGGGATTGGCGCTGACCCTGGTGGGCATAGCGGCCATCGTCTTTCCGGTCGTCTCCACTTTGGCGGCGGCGCTCTTCGTTGGCTGGATATTCCTCATCTCCGGCGTGCTGATGCTGTTCGGCGCATTCTCGGTGCACGGCACGGGACCATTCTTTGGCGCGCTGCTGTTGAGCCTGCTTTCCATCGCGGCGGGCGCGTTCCTGCTGTTCAACCCGCTGGCCGGCGCCTTCGGGCTCACCGTGTTCCTCGCTGTGCTGCTCCTGATGCAGGGCGCGTTCGAGATCGTCTTCGCCTTCGAGATGCGCCCGCATGGCGGGTGGGTGTGGATGGGGATTTCCGGCCTCGCCAGCGTGGTTCTTGGCCTGATCATCTCGGCCGGATTGCCCGGTACGTCCCTGATCGCGCTCGGCATCGTGCTGGGCTTCAATTTCCTCAGCACGGGATTGGGCTATCTCTTCGTCTCGCGTTCGATGAAAGCCTGAATCCCCAAAGCCAAAGCCCAAAAAAGAAGACGCCGGAGCGAGGGGGGATCGCTCCGGCGCCGTGCTTGGGTGTCGCGGCTGATTGGGGGGAAGCTCACGACCCTCTTGAGATAGGCTCTCCGTCCCCGCTTTCAAGGCCGCCGACGAGCGCCGCGCTTTGCGGAAAACCGGACGCAGCCGCGCTTTGGCGTCATGGCTTTGTCGCTATTTGTCGCAAGCAATAGCCGCGTTGCGAAGAAGGTTTAATATGCCCAGTCCCGCGCCGCGCGTGCGATAAAGTCGCGGAAGGCGGCGACGCGCTTGGATTGGCGCAGCGCATCGCAATAGACCAGATGCACATCGAAGGTCGGCCCGTCGGTTTCGGGGAGCACGCGCACCAAATTCGGCCGCGCGGCGGCTATGTAGTCGGGCAGCGCCGCGATGCCCATGCCGGCTTCGGTGGCCATCAGGATGCCGGTGATGTTGTTGATGCGCAGCGCGTTGATGCAGCCGCCGGGCACCGTGCGGCGCGCGGTGTCGACCAGCCAGTTCACGTCGCGGATTTCCGGCGCGGCGGTCTCTCCGTAAGCGATGAGCGCGTGGTTGCCCAGATCATCGAGCGAGGCGGGCATGCCGCAGCGCGCCAGATAATCCGCCGTCGCGTACAGGTGGTAGTGCACGGTGAAGAGCTTGCGCTGGATGAGGTCGGCCTGCACCGGCGCGCGCATGCGGATGGCGAGGTCGGCCTCGCGCTGGGTGAGGTCGAGTTCGCGATCCTCGAAGACGAGATGGACCTGCAGCTCCGGAAAGTCGCGCATGAATTCGCGCATGCGCGGCAGCACCCAATAGGCGCCGAGGCCGTGGCTGGTGGTGACCTTGAGCGAACCGCGCGGGGCGGACTGCGCGTTCTTCAGCGCTTCTTCCGCCTGGCCTAGGCGCGTGAGCACGTCGGCCACCGCGCCGTAGAGCAGCTCGCCCTCATCGGTCAGCGTCAAGCCGCGCGCGTGGCGCTGGAACAGGGGTGTCGAGATTTCTTCTTCCAGCGCGCTGATCTGCCGGCTGACGGCCGATTGGCTCAGCATCAGCATCTGGCCCGCATGGGTGAAGCTGCCGGCCGAGGCGACGGCGTGGAAGATGCGAAGCTTGTCCCAATCCATGCCCGCGCCCCTCCAGGCGCTAACCGGCTAGTGACCGCCGGCGAGAAATCTCTCCGCTTCGAGCGCTGCCATGCAGCCCATACCGGCGGCCGTGACCGCCTGGCGGAAAACCTTGTCCTTCACATCGCCGGCCGCGAACACGCCCGGCACGCTGGTGCGCGTGGAGTCGGGCGCCGTTTTGATATAGCCGTCCCGGTCCATCTCCACCTGGCCGCGGAACAAGTCCGTGGCCGGCGAATGGCCGATGGCGATGAACAACCCGTCGACGGCGAGCGTTTGCGTCGCGCCGTCTTCCAGGTTGCGCAATTTGATCGCCTCGACCGCGCGCGGAGTGGTGCTACCAAGAACCTCGTCCACCACCGAATCATAAATGATTTCAATTTTCGGATTGCCGGCGAGGCGCATCTGGTTGGTCTTGTCGGCGCGCAGGAAACCCCGGCGATGGATCAGCGTCACCTTGTCGGCGAAGTTCGTCAGGAACAAAGCTTCCTCGGCCGCGGTGTTGCCGCCGCCGACCACGGCCACGTTTTTGCCGCGGAAGAAGAAGCCGTCGCAGGTGGCGCAGGCCGAAACGCCGAAGCCTTTGAAGTTTTCCTCAGAGGGCAGCCCCAGCCAGTTGGCGCTGGCGCCGGTGGCGATGATGAGCGTCTCCGTCTTGTAGCGGTCGCCCGAGTCGCCGGTCAGGGTAAACGGCCGCTGCGCCAAATCGACGGAGGCGATGGTGTCCTGGATCGTTTTGGTGCCGACGTGATCGGCCTGGGCCTGCATCTGCTCCATCAGCCAGGGGCCCTGGATGGCGTCGGCGAAGCCCGGATAGTTCTCGACCTCGGTGGTGATGGTGAGCTGGCCGCCCGGCTGGATGCCGGCGATCATCACCGGCTGCAGCATGGCGCGCGCGGCATAGATGGCGGCGGTCGCGCCCGCAGGCCCGCTGCCGAGAATGATGACTTTTGCGGATAGTTCCGGCATGCGCTCCCACCCGGAGCGATGACGCTCCTCACCCCTTCATATCGGAAGGGTTCGCGGAAACGTCAAGAAGCTCGCGGATACGCGTTGCCGCACGGCCTGTTTCGTCGAGGGGCTCGTAGCTCCAGCTTTCAATTTTGCCAGCAAAGACGCGTGCGATTCGCCGCGCGGCCAGCGAATCGTGAAACTTTTGGAATTTCGCGGAGCCGCCGGGTAACGGAAAAATGTGCACCGGTTTTCCGGTGACGCCCGCTTCGCAGGCCATGTTCACCGAATCGGCGGTGACGAGAAACGCATCCGCCCAGCCCAGCGCACCCATGTAAGGGTTCTCGCCGTCGCCATGCCAGACGAAGGCGCCGGTGCCTTCTAGCGCGGCAACAATGCGCGCCGCGTTCTCCGCGCCAGTCCGCCGCGACGTCAACACGATGAGGCCGTGGTCGCGCGCGAGCGTCTTCAGCGTGTCGGTGAGGGCGGTGACCTCCGCTTCGCCGAAACTGTAGACTTTGCTCTTGCCGCCGATGAGCACAGTCAGCCGCGGCGCCTTCACCGGCGAGAACTGTGCGGCGAAGACTTCGCGCATGCCTTTTAGTTTGGCTGGGGTGATCCGGTTGGGCGCGCCCACGATGGGAAAGACATTGGGGCCGGTCAGCCCATCATGCTCGGGCGGGATGACGAGGTCGAAGTTGCGCGCCGCGATGCGCGGGTTCTGGGTCTGCACGAGGAGTGTGCGCCCGCCGCTCGCTTCCTTGATGGCGCGCACGAAAGGGATGCTCTGCCGGCCGCAACCGATGACGATGCGGGGCCAGGGCGGGGCGAAAGTGGAGGAGTCCGGCGTGCCATGCCCGAAGGGCGAGACCGGCAGGCGCGGGGCGAACCAGCGCCAGGGCGAGGCGAGCTTCACCCGTTTCACCTCGACCGGCAGGCCGATGCGCTCGGCCAGGCCCAGGGCCTGGTTTTCCATCCCGGCGGCGCCTTCGGTGACGACCCAGCAGGTGTTTGTGGTCTCTTTGCTCATAGATGCAGAAAGGAACTTTCCAAGACCCGAAATTTTATTGCTCTGGCGGGATTAGGAGAGTTAAATGCCCCCGCGTCAACCAGCCAGGAACCCCCATGGAGCGGCACAAGCTCGATTCCATTGACCTTCGCATTCTTCACGAGCTTCAGGACGATGGACGGATCACCAACGTCGAGTTGTCCCGCCGCGCCAAGATCACGGCGCCCCCTTGCCTCCGCCGCATGCGCGCCCTCGAAAAGGCGGGCTACATCAAAGGATACCATGCCGAGCTGGATGGCAAGGCGCTGGGCTATGAGGTCGCCGGATTCGCATTTGTTGGTCTCTCCACGCAGTCCGATGCCGACCTGCGCCGCTTCGAGGAGGAGGTGCGCTCCTGGCCGCAGGTGCGCGAGTGCTACATGCTGCAAGGTGACGTGGATTTCATCCTGAAATGCGTGGCTGAAGACCTGTCCAGCTTCCAGTCCTTTATCACCGAGACGCTGACCGCTGCCAAGAACGTGGCGAGCGTGCGCACCACCCTCGTCATCCGCGCCTCCAAGCAGGAACCGGGCGTGCCGATTGAGGTGAAGTAGGTGGGCGAGGTGAAGTAGGCCTTGTCGCAGAGCGAGAAGATCTTCTCCGTGTTGGCGCCGCTGGTGCTGGCGCTGTGGTTCGGCTGGAAACTGCTGTCGGCGGTGCAGACCGGCGAGGCCCGTTTCTTCGAACGCCTGATCGGGCGCGACGCTCAGCCCGCGCGTTTCTGGCGCTGGGTCACGGGCTTCGCCATCGGCTGCGGCGCCCTGCTGGGGCTGATGGCCTACAATCTGCGCAATGCTTTACTGTAGGGCGCTCAGCACGTTCGAGAAATCGTCGGTCCAGAGCTTGGTCTGCGGCTTGGCATTCAGCCGCTGCCAGTTCGGGTCGTGCGCGATGGCGCCGATGTCCGCCGGATCGCGCGCCACCAATACCCAGCGCGACAGGCTGAGCAGCGCGAAATCCGTTCCCGCCTGCGGATGGAAATTGCGCTCATAGGCGACGAGGCCCAGCTCCGGCGCGATGCGCGCAATGATAGGCGCGAGATCGAAATAGCGATTGGTGATGTGCACCATTACCACGCCATGCGGCTTTAGCGCGCGCAGATAGCTTGCGAACGCCTCGCGCGTCATCAGATGGATGGGGATCGCGTCCGACGAGAAGGCGTCGAGGATGAGGATGTCGAAGTGTTGTGGGCCGCTGCGCTCGAGATTGAGGCGACCGTCGCCGAGCACGACCGTGGCTTGCGGCGCGCAAGTCGGCAATCCGCGGAACAATCCGGAATGCACCGCCATCTGCTCGACCAGCGGATCGATCTCGTAGAACGTCCAGGATTGATCGGGCCGCGCATAGCAGGCCTCGCTGCCCACGCCGAGCCCGATGGCGCCGATGCTGTGCGCCTGCGGTCCCAAGGTGCGCATCACATCGCCCAGCGGCCCCTTGCGTGCATAGTAAGTGAGCGGCTGCGGCGCACCGCCGATCTTCTCCACGCCGTGCAAGGTCGTGCCGTGGAACATGATGCGGTAGCCGGCTTTGTCGTCTTGCGTGACGGCATAGGCGCCATAGAAACTGCGGCCACGCCAGATCAGCGAGCCGTGGCGCATATAGAGCGTGTGCAGCGCCTGCGAAGCGAGCAGCAGCGCCATCGCGACCAAGAGCAAGTTGCGATGCTTCGGGCGAAAGCCCCAGAAGGCGAACATCGAGACCAGCCACAAGGTCAGGCACAGCGAATAGAGCGTGCTCCACGGCGCCAGCGGCTCGATAAGGATCGTGAGCACCGCTGCACCCGCCACCGTTATCTCGGCGGGGCGCAGGCGGTCTGTTGCCAGCAGGCAGACGAAGGCCAGCGCCAGCGGATATTCGATGATGCTGTTGAACACGAGCGGCGAGACCAACGCCGTCAACGCGCCACCGACAACACCGCCGAGTGACATCCAGAGATAGAATTCGGTGAGCCTTTCAGCTGCCGGCTTCCGTCGCGCCATCTCGCCATGACACGCCATGGCGACGATGAAGAAGGCGGTGAAATGCGCGGTGACGGTCAAGGTCAGCGATACCGGCCCAAGCCAGAAGCCCCCGGCCACCAGCACTACGGCGAAAGGCAGTGCGCGGAGCATCCAGCGATGCGGGATCGGCGGATGGCTGGCGAAGACCAGCACGAAGGTCAGCAGATAGAGCGCCAGCGGCGCGATCCACAGCAGCGGGAACGAGGCGACGTCCGTCGTCACGTATCCGGTGACGCCGAGCAGCAGGCTGGACGGCAGCGCGGCATAGACAAGCCATGCCAGTCTCTCGCGCCACGCAACGGGCGGCGAGATCGCACGCGCCGTCGCCTGCACCGTTTCGCTGCGTCCGCGAATGGCCATGGCGCCAGCGGCGGCGATGGCGACGGCGAGCGCGAAATAGCCCACGGCCCAGAGGCGCGACTGGTGCGTCAGGGTGATGTTCGGTTCGATCAGGAACGGATAGGCGATCAGCGCGACAAGGCTGCCCGCGTTACTCGCGGCATAGAGGAAATAGGGATTGTCCGCGCGCTTGTGTCCGCTGCCGGAGAACCAGCTCTGCAACAGCGGCGCGTTGGCGGAGAGCGCGAAGAACGGCCAGCCCAAGGTGCCCGCCAGGACCGCCAGCAGTGGCAGGACCGGCGAGCCGTTCGCGGGCGGCGCCCAACTCGCGCTCAACCCGATCGGAAGGAAGGCTGCGCCGATGGCGACCACGCCCAGATGCACCAGCACCTGCGTGCGCGGCGATGCGTGCCGCGCCAAGAGATGGGCGTAGGCGTAGCCCAGCAACAGGCTCAGTTGGAAGAAAACGAGGCAGGTGTTCCACACGCCCTGCGATCCGCCGAGCCGCGGCAGCAAGAGCCGCGCGAACAGAGGCTCGATCCAGAAGAGCAGGAAGGCGGAAGAGAACAGCGCCAGCCCGAATGCCGCGACCAAAGACGTGCCCGCGCCGTCAAGCGCTTGGCGATGGGGGCTGGAAGCTGCCTCGACGGTCATGCCCCGCAGTTTCGGCGGAACTGCTGAACAAATCGTTCCGCCCAGCCTTCTTCCCTCCTAGTCCTCGATGTCTTTCCCGGCCGTTTCCGGCACGAAGAACAGCGTGATGAGGAAGCTGATGCCCGAGACGATCACCGGATACCACAATCCCGAGTAGAGATTTCCCGTCGCCGCCACGATGGCGAAGACGATGGCCGGAAGCAATCCGCCGAACCAGCCGACGCCGACATGATACGGCACGGACAGCGCGGTGTAGCGTATGCGCGTGGGGAACAGCTCGACCAGCGCCGCCGCCTGTGGTGCATAGAGCAACGCCGAGGCGACGATGAAGAACAGCAGGATCAGCACGGCGGCGCGGAAGTCGTAAACATCGACCGTGGGCTTGATGGGATAGTTCGCGACAGCCAGCGCCACTTTCAGTTTGGTCTCGAAATCCTTGCTCGCGGCAGCTTGTGCCTTCGCATCGAACGTCGCGGCTTCCGGCGCGTCCACGCTGGCGGCGCCGACATGCACCGCGGCGTGCGACCCGGAGGGCGCGTCCACATCGCTGTAGGGCATGCCCAGGGTGGTGAGTGTGCCCTTGGCGATGTCGCAGGAATGCAGGAACTTCGTCTTGCCCACCGGATCGAACTGGAACGAGCAATTGACGGGATCCGCCACTACGGTGATCGGCGCTTGCTGCGAGGCTTTGACCAGCGCGGGGTTCACCGCCTCCGTCAGCATCTGGAACGCGGGGATGAAGCCCACCGCCGCCAGCAGCATGCCGGCCAGCATCACCGGCTTGCGCCCGATCCGGTCGGAGAGCCAGGCGAACAGCATGTAAAGCGGCATGCCGACGAGCGTGACGACAAGGATGAGGATGTCTTTCACGTTCGGCGCGACGTGCAGCACCTTTTCCAGGAACACCTGCGTGTAGAATTGCGCCGTGTACCAGACGACGCCTTGCGCCGCGAGAAGCCCCGCCAGCGCCAGCAGCATGGTGCGCAAATTCGGACCGCGCAGAAACGCCTCGCTCAGCGGCGCTTTCGAGGCGCGGCCTTCCTCCTGGATGCGCCGGAAGATGGGCGACTCTTCCAGCCGCAACCGAATCCACAGCGACACCGCCAGCAGCAGCACGGAAGCCGCGAAGGGAATGCGCCAGCCCCAATCGGCGAAGTTGGCCTCCACCATATTCTCGCGGGTGATGCTGATCACGGTCAGCGCCAGCACCAGCCCCATGCCGGCCGCGGCCTGGATCCAGCCGGTGGCAAAGCCGCGATGATTGCGCCCGACATGCTCGGCCACATAGATCGCCGCACCGCCATATTCGCCGCCAATGGCGAAGCCCTGCAGCACCCGGATGCTGACGAGGATGATGGGGGCGGCGAGGCCGATGGTTTTGTAATCCGGCAGGAACGCGACGGTGAATGTGGCGAGTCCCATCACCAGGATGGTGACGATGAAGGCGCGCTTGCGGCCCACCACGTCGCCGATCCGCCCGAAGACCAGCGCGCCGAACGGCCGGGCGATATAGCCGGCCGCGAAGGTGAGCAGGGCCATCAGATAGCCTTGGGTGGGATCGAGTGCCGAATAGAAATGCGCCGCGATCAGCGGGGCGAGGGAGCCGAACAGGAAGAAGTCGTACCACTCGAACACAGTACCGGCGGCCGAGGCCCCTACAACCAGCCCGATATGCGGCTTGCGCGCTGTGCTTGTCATGAGCCGTTCTCCCCACCACCAGTGCTAGCGGCGCCGTGGCGCGGCGGCAAGCACCCGCCGCATTCACGCCGAAAAAGCGCGCCAGAGTGGCTGTCGCGACAATTTCATTATTGGCGAAGCCGCAGGCGACGCTATAGTTGGTTCAGTTGGGTGGGGGATCCTATGGGCAAAGTTCCCGTCGGACGGTCGATTTCTGAAGCGTACAAGTTCCTGGTCCTGCGGCTGGGCGCATGGGTGGGGCTTGGCTGGCTGCCTGCCGCGTTCTATGGCGCGGCTGTCTGGTTCTGCCTGCGCTGGCTGGGTTCGGCGATGCAGACCGTCGTGCCCTCGAGCTCCATGTTCAACGAATTCACGGCGATCGTTTACGTCGCCCTGCTGTTGGCGACGGCGCTGCTGGTGCCGACCGCGGCTGTACCCTTTGCCTCCAAGGCGCTGGGAGAGCCGCGCGACCCCGTCGCCGCCCATTTCGTCTATGGCGGACGGGAATTCCGGCTGTCTCTCGCACTGCTCGGTTTCTACGTCGTGCTGATCGCGGTGGTGGCGGCGCTGGCCGTGGCCGCGCAATTCGCGATTGGTGTGGGCCTGCCCAGGCTGGGCCAGACGGGCTTCTCCGTGCCGACCGAATGGCTGGGCGTTCCCTTCGCGCTGTGGCTGAACGCCGGCGTGGCCGTGCTGCTCGGCATCGCGGCGCTCTTCGTCATGGTGCGCTTCGGCTTCTATCTGCCGTCCATCGCAGCGGCAGAGCAGCATGTCTCGCTCGGCCGCGCCTGGTCCTTGAGCAGCGGCAGCTTCTGGCGCATCGCTGTTGTGCAGTTTGTGATCGCGGTGCCGGTGACCCTGGCGATGGCCGGCGGCATCTGGCTGATTGAAGGCAACGCCATGCAGGACGCTGTCCGCACCGCCTGGACCGGCGTGCCCAGCGAAGGCATCAGCGCGGTTTTCCGCTTGCAATCCGATCACGCCACGACGCTCGCTGCCCTTTGGGCCGTGGGCATGGTGGTGACGAGTGGATTGTTCTCCGCCGCCTCAGCCACTGCCTATCGTGCGGCTGTGCTGGGTGAAGAAGTCGAGGCTCGCGAGCCCGTATACGAAAGCGAGCCCAGCTTCGTGCCTGCCTGGGACGGCGCCCCCGCCATGGCCGACGCCGGCCCGCGCTGGCAGGGCGAGCCCGTGCTCCAGGCGCAAGAACCGGTGCCGCAGCTTCATGCCGAGCCCGCGGCCGAACCGGTTGTCGAGGCCACACCGGCCGAACTCGCCGCCGAACCCGAACACGCGGGCGAACCGATCATCCTCGCCGAACAAATCCACGGCTGGCACCCGGATGCACAATCCTACGCTTCCGAAGCCGCCGCGATGACAGTCGTCGAACCGGTTGCCGAGCCTGAAGTGGTGCACGCCGAAGCCGCGCCCGTCGAAATCACGCCGCCAGCCGAGGCCGACGCCCCGCCTGCCAGCGAGGCGCTTACCGCCACCGCGCCGGAAGCGGCGGAGCACGGTGCCGCGCTGCAAGACTTCATCCCCGTGGAGACCGCCACTGCGGAACACCCGGTCGAGACCTTGCCGCCCCTAGACCCCGCCGGAGCCCACGCCGTGATTGCCGCCCGCGAAGAGGTCGCCCAGGCAGCGGAATAGGCCTTTGGATTGACCGTGAGTGGTCGATTAGCTAACCTCCTGGCTAATGACCATTATCAAGATCCACGAAGCCAAAACCAACCTCTCCCGCCTCATTGCCCGTGTTGAAGCAGGCGAAGAAATCGTCATCGCCCGCGCCGACAAGCCGGTGGTGAAGCTGTCGCGCATCGCGCAGGCCTCGAGCGACACAGCCCATGACGGATTTGCGGAAGACGGCGCGGTCTACGAGCATCCCGCGGTCATGCATGAGCGCATCACCGTTGATCCAGCTGTATGCGGCGGGCGTCCCTGCATTCGCGGCATGCGCATCCGGGTGAGTGATGTGGTGGGCTATCTCGCTGCCGGCATGACTCGCGAAGAAGTCCTCGCCGACTATCCCTATCTCGAAGCTGCTGACATTGACGCAGCACTCGCCTATGCCGCCGCCAGCGTCGGCCATCGCATCGTCCGGACAAGCTGATTGCGCTTCCTGCTCGACGCGCAACTCCCGCCCACACTCGCCGTCACGTTTCGCGATGCGGGGCATGAGGCAAACCATGTGTTCGATCTCGGGCTTTTCACCACACCCGACATCGAAATCTGGCGTTACGCCGAAAAGACCGGCGCTGTGATCGTCTCCAAGGATTCCGACTTCGCCACTTTACGGATGCAAGCGGCGGGCGGCCCTGCCGTCGTTTGGCTGCGATTGGGAAACACCACCAACGGCACGCTGCAAAACATATTGCAACGCGCGTTGCCGGAAATCCTCTCTGCACTTGAGACGGGCGAGACGCTCATAGAGGTGCTCTGACTTGCCGTTACCCAGGCAAGTCCCATCCATCACTCCGCCGCCCGCATCCGCTTGGCTGGTGCCGCTTTTTCCGGCGCGCGGGCCTTGAGCAGCGGCTTGAGATACTGCCCCGTATAGCTTCTCGCCACCTTGGCCACGTCTTCCGGCGTGCCGCTGGCGACGATTTCGCCGCCGCCGTCGCCGCCTTCGGGACCCAGATCGACGAGCCAGTCGGCCGTCTTGATGACTTCCAGATTGTGCTCGATGACGACGACGGTGTTGCCGTTGTCGACGAGCTCGTGGAGCACCTCCAGCAGTTTCTTCACGTCGTGGAAGTGCAAGCCGGTGGTGGGTTCGTCCAAAATGTACAAAGTGCGGCCGGTGGCGCGGCGGGAGAGCTCCTTGGAGAGTTTCACGCGCTGCGCTTCGCCGCCCGACAAGGTCGTCGCCTGCTGGCCGATGGAGATGTAGCCGAGGCCCACGCGCTTCAGCGTATCCAGCTTCTCGCGGATCGAGGGTACGGCCTTGAACAGTTCGGCGCCGGCTTCGACCGTCATGTCCAGCACGTCGGCGATGGAGTGGTCGCGGAATTTCACCTCAAGCGTCTCGCGGTTGTAACGCTTGCCCTTGCAGACGTCGCATTGCACGTAAACATCCGGCAGAAAGTGCATCTCGATCTTGATGACGCCGTCGCCCTGGCAGGCTTCGCAGCGCCCGCCCTTCACGTTGAAGGAGAAACGGCCCGGCTGATAGCCGCGCGCTTTCGCTTCCGGCAGCTCCGCGAACCAGTCGCGGATCGGCGTGAAGGCGCCCGTATAGGTGGCCGGATTGGAGCGCGGCGTGCGGCCGATGGGCGACTGGTCGATGTCGATCACCTTGTCCAGGAATTCCAGGCCCTCGATCTTGTCGTGCTCCGCCGCATGCTCGCGCGCCTGGTTGAGGCGGCGCGCCGCGGACTTGAACAAGGTCTCGATGATGAGCGTGGACTTGCCGCCGCCGGAAACGCCTGTGATGCAGGTGAGCGTGCCCAACGGAATCTGCGCGCTGACGTTTTTGAGATTGTTGCCGCGCGCGCCGATCACTTTCACCCAGCGATCGTGCAGCGCCTTGCGCCGTTTCGCGGGGATCGGGATCTGCTCGATGCCGACGAGATATTTGCCGGTGAGGCTGTTGGGGTTCGCCATGATGTCGTCCGGCGTGCCCTCGGCGATGATGTGGCCGCCATGGATGCCGGCGCCCGGGCCCATGTCGATCACATGATCGGCGGTGCGGATGGCCTCCTCGTCATGCTCCACCACGACCACGGTGTTGCCCATGTCGCGCAGGCCGCGCAGCGATTCCAGCAGCTTCGCATTGTCGCGCTGGTGCAGGCCAATCGAGGGCTCGTCCAGCACATACAACACCCCCGTCAGGCCCGAGCCGATCTGCGAGGCGAGGCGGATACGCTGGCTCTCGCCGCCGGAGAGCGTGCCGGAGGCGCGCGCCAGCGTCAGATAATCCAGCCCCACATTGTTGAGGAATTTCAGGCGCGCGCGGATTTCCTTCAGGATGCGGGCCGCGATCTCCTGATGCTGCTTCGACATCTTCTTGTCGACGTCGCGGAACCAGCCGTCGACCAGCTTGATCGATTGCGCGCAGACCTCGCCGATATGCAAGCCGCCGATCTTCACCGCCAGCGCTTCCGGCTTCAACCGGTAGCCGTGGCAGGCATCGCAAGGCGAGGTGTCCTGGTAGCGCTCGAACTCCTCGCGCACCCACGACGAATCCGTCTCCTTGAAGCGCCGCTGCATGTTGGGGATGACGCCCTCGAAGGTCTTCTTCGTCTCGTAACGGCGCAATCCGTCGTCATAGATGAACTTGAGCTCTTCCTCGCCCGAACCGTTCAGGATGATGTCCTTGGCCTTCTTCGGCAGGTCTTCCCAAGGCTCGTTGAGCGAGAATTTGTAATGCCGCGCCAGCGCCTCCAAGGTCTGGAGGTAATAAGGCGACGACGATTTCGACCACGGCGCGATGGCCCCCTTGCGCAAAGTGATGCTCTCGTCGGGGATGATGAGGGCGGGATCGAAATAGAGCTGCGTGCCCAGCCCGTCGCAAACCGGGCAGGCGCCATGCGGGTTGTTGAACGAGAACAGCCGCGGCTCGATCTCTGGAATCGTGAAGCCGGAAACCGGGCAGGCGAATTTGGACGACATCATCATCTGCCTGGCAGAGCCGTCCTTCTCCTTCTCGTCGGCGAATTCCGCGATGACGAGGCCATCGGAAATGCCCAGCGCCGTCTCGATGGAATCCGGCAACCGGTTGCCGATGTCCTTCTTCACGGCGATGCGGTCGACCACAACCTCGATGTCGTGCTTCAGCTTCTTGTCCAGCGTGGGGACATTGGCGATCTCATAGTACTTCCCGTCTACTTTTACGCGTTGAAAACCCTTCTTCTGCAGCTCGGCGAATTCCTTGCGATACTCGCCCTTGCGGCCGCGCACCATCGGCGCCAGCAGGAACAGCCGCGTGCCTTCGGGCAAGGCGAGGATGCGGTCCGCCATCTGACTGACCGTCTGGCTCTCGATGGGCAAGCCCGTGGCCGGCGAATAGGGGATGCCGACGCGCGCGAAGAGCAGGCGCAGGTAATCGTAGATCTCAGTGACGGTGCCGACGGTGGAGCGCGGGTTGCGCGAGGTCGTCTTCTGCTCGATGGAGATGGCGGGCGACAGGCCCTCGATGTGATCCACATCCGGCTTCTGCATCAGCTCCAGGAACTGGCGAGCATAGGCCGACAGCGATTCCACATAGCGGCGCTGGCCCTCGGCATAGATCGTGTCGAAGGCGAGGGAGGATTTGCCGGAGCCCGAAAGCCCGGTCATCACCGTCAGCGTGTCGCGCGGAATCTCCACGTCGACATTCTTCAGATTGTGCTCGCGCGCGCCGCGAATGACGATGTTTTTCAGCATTTAGCGTCCTGAATTCCCGAATGGCGAAACGCGTAGCTTGTCCATCGGGTGGGGCAGGGGCAAGCGGCCAACCCACGGGCTGCTGCCATTGCTGCCAAATGAACAAATCACGAACGTGATATCCGACTCGCCGGAAACTGTCCAGCGCGAGCCGCCCACGCGAGCGATGAAGCGTTTTTCCGGTTTTGCGGATAGGAAGTTCTTGGCAACACATAGAAATCCGATGGCCGATTTTCAACCTCATGCGCCAGGTTCCCGCTACCGCCCCGATATAGACGGGCTGCGGGCGCTCGCGATCTTGCCGGTGCTGCTGTTCCACTACCGGGTTCCCGGTTTCTCCGGCGGCTTCGTGGGCGTGGACGTGTTTTTCGTCATCTCGGGCTACCTAATCGCGGGGCTGATTTACGGTGAGATGCGGGAGCGGCGTTTTTCCCTTCTCACCTTCTATGAGCGGCGGGTGCGGCGCATTTTCCCCGCACTGTTCGCGCTGCTGGCGGCGGCGACGGTGGCGGCCTGGTTCCTTCTCTTCCCGCCGGACTTCTCGCGCTATGCCAAGAGCCTGATCGCCACCGCGGTCTTCGCCTCCAATATCGAGTTCTGGCGGGAGCTCGGCTATTTCGATGTCTCCGCCGAGACCAAGCCGCTGCTCCATCTGTGGTCCATCGCGGTGGAGGAGCAGTTCTACGTCGTCTTCCCCGCGATCCTGCTGGCCGTGGCGGGCCGTTCGAAAGCGCGCGCGCTGGCGACGGTGTCGGTCATCCTCGCCGCATCGCTGGCGTTCAGCCTGTGGGCGGTGCGCATCCATCCGGATTTCGCGTTCTACATGCTGCCGCCGCGCGCCTGGGAGCTGATGCTGGGCGCGGTGCTGGCCATCGGCGGCTTCGCGACGCCGGGCTCGCGCACGATGCGGGAGGTGCTGGCTGTCGTCGGTGTGGCGCTGATAGTGGCCAGCGTGGTGCTCTATACGAAAGCGATCCCGTTTCCCGGCGCAGCGGCACTTCTGCCCTGCGCGGGCGCCGCGCTGGTGATCTACACCGGTCAGTCGCGCACCGGCGTGAACGCGGTGTTGAGCACGCGGCTGCTCGTCTTCATCGGGCTGATCTCCTATTCGCTCTATCTCTGGCATTGGCCGCTCTTCGTGTTCACGCATGATGTGCTGAACCGCGATCTCAACGGCTGGGAGACTGCGCTGCTCATCGCGGTGGCCGTCGCATTGGCAACACTCTCCTGGCGTTACGTGGAACGTCCGTTCCGCGCGAAGACGTTCCGGCCTGCGCGATGGAAGCTGCTCGGCGGCGCGCTTGCCGCGATGGCCGTCACGGCCGCGTGCGGCGCTGTCGTTGTTTCGGCGCAAGGCGTGCCGCAACGGCTGCCGGCGGATGTGCGGCGCATCCTCGCGGCCGAGCATGACGAGGACCCGCGCGCCGTCACCTGCTTCGGCATGACGGGCGACGACGTGCGCGCCGGAAAGCTCTGCATCATCGGCGATCTGTCGAAGAAGCCGGATTTCATTCTGTGGGGCGACTCCCACGCCGGCTCGCTGATCCCAGCCATTGATGCCATCGCGAAAAGCCGCCACCGCGCGGGCTATTTCGCGGGCACGGATTCCTGTCCGCCGCTAATGGGTGTCACGCGTCCCGACGCCTGGAAATGCAAAGCCTTCAACGACGCGGTTATGGCGCTGGCGCTACATCCGCAAATCCGGGAAATCGTGCTCGACGCGCGCTGGGCCAAGAACGCGGAAGGCACCTCCTATGGCGACGAACCGCCGGGCCGCATCACGCTCTACGACGACGCAGGCCGCGGCACGGATCGCGCGAGCAACGAAGCCCTGTTCCTGCGCAGCCTGGACCGTACCGTGTTGGCGCTGCACGACGCGAAGAAGAAAGTAATCATCATCGCTTCCGCCCCTGAGATCGGCTGGGCCGTACCGCAAGTGTTGGCGCATGCCTATCTGCACGGTGACCGCCACGACCGCAGCCTCCCCCTCGCCGAAGACCTCACCCGCCAGCGCGGCGCGCTATCGGCCTTCGCGATGATGCACTTCCGCTACGGTGTACCGGTGGTCGATCCCGCCGACGTACTGTGCTCTCGGGACTCCTGCGCTGTCATCCGCGACGGCTTTCCTCTCTATCGCGATGAACACCATCTGAGCGCGACGGCCGCGCGGATGCTCATGCCCTCCATCGCCGCGGTGTTCTGAGAAAGTCGGATTCACGCAGAGGCGCAGAGCCGCAGAGAAGCGAGTCTGTGGTTGCAGCCTTGCTCCACTCCCTAAACCGTCATGGCCGCCCTTGTGGCGGCCATCCATATTCCAGAGTCTCTCAAGAGGAACTGAGGGTACGGGTGGCCGGGGGCAGGCCCGGCCATGACGAATTGTTGGAGGCCTGCACATTCCTCTGCGGCTCTGCGCCTCTGCGTGAATCCGACTTACGCTCTCCACCGCTCCGCCGCCTCCACATGTGTCTCTATTTCTGGGGATTGACTGGGGAACGGATTGAGAACATATAAGACTCCGCGAGCGCAGCGCGTTAGGGTGCGCATGGGAAAAAGGACACGGAACAATGGCGGGTAGCGTCAATAAGGTGATTTTGGTCGGCAATCTGGGCAAGGACCCCGAGGTGCGGCGCATGCAGTCGGGGGAGCCGGTCGTGAACCTGTCGCTCGCCACGAGCGAGAACTGGCGCGATAAGGCCAGCGGCGAGCGCAAGGAGAAAACCGAGTGGCACCGCGTGGTGATCTTCAATCCGAACCTGGCCGAGGTGGCGGAGAAGTACTTGCGCAAGGGTTCTAAGGTCTATGTCGAGGGTCAGCTCTCCACCCGGAAGTGGACCGACAAGGACGGCGCGGAGAAATATTCCACCGAAGTGGTGCTGAACAAATTCCGTGGCGAGCTCACGATGCTGGACACCAAGGGCGGTGACGCCGGTGGCAGTGGCGGTGGTGGTGATCGCGCGCCGCGTGGCGGTGGGGGCGAGGCGCCCGCCAATTTTGATCGGGGCGACATGGATGACGAGATTCCGTTCTAGAGCGCGATCCCGCGAAGTGGACACCGGTTCGCGTCAGATCGCGCGACAATCAAAAGAGGCCGGAGCATGCTCCGGCCGGGTGCGGGTCTAGGCCATGCGTGGAGCAGGAGCGGCTCTGGCGCTGGCAACGATGGTTTCGGGGATTTTGGCGGGGTGTTCGTCGGCTGGCGAACCCGCGCCGGATTTCCTCAACGCGGATGTGGCGCGAAGCTACCTGCCGCTGTCCGGCACGCGCGACATCGTGCTCACCGGCCATGGCGCGGGCGTGGTGATCGAGGATGGCATCGCCGTCACCAACGCCCACAACGCCAATTTGGTGGATGGGGGCGAGACCATCGGCGCCTCGATGCAATACGACCTGATGTATTTCCACACCGCCTCCGGCACGGCGGAGGCCACCGCCAAGCCTTGGCTCGCCGAGCAGGTGATCGCCTATGGCCAGGGCGCCGACGGCAGCCTGCGCATGGCGCGTGGCCGCGTGACATCGCTGGATTCGCTGGCCAACAACCAGCAATGCCCCACTTGCGGCCCGCAGCATGCCTTCACCTTTGAAGCCGACGCTGGCCCCGGCTTCTCCGGGGGGCCCGTGGTGGATGCGGCGGATGGAAAGCTCATCGGCATCGTCTTCGGCTTCGTGGACCAGAAGGACGGCAGCCGCCTGATCTATGCCTACGACATGGCCCGGGTTTTCGGGGAATTGGCTGTTATCGAGGGCCGTCCGGCAGGGCGGTAGGCGCTCCCTTTTGTGACGTGTTTTTGTGGCGTCGGCCCTAGGCGAAATGCTAATAGTTGCAAGGAGATTCTTGGGGTTTGCCCCTATATCCCCAATGGCACCCCAAACGCCCCCTTAAGGACCGGACTTGAGCGATAAACCCGAAGACGACAACGCGCCGCCGCCCGCCCCGCCGGGAGACGGTCCAGCCGCCCCATCGGGCGGGGGCCATACCATGCCCATCGCCATCGAGGACGAACTGAAGAAGTCCTATCTCGATTACGCCATGAGCGTGATCGTGAGCCGCGCGCTGCCCGATGTGCGCGACGGGTTGAAGCCGGTGCACCGGCGCATCCTGTTCTCGATGCATGAAAACGGCCGCGACTGGAACAAGCCTTATCGCAAATCGGCGCTCATCGTCGGCGACGTGATGGGTAAGTACCATCCCCATGGCGACCAGGCGATCTACGACACGCTCGTCCGCATGGCGCAGGACTTCTCCATGCGCGTGCCGCTCATAGACGGGCAGGGCAATTTCGGCTCTGTCGACGGCGACGACCCGGCCGCCATGCGCTACACCGAAGTGCGCCGCGCCAAGATCGCGCATGCGTTGACGGAAGACCTCGACAAGGACACCGTCGCTTTCAAGGACAATTACGACTCCACCGAGCGCGAGCCGGTCGTGTTGCCGGCGCGTTATCCGAACCTGCTGGTCAACGGATCGAGCGGCATCGCCGTCGGCATGGCGACGAACATCCCGCCGCACAATCTGGGCGAGGTGATCGACGCGTGCCTCGCCTATATCGACGATCCCTCCATCGGCATGGATGCACTGACGGAGATCGTGCCCGGCCCGGATTTCCCCACGCACGGCCTCATCATCGGCAAGCTGGCGGCGCGTGGCGCGCTGGCCCGCGGGCGCGGCAGCGTGCTGATGCGCGCGCGCTGTCATGTCGAGGAGATTCGCAAGGATCGCGAAGCGATCATCGTCACCGAACTGCCCTATCAGGTGAACAAAGCCCGCATGCAGGAAAAGATGGGCGAGATGGTGCGGGACAAGAAGCTGGAAGGCATCTCCGACATCCGCGACGAGAGCGACCGCCACGGCATGCGCGTGGTGATCGAGCTGAAGCGCGATGCCTCCAGCGAAGTCGTGCTCAACCAGCTCTACCGCTTCACTGAGATGCAGACGAGCTTCGGCGTCAACATGCTGGCCTTGAACGACGGCCGGCCTGTGCTGATGAATCTGAAGGACATGATCGGCGCCTTCACCCATTTCCGCGAGGAAGTGGTCACGCGCCGCACGCGTTTCGAACTCGGCAAGGCGCGCGACCGCGGACACATCTTGGTGGGCCTCGCCGTCGCCGTCGCCAATATCGACGAAGTGATTGCGATGATCCGCCGCGCGCCCGATGCCGCCGCCGCCCGCGAGCAGTTGATGGCGAAGGACTGGCCAGCCAAGGACGTGGCGCCGCTCATTGCCCTCATCGCCGATCCGCGCGCGCAGATCGCGGAGGACGGCACCATCCGCATGTCCGACGAGCAGGCCCGCGCCATTCTCGACATCCGCCTGCAGCGCCTGACCGCGCTCGGCCGCGACGAGATCGGCGAGGAAGTGGAAAAGCTCTCCAAGGCCATCGCCGATTATCTCGACATCCTGCGGTCGCGCCCCCGCGTGCTGGAGATCGTGCGCACCGAGCTGCGCGAAATCCGCGACGAATTCGCCACGCCGCGCCAGACCGAACTCGTCGATGCCGACACCGAGATCGAGGACGAAGCGCTGATCGAGCGCGAGGACGTCGCCATCACCGTCACGCATGCGGGCTATATCAAGCGCACGCCGGTGGACGAATATCGCGTGCAGGGCCGCGGCGGCAAAGGCCGCGCCGGCATGTCCACGCGCGAGGAGGATTTCGTCACGCATCTCTTCGTGGCCTCCACGCATGCCCCGCTGGTGTTCTTCTCTTCCACCGGCATGGCCTACAAATTGAAAGTGTGGCGGCTGCCCGAGGCGCGCATCCAGGGCAAGGGCAAGGCGATGGTGAATCTGTTGCCGCTCAGCGAAGGCGAGCGCATCACCACCATCCTGCCGCTGCCGGAAGATGAATCGCAGTGGGAAAAGCTCAACGTGGTTTTCGCGACGAAGTCCGGCGACATCCGCCGCAACGAGCTCTCCGATTTCGCCAGCATCAACCGCAACGGCAAGATCGCCATGAAGCTGGGCGATGGCGACAAGATCCTGGGCGTGGAGATCTGCACCGAGCGCGACGATGTGCTCCTCACCACCCGCGGCGGCAAATGCATCCGTTTCCCGGTGACGGATGTGCGCGTCTTCAAGGGCCGCGACTCCACCGGCGTGCGGGGCATCAAACTCGCGGATGGCGACGAAGCGGTCAGCCTGACCTTGCTGCGCCATTCCGATGCCACCACCGCCGAAGGCCGCGCCTATCTCAAGCAGGCCAACGCTGCGCGCCGCGCCGCCACGGGCGAGGAAGTGGAAACGATCGAAGAGCCGGATGATGCGGAAGAGGGAACCGAGGAAGCGACGCTGACGCCGGAGCGTTACGCAGCCCTTGGCGCGTATGAGCAGTTTGTGCTGGCCCTGTCGGAAAACGGTTTCGGCAAGCGCTCGTCGTCTTATGAGTACCGCGTCACCGGCCGCGGCGGCTCGGGTATCGTCGCCATGGGCATGGGCAAGAAGAACTCCGCCATCGTCGCCGCCTTCCCCGTGCAGGACAGCGACGACCTCATGCTGATCTCCGACCAGGGCCAGACCATCCGCGTTCCCGTCGGCGGTATTTCCATCCAGGGCCGCGCCGCGCAGGGCGTCACCGTCTTCCGCGTCGACGAAGGCGAGCGCGTGGTCTCGGTCGAGCGTGTGGAAGAAGGTTCCGAAGAGGGCGAAGGCTGATGGCCGCCAAGAAGCGCGTCGGCCTCTATCCGGGCACCTTCGATCCGCTCACGCTGGGTCACGTCGATATCGTCAGCCGCGCGGTGAAACTCGTCGATCATCTCGTGATCGGCATCGCCACGGGCACCGGCAAGACGCCGCTGTTTTCGCTCGAGGAGCGCGTCGCGATGTGGAAGCGCGAGGCCAAGCCGCTCGCGAAGGGCCGCGCCTCGATCGAGGTGGTGTCGTTCGCCGACAAGCTACAGGTGGATTTCGCGCGCGAGATGGGCGCCACGGTGATCGTGCGCGGCTTGAGGGCGGTATCCGACTTCGAATATGAATTCCAGCTGGCCGCGATGAACCACAAGCTGAACAGCGAAATCGAGACCGTGGTTCTCATGGCCGACGCGCAGAAGCAGGCGATCGCGTCACGGCTGGTACGGGAAATCGCCATGCTGGGCGGCGACGTCAGGCCGTTCACCACACCTTATGTTGCCATGCAGCTCGTCAAACGCTGCGCTGAAAAAAGAAAGAAGAAAAATGCCTGATACTGTCGTCATGGAATTGAAGACCGGCCCGGTGAAGATCAAGCTTCGTCCGGACCTCGCGCCCAAGCATGTGGAGCGCATCACCGAGCTTTCGAACAAGGGCTTCTATGACGGCGTGGTGTTTCATCGCGTCATCCCCGATTTCATGGCGCAGACGGGCGATCCCACCGGCACCGGCTCGGGCAAATCCGACCTGCCGAATTTGAAGGCCGAGTTCAGCGCCGAGAAGCACAAGCGCGGCACCGTCTCCATGGCCCGCAGCGCGAGCCCGGACAGCGCCAACAGCCAGTTCTTCATCTGCTTCACGGATGCCCCCTGGCTCGACCGCCAATACACGGTGTGGGGCGAGGTGGTGGACGGCATGGACCACATCGACGCCATCAAGAAGGGCGGCGAACACAACAACGGCGCGATTTCCGGTGAGCCGGACAAGGTGCTGAAGATGCGGGTGGAGTGAGGGGCGCGCCGATACACTCCGCTCAACCCTCGTTATCACCCATCCAACAACCGTCATGGCCGGGCTTGTCCCGGCCATCCATAAACGCGGTCTTGCAGAAAAAGATAATGACGGTCCGCGCTCTTACGTTTCCCACTGCGGGTATGGGTGGCCGGGACAAGCCCGGCCATGACGTTTTCTTGTTGAGCTACGCCGCTTTCGCCAGGGTCACTTGCGACACCTCGCGGCGCACGTCCGCCATGTAATCCGTCATCAGCGTCTCAGTGATTTGGCCGGGCGTGAATTTGTACTGCGCGATCTGCTGCACGGGCGTCACCTCGGCGGCGGTGCCGGTGAGGAAGCATTCGCTGAATCCGGCCATCTCTTCCGGCTTGATGTGGCGCTCGATCACCGGGATTTGGCGGGCGCGGGCCAGCGCCATCACGGCGCGGCGCGTAATGCCGTCAAGGAAGCAATCGGGCGTGGGCGTGAGGAGCTTTCCGTCCTGCACGAAGAAGGCGTTGGCGCCGGTCGCCTCCGCGATGTAGCCGCGATAGTCGTACATGATGGCGTCATGGAAGCCGGCGTTTTCGGCCGCGTGCTTCGACAGGGTGCAGATCATGTAAAGGCCGGCCGCCTTGGCGCGAGTGGGCGCGGTGTCGGGCGCGGGGCGCTTCCAGTCGGAAAGCGTGAGGCGGATGCCTTTCATCTTCTCCGCCGGATCGAAATAGGAGCCCCAAGGCCACACCGCGATGGCGACATGGATCTTCGCGTTGGGGGCGGCCACGCTCATCTGCTCGCTGCCGCGGAACACCACGGGGCGGACATAAGCGTCGTCCAGCCCGGTCGACTTCGCGGCGGCGATGCTGGCCTGGTTGATCTCATCTTCCGTATACGGAATTTTCATGTCGAGGATGCGGGCGGATTCGAACAGCCGGGCCGTATGCTCCTCCAGCTTGTAGATGCGCCCCGAATACATCCGCTCGCCCTCGAACACGCTGGAGGCATAGTGCAGCCCGTGCGTCAGGACATGGACGTCGCATTCCCGCCAGGGGCGCAGGCTCCCGTCGAACCAGATTTGACCGTCGCGATCGTCGAAAGGCTGAGTGGCCATGGAAACCATCCTGAGAGAGCGGCACTTGCAAGAACGCGGCGCGCCGGACTAAATCCGTCAGCATGGCTGACGTAATGTCCAACGACCCGCGCCCGTCCCCCCTATATCTGCGGGACGAGGAGTTGAAGCAAGGCATAGACCTGCTGTTCTTCGCCTTTACCGACCTGTTCGCGGCGGGCGAGGCTGCTCTGCGCACGGCCGGATTGGGCCGCGCCCATCGCCGCGCCTTGTATTTCATTGCGCGCAACCCCGGGCTTTCGGTGGCGGACTTGCTCGCCATCCTGAAGATCACGAAACAAAGCCTCAATCGCGTGCTGAACGACCTGTTGGCCGGCGGCTTCGTGGAACGCAAGGCAGGTCTGCGCGACCGTCGCACCCGCCAGCTCCGCCTCACCGCCAAGGGCGCGGCACTTGAGCTCGCCATGTGGGAGGCGCAACGCCCCAGGCTGGTGCGCGCCTTCCGCGACGCGGGGCCCGAGGCCGTCGCCGGATTCCGCCGCGTCCTCTCCGGCATCGCGGGCGAGCGGCGCGTGCGCAACGCGGGAAGCTGGACATGAGCGCCGCCGCCGACAACGCACACCTGCTCGTCATCGATGACGACGAACGCTTGCGCGCGCTGCTCCAGCGCTACCTCACCGCCAACGGCTTCCGCGTCAGCGCGGCGGCGGATGCGAGCGAAGCGCGCACCTTGATGAAATCCATGGCATTCGACCTGTTGATCGTGGACGTGATGATGCCGGGCGAATCCGGGCTGGAATTCACCCGCTCAACCCGCACCAACAGCCAGGTGCCGATCCTGATGCTCACCGCGCGGGGCGATGCCGAGCATCGCATCGAAGGGTTGGAGCATGGGGCTGACGATTACCTGCCCAAGCCGTTCGAGCCGCGCGAACTGGTGCTGCGGGTCAGCGCGCTGCTACGTCGCGCCGCGCCGCCGCCGCAATCGCCGCATCGCGAAGTGAAGATGGGCGAGGCCGTGTTCGATCCGGAGCGTGGCGAACTCCGCCGCAAGGGCAAGCCGGTGCGCCTCACCACGTCTGAAAGCGCGCTGCTGAAACTCTTCGCGGTGAATGCGGGGCGGCAATTCTCCCGCGCCGATCTCTGCACGCGGCTGGGTGTCTCGCTCGAGCGGTCCATCGACGTGCAGGTGACGCGGTTGCGCCGCAAGATCGAGGAGGATCCCAAGCTGCCGCTTTACATCCAGACCGTGCGGGGCGTGGGTTACGTGCTGGTTCCGGACCGGGTGGCCTGATGCCACGCATCAAGATGGCTCCGTTAAAGATCGAACGCCCGCGGCCCTTTCGTGTCGTCAAGCGGGCGATGCCGCGCGGGCTGTTCTGGCGCTCGTTCATCATCATCGTGGCGCCGGTGGTGATCCTGCTCGGCGTCGTCACCTATGTGTTCTTCGAGCGGCATTACGACATTATGACGGCGCGCATGGCGCGTGGCGTGGCGGGTGATGTGGCGTTCCTCATCAATCTCGAAGAGAGCTACCCGCCGGGCAAGCCGCGCACCGCCCTGCTCGACATGGCCGGGAAGAATCTCGGCTACCAGATCGGCTTCACGCCGGGCGAGCGGCTGGACCGGCCCTACCACCATTCGGAAGTGAACCTGAAAGACGCGATGAACAGCGTCTTCGCCAACCAGTTCGGCACCACCTCGCCCTTCATCTCCCGCAATCTCGGCGACTTCACCGATCTCAGGGTGCAGACGAAAGACGGCGTGCTGCGCCTGATGATTCCCAGGAAGCGCCTCACCGCCTCGAACGTCGACGTCTTCATCCTATGGATGGTGGGCTCGTCGCTGGTGCTGATCGCCATCGCCATCATCTTCCTGCGCAACCAGGTGCGGCCCATCGAGCAGCTCGCCCATGCGGCGGAAGCGTTCGGCAAAGGCCGCTCCGTGCCCGATTTCAAACCCTACGGCGCCACCGAAGTGCGCCGCGCGGCGCAGGCCTTCCTCACCATGCGCGAGCGTATCGAACGGTACCTGCAGCAGCGCACCGACATGCTGGCGGGCGTCAGCCACGACCTGAAGACGCCGCTCACCCGGCTCAAGCTCGAATTGGCCATGATGGGCGACGGCGTGGATATCACCGCGCTCAAGGGCGACATCGCCGAGATGGAGCACATGCTGGACGAATATCTCGACTTCGCCCGCGGCGAGGGCGGCGAGGCATCGGAAAGCGTGGACCTTTCCGACGTCGTGCGCGATGCGGCCGCCGCGGCCTCGCGCGCGCGCAGTGCCGGTGCGGACCGGCTGATGGTGGAGACCCAGCCCGGAATCATCATGAGCGTGCGGCGTAACGCATTGCGCCGCTGCGCCACCAATCTCATCGACAATGCGCTGAAGCATGGCAAACATGTGGACGTGTCGCTGCGCCGCGACGAGCGCGGTGTGGAAATCGTGGTGGACGATGACGGCCCCGGCATCCCCGAGGCGCGCCGGGAAGAGGCGTTCCGTCCGTTCCACCGCCTCGACGAAGGCCGCAACCTGCAGAAGGGCGGCTCCGGCCTCGGCCTCGCCATCGCTCGCGACATTGCCCGTGCCCATGGCGGCGACTTGACGCTGGAAACCAGCGCGGCGGGTGGCCTTCGGGCCGCGATACGGTTGCCGGTGTAGCCACGCGCGGTTGTGTATGGACACCGCGCATTTCGCCAAGCACTCTCCCCGCTTCAAGGGGAGAGCATGATGCGAAAAATCGGGATTGTTCTGGGCGCGCTGGCGCTGACCGGCGTTTGCCTCGCGGCGGATTCGGACAAGCCGCAATATGGCGCCTGGGGGCTGGACACAGCCGGCATGGACAAGGCCGCCAAGCCGGGTGACGACTTCTTCCGCTTCGCCAACGGCACGTGGCTCGACGCGCACCAGATCCCTGCCGACAAACCCGCCGTGTCACTTCGCCTGGAGATGACCGACCGCACCGAAGGCCGCCTGCACGCGATGATGAACGCGGCCGCTGGCAGGACGGCGCACCAGCCCGCCGATCTCGAAGGCAAAGTGGGCGCGTTCTACAAGGCGTTCATGGATGAGGGCCGCATCGAGGCCCTGGGCGCGAAGCCCATCGCGCCGGAGCTGGCGCTGGTGCGCGCCGCCAAGTCGCGCGACGATCTGGCCGCCCTGATGGGCATGAGCAATGCCGATTTCGAGACCTCGCTCTGGGGCGTGGGCATCGATGTCGATCTGAAGGATCCCAAGCACTACGCCGTCTATGTCGGCCAGAGCGGATTGGGCCTGCCGGATCGTGATTATTACCTGGAGCCCAACTTCGCCGCGCAGAAAGCGGCTTATCTTTCCTATGCCAGACAGCTCTTGCATCTCGTCAACTGGCCGGATGCGGATGCGCGCGCGAAGGACGTCGTCGATTTCGAGACCAAGATCGCGGGTGCGAGCTGGACCAAGGTGCAGGATCGCGATCCCGTCGCCACCTACAATCCCATGACCATCGCGGAATTGCAGAAGATGGCGCCGGGCTTCGACTGGAAGCGCTTCTTTGCCGCCATGCATCTCTCTTCCGTCAAGCGCGTGATCGTGGCCGAGAACACGGCTTTCCCGAAGCTGGCCGCGATCTTCGCCGCCACGCCCGTCGCGACGATCCAGGCCTGGCAGGCCGTGCACATCGCCGACGGCGCGGCGCCCTTTCTCTCCAAGCCTTTCGCCGACGCCTATTTCGTGATGCATGACAAGACGCTGGCCGGGCAGGCCGAACAGCGGCCGCGCTGGAAACGCGCTGTCTCCGCCGTCGCCGGCGGCGATTTCCTCGCGGGCAACGGCTTCGGCTCGACCGGCACGATGGGCTTCGGCGTGGGTGAGCTCTACACCGCGAAATATTTCGGCCCCGACGCGCGCGCCAAGATCGAGGCACTGGTGCACAACCTGCTCGACGCCTATCGCGCGCGGCTGGAGAAGCTGGACTGGATGAGCCCGGCCACCAAGGCCGAGGCCATCAAGAAACTCGAGACCTATACGATCAAGGTGGGTTATCCCGATCATCCGCGCGATTATTCCAAGCTCGTGATCACGGATGACGACGTGGTGGGCGATACGCGCCGCACCGCCGCCGCCGACTGGGCCTTCTATTCCGGCCGCATCAACGGGCCGGTCGACAAGCTCGATTGGGGCATGACGCCGCAAACCAACGACGCCTATAACGGCTCGCTGCGCGACATCGTGTTCCCCGCCGGCATTCTGCAGGCGCCGATGTTCGACGCCAATGCCGATCCCGCCATCAATTACGGCGCCATCGGCGGCGTCATCGGCCATGAGCTGACGCACGGCTTCGACGACGAAGGCCGCAAGATCGACGCCGAAGGCGCGCTGCGCGACTGGTGGACCAAGGACGACGCCGACAAGTTCGACGCGCGCGCGAAGCATCTGGGTGCACAGTACTCTTCGTTCCAGCCACTGGCGAACGAACCATCGGTGCACGTGAACGGCGACCTCACCATGGGCGAGAACATCGCCGACCTGGGCGGGCTGACGCTCGCGCTCGACGCCTATCACACTTCGCTGCACGGCAAGCCCGCGCCGGTGATCGACGGGCTGACCGGCGACCAGCGCGTCTTCCTCGGCTGGGCGCAGGCCTGGCGCGGCAAGGTGACTGACGCCTACGTCAAGCGCCAGGTGGTGAGCGACCCGCACAGCCCGCGCCAGTTCCGCGTCAACGGCGTCGTGCGCAACATCGACGCCTGGTACGACGCCTTCGGCATCAAGCCGGGCGACAAGCTCTATGTCGATCCGAAGGAGCGCGTGCACATCTGGTGAGGCGGCCATGTGGCCACTTCTGGGCATAGCCGTCGTCATCATCGGCTTCGCGCTCCGCTTCAATCCGCTGCTGGTGATCGCGGCCTCTGTGGGCGTCACGGGATGGGCGGGCGGACTCGCGCCGCTCGCGATCCTGGAAGCGCTGGGCAGGGCGTTCAATGAGAACCGCTTCGTCAGCGTGGTGTTCGTGGTGTTGCCCATCATCGGTTTGATGGAGCGCGCCGGATTGCAGCATCGCGCCCGCGCGCTGATCGCGGGACTGAAAGGCGCGACGATGTCGCGGCTGTTGTTCGCCTACTTCCTTTACCGGCAGGTGACAGCGGCCATCGGCCTCATTCCGGCCGGTGGTCATCCGCAGATGGTGCGCCCGCTGATCGCGCCCATGACCGAAAGCGCGGCGGAAAAAGAGATAGGCCCGCTTCCCGGCGGCCTGCGCTATCGCATCCGCGCCATGGCGGCGGCTACCGAAAATGTCGGCGTGTTTTTCGCGGAGGACATCTTCCTCGCATTCTCCCCCGTGCTCCTGATCCAGAGCACGCTGGCGCATGCGAAGATCGCGGCCACGCCGTTGGACATTTCACTCTGGGCGATTCCCACCGCAATCCTGGCGCTCGTCATCCACGGCATACGTATCTGGCTGTTCGGCCGCCAGGTCCGGAAGCGCGCGCCATGATCGGCTATCAACCGCTCTACATCCTGGTGGGCCTCATATTCGCCGCCTATGCCGCTCTCAGCCTCGGCGATGCCGGCAATACGAAGCGTTTCGGCAATGCCGGCTTCTGGGGATTGCTCGCGATCAGCTTTCTGTTCGGCAGCGAGTTGGGCGACCGCGCCAATGGCATATTGGTGCTGTTGCTCATCGCGCTGGGTGGCTTCAAACTGATGGGCCAGGGCAAGCCGCACACCACATCGCCCGAAGAGCGCGAGGCGAACGCGCGGCGGCACGGCAACTGGCTGTTCCTTCCGGTGTTGATCGTGCCGGCGGTGGCGCTGATCGGGACATTGATCTTCCGGGGCATGAAGCCGCCGCTCTTCACACCCGCCGCGCTCACGCTGTTCTTCCTGGGCGTCGGCGTGTTGATTGCGTTGGCGATTGCGATGCTTTGGCTGCGGCCGCCGCTATTGGCGCCGTTGCAGGAAGGGCGCCGCTTGATGGACAGCGTCGGCTGGGCGGCGATCCTGCCGCAATTGCTGGCCTCGCTCGGCGCCGTATTCGCGCTGACCGGTGTGGGCAATGCCGTCGGCACGGTGGCGACGACGTATTTGCCGCTTGGCCAGCCCTTCGAGGCGGTGGCGGCCTATTGCATCGGCATGGCGCTGCTCACCGCCGTGATGGGCAATGCGTTTGCCGCCTTCCCGGTGATGACGGCGGCCATCGGCCTGCCGCTGATCGTCGGCAAATTCCACGGCGATCCGATGATCATGGGCGCGCTCGGCATGCTGTCCGGCTATTGCGGAACGTTGGTTACACCGATGGCGGCGAACTTCAACATCGTGCCGGCCGCGCTGCTGGAATTGCCGGACCGCAACGGCGTCATCAAAGCGCAGATCCCCACCGCCATTCCCATGCTGATCGGCAATATCCTGTTGATGTATTTCCTGGTGTTCCGGCTCTAGGATGGTGGAGAGACAGGGAGGTTTCCATGAAACATGTCACAGCCGTGATGCTGACGATGGTCCTGTATGGCGCGGCGAATGCGCAAGGCGTTGCTCCGGTCAAAAGCTGCACTGATGCGCGGACCTATATCGGCGCGGACGGCTCCATGACCATGGACGATTTCCGCAAGCTTATGACGGCCGCCGGGCACGATCCCGGTAATGCCGGCAACCACGCGCTCGATAATGAGTGCAAGGTGGCGCCGTATGTCGGGAACAACATCATGGTTCAGTCGGTTCTGCTCAAGGACGATGGAACCGTCGTCAGCGTCGCGACGAAGGTGATCATCGACAATGGCGTTTGCAAACTCACGCAAATCACGCTGAGCGGATGTTGAGTGGCGTGGTGCACGAGCTCACGCTAGACAAAGCCTCTCTCTTCGCCCGCACGGCGCTCGGCCATGTCACCCAGGAATGGCCGAACAAGATAGATCATGTGCTGACCGGCCCGGAAGACGTGAAAGGCCCCAGCGCGCTGCATCCTGTCTTCTACGGCAGTTTCGATTGGCACTCTTGCGTGCACAGCCACTGGCTGCTCGCGCGCGCGCTGCGCCGCTTCCCGAACCTGCCCGAAGCCGGCGCTATCCGCGCGTTGCTGGACGATCAGTTCACACCGGAGAAAGTGGCGGGCGAGGTTGCCTATCTCGCACGGCCCGCCTCACGCGGTTTCGAGCGGCCGTATGGCTGGGCATGGCTGCTGATGCTGCAGGGCGAACTCGCGCAGCATGCGGACGCGCGCTGGGCGGATACGCTGAAGCCGCTGGCCGATGCATTCGTCACGCGCTTCCGCGAATTCCTGCCGCTGGCCACCTATCCCGTGCGCACGGGCATGCATTCCAGCACCGCCTTCGCGATGATCCTGGCGCAGGACTACGCGCGCGCGATGGGCGATGACGCGTTCGCCGCGCTCTGCAATGCCAAGCTATGCGACTGGCACGGCGCGGATACAGATTGCCGCGTATTCGAACCCTCGCAATCCGATTTCCTCTCGCCCACGCTGACCATCGCCGCCGCGATGCGCGGCGCGCTGGGAAAGGATTTCGCCGCCTGGTTCGCCCGCTATCTGCCGAATGTTCCGTCCGCACTGCTCACACCCGCCATCGTCAGCGACCGCAGCGATGGCCAGATCGCCCATCTCGATGGCCTCAATCTCTCGCGAGCCTGGTGCTGGCGGTTGATTACGCGGGACATGCCGAACCTCGATCCCCGTATCGTCCCCGCTGTCGACGCGCATCTGCAAAGCGCGATGCCGCATGTCACCGGCGACTATATGGGCGAGCACTGGCTGGCGAGTTTTGCGCTGTTGGCGCTTGATCCGTGAGCTCCCGTCTTGCGCCGCCGCTGGCCCACCGATAGCGTGCAGCGGTTCTTTGGGGGATCGCTTATGAAAACCGCGACGTTTTCGCTGGCCGCATTGGCCGTGGCCGCAACTGCAGCGTTCGCCGCAACCATGCCGCCGCCGCCCGCGACGCCTTCGGGCGCCGATTTCGACACGGTGCAGGGCGCGAAGATCCCCAATCCCTATCATTGGCTGGAAGATGGCAAGGACCCGAAGGTCGAGGCGTGGAGCGATGCGCAGAACGCGCGCGTGCGCACCTATCTCGACGCGCAACCCATACGCGCCGCGATCAAGGACAAGCTGACCGCGCTGATCAAGGCCGCGTCGCCTTCCTATTTCGAGCTCACCGCGCGCGGGAGCCGCGTCTTCTCGCTCTACACCGATCCGAAATTCCAGCAGCCGATGCTGGTGACGCTCGACGCAAACGCCGATCCCGCCAGCCGCAAAGCGCTGGTCGATCCCAACACGCTCGATACGAAGGGCCTCACCGCCATCGACTGGTACACGCCGTCCGGCGATGGCACCAAAGTGGCCGTGTCGCTCTCCGAAGGCGGCAGCGAGAACGGCACCTTGCACATCTACGACACCGCGACCGGCAAGGAGATCGACAAGCCGATCGCGGGTGTGCAGTACCCGACCGCCGGCGGCAGCATGGCCTGGGCGCAAGGCGGCAAGGGCTTCTGGTACACGCGCTATCCTGGCCCCGACGCCCCGGCCGACGACCAGCATTTCAACATGCAGGTCTATTTCCATACGCTGGGCGCCGATCCGAAGACCGACACGTTGGCGCTCTCCAAGGCCGACGGGCTGGAGCGCATCTCGGAAATCTTCCTGGATAACCGCTTCGACCGGCCGTCCATCATGGCGATGGTCCAGCGTGGCGACGGCAACACCTGGGCCTACTATGTGCTGAAGCAGGGCACAGCGCCGGCGCTACAGATCGGGACGTATACGGACGATGTCGTCTTCGCCACCATCGGGGCGGATGACCGGTCTATGGAATTTCCCGCAAGAATTCGTCCAAGGGCAAGGTCGTCAAGCTGAAGCCGCCGTTCGCCAAGGGCGGGCTCGCGAGCGCGCCCGTCATCGTGGCGGAGAGTGACCTCGCCATCCAGTCCGGCGGAGCGGAAGAGCATGGCGTCGATCTGGGGCTGAGCCGCGATCGGCTCTTCGTGCGCGATGTCGTCGGTGGCCCGGATGATGTGCGCATCTTCAGTCTCGACGGCAAGCCGCAAGGCGATCTGCCGCTGCCGGAAATCGCCTCCAATCAGGAGATCGAGCCGCTGGCCGACGGCTCGGTGCTGTTCGACGTCGCGACCTATCTGCGGCCGCGCTATTACGCGCGCTGGTATCCTGCGACCGGCAAGACGGAAGAGACCGCGCTGAAGGTGACCTCGCCCGTCTCCTTCGCCGACGCCACGGTGACACGCGTCTTCGCGACCTCGAAGGATGGCACGAAGGTTCCGGTCAACATCATCATGAAGAAGGGCACCAAGCTGGACGGCGCCAATCCCACTTTGCTTTACGGCTATGGCGGCTTCGGTATCAACCAGTCGCCCTATTTCCTGGGCGCTTTCACGCGGCTGTGGCTGGACCATGGCGGTGTCTACGCCATCGCCAATATCCGCGGCGGTTCGGAATATGGCGATGCCTGGCACCAGAACGGCATGCTGACCAGGAAGCAGAACGTGTTCGACGATTTCACCGCGTCGGGCGAGTATTTGATCGCCCAGCACTACACCTCGCACGCTAGGCTCGCACTGCGCGGCGGTTCGAATGGCGGGTTGCTGCTCGGCGCCACGCTCACCCAGCATCCGGCTCTGGCGCGCGCGGTGGATTCCATCGCCGGAGTCTACGACATGGTCGCCTGGGGCCGCGACAACAACGGCATCTTCACCGCCACCGAATACGGCTCCATGAACGACCCCGCGCAGGCCAAGGCGCTGCTGGCTTATTCGCCATATCAGCATGTCGTCAAAGGCACGGCCTATCCGGCGGTGATGATGTCGACCGGCGCGAATGACGGCCGTGTCAACCCGTTGCAATCGCGGAAGTTCGCGGCGGCGCTTCAGGCGGCGACGTCATCGCCCTATCCGGTGTTCCTGCGCACGAGCAAGAATGCAGGGCACGGGATCGGATCGTCTCTGGATGAGCGCGTCGGACTGCAGAGTGACGAGCTGACATTCCTGTTCGATCAGTTGGGGATGAAGTAACGCTCATGCGGCTCTGCGTGAATCATCCCGCTCATTCCGCCCGCGCGGTTGCATCCGGCGATCTCCTTTTTCCGAAAATTTGACACAAACCCCATCGCCTCTGTTCAGCCCGCCGCAACGGCCCGTCCGTTACAACATGCGCTCGCCTTGAAGGGGTTGTGGGCTCATGCATGTGCTGGTGATGGCGTCGCAGAAGGGCGGGTCGGGCAAGACCACGCTCTCCGGCCACCTGGCGGTGGAGGCCGAGCAATCAGGCGTAGGGCCCGTGGCGTTGATCGATACCGATCCGCAAGGCAGCCTCGCCCAATGGTGGAACGCGCGGGAGGCCACAGCACCCGTCTTCGCGCATACGAGCTTGGCCGATCTGGGCGAGACGCTGGAGCGGCTCGAGGCATCCGGTATTCGCCTCGCAGTGATCGATACGCCGCCAGCCATCACGAATTCCATCTCGCAGGTC
The DNA here is from genome assembly GCA_036489435.1 of Rhizomicrobium sp. Taxonomy (GTDB): domain Bacteria; phylum Pseudomonadota; class Alphaproteobacteria; order Micropepsales; family Micropepsaceae; genus Rhizomicrobium. The sequence continues at coordinate 63,645 of DASXFU010000027.1, read as the reverse complement.
GTGGCGCACGCCGATCTTGTGGTGGTGCCGACGCGGCCGAGCCCGCATGACCTGCGCGCCGTGGGCGCAACGGTCGATATCGCCGAGAGCCATGGCAAACCGCTCGTCTTTGTCGTCAACGGCGCCACGCAGCGCGCACGCATTACGGGCGAGGCCGCGGTCGCGCTGTCGCAGCACGGCACGGTTGCGCCGACGACGCTGCACCACCGCGTGGATTTCGCCGCCTCCATGGTGGACGGACGCACCGTGGGCGAGGCCGTTCCAAAATCGCACTCCGCGCGCGAGATCCGCGAATTGTGGCTCTATGTGCAGGACCGCCTGTCGCGCCTGAAGCATGACGTGCATCTGAAGCCGGAAGCGAGGCTCGATCTGTCGATCACGCCTTTATCGTCCAGTCCCGTGGAGGCCAGCATCGTTGAAGAACGCGCGCCGGAGCCGGAAGCGGTGTTCGAGCCGCCCGCCGTCGTGCAGCCTGTCGAGCTGCTGCCGCCCGAACCGTTGCCGCAACCGATCGCCGAGTTGATGCTGGAAATGGCGGAGGCCGAGATGAAAATCGAGCCGGCCGCGATCTACACCGGCCCGGAACGGCGCTCGGGCAAGGACCGGCGTGACGGCGCGCATGGGTTCTTCGGATCGGCCGAGCGGCGCACTTTACCATTCGGCCGTCGCGCCACGGATCGCGCCGGCTTCGGCAAGCTCGGCCACAAATGGGAGTCGCCATGAGCCGCTTCGCGCCCATCACCGCAAGCCTGCTCGCGCGCAAAGGCGAGGCGAGCCCGTCCGCGTCGATGTCGTCGCAACCGACCTCCTTGGCACGCCAGCCCTGGCTTACCCCTGTCACGAACGTGACATCTCCGCCTCCTCCTCCACCCATGATCGGGGAAGACAAGCCGCATCGCATCATGGTGGCGCTGTCCGCGCGCGAGTACGAGACGCTGGGCATTGCCGCGGTGAAGAAGGGCACGACCCGCCATCAGATCGCCCACGCTGCGATGGACGCCTATTTCTCCCAACTCGCCCATGAATTCCACGACCGCTGCCGCTGCGTCTCGGATGCGGCTGCTGAAGGCGGTTGCTGCCGCGATGATTGAAAACAGGACATAAGTATTCACGCCCGTTTACTCCGGCGCGTCCTCCTCCTAGATTGCGCCGTGCGGCGCTGCGTTCTCGCGCAAAACGGGGAGAACGATCATGTCCGTGACAAACTGGCTTCAGATCATCCTGCTCGCCGGGCTTTCCGGCGCGGTGGGGCAGAGCGCGCGCATCATCGTCGGCATCAAGAAGGTCAACGACCAGGCGTCCGCCACCAACCAGTCGATGGGCGGCCTCATCGATTTCTCGCGGCTCTTCATCAGCCTGTTGATCGGCTTCGTGGCCGGCGTGCTGGCGGCGTTGGTGATGAGCCCCACAGCACTCATCCAGAACATCCAGGCCTCGACCGTGCTGGCGTTCGCGGCGGCCGGTTACACCGGCTCCGATTTCATCGAAGGCATCATGAGCCGTTACGTGCCCTCTCTGCCGCCTGCTGCCAACACAGCTCCGGTGCCTCCCACCAACACATTCAAAGGTTAGAACAGCATGTCCGCAATCGGCACCGTGATGACGACCACCCCGCTCAATCTGCGGGCCGACACGCCCAGCTCGAGCGGACCTCTCGTGGGGCAGCTTGTGTCCGGCTGCACGCTCGCGGTGGCAGCCACCGTGCAGGGCGAAGCGGTCGATGGCAACGCGACCTGGTATCAAGGGCTGAACAATCTCTATTTCTGGTCCGGCGCCTGCTCCGCCCTGATCGTGGCCCCGGCGCCCACCCCGGCAGCGCCATCATCACAGCCGTCCAACACGTTGGCGGGCTCCGTCGTCAGCGCGCCGCAGGGCGTCATGGGATTTGATTGCGACTTCACGCTCACCGCGCAGGACGTCGCCGGTTACGTGTCGCAGGGCTACAAATTCTGTATTCGCTACATCACGCGCGCCCAACCGACGGAGCAGGCGGGCGATCTCACCACTAGCGAGGCCAACACCATCCTCGCCGGCGGGCTGGCGCTGATGGCCGTGCAGCATGTCGCGGCCTCGCCCTGGACGCCGACCGGGGCTCTGGGCACGGAATACGGCAACAACGCCGTGTCCTGTTCGCAGGAAGTGGGCCTGCCGGCAGGCATGAATATCTGGCTCGATCTCGAAGGTGTGGCGCAAGGCACGCCGGCGCAGACGGTGATCGATTATTGTAACGCATGGTTCGGGCCGGTGGCGGCGGCGGGTTATGTACCCGGCCTTTATGTCGGCGCCAACGCGATCCTCGACGCCGACGAACTCTATTGGGACCTGAACTGTCAGCACTACTGGAAATCCGGCAGCAGCGTGCCCAATGTCGCGGTGCGCGGCTACCAGCTCTTCCAGCGCATCCCGCCCGGCGGGGAGGATATCGACCAGGACGTCACCAAGGCCGATCAGCTGGGCGGCAACGCACTGTGGCTCACGCGCTCGTAGCGCGCTCTGCCACCGCGCCTCAGTGCTCGGACTCTTTCAGCAGTTCCGCCAGATAGTCCTTCCACACCGCGGCGCGCGTATGCGTGCCGTGGCCGTAGGTGGCGGGGCTTTGGGGGATGAGCACGTAACGTCCGTGACGGAGCTTCGGCGCCATCGTCTCCGCGACGCCGAGCTCCGGCGGGTTGATGAAATCGTCCGCCGAGTTCACCCACATGACGGGCGCGGTGATCTTCGCCAGCCCCGCCGACGGGTCGTAGTCGTGCGAGGCAGAGACCTGATAGAGGAAGTCGTTGGCATCGAGCGAGGCCAATTCCTTCGTGGTGTAATCGGCGAGATCCTTGTCCGCGGCATCACGCGTTGGGTAGTCCTGCTGCATGTGATACGGCGCGCTGCCGGCCAGGATCAGCATGTCGATCGCCACGCGCAGGCCCATCTGCGGCTGGGTCTTGTATTCGCCGCCGGCCCAGCCGGGGTCGTTCTGGATGGCGTCGATGACCATCTTGCGCCAGATGCGGTTACGGCCGGCGATCTCCACCGGCAGGCAGGCGAGTGGCATGGCCGCGTCGATGAAATCCGGATAGGTCTCCGCCCAGACGAAAGAATGCATGCAGCCCATCGACGTGCCCATGACGAGGCGCAGATGGTTCACCTTCAACCCGCGCATGAGCAGTTCATGCTGGGCGGCCACCATGTCCACGTAGCCGTAATGCGGGAATTTGGCGTGCAGCCCGTCGCTCGGTTTGGAGGATTTGCCGTGGCCGATGCCGTCGGGGAGGATGATGTAGTATTTCTGGATATCCAGCAGCCCGCCCGGAACGAACAGCACATCGGCGAATTGCGGACGCAGGAACTGGTGGCCGTCGCCGCCCGTGCCGTGCAGGATGAGCACCGCATTGGTGACGCGGCCATGGGCGTCGCGATGCGGCGTGCCCAGGGTGGTGTAGTGGAGCTTGAGATCAGCCAAGGTTTCGCCGGAGGTGAAATGGAAATCGTGGGCGGTGAAATCGCCTTCTTTGGTCGGCCAATCGGTGGCGTGCGCCGTGGTCGCGAAAGCCAGGGCTGCAACCAGTATCGCCAAGCGTTTCATGCCATTTCCCCCCATAATCCGGGGGAAGAATAACCACTTCGCGCGCCGATCCAAACAGCCGAAACCGGGCTTGCCGCGTTATTGAGGTCGTCATGTCCAATCTCGTCGCCGATATCGGCGGAACCCATTGTCGCTTCGCCCTCGCTAAACCGGGCAGCACGTCCATCTCGGAGCCCAAAAGCTTCGCGGTGGCGGATTATCCGGGCGTGGTGGAAGCCGCGCGCGATTTCCTGGGCGGCGAGACGGTGGAGGCGCTGGTTTTCGCGGTGGCGGGGCCGGTGGAGAACGGCCGCATCCATTTCACCAATTCCGGCTGGTCGTTTTCCGAAAGCGAGTTGCGCGAGAAGCTGGGCGTGAAGCGCGCGCAGCTTGTGAACGATTTCGCGGCGCAGGCGCGCGCGGTGGCGGTGCTGCCGTCCACGTCGCTGGTGCATGTCGGCGGGCCTGCGAATTTCGACGCGAAGGCGGATGGCACCATCGCGCTCATCGGCCCCGGCACCGGATTGGGCGTCGGCGGGTTGGTGCGCGAGGGCAAGGCGAGCATTGCGCTGGTCGGCGAAGGCGGCCACGCCAATTTCGCGCCGGGCGATGATGCCGAGATCGCGATCCTTGGGGCACTGATGAAACGTTTCGGCCATGTCTCGCGCGAGCGGCTGCTATCCGGGCCGGGGCTCGCCAATCTGTTCGAGGCGATGAGTGACGGGAAGCCTGCGCCCGCGCCGGAGGACATCACCGCTCGCGCGAAATCTGAGCCTGAATCTTTTGAGGCGAAAGTGTTCGCGCGCTTCTGCGCCATTCTCGGCTCCGCCGCTGGCGACGTGGCGCTGACGATGGGCGCGCGTGCCGGCGTGCTGCTGGCGGGTGGAATCCTGCCCAACGCAGTGGACATCCTGAAGGTCAGCGATTTCCGCAAGCGCTTCGAGGCCAAGGGACGCTTCAAGGATTATCTCGCGAAGATTTCCACGCTGTTGATCGTGGAGCCGCATGCGGGGCTGATCGGGGCCGCGAATATTTTGCGGGAAGAAGCGCGCTAGGCCGCTTCCAGCACAGCCTGATCCAGCATCGCGCGCAGCGTGTCGTTCAGCGCGGTGTCGATCAGCATGTGCACGCGGTCTGTCGTGCCGTGATTGGTGACGCTGTGCGGCTCGCGCAGGCGCAGATACCAGGCACTGCCGGCCGTCATCGGCACGCGGGTGCCGTTGAGCAGGAATTCGACGTCCGGGTTCGTCACCACCGGGATGTGGATGCGCAGGATGCCGTCGATCTCGGTGGATTCGTGATCGGTGTGCTCGCGGATGCGCGAACCGGGCGTGAGGCGGAGCAGGCGCACGCCGCGGATCTCGCCCGGGAACGCGGCGATCACGTCGCGGAAATAGTGGCTGGCGGCGAGGAGCGGTGTGTCGGCGAAATCGCGCTCGCCCGGTGCGGCGGAGATCATCATCGCGGGATGGATGGCGCTTGCCGGGCCGCGCAGCGGCAGCACGTCCCAATCGCCGTCGTAACGTTCGGTGAGGAAATGGCCGATCCAGTCCTCGCGCGACAAGGCCGCCAGATCGGAAGCCAAACGTTCCGGATCGAAAGTGACGGGCAGGCGCAGTCGGTCGGGCCAGGTCATGGCCGCGAGACTAATGGAAATCGCGCGATTTGGGGAGGATGCGGACGTTGCGGGGGTGGCCGTGGACGATGGCGGCCGCGGGCTCTTCGGGAGCGGACCGGCCGGCGCGGTCTTCGGAGAGGGAGTCCAGATCGGCGGTGCGGTCCACGAAATGTTCGGCCATCAGGTGGACGACGCCTTCCTCGCTCTTCTGGATCTTGCCCTTGATGAGCAGCAGCCGCCCGCCCATCACCTCCTTGCGGTATTGCTCGAACACGGAATGCCAGACCACGGCGTTGCACACACCGGTCTCGTCGCTGAGGGTGATGAACACGACGCCGGCCGTGCCCGGCATCTGCCGCGTCAGCACCACGCCGGCGCAGGCGACCCGCGTGCCGTCGAAACCGGCCGCGATGTCTGCGCAGCTCACTATGCCCTCGTCGCGGAAATCGTCGCGCAGGAATTGCATCAGATGGGCGCGCAAGGACAGCCGCATCATCTGGTAATCGGCGATGGTGTGTTCGCTGAGCGGCATCAGCGGCAGAGGCGCGGTGGTCTCCGCCGGCATGTCCTCCACGAATTGCGAGGCGAAGAGGGGCAGCGCCGCATCGTCGGGCAGGCGGCGCACCATCCACAGGCTCTCACGGCGGTCGAGCTCCATCGAGCGGAAGCAATCGGCCTCAGCCAGGATGATCAGCGCGCGTTTTGGCAGTTGCGCCCGTCGCGCGAAGGAATCGAAACCGGAGAAACCGTTTCCGCGCGCCTGCGCGATGCGGTCCACCCACCAGTCTTCCTTGAAGCCCGCGATCTGGCGGAAACCAAGACGGAGCGCCGGCGTGCCGTCGGCGCCCACTTCCAGCGTGTTGTCCCATTCGCTGAAATTCACGTCCGGCGGGCGCACCTCAACGCCATGCTCGCGCGCGTCGCGCACGATTTCGCCGGGGGCATAGAAGCCCATCGGCTGGGCATTGAGTAGCGCGCAGGCGAAAGCGGCGGGGTGGTAAAGCTTGATCCAGGCCGAGACGTAGACGAGCAGCGAAAAGCTCGCGGCATGGCTTTCCGGAAAACCGTAGGAGCCGAAGCCCTCGATCTGCTTGAAGCAGCGTTCGGCGAAATCCAGCGTGTAGCCGCGCCGCGTCATGCCGCCCACCATCTTGTCGCGGAATTTGTCGATGGTGCCGAGATTGCGGAATGTCGCCATGGCGCGTCGCAATCCGTTCGCTTCCGACGGCGAGAACTCCGCCGCTACGATGGCGAGCTTCATCGCCTGTTCCTGGAACAGCGGCACGCCCATCGTCTTGCCCAGCACATGGACAAGCTCGTCCGCCGGGCCATGCTCCGGCGTGGGTGAGGGAAACACCACCGCTTCCTTGCCGGAGCGGCGGCGCAAATAGGGATGCACCATGTCGCCCTGGATGGGCCCCGGCCGCACGATCGCCACTTCGATGACGAGGTCGTAGAATTTGCGGGGTTTGAGGCGCGGCAGCATATTGATCTGCGCCCGGCTCTCCACCTGGAACACGCCGATGGCGTCGCCCTTGCAGAGCATGTCGTAGACGCCCGGATCCTCCGCCGGAAGATTGGCGAGGGTGAGGTCCTTCGGGCCATAAAGCTTGATGAGATCGTAGGCCTTGCGGATGCAGGTGAGCATGCCCAGCGCCAGCACGTCGACCTTCATGATGCGCAGCGCGTCGATATCGTCCTTGTCCCATTCGATGAAATAGCGGTCGTCCATCGCGGCGGGGCCGATGGGGATGAGCCGGTCCAGCCGATCATGCGTCAACACGAAGCCGCCGACATGCTGGGAGAGATGGCGCGGAAAACCATGCAGTTCATTGGCGAATTTGACCGCGCGCTCCACGGTGGGATTGCCCGGCGTGAAGCCGCCCTGCTGCATGCGGGCGTCCTTCTTCTCGCCCCAACTATCGGCGCCGCCCGAACCCCACAGCCCGCTGACGAGCGCCGACGTCACGTCCTCGGTCAGGCCGAACACCTTGCCCACTTCGCGGATGGCGCTGCGGGCGCGATAAGAGATGACGGTGGCGGCCAGCGCCGCGCGGTCGTGGCCGTAGCGCTTGTAGATCGCCTGGATCACTTCTTCGCGTCGCTCATGCTCGAAATCCACATCGATGTCGGGCGGCTCGCGGCGTTCCTCGGAGATGAAGCGCTCGAACAGCAAATCGAATTTCGCGGGATCGATGGCGGTGATGCCGAGCACGAAACACACCGCGGAATTCGCCGCCGAGCCGCGCCCCTGGCACAGGATCTTCTTCTCGTTGGCGATGCGCACGATGTCATGCACGGTGAGGAAATAAGGCGCGATATCCATCTTGATGATGAGCCCCAGCTCTTTCTCGATGGTCGCACGCACCATGTCGGGGATGCCATCGGGATAGCGCCACGCGGCGCCCGCCCAGGCGAGATTGATCAGGTGCTGATTGGGCGTCTTGCCGGGCGGCACCGGCTCGTCGGGATAATTGTATTGGAGTTGCCCGAGATCGAATGTGATGCGCCCCGTGAAACGCAACGTCTCGGCGATGGCCTCCGGCCAGTCGGCGAACAGTCGCGCCATTTCCTCCGGCGATTTCAAATGACGCTCGGCATTGGCTTCCAGCAGCTTGCCCGCTTCATCCAGCGTCACATGCTCGCGGATGCAGGTGACGACATCCTGCAACTCGCGCCGCTCCGGCGCGTGGTAGAGCACGTCGTTGATCGCGATGAGTGGGATACCCGCCTTGCGCGCGAGTTTGGCCAGCGCGGAAATCCGGCGCCGGTCCGGCCCGTGATAGGGCAACGCCCCCGCGAGCCACACATCCTTCTGCCCCAGCGTTTCCAGCAGCGCCACGATCCGCTTGTCATACGCATTCTTCGCCTCCTCGCGCGGCGGCGGAATCACTGCGAGCAGCAGGCCTTTGCGTGCCATCAGCAGGTCGTCGAGGTAGAGCGTGCACTCGCCCTTCCAGGCGCGCTTCTCGCCATCGCGCACCCGCAATTTGCCGAGGCTGAGCAACTGACTCAGCCGCCCATAACTCTCGCGATCCGTCGGATAGGCCAGGATATCTGGCGTCCCATCCGCGAAAACCAGCCGCGTGCCGATGAGCAGCTTGGGCAGGGGCACGTCTTTTATTTCTTCCTTGATCTCCTGCAACGCCGACCACGCCCGCACCACGCCCGCGAGCGAATTGCGATCCGCGACTCCAATCGCATCCAGCCCATACTCCGTCGCGGCCTTCACCAGCTCGCTTGGATGCGACGCGCCGCGCAAAAACGAGAAGTTCGTCGTCACCGCGATCTCGGCATAGCCGCTCATGCGAAAAGCCCGTGCACGTACCAGCGGGAGGCGGATTGTTCGCGGGCGTAGAGGCCGTCGCGGTAGAGCCAGAAGCGCCGGCCGCGTTCGTCTTCCACGCGGTAGTAGTCGCGGGTGAGGCCGGGCTGGCGCCACCATTCCATGGCGATGCGTTCGGGGCCTTCGGCCTGGGCCACGCTGTGCTGGGCGCGGCGCCAGCGGAAGCGCAGAGGTGGGCCGTCCGGCACTTCGGCCAGCACGTCGATGGGTTCGGGCTTGGCGAAGAGGCGTAGCGGGCGGCGCGGCGCTTCCTCGGCGAGGCGCAGGCGGGCCCACGCCACCTTGTCCGGATCGGCGTGCTGCACGGGGACGGCGACGGCGGCCGCTTCGGGGATATGCGTGTCCTGCGCTTGGAAGCGCATCACGCGCGAGGGGCCGAAGCGGGCGGAGAGGTTGTCGACCAGATATTTGATGTCGCGATCCGCGGCGTTGGTGTCGAAGCCGATGCTCTCGGCTTCCAGCGACTGTGCGTAGAGAGCCGAGAGGCGGATGAGGTCGAAGCCGAAGCCGGGATCGAGCGGATCGGCCAAGGTGTCGAGCTTCTCGCGGAACAGGCGCAGCAGGCGTTTGGGATCGCGCGTGGGTTCGCCGGTTTCCACCGCGATGCGGCGCATCTGCCCATCGGCGCGGAAGAAACTCGCCTCCACGGCGCGCGCGCCTTGGCCGCGGCTTTCCAGCACTTGCGACAAGCTTTCGCCCAGCGATAACAGCGCCGCCTCGATCACATCGGCGCTGACGATGGGCTCGGCGAAGCGCCGCTCGGCCATCAGATCGGGCACGGGCGTGCGTGGGGTGAGCGGCGCCCGCACCTTGCCCAGCATGCCGTCCAGCGTGGTGATGAAGCTTTTGCCGAAGCGGGCGGCGAGTTCGTGGCGCGTGCGCTCCGCCACCTGGCCGATGGTTTTCAACCCCGCGCGCTTGAGAGCGTGGATAATCTGCGGATCGGCGGCCAACGCTTCGGTGGAGAGCGTGGCGACCGCTTCGGCTTCTCCGCCGGGTGTCACGATCGTTCCGGGTGCGTGATGGGCCAGCGCGCGGGCGGCTTCAGGCGTACCGGCCAGTGCGAGGCGGATGGAGAAACCTTGGGCTGTGATGGCGCGGCGGATATCGATCAGCATCTCCGCCTCGCCGCCGAAAAGATGCGAGACGCCGGTGATGTCGAGGAAGAGGCCATGCGGCAGGTCGAGCGCCACCAGCGGTGTGTAGCGTTCGCACCAGTCTGCGATGTGCTCGAGCAGCTTCAAGTCCGCCGGTTCGTTGGCGCGCAGCACGGCGATGTCCGGCGCCATCGCGCGCGCATCGGCCAGCGCCTTGCCGGGATAGAGTCCCAATCGCGCGGCGGCTTCGTCGGTGGCGGAGAGGTTGAGCGCGCTGCCGGTTTTCGCGGCAACGACGAGCGGCCGGCTATCCAGCCGCCCGCGCGCCTTCCAGCGCCGCTTCAGCCTGTCTGTCGGCAGCCGCGGCAGCCAAAGCGCCGCGATGCGCCGGGCGGAAGAGTCCATCATTGCCATCCCATTCCATGATCCAACGCCCGGTATTGCCGTGCCGGTTGCGCATCAGCTCCGCATCGTGGCGCGGTGTGCCCCAATCCTCGTCCACATTCACCGTCGAGTGCGCCGAGCGCACTTGCCAGCGTGTCTCGGCTGCACTCGGCGACGGATCGGCCGCGAAGCGCAGCACGATGGCCGTGACGTCGTTCTGTTGCGCCAGCAAGGTGAGCCTGCGGCTGGCGACGAGATCGAACACGCCCGCTTCGCCCCAAGGCTCGAGGATCACGGCGGCCACGCCCTTGCAGGCCAGCGCGTCGGCGCCCGCGCGCAGCACTTGCCGCGCGTCATGCGCGCGGACGCAGAGCACGCGCGCCGGATCGATGCCCAGTTCGAGCAGCCCCGCCGCATGGATGTCGCCCGCCTCCATCGCGGAGAAATCCTGCCGCACCCAGACGAGCCATTTGTGCCGCCCCATCACGAGGCGGGCGAGGCCCAGCGCGAAGCCGGAGGCCGCCGCTTCCTCGCCGGGTTCGGAGAAAACCTCATGCAGCGCATCCGGCCGCAAGCCGCCGCCCAGCGCTGCATCCGCCGGCCCGCAGCCAAGCGCCACCCGCCGGGCATCCGCTTCAAGCGGGCCCATCAACTGGCGCAAATTCAGGAATTTCAGGGCTTCCATGATTCTCGTTCACTTCTTGTTCTATATAGAACCAAAAGGGAACGATAGTCAAGCGGGACTCGCATAACAGGATGGGAAAAGGCGGCCTACTTCTCGATCTTCGCCGCCAGCGCCATCGCCATATGCGAGGTGAGGAACGGCGGACGCATCAGGGTGATCTGGAAGTTCGCGTTCTCCTCGCCGGTGTCGGAGAGAAGCAGTGTGTCGGGCGGAAGAGTGCCCTTCAAGCTGGCGGGGTCGATCTTCTTGAGGTCGACCTGACCGGCGATGACATTGACGAAATCGGGCTCCTGGTCACCCAGATATTCCACGCCGCAGACCTTCATCGTCTTGCCGGTGGTGGGCGAGCCGGCGCGGTCATCCGGGCCTTCGGCGGCGAAAATCACGGTGGGATGGCCCTCGACCGTCACCTTCCAAGCGCCGATCAGCTTGCCGGAATGGGCGGCTGGCAGATTGTTGACCACTTCCCAACCCGCGAGGGTGGCGATGTTCTTGACCCGGTCGAGGTCGGACTTGGTGCCGTAGCACAGGTTGACGAAGATGTCGGAGGCATGCGCCGGAGCTTTCACGACCTTGGCGATGTCGGCGTCCGATTTCGAGCAGGCGGACAGGGCAGCGACAGCGGCGACGGTGCAAAGCAGGCGGATCGCGAAATTCTTCGTCATTGGATTCTCCCAGCGATGGCCGGATTTGCGCTGCCCCAGTCTCTAAGTCAACGGGCCAGGTCAGCCGGGGAACTTTAGAACTGACAACTTGTCATTTTACCCGGAATAAGCAAATATGACAGGACAGGGAAGGCCCAAGACGCCAATAAGCAAGGCCACCGCAAAATAAGGACAAGGCGATGGAGCATTTCGACGTCATCGTGGTGGGCGCGGGCCTGTCGGGTATCGGCGCGGCGTATCATTTGCAGACGAACTGCCCGGGCAAGAGCTACGCGATCCTCGAAGGCCGCGACGCCATCGGCGGCACTTGGGATCTGTTCCGCTATCCGGGGATTCGCTCGGACTCCGACATGTTCACGCTGGGCTATATCTTCAAGCCGTGGCGCGAGGCCAAGGCGATCGCCGACGGCCCGTCCATCCGCTCTTACGTGCGCGAGACGGCGGCGGAGAACCACATCGACCGCAACATCCGCTTCCACCACATGGTCAAGCGCGCCGCCTGGTCGAGCGCCGACGCGCGCTGGACGGTCGAGGCCGAGCGCGGACCGGAGAAGGAGATCATCCGTTTCACCTGCGGCTTCCTCTTCATGTGCAGCGGCTATTACAGCTATGCCGGTGGCTACGATCCCGGGTTCGAAGGCCGCGACAGCTTCAAGGGCACCATCGTCCATCCGCAGCAATGGCCGGAGGATCTGGATTACGCCAACAAGCGCGTGGTGGTGATCGGCAGCGGCGCCACCGCGATGACGCTCGTGCCCGCGATGTCCGGCACGGCCGCGCACGTCACCATGCTGCAGCGTTCGCCCACCTATGTCGCCTCGCGCCCGGCGGAAGACGCAATGGCCAACTGGCTGCGCGCCCATCTGCCGGCCAAGCTCGCTTACTGGATGGTGCGCTGGCGCAATGTCCTGTTCGGCATGTATTTCTTCAACCTGTCGCGCAAGAAACCCGAGCAGGTTAAGAAATACCTGATCCAGCAGGTGCGCGATCAGCTCGGCCCGGATTACGACGTCGCCACCAATTTCACGCCGCGTTACAATCCGTGGGACCAGCGGCTTTGCCTGGTGCCGGACAACGATCTGTTCGAAGCGATCAAGTCGGGCAAGACCGATATCGTCACCGACCAGATCGAGCGCTTCACGCCGGATGGCATCACCCTCAAATCCGGCAAGACGCTGGAAGCCGACATCATCGTGACGGCCACGGGCCTCAAGCTCGAATTGCTGGGCGGGTTGGATGTGACGGTGGATGGCGAGCGCCGCAACCTCTCCCGCTCCATGACCTATAAGGGCATGATGTATAGCGACGTGCCCAATCTCGCGTCGTCGTTCGGCTACACCAACGCATCGTGGACGCTGAAATGCGATCTCACCTGCGAATATGTCTGCCGCATCCTGAACTATATGGATCGCCATGGCTGGCAATCCGCCACCCCGCGCCGCGACGCCTCGGTCGAGGAAGCGCCGTGGCTGGATTTCTCCTCGGGCTACGTCCAGCGCGCCGCGGAAGTGCTGCCGCGCCAAGGCACCAAGACGCCGTGGAAGCTCTACCAGAACTATGCCCGCGACTTGCTCGCTTTGCGCTATGGCAAGGTCAATGACGGCGTGCTGGAGTTCTCCAAAGCAACCGGCGCCGCGCGCGTGGAACAACCCGCGCTGATGGCGGCGGAGTAGGCTACTCCCTCTGCAGCAGCGCCACCGTGCCCTGCCCGCCATCAGCGCAGACCGAGACGAGCGCGCGCGAGCCTGAGGGCATCGCGCCCAGTTCTTTCGCGGCCTGGCTCAGGATGCGTGCGCCGGTGGCAGCGAAGGGATGGCCCAGCGCCAGCGAGCCGCCATTCGGGTTCACGCGATCCCACGGGAATGGGCCGATATCGAAATCGACCTTGGCTTTTTCCCGGCGGTACGCCGCATCCGTCGCCGCTTTGACGTTGGCCAGCACTTGCGCCGCGAAGGCCTCGTGGATTTCCAGCAGCGCGATGTCCATCACTTTCAATTTGTTGCGCGCGAGCAGGCGCGGAATGGCGCGCGCGGGCGCCATCAATATGCCTTCGCCGTCTTCCAGGAAGTTCATCGCGGTGATTTCCCAATCGACCAGCTTCACGCGCGGCGGATTGCCCAAGCGCTTCAACCCTTCTTCATCGGCCACCCAGATGGACGACGCGCCATCGGTGTTGGGCGACGAATTGCCGGCCGTCAGTGTGCCCTTGCCGCTGATGCGGTCGAACACAGGGGGCAGCGAGGCGAGCTTGGCAAGCGAGGTGTCGCGGCGGGGGATGGTGTCGTGATCGACGCCCGCGAAGGGCAGCACGAGGTCTTTGAAGAAGCCGTCATCCTGCCCCTTGATCGCACCCTGGTGACTGGCGAACGCGCGCGCATCCTGATCGGCGCGGGGAATGCCGAAGCGTTGTGCCGTCTCTTCGGTGTGCTCGCCCATCGAATGCCCGCTGACGCGATTGGCCCAGCCATGGATCGGCAATTCGAAATCCGCGGGCGTCGTGTGCGATAGCTTGTCCGCTGCTTCCGCCGGATTCTTCAGGAAGTTGCCCAGGATCGCATCCGCGACCGTGGCCTTCAGCGCCAGTGGCACATGGCTCATCGTCTCCACGCCGCCGACAAGCGCCAGATGCATCTCGCTGCGCCCCACCATGCCGGATGCGAGGATGGTGCCCACGAAACTCGTCGAGCAGGCCATGACGTCGGAGAAGGATGGAATTTCCGGATCGAGCTTGGCCTGGAAGATCAGTTCGCGCGCGATGTTGGAGAGCGTGGGATCGGGGATCACCTGTCCCCACACCAGCATGTCCGGTTTGGCCATGGCGTTCATTGCAGCCGCGATGGGGGCGGAGAGTTCGAGCGCCGTATGGCCGGCGAACACCGTGCCCGCTTTCACGAATGGCGTGCGCAATCCCGGAACCAGATAGATGTCGCCCATGGCGTCCTCCAAAGGGTGAGTCCAACCGCATTGAAGCAGGATCGGATGACGGATCAAACACCACCCCGGACTTTGAAAACAGGCATGAAATCGCGGCAATCGAGGCTGCCCGTGGGGGGCGCGGTGGTGTATGAACGTCCTTGTCTTCCGGGGGCTGCGGGATGAGCGAAAAGAAGTTTCAACTGCGCCACCTCGCGCGCCAGCTCGGCCCCGGCGTGATCACGGGCGCGGCCGACGACGATCCCAGCGGCATCGCCACCTATTCCCAGGTCGGCGCGCAATTCGGCTACACGATGAGCTGGGTGCTGGTGCTGACCACGCCGCTCATGGTCGCGGTGCAGGAGATCAGCGCCCGTCTCGGCCGCGTGACGGGCGAAGGCCTCGGCGCCGCCATGCGGCGTTACATCCCGCGCTGGCTGATGGTGGCGATCCTCCTGTCGCTCGTCGTCGCCAACATCTTCAATCTGGGCGCCGACATCGGCGCGATGGCGGCGGCCTGCAAGCTCCTGATCGGCGGACCGGTGCAGGCTTACGCGGTGCTCATCGCCGTGTTCTGCGCCGCTTGCGAAATCTATCTCGCCTATAAACGCTACGTGATCATCCTGAAATGGCTGACGCTCGCGCTGCTCACTTATGTGGCGCTGCTCTTCGTAGTGCATCTGCCGCTGAAGGAAGTCCTGGCCGGCGCCTTCCTGCCGCAAACCGCCTTCACCAAAGATGCGCTGATAGCCATCGTCGCCGTGCTCGGCACGACGATCAGCCCCTATCTCTTCTTCTGGCAGGCGTCGGAGGAAGCGGAAGACGAACACGCCGAAGCCGACTCCCGCCCCTTGCGCGAGCATGCGGAGGACGCGCCCGCGCAAACCTCCCGCATCCGCTTCGACACCATCGCCGGCATGATTTTCTCCAACGCCATCGCGCTGTCGATCATCCTCGGCACGGCCGCAACCCTGCACGCCACCGGCCACACGACGGTGAATTCCGCCGCCGACGCCGCCGAAGCGCTCAAGCCCATCGCGGGCGCCTTCGCTTCCGTCATCTTCTCCATCGGCATCATCGGCACAGGCCTGCTCGCTGTTCCGGTTCTCGCGGGTTCGGTCGCTTACGCCGTGGGTGAAGCCTTCTCCTGGACGGTCGGCCTCAGCTATCGCGCTTTCGAGGCCCGCCTCTTTTATGGCTTCATCGCGCTGGCCACCGGCGTGGGTGCCGCCATCACCTTCTCGCCGCTCGACCCCATCAAGGCGCTGTTCTGGAGCGCCGTCATCAACGGCGTCGTCGCCGCACCCATGATCGCGCTGATGGTCTGGCTTGGCTCGCGCAAGGCCGTGATGGGCACGCTCACACTCTCCTGGCCGCTGAAAATCCTGGGCCTCGCCACGGCCATCCTGATGGCGGCCTGCACGGCGGGGATGATTTTTCTGTGATCTATCGCGCCATCGCCATCACGCGATCGATGAGCCGTGCGACATCGTCCGCATCGCTCGCCGATCCCAGGAACAGCACGCGGAAATAGATTGGCGCCAGCACGATCTCCAGCACATCGGGCAGCGAGGGAACCGCCTCGCCGCGCGCTTCAGCCCGCTCCAGCGCGGTCTGCAGATCCTGGCCGCGCCGCGCGAGCGCGGCCAGGATCTGCGAAGAATGCTTGTCGTGCATCTGCACGGCGGAGGCCAGCACACGCCGCAGCGCAAGGTTCTTCCGCCCGCTCAAGCTGCGCGCCACGGCCGTTGCCCAGCGCAACAGATCGCCGCGCAGGCTCCCCGTGTCCGCCATCGGGTTGTCCTGCATCAGCCGCTCGCCCGCGACTTCGGTGACGAGCACCGACACGTCGCCCCAGCGGCGATAGAGGCTGGTGGGATTCACGCCCGCGCGCGCGGCAATCGCGCCCATCGCGGGAATGTCGCGCGGGTTCTCCGCCATTAGCGCCTCGACCGCGTCGAACACGGCGGTTCTCACGCGCTGGCCGCGCCCGCCAGGCCGCGCCGCTGGCAGTTTCTTTTTCATGATTCCTTAAAGCAATTTCTGTTGCTTTTGTCGAGTGAGATGTTTAAGCCGCAAAAGTTATCTCGGAAGGAGAGGCGAGCATGCGCCGGACCGTTTGGATTTCGCTGGCTGTGGTTGCGGTGGTGGTGCTCACGGTCCTGTTCTGGCCCAAGCCCGCAGATATGGGCCATCCGCGCTATTTCGCGGACCAGACCTACAATTTCGAGACCATCCGCATGTTCGCGGACAATGCCCCGGCCGGCGGCGACTCCAACGAAGCCACGCAGGCCATCGGTGAGATCAAGGCGGGCGACGCGGATAGCTGGTACACGGCATGGAGCGCCACAGGCGACCGCACCATGGCGCTCGCCGCCAAAACCACTTCGTCATGAACACGCGATCGAAATATGCCCGTTTGGGGCTTGAGATGATGCAATCGTCGTGGTTCGCGGCGCCGAGCTTCGGCGCCGATGAGCCCACGCCCATCGTCTTCGAGATGCAGGCGCATCGCCGCATCGAAGGCTTTTCCGAGGACGAGCCCTATGCGTTCGTGATGCTGTTCGCCTTGGAAAAGCCGCTCCGGCTGGATGGCCGCGCCTACAACACGCGGTTCCCGTTTCACGCGGGAATGGAAGGCCCGGTTCCGCGCATGAAAGCGTCCGCAGAATCGGATAGCATCGCATCCCCGTCAGACGACGCCGGAAAACCGGCAATCCGTACACCGCATCGAGGTCGATAATGCGCGTATTCATCCATGACGAGTTCCCGCCGGAAACTTCCGCGATGCTTCAGGCGCTCTACAGCCGATCCGCCCAGAGCGTCGAGCAGCACGCCGAAAAGGTTCGTGAGAAGGGCGCGGATAACTTCATGGCCAACTACTATGTTGGTTATGGACATGCGTCGATTGGCGACTGTGGCGTCACCACGCTTTACATCGAGGACGTTTCCATCCTTGCCTGCAAGGCGATCCAGGACAACGCGCTCTATTCCGGGCAGGAGACCTCCACGCGCTATATCGATTTCGCGCATCGGCGCGTCCACGATCCGTTGGGCACGAGGGAGTCGGCCGATATATTGCAGCGGTGGATTGCGTTCTATATCGAGAACAAGGACGCCTTGGTCACCTCGCTCAAGGCGAAATTCCCGGTTGAGCCCGGCGCCAGCGAGAAGGTCTGGGAAAAAGCGATTGCGGCTCACGCATTCGATATTCTGAGAGGCTTCCTGCCAGCCGGCGTGACCTCGCAAGTCGCGTGGACCACGAATTTGCGCCAGGCCCATGAGCAAGTGCTGCGGCTCATCGCGCATCCGGCCAGCGAAGTCCGCGCCATCGCGGAAGCGTGTTTGCGGCTTCTGAAGGAGCGTTACCCCAACAGCTTCGGTCACGCCGTTTCCCCGGAGGAGAGTGCGTATTATCGCGAGGCGTATGCCGTCGAAACCTACGCCGCGCCCGAGGCGCCGCATCTGCGGCCCGGAGACTTCCTGATGGAAAGCACGGTCGACAATGCGAGGCTCGAGGCGGAAGCGCTCGACATCGTGCAACACAGGCCGCGGAAAGCGAACCTGCCGAAATCGCTGACGCGGTTCGGGCGTTACACGTGCCGCTTCCTGCTGGATTTTGGGTCGTTCCGGGATCTACAGCGACATCGTGGCGGGTTTTGCCGGATGCCGTTGATTGCGAGCGAACCGGGTTTCCACAGCTGGTATCTTGATCAGATGCCGCCCGCGATGCGCGAGCGTGCCGTTTCACTCGTTTCCGATCAATTGCAGCGGATTTCGAAACTTGACGGCGCGCTCAGCGATGCGGAGCGCCAGTACTACTACCCCCTCGGCATGAACGTCGCCTGCGAGCTTGTCTACGATCTTCCGCAGATGGTTTATGTGGCCGAGCTACGCTCCGGAAAAACCGTTCACCCCACTCTGCGTTGGGCAGCGCAGAAGATGGCGCTCCATCTCAAACAACTGCATCCGAGATTGGCACTCTACGCTAACTTCGCATCAAGCGCTTTCCAGGCTCATCGCGGTACGCAAGACATCGAGGAGCGGGCGGCGACATAACCTCAATCCGGATGGGCGTGGCCAGAATCCCATCTGGTGTTTCCGGTTGATCTATCAGCACGATTTTTTTCAATCTGCTTTTCGATAAATCTCGGAACCTTGAGCGCAGTGGCCACCATATATCGAGCGACCATGGACTCCAGCGCCTCTTGCACGAATTGCTTTCAACCACTGGTGACTCGCGCGGCCTGCCGCTTGCATGGACCGCGGTCATTCGTCTTGATTTCGATGAATGTGATCTGCCCCGCAAAAGGTCCGGCGTCGATGAACCGAAATTTCGTCGCATAGCTGCCGATAGTGGATTTGGCGGGCCGGAGGAAATACCAATTGGCATGTAAAGCATTGTTATATAACGGGAAAAATCCTGGATGATTTGATCGGTACCCCACGCATTCTTTTAATTTTCCGCGCCCGGCGGTGGGGGCGGGGTACCGTCGTGGCGTCTCCCGTCAAAGGCACGAGGCGCCAGTGGAAAGCGGGCCTCCCCGGATAGGGCTGGCGATGGGTTTGGTAAGTTTAGCCGCGGGACGACGCGCGCCGGTTTGGGCATGGACCGGTCTGGGCGTGACGCGCCGCGCTTTGTTGTTTGTGGGCGTTCTGACCGTGTTGCGGTTCGTGCTGGCGGCCTGTCTGCCCCTGTCCTTCGACGAGTCCTATTTCTGGCTTTGGTCCAAACATCTTGCGGTCAGTTACTATGATCACCCGCCGCTGATCGCGCTGGCGATCCGGCTCGGCACGCTTGTTTTCGGCGATACGGAATTCGGCGTGCGCTTCGTGCCATTGCTCGCGTCCGTCGCCGCCAGCTGGGCCGTGTGGCGCGCCGCCGAGGTCGTTTCCGGCGACGCGCGCACCGGCGCGCTGGCTGCCTGCCTGTTCAACGCCACGCTGATGGTTGCCGCGGAGTCGATGAGCGCGACGCCGGACTCGCTTGCGCTGGCATCGGCGGCGTTCGCGCTTCTGGCGCTCGTAAAGATCGATCGCGCGGGCGACGGCCGCTGGTGGCTCGCCGCCGGGCTCGCCATCGGCCAGGGGCTGTTCGCGAAATACACGGCGTTCTTCATCGCGGCGGGGCCGTGCCTTTGGCTCGTCGCATCGCCGCGCGGCCGCGCCTGGCTCAGGACGCCCTGGCCTTACGCGGGGGCGGTGCTCGCGCTGTCGTTCCTCATCTCCACGCTGTTGTGGAACGCCGCGCATGACTGGATTTCATTCAAGTTCCAGTTCGGCCGCGTGGTCACCGGGACGTTGACCTTGCGTTATCTGGGCGAGCTCGCCGCCGGGCAACTCGCGCTCGCCTCACCTTTCATCCTCGCGCTTGGCATGATCGGGCTTGTGCGCCAGAGCTGGAAGGTGCCGCTCTCCCCCGCGGCCGCGATGGTATGGCCGGCGCTCATCTATTTCATGATCCACGCCTTGCACGACCGCGTGCAGGGCAACTGGCCGTCCTTCATTTATCCCGCGCTGGCGATCCTGGCAGCGGAGACCATGCGGCGGACGGAGGGAAGCGATATGTTCGTCCGTCACGCACGACGCTTCGCTTTGCCGGCCGCCTGCGTGATCCTCACCGTGGCGTATTTCCAGGGCTTCACCGGATTCATGCCAATGGGGAAAGCCGATCCCATCGCACGCATGACAGGCATCGGGGTAGCGCCCGTGGCCGCCGATATCGGGGTTCTGGCATCGCGCGACGGCGCGGCCGCCATCGTGACCACCAAATACGCGACCGCGAGCTGGCTCTCCTTTTACGCTCGCCCACGCATGCTCGTGATTGAAATGGCGGAAAGCTATCGCTGGATCTCCGCGCCCGCCGCCAGTGCCGCGTTGCTCGGCAAACCGCTGATATATGTCACGCAGAATCCGCAATCTGAGCTGCCGCTCATCACCGCGCGCTTCTCGTCCATCCATCTGCTTGCCGTTCTGCCGCGCCTGGATCGCGGCGTGGTGATCGACCGCTTCTATGTCTACGCTGTGTCGGGATTTCAGGGGCCGGTTGCAGGGCGCATTCCCAATGGTTGAGATCGTTCCCCGTATCGGTGACACAGCGGCGCACAAGGCAATCCGCCAAAGCGATACGCTCGTTTCCATCGTGACCGCGTTCTACAACGAGGAAGATGCGATCCCTGCTTTTTTCGCCGAGATCAACCATGTGACCGCATCACTTCCCTGTCGTGTTGAACTCGTCTGCGTGGACGACGGCAGCCGCGACGGGACACAAAGCCTGTTGCGGCGTCAATTGGCGCTGGACCCGCGCATCAAGGTCGTCGATCTGGCGCGCAATTTCGGCAAAGAGGCGGCGCTTACAGCGGGCCTTGCGCAGGCGAGGGGCGACGCGGTCATCGTTCTTGATGCCGATCTTCAGGATCCACCCTCCGTCATACCCCAGCTCATCGCGAAATGGCGCGAGGGGTTCGATGTGGTCTATGGCGTGCGTGCCTGCCGCGGGTCGGACAGCGCGTTGAAGCGTTGGACGGCGCAGGCGTTCTACGCGATCTTCAACCGGCTCACCGACGTGCGCATCCCGCCCGGCGCCGGCGATTTCCGCCTGATGGACCGCCGCGCCGTCGATGCGCTGCTGTCGCTCAAGGAACGCAACCGCTTCATGAAGGGGCTGTTCTCCTGGATCGGGTTCAAGCAGGCGGGTGTCGAGTTCGTGCGCGAAGCGCGCGTTGCCGGGCGGAGCCACTGGGGCTATTGGCGTCTCTTCAATTTCGCCATCGATGGTTTCACCAGCTTTTCCATCGCGCCGCTGCGCCTGGCGAGTTTCATTGGGATCCTCATCTCCGTTCTGGGCTTCGCCTATGCAGGCTATCTCGTCGCGCGCACGTTGTTTTGGGGCGTGGACGTCCCCGGCTATGCCTCGCTGATGGTGGTGATCACATGTCTCGGCGGCGTTCAGCTCGTCTGCCTGGGGCTCATCGGAGAGTATCTCGGCCGGCTCTATATCGAAGCAAAGGGCCGGCCGCTTTACATCATTGCCGATGTCCACGCCGCAGACGCGGCGCGTGCGCCAGAGGAGAAGCCTGTTCCGGAAAATGCCGCCGCTTGATGATACAAGGAGCAGACGCCCCGCCGGAATCGAAAGGCTGCCCCGTTTGCCGATTGAGGAGAGCTCCCCGCTGATCACGGCGTATCTATCCCATCGCGATGGGATAGAGCGGCTGCTGACGGCCCGCCTCGGCAACCGCGACGACGCGCAGGAAGTCACGCAGGAGCTTTATATCCGGCTCGGCGGCATCGACGCGACGGATGTGCGCGATTCCGTCGGTTACGTTTTCAAGGTCGCGCTCAACTTGGCGAGCGACCGTCGCCGGCAACGCCAGCGGGCGCTGCTGCGCGATGCGGATTGGGCGGATGTCCGCCAGGCACGCGGCGGCGGCGACGCGATCGACGACGAGCCGTCCGCGGAGCGGGCTTATGCGGCCCGGCAGCAGCTGGGCGCCGTTCGCGCGGTGCTGGCGGAGCTGTCGCCGCAATGCCGGCAAGCCTTCTTGCTGCACAAATTCGAAGGGCTCAGCCATCAGGAGGTCGCGGAACGGGCGGGCATCACCCGCAGCACGGTGGAAAAGCACATGGCCACGGCGCTGAAGCATCTCATGCGGCGGCTGGGTGGTGACTAGAATGCAACAGATGAACCCATTGTCACGATCGTTCCGAAACCGCATGGCGGCGCTGCGCGTGCGTGAGCGTCTCACGAGCGAGAAAGGGTTCGCACAAAACCGATGAGCGACGCGCAAGACAAACTGGATGAAGCCATCGCCTGGCATGTCCGCCTCAATTCGGGCGAAGCGGATGCGAAGGCGTGGGACGGCTTCACCACCTGGCTGGAAGCCGACGACGCCAATCGCGCCGCTTTCGATCGCGTGGAGGAGTTGGACGGAACACTCTCCGCGCTGGCGTCCGAGCTGAAAACCGGCGAAACGCTTTCCCAATTTGGACGCACGCCGGTTCGTGGCTCGCGCCGTGCGATCTTTGCCATGGGCGTTTTCGCCGCGCTCGTCCTGGCTATCGGCGTGGCCTATGTCGCGCGCGACCGGCAGCCGGGCGCCGTGGAATACGCCACGCGGCTGGGCGAAACGAAATCTGTCCGCCTTGCTGACGGCACGGCCGTCGATCTCGCCGCGGGCACGAGGCTGACCGTCTCGGAGCGTCATGTCGTGCTGCTGCAGGGCGAGGCGCTCTTCCGCGTCACGCCCGATCCGGCGCATCCCTTCACCGTCACCGTGGGCGACCGCGAGGTGCGCGACATTGGCACCGTGTTCGACATCCAGCGCTACGGCCATGACGTTGCGGTGGTGGTCGCGGAAGGCGAGGTGGACGTGCGCCAGCATCTCGGCGCACAGACCGGCACGGATGTGCATCTGCGCAGCGGCGCCAAACTGACCTGTCAGGACGGTGACAAGGCCGTCACGGTCGCGCGTGTCGATCCGGCGCGCGCGTTGGCATGGCGCGATGGCTATCTGGTCTATGAGAACGCCGCGCTTTCGGAGGTAGTCCGCGATCTCAACCGGCATTATCCCGAACAGATCGCAATGGCCGACCCTTCAGTGGCGGAGCTCAAATTCTCCGGTGTCTTGAAGATGGACCGGGAGGATGCGGTTCTCGAACGCATTTCGCGCTTCCTGCCGGTCCGGGTCGGTCGGCAGAGCGGGGGAGGCTTTGTCTTGCGCGGCAAGGCCAAGGGTGATTAGACGGTCGCGCGGCGGCGGAAGCCAGGGCGTGCGAAGATCCCGCAAAATCCGATTGTCCTGGATAGTTCTCGGCCTCGTCTGCGCCGTATCGCTACAGCACGCCTGGGCGCAAGGCGAAGCCGTTGCGATCCACATTCCCGCCGAACCGCTCGACAAGGCCTTGGTGGATTTCGCGCTGCAGGCGCGTCTGACCGTGGGTCATCCCGGCGTGGCGTTCAAGCAGGCGCACGCCAACGCCGTCGATGGCACGATCACGCCGGAAGAAGGCTTGCGGCGATTGCTGGCGGGGACGGGATACGGCTTCGATTTCCTGGAAGCGGACACGGTGCGCATTCGGCTCGTGGCGGCGGACCGTGCCGCGCCGGCGTTGACCGTCGAACAGGTCATCGTCACGGCAACGAAGCGCGAAGCCGTGGCGCAGGCGTTACCGTATTCCATCGTCGTGATGACCGGCAGCCAGCTGCAAAACACGGATACGCAAACGCCCAACGGCCTCACCACGCAGGTGGCGGGGCTTCTGGCGACCAATCTGGGCCCGGGGCAGGACAAGTTCTTCGTACGCGGATTGTCCGACAGCGTGTTGCCGGGATTGAGCGAATCCATGGTGGGCCTTTATCTGGACGAGGCGCGCATCACCGATGACGCGCCGGACCCCGATCTCAGGCTGGTCGATATCGACCGCGTGGAAGTGGTGCGTGGTCCACAGGGCGCGCTCTATGGCGCGGGCTCGCTGGGCGGCCTCGTCCGCATCATCACCAACAAACCCGATTTCGACAGCGAGCAGTTTTCCGCATCGTCGAATTACGCGATCACGCGCGGCGGTGGGCCATCTTACGGCATGGACGCGATGGTCAACCTGCCCATCGTGAACGGCGCGCTGGCGGCACGTGGCGTCTTCTATTGGCAGCATGACGGCGGCTATATCGACGATCTGCGCCTGAACATCCCCAATGCGAACAGCACGGATACGGAAGGCGGCCGGCTCGCGCTCGCCTGGCAGCCGAACGCGATCTGGTCCGTCACCGCAGGCCTTGTCTATCAGGACATCAAGGAGAAAGACTCCCAATACTATGCCGAGGGCTCACCGGCTCTGACGCGCGAAAACTTCCTGCGCGAACCGCAATCCAACCGTTTCGTCGAGACCAGCATCACCGCTTCGGCTCAGCTCGGTTGGGCTGATTTCCTTTCCGCCAGCGCACTCACGGTTCGCGGGCTGCATGGGCAATATGACGCCACGACGGCGTGGCCCTCATTGACCGGGCTTCCGCAGGGCGTCGCCGCGTTCGACGATGGGCGCGGCGTAACGTCCGTAACGCAGGAAATCCGACTCACCTCGACCGGCGGCGGCCGCTGGCAATGGCTCACCGGCGCGTATTACTCGCACCGTGACGAGAGCTTCCGCTCCGACCTGACGGGCCCCGATGCCTCCGGCCTGCCGCTCGATGCGCAGAGCGAGCGCCGCGCCGATCACGCCAACGAGATGGCGCTGTTCGGTGAGGCCACGTTTTCGCCGTGGCCCCAATTCTCGATCACGGCCGGCGCGCGGGTGTTCGACGCTTCACATGACGTGACCGCGCGCGCCCTGGCCACCATCCCGGGTGGGAGTTTCACCTTCAAAGGTTCGATCGCGCAGAGCGGCATCACGCCGAAGCTCGTCTTCGCGTACACGCCGCTGGAGAACGTCATGGCCTATGCCAGCGTTTCGGAAGGCTACCGGCTCGGCGGCTTCAACATCGACAGCCCGGCGGGCGGCGCGGACGAGGATGGTGGCAAGGCCTTCGATTCCGATTCCCTATGGAACTACGAACTCGGCGCCAAGACGGCGTTCTGGGACGGACGCCTGACGCTGAACGCGGCTGGTTATCTGGCGGTGTGGCGCAATGTCCAGACCGACCAGATCGCGGCGGACGGCTCGTTCTTCATCGCCAATGCCGGCACAGTCAACGATCTGGGCGTGGAAACGGACGTAACGATCGTGCCGGTCGACAACCTCACGCTCCAAGGCAATCTCTTTCTCAACAACGCGCAATTGTCCCATCCCAACCCGTTGCTGGTGCAGACCGAAGGGGTGCTGCCCGGCGCGCCCGATATCAGCTTCGGCATTTCGGGCCGCTACGATTTTCCCTGGCATCGTTGGGGCGATGCCTTCGCCGGTTTCGATTACAGCTATGTCGGCCGTTCGCATCTGGGCTTCGACGAAAGCAACTCTCCGCCCATGGGTGGCTATCATCTCACCAATTTGCGCCTCGGCATCCGGCGCGGCGAATGGCAGGCCGTGCTCTTCGTGGACAATCTCGCCAACGAGCAGAAAAACACCTTCGCCTTCGGCAATCCTTTCGACTTCGCCACCACCCACCAGATAACGCCGCCGCGCCCCCGCACCATCGGCATCGATCTCAACTGGACGGAATGACGGAGGCGAGCCCCAGCGCGCGATGATGGGGATGCGGACGGCTTGACTTACTGCGGTAAGCCGGGCGCTCCGGCTGCCGTCCTGTCATTTTCTGTTTCAGCTTCCACAATCGCCCGTGGATAAATTTTCGTCTTTTTACAACTCGCTCCGCCTAACGCCGACAAGTTTACCACCTACTGGCGAACACCCAGGCGTGAAAGTCAGAAAATGCCTATCCAGCATCCAGTATTAAGGCGAGTCGCGGCTCTCAGCCTGGAGGCCAGCTGAATTTGTCTTCAGGCATGCAGAACGCGAAACTGCGGTTCCGGCAGGCCGTGTGCCGGCGTCTTATAGATAAAGACATCGCCGGCATGTTGCGCTGGTGTCGGACCCAAGCCCTCGCGCGCGGACGTGACGAACAGCAAATCCAGGTCTCGTCCGCCGAATGCGACGCAGGTCGGCTGGCGCGCGGGAATGTCGATCGTTGCGCGTACCGATCCGTCCGGTGCGTAACACACGACGCGCCCGGCGCCCCAATGCGCGTTCCAGACGCAGCCTTCGGAATCGACGTTCGATCCGTCCGGGAAGGCGCCTTCAGGCGTTTCGGCGAAGACCCGCGGATTGGAAATCGCGCCGCTCGCGCGGTCGAGGTCGTAGCGCAGGATCCGGCGTTGCGGCGTGTCGGCGAAATAGAGGGTCGCGCCATCGGGCGAGAAGCAGAGGCTGTTGGAGATCGCGATGTCTTCGAGACAAATCACCGGCGCCTTGCCGTGCTCGAGGCGGTAGAGCTTTCCCTTGTGTGGGCCGTTTCCCTCAACCATCGATCCCGCCCAGAAACGTCCCTGGCGATCGACGCGGCCGTCGTTGAAACGGATATTCGCGGCCGCGTGCGCCGGGCGCGCGATCCATTCGCAAGCTCCTGTTTCCGCGTGAAAGAACGCGAAGCCGGATTCGAAGGCGGCCACGATGCGGTCGCTTCCGTCCACCAGGCCGAACGAGCCCAGCCGCTCGGGCAGGGCGAAGGATTCGGTTTGCCGCGATAGCGGATCGTAGCGAAACAGACGGCGTTCCTGGATGTCGGTCCACCACGCGCGGCCGTGCTCGGCATCCCACAAAATGCCTTCGCCCAGCGTGTTTCCCGCCGGCACGATATCAACGAGCTCGATCCTGTCGCTGCGCCCCATGCTCCGCTTTTCCCGCGCCGAGATCGTGCTAGGCTAATTGTCAGACAAATAGAAGGCAAGGACCATGAACATCGTGTCCCGCCGCGCGGCGCTGAAGCTCGGTGGCGCCGCCGCGGCCATATTGTCTGGCGGAACGGCATTCTGCGCGGTGCAAAATTCCGCAGCCATGACGCCAGCGCCTTACGGCGACGTGACACTGACGGACGGTCCGATGCTCGCGCAATTCCGGGCGCAGCACATGACCCTCATGGCCATGGACGAGGATGCGCTTCTAAAACCATTCCGCGAAGCGGCGGGCCTGCCTGCGCCCGGGCCCGATCTCGGCGGCTGGTACAATCGCGCCGCGTCGTTCAACCCGCCGTCTGACATGCACGGCTTTATTCCGGGGCATAGTCTCGGCCAATATGTCTCTGGCCTGGCGCGCGCACATGCGGTCACCGGCGATACAGCCACGCGGCAAAAGGCGCTGCGGCTGGTGGCCGGTTACGCCGCCGCGATCACGCCGGGATTCTATGATGGCTATCCGCTGCCGGCCTATACGTTCGACAAGATCAATATCGGCCTCATCGACGCGCACCAATTCGCGAACGATCCCACCGCGCTTTCGGTGCTGAATCGGGCGACGGATGCGGCGCTGCCGCATCTGCCGGAGAGAGCGTTGACGCGGCCTCAGATGGCGGCGCGGCCGCATCCCAATCTCGCTTTCACCTGGGATGAATCCTACACGCTGCCGGAGAATCTCTATCTTGCCTGGAAGCGCGGCGCGGGCGAACGCTATCGTGCGCTGGCGCGGCGCTTCCTGCTCGATGAGGACTATTTCGACCCGCTGTCGCGCGGCGAGAACGTGTTGCCGGGCCGGCACGCCTATAGCCATGTCAACGCGCTGAACTCCGCAGTCCAGACCTATCTGGTGGATGGCAGCGCCAAACATTTGGCAGCGGCGCGCAATGGTTTCGGCTTCGTGACGGCACAAAGCTATGCGACGGGCGGCTGGGGACCCAATGAAGGGTTTGTCGTGCCCGGATCCGGCGCGCTTGGCGATTTCCTCAACACGACGCATGCCAGCTTCGAGACGCCGTGCGGCGCCTATGGCCATTTCAAGATCGCGCGCTCACTGCTGTCGATCACGGGAGACAGCCGTTATGGCGACAGCATCGAACGCGTGCTTTACAACACCATCCTCGGCGCGCTGCCCATGAAACCGGACGGGACGGCATTCTATTACGCCGACTACAACGGCAACGGCACCAAGACCTATTTCGAGTACAAATGCCCCTGCTGTTCCGGAACGCTTGGCCAGGTTTTAGCCGACTATGGCATCACCACCTACCTCACCAACGACCATGGTGTGTTAGTGAATCTCTACACGCCGTCGCGCCTCCGCTGGCAGGGCGTGACTTTGGAGCAGGCAACGTCTTATCCGCTGGGTTCCGCGGTCGACATCGTCGTGCGAAGCAACGGGCCGCGGACGTTCGCCGTCTCCCTGCGCATTCCTGCCTGGGCGGGACGCGACACCAGCGTCGCGATCAATGGACGGCGCGTTCCCGGACCTGTGATCGCGGGCACATTCCAGGAAATCCATCGCGAATGGCGCGACGGCGACCGGGTCGCGCTTGTCATCGACAGGCCGATGAGGCTGGAAGCGGTGGACGAGAAACATCCCGATCTGGTCGCGCTCATGCACGGTCCGCTGGCGCTGTTCGCAACGGGTGACCGCTTCCTGCCGTTCACGCGGCGGGACCTGTTGTCGGCCAGACAAATCGCGGCGGGCGAGCCGGAATGGCGCGTCGTCACCGCGGACGGCGCGCAGACGTTCAAGCCCTATTACGCGATCGATCGCGAGGGCACGCGGCTTTACCAGCCAGTGTCGGCGTGATCACCAGAAGGTGACATAGAACAGCGCCACCGCCGCGAGCACGACAAGGCTGAGCGCGACATCCCAGCCGTTCCAGCTCGCGCGCGTTTCGGCTTTCTCCGCGGGCGTGGCGCCGTACCAGGTGAATTTCACCGTGCCGGGCGCGGGCGCGCGCGTCATCAGGCTGATGGCGATCATCAGCACCGCCGTCACCACCAGCAGGATCTGCGTGTAATAGAGCCAGTGGATGTTCCAGAAATCGAAGATCCAGCCATGCCGGGTGCGGATCGGCGCGATGGCGGCGTCGTATTGGCTTTGCGAGATGGCGTGCTGGTAGAGCTTCTGCTTCAGCGCCGTGACGGTGGCGCCGTCGTCGCGCATGACGAGATCGGCGGCCAGCCGCGCGAAGCCGCCGGCGACGCCCACGACGAAGGCCCAGAACGCTGCGGGCGCGGTGGCGCGCTTCCAGAACACGCCCAGCAGGAACAGCACCGCGATGGCGGGCGAAAGATAGCCCTGCACGCTCTGGAGATAGACGTAGAGATCGGAATGCAGGCTCTTGATGACCAGCACCCAGCAGATGCCCATGACGACAATGGCCGCGGTGGCGAGGCGGCCGACGACGACTTCGGTGCGGCCGGAGGCGTTGGGATACCACTCGCGGAAGAAGTCCATGGTGAACAAGGTGGCGGAGGCATTGAACTTCGAGGCGAGCGACGCCATCAGCGCCACGATCATCGAGCAGGCGACCATCCCGCGCAGGCCGTGCGGCAATAGCTGCGCCACCAGCGAGGTATAGGCGGCGTCGCCGCTGGTGTGGAAGCCGCTGCCCGGCGTCTTGGTCAGCGCGAAGGCGATCATGCCTGGGACCAGGAAGATGAAGACCGGCGTGAGCTTCAGGAACGCGGCCAATATGGTGCCGCGCCGCGACTGCTGCTGGTCCCGCCCGGCGAGCACGCGCTGCACGATGTACTGGTCGGTGCACCAGTACCAGAAGCCGATGATCGCGGAGCCAGGCAGCACGGCGGCCCACGACCAGTCCGGATCGGAGAGCGGCCGGATGAGATGGATGTTGGCGCCCGCGGCGGCGACGGTGGCGCGCCAGCCCGCGAGCAGATCGCCATGGCCCAGGGCGGAAAGGCCGGCATAGAGGATGCAGAGCGAGCCCGCGATCAGCACCGGCGCCTGCAGCACGGCCGTGTACATGATGACCCGCAAGCCGCCCAGCACGGTGTAGAGCCCGGTGGTGAAGGCGAGGCCCAGCGCGATGGCCCAGAACACGTCGATGTGGAATCCGAAAACGTCGATCGTGTTGATGCCCAGCAGCGTGCGCACCACGACGTCGCCGGCATAGATGGTGACGGCGATCTTGGTCAGCACGAGGCTCGCGATGGTGAGCAGGCTGAGCACATTGCGCGAGCCGCGGCTGAAGCGCAGCTCCAGGAATTCCGGCATGGTGAAGACTTTCATGCGCGCGTAGAGCGGCACGAACACCCAGCCGAGCACGAGGATGAGCCAGGACTGGATCTCCCAATGCGCCATGGCCATGCCGGTGGCGAAGCCCGCGCCCGCAAGGCCCACCAGATGCTCCGAGCCGATATTGGAGGAGAAGATCGAGGTGCCGATCTGCAGCCAGTTGCTGTCGCGGCTGGAGAGGAAATAGTCCTTGCCCGAATTGGCCTTGTGCCGCATGGCGAGGATCACCACGCCGGTCATCACCACCGCGAAGATGGCGACGACGATCCAGTCCGCCAGGTCGAAAACCGCGCCTTGCATGAATGCCCCCTTGCTCAATCCACGAACGGCTCGACGGAAATGTGTTTGGTGGTCAGGAAGATGTCGGCGACGAGTTGCAGCGGGCGCGCATCCACCTCGGAGGCGCCGCGCGCGATCAGGCCGGCGAAATCGCGATAGATGGCGTGGTATTCGTTGTCGAGCGCGCCGGGATCGCGCGGCACTTCGCGTTCGCCGATGGTGAGGATACCGCCGCCGGCGGAGAGTTTCAGCGCTCCGTCGTCCGTCTCGATGTCGATGTCCCAGGTCTGCGCGCCGGTGTGGCGGAAATCGAGCTCGGCGGAAATGGGCTTGCCGGAAGCGGTACGGAATTCCAGCTCCGCCGCGATGGGCGCCTCGCAATTGGATGGCACGAAGAGGCGCGCCGATATAGGGAAGAATGGCTCCGGCACGATCCTGGTGAGGATCGAAAGCGCGTTGATGCCGGGATCGAGCACGCCGAAACCGCCCGCCTGCCAGATCCAGGTCTGGCCCGGATGCCAGCGGCGGACGTCTTCCTTCCACGTCACGCGCACGCGTTCCAGTTTGCGTTGCGCGAGCAGGCGGCCGGCGGCTGCCACGCCATGGGCATGCTGGGAATGCCAGGTTTGGTAAAGCGTGCGGCCCGCCTCGGCCGCCAGGCGGACCAGGTGATCGAGTTGCAGCGTGGAGGTGCAGGGCGGCTTTTCGAGCAGCACATGCTTGCCTCTGGCGAGCGCGAGTTTCGCCGCCTCGTAATGCACCTGCGGCGGCGTGCAGATGGCGACCGCGTCGAGATCGCAGCCGTCGAGCATCGCCTCGATGCTCTGGAAGTTCGCGATGCCGTCGACATGGCCATGCCGGCTGGCGGCGGCCACCAGCGAAAAGGCGTCGTTCGCGGCGATGGCCGGTATGTGCTGGTCGCGCGCGATTTTGCCGACGCCCACGACGCCGATCCGGGTCTTCACTCTTCCTCCCTTCGCCTCTCTTGCGGAGGCTGTATTCACAAAGCGCGCACGTCCGTCTCCGGCGCGGCAACAGTCCGAAGCGGATTGCGCAGCGGCAGGCGGAACGGCGCTGCCGCGATCTCGAACACGTCTCCGTCGCGCGCCTTCACGCCGTCGGAGAACGACAAGGTCGCGGTTCCGAAGAAGTGGACATGCACATCGCCCGGCCGCCGGAACAGCGCGTATTTGAAATGGTGGTGCTCCAGATTGCGGACATGGTGGGACATGTTCGCTTCGCCGGTCAGGAACGGCTTTTCCCAGATCGTCTCGCCGCCGCGGCGAATGGCGGCGGTGCCGCGAATGTCATCGGGTAGCGCGCCGGTCAGGATCTCCGGGCCGAGAGCCGCCGGGCGGAGCTTGGAATGGGCGAGGTAGAGATAGTTCATCCGCTCGGTGACGTGATCGGAGAATTCGTTGGCGAGCGTGAAGCCGATGCGGAACGGCGTGCCGTCCGGCGCGATGACATAGAGGCCGGCCAGTTCCGGCTCCTCGCCGCCGTCCAGCGCGAAGCCGGGCGAGGGCAGCGGTTTCTCCGGCGCCACGATGCTGGTGCCGTCGCCCTTGTAGAACCATTCGGGCTGCACGCCGGCGCCGCGCTCCGGCTTTCCGCCTTCGAGCCCCATGCGGAACATCTTCATCGAATCCGTGGCGTCGGCGCTCTGCGCCTTCGCATGCATGCGGTCGCGCGCGTCGGCGGAGCCCAGATGGGTGAGCCCCGTGCCGGTGAGGAAGACGTGGGCCGGATCGGGATGGTCGATGGGCGTGAGGATGCGCCCGTCGTGCAGGGCTTTTTCGAGATCGACGTCTTCGCCGAACCCGGCAGAGTCGCAGGCGGCGGCGAGGCAGGACCGCGCTGCAATCGCGGCGTTGGCGAGCGCATAGATGGACGCCACGCCTTTGACGCGGCGGCCGATTATTCCGTCCGTCGCGGCGACGACGCAGCGTTCGCCATCTTCATTTTGCAACTGCACCAGACGCATCGGGGTCCTCAATAATTTCCGTCGAACAGCCGGCGGAAGCGCTGCGGGTTTCCGTCGGTCAGTTCCGGCGGCAGCAAATCGCCGGGCATGTTCTGGTAGCAGACCGGCCGCAGGAAGCGGTCGATCGCCAGGGTGCCGACGGAGGTGCTGCGCGAATCCGATGTCGCCGGGAATGGCCCGCCATGCACCATCGCGGGCGAAACCTCGACACCCGTTGGCCAGCCATTGACGAGGATGCGCCCCACCTTGCGCTCGAGCAGCGGAAGGAGCTGACGCGCGTCGCCGTGGTCGTCCGCCTCCATGTGAAGTGTCGCGGTGAGCTGGCCTTCGAGGCCGTGCAGCACCGCGATCAATTCGTCGATGTCGTGGCAGCGCACGACGAGGGACGATGGGCCGAACACTTCCTCGCCCAGCGCCGTGTCGGCCAGGAAATCGCGCGCTGAAACCTGGAACAGCGCGGCGGTGCCGAATGTGCCTTCGCCGGCTTCCAATCCACTTCCCAGATGGGAGACCTTCGCGTGGCTTTTCAGGCGCGCGACGCCGTTGCAGTAATTGGCGCGAATTCCGCGCGTCAGCATCTGTCCTGCTGCGATCTTGGACAGCGCCTCGGTGGCGCTCGCGGCGAAGCGGTCGAGATCAGAGCTTTCCAGCGCCAGCACGAGGCCGGGATTGGTGCAGAACTGCCCCGTACCCATCGTCAGCGATGCGGCGAAGGCTTGTCCCAGCGCGTCGGCGCGCGTCTTGAGCGCACCGGGCATGAGCAGCACGGGATTGATGCTGCTCATTTCGGCATAGACGGGAATGCGCTCCGGCCGAGCAGCGGCGAGTTTCATCAGCGCCAATCCGCCCGCGCGCGATCCGGTGAAGCCGACGGCCTTGATGCGCGGATCGTTCACCAGCGAGGCGCCCAGTTCGTTGGACGGTCCGCTCAGATGCGAGAACACGCCCTCCGGCACGCCGCATTCCTCCGCCGCGTCGCGGATCGCGCCGGCGGCGAGCTCGGAGGTTCCAGGATGGGCGGGATGCGCCTTGACGATCACCGGACATCCGGCGGCAAGCGCGGAGGCCGTATCGCCACCGGCGGCCGAGAAGGCGAGCGGGAAATTGCTGGCCCCGAACACGGCCACCGGGCCTAGGGGAATCTTGCGTTGCCGCAAATCGGGACGCGGCAGCGGCGCGCGATCCGGCAAAGCGGGATCGATCCGCAACCCCAGCCAGTCTCCCTTGCGCACTGTCGCCGCGAAGAGACGAAGCTGGCCCACGGTGCGTCCGCGCTCGCCTTCGAGGCGCGCGCGTGGCAGACCGCTCTCCCGTTCGGCGCGCACGATGAGGGCATCGCCAAGGGCCACGATCTTGTCGGCGCAGCATTCCAGGAAGCGCGCCCGAGCCTCTATATCCAATCCGCGATAGGTGTCGAAGGCGCTATCGGCCAGGGCACAGGCGCGGTCGACCTCGGCCTTTCCGGCGGCGGCGAAGGGCGGCTCCATCTCGGTGCCGCGCGCCGCGTCGACGCCACGGAAGGTGGCGGGCGAAGAAACCCGCTCGTAACCGATGATGAGTTTGCCGCTCGGATCCATGGCCATTCCGTCTCTGACGCGGCCGCGACCCTAGGATAACTCAGACAATATGTCAGCACTTTTGTGCCGCCGGCGGTCACACGGCGCGGCGGCGTTCGGCCTTGCGCGAGATCGGCGTGTCCATGCGGGCCAGTTCGATCAGCTCGCTCATCGCGTGCTGCGCCTTGCCGGGGTCGCGTTCAGCGATGGCTTCGAAGACGCGAAGATGGTCGGGCAGGGGATCGCGGCGCAGGGGATGCTTGCGCTGCTTGAACATGGTCGTGGTGCTGATCGCAGCACTCACTCCGTTGGTCAGGGAGATGATGAAGGGGTTGGCCGTGGCGTCGAGCAGGGTGGTGTGGAAGTCGAGATCCGCCTGGCGGCCTTCGGGCGTGGCCAAGGTGTATTGCGCCATGCCCTCCAGCGCGGTGCGCATGGACTTGAGATGGGCCGCGGACCGCCGCGTCGCAGCAAATCCGGCGGCGGCCGATTCGACCACGTTGCGAAGCTCGAAAAGGCTGTTCAACAACACCAAATCCGGCTCGGACTCGAAGGTCCAGTCCAGCACGTCGGGGTCGAGCAGGTTCCATTTGGTCTGCGGATTGATCCGGGTGCCCACCTTCGGGCGGGCATCGACCAGCCCCTTGGCGGCCAGGATGCGCACTGCTTCGCGATAGGCCGTGCGGGAGACCGCGAATTGTTCGCTCGATTCGATTTCGCCGCCGAGCAGGTCGCCCACCTTGTAGTGGCCCGAGACGATCGCGATGCCAAGCTTCCTGGCAATCGTTCCGTGTAGCCGCAAGGATCTTGCCCGCAATCCGGGAGGGGGCGAACGTCCGTTCATGATGCCGATAAGCCTGCGAACCGGGAAAATTTCTATAGCCCGTTGAAGCGCTTGTCCAATCGCGAGGCAAGTTGCCCGGCCGCAACACTGGGACGGCTCCGTGAAAAACTCAGACAAAAGGCTTTGCGCAATCTTGCCGTCCCGCCCCGGTTCGCATATTGTCTGAGTTATAAGTGCCGACTCCGACCCCCTGCGGGCGGCCCGGCGCGCAGGGGAGGCAAATCCATGAAATCGCGCAGTGCACTGCTATGTGCGGCGTCCGGACTCGTCATTCTGACGATGATGGGGCCGGCTTTCGCGCAGTCGTCGTCATCATCGTCGCAATCCAAGGATCAGGTCGAAACCGTCGTGGTGACGGGCATCAGGCACAGCGTGAAATCTGCGCTCGACAGCAAGAAGAACGCCGATCAGATCAAGGACTCCATCGTTTCGGAGGATATCGGCAAACTGCCCGACAACAACGTGATCGAGGCGCTGCAGCATGTCACCGGCGTCCAGATCAGCCGCAACGCGGCCGAGGCCGACCAGCTCTTGATCCGCGGCCTTCCCGATATCGCGACGTTGTTGAATGGCCGTGAGGTCTTCACCTCGACCGGGCGGTTCATCACGCTTCAGGACATTCCGGCCGAATTGCTGGCCCGCGTCGATGTGGAGAAATCCTCGCGCGCGGACGACATCGAAGGCGGCATCGCCGGCTTGATCGATGTGCGACTGCACCGGCCGTTCGATTTCGATGGGCTCGAGATCGCCGGCACGCTGCGCGCCACTTACAGCTCACTCTCCGGCAAGACCGATCCCAGCGGCAGCGCATTGTTCAGCGACCGCTGGCGCACCTCGTCGGGCGAATGGGGCCTTCTGATCGACATTTCCGCTTCCGAAGATCGCTACAAGGAAGAGATTCTCGACAACTACATCTCTTCGCAGTCCATCGGGCCGGTTCCCGGCTCGACCGGACCGGGCGGTATCGCCTTCTTGCCGCTGACGCAGGGCGGCCAGTCGATCAACGGCGACCGCAAACGCACCGCGGCCGACGTGTCATTGCAGTGGAGTCCGAACGACAACACGGAACTCTTCCTTGAAGGCTTCTACACGCGCTATCGCAATCCCAACAACGTCGACTTCTTCGTGGGCCTGCCTTGGCTTGGCGCCAATCCCGCCACGGCCACCGTGTTCCCGGGCACCGACGAGGTCAAAACCGTGACAGCGGGCGGGTACGATCTCACGAGCGACCAAGCCTTCGTCCCCAAGACGGACACCTATCAGCTGGCAACGGGCGGCACATGGACCGGCGATCACATGACGCTCTCCGCCGAGGCCGACTATACCGACAGCCGGTTCTCCCAGACCGGTATCATCCTCGATACGGAATACTACCCCCCGACCTACACGGCTGACATGAACTATCACGGCAGCGGCACGCCCTACATGAACGTGACGGGCATCGATTTGAGCGATCCGTCGAACTACCACATCCGCCAATTCTACGATCAGCACGTCGTATCTACGGGTAACGAGATCGACGGCCGCGCGGACCTGGTCTACGACTTCGGCAGCGACGACTTCTTTAAGTCGTTCGATGCGGGCCTGCGCTATGTCGATCGCTATGCCGGCAACCGTCAGGCCAATGGTGGCGGTCTCGATTGCCGCGGCAACGATCCCACGGGGCCGGGATGTTTCACCGCGCTCTCGTCCTTGCCGGGATCGTTCCATGTCACGAGCGGAAGTATCTTCGGCGGCATGTTCGGCCTTACAAAATGGGGCGATGCGGATCCGGCGTGGCTGCTCTCTCACGCGGCCGAGCTGCGGACGTTCTTCGGCCAGCCGACGACGACGCCGGCCAACGACCCGACACAAACGTTCCTGGACCGCGAGCAAAGCTATGCCGGTTATGTGAAGGGCAATTTCGGGTTCGGCATCGGCGGGCTTCCGGTCGACGGCAACATCGGCGTACGCCTCATCCAGACCGACTCCGACACGCGCGGCAACACGCTGGTCACCACGACCAACGGCTTGGGCGTGACGACGACGACACTTACGCCGACCGAAAGCAACAACGACAGCTTCGACTGGCTGCCAAGCCTGAACGCGCGCATGACGCTGGACGACGATCTGTTCTTGCGCCTTGCCGCAAGCCGTACGGTCACCCATCCGCAGTTCTCCCAGCTCAACCCCGGGCTGACGCTGACGGATTCGACCGCAACGCTCCTGGGTTCTGGCTCCGCCGGCAATCCCAACCTCAATCCTGAGAAATCCGACAACGTCGATCTCTCGCTTGAATATTATTTCGGTGGGCAGAACGCGCTGACGGCGGCGGTCTTCTATCGTAATGTCGACGGCTACATCGTGCCGGCAGTGAACGCAGAAACGATCAACGGCATCCAGTATCAGATCACCACACTGGCGAACGCGCCGCCCGGACATATCGACGGCGCGGAGGTCGGCTATACCCAGTTCTTCGACTTCCTGCCGGGAATCTGGAGCGGACTGGGCGCGCAGGCGAACGCGACTTATGTCCAGGGCGCTTTCGCGAACATCTCGAAGTGGTCCTACAACCTCATCGGTATCTATGAGAAAGGCCCTGTGTCGCTGCGCGTGGCCTATAACTGGCGGTCCGGCTTCGACGTCGGTCCGGCGCCTGGCGGCGGCGCGCAGCCGCAGACCATCTTCGCGAAGGCGCAGCCCTGGCTCGACTTCTCGGCGGGTTACCGCTTGAACGATCAGTTCACGGTCACGCTGGATGCGACCAATCTGCTGAACAGCTACTATCAGGACTACTTCGGCAATCCGACCGTCGATCCGCGCGATACGCGTCGCTTCGACCGCACGGTCATCCTGGGTGTCCGCTATCGCATGTAATCCCCTTGTGAAGCCTCGGGCCCGGTCTGTACTCCCCGTTCAGGCCGGGCCTGCTTTTCAAGGTTATCTGGGGACACGCAGATGAACAGCCTCGACGCAATCCAGAACGTATTTTCCCGCAGGCGCGTGATGCTGGGATCGCTGGGCGCGGCCGCCGCGCTTCCCTTTCTTTCGGCGGATGCCCAGACGCTGGAGCCGCTCAACCCGAAGCTCAGCGGCGATATTTATCCCATCCACGATCCCTGCATCATCAAGGCGGGCGATACGTTCTACGTCTTCTGCACCACGCCGCGTGGTGACGCGCCGGCGCAGATCCCGTGGTATCGCTCGAAAGACCTGGTGCAGTGGGAACGTGGGGGTCACGCGCTGGCGGCGCTGCCGGATTGGGCGAAGACGGAAATCCCCGGCACCGAAGCCTGCTGGGCGCCTGACATCTCCTTCGTGGGCGGGCAGTATCTGCTCTATTACGCCTGCTCGACCTTCGGCTCGAACCATTCCGTCATCGGCCTCGCCACCAACGCCACACTCGATCCCGCCGATCCGAAATTCGGCTGGAAGGACCAGGGCCTCGTGCTCGAGTCCCAGACCAGCGACGACTACAACGCGCTCGATCCGCAGCACGTGATCGACCGCGAGGGCAAGCACTGGCTCGCTTTCGGGAGCTTCTGGAGCGGGTTGAAGATCCTGCAGCTCGATCCCAGGACGGGAAAGCCGCTTGCGGGCGCCGAGCGTCACGCCATCGTCCAGCGCCCGGAAGCGCCCGACGCCGTCGAGGGCGTCTACATCATCAGCCGCGCCGGAAATTATTACCTCTTCTGCTCCTACGATTTCTGCTGCCGCGGCGCGAACAGCAGCTACTACACGGTGGTCGGCCGCGCGCCCAACATTCTCGGTCCCTATCTCGACAAGGATGGCAAATCGATGATGGAAGGCGGCGGCTCGCTGGTGCTGGCGGCAGGTGCGGGCGAACCGCGCTGGCGCGGGCCGGGCCACTGCGCGATCGTGCGCGACGGGATCAAGGACTACATCGTCTACCACGCCTATGACGCGCGCCACGACGGGCGGCCCACGTTGCGCGTGGCGCCCCTGGGCTGGACGGACGACAATTGGCCTGTCGCCTTTGTTTGATTGCAACGTTTGATCGGGAGAGCCTGATGGGCCTGGTTTCGCGCGGTCTCGCCGCCGCAGCAGCACTGGCGCTGATCGGTGCGCAACCGTCCCAGGCGCAGATCGCGGTCACGGCGACGATCCATGCCGACCAGCCGGGCGCGAAGATCGACCGGCACATCTATGGGCAATTCGCCGAACATCTGGGGCGCGGCATCCAGGAAGGCATTTGGGTGGGCGAGCATTCGCCCATCCCCAATACGCGCGGCTTCCGCAACGACGTGGTGGCTGCGCTACGCGATCTGCATGTGCCGGTGGTGCGCTGGCCCGGCGGCTGTTTCGCCGACGAGTATCACTGGCGCGACGGCATCGGTCCGCGCGCCAAGCGGCCGGTGACGCTCAACACCAATTGGGGTGGCGTGCCGGAGACAAACGCGTTCGGCACGCATGAATTCCTGGATTTCGCCGAACTGATCGGGGCGGACGCCTATATCAACGCCAATCTCGGCACCGGCAGCCCACGCGAGATGGCCGAGTGGCTGCAATATATGACGTCGGACAAGCCCACCGCGCTCACGGCGGAGCGGGCGAGGAACGGCCATCCCGCACCGTGGAAGATCGCCTATTTCGCGGTGGGCAACGAGGCCTGGGGCTGCGGCGGCGACATGACGCCGGATTATTACGCCGACCTTTTCAAGCGATATGCGAACTTCCTGAAAGCCCCACGCGGCGCGCGCCCGCTAATCGTGGCCAGCGGCGGCAACGACAACGACACGTCGTGGAGCGAAACGCTGACCTCCAAGGTGCATCGCGACATGAATGCGGTCACCTTCCATTACTACACGATACCCGGCGATCGCTGGGAGGCGAAGGGCCCGGCCACCGGCTTCGGCGAGGATCAGTGGATCTCCACCCTGGCGCATACGCTGCGCATGGAGACTTTCATCGCGCAGAACAGCGCGGTGATGGACAAATACGATCCCGCGAAGAAGATCGCCTTCGACGTCGACGAATGGGGCACCTGGTACGATCCGGAGCCTGGCCGGGAGCCGGGTTTCCTCTACCAGCAGAACACGCTGCGCGACGCGGTCGTGGCCGCGCTCAATTTCAACATCTTCCAACGCCATGCCGACCGCGTGCGCATGGCGAACATCGCGCAGATGGTGAACGTGCTGCAGGCCATGATCCTGACCAAGGGTCCGCAAATGGTTCTGACGCCGACCTATTACGTCTTCCGGATGTTCCGGCCGTTCCAGGATGCGACGTCGCTGCCCGTCGATTTGCAGGCGCCGGATTACCGCCTCGGTTCCGTCTCGGTACCATCCGTCAGCATGACAGCCGCGCGCATGGCCGATGGAAAGATCGTCGTCGCGCTGGTCAATCTCGATCCCAACAATGCCGCATCGATCTCGGCCGCCATCACGGGCATGAATGCCCGGCATGCCGATGGCGATGTCCTGACAGCCGCCACGATGGATGCGCGCAACACATTCGAGAGTCCGAACGCGATCCATCCGGTGCCGTTCACCGGCGCCACGGTTTCCGGCAGCACGTTGTCGCTGACCTTGCCGGCCAAATCGGTGATCGTGCTGACGCTGGAATGATGCCGTTGCGCGCGTCCCGCCGCGCCGTGCTGGCCGGGCTCGCCGCGAGTCCGCTGGCGCTGCGAGGTGCCGGAGCTGCGACGGATTTCCATGCGCTGGCGCCGACGCCGCCGATGGGCTGGAATTCGTGGGACAGTTTCGGGCCCACCATCCGCGAGGACGAAGCGCGCGCCAATGCGGCGATCATGGCTGCGCGGCTGTTGCCGCACGGCTACGACATCTTCACCATCGACATCCAATGGTACGAGCCCGGTGCCAACGGCTATGACTATCGCAAGGGCGCCGAACTCGCGATGGACGACTGGGGCAGGCTGATGCCGGCACCCAACCGCTTCCCCTCAGCCGCGAACGGCGCGGGCTTCAAGCCGCTGGCGGATCACATCCATTCGCTCGGCCTGAAATTCGGCATCCACATGATGCGCGGCGTGCCGCGCCAGGCTGCGGACCGCAACCTGCCGATCCTCGGAACATCCTGTCGCGCGGGCGATATCGCCGACCGCGTCAATGTCTGCCCCTGGAACACGGACATGTACGGCATCGACATGACGAAGCCGGGCGCGCAGGCCTATTATGACTCCGTCGCGCGGCTTTATGCGTCCTGGGGCGTGGACTTCCTCAAGGCCGACGACATGAGCCGGCCCTATCTGCGCAACGTGCCGGAAATCCATGCGCTGCGCCGCGCCATCGACACATGCGGGCGGCCGATGATTCTGTCGCTCTCGCCCGGCGAGACGCCGCTCGCCGCCGCGGGTGATGTCGCGCAAAACGCCAATATGTGGCGCATCAGCGACGATTTCTGGGACACTTGGCCGCTGCTCGTCGAGCAGTTCGCGCGGCTGCGCAATTGGGCACGCTACCGCCGGTCCGGCGCCTGGCCCGATGCCGACATGCTCCCGCTCGGCACGCTGGAAATGGGCAAGCGCCAGACGCGCCTGACACCGGACGAGCAGCGCACGCTGATGACCCTATGGTGCATCGCCCGCTCGCCGCTGATCATGGGCGGCGACCTGCGCAAGCTCGGTGATGTCACCGCGTCGCTGCTGACGAACGATGCGGTTCTGGCCGTCAACCAGCACAGTTCGGGCAATGCCGAGCTGTTCGATGCGGAAGACTTCGCCGCCTGGCGCGCCGATGCGCCGGAGGGCGGCGTCTATCTCGCCGTCTTCAACCGGCGCGCCGCGGCGGCAGCGGTTCCCGTGGCACTCTCGCGTCTGGGCTTGTCCGGAACGGTGCGGGTGCGTGATCTGTGGCAAGGCAGCGACAGTGCCGTGCGCGATGTCCTCGCGCCGCTGATAGCGCCCCACGGCGCCGGTCTCTACCGGCTCACTTGACGGCGCGGAACGCCAACACGGTCGTCTCGGAATAAGTCTGCCCAAGGCGCAGGATCGTGGACGGGAAAGACGGATGGTTCGGTGAATCCGGGAAGTGCTGGGTCTCCAGGCACAATCCCGTGCGATGCGCGAACACGGTGCCGCCGCCAGCCGGCTTTCCGTCGAGGAAATTGCCGGAATAGAACTGCAAGCCCGGCTGCGTGGTGCGGATTTCCAATTCCCGGCCGCTCGAAGGATCGCTCAGGACAGCGGCGCGCGTCATCGCGCCGGGATGCGGCTTGTCGAGCACCCAATTGTGATCGTAGCCATGGCCGCGATCGAGCTGTTCGTCCTTCGCGGCGATGCGCTCGCCGATGGCATGCGGCGTGCGGAAATCGAATGGTGTGCCCGCCACGGTGCGCAGTTCACCGGTCGGGATCAGCGTCGCGTCCACCGGTGTCATGCCGTCCGCGTCGATGGTGAGGACATGATCCAGGACCGGACGAGAGGGATCGCCCGTCAGGTTGAAATAGGCGTGATTGGCGAGGTTGATGGGCGTCGCCGCCGTTGTCGTCGCGTCGAACGCGATCTCCAGCGTGTCGTCGTCCCGCAAACGATAGGTCGCATGCACCGTCAGTTTGCCGGGATAGCCTTCTTCGCCGTCGGCGCTCACATAAGTGAGCCGCAGCGCCGTTCCGCTCAGCACTTGCGCTGTCCACACGCGCTTGTCGAAACCTTTCGTTCCCCCGTGCAAGCTGTTGGGACCGTCGTTTTTCGGAAGCTGGTAGGTCTTGCCGTCCAGCGTGAACTTGCCGCCGGCGATGCGATTGGCGTAGCGGCCGACCGTCGCGCCGAAATAGGGCACGCCGGCGAGATAGGGATCGAGCGTGTCGAAGCCGAGCAGGATATTGGCGAGATGGCCGCCACGGTCCGGCGTCTTGAGCGAGACCAGCGTCGCGCCATAGGTCATGATCCGCGCTTCGATGCCGTGGGCATTGGTCAGCGTATAGATATCCACGGCCTGGTCTCCGGCATGTCCGAAGGGGGACTTTACGACGGCTTCGCGCGAATGCGCCGCGGTTGCGGGAACCATCAGACATGCCGCCAGGACGGCGGCGAGAGCCCGGCTTTTGCGTGTTTCCATGTCCCGCTCCGCCTCGAATTCGATCCCGTTATTAAATCAGACAATTGAAGGATCGGCCAGAGAGCGATGCGGCGATCCGGCGGCATTCCCGGCTTGCCAAGCCCGGCATCGCATGGCAATTTGTCTGAGTAAATCGGGCGGACTGGCTGGGCAGGGCGCCCGCCAATTATTGGGCGTAAGTGTGGGAATCGTCGTATCTATCCTTCAATCGTTGCGGCGGACGTCGCATCTGCTTCCGCCGCTGTGCGCAGCCGGATCGATTGGACATTCGATATGACGTCTTCACCGCGCCGCCTGCGCTCACGCGCCTGGTTCGACGACAAGGACAACACCGACATGACGGCGCTCTATCTGGAGCGCTACATGAATTTCGGGCTTTCGCTCGAGGAGCTTCAGTCGGGCCGGCCCATCGTCGGAATCGCGCAGACGGGCTCCGACCTTTCGCCCTGCAACCGGCACCATCTCGTCCTCGCCGAACGCGTGCGTGACGGTATCCGCGATGCCGGTGGCGTTCCCATCGAATTTCCCGTGCATCCGATCCAAGAAACGGGCAAGCGCCCCACCGCGGGGCTGGATCGCAATCTCTCCTATCTCGGCCTCGTCGAGGTGCTCTATGGCTATCCGCTCGACGGCGTGGTGCTGACCACGGGCTGCGACAAGACCACGCCCGCCTGCCTGATGGCGGCGGCGACCGTCGATATCCCCGCCATCGCGCTCTCCGTCGGCCCGATGATCAGCGCCTGGGCGGAGGGTAAGCGCATCGGTTCCGGCACGGTGGTGTGGCGCGCGCGCGAGCGCCTGGCCGCCGGCGAGATCGACCGCACGCAGTTCATCAAGCTCGTGGCTTCCGCCGCGCCGTCGACGGGCTATTGCAACACCATGGGCACCGCGTCGACCATGAACAGCCTCGCCGAGGCGCTGGGCATGTCGCTGCCGGGCTCGGCCGCGATCCCGGCGCCGCATCGCGATCGCCAGGAATGCGCTTACGAGACCGGACGGCGCATCGTCGAGATGATCCATGCCGATCGCAAACCATCCGATATCCTCACACGCGATGCCTTCCTCAACGCGATCCGCGTCAACTCCGCGCTGGGCGGCTCGACCAATGCGCCGCTGCATCTGATCGCGCTGGCGCGCCATATCGGCGTGGAGCTGTCCATCGACGATTGGCAGACCCATGGCTACGACATTCCGCTGCTGGTGAACCTTCAGCCGGCGGGCGAATATCTGGGTGAGGATTTCTATCGCGCGGGCGGTGTGCCGGCAGTTGTGAACCAGCTGATGAAGCAGGGATTTATCGCGGAAGATGCGTTGACGGCCAATGGCCGCAGCCTCGGCGAGAATTGCATCGGCGCGCCCATCCATGACGAGGCGGTGATCCGCCCGTTCGAGCGGCCGCTGGAGCAAAAGGCCGGCTTCCTCGTTCTGCGCGGCAATCTTTTCGAGTCCGCCATCATGAAGACGAGCGTGATCGCCAGCGAATTCCGCGACCGCTATCTTTCCAATCCCGCCGATCCGGACGCTTTCGAGGGCCGCGCCATCGTCTTCGACGGGCCGGAGGATTACCACGCGCGG
The DNA here is from genome assembly GCA_036489435.1 of Rhizomicrobium sp. GTDB lineage: Bacteria > Pseudomonadota > Alphaproteobacteria > Micropepsales > Micropepsaceae > Rhizomicrobium. Next base: position 19,474 of record DASXFU010000027.1, on the reverse strand, counting down.
ATCGACGATCCGGCGCTCGACATCGATTCACGCTGCGTCCTCTTCATGCGCGGCACCGGACCCATCGGCTATCCCGGCGGTGCCGAGGTGGTGAACATGCGCGCGCCGGTGCAGCTCATCGCGCAGGGCGTGCATGTGCTGCCTTGCATCGGCGACGGCCGCCAGTCCGGCACCTCCGGTTCGCCGTCGATCCTGAATGCGTCGCCGGAAGCGGCGGTCGGCGGAGGGTTGGCCGTGCTGAAGACCGGCGATCGCGTGCGGGTGGATTTGCGCAAATGCACCGTCAATGTGCTCCTGTCCGATGCCGAGATCGCGGAGCGCCGGCATGCACTCGACGCCGCGGGAGGCTACAAATATCCCGACAGCCAAACGCCCTGGCAGGAGATCCAGCGCGGCATGGTGGGCCAGATGGAAACCGGCGCCGTGCTGGAACCGGCGGTCAAATATCAGCGTATCGCCAAGACGAAGGGGATTCCCCGCCACAATCACTAAAGAGCGGGGACCATAACAAGCAGGGAGAGCGGCGTGGGCGGTCTTGCGCTCAAACGCGTCAGCAAGCGCTTCGGCGACACGCTGGTTCTGGACGATGTCTCGCTCGAGATCGGCGCCGGCGAATTCGTGGTCGTGCTGGGTCCATCGGGCTGCGGCAAGTCCACGCTGCTGCGCGCGGTGGCGGGGCTGGAGGCCATCGATTCCGGCGCCATCGAGATCGCCGGCAAAAGGATCGACACTCTGCCGCCCGGCCGGCGCGGCGTCGCCATGGTGTTCCAGAGCTACGCGCTCTATCCGCATATGAGCGTGCGGGAGAACATGGCGTTCGGGTTGCGCAACATCGGCATCGCGCGGGAGGAGATCGCGCGGCGCATCAATGATGCCGCCCACATGCTGGAGATGGAGCCGCTGCTCGACCGCAGGCCGGCGCAGCTCTCCGGCGGACAGCGCCAGCGCGCCGCCATCGGCCGCGCCATCGTGAAAGAGCCCAAACTCTTCATGTTCGACGAGCCGCTGTCGAACCTGGACGCGGCGTTGCGCGCGCGCACGCGCCAGGAGATCGCCAATCTTCACCGCCGCATCAAGACGGCCATGCTGTTCGTGACGCACGACCAGACCGAGGCGATGACGCTGGCGGACCGCATCGTGGTGATGAACCAGCGCCGCATCGAGCAGATCGGAACGCCCGCGGAGATCTATCGCAATCCCGCCTCGTTGTTCGTCGCGACCTTTGTCGGCTCACCGGCCATGAACATCCTCGCCGTTAGCCCGGTAGCCTCGCAAGGCTTGCAGCGCGTGGCATTGGACGGAGCCGCGTTCGAGACCTCCGTGCCCGTCACGAACGTGACCGATGCCGGGCCGCTGCAACTCGGCCTGCGGCCGGAAGCGGTGCGGCTCGTTCCGGCGGGCGAGGGCGTCGTCGATGCGAAAGTCGTGTTCACCGAATTCCTCGGCGACCGCACCTATATCTATCTGGCGCCGCCTGGTGGCGGGCGTGTCGTGGCGCAAGCGGATGCGGGCTTCGCGGCGGGCGTGGGCGAGATCGTTGGCGTCGCGTTCGACCCGGCAGCGGCGCATCTCTTCGATGGCGAGGGCCGCGCGCTGCGGCGCGCGGGCTGAGATGGAAGCGCTCGAAATCCCCGCGGTGGAAGACGAGAGGCCGCTGGCGCCTGTACGCGCGTCGCGCGAGGCGTGGAGCGGATTGCCGTTCGTGGCGCCTTATCTCGCCGTGTTCCTTGTGCTGCTTGTCTATCCGCTTCTGTCCGGCCTGTGGCTCAGCCTGCACAAGGCGGATCTCTTCGGCGGCTCGCAATTCATCGGCTTCGAGAACTACGCGCGCTTGGCGCATGACGATGTATTCCGCACGGCGGTCTGGAACACCTGCTATTTCGTGCTCCTCACCGTGCCGGCGCTGACGCTGATCGGGCTGGGGCTGGCGCTGGCGCTCAACACGTCCTCGCGCTGGTCCGCCGTGCTGCGCGGGCTGTTCTTCTCGTCCTCGGTTCTCTCGGTCACGATCGTGACGCTGATCTGGCGCATGGTGCTGGTTCCGGACGGTGGCCTCATCGCCGATTTCCTGGCGCGGCTCGGCCTGCCGCCGGTGCCGTTCCTCAGCGACGCGAAACTGACGCTTCCGGCGGTGGCGATCACCACGATCTGGTGGTGCATCGGCCTGCCGATGATGCTGTTCCTGGCCGCGCTGCAGCAGGTGCCGAAGGACCTTTACGAGGCCGCGGCGCTCGACAATGCGGGCTGGTGGCGCACGCTGCTGCGCGTCACCTTGCCCGCGATCAAGCGCACCGCACTGGTGGTGGTGGTGATCGAGGTGATCCTGCAGTTCCAGCTCTTCGGTCAGGCGCAGATTTTGACGCTCGGCGGGCCGGACAACGCCTCGCTGCCCATCGTGCTCTTCATCTATCAGATCGGCTTCCAGCGCTGGGACATTGGCTATGCCGCGGCGGCGTCGGAGATCCTGTTCGCCATCATCCTCGTCACGGCGATGGCGCAGTTCCTCGCTTCGCGCGGCCGGGAGCAGTCGTCATGATCGCCGGCCGCTGGCCTTCGCGCCTGCTCGCCGCGACCCTGCTGGGCGTCGCGGCGCTCATCATGGCGGCCCCGCTCGCCTGGACGCTGCTGCTGTCGTTCAAGCCGAACGCGGAACTGATGCGCGGCACCGAAACGGCGTTCGCGCCGCCTTATACGCTGGCCAATTACGCGGACACGCTGGGCCACCCCGCCGTGTTCGGATGGCTGCTGAACAGCACCATCGTTTCGCTGGGCGTGACGGCGGGCGTACTCGTGCTGTCGTCGCTGGCCGGTTACGGCTTCGCGCGGCTGCGCTTTCCGGGGCGCGATATCGTCTTTATCCTGGTGCTGTTCGGGCTGGCGATCCCCGAGCAGTCGGTGATCATCGCGCGGCACCAGATGTTCAGCGCGCTGCATCTGCACAATTCCTATGCCGGGCTGATCCTGCCGGGACTGGCCGCGCCCTTCGGCGTGTTCCTGATGACGCAATATTTCCGCGCCATGCCGAAGGACCTCGAAGAGGCGGCCTGGCTCGACGGCGCGTCGCGCTTCAAGACGTTCTGGCGTATCCTCATCCCACAGTCGCTGCCGGCGCAGGCGACCTTGGGCATCTTCACTTTCCTCTCCACCTGGAACGACTATTGGTGGCCGCTGATCTCCGCCACCAATGCGCGGATGTACACGCTGACGGTGGGCGTCGCCTCTTCGCAGATGAATTTCGCGCAGACCAACGGGCTTGGCTTCCTGATGGCGCAGGCGGTGCTGGCGAGCGTTCCCATCCTGATCGTCTATGTGATCTTCCAGCGCTACATCGTGGCCGGCGTGCGGGCGGCGGCATGAGGACGCTCGCACGCTTCCTCGCGCTGTCGCTGCTCTGCGCGCTGTCCGCTTGCGCGCCCAAGCCAAAAGGGCCGGTGGAAATCACCCTGCAGCGCTTTTTCGGCGCCTGCGAGGCGGAATATGGCAGTTCGACGGATGTGGCGGACGCGCAAGGCGAATGCGGCATCATCACCACGCTCGTGAATAAGTTCAATGCCGAGAATCCCGACATCCACGTCAACGTCAACGTGGTCTATTGGCCGGGCTACGACCAGTTGTCGGCGGCGCTCGCCGCGAGCGATCCGCCCGATCTCGTCACCATGCACCAATCGGTGATTTCCGATTATGCCCAGCGTCATCTGATCGAGCCCCTGGATGAAGGACTGCGCGCACAGGGCATCGATCCTGCGTCGTTCACGCCGGCGGCGCGCGCGGGCGTCACGCGGGGCGGCCATGTCTACGCCCTGCCGTTCGACAATTGGGCGATGCTCTGGCACGTCAACATGAACCTGTTCCGCAAGGCCGGCCTCGTGCGCTACGGCCAACCTATCCTTCCGCACAGCCCCGAGGAGCTTCTCGCCCAGGCGCGCCAGTTCACTCGGGCCACCGGCAAGCCCTATCTGATCCAGTCGATGGTGAATGAGCCCTCGGCCTATGCGCGCAACCTGTTCACCTATCTGATGCAACAGGATTCCGGTTTCTTCGCCTATCCGCGCCATATCCGGTTGCAAACTCCCGAGGCGCACCGCGTGTTGGCGCTGTTCAAACAGCTCTATGACGAGAACTTGACGACAAAGAACCAGGACTACACAGCCGCGACCGCTGCTTTTATGAACGGGCAAGGGGGCGTCTATCTCGTCGGTACCTGGATGATCGGCGATTATGAGCAGGCCTCGAAGAAGCCCGGCTCGCCCCTCGCCGGCGGCTATGCCGTCGTGCCCTATCCGCAACTCTACGCGCGTGATGTGAGCTATGCCGACGGCCACTCCTGGGTGGTGCCGGCGGCGCAGCGTAGTCCGGAGAAGATACGCGCGATCTTCCGGCTGCTGCGGTTCATCAGGGACCACGACTACGACTGGTCGCGCACCGGACATCTGCCTGCTTACACGGTGGTAATCGACAGCGCGCGCTGGCGGGCGCTGCCGCATCGCGCGGAAATCGCCAAGCTGGCCGCTACTGCGCGACCGCTGCCGGCCGGAGTGCAGCGCCAGTTCCTCGTTCAACAGATCATCTCCGAGGAGATGGAATCCGCCATCACGGGGCAGAAGCCCATCGACACGGCGCTGGCCGACGCGGAGCGCCGCGTGAACGACATCCTGTTCAACCTTCTCTGACCGGAGCCGCCCATGTCAGCCGCCAGCATCATTGCCGACAAGGATTTCGCAATCGCGCCGCTGGACCGGCGCATCTTCGGCACCTTCGTTGAGCATATGGGGCGCTGCGTCTACGGCGGCATCTACGAGCCCGGCCATCCCACGGCCGACGCGAACGGATTCCGCCAGGACGTGCTTGAACTGACGAAAGAACTCGGCGCCACCATCGTGCGCTATCCCGGCGGCAATTTCCTCTCCGGCTACAATTGGGAAGACGGTGTCGGCCCGAAGGACAAGCGGCCCGTGCGTCTCGACCTCGCATGGGGCAGCACGGAGACAAACCAGTTCGGTACCAACGAGTTTATCACCTGGTGCCGCAAGGCCGATGTCGAGCCGATGTTCGCGGTCAACCTCGGCACGCGCGGACCGGATGAGGCGCGCCATTTTCTCGAGTATTGCAACCATCCGGGCGGAACCCACTATTCCGACCTCCGCCACGCGCACGGCTTTCCAGAGCCGCATGGCATCAAATTCTGGTGCTTGGGCAATGAGATGGATGGTCCTTGGCAAATCTGCCAGAAAACGGCGCCGGAATATGGGCGCGTTGCGCAGGAGACCGCGAAGGTGATGCGCTGGGTTGATCCCGGCGTCGAGTTGACGGCCTGCGGCTCGTCCAACCGCGCCATGCCGACCTTTGGCCACTGGGAGCACGACGTGCTCGAGCGCTGCTTCGACCAGGTCGACTACATCTCGCTGCACCAATATTTCCGCAACGACGCGAACGACATCCAAAGCTATTTCTCGGTGATCGAGGATCTCGATTATTTCATCAAGGAAGTCGCGGCGATCGCCGACGCCGTGGCCGCCAAGCGGCGTTCGCCCAAGCGGATCATGCTGTCGCTCGACGAATGGAACGTTTGGTACAAGGCGCACACGCCGCTCGATCTTCGCAAGCCCGGCTGGCCCCAGGCGCCCAAGCTGATCGAGGAGGTCTACAATTTCGAGGATGCATTGATCGTGGGCGGTGTGCTCATCACCCTTATGAACAATGCCGATCGGGTGAAGGCGGCCTGCCTTGCGCAACTCGTCAACGTCATCGGCGCGATCGTGACGGAGGAAGGCGGCCCCGCCTGGCGGCAGACCATCTTCCATCCCTTCGCGCTGGCGTCGCGCTTTGGCCACGGCCGCGTGTTGCGAACGAATGTCCAGGTGGAAAGCTATGCCACGGCGACCCATCCCAAGCTGGATCGTCTGTTGACCAGCGTTGTCCACGACGAGGAAAGTGGCATGGCAACGATCTTCGCGCTGAACCGCGACACCAATCGCGAGATGGATATTTCGATCGAATTGCGCGGTACGGGCAACCGCAAGATTCTCCATGCATCGGAGCTTCACAATCCCGACCTGAAAGCGGAAAACACAAAGGCCGCTCCGGATACCGTCAAGCCGGCTGAGCTCGAGCAGATATCAGCCGATGGCATCGCGATCCGGGGTACGCTGAAGCCGCTCTCGTGGAACGTAATCGTCACCGGCCCTGCCTAGCCACGCCCGAACGCTCGGCAGAGATCGAGTATGAAAGAGGCGCCGCCAGCTATTATGCTTTTGTGCTTCGACACGCCCCGAAAGCCAAGGCATTGAGATTAATCGTCTTTTTTTGACGATTTGGCGGAGCCGGAGGGATTCGAACCCTCGATACGACTTTTGATCGTATAACGGTTTAGCAAACCGCCGCCTTCAGCCTCTCGGCCACAGCTCCGTGGGGCGCCTGCATATAGAGAGTATGGGCCAGCGCCAAGCGCGGTCTTTTGCCCGATATGTGGGCGGGCCTCAAGCCCTTGGTTCAAAAGGCTAACAGCCGGATTTCAAATCGCCCCGCCGCGGGCGCGGACTTGGCTGCGGACGAGCGCGATGGGCTCCATCACGGCCTGATGGGTGCGCCCGATGGTGAGGACGGCCTGAACGCCTGCGGGGTATTCGCCGGGGAACGCCGCCCGCACCGTCACCACGGAGCCCCCGTCGACCCAGACGGGCGTGCCGTCTGGCCGGGTGAATTTGAGATTGCCGTGACCGGGTTTGATCCCCTCAAGGCGGCCGGTGATGTTGGCCACGTAGTCGCGCGTTTCGAGCGGCAGCAGTTTGTCCGCCTTCAGGCGCTGCTCCAGATTGCCGGGGCCGTCATTATAAGCAGCGAACATCTCGGGATAGCCGTATTTGGCGCGCAGGAATTTGAGAAGCGCCGCGCCCGCCATGATGTTGTCGTGCGGATCGTAGGGATCGGCGCCCAGATGATATTCCCGGCGCATCTCGTCATAGGTTTGCGGCATGAGCTGCATCAGCCCCATCGCGCCTTCATTGGAGGTGATAGGCAGTTTCTCCGCCAGCATGGTGCGCCCGCCGCTCTCCGCGATCATCACGGCACGGATCCATTCACGCGGCACATCGAAGCGTTTGGCGGCTTCGGTGAGGTAGCCATCCCAGCGCTGCATCATCTGGCCGTAGGTCATGCGCTGCTCCTGCTGGAACATGGAGAGCTGCGGCTTCTGCGGTGTGGGTGGCACGGGTTTGTGCGGCGGCGGCGCGGCGGCGGCCGTCACCACGAGAAGCGCAGGCAGGAGCCAGGCGCGTCTCACACAAGCTTCTCGGCGATGAGGCTGCGGGCGGTGTCGAGGATGGTGTCTTCCGCCGCGCGCGGGCGCCAGCCGAGGAGCGATTGCGCCTTGGCGGAGCTGTAGTCGTGTTTCTTGCCCAGGCTCGGCGTCACCGCTCCCAATTCCTTGTCGAACAGCGCCACCAGTCTCATCACGAAATCCGGCACTTTGCGGGTGGGGACCTTCGCGGCTTCCGCGCCCAATCGCGCGCGCAACAGGGCCGCAATATCCGCCATCCACTCGAAACGCCCGGCGGCGATGAAACGTTGCCCGGCGGCTTCCGGCGCCGTCATGGCGCGGATGTGCAGGTCGGCCACGTCGCGCGCGTCCACCAGGTTGAAGCCGAGCCGCGGGATGCCCGGCACGTTGCCGTTCAACAACCGCTGCACGACCTGCACGGATTCGGAGAAGTCGCCGCTCAGCACCGGCGCGAGGACGAGCGCTGGATTGACGGTGGCGAGCGTTGTCGTGCCGCCGGATGTGGCGATCAGCTCCCAGGCGGCGCGTTCGGCCAGCGTCTTGGATTGTGTGTAAGCGTCGTGCTTGCGCGCGGCGAGATCGGTCCAGTTGGTTTCGTCGGCGACGTATTCCGCGGCTTCCGATTTGTGGCAGGCGGCGACGGAGGAGGTCATCACCACGCGCTTCACGCCGGCCTTGATCGCGGCGTTGATGGCGCGCTTGGCGCCTTCGCGCGCGGGCGTGATGAGCACGTTGGGGTCTTTGGGCTCGGCGACGCCGAGCGGCGAGGCGACGTGCAGCACATAATCGCAGCCTTGCGTGGCCGCGTCCCATCCTGCATCGGCGGTGAGGTCGGCGGCGTAGAAGGAGAGCTGCGAGAGATCGGGCACCACCTTGGCGAGATTGGCGCGCACGCCGGGCTCGCGGGCCAGGTTCCGGATGGTGGTGCGCACCGTATAGCCCTGCTGCAGCAGGCCGATGACGCACCAGCCGCCGATGAAGCCCGATCCGCCCGTGACCAATACCGTTCCGCTCATGTCCATATCCCTCGAATAGCGCGCGCCTCTTATAAACCTGCGCTTGATTGCGGCAATCCGCGTTATCATCTCAGCACCATGCCCAAGCCGGAATCCGTCCTTTGCCCCACGCCGCAGGGGCTTTATTGCCCGCCGGGGGATTTCTACGTCGATCCGCCGCGTCCCGTGGCGCGGGCGGTGGTCACCCATGGCCATGCGGATCACGCCCGTGCGGGCCATGGCACGGTGCTGGCGACGCCGGAGACGCTGGCCATCATGGCCGCGCGTTATGGCGAGAATTTCGCGGGCGCGACCGAGGCCCTGAAATACGGCGAGACCAATTCGCGCGACGGCGTGGATGTCACCTTCGTTCCGGCGGGGCACATATTGGGCTCGGCGCAGGCGGTGATCCGCGCCAGGGGGATGACGCTCGTCGTCTCCGGCGATTACAAGCGCCGCCGCGATCCCACATGCCCCGCCTTCGAGCCGGTGCCCTGCGACGTGTTCGTGTCCGAGGCGACATTCGGCCTGCCGGTCTATTGCTTCGCGCCGGATGCGGATGAGATCGCGAGCCTGTTGAAGTCGGTCGCGCAATTCCCGGAGCGCACGCATCTCGTCGGCGCCTATTCGCTGGGCAAGGCGCAGCGCATCATCCTGCTGCTGCGCGAGGCGGGTTACGACAAGACGATCTATGTCCATGGCGCAATGGAAAGCCTGAATGCGCTCTACACGCGCTTCGGCATCGACCTGGGCCCGCTCTCGCCTGCGACGACGGAGAAGAAGAAAGATTTCGAAGGCGCCATCGTCATCGCGCCGCCGTCCGCCATCGGCGACAAGTGGACGCGGCGTTTCGCCGATCCGCTACCGGTGTTCGCCAGCGGCTGGATGCGGGTGAAGGCGCGGGCGCGGCAGCGCGGCGTGGAACTGCCGCTGGTGATCTCCGACCATGCGGACTGGAACGAGCTGACCGATACGATCCGCGAGATTGCGCCGGGCGAACTCTGGATCACCCATGGCAATGAAGACGCGCTGCTGCGCTGGTGTACGCTGAACGGCCAGAAGGCGCGCGCGCTGTCGCTGGTCGGTTATGACGACGAGGAAAGCTGATGCAGACCAACCAGCTCGGTGCCGATAAGGTCGAGGACACGTTCCAGCGCCTCGCCGCGCGCATCGCAGAGCGTTTCCCGGATTCCAATTTGCTGGGCGTTTGCCGCGATCTCACCGGTGTCGCACAGCGCACGACGGAGCGGGCACGCGAGACGGCGCGGCCCTATTTCGCCCTGTGGGCGATGAGCGCGATCATCGTCATCGTCGTGCTGGCGATGGCGGTTTACATCGCGAGCCTGCTCGATTGGCAGTCGCTGGAGGGCAGGCCGAACGTCTACAACTTCATGCAGGGCATCGACGCTTTCGTGAACCTGCTGATCCTCACGGCCGGTGGCGTCTGGTTCTTCCTTACGCTGGAGAACCGGTTGAAGCGCCGCGCGGTGCAGCGCGCGCTGTTCGAGCTGCGGTCCTACGCGCATGTCATCGACATGCACCAGCTCACCAAGGACCCGACGGTGATCCTCAACCCCGGCCCACCGACATCGTCCTCGCCCAAACGCGCCATGACGCGCTTCGAGCTGACGCGCTATCTGGAATATTGCGCCGAGATGCTGTCGCTGATCGCCAAGCTCGCCGCGCTCTATGCCGGCGCCACGACGGATTCCGAAATCCTGGCCGCGGTGAACGAAGTCGAAAGCCTCACCAACAATCTCGGCCGCAAGATCTGGCAGAAGATCATGATCCTGGGCCAGCTCGACGAGCGCGGCGCCTGATCCATGCGTGCCTTCGCCCATCTTCTCGACAGGTTGGCCTTCACGCCGGGGCGCAATGGCAAACTGGTGCTGGTGCGCGATTTCCTACGCGACCAGCCCGATCCGGAACGCGGCTGGGCGCTGGCGTCCTTGACCGGCGCGCTGTCGTTTGATGTAGCAAAACCGGGCTTTATCCGCAAAGCCGTCGAAGCGCGGATGGACCCGGAATTGTTCGCGCTGTCCTACGATCACGTCGGCGATTTGGCGGAGACGGTGGCGCTGGTGTGGCCCGCGAAGCCCGGCGCCAATCGCGAGCCGGACCTGTCGGAAGTGGTGGAGCGGCTGCGCGGCGCCACGCGCGCCGAAGTGCAGAAGCTGCTGGAAGGCTGGCTCGATGCGCTGGATGCGGATGGACGCTGGGCGTTGCTGAAACTGCTCACGGGTGGATTGCGCGTCGGCGTGTCGGCGCGGCTGGCCAAGCAGGCTTGCGCGGATATGGGCGGCGTCGCGGTCAGCGAGATCGTGGAGGTGTGGCATGGCCTCACGCCGCCTTATGAAGACCTCTTCGCCTGGCTGGAGAAACGCAGCGACAAGCCCTCCGCCGATGCGCCGGGCCGTTTCCGCCCCGTGATGCTGGCGCAGGCGATCGACGAGGCGAAGGATTTTGCCACTTACGCGCCGGCCGACTACGCGGCGGAGTGGAAGTGGGACGGCATCCGCGTCCAGGCGGTGAACGAGCGCGGGGCACGCCGCCTCTTCAGCCGCACCGGCGACGATATCGGCGCGAGCTTCCCGGATGTGCTGGAGGCGCTGTCGCAGGAAGGCGTCATCGATGGCGAATTGCTGGTGATGCGCGATGGCCAGATCGCGTCCTTCGGCGATTTGCAGCAGCGGCTGAACCGCAAGACGGTCGACCTTGCGCTGCTCGCCAAATTCCCCGCCGGCATCCGCGCTTACGACATCCTGCTCGATGGCGAAGAGGATTTGCGCGGGCTCACTTTCGCCGAGCGCCGCGAACGGCTGGAAGTATTCGTGTCGCGCGAGAAGTCTCCGCGCATCGATCTCTCGCCGCTGCAGCCCTTTGAAAGCTGGGGCGAGCTGGCGGCGTTGCGCAGCGCGCCGCCGGAAGGCGATCCCCAGATCTCCGAAGGGCTGATGCTGAAGCGGTGGGATTCGGTTTATGAGGCCGGCCGCCCGAAAGGGCCGTGGTTCAAATGGAAGCGCGATCCGCATCTGATCGACGCGGTCTTGATGTATGCCCAGCGCGGCCACGGCAAGCGCTCCGGCTTCTATTCGGATTACACCTTCGGCGTCTGGCGCGAGGATGCGAATGGCGACCGGACGCTCACGCCGGTCGGCAAGGCCTATTTCGGTTTCACGGATGAGGAGCTGAAACAGCTCGACAAATTCGTCCGCGACAACACCATCGACCGTTTCGGCCCGGTGCGTTCGGTGAAGGCGAACGCGGATTTCGGGCTGGTGCTGGAAGTGGCGTTCGAAGGATTGCAGCGCTCCACCCGCCACAAATCCGGCGTCGCGATGCGGTTTCCGAGGATCAGCCGCATCCGCTGGGACAAGCCGGCACGGGAAGCGGATGAGTTGGCGACGCTGGAGCGGATGCTGGAGTAGTTCTTTCACCTCCCCCCTGCGGGGAGGTCATAAAATGCACTTCGCATTTTACGGGTGGGGGACACTGTGCATGCGGTTCTCCCCCACCCGAAAACGCTTTGCGTTTTCGACCTCCCCGCAAGGGGGAGGTCGAGTATGTGCCTACTTCGGTATCCGCACGAACGGTACCGTCTCACCCGGCACCATCGTCGTTGGCAAAATGCCGTCCCACTTTTCCGCCGCGGTCAGCATCACGAGATCCGGGTTGGTCTTCAGTGCATCCGCACGCGCCTTGATCGCGGTCGCCTGCGCGTTGCCCTGCACCTCGATCGCATGGGCTTGCGCGTCGGCGGCGGCTTTTACTTCGTAAGCCGCGGCATCGGCATTGGTGATCCGCTTCTGCTTTTCCGCTTCGGCCTGATACTGCAGCACGATGGATTTCATGCGGTTCTCCACCGCCGTCTCATAGACGTCGGAGAACGCCACGTCCTCAACCTGCACCGAGACGATGTGGATGCCGCGCCCGTCCAGCGCGTGCTCCAGCGATTTCTCCACTTCGAGGCCGAGCTTGGTGCGGTCCTGGATCATGCTCTGCGCGGAGAAGGTGCCGAACACTTCCTTCAGGCGCTGCGGTAGCTGCGTCTCGATCAGGATGCCGGGATAGTCCACGCCGTAGCGCGTATAGACATCGAGCACGTTGCCTTCGGGCAGGCGGTAGTTGACGCTGACCTGCACGGTGGCCGGCTGTTGGTCCTGCGAATAGGCCTGCGTCTTGAATTCCTCTTTCTGCTCGCGGACGCTCATCTTCACCACAGCCTCGACGAGCGGGACTTTGAAATGCAGGCCGGGACCTTCGATGCCCACCGCCTGTCCCCAGCGCAGCAGCACCGCGCGCTCGCCCTGATCCACCGTGTACCAGGTGCCGTCCAACCCGAACAAAAGGAAGAGTGCGCCGAGCACGATCAAGCCCAGCACCAGTCTGTTCACATGCGCCATGAGTCCCTCCGGAAGCCGAAAAAGGCTTCACCCATCAAATGGTGAGCCCCGGCAGGCCTTCAATGGTGCCGAATCACATTCTGACGCAAGCGTCACGTTCGCTTGCCGCATCTTGCCAGGGGACGGGGGGAGGCGCAGCATTCTGGCACTTGCGGGGGTGGCGACAGAGCAAGGAGAAGTCGCATGCAAGTCAGACACATTCTTCGCGAAAAGGGCCGCGACGTTGTCACCATTGGGTGCGACGCGACGCTATCCGAGGCCGCGCGCCTGTTGGCCCGCAAGCGCATCGGCGCGCTGGTGGTGCGCGAGCAGGACGGCTCGGTAAAGGGCATCCTCTCGGAACGCGACGTGGTGCGCGCGGTGGCGGAAGCGAGCGTGGCGGCGCTGGCGCACAGCGTGGCGCAGCACATGACGCATGCGGTGGAGACCTGCACGGAATCGGATTCGGTGGAGGAGTTGATGGAACTGATGACCCATCGCCGCTTCCGGCATATCCCGGTGGTGGAGAATGAGCGCCTCGCCGGCATCATCTCCATCGGCGACGTCGTCAAGACGCGCATCGAGGAAACGGTGCAAGAGGCGAGCGCGCTGCGGCAATATATTGCCGCAAGCTGACGGAACCGGAACCGTGCGTTAACGCTCGCGTTCTTGTCACGTCGGGCGGGGCTTAAACACAGGGAGCCTCGCATGAAATCCGCATTCCTCGCAGCCGCAGCACTCGCGGCGATGACGTTCGCCGCGCAAGCGGCGCCAACCGCTGGTGCAGCCATGGCGCCCGCTACGGCGCAGCCGCCGACTACACACACCAATCCGTCGGTCGCGCAGCCGCCGTCCAGCCCCACCAATCCGCAAACGGCGAAAACGCCGGGCACCGCGGCGCCTGCGGATTCCGGTCCGTCCTGCACGCAGAATATCGCGCCGGGCCAGCCGCCGGGATGCCCGCCGGTGACGCCCACGCCGGGAACGAATCCGAAATAACCCGGCCGAAACAACAACGGGAACCGGGCTGGCGAACGCGGCGTTCTTCAATCGCCGCGTCGCGGCCTATCCAGGGAGATACACATGAACATTCGCAATCTGATGCTCGGCGGCGCGGCCGTGCTGGCGCTCGCCGTTGCTTCGCCGGCCATGGCCAAGACGCATCATCATCACCACGCCGCTGCGGCGTCTTCTTCGGAAGACCAGCAGGAAGACAAGACCACCGCGCAGCTCAACGAGCAGCAGGCTGCCAATCCGGGCACCACGCCTATGGCGGGCAGCTCCAGTTCCATGAGCGGTGGCTCGATGAGCAATACCAACATGTCGCCCAGCGAAACCAGTACGCCGGGGCAGCCGCAGACCATGCCGAACAGCAATGCGGCGACGAAGCCCACCACGTCGTCACCATCCACGCCGTCGACGCCGCATTAATTGCGCATCGCGTGCGGAGACGATTCTTCAAGCAGATGGCCCGGTTTACGCCGGGCCATTTGTCATTTGGCCACTCCACTTATCATTTGAGCATGTCATGCGTGCAAATTAACCGGAACTGCGCATCGGTGCCCGCGTTCTACATGCGAACCGAATACGACCGAGAAGGCGCGCGTGCGTCGCTCGGCGGCCAAACAAGGAGATGGACATGACTATCAGAACGCTCGTCCTGGGCAGCGCCGCGAGCTTGACGCTGGCCTTGGGTTTCGCGTCAGCGAGCATGGCGCAGGACGCCAACAACCCGCCGCAATATTCCACGCCGGCGGAACGCCAGCAGACGCAGCAGCTCAACAGCCAGGCGCAGGACGGCACGACCGCTTCGCCCGCGCAGTTGAACGGCGACAGCAATGCTCCGTCGGGCTCCGCCGCGCAGTCGCAGTACAATGCGCAGCAGACGCAGTATCAGCAGCAACAGCAGCAGTACCAGAACCAGCAGCAGCAATATCAGAACGACCGTTCGCGCTATCACGCCGACCATGCGCGCTACGATCATGAGCTGCGCCAGTACGACACGCGCCAATATGCGTGGGAGTATCCGCACCGCGTCTACGCCTATCACTACGGCGAAGGTCCGGATCTGCAGCGCCTCTACTTGATCGCGCAGCCGGCTGAGCAATTGGCGTCGGCGCCGGTGGAAGGCCCGAACGGCGAATGGGTCGGCAAGGTGCGCAATGTCGACACCGGCATCGACGGCCGTCCGTTCCGCATCGAGATCGCGCTGAACCGCCGCGTGTCGGTATGGGTCCCGGCGGGTGATTTCCGCTTCGACCCGAACGACCACATCCTGTTCACCGACATGAGCCGCGAGCAGCTCTGGGACATGCCCGGCGCTACGGTCGAGAGCAACGCCTATTACGCGCCGTAACGCGTAAAGAGTTCCTTAGGCCAAAATCCTCAGAGAGGCCGGTGCCGAAAGGTGCCGGCCCTTTGCCTTTAAGATGCGAGACTGGCGGCCAGCATCGCAAGGCCGCCAGCCAGTGCGATGTCTTTGAAGAACTGCGTGCGCTCCGCGCGCTCGGCGAAATTGCGGTGGAAGACGAGTGCCGTGGCCAGGCAGAAGGCGGCGAGCACCGCGGCTGCGATCTCTGTGTGCCAACCCACCAGGAGCGCGCCACCAGCCCCGATCTCCAGCGCGATGACAAGCGGCAGCAGCACGACAGGCACGTGCTCCTGGCGCATGTGATCCAGCACCGGCCTGGGGCCGATGATCTTGGTGATGCCCGCCAGCACGAACAGCAGCGCCAGCAAGGCGCGGCCGCCGGTCAGGATGATCTGCGCAGTGGTCATGACGTCCTCATGTTTCATTTGTGATATGCGTATCACATATGAGCGGAACATGCAAAGCCTGGCGGCGAGGGCAGGGCCTGGCTTATAAGAGGCCGGCTAAGTGATTTGGACATCACATGAAATCCCGCCGCGCCAAAACCACCCGCGATCCCGACGCGACGCTCGCGGCCCTGCTGGATGCGGCGGAGGGGGAGTTCAACGCCCATGGCTTCGGCGGCACCGACAGCAACCGCATCGCGCGCCGCGCCGGCTACGCGCCGCAGACCTTCTATCGCCACTTCGCGGACAAGACGGCCATCTTCCTCGCCGTCTATGAGCGCTGGTGGAAAAGCGAATCCGGGGCGCTTGGGGAATTGATGCGCGTCCGCCGCCCCGATCTTGCGAAAGTCGCGGATGCGATGATCGCGTTCCATGTGAAATGGAAAGGCTTCCGCCGTTCGCTGCGCCATCTCGCCACCGAGGACGCCCGCGTCCGTGCCGCGCGCAGCACCGCCCGCAAGGCGCAGATCGAGGCCGTCCGCCCCTTCGTGGCGAAGGCCGGCGATGGCGAGATATTGGCGGCGCTGCTCATCTTCGAACGCCTCTGCGACGCGGTGGCGGAAGGCGAATATGGCGATGCGGGCTTGCCGAAATCCGCTGGCCGGGCGGCGGTGTTGGCCGCGATCCGAGACTTTCTTGGCTCCACAATATCGTGATAAGAATCAATCAATATTGAGCTCTGTTTCGAGGAGGATCGCATGAAGATTGTTTCAACGCTGGCCCTGGCCGTGGCTCTGACAAGCGCCGCATCCGCGCAGACAGCCGGCGGCCTTCACACCGTCACGGCGCCGATGCAGCAGGGCAACCGTGGCATTGTGGGCATCCTGGCGCCGAACGGAACGTTCCAGCCGCTCATCGCCTCGTCGCCGCAAGGCGCTCTGCCGTCCTCGCATGTCTTCACGGGCACATTTACCGGGACGCTCAACATCGCCATCGGATCGCCGCTGCCGTCTGGCTCGACGATCCTTTGCCAGCTTCAACTGCAAACCGACGGTGTTTCGGCAGCGGGGCAGGTGGACGCCATTGATGAGACGCAGCAGGTGAGCGCCACCGGCGTCACCGCCACGGCTGCCACCTGCAATTTCACGCTGCCCTATCAATGGGGCCTGTTCGCCAACACGCCCAACGCCACGGTGCGCGATGCGGTTGAGATGTTCATCCTGGTCAGCGCCCAGACGTCGACGGGCAATGGCCGCACCAGCTTCGTCACCTACGGCACCGTCGCCGTGCCGGCCACGGGCAGCTTCACCAACTTCTCGCTGGCCGCGCGGATATGATCGCTTAACGCTCGCCGTACCAATGCTCGACGATGGCTTGCCAGGTGCTGCTGTCCCAATCGCGCAGCTCGTGCATCGCGATGAGGCCGCGGCCGTCGGCATGCAGGAAGGTGCTCTCGGGCAGCAGGAAGTCGCTTGATGCGCGCTTGCTGAGGTTGATCGCGGCGAGATCGGCCTCGCTGGCGTCCCCGGCCGTCACCATCTCGAAATCGAGGCCGAGCTGTTTC
>DASXFU010000041.1:0-11447 GCA_036489435.1 Rhizomicrobium sp. | reverse complement strand
TGAGCATGCGTTCGATACGCACCACCGTCGCCTGATCGAAACCGGCAGCGACAATGGTCGAGATCGGCTCTTCGCGTTCCACCAGCCGCTCCAGGATCGGGTCGAGCACCGAATAGGGCGGCAGCGAATCTTCGTCCTTCTGATTCTCGCGCAACTCGGCGGTGGGCGGCCGCGTGATGATGTTTTCCGGAATCACAACGCCCTCCGGCCCCATGGCGCCGTCCGGCTTCCAGCCATTGCGCAGACGCGAGAGACGAAACACTTCCGTTTTGTAGAGATCCTTGATCGGATTGAAGCCGCCATTCATGTCGCCATAGAGCGTCGCATAGCCGACCGACATTTCCGACTTGTTGCCGGTGGTGACCACCATGACGTTGAACTTGTTGGAGATCGCCATCAGGATGGTGCCGCGTGCGCGCGCCTGCAAATTTTCCTCGGTGACGTCACGCGGCAATTTGGCGAGCGCCGGCGCCAATGCGTTCTCAAGTCCCTCGACCGCCGGCGCGATCGGCAAAATCTGATAATGCAGGCCGAGCGCCTTGGCGCAGGCGGCTGCGTCGTCGAGCGATTCTTGCGCCGTGAACTTGTACGGCATCATCACACAGCGCACGCGGTCGGCGCCCAGCGCATCGACCGCCATCGCCGCGCATAAAGCAGAATCGATCCCGCCCGAGAGACCGAGCACGACACCTGGAAAACCATTCTTGTTAACGTAGTCGCGCAGGCCCAGCACGCAGGCGGCATAATCGGCGCGCTCGGCATCGACGGCAGGAACCTTGGGCCCGTCCTCGCACCGCCAGGCCGCGCCACGCCTTTGCCAATTGGTCGTGACGATCACTTCCTGAAACGCCGCAAGCTGAAACGCCAGTGAACAATCAGCATGCAAGCCGAACGAAACGCCGTCGAACACCAGCTCGTCCTGGGCGCCGACCTGGTTGACATAAATTGCCGGCAAGCCCTGCTCGGTCACACGCGCCACGGCGATATTGAGCCGGACGTCGCCCTTTTGCCGCCAGTAAGGCGAACCGTTCGGCACCACCAGAATTTCAGCGCCGGTCTCGGCTAGGCACTCGACGATTTCCTCGCCCCAGATATCCTCGCAGATCGGCAAGCCGATGCGCACGCCGCGGAAGTTGACCGGACCGGGCATGGGACCGGCGGCAAAAACTCGTTTTTCGTCGAACACCCCGTAATTCGGCAGATCCACCTTGTAGCGCAACGCTGCAATCGTGCCGCCATCGAGCAGCGCCACGGCGTTATAGAGCTTGCCGCCATCGACCCACGGCGCGCCGACAAGTAACGCCGGGCCGCCGGACGCGGTTTCGCGCGCGAGCGTCTCGACGGCTGCGCGACAAGCGGCCTGGAAGGCCGGCTTGAGCACCAAGTCCTCCGGCGGATAGCCGGCGATGAACAGCTCGGGGAATACGACCAGGTCTGCACCCTGCTCGGCAGCAACGGCGCGCGCGCCGCGCACCTTTTCGGCGTTGCCGGAAACGTCGCCGACGGTCGAGTTGAGCTGCGCGACCGCGATCGCGAGCCTGTCGGAAGGGCGGGCGCTCATGGCGATGATTTAGCCCCTGCTCTTGCCCGCGGCAATCAGGTCGGCGGCATGGCTGGCAGGCGATCAGAGCCCGGCCACCGCCGGCACCGGATTGGCGCGGCCGGACCGCTCGTTCTTGAGCAATTCGGCCAAAAGGAAAGCGAGATCGATCGCCTGCTCGGCGTTAAGGCGCGGATCGCAAGCGGTGTGATAGCGGTCGTTGAGGTCGGCCTCGGTGATGGCGCGAGCGCCGCCGGTACATTCGGTGACATTCTGTCCGGTCATCTCCAGATGCACGCCGCCGGCATAGGTGCCTTCCGACTGGTGCACCTCGAAGAAACTTCGGACCTCCTTGAGGATCAGATCGAAGGGCCGCGTCTTGTAGCCGGTGGCCGACGAGATGGTGTTGCCATGCATGGGGTCGCAGGACCACACGACGCTCCTGCCCTCGCGCTTGATCGCGCGTGCCATGGCCGGCAGATGGTCGCCGACCTTTTCGGCGCCGAAGCGGCCGATCAGCGTCAGACGGCCGGCTTCGTTGTCGGGATTGAGCATATCGATCAGGCGCAGCAGCTCGTCCACCTTGAGCGAGGGGCCACACTTGAGCCCGATCGGATTCTTCACGCCGCGCGCGTATTCGATGTGCGCGTGATCGTGCTGGCGGGTACGGTCGCCGATCCACAGCATGTGCCCGGAGGTCGCATACCAGTCGCCGGTCGTTGAATCGATGCGCGTGAACGCCTGCTCGTAGCCGAGCAGCAGCGCTTCGTGGCTGGTGTAGAAATCCGTCGCGCGCAATTGCGGCGTGGAATCCGGCGTGATGCCGCACGCTTCCATGAATTCCAGCGTCTCGGAGATGCGCTGCGCCAGGGCGCGATAGCGTTCGCCGGCGGGCGAACCCGCGATGAAGCCCAGCGTCCAGCGATGGACATTGTGCAGATCGGCGTAACCGCCTTGCGCAAAGGCGCGCAGCAGATTGAGCGTCGCCGCCGATTGTGCATAGGCCTGCATGAGCCGCGCCGGATCCGGCGTACGGCTTGCGGCATCGAATTCCATCGCGTTGATATTGTCGCCACGATAGGAGGGAAGCGTGACGCCGTCGCGCGTCTCTGTGTCAGTCGTGCGCGGCTTCGCGAACTGCCCGGCAATGCGCCCCACCTTCACCACCGGCAACCCGGCCGCGAAGGTCAGCACCACCGCCATCTGCAACAGCACGCGGAACGTGTCGCGGATATTGTCCGGATGAAACTCGGCAAAGCTTTCGGCGCAATCGCCACCCTGCAACAGAAAGGCCTTGCCCGCGCCGACCTGGGCAAGACTGGCCTTCAGGCTGCGCGCTTCGCCGGCGAAAACCAGCGGCGGGTGGGTCTTGAGGCGCGTCTCGACGGCCGCGAGTGCGGCCGCGTCCGGATAATCCGGGGCCTGGCGGATCGGCTTTCCGCGCCAGCTCGACGGACTCCAGGACTGCGACACGACATCCACTCCTCATTCAGCGGCCCGATATACGAGAGCCACCGCTGCATTGCCAGCAGGCGGGCGGGGCCTGGGCAATATGCCTGGGCCATCGGGCAAAGCCTACCGATACGATGTGATACGCAACCGCAAAGGCACCCGGCATGGCCCGACTGGCATGGCAGGCGATGCCGCTTTAGAAGAATGACCGCAGCTTGCTTAACCATGGGCTCATGACGCGATTTCTGGGACTTGCCCTCGTACTGTCGCTTGCGGGTTGCGACACGATCGGGACCACCGTGGGAAACCTCCGCTACGATGTGGCGGCGGGAAGCTTCTCCGACAAAACCACTTCCGTGATGAGCGCCTGCCGCGCCCGCGTGCTGGACCATTCTCTCGATCCGATCCGTCAGGACGCCGAGCTTCTGAAAGAGCCGCCCGACGGGCCGGTGCGCTTTGGCATCGAAACGAACACCGGCAAAGCCACCGATGCCGAGCGCCACACCATTCGCCTTTGGGCGGCAGCGATCCAGCAATGCCAGGGCGATGCGCTGGCCGTGCTCAACAACATGGCTGTCCCGCCCGGCGCGACCCGTGCCGAAATGGTCAAGGTGCGCTCCTACATCACCGACGCCTGGAGCGCCGGCAATGATTTGCGCGTGCGCCTCTACAATGGCGAGATCGGCTACGCCGACTACGGGAGCGAGCGCCTCAAACTCGCGCAGGATGCGCTCCAGACGGCGCGCCGCTATGCCCAGGATATGGACGAAGAAAACTCTACCCAGGATCTCGAAAACGCTGCAACGTCGCTGGAGCCATATCTGTCGCTGCTGTGAGCGACGGCATTGGCTGCCGCCATGCCGCCCTCACGGCTCTTTCGAATAGGTCTTCGTCCGCATCGTCACGAGTTCTTCGGCGAGGCTCGGATGGAGTGCGATCGTCGAGTCGAATTGCGCCTTGGTCGCGCCCATCTTCATCGCCACCGCCACGATCTGCACGATTTCGGCCGCATCCGGTCCGAAGAGATGGCAGCCGAGCAGACGGTCGGTCCTCGAGTCGACGATCATCTTGAAGACGGCATGTTCGTGACGATGCGAGATCGTATTCTTCAGCGGGCGGAATCGCGACAGATAGACATCGATCGCATGTCCCGCCTCGAGCGCGCCGGCTTCGGTGAGCCCCACCGTACCGATTTCGGGCTGGCTGAATACCGCCGTGGGCACCAGCCGGTGATCGACGGGCGTCGGCCTGTCCTGGAAGACGGTGGCAACGAAGGCCATCGCCTCGTGAATCGCGACCGGCGTCAGCGCCAGCCTGTCAGTGACATCGCCCACCGCAAAGATATGCGGCACGCTGGTACGCGAATATTCGTCGACCTGCACCTGGCCGCGTCGGCCGAGCCGGACGCCGACTTTTTCGAGACCGAGGTCGTCCGTATTGGGCACGCGGCCGATCGCCAGCATCACCTGGTCGGCCTGCACCATTTCGTCGTGATCGGAGACTGCGAACAGTTCATCGCCCTGGCGATCCACGCGCTTGAAGGTACGATTGACCACCACGCGGATGCCGCGCTTCTCGCTCGATTCGGTCACGGCGTCGCGCATGTCGTGATCGAACCCGCGCAGAATTTTCGGCC
Source organism: Rhizomicrobium sp. (assembly GCA_036489435.1). GTDB lineage: Bacteria > Pseudomonadota > Alphaproteobacteria > Micropepsales > Micropepsaceae > Rhizomicrobium. The sequence goes on along the minus strand of DASXFU010000041.1, from coordinate 6,819 downwards.
CGCGATAGACCAGGGTCACGTCGGCGCCGAGCCCGTGGAAAATATGCGCGAACTCCACCGCAATATATCCGCCGCCTGCGATCACGATGCGGCGGGGAAATTTTTCAAGATAGAAAGCCTCGTTCGAGGTGATGCAGTGTTCGGCGCCGGGTGCGCCGCCCATGTCGCGCGAGGGACGTCCCCCCGTCGCGACAAGGACGCGCTCCGCCGTCACGCGTCGCCCACTTTTTTTCAATACCAGCGTGTGCGGGTCTTCGAACTCGGCACGCTCGTTGATGATCTCGACGCCCGCTTTGCCGACATTCTGGCAATAGATGTCCTGGAGGCGCGCGATTTCCTTGTTCTTGTTGGCGACGAGTACGTTCCAGTCGAAATGTGCCGACGGCACCGTCCAGCCGAAGCCCGCGGCGTCTTCGAAATCCTCGCGGAAATGGCTGGCGTAAACGAACAGCTTTTTGGGGATGCAGCCGCGGATCACGCAGGTGCCGCCGAAGCCGTATTCCTCGGCGATTGCGACCCGCGCCCCGGCCTGCGCCGCGAGCCGGCTGGCGCGCACGCCCCCCGAGCCGCCGCCGATGACGAAAAGATCGAAATCGTATTTCGCGGACATGGATGAAAACTCCGGATCAACACTCCCTCAGCGGGAGGATCGTTCCACTACTTCAATTCCATCGGTGCGGGCAACGATGAGCGTGGTCGCAAGCCCGATGAACAGGCCATGTTCCGCCACGCCCGGAATGTCACCGAGGGCCATTGCGAGCGCGCTCGCATCGGCAATGGACCCGAACGCGCAATCGTAGATGAGATTGCCGCTGTCGGTATCGAACACGGCGCCATTCTGCATGCGCAGCGTCACCGCCAGATCGCGATAGCCGAGCGCAGCAGCGACCCGGGCGATGCGCGCCGCCGTCGTCACATGGCCGAACGGATTGACTTCGACGGGGAGGGAAAACCGTCCCAGCCTGTCGACGAGCTTGGTGCCATCCACGATCACGATCATCCGCCGCGACGACGCCGCCACGATCTTCTCGCGCAACAGCGCGCCGCCGCCGCCCTTGATGAGATGGAGATCGCGGTCGGCCTCGTCGGCGCCATCGATGTCGAGATCGAGCGGCGCGAGATCATCGAGATCGCCTAGCGGAATGCCGAGTGCGCGCGCCTTTTCTTCCGTGCGTTGGGAAGTGGGGGCGCCGACGATCCGGAGGCCGCTGTCGCGAATCCGCTCGGCGAGCAATTCCAGAAAAAACTCGGCGGTTGTGCCCGTGCCCAGGCCAAGCTTCATGCCGTTTTCGACATAACTCAGAGCGCGTTCGGCGGCGGCGCGTTTGAGAGCGGCGGAGTCCATGGCCTACCCCTCACCCGTGGCTGAGCAGTTGAGAGTGCGGGCATTGCGTCCCTCGCCCTCAAGGGGAGAGGAGAATGTTGAGCCTTGCAGAGCTGTTCGGTCATCCAGCGCGCGCGCCGTTCTGGTTCGCGGCTGTGGGTGAGGGGTTCTCACTCCACTGTCACGCTTTTCGCGAGGTTGCGCGGCTGGTCGACGTCGGTGCCCTTGAAGACGGCCGTGTGATAGGCGAGCAGCTGCACCGGAATGGCAGAGATCAGCGGCGTCAGCAGCGGATCGACCCGCGGCAGCGCAATCTTCGCCCACACGCCGTCGCCGACTTTCGCGAGACCCTCCGCATCGGAAATCAGCACCACCTTGCCGCCCCGCGCCATCACTTCCTGCATGTTGGAGACGGTCTTCTCGAAGAACGCGTCGGTGGGCGCCAGCACGATCACGGGCACGCTCGCATCGATCAGGGCAATGGGGCCGTGCTTCATCTCGCCCGCAGCATAGCCTTCGGCATGGATGTAGGAGATTTCCTTCAGCTTCAACGCGCCTTCCATCGCCAGCGGAAAGGACAGGCCGCGGCCGAGATAGAGCACATCACGCGCCTTGGCGATGTCCTGGCCAAGCGCTTCGACCGCACTTTCCTCTTTCAGGAATTCGACGATGTGCCGCGGTGTTTCCAGGAGGCCGACGCAAAGCCGCCGCTCCTCGGCCTCGCCCAGATGGCCACGCCCACGGCCCGCGGCGATGGCGAGCGATGCCAGCACGGCAAGCTGGCAGGTAAACGCCTTGGTCGACGCGACGCCGATTTCCGGACCGGCGAAAATGGGCAGCACCAGATCGGCTTCGCGCGCGATCGAGCTTTGCGGCACGTTGACGATGGCGAGCGTCGTCTGGCCCGCAGCCTTCGCATGGCGCAGGGCCGCCAGCGTGTCGGCCGTCTCTCCCGATTGCGAGATGAAGAGGGCCACGCCGTTCTCGGCATAGACGGGTTCGCGATAGCGCAGTTCGGAGGCGACATCGACTTCGACCGCGAGCCGCGCCAGCTTTTCGAACCAGTATTTGCCGACGAGGCCCGCGTAAAACGCGGTGCCGCAGGCCGAAATCATGAGCCGTTCTGCGCGCGCCAGGGCCTCGATCACACGTGCGTCGCGCAACGCCACATTCGGTCCGGCGGGATCGAGGTAATGCGCAAGCGTATGGGCGATCACTTCCGGCTGCTCGTAAATCTCCTTCGCCATGAAGTGGCGGAAACCGCCCTTGTCGACGAGGCCGGCGGAGCCCGTGGTCAGCGTGATTTCGCGATTGGCCGGGCGGCCTTCGGCATCGAAAATCTGCACCTCGGCGCCACGCAACACGGCGACATCGCCGTCTTCGAGATAGGCGACGCGATTGGTGAACGGGGCGAGCGCGAACGCATCGGAGCCCAGATAGGATTCGTGTTTGCCATAACCCACGGCGAGCGGACTGCCCTTGCGCGCGCCGACGACGAGACCTTCCTCGTCGTGGAAGATCATCGCAAGCGCATAGGCGCCGGTCAGCCGCTGGGCCGCACGGATGGCGGCGGTGGCGGCATCGAGACCCTGTTCGAGATAGTCGGTGACAAGATGCACCGCCACTTCCGTGTCGGTCTCCGACTGGAACACATGGCCCCTGGCGCGCAATTCGTCGCGCAACTCGCGGAAGTTTTCGATGATGCCGTTATGGACCAGCGCCACGCGTGCCGAGGCATGGGGATGCGCATTGGCTTCGGTGGGCGCCCCATGCGTGGCCCAGCGCGTGTGCCCGATGCCTGTGCGGCCGGCCAGCGGATGCTTGCGCAGCACGGCATCGAGATTGGAGAGCTTGCCCGCGGCGCGGCGGCGTTCGATGTGGCCGTCGACCAGCGTGGCAATGCCGGCGGAATCATAGCCGCGATATTCGAGTCGCCGGAGCGCTTCGAGAATGACAGGGGCCGCATCTTCGCCGCCCGCGATACCCACGATGCCGCACATCTATCTGCTCCCGTCTTTCTGCTTTTTTTTCTTCGCGCGAAATGCTTCGGCCCAGCCGGGCTTTTCCACCTGTTTTGCGCGCACCACGGCGAGCGCATTCGCGCTCACATCCTCGGTGACGACGCTGCCCGCGCCGACATAGGCGCCTTCGCCCACCCGCACCGGCGCCACCAGCGCGGTGTCCGAACCGATAAACGCCCCTGCGCCGATCTCGGTCACGTGCTTGTCGAAACCATCGTAATTGCAGGTGATGGTGCCCGCGCCGATATTGGCGCCGCGGCCGACGAACGCGTCGCCCAGATAGGCGAGATGGTTCGCCTTCGTGCCTTTTTCAATCAGCGAATTCTTCACCTCGACGAAATTGCCGATATGCACATCGTCCTCGATCGTCGTTCCCGGACGCAGCCGCGCCTGCGGGCCGATGATGGCGCGCTGACCCACTTCCGCGCCTTCGAGATGCGAGAACGAGCGGATGACGGCGCCGCTCTTCACCACCACGCCGGGACCGAACACCACGAACGGTTCGATCTGGCAATCGGGTTCGAGTTGCGTGTCGAACGAAAAATGGACGCTGTCCGGCGCGCGCAGGCCGACGCCGCGATCGAGTGCGGCCTGACGCAGACGCTGCTGCATCGCGGCTTCCGCTGCCGCCAGCTCGGCCCTGCTGTTCACGCCGATCACATCGGCTTCTTCCACCACACTCACGGCGCATCCGATGCCATCGCGTTTCGCGAGCACCGGCACGTCGGTGAGGTAATATTCGCCCTGCGCGTTTGCATTGCCGAGCGCCTGCGCCCAGCGGAAAAAGGCGCGTGCTTCGGCGGCAAAGATTCCGGCGTTGCAAAGATCGACCGCACGCTCGGCCTCGTTCGCATCCTTGAATTCGACGATGCGGTCGAGCAGCCCGTCTTCGCCCAGGATCACGCGACCATAGGCGGCGGAATCTTTTGCACGAAACGCGGCGAGCGATAGGCCCGTGCGTTCGCGCGCAGCGAACGACGCTCGCACCACATCGCCGGAGAGCAGCGGCATGTCGCCATAGGTGGTGACGACCGCACCATCGAATGCGCCGAGCAGAGGCGCTGCAGCGGCGGCGGCGTGGCCGGTGCCGAGCTGCTGCTGCTGGATGACGGATTGTGCGCCCTCTTTCGCCGCATAGGCGCGCACCTCTTCCGCATCCGCCGCGGTGACGACCACGATCTGCGTCACGCCGCCTACGCGCAATGCCGCGATGACATGACCGAGGATGGGCCGGCCGGCGACCTCATGCATGACCTTGGGCTTCGCGGACCGCATCCGCGTGCCCTGCCCCGCCGCCAGAACGATTCCCGCGCGCGCGCTCATGCGAGGCCCCCTCCGTCTCGTCGCTGCGCGACGATCCACCTCCCCCACGCTTTGCGCGAGGGAGGAATGCGATAGCGCATGACTTTCATGGCCGCTGAAAAAGCACTGATCATCGCGCGCTCATGCGACGATCCACCTCCCCCACGCTTTGCGCGGGGGAGGAAGAAATGTTCGCGAGTTGTAGTTGCCGTGATCAAGCGCAGGCGAATCTCATAGCGCGTGTTCCGGATACGCTTCACGCCCGGACGGGCAAAATGACGATTTGCGACCATATATTGCCCTTCGTTGCGTATTGGCGACACGGCTTTGCGCGAAATTCATTTTCGCGTGCTAACAAGCCGCCATGAATCACGCGCTCATCTTCGACCTTGACGGCACGCTCGTCGATACGGCGCCCGACCTTCTGGGTGCGCTCAATGCGGTTCTCCACCGCGAAGGACGCAGCACCATGGGCATGGGCGATCTGCGCCATCTCGTCGGCCATGGCGCACGCGCGATGCTGGCCGAGGCGTTTCTGCGCACCGGCGCGCCGCTCGATCGCGCCCGCGCCGATTCGCTGATGGACGACTATATCGCCCATTACCGCGCCCATCTCGCCGACGAGAGCCGACCCTTTCCGGGGGTGGAGGCGACGCTTGCGCGGTTGGCGCAAGAGGGCGTGCCCATGGGTGTGCTCACCAACAAACCGCAGGAACTGGCGGTGCCGCTGCTCGACATGCTGGGCCTGTCGCGCTTCTTCGCGGCCATTCATGGTGCCGGGCGATTCTCCTACGTGAAGCCCGACGCGCGCGTGTTCCATGCGGTGGTCGCCGAAACGGGCGGCAGCGGCCGCGCGGTGATGATCGGCGACAGCGTGACCGATGTGGCGACGGCGCGGGCGGCCCAGGCGCCGGTCATCCTTTTGTCCTACGGTTACACGCCGGAGCCCGCCGACATGCTGGGCGCAGACGCGGTGACCGGCGATTTCACGCAGCTGCCGCAATTGGTGGCGACGTTGCTGCGGGATCGGAGGGGAACGCCATGACCAAGCGACGCGGGCCGCCACTCACCCTCGAGGCCGACAAGGTGGTCCTCACCATCGCGCGCCTGCAGACGCGGATCGAGGAACGGTTCCCCAATGCGGGCCTCCTCCAGGTCTGTGCCAGCCTGGCCGACACGGCCCGGGTGACCGCCGCCCGCGCCCGCCGCCTCGCCCGGCCCTATCTGGGCCTGCGCCTTCTCGCCGGCGCGGTGCTGCTCGCGGGGCTCGCGGCGCAGATCTATCTCGGCCGGCTGATCGACTGGAGCGGCATCGTCGCCCGCGCCAATCCGGTGGAAGGGGCCGAAGGTCTCGACGCCATCCTGAACATCCTCATTCTTGCCTTTGGCGCTCTGGTGTTTCTCGTCACGCTGGAGAAGCGCTGGAAGCGGCGGCGCGTGCTTCGCTATCTCTACGAATTCCGCTCGCTGGCCCATGTTGTCGACATGCACCAGCTGACCAAGGATCCGACGGTGATCCTGAGCGGCGCGCCGCCCACGCCCTCCTCGCCGGCCCGGCCGATGAGCGAATTCGAACTCGCCCGCTATCTCGATTATTGCGCCGAAATGCAGGCACTGATCGCCAAGCTGGCCGCCCTCTATGCCGAGCGCACCCAGGACCGCGAGGTGACGGCCGCGGTCAACGAGATCGAGGAGCTGACCTCCAATCTCGGCCGCAAGATCTGGCAGAAGATCATGATCCTGAGCCAGCTCGACGAGGCCCGCGCCACCCAGGCGGCGCTTGCCCACCCCCCGGCTGCAGCGTGCGAGGCTCCGCACCTCGAATCGTCGCGCCCCAACGCCCTGACGCTCGATCCCCTGCGCGACCCCTGAAATCCTTGCGGCGGGACTCCTTGACCGCCGAAAGGGCTGGCGGTAGAGCCCCTTTCCCCTGACGGGGGCGCGTAGCTCAGCGGGAGAGCACTCCCTTCACACGGGAGGGGTCACAGGTTCAATCCCTGTCGCGCCCACCATTTTTTCCAGGGTTTCTGGTGCTTTTGAAATCGGCCGTTTGTTCTATCCGGCGCCGAACGGCGTACAAAAGCAGACTTCGGCACCGAAATCCGTGGAAAAATCTGAAGCTGGAAATCGCTTTTCGTTCCTGTCCCTTTTGCTACGATTCCATAGCGATCC
>DASXFU010000032.1:0-130410 GCA_036489435.1 Rhizomicrobium sp. | reverse complement strand
GAGGGTTGTTTCTTCCGCTCGATCACGTCCCAGATCAGCGCGGCGATGTCGGCGCCGCCGAAGCGTTTGACTTCCTGGATGCCGGTCGGAGACGTCACGTTGATCTCGGTGAGGTAGTCGCCGATCACGTCGATGCCGGTGAAGATCAGCCCGCGCGCCTTGAGTTCCGGTCCCAGCGCGGCGCAAATGTCCTGTTCGCGTGTGGTCCGGGTCGTGGCTTCCGGCCGGCCGCCGACATGCATGTTTGACCGCGACTCGCCCGCCGCCGGCACGCGGTTGATCGCGCCGGCGAATTCGCCGTCCACCAGGATGATGCGCTTGTCGCCCTTGCGCACTTCGGGAACGTAGCGCTGCGCGATGACGGGCTCGCGATAGAAGGCGGTGAACATCTCCAGCATCGCGCCGATATTCTCGTCATCCGGCTTCACGCGGAAGACGCCCGCGCCGCCGTTGCCGTAAAGCGGCTTCAGGATGATGTCCTTGTGATCCTCGCGGAAGCGGCGGATCTCCGCGCGGTCCGACGTGATGAGCGTCGGCGGCATCAGGTCCTTGAACTCGGTGACGAACAATTTCTCCGGCGCGTTGCGCACATGGAAGGGATCGTTGACCACCAGCGTTTTCGGATGGATACGCTCGAGGATATGGGTCGCGGTGATGTAGGACATGTCGAAAGGCGGGTCCTGGCGCATCAGCACCACGTCCATCTCCGTCAGGTCATGCACCGCCGACTCGCCTAGCGTGAAATGATCGCCGAGCGTCTCGCGCACCTGCAGCGGCTGCATGCGCGCCGTCACTGCGCCGTCGCGGAAGGTGAGCTCGCGCGGGCCGTAATAATAGAGCGCGTGTCCGCGCGCCTGCGCTTCGACGGCCAGCGCGAAAGTGGAATCGCCGCGTATGTCGATCCGGTCGATCGGGTCCATCTGGATGGCGACTTTCAAACTCATCTCACTCTCCTAATTCAGCCGCCGCTTCAGCGCCGACAGCGCCAGCGCCGCTTCGTTGTGCAAACCCTGCCCGGTTTTCGCAATCGTGAGGCAGGCTTCGTAAGCCCGTTGCGCCCCGCCAAGTGCACCCGTCGCCTCGTTAAGCCGCGCGAGGTCGATCCACAATTCCGGCAGGCGTGGCGCGATCAGCACCATGCGCTTGGCGATCTCCAGCGCGCGCATGCGGTCGCCCGTCTGCAGCGCGCGCAGCTTCAGATTGTTCTCCAGCCGCAGCAACACGTCGATATCGCTGACCGCTTCGGCGAGACGCGGGTCTTCCGGCGCGGGCGCGCCCATGGCGGGCGGCGCGCCCAGCCGCTCACGGTCGAGCGCGGCGCCGCCGTTGAACGGATCGATCAAGGCTTCCGCGCCGCGCAGGCTGAGGCGCATGAGGAAATGGCCCGGCGTGTTCAGCCCCACCGCCTCGAACCCCGCCGCGCGCGCCGCGTGGAGATAGAGAATGCCCAGCGCCACCGGCAGACCGCGCTTTCGGTCGATCACCGCCATGAAATCGGCATTCTTGGGATCGTCGTAATTCAGCCGGTCGCCGTCATAGCCGTAACGCCCGACCATCAGGGCGGAGAGCGCACGCGCGCCATCCTCCACATGCCGGACGAGCCTGGACTCGTCCTTGGCGTGCTCCGCGATGTCGGCCAGATGCGCCCGATAGGGCGCGAGCGGCCGGCCGGCATGATCCAACGCGGCCAGCATCAAAGCCGCCGTGGCGATGTCGTGCGGACCATCGCCCGATTGCCCGAGCTGCCGCAGGAATTCCGCAGGATCGTCCATGCGCGGACTGTGCCTCACCCCTGCCCGGGCCGCCAGACGTCTCTCAGATGGCGCGGCCACGGCGCCACCGTCACGATATCGAAGCGCAGGCCCTTTTGCGCAAGGCCCGGACGGGCGGAAAGATAAAGCGCCGCGGCCCGGGCGATGCGCTCGCGCTGGCGGAATTTGAGCGAGCCGACCGCATCCTCCACTCGGTCACGCGCCTTGACCTCCACGAAGCAGACGACGCCCGACGGCGCGCGCGCCACCAGATCGATCTCACCCAGCGGCGTGCGCACGCGCCGCCCCAACACGCGATAGCCCTTCAGCGACAGCAACAGCAGCGCCAAAGTCTCGCCGCGCCGCCCGCGCTTCTCCGCCGCCTGGCGCTTTGCTGTCACGAAGACTTCTTCCATTCGAGCGCGCGTTCATACAGCGCATGGCGCGGCACTCCCGTGGCTTCGGCGACGAGATCGCTCGCCGCCCGCACCGGCATGAATTCCAGCGCTTTCGCGAGCAAACTATCGGCGCGCGCCATATCGGGCGCCACCTCCAGCGGCGGGCCGATCACCACCGTGATCTCGCCTTTGGGCAGTGCGTCGCGATAGCTTTCAGCCAGCGTCGCCAGATCGCCCCGGCGGCATTCCTCATGCAGCTTGGTGAGCTCACGCGCCACCGCCGCTTCGCGCGCACCCAGCACGGCCGCCATGTCGGCCAAGCTCTCGCCGAGGCGATGCGGCGACTCAAAGAAGATGAGCGTGGCGCGCACGTCCTTCAGCTCCTCCAGCACGCCGCGCCGCGCGCCGGATTTGGGCGGCAGGAAGCCCGCGAAGAGGAAGCGGTCCGTCGGCAGGCCCGCCAAGTTGAGCGCCACCAGTGGCGCGGACGGCCCCGGGATCGCATGGACGGCGATACCGGCCGCCACGGCCTCTCGCACCAATTTGTAGCCGGGATCGGAGACCAGCGGCGTGCCCGCATCGCTGACCAGCGCGATGCGGGCGTTTTCCGACAGCCGGCGCAGCAGCTTCGGCCGCTCGCGGGCCGCGTTGTGGTCGTTATAGGCGGTGAGCGGCTTCGATATGCCGTGGATGGCGAGCAGCTTGGACGTCACACGGGTGTCTTCCGCCGCGATGAGGTCGCAATGCTTCAGCACCTCCAGCGCCCGCAAGGTGATGTCCCTGGCGTGGCCGATGGGTGTCGCCGTCAGGTAAAGCCCGGGCGCGAGAAGTTCCGAGCCAATCGGGCTTTGCGATTCCCGCGCTGGCGTCCTAATTTCGCCCTGTTGAGAGCCAGGATCATGTGATGAGAATTTCGACCGCTTCATCGTTGCGAGTGTGCGCCATCATCGCGCTGGTTGCGAGTGCGACCGGCTGCGTGACGGAGAAGCCCATCGTGGCGCCCCCCGCGCCACCGCCCGTGGCCATCGAGACCGGACCTATCACGCCCTCCACCCATCCGCTCACCGCCGACCAGCCGGAATTCCTGCGCCTGCCCAACACGGCATCGGGTACACCGGTGCGGGTGGGCATCTTGCTGCCCTTCTCCAACGGCTCCGCTGGCACGCGCGCGCTGGCGCAGAGCATGCTGCGCGCCGCCGAGCTCGCGCTCTACGATTCGCACAACACGAACATCATCCTGCTCACCGCCGACGAAGGCGGCTCGCCGGAGACCGCCGCCCAGGGCGCGCGCAACTTGCTGGCGCAGGGAGCGGAGATCATCATCGGCCCACTCTTCGCGCCGTCGGTCAACGCGGTGGCACCCATCGCACGCGACCGCGCCGTGCCGGTGATCTCCTTCTCCACCGACCGCACCGTGGCGGGCGATGGGGTGTACCTGCTCAGCTTCCAGCCCGGGAACGAAGTGCGCCGCGTGGTGGATTTCGCCGCCGCGCAAGGCCGCACCAGTTTCGCAGCGCTGGTGCCCAAAACCGTCTATGGCGAACGCGTTGCCGAAGCCTTCGAGGCGGAAGTGGCGGCCAAGGGCGGCAAGGTGACGACCGTCGAACACTACGTGGCCGGACCGGACGGCATGACGGCCCCCGCCAAGGCCGCCGTCGCCACCAATCCTGATGCGCTGCTGGTGGCCGAAGGCGGCGCACCCTTGCGCGCGGCTGGACCGCAACTTGCGGCAGCCGGCGTCGACGGCAAGCACATCAAGCTGCTCGGCACCGGATTGTGGGACGATCCCGCCAACACGCATGAGAGCGCGCTGGCCGGCGGCTGGTTCGCGGCACCCTCGCCCTCGGCTGACGCGGCGTTCGACAGCAAATACAAAGCGATCTTCAACCAGAGCCCGCCGCAGCTTGCGACGCTGGCCTACGATGCCGTCGCGCTGGCGGCACTGCTGTCGTCGGGCCCGGCCTATCACCGCTTCACGCCGGTGGCGCTGGCCGATCCCAACGGCTTCGCGGGCGTCAACGGCATCTTCCGCTTCAATCCGGACGGCACATCCGAACGCGGCCTCGCCGTGCTCTCCGTCGACCCGGAGGGCTTCTCCACCGTGAGCCCAGCGCCGTCGACGTTCCAGCATCAGGGTTCGTAATTAAGCGGCTAGCGCCGCGATCAGGCTGTTGAGCAACAGCCGTCCGCGCGGCGTGGCGATGAGGCGGTCGCCGTCGCGACAGAGCAACCCGTCTTCCGCCAGCGCCGCGATACGCGCGGGATCGAGCGAGACGCCCCAGCGCGCGGTGTAGTCGGCGAGATCGATCCCTTCCGCGAGGCGCAGATTCATCAGCAGATGTTCATGCGCCGCATCGTCTGTTGCGATGCTGCTCGACTCAACAATGCCGTGACCATCGCGCGCGACGCTTTCGCGCCAACGTTCCGGCAGCTTCTCGGCTGCTGTCGCGATACGGCCGTTTGCGAGCGTCAGCCGCCCATGCGCGCCAGGCCCGATGCCGGCGTAATCGCCATAGCGCCAATAGATGAGATTGTGGCGGCATTCCGCGCCGGGCGCGGCGTGATTGGAGATTTCATAAGCGGGGCGTCCGGCGGCTTCGGTCAGTTCCTGCGTGATCTCGTAGAGGCCAGCAGCGCGGTCATCATCGGGGATGGTGAGCGCACCAGTTTTCGCGAGCGTCGCGAACGGCGTCGCCGGTTCGATGGTGAGCTGGTAGAGCGACAGATGCTCCGTGCCGAAAGAAAGCGCTTCTTTCAATTCGCTGCGCCAGGCTTCCGCCGTCTGTTCGGGTCGCGCATAGATGAGATCGAGTGAGACGCGATCGAACGTGCTCATCGCCATGCCGAGCGCGCGCTTGGCTTCGGCCACATCGTGCAAGCGGCCGAGAAATTTCAGATCGGCATCATTCAGCGCCTGCAAGCCGAGCGACAACCGGTTCACGCCTGCCGCGCGATAGTCGCGGAAGCGCGTGGCATCGGCGCTGGCGGGATTGGATTCGAGCGTCACTTCCAGATCGTTGGCCGTGGGCCAGAGCGACGCGATCTTTTCCAGCACTGCCCCCGCCGACGCCCCGCGCATCAAAGATGGCGTGCCGCCGCCGAAGAATACCGACTGCACCAGCGGACGCGCCTCGCCTTGCCGCGCCGCGGTCCATTCCAGCTCGCGCAGGATCGCGCTCACCCAACCCGCCTCGTCTATCTCGGAGCGGACATGCGAATTGAAATCGCAATAGGGACATTTCGCGGCGCAGAACGGCCAATGGATGTAGATCGCGAAAGGCGGCGTCACCGCAGCGATTCCAGCCGCGCCTGCAACTTCGCGAAGGCGCGCGCGCGGTGACTGATGGTGTGCTTGTAGGCGTTTTCCAATTCGCCGAAGGTTTTGGTCTCGCCCTCCATCACGAAGATGGGGTCGTAACCGAAACCCTTGTCGCCGCGCGGCGGGAAGGTGAGATGGCCGGGCGCTTCACCCTCGAAGATTTCCATCTCACCGTGGGGATGCGCCAGCGCCAGCGCGCTGACGAATTTGGCGGAGAGATCTGCGGCGCGTTTCTCTTTCAGCTCGCGTTCGACGCGCGCCATGGCGAAGGCAAAGTCCTTCGCCTCGCCCGCCCAGCGCGCGGAGTAGATGCCGGGCGCGCCATCCAGCGCCGTCACCGCCAATCCGGAATCATCCGCCAGCGCCAGGCTGCCGCTCGCATCCGCCGCCGCGCGCGCCTTGAGCGCGGCGTTCTCCGCAAACGTCAAACCCGTTTCTTCCGGCTCGGGCAGGCCGAGATCGCCCGCGCTGACCGCGTCAAAGCCATACGGCTCCAGCAGCACGCGCATCTCGCGCAGCTTGCCGGGATTGTGCGTGGCGATGACGAGACGCGTCATCCGATGGCGGCTTTCTGCAGCTCCACCAATTCGGTGACGCCCTTGCGCGCCAGCTTGAGCAACTGGCCGAACTCCTCATCGGAGAACGGCGCGCCTTCAGCCGTGCCCTGAATCTCGACGAGACCGCCGCCGCCCGTGAGCACGAAGTTGGCATCCGTCTCGGCGCTGGAATCTTCGGCGTAGTCGAGATCGAGCACCGGCTTGCCGCGATAGATGCCGCAAGAGATGGCGGCGACGTGATCCTTCAGCACGGGCTTGGTCACCATGCCGGTCTTCTTCATGAAGGCGACGCATTGGGCGAGCGCTACATAGCCGCCGGTGATGGAGGCGGTGCGCGTGCCGCCATCGGCCTGGATGACGTCGCAATCGATCACGATCTGCTTCTCGCCCAGCGCCGCCATGTCGACCACCGCGCGCAAGCTGCGCCCGATCAACCGCTGGATCTCCTGCGTGCGGCCGGACTGTTTGCCTTGCGCGGCCTCGCGGCGCATGCGCTCATGGGTGGCGCGGGGCAGCATGCCGTATTCCGCCGTCACCCAGCCCTTGCCGGAGCCGCGCAGGAAGCCGGGCGTGGTCTCCTCCAGGCTGGCGGTGACAAGCACATGCGTATCGCCGAATTTGACGAGGCAGGAACCTTCGGCATGCTTGGCGACATTGGTCTCGAGGGAGACGGTTCGCATCTGGTCGGCGGAACGGCCACTGGGGCGCATCTGGGAAACCCTTGAACTCGTTATTGTCTGCGGCTACCTAGCCTTGGCCCGGTCCATCCGCAACGAAACATTGCCGGTCTGAAGAATAGTTAGGCGAAACAAAGGCTTATCATGGGAGCGACTCCAATCGATCCGTCCCGGCTGATCGCCTCCGAACTGGGGGAGCGGCCGCGCGAGATTTTCCGCCACCTGGTGGACGCCTTCCTCACCTCTGGCGAGCCGGTGGGATCGCGCACCCTGTCCCAGCGCCTGCCCCATTCGCTCTCTCCCGCCTCCATCCGCAATGTGATGGCGGATCTGGAGCAATTGGGCCTGCTCTCCGCCCCCCACACCAGCGCCGGACGGGTACCGACCGAGCGGGGCTTGCGCCTTTTCGTCGACGGCCTCTTGGAGATCGGCGAACTCGCGCCGCAGGAGCGCGCCGCCATCGAGGCCCGCCTGACCGGCCAGGACCGCGGCATCGAGGAAGTGCTGACGCAAGCCAGCCTGATGCTCTCCGGCCTGTCGCGCTGCGCGGGGCTGGTGGTGGCGCCCAAGCAGGATGGCACGCTGAAGCATGTGGAATTCGTGGGCGTGGCGCCGGGCAAGGCGCTGGTCGTGCTGGTCAGCGAAGACGGCCAGGTCGAGAACCGCGTGATCGATACGCCGCCGGGTCTGCCGCCTTCCGTGCTGGCCGAAGCCTCCAACTATCTGAGCGCGCGGCTGCGCGGCCGCACGCTGGACTCGGCGCGCGCCGCGATCTCCGAGGAACTGGAAGGCGAACGCGCCGAGCTGGATGCGCTGACGGCCAAGATCGTCTCCGAGGGCCTCGCCACCTTAGCCCAGCAATCGGAAAGCGCGCGCATGGCGGAGGAGAAGATCCTCATCGTGCGCGGCGCCTCGCATCTTCTGGAAACCGTTGAGGCACAAGGCGATCTGGAGCGTATCCGCAACCTGTTCGACGACATCGAGCGCAAGAACGACCTGATCCGCCTGCTGGAACTGGCGCGCGGTGGCGACGGCGTGCGCATCTTCATCGGCTCGGAGAATAGGCTGTTCAGCCTCTCCGGCTCCTCCATCGTGGCCGCGCCCTATGCCAATGCCGCCGGAAAAGTGGTGGGCGTGATCGCGGTGCTCGGCCCCACCCGCCTCAACTATGCCCGTATCATCCCCATGGTGGATCACACCGCCAAAGTGGTGAGCCGTCTGCTCGCCTGATAGAGAACAGCCATGACCGAAGACGAATTCCAGAACGACGACACCCCCGCCAACGACACCGGCAATACGCTCGAAGCCGAGATCGTGGACCTGAAGGACCGGCTGCTGCGCGCGCTGGCCGAGACGGAGAATCTCCGCCGCCGCGCCGAGCGCGAGAAGCAGGAGGCGAGTCTCTACGGCGTCACCCGCTTCGCCCGCGACATGCTGGCCATCGGCGACAACTTCGCCCGCGCGCTCGCCGCCCTCCCGGCCGAGAAGCTCGAAGCCGCCGACCCGGCCCTGAAAGCCGTGATCGAGGGCATCGAGGCGACGGAGCGGCAATTGCTCTCCACCCTCGAACGCCACGGCGTGAAAGCCATCGACACCGAAGGCGCCAAGTTCGATCCGCACCTGCACCAGGCCATCGCCGAGGTGCCGGGACAGGGCAAGCCCCAGGGCACCATCATGAACGTGGTCCAGACCGGCTACGTCATCGGCGACCGCCTGCTGCGCCCCGCGATGGTGATGGTCGCGGGGGCCGCGCCTCCGGGCGAACCCGGTGGGACTGTCGATACGACGGTGTGAGGGGATAGTGCTCACCTGCACACCACTCCCTCCTCCCCAGATTCGTCATGGCCGGGCTTGTCCCGGCCACCCATACCCGCAGTGGGAAACGTAAGAGCGCGGACCGTCATTATCTTTTTCTGCAAGACCGCGTTTATGGATGGCCGGGACAAGCCCGGCCATGACGGGTTTTCTTTGATAGTTTCTTTCGGGAGAGATTCAATTCACCCTCAACCCGCTCTACACTGGCGGGCATGAGCGAAGCCTCCGCCACCCTTGCGGCACCGGCGCAACCGAGCCTGTCGATGCTGCCGTTCGAGCAGCAGATCTATCTGCGTTCGCCGCTGGGATTTTTCGCGACCACGGCGGTGATCTTCGCGGTCGCGTTTGGCAGCTTCCTCGTCGCGGCGACGATCGCGCATGTGCCGATCCTCCTCGCCACCAACCCGTTATCCGGCGCGGCATGGCCCGCCTTCGTGCTGTCGCTGCTCTGCACAGCGGCGCTCGCCATGCAGCGCTACGGCAGGATCGCCGAGGCGCGCGACGTGGCGGCCTATGCACGCATCCTGACGGGCGGGATGCAGAGTGCGCTCGATCTCACCTCGGTGATGGCGCGCAATCTTCATCTCAGGCTCCCCACGCTGTTCGGGCTTGTGATCGGCCTCGCCATCAGCCCGCTGCTGCATGTCGGCGGGCCGCACGAAAGCGTCCTGATGCTGATCTGGTTCGGGGCGGCGACGACCTTGCTGGTGGTGCTGTTCACGCGCGGCGTGGCGCAAAGCCGCGCCGGCAATGCCGGTTACAAGCTGATGCTCGACGCCGAGTTGAAGATCGACCTGCTGCGCACCGACACGCTCTCTGTGCTGGGGCGATCGGCGGCGCGCACCGCGCTCATCTGGTTCATCATCAGCGCGATCTCCTGCCTCTTCTTCGTGGGCGGCGACATCAACTGGCTGACGATGCTGCTCATCGTGTCCTGCGTGGCGATGGGGCTGATCCTCTTCATCAGCATCATGAACCGCATCCATCGCCAGATCGTGACGGTCAAGCGCGCCGAGCTGGAACAGATTCGCCTGCGCATCGACCTGCTACGCTCCAGCCTGCATGAAGACGCCTTCGCTTCGGCGAAGCTGCATGGGTTGCTCGCTTACGAAAAACGCATCTCCGACGCGCCGGAATGGCCGTTCGACCAATCGACCATCGTGCGGATCGGCGCTTACATCCTGATCCCGACCGTGCCGTGGTTCGGCCAGGCCATCGTGCAATATTACATCGAACATCTGGGGCATTGATGAGCATCAAGATCGTCGTCGCAGGCGCCGCCGGCCGCATGGGCCAAAGCCTCATCCGCGCCATCGCCGCGAACAAAGATTTCACGCTCACCGCCGCTCTTGAGCGCTCCAGACATCCCGACCTCAACGCGGATGCCGGCGTGATGGCAGGACTGCCCGCGCTCGGCGTGATGCTGACCGGCGATCCGCTGCCCGCGATTGCTGCCGCACAGGCGCTGGTGGATTTCACGGCGCCCGCGTTCTCCGTGGAGCTTGCCGCATTGTCGGCACAGGCGCGCATCGTGCACGTCATGGGCACTACGGGATTCTCGCGGGAGGATGAGGCAAAAATCCACGCCGCTTCGCGCCACGCGGCCATCATAAAGTCCGGCAATATGAGCTTGGGCGTGACGTTGCTCGCGGCGCTCGCGAAACAGGCCGCCAAGGCGCTGCCCGATTTCGACATCGAGATCGTGGAGATGCATCACCGCATGAAAGTCGACGCGCCTTCCGGTACGGCGCTCTTGCTGGGCAACGCCGCCGCCGAAGGCCGCGGCACCACACTCGACAAAGAGACATCCCGCGGCGGCGCGCGCAAACAAGGCGCCATCGGTTTCGCCAGCCTGCGCGGCGGCACCGTGGTGGGCGAGCACGAAGTCGTCTTCGCTGGCGTCCACGAACGGATCGCCTTACGACACATCGCCGAAGACCGCTCCATTTTCGCCCAAGGCGCGCTGGCGGCCGCGAAATGGGGCCAGGGCCAGAAGCCCGGTCTCTACGCCATGAACGACGTATTGGGACTCTAGGCCGCCCGCGCCGCCTCGACCGCCAGCATCGCCCGTTTGCGGGGCAAGCCCCAGTGATAGCCGTGCAGCGCACCGTCGGAGCCCAGCACGCGATGGCAGGGGATCAGCCAGGAGATAGGATTGCGCCCCACCGCCGTGCCCACCGCGCGCAAGGATTTCGGATCGGCCACCGTCTGCGCGATGGCGCGGTAGCTTGTGACCTTGCCGGACGGGATGGTGAGCAGCGCTTGCCACACCTTGATCTGCCACGGCGTACCCAGCAGATGCAGCCCAACCTCGCCGTGACGTTCCGGATCGAAGATGCGGTCCGACAGTGCGCGCGTACGCGCGTCATCCCGGCGATAGACTGCCTTCGGCCAGCGCGCGCGCATGTCGGCCAGCATCGCGTCCTCTTCGCCTTCGTCGCCAAAGCCGAGACCGCAAAGGCCTTTCTCCGTCGCCATCACCAGCGCCACGCCGAAGGGACAATCGTGGAAACCATATTCGATTGTGAGGCCCTGGCCGCCCCGCGCATAATCACCCGGCGTCATCGCCTCCACCTTGAGGCAGAGATCGTGCAGCCGCGACGGGCCGGAAAGCCCAGCGCCCAGCGCCGCATCGAGCACACTCGCGCCCTGGTCGAGATGGCTCTTGGCATGCGCCAGCGTCAGATGCCCCACGAAGCTCTTGGGGCTTACGCCCACATAGCGGGTGAAGAGCCGCTGGAAATGGAACGGCGACAGGCCGGTGGCGCGCGCCGCCTCGTCCAGGCTGGGCTGGCTGGCATAGTTGTCGGTGAGATAGCGAAGGGCCCGGCCCATGCTGCGATAGGCGTGCCCGGTGTCGGTGTCGAGTGTCGTTTCCATGCGGGTAAGATAGGCGGGGCTTTCCGGCCTTCCCACCCAGAACTTGCGGATTAATTCAGCCGCTGCGCGCCTGCCGCAGCGCGGCTTTCAGCACCTCCGCGAAAGCCGCGCGGTCGGACTGGCCGAGGAACCTGCCGATCTGCACGCTCTGGCCATGGCTTTTGAGCCGGAGCGGCGAACCCGGCAGGCCGGTATCCTGATAGTCCACCCGCACCCAATAGGGATTGAGGGCGATCTCGCTGGGCGCACCGCGCGCGGGTTTCAGCGCGATGAGCAGCCGCGAGGCGGTCAAGGTCACCCGCTCGAAAGCGGACGCCGCGATTCGGCTTTCGCGGAAGGCCCAGGCGAGCAGCGCCACATCCAGCCCCATGAACGGCGCGATGGGCCAGGCACCCTGCACCACGAAAGACAGCGCGAAGACGAGGTTGATCCCGGCCACGATCCCCAGCACCAGCTTGAGCACCTTCGGGCTCATCGGTGGATTGGGCCGCAACGTTGTGTCGAGCAGGACGGGATCGCTCATCCTTCAAGAATGGGATCGTAACGCGATGGTTGCAAGCGGGGCGCGGCTCGCCCAGATTGCACCCATGCGGCCCTTCACCAAAAAAGAAGCCGAGACCTTCTTCGCCCGGCTGGCCGCGAAGATCCCCCACCCCAGGACCGAGCTGCAATCGGTCAATCCCTACACCTTGCTGGTGGCCGTGGTGCTCTCCGCCCAGGCGACGGACAAGGGCGTGAACAAGGCCACCGAGCCTTTGTTCAAAATCGTCCAGACGCCGGATGAGATGGTGAAACTGGGCGAGAAAAAACTCGCCGGCTACATCAAGACCATCGGCCTCTATCGCGGCAAGGCGAAGAATGTCATCGCGCTCTCGCATCTTCTGATCGAGAAACATGGCGGCCACGTGCCGCGCGATCGCGACGCGCTGGAGGAACTGCCCGGCGTCGGCCGCAAGACCGCGAATGTCGTGCTCAACGTGGCCTTCGGCGAACCCACCATCGCGGTGGACACGCACATCTTCCGCGTCGGCAACCGCACCGGCCTCGCGCCCGGCAAGAACCCGCTCGAAGTGGAGCTCGCGCTGCTAAAAATCGTGCCGGAGAAATACCGCCTGCACGCGCATCACTGGCTGATCCTGCACGGCCGCTACACCTGCGTCGCGCGCAAGCCTTTGTGCCCCGGCTGCGTCGTCCGCGACCTCTGCCGCTACAAGGACAAGACGCGTCCGGAAGATATTACGAAGAAAGAAAAGGATTCACACAGAGCCACAGAGCCACAGAGGAAAAAAACAGAGAAGGGATGATCGGGTTGGCGCGCGAAGGCGCGCCGAGAAATCCATGTCACAAGCCTTTCCAGAGAAACTCAAACTCTGTGGCTCTGTGTCTCTGTGAGAATCCTCTTTTTGCTTCTTCAGCTCGACGGCACCCGCTTGTTCACCAGCAGCGTATCGAGGCACGCCGAATCCGCGGCCATTTCGCGGCCGCGGGGGATGGTTTCGACATGGCGCACACTTATCCCGCCATTGTCCGGATAGAGAAAGAAGAAGGCTTTGCAGGTGGCGCCGTCGTAGCGCCAGATCTCCTGCTTGCCGTCTTTCCGTGCCAGAGCGGGTTCGCCGAACGCCACGCGGATTTGAGACGCGCTCAACCCCGCGACATTGCCGGGTTCGCCGGGCGGGGGCGCTGCCGGCAGCGACACATGCTGCTCCGGCTGGCCTTGTTGCGCGGCGCAACCGGCGAGCAGGGCGCAGAGGAGAACGAGACTGGCGGGGCGGATCATGCGGATTCCCGGTGCTGATAGTATTTGAACAGATGCGTCATTAGCGCGGCGCCGAACAGGGGTGCAATCAGGTCCGCGAAGGGGATATAGGTCAAGAGCGACAGCAATATGCCGCCACCTAGGATGGCGAAGCGATGACGCTTCTGCATCGCGTCGAGTTCCACGCGGCCCATATGGCGAAGCCCGGCCAGCTCGAAATATTCCCGCCCCAAAAGCCAGCCATCCGCGATCAGGGAGGCGAGGCTCCCCACCCCGGGCAGTGCCACGTCGATCGGCAGCAGCGCCGCCGTCACCACCACGACGAGGCCCGTAAAGCGCAAGGCCGTGAAAAGGCTCGCCATCACCGGCGCGCCGGTTGAGGGCGCGTCGGCGGGGTAGTAGGTTTTCTCCACCGATTTGGCGACGTCGCCCAGGAAGAACGAGGCGAACAAAGCCGCCACCGGACCGCCCGCGATGAAAAGCAGCGCGATGAATCCGATGGAACTCAGCACATCGACCAGCTTGTTGATCCAGGGCGAGCCCAGGGTGGGCAGCGCATGCAGCCCCCACTGCAGCCCCAGGAACAGCACCACGAAGAGGGCGAGCGTCAGGAACACCGCGCGCAACAGCACGCCGCGCAACGCCGGATTGAACAACCCGGCCACGGCCCGGCTCAAGCTTGCGAACATGGCGCGGCTCCTCTATCCGGCTTCGACAATAACGGCCAATGGAGAGAGATCGTGGGTCAAAAATATGACGTCGCAGGCATGGGCAACGCCATCGTGGACGTGTTCGCCCCCGCGACCGACGCCTTCCTGGCCGAACACGCCATCCCTAAGGGCACCATGACCCTGATCGACGAGGCCCGCGCGGCAGCCCTCTATGCGGCTTTCGCGGAGCCGCGCGAGATCGCGGGCGGATCCGCCGCCAACACCATGGCGGGCCTCGCCTCGCTGGGCGGCAGCGGCCTCTTCGTCGGCAAGGTGAAGGAAGACAGCCTGGGCAACAGCTTCGCCGCCAGCATGCAGGACATCGGCGTACGCTTCGATACGAAGATGGCCACCAGCGGCGCCTCCACCGCCTGCTCGCTGATCGCGGTGACGCCGGACGGCCACCGCAGCATGAACACCTATCTCGGCGCCAGCCGCGAAATCGCCCCCACCGACATCGACGCGGACGCCATCGCGCAAGCGCAGGTCCTCTACATCGAAGGCTATCTGTGGGACGCGCCGGACGCGAAGGCCGCCATCATCAAGGCCATGGCCGCCGCCAAAGCGGCCGGCGCCAAGATCGCGCTGACGCTGTCCGATCCGTTCTGCGTCGCGCGCTATCGCGACGAATTCCTCACGCTGCTCAAGAACGACCTCGACATCGTCTTCGCCAATGAGGACGAGGCCAAGGCGCTCTTCGGCGTGACCGATTTCGACGACGTCTTCCAGGCGATGCACCCGTGGAAAGGCATCGCCGCCATGACCCGTTCCGAAAAAGGCTGCGTCATCGCGAAGGGCGAAGAGGTCCACATCATCGACGCCGTGCCCGGCGTGACGGTGATCGACACGACCGGCGCCGGCGACCAATTCGCCGCCGGCTTCCTCTACGGCCTCACCCACGGCAAAGGCCTCGCCGATTGCGGGCGGCTGGGCGCACTGGCGGCGGCAGAAGTGATCGCCCATTACGGCGCGCGTCCGGAAGTGTCGCTCAAGACCTTGGCACAAAAGGCGGGGCTGCTTTAGCGCGGGGCTGCGATCGCGCTTCCACCCACCCCTGTCATCCCCGGCGAGCATCGCGCGATCAGCGCGATGCGAGGTAAAGGGGATCCAGGCAGTTCGTCACGAACGATACAAGGCGTAAGGCGCGTCCTGACGGCCGCACCGTCAGCGTTCTACTCGCGCTTTTTATGCTCGCGACCGTCATACTTCGCCGCCATTTTTAAAAGTTCTTCTACTTCTGCAGGTGTCCGCGCCTCGGCTTCTATATCGCCGATTTTTAGACGCGCTTTGCGACCATACCGAGCCTGAATCCATGCGCCGACCGCGCCTGCCACCGCCGCGATTGCCGGTGCTGCCAGCACTTTGAGCGCCAGCACGAATTCAGGCAACGGATAGCCGTGCGCGTCAACCGCGTCGAATGCGATTGCTCTCTGGGAATAGGGAACGTTGCCATCGCTCAGCGCCTTGCCGAATTGCGACAGCTCTTTCTGAAATCGTTCGTCGTGCTCCGGTGGATCGTCCGGCGCGGATACAAGATCGAGCGAGAATTCGCCCGCGTCGAATTGCTGCTTCCGCATCACAGCTTCCTGCCGCGCTCGGTTAGCTTCCATCGCCCCGAAAATCTCATTCTTCTGTTCTTGAGTCATCGGCATTGTTTTCGAATATCCTCATCCTTGAAAGCCAAATTGAGGAGGCTCCTCAACGCCGAGTGGCAGGCTTCTTACGGCCACCACCGTAGTGCGCTGCAAGCTTTCCGCTTTTCGTGTAGATGCCTTCGGCAATAAGTGCGCGCCTAGCGGCGGCCTTCGAGACGGTCATTCTCTTAGTGTATTTCTCGATGGCTGCGAGGATCGCTTCGCGCTGCTCGTCGCTCGTCATGTCTTCAATCTTTGAAGCGGAACAAACCATAACCGGGCTGCACTGGATTTTCAATCGCGCGCCTACCCTTCGGCGAATTATCCTGCACAACTTGAAAGATTGTTGCGCGAGAAATCCCTAGAAGTGCTTGACAGCGTGACGCTCGTGTGCTTGTTTCGTTCCACTCCCCCGAATCAGGTTCCCCAAGTCATCTCTTGCGCAGATAGACGTAGAGCGCGCCGTCGCCGCCGTGGCGGCGGTGGGCGGGGCGGATGTCGGCGATGAAGCCGCCGAGAGCGGGTTCGCGGAGCCAGCGGGGCGTCAGCTCCTTCAGCACGCCGCGGCGTTCGCCGTAGAGTTCGAAACTTTCCTGCTGACGGCCTTTGCCGGTGACGATCAGCACCAGCTTCAGCCCCCGCGCCTGTGCGCCGCGCAGGAAGGTGGTGAGCGCGCGATGCGCGATCCGTTCCGTCATGCCGTGCAGGTCGAGACGGGCTTCGGGATCGAGCGCGCCCTTGCGAAGCTCGCGCGCGGTGCCGCCGTCGATTCCCGTGGGCTCGGTGGCGTTGGCGGAGAGCGCTTTGCGCGCGCGCCTGGCGGGCAGCGCTTTGATGGGACGGGCTTCGCGGAAGGCCGCTTCGAACTCGGCGCGCTCGTCGTCGCTGGCGGTGCGGCGTTTCATGATTGCGGAGCCAGCCGCACCGCCACCGGCTTGGGCAGCAGCACATAGAAACGGCCGCGCGAGGTCATGCGGCCGGCCATCTCTTCGGCGGGCGGACCGAAGCCCCAGAAGACGTCGCCCCGCACGGGCCCGCGAATGGCGCCGCCGGTGTCCTGCGCGATGAGGAGGCGCTGGAGCAGCGGCACGGATTTGCCGGCCTCGGTATCGGACGATGTGGTCGCGACATAGAACGGCGCGCCCAGCGGATGCAGATGCGCATCGACCGCGAGGCTGGCGCCGGGTGTCAGCGCCACGCCTTCGCTGCCATCACTGCCGAGCGACGCATCGCCGACGGGCTTCTCCTGGAAAAAGACAAAGGATTGGTCGCTCTCCAGCACATCGCGCATCTTGTCCGGATGGCTTTTCAGCCAGTCGCGGATGGATTGCAGCGAGACGGAGCCCCGCGCCAGGTCGCCCTGTTCGATCAAGGTGCGGCCGACCGGCGTGTAAGGCCGCCCGTTCTGTCCGGCATAAGCGACACGCAGCGAGCTGCCGTCTTCCAGACGCACGCGGCCAGAGCCTTGGACGTGGAGAAAGAACACGGCGATCGGGTCTTCGGCGTAGAACAGGGTTTGTGCCGCCACGCCCTTCGCGTCGATCTCCGCCCGCGTGGGATAGGGCGTGAGCGTGTGGCCGGTGAGCTTGCCTTCGATGTGAACGCCCGCCAGTTCCGGCTTGAACTGGCCGAGATCGACGCTGACGAGATCGGACGGCAAACCATAGATCGGCGTTTGATAGGCGCCATGGCGCGTGCGGCTGGCTTTCAGCTCGGGCTCGTAATAGCCGGTGAACAAGCCGTCGCCCGCGACGGCCACCGGCGTGAACCAGGTCTCGAAGAAATGTCGCGCTGACGCTGCGCTGGACGGGGAGGCGGGAACGGTGTTGCAGGCGCCCTGCCAGTCGCCCGCGGTGCCGCCATAAGTGCCCATGGCGCGGGTGGCGGGAAGCTTCGTGATGGCGCCGCAGCTTCTGCGGAACGATGCAAGCGCGGCGCGCGGATCGTTGGAGTCCCAACCGGGAAGCGACGCGAAATCGGTGGGCGTGAGCGAGACGGTGGTGGGTGCTGCGGGATGCGTGCTCCACCACCAATACGCACCCGCACCGACCGCGATAAGCAGAGGAAGGATGAGGAAAATCCCGCGCCCGCGCGCGCGTTTTGCCTGTAGGGATTCCGCCGGCATCAGACGGCTTCGGGACCGGCCGTGGCGACCAGCGTCCAGTTGGGATCGTTCGCATGCACATCGCGCGCGAAGGTCCAATGATCGAGCACGTCGCGCATCAGCTTGGGATCGCCTTCGATCACCTGGCCCGCCACGTCCATCGTGGCGGAGACGAATTGCGCGGCGAAGGCGACGGTGATTTCGGCGCGCCCCGCGTTGAGGGTCGCCCCTTGGCTTAACGAAGCATGGGTAATCTTCACGGTGGAGAATCCGCCAAAGGAAAAGATCACCTTCTCGCCGCGTTCCGCGCGTGTCTTCATCGCGCCGTCGAACACGGCGAAGACGTCATCGTTGACGAGCGGCCTCAGTGCGATGCGGTCGTTCCGCGCGAAGCCGGTGACGACGATCTCATAGGCGTGGCGCGCGCCGGAGAGGAATTTGTCGGCGTCGAAAGCGGGATCGGCGAGCTTGATGTCCATCAGCGCGCGGGTAACGGGATCGCTGGGCGGCAGGATGGGCGCCTTCGCCACGGCCTCCGCCGCGCCGCCCATGCGCGCGAAAGGCTCCGACGGCTCACGCTCGGTGCCGGTGCGCCGGCCCAGAAGCATGTAGATGCGGATGGCGAAAAGCCCCGCCACCATCGCCGCCAGAACCATCAGAAGGATTTGTGTATTGGCCATAAGCCTCTCCGCCGCCAAATTACGCTCCCGCGCGTCGATTGTTAAGCCGGGGAACGCCAGCGCATCATGAGGTTAACCCGATAGCCGCGGTTTGGAGCCTTGTCACCTTCGCCCGATCCGTGGTAGCGGCGCTTCCCTATTCTGGAAAGAGCGAAAATGAGCGACGGCGGAACGACGGAAACGACGGGCGGACAGCCCGATGTGGGTATCCAGGCCATCGGCCAATACATCAAGGATCTGTCGTTCGAGAATCCGGGCGCGCCTTTCAACCTGCAGGACCGGCCGCAGATCGAGCTGGGCGTCGACCTCCAGGCCAAGCGGCTGGATCCGCAGCATTTCGAGGTCGAGCTGAAGCTGCGCGTCTCGGCCAAGGCCGAGGACAAGACGGTCTTCATCATCGAGCTCGTCTATGGCGGCATGTTCATGGTCCATGGCGAGCCGCCGGAGGATTTCCTGCAGCAGGTGCTGCTGATCGACGCGCCGTCGCTGATGTTCCCCTTCGCCCGGCGCGTCATTGCCGATGTGGTGCGCGACGGCGGCATGCCGCCGCTGATGATCGAGCCGATCAACTTCGCCGCCCTCTATCGCTCCCGCGCCGCCGAAGGCCAGGCCCGCGCGACACAGACGGCGCAGGTTTGAATATCGCGGGGTAGAACGCACTCCCCCTCAACCGTCATGGCCGGGCTTGTCCCGGCCACCCATACCCTCGGTAGGAAAAGTAAGAGCGCGAACCGTCGTTATCTTTTCTGCAAAGACCGTGTTTGTGGGTGGCCGGGACAAGCCCGGCCATGACGGTTGGGGGAAGAGGGCGAGCGAGTGAATTGAATTCACTCACCACCCCCCCTACACAAACACCGCCGTCGCAAGCGTACCCGTGGCGCCCGTCATGTGGATGACGAGGTCGGCGCCCGCCTGATAACCGGCGGTGCCGTTCAGATCGACGATCAGGAAAGTCTGTCCCGACAGCGTTCCGGCGCTGGCCGTGAACAGCACGGCGTGGTGCGCGCCGAGTTGGGTGCTGCCGATGGCGGCGGCCAACTCGCTGTCGAAATTGGCGCTATCCAGCGTGCCGCTGGTGACGGCCGTGTCGATGGCGCTGATGCTGCCGCTCAGGTCGATATGGTCCGAGCCGAAATCGAAAGCCTTGATGGTGTCATAATGCGCGCCGTTCGAGAGCGAAGCGCTTGAGTAAACGAACGTGTCCGATTGCGTGCCACCCTGCAGCGTGTCGCTGCCCGCGCCGGCATAGATACGGAAGCTGCCGTCAGTCTCGGCCGCGCCATTGAAGTTCAGCGAGTCGCCCGTGCCGAGCGCCGCGCCATAGATCGACATGGTCTGGCCCACGGCGACCGTCGCGTTGTTGGTGGTGAGCTTGTAGCTGAAGCCCGCGCCCAGGCTCAGCGTTTCGACGTTGAGCAGGCTGGCCGAGGTGAAGACGACACCGGCGGAGTAATCGCCAGCCAGCGTCACCTTGTCGTTGCCGGCGCCGCCATCGACGCGGTCCGACGCGGTGAAGGTCGCGCCGAAGCTCGTCGTGTCGTCGCCGTCACCGCCGGTGACGCGGTCGTTGCCGCCATAGGTGAGGTTGAAGCTGTCGGCACCCGCGCCACCATTGAAGATGTCATTGCCCGCGCCGCCGACCAGCGTGTCCGCGCCCGCGCCGCCGTCGAGGACGAATTTGCCGTCCAGCTCGCGCGAACCGTTGAAGTTGAGTGTGTCAGTGGCGAGCAGGGTCGAGCCGTCGACCGTGAGCGTCTGGCCCGCGGCGACCGTGCCGTCGCTGGTGGTGAATTTGTAGCTGTGCGCGGCGGTGAGGCTCAGCGTCTCCACATCGGTCATGGTGGCCGAGGAAAAGGTGAGCCCGGCGGAGTAATCGCCGTCGAGCACCGCCGTGTCGCTGCCGGCGCTGCCATAGATGCGATCGTCCACGGTCAGCGCGCCGCCCATGTTGATGACGTCGTTGCCCGCGCCGGCGCTGACATGGTCGTTGCCACCCTCTTGCAGGTTGAAGGTATCCGCACCCGCGCCACCGGTGAGAAGATCGTCACCCGCGCCGCCGTCGAAGATGTAGCTCGAGCTCTGCTCATGCGCGGCGTTGGCGTTCAGGATGTTGCCGCCGCCGAGCGCGGAGGCATCGATGGTGAGCGTCTGGCCGTTCGCCAGGTTCGCGTCGCCGAAGATGAAGCGGTAGTCGAAGCCGGACGAGACCTGGATGGTCTGCACGTTGATCATGGTGGCGGCATGGAAATCGATGCCGTGGCTATAATCGCCCGACAGGATGATGCTGTTGGCGCCCGTGCCGCCGTCGACCGTGTCCGATGCAGTGAAGGCCGCGCCGAAATTCATCGTGTCGTCGCCCGCGCCGCCATCGGCCACATCGTTGCCGCCATGGCTGAGATCGAAGGTATCGTTGCCGTCATTGCCGAGGAACTTGTCGTTGCCCGCGCCGCCCATCAGTTGATCGTTGCCGGCGCCGCCCTCGAGCACGAAACGGCCATCGGTTTCGGCGGCGCCGTTGAAGATCAGCTTGTTGGTGCCGGTGAGGCTGCTGGCGTCCACTGTGAGGATATGGGCTGCCGCCACATTGCCGTCATTGGAGGTGAGCCAATAGCTGTGCCCGTCGGTGAGACTCAGGATTTCGATGCTGGTGAAGACGGTGGCGGAGAAGGTGTCGCCGCCGGAATAATCGCCATTGAGGATGACGGTGTCGGTGCCCGTGCCGCCATTCAGCGCGTCGGCATTGGTGAAGCCGGAGATGACGTCATTGCCGGCGTTGCCGCTGACGATATTGGCCCCGCCGCCCAGGATGATCGTGTCGGCGCCGTTGCCGCCCTTGACCGTCACACCGCCGAAGCCATTGGCATTGCCGATATGGCTGAGATCGAGCGTCAGTGTGTTGTGCGAGCCGACAGCCGAACCGTCGATGGTGATGGCGGTGCCCGAGAAACTTTCGCCGTCGCCCAGATTGTCGGTGATGAGGAGATTGTAGTCGTAACCGGCGCCGAGCTTGACGGTCTCAACATCCCTCAGCGCCAGCGCGGTCTGCGTGGCGTATTCGCCGGTCACGGTGACGGTGTCCTTGCCGTCGCCACCGTCGATGGAGTCACCGCCATCGAGACCAGCGCCGACATTGACGATATCGTCCCCGGCGTTGCCGGAGACCGTGTCGCTGCCGCCGCTGGCGATGTTGATGGTGTCGTTGCCGTCGCCGCCGGTGATGACGTCGTTGGCGGTCGAGCCGGTGATGACGTCATCGCCACCCGCGCCGTTCACCTTCACGCCGACCAGCGCGTTGTTGTTCGCAGCATCGAGCGTGAAGCCGGAGAAATCGAGTGCGTTGGCGTTGTCGTCGCCGGTGAAGGCGTAAGCCGAACGTCCGATGCCCAGCTCCTCGATGCCGGTGCCGGCGGCGCTGAAATTGGCCATGGCGAGCGTGACCGCGCCGCCGAGGTCGAGCTCGTCCGTACCGGTGCCGCCGTTCAGTGAGCCCGCCGTGAGCGTGACGCCGTAGATCGAGATATGATCGTCGCCCGCGCCGCCGGTGAGCGATGTGATGGTGCCGCCGGCCGAGATGATGTCGTTGCCGTCGCCGCCATCGATCACATTGCTGCCGGCGCTGACAGTGATCGTGTCATTGCCGTCACCGCCGTTCAGCGTATCGGTCCCCGCGCCGCCGGTCAGGATGTCGTCACCGGCATCGCCGTTGAGGCTGCAGATTCCGTCGCTGGCGTAGATCGCGTCGTTGCCGCCGCCGCCATGCAGCACGTCGTCGCCTGTGCCGCCCTGGATCTGGTCGTTGCCGGATCCGCCGGTCAGCGTGTCGTTGCCAGCGCCGCCATTCAGACGGTCGGAAACGGAATCCGGGCCGACAAGCGTGTCGTTGCCGTCCGATCCGTTGATCGTGAAATTGTATTGCGACACCGTGCCGTCGCCCGCGGCAATGGAGACCGCCATGCTGGAGAAATCCAGGCTGACGGGGTTGTGGCCCGCGAAGATGGTAATGCCGGCGCTGATACCGGGCTGACCCGTCAGAACCAGGTTCTGGAATCCGGCCGACGAGGCGCTCCAGGTGGCGAGGTTGAACGTGACATTGACGGAGGTATCGAGCTGCAGCGTGTTCGTGCCGGTGCCGCCGGTCAGCGCCGTGATGGTGGTGTTGGGGCCGAAGGGGCTGCCGATCTCGATGTAATCATCGCCCGCGCCGCCATCGATGGTGACGGCGAAGATGCCGCTCGCATGGATGATGTCGTTGTCGTCGCCGCCATAAACGTTGGCGTAACCGGACTGCACCGTCAGCGTATCGGCACCCGCATCGCCATAGACATTCAGGATGGTGGCATTGCTGCCGCCATTGCCGGTGGTGACCGTGTCGTCGCCGTTGCCGCCGTGGACGAGGATGGTGCCGGAGCCGGAGGCGCCGACATAGACCATGTCGTTGTCATCGCCGCCGTCGATCGAACCGTCACCCAGGGTGTTGATGTTGAAGGTGTCGTTTCCAGCATCGCCGGTCGCGACGATGTCGGTGGTGACATCGGCGGAGATGGTGTCGTCGCCCGCGCCGCCATCCGCCGTGTCGGAGGTGGCGACTGACGGTCCGTTGGTATCGCCCGCGAAGATGGCGTCGTTGCCGTCATCGCCATAGAGGAAGTCGCTGCCCTGCTCGCCATAGATGCCGTCGTCGCCGCCATTGCCGTGGATGATGTCGTCGCCGCTGGTTCCGAAGAGGGAGTTGTTGCCGCCGTCATCGCCATTGACGACCGCCGACGGCGTCAACGCGTCGAAACCGCCAAGGGTGTGGTCGCTGAGTGGCGCCGAGAGCACCAAGTCGTCTTCCCAGGAATGGTGACCCGAAACATCGCGCGAGGCAGAATCCGGCTGGCTCTGAAAACGAAAGCTCATGATATCCCCCAAATACCCCACGCAAATCGGCGCGGGATCCCTAGGCGAAACCAATCATGGATTAATCGTCAGGAAAAGGTAACGAGCCGGCAAATCGGCCGGCGAGGTTATTTTGCCCGCGAGGATTGTGGTGGCGCCCCGCGCTTCAACCCGCGCGGGTCAATTCCAATTCCAGATCGCGTCCTTGCCCAGCTCGCCGGTGACGAAGACGTTGTGGGCTTCACGTTCGGTCTCGCTTAGGCGAGGCGCGAGCGGTTGCGGACGGGCGCGCGCCACGGCGGCCTCGGCGACCACGATGGCGGCCTCGCTGTCGCCGGCATTGAGCAGCAACCGCGTTTGCCGCCCGCCGATCAGCTCGAGATAGACGCGCGCCGTCAGCTCCGCATCGAGCAGCGCGCCGTGCTTGCTGCGCTTGGAGAGATCGATGGCGAAGCGCTTGCAGAGCTCATCCAGCGAAAGCCGCGCGCCGGGGAATTTCGACTTGGCGATCTCGAGCGTGTCGATGGCGCGGCCGAGCGGGATCGGCGCGCGGTCGAGGCGGTGCAACTCGTGATTCAGGAATTTGAGATCGAAAGAGGCATTGTGAATGACAAGCGGCGCATCGCCGATGAAGTCGATGAAATCCGCGGCGACCTCCTTGAACAGCGGCTTGCCGACGAGGAATTCATCGGAGATGCCATGGATGCGTTCGGAATCGCCGACCAGCCGTTCGGGCGACAGATAGCGCTGGAAGACCTGGCCCGTCGGGATGTGGTCGTAGAGCTCGACGCAGCCGATCTCGATCACCCGGTGCCCGTCATTCGGGTCGAGGCCGGTGGTTTCGGTGTCGAGAACGATCTCACGCATTGCGGATTCTCTGATGAAGCTGGGCGACGATGGATTTCACCTGTTCGAAGGCATGCTCGAGCCCCTTGTCCGTTTCAACCACGAAATGGGCTTTTGCACGCTTTTCGGCGTCGGGCGTCTGGCGGGACAGAATCTGGTCGAGCTTGTCCGCGCTCATGCCGGGGCGGGCCAGCACCCGCTCCCGCTGTATAGGGTGCGGCGCGGAGACCACGACAACCGCATCCATCCGCGCATCCCCGCCGGTCTCGAACAGCAGCGGAATGTCGAGCACGAGCATCTCGGCGCCGTCGGACAACGCTTTCTCGCGGAACTTCGCCTGCTCCTGCGCCACCAGCGGATGGACGATGGCCTCCAGCCGCTTGAAGCCCGAGGGATCGGCGGC
Organism: Rhizomicrobium sp.; assembly: GCA_036489435.1. GTDB lineage: Bacteria > Pseudomonadota > Alphaproteobacteria > Micropepsales > Micropepsaceae > Rhizomicrobium. Next base: position 105,999 of record DASXFU010000032.1, on the reverse strand, counting down.
GAGCTGGCGGCTGAGCTCCGCGCGGTCGACTTTTCCATCCGCGACACTGCCGGGGAACGCTTCGGCGATTGGCGCGACGGCGGCACCACCTGCTTCGTAGAGCCGATGCACGGCGGCATCGGAATCGTAGACCGGCACGCCGAGCCTGGCGAACATCTTCGCCGTCTCGGACTTCCCCATGCCGATGGAGCCGGTGAGGCCGATCAGGAACAGCTTCTCAGCCATGACGCAGCGCCTTGCGAAGCTCCGCGCGCAAGGCGGGCGTCACCTTGGGCGTCTCGCCATAGAAAGCCGCGAAGGCGGGCACCGCCTGGTGCATCAGCATGCCGAGTCCGTCGATGGTGCGATGACCGGAGGCGCGGGCGGCAACAAGGAGATCGGTGTCCAGCGGATTGTAGACCACGTCGCAGACCGCGGCTGTGATGGGCAGGCTGTCGAGTTTCAGATCGAGCGGCGGATGGCCCGTCATGCCGGCGCTGGTGGCGTTGAGCAGGAAATGCGCGCCGTCCAACGCTTTCGCGGCGTCGCTCCAGTCGAAGACGGAGAGGCCGGTCTGCTGCGCCAGCACTTCAGCACGCGCCCGGTCGCGATTGACGATGCGGATGCTGCGCACGCCGAGAGTCGACAAAGCCAAGACCGCCGCACGCGCCGCGCCACCCGCGCCGAGGATGGTTGCCGTCTTGCCGCTGAGGACGCCTTTGCCAAGCTCCTCGCTGAGGCTGGCGGCGAGTCCGCCGGCATCGGTATTGCGGCCTTCGACGCGGCCGTCGGGATGGAAGAGCAGCAGGTTCACCGCACCTGTGGCTTTAGCCGCATCATCCAATTCCGTCGCGAGCGCGAACGCGGTTTCCTTGTGCGGCACGGTGACATTGACGCCCGCGAAACCCATGCGGGGCAGCGCGGTGACGGCGAGGGCGAAATCTTCCGGCTTCACCGGCAGCGGCACATAGGCGCCGTCGATCGCATGCGCCGAAAGCCAATGACCGTGCAGCCGCGGCGACAGCGAATGGGCGACGGGCCAGCCCACCACGCCCGCCAGTTTCGCTTTTCCACTAGTAGTCATGGGCCACTGATCGTCATTTCAGAACTACGCCTTGTTCGCGAAGCGCCGCCAGCAGAGGCAGAAGCGGCAGACCGAGGATGGAGAAATAGTCCCCTTCGATGCGGGAAAAAAGCTGCACGCCCAGCCCTTCCAGCCGGTAGCAACCGACGGAGGACAAAGCCGCCTCGCCGTCCCGCGCCAGGTAGTCGTCGAGGAACGCCTCACTGAAGTCGCGCAGCCAAAGCTTCGCGATCCCGACATGGCGCCAGACCGGCGCCCCGTCGCGCGCCAGCACCGCGCCGCCGATCAGCCGATGCTCCTTGCCACGCAGTCGCAGCAGCAACGCCCGGGCCTCGGCCAGCGTGTCCGATTTGCTGACGACGGTGTCCTCGAACGCCAGCACCTGGTCGGCGCCCAGCACCAAGCTGCCCGGATGCGAAGCGGAAACGCGCAAAGCCTTCATCTCGGCCAACGTTTCGGCGACGGCGGCTGGATCGTGCAGGGAGTCCTTCACAGCGTCCTCGTCGACACGGGCAGGCATCGCTTCGAACGGCACGCCGGCATCGGCCAGAAGCCGGGCGCGGATGGTGCTGGCGGAAGCGAGGATCAACGCCGTCATGGCACATCCCGCTCCGCCAGCAGGTTGAGCACGGAAGCCGCCGTCTCCTCCACCGAGCGCCGCGAGACGTCGATGGCAGGCCAGCCCTGTGCGTCATAGAGCTTGCGGGTGGCCATGATCTCGGCGCGGATGGCGTCGAGATCGACATAGGAGGTATCGCGCACCTCGCCCAGCGTGTTGAGCCGGTTGCGGCGGACCTGCACCAGCCGGTCGGGCGAGGCCCACAGCCCCACCACCAGCGGCCGCTTCAGTGCCAACAGCTGCTGCGGCCACGGCACGCCCGGCACAATGGGAACATTCGCCGCACGCACGCCGCGGATGGCGAGATAGACGCAGGTGGGCGTCTTGGAGGTGCGGCTGGCGCCGACCAGCACGACCTCCGCGCCCTCCAGGAAATCGAGGTTCTGGCCGTCATCATGGGTGATGGTGAAGTTCAACGCCTCGATGCGAGCGAGATAGCGGGTGTCGACCTCGTGCTGGCCGCCGGGACGGTGTGTTTCGGACATGCCGAGGAACTGGCCCATCATGGAGATCGGGCCGTCCAGCACACCTTGGCAGGGGAGTTTCAGTTCGGCGCAGAGCGCTTCAAGGGTACGGCGCAGTTCCGGATTGACCAGGGTGAAGAAGACAAGGCCAGGTTCCTCACGGATGTGATCCAGCACGCGTTGCAATTGCCGCTGGGAGCGGACGAGCGCATAAAAGTGCTCTTCGATCTCTACGCCTTCGAACTGGGCGAGCGCCGCCTTGGCGATAGCGTTGAGCGTCTCGCCAGTCGCGTCGGAGACCAGATGAACATGGCGAACTTCGTCCACAAACCACTCCCAAAGCGTTGCGCGTTTCGTCCACCGCGAACCGGGAACTTCGCAAGAAGAGGATAGACGGGAATAACCGCCATGCCACCACCAGATCGCCACACAGGCCCGGTTTGCGCACAGCTCCATGGCTGGGGCCGCAAAGCCTTGCACCATACAGGATGGGGGCTTAGAGGACGTTCCTCACCGGTCCATCCACGATTCACAGCCCAATCATCACTATCATCATCCTTCTAGGAGTCTTTCTATCTTGAAGAAGGAAGGGCAAAGTTCGCTGATAAGTGTGCTGAGCGGAGAGACGGTGTGGCCGCCACCCGTCTGGCTGATGCGCCAAGCAGGACGTTATCTGCCAGAATACCGTGCGCTCAGGGCGAAGGCTGGATCGTTCTGGACGCTCTGCATGGATCCGGTGGCTGCCGCCGAAGTGACCCTGCAACCGATCCGGCGCTTTGGCTTTGATGGCGCGGTCTATTTCTCCGACATCCTGACGGTACCGTATGCGCTGGGACGTGAGATCGCGTTTACGGAAGGCGAAGGTCCATCGCTTCTGCCGGTCGATACAGCGGATGGTCTCGAGCGCGATCCCGCGATCTGGCGGCGGAAGCTGGCGCCGGCCTATGAGACGCTTCGCAGCGTTCGTGGCGCGTTGCCGGAGCAGACCGCAGTGCTGGGTTTCGCAGGCGCGCCGTGGACGCTGGCGACCTATATGGCGGCCGGACGCGGTGGCGATGAGCAGAAGGCAGCGAAGCTCTGGGGATATCGCGACGCTGCTGGGTTCCAGCTGCTGCTGGATGTGCTGGGCGACTGCGTGGCGCAACATCTGGTGGACCAGCTCGATGCCGGTGCCGATGCGGTGCAGATTTTCGACTCCTGGGCTGGCGGCTTGAGCGCGGAATGTTTCGCCCGTTGGGTTATCGCGCCGACCAAGCGCATTGTGGAGAAAGTCCGCGCGCAGAGGCCGGATGCGAAGATCATCGGGTTCCCTCGCGCTTCGACCTTGCAAGGCTACGAAAAATTCGCGCAGGCAACAGGCGTTGATGCCGTATCGCTCGACACGGCCGCGCCGATGGATTGGGCGGCGGACAAATTGAGCGGCAAAGTTGCCGTGCAGGGCAACCTCGATCCCATTGCACTGCTGGCCGGCGGTGGAGCGCTGGATCGCGCTGTGGATGGAATCCTGGATGCGATGCGCGGCAAGCGACTGATCTTCAATCTTGGTCACGGCGTGTTGCAGGAGACGGCATTGGAACATGTGGCGCGGCTCGTGGCGCGCGTGAGGAAAAGTTGAAGCTCGGGATCATTCTGTTCAATCTGGGCGGGCCGGATTCGCTGGATGCGGTCGAGCCGTTTCTACGCAACTTGTTCTCCGATCCCGCGATCATCTCGTTGCCGGCGATCCTGCGCCTGCCGCTGGCGCGGTTCATCGCCAGGCGCCGCGCACCGACCACGCGGGCGATCTATGAGAAAATCGGCGGCCGCTCGCCCATCGTCGATGAGACGGCCGCACAGGCCCGTGCGCTGGAAGATGCGCTCGCGGCGAGCGGCCATGAGGCGAAAGCGTTCATCGCCATGCGGGCCTGGAAACCCTTCAGCGCGGATGCGGCGCGGGCGGCCAAAGCCTGGGGCGCGGAGAAGATCGTGCTGCTGCCGCTCTATCCGCAGTACTCGACGACGACCACGGCATCGTCTGTGGAAGATTGGGCGAAGACCGCGAAACGCGAAGGCCTGACGGCGCCCACCTCGCGCGTCTGTTGCTATCCCTGGGAAGACGGCTTTGTCGGCGTCGTCGCCGATCTGATCCGGACGGCGCTTGTGGAGAAGAAGCCCGGTGTGGATTACCGGCTGTTACTATCCGCCCACGGCTTGCCCAAGCGCGTGATCGACAAGGGTGATCCCTATCGCTGGCAGGTGGAAAAAACCGCTGCGGCCATTGTGGAGAAACTGGGGATAAGCGATCTCGACTCGTCGGTCTGCTATCAAAGCCGCGTGGGACCGCTGGAGTGGATCGGGCCAGCGACGGATGCGGAGATTCGCCGCGCCGGCCGGGACGGCAAGGGCGTGGTGCTGGCGCCGATCGCTTTCGTCAGCGAGCATTCCGAGACCCTGGTGGAACTGGATATCGATTATGCCGAACTGGCGCAGCACAGCGCGCTACCCGATTACCGCCGCGTGCCCACCGTGAGCGCGCGGGCCGGCTTCATCGCCGCACTGGCCCGGCTGGTTCTGGCGGCAGCGGCGGGCGATGTCGTAACCTGCGGTACAGGGCGCATCTGCCCGCGAGACCTGACCGGCTGCGGCTTTGCGAGGGGCGCATGAGCATTCTGCATTCGACGCAACTTTATCTTTGGATGAAGGCGTTCCACATCATCGCCGTCATCATGTGGATGGCCGGTATGCTCTATCTGCCGCGCCTGTTCGTCTATCATTGCGAAACGCAGAAGGGTTCTGGTGAATCCGAACGCTTCAAGATGATGGAGCGGAAGCTGCTGCGCGTGATCATCAACCCGGCGATGATCGCGACCTGGCTGTTCGGCCTCACGCTCGTGTTCATCACCCGCGCCGACCAGCAGCATTGGTTCCAGGCGAAGTTCCTGCTGGTGCTCGCGATGAGCGGCATCCACGGCTTCTATGCTGCCAGCGTCAAACGTTTTGCGAAGGACGCCAACACGCACCCGCAACGCTTCTGGCGGATGATCAACGAGATTCCGGCACTGCTGATCGTGGCCATCGTCATCCTGGCCGTCGTCAAACCTTTTTGAACCCTTTTGGCCATCGGGGTTTGCAATGGCTCCGAAACGGTCTATATTGGGGGTGTTCCGCATATCGCCGCGCGCAAATTCACGCCTTTAAGCGCGGCGGGCGCCGGTTAAGAAAACCGGCGCGGCGGACGCTCTGACCATCCTCTTCCCCCTCGGTTTCGGGCTTTATGGCACGGCCGGGCACACGGAACTCCTCCCCCCCCCCAACAGTATCAGGTGCTTTTGAAATGACTGTTCAAGACGGCCTGCAGGCCATGAAACTGCAGGACCTCAAATCCAAAACCCCGACCGACCTTCTGGCTTTCGCGGAGGAACTCGAGATCGAGAACGCCTCCTCCATGCGCAAGCAGGACATGCTGTTCGCCATCCTCAAGGAGCTGGCCGAGCGCAATGTGGAGATCACCGGCCAGGGCGTGGTCGAGACGCTACAGGACGGCTTCGGCTTCCTGCGCTCGCCCGAATCCAATTACCTCGCCGGGCCCGATGACATCTATGTGAGCCCCTCGCAGATCCGCCGCTTCGGGTTGCGCACCGGCGACACCGTCGAAGGCCCGATCCGCGGGCCCAAGGATGGCGAGCGCTATTTCGCGCTGCTCAAGGTCACCACGATCAACTTCGAAGACCCCGAGCAGATCAAGCACAAGGTCCACTTCGACAATCTGACGCCGCTCTATCCCACACGCTGGCTGAAGATGGAGCTCGACGATCCGACGATCAAAGACAAGACCGGCCGCGTCATCGACATCGTGGCGCCGCAGGGCATGGGCCAGCGCGCGCTGATCACCGCCCAGCCGCGCACCGGCAAGACCGTGATCCTGCAGAACATCGCCAAGGCGATCTCCGCCAACCACCCCGAGATTTTCCTGATCGTTCTTCTGATCGACGAGCGGCCCGAAGAAGTGACCGACATGCAGCGCTCGGTGAAGGGCGAGGTCATCTCCTCCACCTTCGACGAGCCGGCGACGCGTCACGTGGCCGTCGCCGAAATGGTGATCGAGAAGGCCAAGCGCCTGGTCGAGCACAAGCGCGACGTCGTGATCCTGCTGGATTCCATCACCCGCCTCGGCCGTGCCTACAACACCGTCGTGCCGTCATCCGGCAAGGTGCTGACCGGCGGCGTGGACGCGAACGCATTGCAGCGCCCCAAGCGCTTCTTCGGCGCGGCGCGCAACATCGAGGAAGGCGGTTCTCTCACCATCATCGCGACCGCGCTCATCGATACCGGCAGCCGCATGGACGAAGTGATCTTCGAAGAGTTCAAGGGCACCGGTAACTCGGAAATCATCCTGGACCGCAAGGTTGCCGACAAGCGCATCTTCCCCGCCATCGACATCCTCAAATCCGGCACCCGCAAGGACGAATTGCTGCTCGACAAAGGCACGCTCGCCAAGACTTATGTCCTGCGCCGCATCCTGGCGCCGATGGGCACGGTGGATGCGATCGAGTTCCTGCTCGACAAGCTGCGCTCGGCGAAGAACAATTCGGACTTCTTCGACAGCATGAATACGTAAGAAGGCGGTCAGGCCAGCTTCAGGCCGCAATGCTTTGCGAAGTGCTGAAAGCCTGTGTCGCGGGCGATCAGCGCTATGCCGTAATCCAGTGACGATTGCGCGATCAGTGTGTCCGGCAGCTTTGGTTTCAGTTTCAGTGACAGAAGCCGCGCTCGCGTTTTCGCGACGCGAAGCCAGTAGCCGTCCGTGAAGTCCAACTGCCGCCAGTTCTCCAGATGCGGTTCCAGCTTTGGTCCGCTATGCGGATCGCTGAGCAATTCGGTGAAAACGATGGGAGAGATCCGCAACTCGCCGTCCAGCAATGCTTGATCGATCAGTTCGATATCCCGGCCGCTCTCGCCGGCGAAATAGGCGACGAGGCTGCTGGTGTCGGCGGCGATCATCAGTCCTCAAGTCGCCGCAAGGCCATCAGGTCGACACTGAACTTTATCTTTCCGCGCAACGCCCTGGCCTTTTTTTGGGCTTCCTTGGAGGCATAGTCGCGGATCGCAGCACGCACGGTTTCACTTACGCCTGCGCCAGTGTGTTCTTGCGCCAGCGCAAGCATTGGTCCCGAGACCTCGACCGTGATTTTGCGCATTTCGCTCATTCGGGGAGATTGCCATAATACAAGCTGGTTTTCAAGCTGGCTTTCATTATGGGATTCAGCCTTTGGGCTTGTGCAGGGCCCGGGCGCGTTCCTCGATGTAGTCCATGACCGAGAGCATCACGCCAGACACCACGAGGGTGAGCTGGATCGCGATCAGCCAGCCGACGGTGGCAGCGTCGAGCTTCTCCGGCGTCATGAAGATGCCCAGCATGTGGATGGCGGCGATGGCCGTGATGGAGGCGATGAGCTTCAGCTTCATGCCGCCGAAATCGACCTTGCCGATCCACTCCGGCCAATCGGGATGATCCTGGATCTCCATCTTGGAGACGAAATTCTCATAGCCGGCCAGCACCACGGTGATGATGAGGTTTCCGACAAGTGACAGGTCGATCAGCTTGAGGAGCCAAAGGATCGCGGTGGTCTCGTCGAGCGACAACAGGCTCGGAAGCTCGCTGAACAGCTCATGGCCGAAGATCACCAGGAGCGCGAACAGCGCCACCACCAGCCCGACATAGAACGGTGCCATCAGCCAGCGGCTGGCGAAGAGGAAGGATTCCAGCACCAATTCGGCCCAGTGCGTTTTCTTCATGGCGGGACGTCCGATTCGCGCGCGTGGTTCGCGAAAATGAGCCCGCCGCCCGCGTGACGCAAGCGCGCCATGCTGTAGGGTGAGGGGATGGGAAAGCTTCTCGTCGCGCTGTGCCTGTTGGTTCTGGCCTCGGCCGCAACCGCCGTGCCATTGGCGGAGAAGGACAAGGCGCTGCTTGCCGGCGACTGGCGCGTGGGTAGCGAATGCCCCGCCTATCCGGACAAGACCACGGCCTGGTTCACCCTGGAGTTCGCGGTGACCGGAGGCGAGATTCAGATCGACGATCCCGGCGTCCAGCGCAGGATGGGCATTGTCGAGTCTGCCGATGCGTCCGGGACGGAATTGACATTGGCGTTTCAGGACAAGACGCGCTGGACCTTTCACCGCTCCGGGAAGGACGTGCTGGTTTCAGAAGCGCCGCCTGCGGAATTCGCTGGGCTGAAGGGCGCCGCGTTTCGCCGCTGCCGGGGACCTGCCGATCGCAGCGCGCTGAAGCTGGAGCCGGACGCCATCGCGTTTTTCTCGACCATGATGCCGCCGGACTTCGCGATGTTCTACGACGCTCACTCCAAACAGGGCTGCAAGCCGGAAGGCAGCTATGTGAGCATCAATTTCGTGGGGCCGGAGCGGTTCGCGATCACGCGGGGCACGCTGAAGTTGGGCTCGAAAGGCGGCCCTTCGCAGCCGCAGGACTCGAAAACCTGGTCCATCGACGCCGCCGATGAGCTGCCGGGGGTTGTACGGCTGACCATCACCGAGCTGCTCGGGCCGGACCACACCCGTGGCGCCGCGGGCAGGATTTCGCTGGTTTCGGATGGAGAATCCAACCTGCTGACTATCCCGGAATGGGATGGGGTCTACCGCCGCTGCAGCATCCACGACATGCACTGAGGCTGGGTTGACGCTTGCGTCAAGGAAGCGGAAAATCTCCCCGTCCAGTGAGAGATGAAGCCCATGACCGAACATCCGAGCGACCGCGCCCAGTTCCACGCCATGACCGACGGCACCCAGGAAGACTGGATGAAGATCGCCGTGGCCTCGGCCAGCTTCAATCGCGAGCTGCCAGGCCGGGTGCTGTCGCATCTGAAGATGCTGGAAGGCGATTGCGGCGGCTTCGCCGTCGACCGGCTGGAGCATTCGCTGCAATCCGCGACGCTCGCCCATCGCGACGGCATGGACGAGGAATATGTCGTCTGCGCGCTGCTGCACGACATGGGCGACATCCTCGCCTCCTCCAACCACGCCGAGCTTGGCGCCACGGTGCTGAAGCCGTTCGTGTCGGAAGAGAATTGGTGGATGCTGCATCATCACGGCATCTTCCAAGGCTATTACTTCTTCCAATATCTGGGGCTGGACCGGAACATGCGCGAGCAGTATCGTGGGCACCCGTCCTTCGAGCGCACCGCGATGTTCTGCGCGCGCCATGACCAGAACGCCTTCGATCCGAAATTCGACACCATGCCACTCTCGGCCTTCGAGCCGATGGTGCAGCGGGTGATGGCGCGGCCGAAGCGCTCGATCTATCTGCGCAGCGATACGCCGGTCAGCGAAGCCGCGGAATAATGGCCGACACGGCGACGAACAAGCGGACGCTGGCGCGCGTCATGCGAGCCTATACTCAAGGCGATCTCGAGCCCATCATGGCGGTGGCGGCCGAGGATGTGGTGTGGGATTCCAATTCTGCCTCGCCGCACTTCCGTTTCGGAGGCCGCTACAACGGGCACCACGGCTTTAAGGAAGCGCTGTCGTTGATCGCCAGCGAGTTCGTCATTGTGCACTACGACATCAAGGAGATCACCGGCGAAGGCGATGTGCTCTGGGCGCTGAACGACATCGAGGTGCTCGACCGCAAGACCAACAGGCAGGTGAAGATCCGCCTCGCTAACCGCTGGGAATTCCGCGGGGACAAGATCATCTCCTGCACGGAATTCTTCGATAGTGCTGGCGTGCTGCTGCAACTCGGCCGCACGGCCGAGGCGGCATAACGATGACGCGGCCGCGCCTCGGCCTCGCCGTCTTCTTCCTGATCGCATTCGGGGTGCCCTGGGCCGGATGGATTTATTGGCGCCAGCGCATGTCGCTGGATCACATGTTCGATTCCTTCGCGACGCTCTGGTTCACCGCAGCGCCCAGTATTGCGGGATTTGTCGCAGCTTTTGTGGAAGGCGGTGCGGCTGGCCTCGGACAATTCGCGCGGCGAGTCTTCAACCTGCGCTTTCCCGTATGGATCTGGCTCGCCATGCTGGCGTTGCCGTTGCTGGCGGGGTTGCTGACATTCATCGATCATCCGGGCGACCTGCTTGCCGGTGGCGCGCCGAAATTCGCGCGCGCGCTGGCGGCGGCTACGCTGCTGAACTTCTTCACCGGACCCATCGCGGAGGAATTCGGCTGGCGTGGTTATCTGTTGGGGACGTTCGGCAAAAAACTGCGGCCGGTGTTCGCAGGACTGGCCATCGGGCCGATCTGGGCGCTATGGCACTTGCCGATCTTCTACGACAGCGTTTTCGCCACCCTGCCCTCGGCGCTCAGCTACGTGCTGTGGACGACGGCATGGTCGGTAGTGCTCTGCGTGCTGGTGACACGGGCGCGCGGCGCTGTACTGCCGTCGGTGCTGGGTCATTGGATGGTCAATGCCGCGCCGTCGGTCTTCTTCGCGCTGTTGCCGGCACTGCCCGGCGAGAAGCAGCCAGGCGGTTTCGCCTTCATGCTGGCGAGCGTTGCCGTGGCGGCGGTGGTCGCGCTGCTCGCGCGCAATCTGCGTTGGGAGCCTTACGGCAGCAGCACGGTCGCGCCCGTCGTTTGACGGGAATGCAGGGCTTCATGGGCTTTGGCGGCGTCCTGCAATTTGAAGCGCTGGTTGATCTGGATCTTCACCGCGCCGGACTCGATGACGGCGAAGAGGTCGTCGGCGGTGGCCTGCAATTCCGTGGCGTTGCGGGTGAAGCTGGCGAGTGTTGGCCGCGTGACATAGAGCGAACCTTTGGCGGCGAGCGTACTCACCTCGAACGGCGGCACCGCGCCAGAGGAATTGCCGAAGCTCACCATCATGCCGCGCACGGCAAGGCAGTCGAGTGAGCCGGACCAGGTGTCCTTGCCGATAGAGTCGAAAACCACCGGAACGCCCTCGCCCTTGGTGATCTCGCGCACGCGCTTGGGCCAATCCCCGGTCGAAAGATTGAGCACGTGTTCGCAGCCATGGCCTTTCGCCAGCGCGACCTTCTCGTCGGAACCAACCGTGCCGATCACATGCGCGCCCAGATGTTTCGCCCATTGGCCCGCGATGAGTCCCACGCCACCGGCGGCCGAATGCAGCACGATTGTCTCGCCGCGCTTCACCGGATAGACGCGCAGGAGAAGATATTGCGCCGTCATGCCCTTCAGCAACGCGGCGGCGGCCGTCTCGTCGCTGACATCGCCGGGCAGCTTTATCAATTTCTCGGCAAGGACATTGTTGGCTTCGGAATAGGCGCCGATCGCGCCCGCGTAACCGACACGGTCGCCGACCTTCAATGCGGTGACGCCCTCGCCCAGCACCTCGACCACGCCGGCGGCTTCGCTGCCGAGGCCCGAGGGCAGCGGCAGCTTATAAAGTCCGGAGCGATGATAGGTGTCGATGAAATTGACGCCCACCGCGGAGTGGCGCACGCGGACCTGTCCGGGCCCGGGCGGCGGCAGGTCGACATCTACCCATTGCAGGACCTCGGGGCCGCCGGTCTTCTCGAAACGGATCGCTTTCATGGGTGCTCGCCTTTTGTTGGGTGCAGCAAATCAGGAATCGAGACGTTCGAGCAAGCGGCGTTTGCGATCCGGCCATTCGGAATCGAGGATGGAGAAATAGACCGTGTCGCGGACGCGCCCGGATTCGCAGATCAGGTGCTTGCGGAAGATGCCTTCCTGGGTGGCGCCGATGCGGGCGATCGCGGCGCGGGATTTGTCGTTCAGCGTGTCGGTCTTCAGCTCGACGCGGATCAGGCCGAGCCGCTCGAAGGCATGGGTAAGCAGCAACAATTTGGCTTCGGTGTTGACGGGCGTGCGCTGGCGCGTTTTCGCGTACCAGGTCCAGCCGATCTCGACCCGCTTGTTGGGAAGATTGATGTTGCCGTAGCGCGTCGAACCGATGGCCTCGCCGCTGGCTGCATCGAGGACGGCGAAGGGCAGTGAAATACCGGCCTTCTGTTCGTCCAGCGCGGTTTGGATGTAGCCGCGCATCTCGTCTCGGCTCGCCACTTGCTGGGGAATCCAGCGCCACAACTCGGGCTCGAGCCCCACGTGGGAGAGCCCATCCAGATGATCGAGGCTGAGCGGCACCAGCTTTACGAAGCGGCCTTCCAGGGTGACAGGTTCCAGCACGGCGCGCTCCTAACGGTCGAAATCGACGGCCACGGTGTTGCCGCCGCTGATGACGATGCCGACGCGCTCACCCGCGGCCGGTTTGTAACGGCCGGAATGGATCGCCGCGAAGGCCGTGGCGCCGCCCGGTTCGGCGACGAGGCGTGCCCCGCCCCATAAAGCTTTCTGCGCCGCGCGGATTTCGTCATCCGTCACCAGCACGACGCGCTCGACATGGGCTTGCGCGATGGGAAAGACGTTCTCGCCGATCCGCCGTGGCGCCAGTGAATCCGCGGCGAGGCCGCCCACCGGCGCATCGACGGGTTTTCCCGCCGCCAGCGCACGCTCGAGCGTGGGCGAGGCTTCTGACTCCACGCCAATGACGCGGATGGACCCTGCGCACCAGGCCGCGATCCCGCCGATCAATCCGCCGCCGCCGACGGCGACAAGGATCGTGTCCAGCTCCGGCACCTGCTGGGCGAATTCGAGGGCGACGGTGCCCTGCCCCAGCATGGTCTCCGCCTGGTCGAAGGCGTGCACGGCCATGGCGCCGGATTGCGCGACCCAGGCCTCGCTGGCGGCCAGCGCTTCGGCATAGGCCGCACCGCCGACAGCGAGATCGGCGCCGAATTCGCGGATGCGCGCGATCTTGGCCGGCGAGGAAATGGAGGGCACGAAGATCTTGGCCTTCACACCGAGCTTCATCGCGGCATAGGCGACGGCCGCGCCATGATTGCCGCCGGAGGCCGCGACCACGCCCGCGTCGGGCACCTTGCGCGTCAGCAGATTGGTGAAAGCACCGCGCGTCTTGAAGGAGCCGGCATATTGCGTCTCTTCCAGCTTGAGCCAGATGCCGGGCGCCCATTCCAGAACCGGCGTGCGGCGGATATGGGAGCGGATCGTCTCATGGGCTTGTACGACGCCCGCGCGATCTACGGTCTTGTCCAAGGCTGCACCTGCTTGATCTGCGTGGATTAGCGGCGGCAACCGCCCGGTTAGCAAGATGCGGCCCGTGCATACCGCCCAAGCGATCAGTTGAGGATCTTGTCCACGGTGAGCGCGGGCGCCGCCGTCTCTTCCACGTCGAAGCGCACGCGGCCGATGATGTGGCCATCGCCGGTGGAGACGTCTACGCGCCAGTCGCCCGGCATCACATGGTGGGTGACGGTGTAGCCGCGATAGCCGCCGTCACGACCGCCATTGATGGGGAAGGTGACGGTGGAGACCGTGTGCCATTTGCCTTTCACCGGATCGTAATGCTGCCAGCGGTGCACCACATTCATGGCGAAGCGGATGGGCGCGAATACGGCGCCATAGACATAGAGCGGCTGGCCGGGCGCGACATGGATGACGGGCGTGGCGCCGAAGAACGTGGTCCAGGGCTGCGGCTCTTCCACCGCTTTGTAGCCGGTCCCGTCCTTGGCCACGAAATGATAGACGCCGCTGTCCGACAGCGCGAGCGGCAGTGGCGGCAGCACGCCGGTGAAATAGAACAGGTTCATCGCCGCATAGATGCCCGCGCCGCCCAGCATCACCCACCAGCGCGACTTCTTCCATTGCGTGCGGCCGAGCGAGGCCACCGCTTTCAGGAATATCCAGAACACACCAACAGCGACCGCGCCGCTGAGCAGGAAGGTGGTGGTGCCGATGTTGCGGGTGAGGATCGGCATCGTCACGATCGCGTAAGAGAAGACGGCGAAGAAGAACAGGATCGCGGAGAAGGCGAGGCGCGAGGCGTAATGCTTGAACACCTCATTGCCGATGAAGATCGCGGCCAGCACCAGGAGGAACGGCCAGGATTGCGTGAGCACCGCGCCGCGCGAATAGAAAACGAAGAAGGCGCTCCACAATCCCCCCAGCGCGAATTGCGAGGCCATCGGCAGCACGCTGTGCCAGCGCGGCAGCGGCGCTTCCTTGCTCCGCGCACGCGAGATGATGGCGTGTGAAATCAGGATCGCCAGCGCCGCCAATCCCAGATAGCCGATGAAGATCAGCTGTGTGTTGGGCAGGTCGATGCGGCGGAAACTGTAATTGTCGAAGGCATAGCCGCCCACCATGCTGCCGCCGGACAGGATGCGCTCATGGCGCGTGACCCAGCCGAACGCGGCCTTGCGCATGAGGTGCGCGGATGTCCAGGCGCCCGCGACGGTCGACAGGCCCGACGCGACGGCGCCGGCCTGCGCCACGCGGATCGCATCGCTGGAATCGGCTTTGGCGGTTAGCGAATTGTCGTTGGCGCCGCTCTCGTTCGTAGCCACGGGTATGGTGACGGTCGGCTCGATTTTCTGAGCCGGCTTGGCGCGACGCCAGAAGGATCTACGGGTCTTCTCGGTTTCCATGGCGGCCGTGGACTACTTACAAGAGCCTTGTTCCCAAAAATCTTGGCGAAACTTCGTCAGCTCAGGTGCTGGCGGAAGAATGTCGCAGTGCGGCCGTTGGCGAGTTCGGCATTGGCGTGATCGTAATGTTCGCCACCCACCCGCGCGAAGGCATGATCCATCTCCGGATAGGTGTGGACCGTGACAAGCGCGTTAGACTTTAACCCATACACGATCTGCTTCTGCGCTTCGGGCGGCGTGAAGCCGTCGCGCCCGGCGATGTGCAGCATCAGCGGTTTGCGGATATTGGCCGCCTCACCCAGCATCGTCTGGATGTTGACGCCGTAATAACCAACGGACGCATCCGCATCGGTGCGCGCGGCGGTGAGATAAGCCAGCATGCCGCCCAGGCAATAACCCACCGCGCCGACTTTGGTCGCGCCATGACTACGCAGATATGTGATCGAGGCCTGGATGTCTGCGACGCCCGTCTGTGCGTTGAACGCGTTCATCAGCTCGAACGCTTTGTCCCATTCGGCTTTCGTCTTGTCGGTGAGCTGCACGCCGGGCTGGATGCGCCAGAAGAGATCGGGCACCAGTGCTCGATAGCCGCGCGCGGCGAAGCCGTCGGCCAGGTCGCGCATGACCTTGTTGACACCGAAGATCTCCTGGATGACCACCAGACCCGGGCCATGACCGCTGGAAGGCTCCGCCAGATAGCCGCTCATGCTTCCATCTGGCGTGGAGATCGTGACGTCCTTGCCGGTCATGTTGCCTCCATCAAGCGTTGCCGCGCGGCGTGGGAATCGTCTGCACGATGCGCGGTAGCTGCAGCCTCTGCGACAAGGTCACCGGATTGGTGATCGGCTGGCCGCAGGTCATCTGCTGGCAAATATAGGCGGTGGGCTGGCCGTTCACCATCATCTTGCCGAAAGCCGGATGGGTTTCGGACGGTTGCTGGCCGGGCTCCATCACCATCATCGTCTTGGTCGGCAGACTGCGGCCGAGCACGGCGTTGATCAGCTCATGCGTGCCGGTGTGGTCGCGCGGACCGATGATGACGATCTGCAGCGAATGGGTGATGACCTCGAGTCCGTTGATGTAGGTGCCGACGCCCATGTAATTGCGGGCGATCTCGGTGGAGAACGCCTGCACCAGCATGTTGGAGCGGTCGCGCCAGCCCAGATCGCCGCTGATGAGATACAGCCGCGCCATGACGCTGACCATCACGCCATTGGCGGCGGGCAGGTTGTTGTCCATGGCGGAACGCGTGCGCATCATCAAAGGCTCGTCGTCCGCGGCGGTGAAATAGAAGCCGCCATTCATGTTGTCCCAGAACAGATCGAACAGCACGTTGGACCAGCGCGCGGTGTGGGTGAGGAAACGCTCTTCGCTGGTGGCTTCCCACAGCGCCAGAGCGGCGCGCGCCATATGCGCGTAATCGTCCGCGAAGCCCATATGGCCGCGCTCGCCGTCGCGCCAGGAATGATAGAGCCGATCGCCGCCGTTATCGGTCAGGTTCTCCACGACGAAATCGAAAGCGGCGATGGCGGCGTCGATCCATTCCTTGCGGCGGAAGGCCTGGCCGGCATTGGCAAGCGCCGCGATGGCGAGGCCGTTGCAATCGGCCAGCACCTTGTCGTCGCGCATCGGCGGCACGCGGGTCTGGCGCACCGCGAGCAGCAGCTCGCGCTGGCGCTTCAGCAGCGCCTCATCGGAATCCGACATCGGATAAGGCGGCAGGCCAAGACGATTGAGGATATTGCGGCCCTCGAAATTGCCGTCGCGCGTGACGTGGTAGGCTTCCTTGAATTTCTGCACGAAGGTGCCGGAGAGCGCGGCGTCGATCTCCGCTTCCGTCCAGGTGTAGTAGAGACCCTCGCGGCCTTCGGATTCCGCATCGAGGCTGGAGGCGAATGCGCCGCCCACACGCATCTCGCGGAACAGCCAGTCGATGGTCTCTTCCACGCGCTCGGCGAAATGGCGGTTGCGGTTGCCCTGCCAGACGATGGTGAGGATGTCGATGAACTGCGCGTTGTCGTAGAGCATCTTCTCGAAATGCGGCACGAGCCAGCGCTCATCGACCGAATAGCGCGCGATGCCGCCGCCGACGTGATCGTAGATGCCACCGAGGCACATGCCGTCAAGCGTGACCTGAACCAGATACTGCAAAGGCGCCGCGCCGCTGCGCAGATAGCCGCGCCACAACAATTCGGTCAGCGCGAAGCTGGGGAATTTCAGCAGACCCGTGACACCGCCATAGAAGATGTCGAAGCGCTGGCCGACGCGGATGGCGGAGGAGTCCAGTGTCGAACTCGGAAGGCCCTGTGGCGAGCGCATGTCGCGCGCATAGATGCTGTTGAGCGACTGCAGGACCTGCTGGTTCATGTTCGCGACCTGGTCGGGCTTGTCGCGGAAGAAATCGGCGCCCGTCTGCAGCGCGCGCTTGAACGCGGGCAACTCGCCGCGCTCTTCCTTCGGCAGATAGCCGCCGGCGAGGAACGGTTCGCCATGCGGCGTGAGGAACATGGTGAGCGGCCAGCCGCCCGTATGGCCCATTTGACCAGCGGCCGTTTGATAGAGCTGGTCGAGATCCGGGCGTTCTTCGCGATCCACCTTGATGTTGACGAACAGCTCGTTCATCAGCGCCGCGGTTTCGGGATCCTTGAAGCTCTCGTGATTCATCACATGGCACCAATGGCAGGCGGTGTAGCCGATGGAGAGCAGGATCGGCTTGTTGCTGGCCTGGGCTTCGGCGAAAGCCTCTGGTCCCCAGCTCCGCCAATGGACGGGATTGTCCTTGTGGAGGAGCAGATAGGGGCTGGAGGCCTGGTCGAGCTGATTGCGGCTCATGGTGTTCCCTGGTGACGATCTGTTGCTTTATGGGCTGGGCGTTGGGGGCCCGGTGTTCTAGTTTCCCTTAGCGCGAGCAGCAGGTAATCGGAAGACTCGGATGAAGGTGAACATCGAACTGGACATGACGCCCGAGGAAGCCCGCCGCATGATGGGCCTTCCCGACCTCACCGGGCTGCAGGAGCGCATGGGCAAGGAGATCGAGCGCCGCATGAAAGCCGCCCTCGATACCAACGATCCAACGGCCATGCTGAAGGCGTGGTTTCCCATGGGTGGCGAGACCATGGAGCAAGTCCGGCGCTTCTGGGCCAATGCACAGACCGAAGCCGCCAAGCGCGGCAAGCGTTGAGCGACACCATTTTCGCCCTCTCGACGGCGTCCGGGCGGGCGGGAATCGCGATTGTCCGGGTGTCCGGGCCTCAGGCTAAAGCGGCGCTGGTTTCACTGTCCGGCCGCGAGGACTTCCCGCCACGCCAAGCCATTCGTGCTCGCTTAAGCGACGCGGGAGGCCACCCGCTGGACGATGCGCTGGTGCTGTGGTTCCCCGGCCCGGCCAGCTTCAGCGGCGAGGATATCGCGGAATTCCACCTCCATGGCGGCCGCAGCATCATCGATGCGGTGCTGCGGGCGCTTTCTAGCCTGCCCGGCCTGCGCCCGTCCGAACCCGGCGAATTCACCCGCCGGGCCGTGCGGAACGGCAAGCTCGACCTCACCCGGGCCGAAGGCTTGGCCGACCTGATCGACGCCGAAACCGAGAGCCAGCGGCTTCAGGCGCTGCGCCAATATGACGGCGCCTTCGCCCGTCTCTGCGATGGATGGCGCGACCGCCTGATCAAAGCCACTGCCTGGGTCGAAGCCGCCATCGATTTCGCCGACGAGGAACTGCCCGAGGAAACGGTGGCGCGATCCAGTCAGATTGCGGGGGAGATTCTGAAGGAGATTCAAGATCATCTAACGGACTCCCAGCGCGGCGAGATCATCCGGAACGGTGTTCACTTAACAGTGTTCGGTCCCGTGAACGCTGGTAAGAGCTCCTTGATCAACGCGCTAGCGAGGCGGGACGTCGCCATCGTCTCGCCAACCCCCGGAACCACAAGAGACGTGATCGAGGTGCATCTCGATCTCGGCGGCTATGCCGTCATCGCCTCCGACACCGCCGGTCTTCGGCCTACCGAGGAAGCCGTCGAAGCCGAAGGCGTGCGTCGCGCCTTGGACCGGGCGCGCTCTGCCGACCTCACATTGCTCCTGTTGGACGGAGCCAGGCCGGACACCTTCACCAACTATCAGGTCGAGCCGGACCTGGTCGTCTGGAACAAGGCGGATGTGGAATGGTCAACCGAGCGCGATGGCATCCGGATTTCTGCCAAGACTGGAGAAGGCCTCGATTTCCTCATAGAGTCGCTTGTAAAGATTATCGCACAAAGGCTTGATGTTAAAGGAGATTCTGTCCCTATCACGCGAACACGGCATCGCCATGCCTTGGAACAAGCCGTAGCCGCTCTCACGAGGTCGCTCAACGAGGAAGAAGCGGAGCTGATGGCTGAAGATCTTCGCCTAACGCTGCGGGAAATCGGCCGGGTCACGGGACGGGTCGATATCGAGGATCTGCTGGATGTGGTGTTCCGCGATTTCTGCATCGGGAAGTAGGCCGATGTTTCACGTGAAACATTTCCCCTACTTGCCCACATCCCAGCCGTCCCTTAAGGACCGCGCATGAGCGGCTATGACGTCATAGTCATCGGTGGAGGGCATGCTGGCTGCGAGGCTGCGGCAGCTTCCGCGCGCTTTGGCGCGCGCACGCTGCTGCTCACCCATAAGCGGGACACCATCGGCGAGATGTCCTGCAATCCCGCCATTGGTGGCGTCGGCAAGGGCCACCTGGTCCGCGAAATCGATGCGCTTGATGGCGTGATGGGTCGGGTGGCGGACAAGGCCGGTATTCAGTTCCGCCTGCTCAATCGCCGCAAAGGTCCGGCTGTCCGCGGCCCCCGCGCGCAGGCAGACCGCAAGCTTTATCGCCAGGCGATGCAGGCCGCCCTCGCCGCTCAGTCCAATCTCGATATCCTGGAAGCCGCCGCCGAAGATCTGATCATCCGGGATGGCCGCGTCGCCGGCGTAATCGCAAAAAACGGCCGAACAATTATATGTCGCGCCGTGGTGCTGACGACCGGCACCTTCCTGCGTGGCCTGATTCATATCGGTGAGCGGAAGATTCCAGCGGGACGGGCTGCCTCAAGTGGCGCAGCGATAGGCGACCAAGGCGTCGAAGAACCCTCGATCGGCCTATCAAGGACGCTCTACGGGACTGGCTTGGCGATGGGCCGTTTGAAGACCGGCACGCCGCCGCGACTGGATGGAAGCACGATCAACTGGTCCGCACTGGAGCGGCAGGACGGCGATGCTCCGCCCTCGCCGTTTTCGTTCCTAACCGGCAAGATCACGACGCCCCAGATCGCCTGCCACATCACGCGCACCACGGCCGAGACCCACGCCATCATCCGGGCCAATCTGGACCGGGCGCCGATGTATTCCGGCCAGATCGAAAGCACTGGGCCACGGTATTGTCCCTCTATCGAGGACAAGGTCGTCCGCTTCGGCCAGCGCGACAGCCACCAGATCTTTCTGGAGCCCGAGGGTCTGGACGACGACACCATCTATCCCAACGGCATTTCCACCTCGTTGCCGGAAGACGTCCAACGCGCACTGCTGCAGACTATCCCCGGATTGGAGCAGGCCGTCATGCGCCGTCCGGGTTATGCCATCGAGTACGATTACGTCGATCCCCGCGAGCTGCTGCCCACCCTCGAGACCAAGCGAATCGGCGGTCTTTATCTGGCTGGCCAGATCAACGGCACCACGGGCTATGAAGAAGCGGCGGCGCAAGGGTTGATGGCAGGTCTGAACGCGGGCAGAGCGTGTGGCGGCAACGATCCCATCGTCCCGGACCGCGCGTCCGCCTATATCGGCGTGCTGATCGACGACTTGGTCACCAAGGGCGTCAACGAGCCCTATCGGATGTTCACCTCCCGGGCGGAGTATCGCCTCACACTCCGCGCCGACAATGCCGACCAGCGCCTGACGCCGCTTGGTGTCGCGGCGGGCTGTGTGGGTTCGGATCGTGAGGCTGCGTTTGGTGAAAAGCTGGTTCGACTCGCGGATGGCCGCCGCCGGGTCGAAAGTCTGGCGCTGACGCCCAACGAGGCGAGGGTGCATGGACTCACGATTCGGCTCGACGGCGTCCGCCGCTCGGCGCGGGAGCTTCTGGCCTTCCCGGATATCGATTTCGCCACCTTGGTGCGGATCTGGCCGGAGCTTTCGGATATCGCGCCCGACGTAGCCGAGCAGCTTGAGATCGACGCGCATTATGCCGGCTATCTCGACCGGCAGGACGCGGACATCCTGGCCTTCCGCCGGGACGAGGCGCTGAACCTGCCCGCCGATCTCGATTATGCCCGTGTCCACGGGCTCTCCAACGAGTGCCGAGTCAAGCTCTCGCGGATTCGTCCGGCAACGCTCGGCCAAGCGGCCCGGATCGATGGCATCACGCCCGCTGCTCTCACTCTCGTGCTGGCGCATGTCCGAGCTGCCTGAGACGTTCGGCCCTGAGGAATTCGCGGCCACGGCCAATGTTTCACGTGAAACATTGGCGCGGCTGAAGACCTATGTGGGGATGCTCGGCGAATGGAACGTCCGCCAGAACCTCGTCTCGGCCAAGTCGCTGGAAGACGTCTGGCGGCGGCATGTCTGGGATTCGGCCCAGCTCTCTGCGCTCATCCCCGACGCGGCGCGATCTCTGATCGATCTGGGCAGCGGTGCCGGTTTCCCCGGAATGGTCCTGGCTCTGCTCCGGCCTGAGCTCGCGGTCGTCCTCACGGATTCCACCGCCAAGAAGTGTCGCTTCCTGGAGGAGATCGCCCAGCGCACCGGCGCCAATGTCACCGTCCGCAACGCGCGGATGGAGGCCATGCCGCATCAGACTTTCGACGCCGTCACGGCCCGGGCCTGCGCGCCGTTGGGCGAGCTACTTTCCTATGCACAGCGATTTCAGGGCAGGGGGACCGTAAACCTGTTTCTCAAGGGTCAATCTGTAGCGGTTGAATTGACCCAGGCCCGCAAATCCTGGAGGATGAAGGTCCAGGAACATCCTAGCCTTACGGACCCTTCGGGCACGATCCTCGAAATCCGGGAGTTGCGATATGCAGGCTAAACGTCCCCGCGTCCTCGTCGTCGCCAACCAGAAGGGCGGCGTCGGCAAAACCACCACGGCCATCAATCTGGGAACGGCGCTGGCCGCCGTCGGCGAGCCGACTCTGGTGATGGATCTCGATCCGCAAGGCAACGCCTCCACCGGGCTCGGCGTTCATCGTCCTGACCGCAAAATCACGACCTATGACGTGCTGATGGGCGACGCCAAGCTGGCCGACGCCGTGATGCCGACCCGCATCCCCGGTCTGTCGCTGGTGCCATCCACCGTCGATCTCTCCGGCGCGGAGCTGGAGCTGATCGATGTCCAGCGCCGCAACTACCGCCTGAAGGAAGCCATCCAGACCTATGCGGATGGGCCGCATGATCCGTTCTCATACATCCTGATCGATTGTCCGCCGTCGCTGACCCTGCTCACGGTCAATGCCATGTGCGCGGCCGATGCCGTGGTCGTGCCGCTGCAATGTGAGTTCTTCGCACTGGAAGGCCTGACCCAGCTTCTCAATACGATCGAACGGGTGCGGGTGAATTTGAACCCGGCGCTGGAGATCCAGGGTGTGGTGCTCACCATGTTCGACAAGCGCAACAACCTCTCCGACCAGGTCGCGGCCGACGTCCGCGAGCATCTGGGCGACAAGGTCTATCGCACCATAATCCCGCGCAATGTGCGGATTTCCGAGGCGCCGAGCCATGGGTTGCCGGCGCTGGTCTATGACCTGCGCTGCCCCGGCAGCCAGGCCTATATCAAACTGGCCGGCGAGCTGATCCAGCGCGAGCGGGCGAGGCTGGCGGCATGATCGAAGAGGGCAGGCGTCATGGCCTTGGGCGGGGCCTTTCCGCCCTGATCGGCGATGAAGCGCCGGTGGCGCCGCGTGCCGAAGCCGGCGGCCGCAATCCGCGCACGGTGCCGACGGCCTTCCTGCGGCCCAATCGCTTCCAGCCGCGCAAGACGTTCAAACAGGACGAGCTGCACGACCTCACCAATTCCATCCGCGAGAAAGGCGTGCTGCAGCCCATCCTGGTCCGTCCGGTCACGGGCGAGGCGAATACCTTCGAGATCGTGGCGGGTGAGCGGCGCTGGCGGGCGGCGCAGCTCGCCAAGCTGCATGACGTGCCGGTGGTCATCCGCGAGATGAGCGACGGGGAGTCGCTCGAGCTCGCCATCATCGAGAACGTCCAGCGCGAGGATCTCAATTCCATCGAGGAGGCGGCGGCCTATCACGAGTTGATGGACCACTTTAAGTACACGCAGGACCGGGTGGCGCAGGAAGTCGGCAAGAGCCGCAGCCATGTCGCCAACACCCTGCGACTGCTGAAGCTTCCCGAAAGCGTCAAGGCGATGATCCGCGATGGCCAGCTCACGGCCGGCCATGCCCGCACCTTGCTCAGCGCCGCCGATCCGGAAGCCCGCGCGCGCGAAATCGTCGAGGGCGCTCTGAATGTTCGCCAGGCCGAACAGCATTCGAAAGTGGCGCCGGGCAAATCCGCGCCGCCGCAGAAGGATGCCGATACCAGAGCGGTGGAAGACAATCTTTCCAACCGCTTGGGCCTGAAAGTTCAGATTCTCGACAAGGCTGGGAAGGGCGGCGAATTGCGAATTGCGTATCGTACGCTTGAGCAGCTCGATGACCTCATCCGCCGTCTCAACAAAGGCTGACAAGCTCTTTTATCCACAGCCTATTCACAGCTTGTGGACTACTGGCTTAGCGCCAGTGCGGCCTTCGCGTCGATTTTCCCGTCATAGAGCGCACGGCCGATCACCACCCCGGTAATTTTGGGCTCGGCCCGTAGCGCTTCGATGTCCGCGATTCCAGCGACGCCGCCAGACGCGATGACGGGTATGGCGATGGCACCTGCCAGCGTCGCCGTCGCCGCCACGTTGACGCCCTGAAGCATCCCGTCCCGCGCGATGTCGGTGAAGATCAGGGCGGCCACGCCCGCATCCTCGAAGCGGCGGGCGAGTTCGAGCGCGGTGATCTCGGAGGTCTCCGCCCAACCCTCCACCGCGACCATCCCGTCCTTGGCGTCGAGCCCCACGGCGACTTGCCCTGGCCAGTCGCGGGCAGCCTCTTTGACCAAAGCGGGATTGCGCAGTGCGGCCGTGCCCAGAATCACACGGCTGATACCGGCGTCGAGCCATGCCTCGATCCCCGCGCGGTCCCGGATTCCGCCGCCGAGCTGGATAGGCAGTTTGATCCGTGCACGGATGGAACGGATGGCCGCCGCGTTGACGGATTGCCCCGCGAAGGCGCCGTCGAGATCGACGCAATGCAGCCACTCGAAACCTTGGCTTTCGAAGATCGCTGCTTGTGCTGCCGGATCTTCGTTGAACACCGTCGCGTCTTCCATCGCGCCGCGCTTCAACCGAACGCAACGTCCGTCTTTCAGATCGATGGCAGGAAAGAGGATCACGGCTTCCACCCCAGGAAATTGGTCAGCAGCCTGATGCCGATGGCCTGGCTCTTTTCGGGATGGAATTGCGTGCCGGCGATATTGTCGCGCGCGATCATCGCGGTGACGGCGCCACCATAATCCGTGGTGGCGAGAATGTCGGCCGCGTTCTGCGCGCGGAATTCGTAGGAGTGCACGAAATAGGCATGCGCGCCGCTGTCGATTCCGGCGAGCAGCGGGTGGGCGTGTGCAATGGTCAATTCGTTCCAGCCCATATGGGGAATCTTGAGCGCGGGATCCACGGGCCTTAGGCGAACGACTTCGCCCGCGATCCAGCCTAGCCCATCGTGATCGCCGAATTCGCGCCCGACGCTGGCCAGCAATTGCATGCCGACGCAGATGCCGAGAAAGGGCTTGCCCTGACGCAGCACCGCTTCTTCCAGCGCCGTGACCATGCCGGGAATCGCCTTCACGCCGTTCATGCAATCGGCGAAAGCACCCACGCCCGGTAGCACGATGCGCTCGGCCCGCGCCACCATGTCGGGATCGGCGGTGACGGCGATATTGGTGGCGCCGGCGCGCGCCAGTGCTTTCTCCGCCGAGCGCAGATTGCCGGAACCGTAGTCGATGAGGGCGACGAGACCCATGCCTGCCAGATGCGCGAATTCAGCGCCCGTCTAGCATCACGGGCGCCTGCGCGCGAGAGTGTTACTGGCAGTTCTGGTTTTCCCGATCGGCCGGCACGAATGGGAAGCGAAAAATTCCCACGATCACGTCCCGCCCGGTCGCGGGAGGCGGAACCAGCGTGGCCTTGCCGCCGCGCAGCGCGTTGTAGAAGGCGCCGCAGCTCGTGCCCACGGCGAAATGGCCGTAGAGGTCCCAGCGGCCATTGATCTGCCGGTAGACGGAGGGGTTGTATTCCGGCCCGTCGCTGTTGGTGAGGAGAATCTCGTCCTGGCCGTCGCCGTCGACATCGATCAGAATCGCATCACATCGACCCTTGCTGGAATAGAAGCAGACCGGCAGGCCGCCCGCATGGTTGAAATCGGTTTTCTCCAGCTGGGCGAGGAAGTTTGGTGGCAGCACCGCACTCGCCGGATAGACGCTGATGCGCGAGCGGATGTCGGGCTGGATAGTCGTCGCCAGCAGAGGGGTTGGCGATGTCAGCATGAGTTTGGCTGCATCGGCGATGGCTGGCGACTTGTCGCTCTCGAGCGCCACGAGCGCGTCATGGCCGTAGCGGCCGGCGCGGCCGAGATAATAGAAATCGAACTGTGCCACCGAAACCTTGCCCGCATGAAGCCGCGCCACCTGATCGGCAACGGCGATGCGGTCGGGATTGGCGAGCGGCGTGAACAGCGCCAGCAGCACGCCCAGCACAAGAAGTGCCGCATAGAAATTCCAGCTCTCGATGCGCGCGAGCCAGACGCCACCGGGCAGGGCGGCCAGCATATAGCCCACTGCATAGAACGCCGCCACCAGCACGCAGGCCGCCGTCGCCACGCGATCGGCCGTCCAGCCATACTGCGCCACGCGCAGCCACAGCGCGTAACCCGCGATGCCAACAAGCACGGCCAGCATCACGGATGCGATACTGCCCGCGATCCGCATCACGCGCGGCGGTAGCTGCTGGCCATCCTGGTGCGCGGCGTTGATGAGAATGATGAGACCGGCTGCCGTCGTCAGCAGAAGGGCGGAGGCATGGCCGAACTTCCACAAAGGCGCGAGACCGGTGAAGGGCAGAGCCAGCAAAAACGCGCCCACGATCAAGGCCAGCATGGGCAGCAGCCAGGAGAGCAGCACCAGCACCAGCGTGCGCGTGCCGCGCACGAGGCCGGCGCGCATGTCGGTGACGTGGAAGGCGACCGCGATGGCGAGCGTCGTCGCGGGAATGCTGAACCAGCGATCCTCGAGCAACGTCTCGAAGAAATTGAGATCGATCAGCCGGAACAGCGCCGCGCCCAGCCACAGAAATGACCAGAAGACGACGGTGAACACAAAGGTCAGCGCGAGCTGCACCGCGAGCTTCCAGGCAACATCGAAATGGGTGGTGTATCTGGCGACGATCCGCCGGTCCGCATCGCCGCCCGCGACCAGCGCGTGGGCGATGAAGAGCCACACCGCGCCAAAGAAGAACACGGCGAAGGACGGTGTGATGTTCGCCCTTAGCGCATAGTCGGAATTGTAGGCATCGAAGATCGGCACGCGCGTCCAGATGTCGTACCAGGCGAGCCCCGCCATCACGCCGGCCGCGATGAGGAGCCATGGGATCAGCGTGCGCAGCCGGATGTTGCCCAGTCCCTGCAGGGCCAGCAGCGGCACGTAAAGGAGCGCAACCCCCAGCGGCGCGAAAACGTAAGGATCCGTCGACGGCCAGGTCTTGTCGTCTATCGAGATGTAGAGGAGGTAGAGCGCGATGCCTTGCGCCAATCCGACGGCGAGTCGCGCCAAGCCGATCGCGCCTGACGGCACTTCATGCGTCTCTTCGCTGGACATGCCCGGTAATCCCCACCGCCACCGGGCGCAGTTTAGCAGAGATTGTGTCGCTTTCCCGGCGTCGCCCCGACGCCATTGTGGCGCCAATCAGGCTGCTTCGCCGCGCCGCCAGAAAAACAGCAGGTAGAGCACGCCCAACCAGAGAATCCAGAATGAGCCGGTGAACAGGATCGCGGTGGTATCGGCGAGCCAGCTATGGGCGAGACCGATATATTCCTGGGTCAGAGCCGATTTGCGAGGCAGCGCCTCGAGCGACGTCAGCACCACCAGCTTGATGTTGGTTTCCACCACAATCTCGCCGAAGAACAGCAGGCTGCCCACCATATAGGCGAAGAACGCGAACAGCTTCATCGTCAGACGCGCTTGATGCAGGAAATAGTAGATCGCCACGATCATCGCGAAATTGATGGTCACCACCTGCGTGAACCAGCTCAACTCACTGGCGGTGAGCGAGCGGCCGAGATTGATGAGATCGAGTTCGGACATGCTGTGCTCCCCGGTCCTGTGCCATGATGATAGCGGGTACAGCCGGGGTGCAAGTCATGTCCTGCCGAAATTTCGTCCTGGGGTTTGCATTCGCGCTGGTTTCGGCGCAGCGTCCGCGGCCCCGCTGTTCGTCCCGTTCGATTTCTCGAAGCACGCCATCGGCTTGGATGTGACGGTCCATGGCAAGCTGCTCTATATGATCCTCGACACCGGCGTCGATCCGTCCGTGATCGATGCCGCGCGCGCCGATGCGCTCGGGCTCAAACTGGACAAGACCGCCGGCGGCGAGGCGTCCGGTGAGGGTGATGCCAAACAGGCCCAAGTCTATCCCACGACCGTCGACGGCCTTTCCATCGCGGGCCGCGATTTCCCCCCCGTCGATGCGCTGGCGACAGACATGGGCGCGCGCTCCGCCCGCTACGGCCGCGCGCTGGATGGCGTGCTGGGCTACAGCTTCCTCGCCGACAAGATCGTGCTGATCGATTATCCGAACCACAAACTCGGCTTCCTCGACCGCCCCGCCGACGCCACGCCCCTCGTGCAGTCCTGCCGCAAGCGCTGGAGCATTCCGCTCGCGTCATTCCCCAATGACAGCATCCCCGCCATTCCCGAATTCCGCTTCGGTAACGTCTCGGCACCGATCAGCCTCGACACCGGATCGAACGGCGGCATCAATTTCTACCAAAGCGCGCTCGACCTGCCGGGCATCCGCGCGGCTCTCGTCGCGAAAGGCGAGACCGCCATCACCGGCGCGCGCGGCAACGGAACCGCGAAAGTCTATGTCCTGAACGCGGCCGTCGGCTTCGGCCCGTTTACACTCCCCGCCGGCCAGATTGTGCCGCTGCGCGGCGCCTCGCCCGACACGCGCGCCGCCAACATCGGCAACAAGCTCTTCGCCGCGATGAACTTGAAGATGCTGCTGGACTATCGTTCCAAGCTGATGACGTTCTACGGCGACTACCGCTAAGGTGTAACGTTCGTTACGCTTGACGTAACGCATAAATTCTGCCAGTGCCGGGGATGATCCTGAGCTATCGTGACGCTCGGACCGAACGATTCGCGCGGGGGCGAACACGTCAAGCCGTTTCGGCATCAGGCCGAAAATCGACTCTTCCGGGTCGAAACCGCGAGCAGCCTCGTGGAGCTTGGTGCATTGCGGAGCAATCGGCTGGAAAAGCTGAAAGGCAATCGCAAGGGCCAGTGGAGCATCCGGATCAACGACCAGTGGCGCATCTGCTTCAAATGGGCGGATGGTATGGCCGGTCCAGGCGAAGTCGAGATTGTGGACTATCACTAGAGGCAGATTATGGCACGTACTCCGATTCATCCCGGCGAAATCCTGCGCGAAGAACTCGAGATGCTTGGCATGAGCGCCGCCGCGTTCGCGCGCCAGCTTAACGTGCCGACCAACCGTATCACCGGAATCCTCAACGAGGAACGAGCCATCACGGCCGATACCGCCCTACGCCTCGGCCACTGGTTTGGTACGAGTGCGGACATGTGGCTGAACATGCAGAAACTCTACGAACTTCGTCTCGCCGAACAGGAAGTCGGTGCGGAGATCAAAAAGCTACCAAGGCGCAAGGCAGCATAATTTTTTCATGCTCGCTTTGCATTTATCGCACTGTGTTCCAATAGTTGAAGTTTCCGACTCATTTCATCAGCTTGAATTCTGTCGTCTCTTTCGAATCGAGCCGCGCTCGTCGAGCATTCAAAAAAACCAACAACGACACGATAAAACCGGCACTTGAAATAACTATCGCGAACTGTGCCGTCATTGGTTCAATCCTGATCCATCTTCAGCGCAGCGATGAAGGCTTCCTGGGGGATGTCGACCTTGCCAAATTGGCGCATTTTCTTTTTGCCCTCTTTCTGCTTGTCGAGGAGCTTGCGCTTGCGGGAGATGTCGCCGCCATAGCATTTGGCCGTCACGTCCTTGCGTAGCGCCGAGAGCGTCTCGCGGGCGATGATCTTGCCGCCGATGGCCGCCTGGATCGGGATGACGAACATGTGGCGCGGGATCAGCTCTTTCAGCTTCTCGCACATCGCACGCCCCCGCGCTTCGGAGCGCTGGCGGTTGACGATCATGGAAAGTGCGTCCACTGGCTCGGCATTGACGAGGATCGACATCTTGACGAGGTCGCCCTCTTCATAGCTTTCGATGTGATAGTCGAAGCTGGCGTAACCGCGGCTGACGGATTTCAGCCGATCGTAGAAATCGAACACCACTTCGTTGAGCGGCAGCATGTAGATCAGCATGGCGCGGCTGCCGGCATAGGTGAGCTCGACCTGGCGGCCTCTACGGTCCTCGCAGAGCTTCAGCACGCTGCCCAGATATTCGTCGGGCACGAAGATGGTGGCCTTGATCCAGGGCTCCTCGATGAAGGCGATGCGCGTCACATCCGGCATGTCGGCCGGGTTGTGCAGCTCCTTCATCTCGCCATTGCTCATGTGGATTCGGTAGATCACGCTTGGCGCGGTGGCGATCAGCTCGAGATTGAACTCGCGCGCCAGCCGCTCCTGGATGATCTCCAGATGCAACAGGCCCAGGAAGCCGCAGCGGAAGCCGAAGCCCAAAGCGGCGCTGGTTTCCGTCTCGTAGGTGAAGCTCGCATCGTTGAGATGCAGCTTGCCGAGTGCATTGCGCAAATCTTCGAACTGCGCGGCGTCGACGGGGAACAATCCGCAGAACACCACTTGCTGTGCCGGCTTGAAGCCGGGGAGCGCGTTGGCGGTGGGCTTGCGGTCGTCGGTGATGGTGTCGCCGACTTGCGTGTCGGCCACTTCCTTGATCTGCGCGGTGATGAAGCCCACTTCGCCGGGACCGAGGCTGTCCACCATCACCTGCTTGGGGGTGAACACACCGGCGCGCTCCACCTGATAGACGGCGTTGGCCTCCATCATGCGGATCTTCTGGCCCTTCTTCAGCTCGCCATCGATGATGCGAACCAGCACCACAACGCCCAGATAGGCGTCGTACCAGCTGTCGATGAGGAGAGCCTTTAGCGGCGCCGACGGATCGCCCTTGGGCGGCGGCAGGCGAGTGACGACGGCTTCGAGCACATCGGGAATGCCGATGCCGGTCTTGGCGGAGATGGGAATGGCGGCGGACGCATCGATGCCGATGACGTCCTCGATCTGCTGGCGCACGCGCTCAGGCTCGGCGGCAGGCAGGTCCACCTTGTTGAGCACCGGTACGATCTCGAGCCCCGCATCGATGGCCTGATAGACATTGGCCAGCGTCTGGGCTTCCACGCCCTGGCTCGCATCCACCACCAGCAGCGCGCCTTCGCAAGCAGCCAGGCACCGGCTCACCTCATAGGCGAAGTCCACATGGCCGGGCGTATCCATCAGGTTGAGGATGTAGGTCTTGCCGTCCTTGGCCTTGTATTCCAGGCGCACGGTCTGCGCCTTGATGGTGATGCCGCGCTCGCGCTCGATATCCATGGAATCGAGCACCTGATCCTTCATCTCGCGCGCGGAAAGCCCGCCGGTCACCTGGATGAGCCGGTCGGCGAGGGTGGATTTGCCATGGTCGATATGGGCGACGATGGAAAAGTTCCGGATGTGGGCGAGGTCGGTCATGGAGGGCGCGATATACCGATGGGGGGCCTCACAGTCCAGCAAGTGGTTTGGCCAGAAGCGCCCTGACCGGCAAGTCGCTTTCGGCCCTGTTCTCAGAACCCCGGATCAGGGCAAACTGGCCGCGCCGCCGCGCCGGCGGCCTATCGGGAGATCCCTTCATGATGAAAAGTTTCTGGGCCGGGATGGCGATCCTGGCGGGCGCCGTTGCCGCGGCAGCACCCGCGAGCGCCGATCCGCAGGCCTTTTTCGGGCAATGGCTGAACGACAACCCCAACACCAACAACATCACCCATGTGATCGTGCTGCCGAACAATGGGGGCGACATCAAGGTCCGTGCCTTCGGCCAGTGCCATCCCACGGATTGCGATTGGGGTTCGGTCTACGGCAAATACGAAAACGGCTTCATGAACGAGAAGATCAAGGCGGAATTCAATTCCGGCTTCTCGCTCACCAAGCTGGTGCTGCACACCGGCCCCGGCCCGAATCACATGTCCTATGACGCCCATGTCGTCTTCACCGACAGTTCGGGCCGCTCGCCCTATGACATCCATGGCGGGCTGCATCGCGCCGGTGGTGGATATGGCGGCGGTGGTGGCGGCTACGGCCCGCCGCCGGGTCCGCCTCCCGGGCCGCCCCCTGGTGGTGGTGGTGGATACGGTCCGCCTCCTGGCCCGCCCCCAGGCCCCACGCTGGGCTCTGAGGATTGCATCGACTTCAACACGTCGGGTGTCACGGCTGCCTTCGTCGGCGGCGAGTGGAAGGTCGTGAACGGCAGCATGTGGATGCTGAGCTATGGCGGCAATGCCGCGGCAGCCCATCACGCAGCGGATGTCATTCATCACTACCACTTCAACCAGCAATGCTTCGTCAAGCGCCCCAACGCGCCGATGATGTATTGGAAGAGCAGCGGCAATGTTCCGGTCGGCAACACGCCCGGTCAGGATTGCATCCCGTTCAATCCGAACCATGCGACGGCCGCGTTCGAAGGCGGCGCGTGGAAGGTCGTGTCCGACGGCAACTGGCTGCTCGACTACGGAAGCAGCCATGGCGCGGCCGAGAAGGCCTCGGCCGTGATCCACACCTACAACCTCAACCGGCAATGCTTCATCTCGCGGCCGAACGCACCGATGATGTATTGGCTGGCGCAGTAGGCGCCTTTCGCATCGTATAACGGAGCGGCGGCCCCACAACGGGCCGCCGTTTTCGTTTCAGCGGTTGCGCAGCGCCATCAAGAGCGGCAGGAGCGCCGCGATCTCCGCGACGATCGAGACCAGCACTAGGGCCGGCAGCGATATGTCGTAGAGCGTGCCCATCACCGCGCTTCCCGCGAACCAGGCGATGCCGAAGATGCCGGAGAACAGGCCATAGGCCCGCGCGCGCGATTGCTCGGGCACGATGCGCGCCACGCCGGCGGTGAGGATCGAGTTCTGCGCACCCAGCGCCACGCCCCATAGCGCGGCACCCGCGATGGCCAGATCATGCCCGCCGAGAAAGGCGAGCGGCGTTGTGGCGGCAGCGGCGAGAACGGCGGGCGGAAACACCGCGAAGCCATAGCGGTCGAACAGAATGCCGCAGACCAGCGCGCCGATGCCCGACGTACCCATCGCCACCGAATAGAGAATGGGAATCGTCTCGGTCGAGACGAGATGCGCCTGCTGGAAATGGAAGGCGATGAGCGAGTAGTCCGCGAAGCCAAAGGCGACCAATGCGGAGCTGGCCGCGTAGAGCCAATAAGTGTGCGACAGCCGCGCGTCGAAATCATGCGCGGGCGGCGCCACCTGTCCGGCGAACGGATAGCGCAGCGCGACTGTGAAGACGCTGATGACCGTCAGCACCGCCGGCACAGCCAGCCACAGGAAGGCTTGCGTGTAGTTGCCGTGATGCGCCAGCACAAAGGCGATGATCAGCGGTCCGCCCAGCGCGCCCGCCTGGTCCATCGCTTCCTGCAGGCCGAAGGCCCAGCCTTGCCCGATATGCTCGCCGGCGCGGCTCATCATGAAGTTGGCGGTGGGATTGCGGATCGCTTTTCCTGTGCGCTCCAGCACAATCACAAGCGCCGCCAGCATCCAGTTGTTGGTGAGGCCCAAGAGCGGCACGACGGACATCTGCAGGACGTAACCGGCGAGCGTGATCGGCCAGTAGAGCCGCGTCTTCTCCGCGATGCGGCCCGATACGGCGCGCAGCAGGTAACCAAACAATTCTCCCGCGCCCGCGATAAATCCTACCGCCGTACCGCTGGCGCCCAGAAGAGCGAGGAAAGGCCCGGTGGAGGAGCGCATGCCCTCATAAGCCATGTCCGCAAACAAACTGACGACGCCGAATGCAACGATAAAGGCGAAGCCGGAACGGCGATCGAAAGTGGTCATGGATTTTGCTTTTTGTGTCTGGTTTCTGTCGCGTTTGTCATGCTAGTTCTTGCCGTCGAAGGTGGTGGGCTGGGGAGCGACTGATGAGCAACGCCGATCCGAAGGGGTACTACGCCGCACTTGGCGTATCTCCAACCGCCACGCCCGCCGAAATCGATGCCGCCTTCGCGCGTCTGGAGAAGACACTCGATCCTAACGGCAATGTCGATGCGGATTCCAGCCGCAAGCGGCTCGCCATCGACGAAGCCTATTGGACCCTGAGCGAGCCCGATGCGCGCAAGAATTATGACGCGCTGCAATTCGCCCCGCCGCAGCAGACGCCACTGGCCCCGCTGGTGGAGTGCTCGAACTGCCGCAAGGTGACGCCGGAGCCGCGCTATCTCGCCTTTCGCTATGTCATCAGCGTCGTCTACATGTCGTTCCGCCGCGCCTTTCAGGGCGTCTATTGCCCGTCCTGCGCGCGCAGCAAGGGGCTGCAAGCCTCCGCGATCTCTGGCCTCATCGGCTGGTGGGGCATTCCCTGGGGGCCGATCTTCACGATCCCGGCCGTCTTCAAGAACGCGATGGGCGGGATCGAGCCCGAAGGCACGCGCGACGATCTGAAATGGCGCAACGCGGTTGCCTATATCCAGCGCGGCGATAAGGCAATGGCCTTCGCACTGGCGCGCGACCTGCGCGGCTCGAAGAAAGCGGCCATCGCGCAGAACGCGCGGGAGCTGACGGATTCGCTGCAGGCGGGCGGCTTCGATCCCAACACGGTGAAATACGAATCCGGTTGGAAAGCTTCGCCGCTGATAACGACGCTGCACTTCCTGTTCCTGTTCGCCATACCCATCGCGCTTGTCGTCGCCGTCATGGCCGGCGTGGCGCTGAAGACTCCATAAGCGGCATTCAGGTTCGCAAGATCCCGCCCGTCGCTTTGGTCACGGCGTCCACGATCTTCTGTGCGATGGCGTCGATCTCGGAATCCGTCAGCGTCTTGTCCTTCGGCTGCAGGCGCACGGAGATGGCGAGCGACTTGCTGCCCTCCGGCACGCCCTTGCCTTCATAGACGTCGAAGACGTCAATCTTCTCGATCAATGCGCGCTCGGCGCCGCGCGCGGCCTTCAGCACATCCTCCGCCGTCACCGTGGCGGCGACCACGAAAGCGAAATCGCGCTCCACCGGCTGGAAGGGCGAAGGCTGGAACGGTGCGCGCGCTTTGCCTTTGGTCTTGGGCTCGGGAATCGCATCGAGGAACAGCTCGAATGCCGCGACAGGACCTTTCAGGTCGAACGTCGCCAGCACCTTGGGATGCAGCTCGCCGAAATAACCCAGCACTTTTGGCCCTAGTGCCAAGGTCCCCGAACGGCCGGGGTGATACCAAGGCGCCGCACCCGGCTTCACCGGCGCGGTCATGGCGCCGCCGAGCACTATCTCAAGCGTCGCCAGCATGTCGGCCTTGGCGTCGAGCACATCCGGCGGATGGGTGGATTTCGTCCAGCTGCGCACGCCCGCGCCGGTGCGGATGGCGGCGGCGACATTGGCCTGCGCCTCCGGCTGTCCGGAGAGGAACTGCGCACCCACTTCGCAGAGCATCAGGTCATGAAAGCCGCGCGCGCCGTTGCGCTGCGCCGCCGCCAGAAGCGATGGCAGCACGCTGGGGCGCAATGCATTGAGATCGGCCGCGATGGGATTCTCGATCTGCCGCGCGTCGTCGCCGCCGCCAAACAGCCTGGCGTGTTCGCGCGGGATGAAGGTGAAGTTGATCGTCTCATGATAGCCGCGCGCGGCCATCGCCCGCTTGGCGACCCGCAAACGGCGCTGCGCCGGTGTAAGTCCCACCTGCGCCACGGCGCTCTCGCGCGGCATCGGCGCGGACGGCACTTTGTCGAGGCCGTGGATGCGCACCACTTCTTCGACGAGATCGGCTTCGCCCGCCACATCGCCGCGCCAGGAGGGCGGGGTGACAATCATGGGGCTGCCCGCTTCGACCGTGAAGCCCAGCCGCGTCAGGATGCGCGCGATCTCGTCGTCGGGCACGTCTATGCCGCCCAGCGACGTCACACGTTCCGTGCGGAACGCGATTTTGCGCCGCCACTCCGGCACTTTGCCGGCCACAACCACGTCGCCCGGCTCGCCGCCGCAGAAGTTGAGGATCATCTTGGTCGCGAGCTCGAGGCCCGGCAGCACGAACTCCGGATCCACGCCGCGCTCGAAGCGGTAGCGCGCATCCGACACGATGCCCAGGATGCGGCCCGCGCGCGCGATGCGCACCGGATCGAACAGAGCGGATTCCACGAACACATCGGTGGTGGCGTCGGTGCAGGAGGAATCCTCGCCGCCCATCACGCCGCCGATGCCGCGCGCGGCTTCGTCATCCGCGATCACCACCATCTGCGAATCCAGTGTGTAGGTCTTGCCGTCCAGCGCGACGAGCTGTTCGCCGTCCTTGGCGAAACGAGCGCGCAGATTGCCTTTCAGTTTGGCCGCGTCGAACACATGCAGTGGCCGTCCGCGATCGAGCGACAGGAAGTTCGTCACGTCCACAAGGGCGGAGATCGGGCGTAGGCCCACGGCCTTCAGCCAATCCTGCAGCCATTTGGGCGAGGGACCGTTTTTCACGCCACGGATCAGCCGTCCCGCGAACATCGGCGCCGCGTTCTCCGCACCGGCCGGGAAGTCGAGCGCGGTTTGGATCGGGGAGGGGAATTTGCCCGGCACCGGTGACAGATCGCCTTCGCGCAACCGGCCCAATCCGGCTGCCGCCAGATCGCGCGCGACACCATAGACGCTGGTCGCGTCGCCGCGATTGGGCGTGAGGTTGATGTCGATGACGGGGTCGTTCAGCCCGAGTGCCGTCGCTGCCAGCTCGCCGACCTTGGCGTCGGCGGGGAGCTCGATGATGCCGTCATGGTCATCGCCCAGCATCAGCTCGCGCGCCGAGCACAACATACCGCGCGATTCCACGCCGCGGATCGTGCCAATCTTCAGCTCAGCCCCCGTCGCAGGGATCACGACGCCCGGCTTCGCGAACACCGCCTTCATGCCCGCATGCGCATTCGGCGCGCCGCAGACGACTTGCACGGGTTCGCCCGCGCCGGTGTCGACCATGCAGAGCCTCAGCTTATCGGCGTTCGGATGCTTCTCGGCGGAGACGACGTAAGCGACGGTGAAATCCTTCAACCGCGCACCGGCATCCGTAACGGATTCCACTTCGAGTCCGATGGAAGTGAGCTTGTCGGCGATGGTCTGCGCATCCGCATCGGTCTCGAGCGGTGCCTTCAGCCAGGAGAGGGTGAATTTCATCGGCTCAACCCTCCGTCGAGAGTCGGGATATCGAGTGCCGCGAAGCCGTAATGGCGCAGCCAGCGGATGTCGGATTCGAAGAAGGGGCGAACGTCGGGGATGCCGTATTTCAGCATCGCCAGCCGGTCGATGCCGCCGCCGAACGCGAAGCCCTGATACTTGGTGGGATCGATGCCGCACATCTCCAGCACGCGCGGATTGACCATGCCGGAGCCGGCCAGCTCCAGCCAGTCATTGCCGGTGCCGAACACGATCTTTCCGGGAACGGAGCGGTCGCAGCGCAGATCCCATTCCACCGACGGTTCGGTGAAGGGGAAGTAGGAGGGCCGCGCGCGCAGCTCCACCTTCTTCACTTCGAAGAATGCTTTGTAGAACTCCTCCAGCACCCATTTCAGATTACCGAGGTTGGCGCTCTCGTCGACCACGAGGCCTTCATATTGGTGGAACATCGGCGAATGCGTCGCGTCGGAGTCCACGCGATAGGTGCGCCCCGGCGAGATGATGCGGATGGGCGGCTTCTGCTTCAGCATGGTGCGCACCTGCACCGGCGAGGTGTGCGTGCGCAGAACGTGCTGGCTGCCGTCGGCCTGCTTGGCCACATAAAACGTGTCGTGCATCTGCCGCGCCGGATGATCGGGCGGGATGTTCAGCTTGGTGAAGTTGTAATCGTCGAACTCGACATCCGGCCCGTCGGCGATGGCGAAACCCAGATCGGCGAAGATCGCGGTGATCTCGTCCAGCACCTGGCTCACCGGATGGATGGTGCCGGCATTCTCCGGCCGCGCGGGCAGGGTGACGTCGACGCGTTCGGAAGCGAGCTTGGCATCGAGCGCCGCATTGCCGAGTGCGGCTTTCTTCTCGGCGATGGCGCCGGTGATCTTGTCGCGCAAGCCATTGATCAGCGGGCCTTGCAGCTTGCGCTCGTCCGGCGTCATGCCGCCCAGCGTTTTCAGAAGCTCGCTGATCGAGCCCTTCTTGCCCAGCGTCGCGACGCGCAGGGTCTCCAATGCCGTCTCGTCGCGCGCGTCATCCACCGCGGCGAGAAGATCGCGTTCCAGTCTTTCGATATCGCTCATCGTCATATCCCGTCGGAGCAAGTTGAATCACGGCCCTGGAGGAAATCCAAGGCGAGGCTTCCGATGGAAGAAGACGCTACTTGCTGGCCTGATCCACCAGAGCCTTGAAGGCAACGGGCTCGTGGATGGCGAGGTCCGAGAGCACCTTGCGGTCGATCTCGATGCCTGCCTTCGCAAGCCCGCTGATAAATCGGCTGTAGGTGAGACCGTGCTCGCGGACGGCGGCATTGATCCGCTGGATCCAGAGCGCGCGGAAATTCCGCTTCTTCAGCTTGCGGCCGATGTAGTTGTGCTGCATCGAACGATCGACGGCCGCGTTGGCGGACGTGATGTTGTTCTTGCGGCGGCCGTAAAAGCCCTTGGCGGCCTTGAAGACCTTCTTGCGGCGGGCGTGGCTTGCGACGGCGCGGGGTGAACGTGACATGGTCTTTTCTCCCTCAGCCGTACGGCATCCAGCGCTTCACGCGCTGGGTTTCGGAATGCGACAGCACGGCCGTGCCCTTGCCCTCGCGCAGCGAGCGCTTGGACTTGCGGATAAGGCGATGGCGGTGATTGGCCTGGCCGGTCTTGACCTTGCCGCTCGCAGTGAATTTGAAGCGCTTTTTGGCGCCCGATTTCGTCTTCATTTTGGGCATTTCGGTCTCCTTGAGCGCCGAAGCGCTCGGTAGCCTTTACGGGTCGCCACGGCATGCCCTTTCGCCGGGCGGCCCCGAAAGAGGGCGCGACTTACACGGAAGTATGGGGGAATTGCAAGCCGCTACTTCTTTTGCGCCATCAGGGCTTCGCCATCATTGGGGGACTCGCCCGTCACCCCGAAATCCTTGGATTTGCCGCCGCTGCGGGCCAGATCGAAGCCTTCCGCGATCAGTCCGCGCTTGAGGAGCTCGCGCACCGCCGCGGCCCGGCTCGGCATGCGCTTGTCGAAGCGCCAATTGTCCAAGGCCTCCAGTTCGTTGCCGGTCAGCATGATCTGCAATCTCTCGCCCCGCATCAGTTCCGACATATCACCCCTCCTGAGCCTTGCTTTGCCGGGTCCCGACCGGCGGTTCTTACTCATTTACATCATAATACCATTTAGGCTAGTTGAACGCACTAGCAATAGATAAGTTGCCTTGAGCCGATACCGCCGAAATCGCCTAATTACAACTCAACTACTTGATTATATTGTATAATTACTCTTTCCAAACCCCCTGGACGCGAGTTAAGATATTGCAACAGTCAGGAGGCCAACCATGTCGGTCGTGGATTTTGCGGAAGCCAAACGAGCCCGCCCCCATCCGGAGAGCGATCTTCTCCAGGAAGCCAACCATCGAGTCGCCAACCATCTCTCGCTGATCGCGGGATTGGTGCAGTTCCAGATGGGCAAGGTGGCTAAGGGCCCGGAGATGCTGAAGCGGGAAGAGGTTCAGTTCATCCTTAAGGAGGTCACTGGCAAGATCGTCAGCGTTGGGCATCTGCACCGGAAGCTCGCCCATGCGCCGCAGTCGGATTCCATCGATTTGGCCGAATATATGATTGAGGCCTGCAGCACCCTGATTTCCACCCTGTCGCTGACCGGGCGGGTTACCATTGCGCAAAAGCTATCCGGCAAATGCATCGTGAGGCCCGAGCAGGCGCAGACCATTGGTCTCATCCTGGGCGAGATCATCCTGAACGCGGTCAAGCACGCCCATCCGGCCGGGCTTCCCGTGCAGATGACGCTCGCCTGCGGTCCCAACGCAGCGGGGAATATCGCGATCGACATTGCCGATGATGGCGTGGGCCTGCCGGAAGGTTTCGACCCCATGACCCATCCAGGCGTCGGCTTCCGTCTGGTGCGCTCGCTGGCCGAGCGGCTGAAGGCAGGGCTCGAGATCGAGTCCGACAGCCTGGGTCTCTGTCACCGGCTGATCCTGCCGGCCACTGTCTAGCGTCTTGGGCGCCTTGCATCCTGTGGAACTTGCGGACTAGCGTTCGCGGGCCGCAAGCAAGAGCGCAAACGCATGTTCACGGAATTCAAGAAATTCGCGGTACGCGGAAATGTCATCGATCTCGCCGTCGGCGTGGTCGTGGGCGCCGCATTCACCGCCATCGTCACCTCGTTGGTGAAGGATGTGATCGCCCCGCCTCTGGGCTGGATCACCGGCGGGCTCGATTTCTCCAATCTGTTCTTCGTGCTGAAGGGCGGCCACCCGGCCACCTTGGCCGAGGCGCAAAAGATCGGCGCCATCACCATCAACTACGGCGTCTTCATCAACGCCATCATCCAGTTCCTCATCGTGGCCTTCGTGCTGTTCCTGCTGCTGCGCCAGATCAACAAGCTGAAAACGCCCGATCCCGCCGTCCCGTCCGCGACGCCGGAAGACATCCTGCTATTGCGCGAAATCCGCGATTCCCTGAAGGACCGCAAATGATCACCGCTTTGCTTTTCGCATCCGCCCTGGCTACGGCGCCGGTAGCACCTCCTGCTGGCGACGCTGGCGCCATGGCACAGGCGGTGGGCGGCTTCTATGCCGTTCATCAGGCCACCACACAGGATGGCATCCCCGACACCAGGCTCCGCGCCAGATACGCGCCCTATGTCTCGCCCGCGCTGAGCAAGCTGCTGGCAGATGCTGATGACGGCGAGGTCTACTACGCCAAGCAGAACAAGGATTCCCCGCCGCTAGTGGAAGGCGATCTGTTCTCGCCCAATTTCGAGGGCATCTCGTCGTTCAAGGTCGGCGCCTGCTCGGTCGATGCGAAGCGCGGGCTCGATTTCGGCCATTGCAACGTGACGAGCCACTACGCCGCCGCCCATCCCAGGCCGCAGGATAAGGCGGTCGATTGGACGGACACAGTATTTTTGGTGCGCACGCCGGGCGGCTGGAAGATCGACGACATCGGCTATGGCGGAAATTGGGATTTCGGCAATCACGGCAAGCTGTCGGACGTGCTGAAAGCCGCCATCGACGACGCCCACGGTGCTCCGTAACGCGCAGGGTCCCTTGCGCGAATAGTCCATGTAGCAATTGGAGAAACCCACATGGCAGACGGAAAATACAAGGTCGAGAAGACCGATGCGGAATGGCTGAACACGCTGCCGCCCGACGCCTATCGCATCCTGCGCAAGCACGGCACCGAGCCGGCCGGCATGAGCCCCCTCAACCACGAAAAGCGCGAGGGCGAGTTCCATTGCATCGGTTGCGGCGCGCCGCTCTACGATTCGACCACGAAATATGAGAGCGGCTCGGGCTGGCCCAGCTTCTACGCGCCCAAGGACGGCGCCGTCGGCACCTCCACCGACCGCTCCCATCTTATGCAGCGCACGGAGGTGCATTGCGCCAGCTGCGGCGGCCATCTCGGTCACGTTTTCGAAGATGGTCCGAACCCCACGGGCCTGCGCTATTGCATGAACGGCGCAGCCTTGAAGTTCGAGCCGAAATGACCTTCGCGGTTGAGAAACCCGCGGGCGCGAAGCCCGTGATCTATCATGAGCTCGCGCTGCAGGCCCGCGGGCTGTTCGAAGGCGAGCGCGACTGGCTGGCCAATGCGGCCAACCTGTCGTCGCTCCTCTTCGGCGGGCTCGACGATCTCAACTGGGCTGGGTTTTATATATTGAGGGGCGACACGCTGGTCTTGGGCCCGTTCCAGGGCAGGCCCGCCTGTGTGCGCATTGCGATGGGTAAGGGCGTCTGCGGCACGGCAGCGGCGGAGCGCACCACGCTCGTGGTGCAGGACGTTCACGAATTCCCCGGACACATCGCCTGCGACGTGGCCTCCAATTCCGAGATCGTCGTGCCCTTGATCAAGGACGGAACGCTTTTGGGCGTGCTGGATATCGACAGCCCGGTCTTCTCCCGTTTCGACGCGGAGGATCGCAAAGGGCTGGAAGCGCTCGCCGCGCAATGGCTGGCGGCGAGCGATCTTCCGATCTAGCTACTCTTTTTCTTCCATGCCTGCGCCATGCGCCCGGGCTTGGTCTTCGGCAGCGCGCAGCTCGTTGCCTTCAGGGCCTTCCAGCGCCGCTTCGGCGGCATGGCCCATCTCCGGGATGGCCTTCTTGTTGCGCTTCACGAAATCGGTCTGCTCCGTGCGGAAGCGGCGCGAGGCGGAGTAATTGCCTTCGCCCACCACGTCACGGCTCTTGCGCGTCTTGGTCTTCGATGGCTTCGCCTTGGAGACTTTGGTCTTGGTTACCTTGGTCTTGGACGCCGTTTTGCGGGTCGCCTTGGCGGCCTTGGCGGGGCGACCGCGTTTTTTCCTGGTGATCTTAACGGCCTTCTTCTTCGACGCCTTCGCGGGACGTCCGCGCTTGGCCTTGCCGGCCTTCGCCTTGCCAGTCTTCGCCTTGGTAGCTTTCACTTTGCTTTTCTTCGCCGCTTTCGCGGGCGCTTTTTTCTTCTTCTTCGCCATGCATCTCTCCTTCGATCGGGACCCTGTCGGGGCTCAACGGATCACACGCGCGCACGTTCCTCTCGGGGAGTGGAAATAGCAAGTCATCGGCCTATGATGCGCTCGCGAAAAATGGGAGGGCGCGTATGTATGCGAGGCTTGCAGGACTTGCGGCGGTGTTGGCGATGACGATCGCGATGGGAGCATCCACGCAAGCGGCCGACACGAGCGGGGGTGCGAAGTTCAAGTCGCTCACCACCCGCGAATGGTCGTGGCGCGAACACGAATTCGCGGGCGAGGATGATGAGGACGACACCAAGCCGTCCGATCATCTCCCCGCCATCGACAAGGCGACGCAGGACCGCCGTCTCGCTTATTGGCTTGGCGTGATGAGGGAACTGGACGCCATCCCGCGCGACAAGCTCTCCAAAGCCGACCAAATGAATTACGACGTCTACAAGCCGCAACTGGCTGTGTTGATCGCGGACCAGGAGTTCAAGGAATATGAGAAACCGCTCAATTCCGACACGACCTTCTGGACCAATCTCGGCTACACCGCCCGCAAGGACTATCACAACGAGGCCGATTACCGGGCCTATCTGAGCCAGCTGCGCGACATCCCCCGCTACTTCCACGACGAGATCGTGAACATGCGCGCGGGCCTCGCCCGCGGCTTCACCCCGCCCAGGGTGACGCTGGAGGGCCGCGACAAGTCCGTCTCCGCCGTGATCGAGGCGAAGACCGAAGACAATCTCTTCTACACCCCGTTCAAGAAGATGCCGGCGACGATCCCGGCGGCCACGCAGGACGCGTTGCGCGCCGAAGCCCGCAAGGTCATCGCCGAGCAGGTGGTGCCCGCCTATCAGGACCTGCTCACCTTCCTGCAGAAGGACTACATCCCGGGCGCGCGCACCGCGCTGGCGGCGGAGTCCCTGCCAGATGGCAAGGCCTATTATCGCGAGCAGATCCTGGAATACACCACGCTCGACATGAGCCCGGATGATATCCATCAGCTGGGCCTCGCTGAAGTGGCGCGCATCCATGCCGAGATGCTGGAGACCATGAAGGCGACCGGCTGGACAGGCGACTTCCCGTCCTTCCTGCACTACTTGCGCACCGATCCGCGCTTCTACGCCAAGACGCCGGAAGAGCTCTTGATGAAGGCCGCCTATATCGCCAAGCAGTTCGACGGGAAGGCTGCGCAATATTTCGGTTACCTGCCGCGCCAGCGCTTCGCCATCGTGCCGGTGCCGCCGGATATCGCGCCGTTCTATACCTCGGGCCGCGGTGGCCCCGGCGTCTATCTGGTCAACACCTACGACCTGCCGTCACGCCCGCTCTACA
The DNA here is from genome assembly GCA_036489435.1 of Rhizomicrobium sp. GTDB lineage: Bacteria > Pseudomonadota > Alphaproteobacteria > Micropepsales > Micropepsaceae > Rhizomicrobium. The sequence continues at coordinate 62,990 of DASXFU010000032.1, read as the reverse complement.
ATCTGCCGGCGCTGACGTTGCATGAATCGGCACCGGGTCACGCCTTCCAGATGCCCATCGCATCCGAACACAAGGAGCTGCCGGAGTTCCGTCAGAAGACCTACATCTCGGCTTACGGCGAAGGTTGGGCGCTTTATGCCGAACATCTAGGTGTCGAGATGGGGATGTATGAGGACCCCTACGACAAGTTCGGCTACCTCACCTATCAGATGTGGCGCGCCTGCCGCTTGGTCGTCGATACCGGCATCCACTCCAAGGGCTGGACACGCGAACAAGCCATCGCCTACCTGCACGACAACACCGCGCTGGCCGATCATGAGATCGACACCGAGGTCGACCGCTACATCGCCTGGCCGGGTCAGGCGCTCTCCTATTACCTCGGCATGATGGCCATCGAAAAAGCGCGCGCTAAGGCCGAAGCCGCGCTCGGCCCCAAATTCAATCTCCGCGCCTTCCACGATTCCGTGCTTGAGCTGGGTTCGGTGCCGTTGCCGGTCCTCACCGCCCATATTGACGAATTCATCGCCAAAGGGGGCGTCGGCCCCTATCCCGATATGGAGAAATAGGCGTCAGGATTTCGGCAGCGAGGCCAGCGCTGCATCCGCTTCGCGCAGGACCGCTTTCATGGCGGCGCGGGATTCCACCACCAGGAAGCCCGCGCCGGTGACGAAGGCCGCGAAGCCGATGGCGCCCGCGATGCCCGCGCCGGCGAAGGCGACCATCAAGCCGCGTGCGTCGGAGAATTCGGCGACGGCGGCGCCGCCGATGGCGATGGCCGTGCCGAGCGCGAAACAGGTCAGCGCGATGTAGAGGCAGGCCATGGCGCGCGCCATATGTGCCACGCGGCCGTGCACGCTGCGCAGTTCGCCCGCGAAGGCCTGGCGCTCGCCGTCCGGCATGGCGGAGAGGAAGCGGGCGCGGTCGATGGCGCGGGCGAAACGGTTGCTGGTCGAGAGGATGAAGACCGAGGTCGCATTGGTCAGCAGCGCCGGTCCGCCGACATAGGAGAGCACGACGAAGGGGCTGTCCGAGGGCGCCATAGCTCTATCCTTTCGCTCGCTTGCGCAATGCAAACGCATGAAGTGTGCCGACAACAGCGAGGCCTGCAATCAGTATGACGATACCAACCGCCAGCGAGCCGCGGGCGCCACCGTTCATCACGAACCAGGCCGCCGCGAACGGTGTAGCGGCTCCGGCCAGCACCTGCGTACCCGCGCTCAACACGGCCGCACGGCGCGACGGATCGGCCTCGATGGTCATGGGCACCAGGAATGGCCCCAACACAACGGCGCAGTACCCGGCAAACGTATTGGCCGCGATGAAGGCCCAGGCCGGCGCGTTGAAATCGAACACCGCCCAGGACAGCAGCAACCCGATTCCCGTCAGCACGAACATGGTGAAGTAATGTACCCGGCCCGCCAACGCGGTCGCCGTGACTCCCCCAAGGACCTGTCCCACCAGCGAGACCCATAAGGCTTCGCGCGCGACATCTGCGCTCAATCCCGCTTGATGGGCGAGCGGCTGCAGGAACGTGCCGACCGCGGGTGCGGTCCCGGCCAGGAACAAGGTGGCAAGCAACGCCACCCAGCCGCGCAAGGGCGGAGCACCGCTTTCGCCTTCGGGCTGCGGCAGCGGTGCGTAACTGTCCGGCGCGAAGAAGGCGAACGCGATGGCGGGAATGGAGCAGATGGCCAGCGCCGCGAAGCCGCCATTCGCACCCCAATGCGGCATCACATAAGCCCAGCAGGCGAGCGCCAGCACCAGTTGCGCGCCGACAAAAGCAGTGAAGAACATGGCCGACCAGCGCTCCGGCACTTCGCTGCGCGCGATCATGTTGACGGTGAGCCATAGCAGGATGCCTTCCGGAATTCCGGCAAGGAAGCGGATCGCATAGACGCTCGCGCCCGAGGTGGCGAGCGTGGCGAAATCGGCGGCCACCAGCACGAGGGCGGAGATCGCGCCGATCCATCGCAGGTTTTTCGGCTTGATCAGGATGCCCGCGATCCCTGTCACCACCGCCATGGTGAAGCCTTCGAGGCCGGCGATGAAGCCGATGCTCTGCGCGCCCAGCCGTCCTTCATCGGCAAGCTGGCCCAGCATCTCGGCCAGCACGCCCGCCATCAACAGCGCAATCGCGCCCAAAGCGATCGCACTCGCCGCTTCCAAAGGGGAAAGCGGCGGGCCAAAGGCTTCGGTGACAACAGGTTCCTGCGCCACGCGCGGCGCGATCAGTGTGCCGCGGCTGGCGTCGCCGTGCTGCGGATGAAGGCCGCCACGTTGTCGTGCAGCGCCTTCAGGGATTCCTCATGCGCGTAGACCATGTGGCCCGACGGGTAGTAGCGGTAGGTGATGTTGTCCGCGAGTTTGTCGGGGATCGGCAGGTGATGCATCTCGTACCAGCCCTCATAATAAGGCGTAGCGAGATCGAAATAGCCGCCATTGACCATCACCTTGAGCTGCGGATTGGTCTTCATCGCGGTCGCGATATCGGGCATCACGTTTGTCGAACCTGGGAAGGCGAAACCGGCGCCCGGCTGCTGGTGCTTGAACTCCCACCATTTGAACACGTCGATTTCGGGGCGATAGGTCATATCCTGGCCGAAATTCAGCCCGCGGCGGACATAATCGTTGAAGGCTGACACATAGGCGGAGCTGATGGCGGCGGATTGCGGATCGTAATCGGCTTCCTTGCTGAGCGGATCGATGGTGGGACCGGAGAAGCGCGTATCGAGGCGGCCCGTCGTCATGCCCTGGTCGTCTTGCAGCATCTTCTCGAACTCGCCGCCATCGATACGCAAGTTTGCTTTCAGGATGTAGGAAACCGGCAGTCCGGTGAAGCCGTGGATGCGGTTGGCGATGGCCAGCTTCTGCTGCGGCGACAGGCTGGAACCAACGCTGAGTGCGCGCGCATAGTCCGTCATCGCGAATTGCTCGGCCGCCTGCGTCACCTTCTGCAGGTCGTTGATGCTGCCCGGCACTTTGCGATGATAGAGCGCGGTCGCCGCATAGGTGGGGAACGCCACCTCATAGGGTAGGTCCATGCCGGGGTTATTGTCGGGACCATCCACCGAGAGATCGAAATTGAGGATCTGGGAGAGCAGGATCACGCCGTTGAGGTCGATGCTCTTGTCGCTCTGCAGGTCATACGCGACGACGGAAGCGCGGGGCGTTCCGTAGCTTTCGCCGAAGAGATATTTTGGCGAATTCCAGCGATTGTATTTCGAGAGGAACGCGGTGACGAATTCGGTGAAGGCATGCGCGTCGACGTCAACGCCGTAGAACGCCTTCTCCTTATCCTTGCCGGCGATGCGGCTGAAGCCCGTGCCCGGCGCATCGACGAAGACGAGGTCGCTGGCGTCGAGCAGGGAGTAATCGTTGTTCACGACCTTGTAGGGGGCGGCCGGCGTGTGGCTGTCGTCGGCGGTGACGACGCGCTTGGGTCCGAAGGCGCCCATGTGCAGCCATACGGTGGACGAGCCCGGGCCGCCATTGAACAGGAAGGTGATGGGGCGATTGCCCTGGTCGCCCCCGCGGCGGAGATAGGCCACATAGAACATCGAGGCTTCGGCCGGATTGTCCTTGGTCTCTTTCGCCTTGTCGGCGTCGGCGGTCACATCGTCATAATCCTTGGCGTGGATGACGAGCGTGCCGGCCACGGCCTGATAGGAAACGCTGGTGCCTTCCACCGTCACCATGCCGGTGGTCACCGATTCCTGCGGCTTGAAGAAATTGCTGGTCTGGTCCGGTGCCATGCCGACCTTTTCGTCAGCCGGGGCCGAGTCTTTTGCGATGGCCGCGCCGAACAGCGCGATCGTTCCGGCGGCGAGAAGGATCAATGGCTTCATGGTGGTCTCCCCAGACAATGATGCAAATCGGCCGCGAAGTTAGGGGCTTTGTCCCGGCCACGCTAGTCTCGCGCCCCGCATAGCTCGTAAACTCTCGGTAACCGACGAAAGCCACCCATGCCCTCCGCACCCATCCGCCCCATTACGCTCGATGAAATCCGTGCCGCTCGGACGCGCATCGCGGGCACGATCGTCCGCACACCGCTTGTTCGCCTGCAGATGGGGCCGGATGGCCCGGATATTCGCCTGAAGCTGGAGAATTTGCAGCCGATCAACGCCTACAAGCTGCGCGGCGCGGCCAATGCCGTGGCCATGCTGGACGACGCGGCGCGCAAGCGCGGGGTGTGGACCATCAGCGCCGGCAATGCCGGGCAGGGCGTCGCCTATGCCGCCCGCGCGGCGGGCGTGCCCTGCACCGTGGTGGTGATCGAGACCGCGCCCGACTCCAAGAAAGAGCGCATGAAGGCGCTCGGCGCGCGCCTGGTCGAGGCGCCCTATGCGGTGGCCTGGAAGGCGCTGGATGACGGCGCCTATCGCGGTGTCGAGGGCACCTTCATCCATCCCTTCGACGATCACGATTTCATCGCCGGTCATGCCACGATGGGATTGGAGATCCTCGAAGATGCTCCCGACACGCAAGCCGTCATCGGCGGCATCGGTGGCGGCGGGCTGGTGGTGGCCATCGCCAGCGCCGTGAAGGCGCTCAAGCCCGGGATCAAAGTATTCGGCGCCGAACCGGAAACCGCGGCCCCCGCCGCCCGCTCTTTCGAAGCGGGCTCGCCGCAAGTGTTCGACGCGTGGCAGTCCTCCTTCGTCGATGGCGCAGGCGGGCAGAGCATGTTCCCCCGCATGTGGCAGCGCATGCAGGGCCTGATCGACGGCTCCATTGTCGTCACGCTCGACGAGACGAAGGCCGCGATGCGGATGATGGCCGAGAAGGCCCGCGTCATTGCGGAGGGCGCCGGCGCGCTTCCTCTCGCCGCCGCACTGACGGGCAAGGCCGGGGATGGCCCCATCGTCGCTGTCGTTTCAGGCGGCAATATCGACCTGAAAAAGTTCTGCGAGATCGTCGCGCCAGCCTGAGGGGTTCGTGAATCTCTCGCTTGCGCCGCCTTCCGGCTCGGGTGGGTATGGATGTTGGAGGGGAGCTTGTCTTATCCATAATAGGAATATGAGCTAAAATCAGATATAGATATCCGCTCTCATGCAAAGAAGAGTATTTATTCCTTAAACAGAATCTCCTAGCGTCCTCGCGAAACAGCGCCTGCGATTGGGCGCGAGGAGCGAGGATTTTATGAGCACCGATTTTCCCAATAGTTTGGTCATAAGCGCCACTCTTGCCATGGCGCCTGGTTCTCCCAGTGATGGGGATCGTTACATTGTTCCTTCAGTGGGGGCTTCGGGCTGGGGCTCGGTCGCCTACCCCAACGTCGCGCGCTGGAGTTCTGCCCTGCCGGGCTGGGTGGCAGAGGTCCCTGTCGCGGGCACCGCACAGACCGCCCAGGACACGGGCGCCACCTATATCTATGACGGATCGTCGAACTGGCAGACCTCCAAGACCGTCCGCATTTCCGCGATGCCGTCCTTGTCGCTTGCGACGCTGGCTGCCACCGCGAACACGCTGGGCGGCGTGCTGGAGATCGATCGCGACGTTTCCTATGCCGGCGGCACGCTGACTGCGCCGGTTATTCTGTTCTCCAATGGCAATCTCACGCTCAGCGGCAACACCACGCTGGCGGGCATCTGCATCTTCCAGGGCGGCAAGGTGATTCGCGGAGCCAATTCGCTCACGCTCTCCGCGCTCGATGCCGGCAATGTCGTCTGCTTCGATTCCACGGGCACCGGCACCGTCACCATCGCCGCCGCCAACACGACCGGCGTCTCGGTGAACGCCAGGTGGTTCGGCGCCACAGGCGACGACACTGGCATGACCTATACGGACAACGCGCCGCCCTTCGCCGCTGCGATCAAGACGCTGCTGCTGTTCACCAATGGTGGCGAGCTCTACGTGCCCACCGGAACTTATGGCTTCGCCACCGGCCTCACCGTCGCCACCAATGGCCTGCAGAACTTCTCCCTGCGCGGCGATGGCCGTGCGGCATCGGTTCTCAACAGCCATCTGGGAACGGGCGGTATCCTGCTGAACATCTCGCGCAGCGGCAGTATCGTCAAATGCGTGAAGATCTCCGACATGGGCTTCACCTCCGTCGCGATCCAAACGACCGCGACCGGCGAGGACAAGCTCGTCTATCTGGACTATTGCGTGGACGCGCTCGTCACCCATTGCCGTTTCGTCGGTGGATTCAACATCCAGCTTTATGTCGGCCGCCCGCAGGGCACGATCATTTCCCAGAGTGAGTTCGAGGGCGCCTATGCCGTGCACAATTACAGCGGCGTTGTCGGCATCGCGTTCGGCGGCTCCAGCTCGAACGATGCGGGCCAAGCGGCACGTATCAGCGAATGCGTGATCCGCGACTTCCGCGTCGTTCCCGCCATGGCATCGGCCCGTTCGATTCCGCTGGCCAGCGCCATCGGTGTCTCTTTCTATCAAGCGAGCGGCACTGCGCCGGGTTCTGAATTCGCCGTTGTCGATTGTGACATCGAAAGCTGCGACCTGGGCATCGACGACAATACCGGCCGCAACCGCATCATCCGCAATTCGATGGAAAGCGGCGGTCTTCGCCTGGCGGACACATCCCACGTCAATATCGGCACCGGCTTGCTGACCGCGGCTTCGCCACCCCTGCTTGTCGGCGCGCAGCTCGGCGCCTACCGGATCACCTGCACGGCGACCGCGGTCGGCGGCGGCACTTTCACCGTCTACGATCCCTGCAACGGCAGCCTCGGTACGATAGCGGTGGGATCTCCGTTCGCCACGCAGATCGGCTTCACCTCGTCGGCCGGCGGTACGGACTTCCACCTCGGCGACCAGTTCATCTTCAACGTGGTGGGCTCGTCCATCGCCACCGCAGCCGTGCATGTGGCGGGCAGCGCGCACGCGCATGGCGGTTCGATCGATCCCGACTACATGAACCCCTTGCCGTTCGAGAGCGCCATCGGAGCCGCCGGCGTCTACACCGTTCTCTGCACGGGTACCGGCGGCGGAGGCACCTTCGAAGTCTATGATCCCACGGGCCTGGATCTCGGTTCGCTCGCGGCCGGAACGCCATTCCCCATGTATGGCAGCACCTGGAACATCAACGTCACCGCGGGCTCTCCCGCTTTCGCGGTGGGCGACAGCTTCACCATCACGGCCGCCAGCGACACGCTGATCCGTATCGGTGCGGTCGATGTGGTCCAGGAATCGCTTTATGCGCAGAACACGCTGTCCACGGATGCCGTAGGGAACGGGCGATTCTTCGACTGTGTCGACTATAAGCTGATCCAGATCATCGACAATGAGTTCATCAACCCGGCGGGCAAGAACGTCTTTCTGGGCTCGTCCAACCACGCCTGTCTGTCGATGTTCCGCGGCAACACGCGGATCAATGCGCGGACTGGAATTCATTTCGATCCCGCGCTCACCGATGGCTATTGGCAGATCGAGGAAAACCTGGAAGACAACAGCCAGGGTTCGGGCGACTACGCGCCACTCACCTCCACCATCCCCAGCGTCGCCAATCTCCAGACCCTCGTGTTCCAGAACAGCCAGAACACGACCGTCACCAACTTCGTCAATGGTTACGGCGGCCAGGAATTGTCCGTTCAGGCGAGCGGCGCCTATGCCACGACCCTGCAGAACAACGCCAATATCGTCCTGACGTCGGGTTCGGACGAACTCGTGCTGGGCGGATCGGTCTACAATTTCCGTGCGACCCCGGCGCCGGGCGGGATCGTGCCCATCTGGCGGCAGTTCAATCAGTACATCGCGCCGCCGGCGTTCCAGACCGCGACGAGCAACTACTTCGCCCAGGGCGTCACCAACGGCGCACCGCCGGTGCCGCTGAACTTCCAGGCCGCTGTGGACCAACTCGTGGTGGCGTTGATGGGGGCCGGGGTGTGGTCGACGCTCGATGCATTGTGGCTGTTCTGCGTCAACGACATCCGGCTCGCTTGCGTCAATCTGAAGGATGCATTCGGTCCCTACACGATGACCTGGCCGGCCGGTACGCCGAACTTCTCTCCCTACTATGGCGTCACGGGAACCGGAACGACTTACGGCTACCCCACCATGGACCGGCATGCGTTGACGCACTATCAGCCGGATGACGCGTCCCTGGCGGTGTGGGCTCCCTTCGTCTCCAACTCGGCGCCATTCGCGATCGGCACCGTCGCCGGTGGCGCGGCGCGGCTCACGGCCCATGTCGGTACGAGCGTCGCGGCCGGTCGCCTGAACGATACCAGCACCTTAATGACACCGTCTGGCTTCAACTGCCTCGCCAGCATCTCGCGGAAGACGGGCGCGGGTAAGGCGATTTATGTCAACGGTGTTCAGGGCGCGTTGCCAACCGGCCCGGCCGGCACCATCGCAAGCTCGGACTTCTTCTATCTGATGCGGGATGGCTCGACGACGCCTTACAACAGCATGCCCCTCTCGATGGCCGCGATCGGTGGCGGCCGTGATGCGACCGGCGAGGTGGCTTTTTACAATGCCGTGCTGCCTTTGATGAAGAAGCTCTCTCTCGCCTGACGCGGTGAGACCATAAGGATTGGCGGGCGAACTTCACGTTCGTCCGCCAATTTTTTATCGCTTGCGCGCGTCGATCATGCGCTGGACGAAGGGGTGAAAGTGGCCGCGATAGCGCTCTTGCACGTCTGCAATCGCCCAGTCGTCATTGGTGAGGATCTTGCGGCAACCGGGCGCGCCGCAGGTGCAATGCGGCTGGTCCCAGACATATTCCTCGTCGTCGAAATTCCAGGTGCCCTGGTCGAGCGTGATCTCCTCGCCGACAGCGATGTCGCGCTTCGCTACGAGGGTGACGACATCGCCCAGCCAGCTATTGGCATCGCAGGAATGGTTGAGGTTCTCATCCAGGCTCGGCATCGGATCGCTCTTGGGCAGCGCGAGAAAGACATGATCGTCGACGCGCCAGATGGAGCGCTCGCGATACAGTTCGCTCTCGAAATCGCTTTCCGAGATCTCCAGCCCGCCGAATTCCATCAGCTTCTCGCCACGCGCGATGGGCGCGGTCGCGATGACGCCCACGCCATGGATCGCGGATTTGCCGGGGGCGAGCTTGGGGCTGATCCAGGAACGAGGAAGATAAGGCATGGAAGGAAGGCCTGCTGTGCGAACCGGATACAGTCTCCCTACGCTCCGTCGGAGCTTCGGGAAATCACCCTTCGCCAATTCTGGAGAGGTGGCCTGCCACCCGGCCGATAGCGCCAGCGTACGGCACGCAGCAGCGAAGGGTGGCGCACCCGATAGGATTCGAACCTATGACCTTCGCCTTCGGAGGGCGACACTCTATCCAGCTGAGCTACGGGTGCGTGGTGGTCTCTATAGACCCTTAGTTCGCTTTGCTCAATTCCTTCATCAGCCGGTAGGTGAACTCGACCGAGGAGTAAAAATCGCCGATCTCGTGGCGTTCGTCGCGGCCGTGCATGCGGATGTCGTGCAGGTCGTTCCAGCCGCCGCCGATACCGTAGCTGGGGATGCCGGCGTTGCGGGTGAAGATGGAGTCGCTGGCGCCTGCCGCCATCTGCGGGATCACGGGCACGCCCGGCCACATGCCGTCCACCACTTTGGTCACCTGGGCGAACAGCTTGGGCTCCGGCGGGGATTCCGGCGCGCTGGTCACCGCGCCCAATTGCGTCACCTTGATCTGCGGATCGCCCAGCACCTTGATGATGGCCGCACGCGTCCCGTCCGGCGTCTCGTTGGGCATGATGCGGCATTGCACGGTCGCTTGTGCATGGGCGGGCAGCGCGTTCTCCTGCACGCCGGCGTTCAGCATGGTCGCCACGCAAGTGGAGTGCAGAATGGAATTCATCGGCACGTCCTGCGTCAGGCGAGCCGCGGCTTTCATGTCCGGCTTGTCGCCGGAGACGGCCAGCATGTCAGCTTTAGTCTGGCCTTTCTCGAACTGCGCCATCTTGCCGAAATAGAGCTTGGTCGTGGCGTTGAGCGTGATCGGCCACTGGTAATGCGAGAGCTTCACCAAGCCATTCGCCAGCGTATAGATCGCATTGTCGGGGCGTGGCTCGGAGGAATGGCCGCCTTTGTTGGTCACGTCGAGGGTGAAGGTGACATAGGTCTTCTGGCTGGTCTCGATCCCGAAATCGAGCCGTTTGCCGTCGACGATCTCGCCCGATCCGCCATCCGGATTGAGCAGGAGCCCGGCGTCGATCAGATCGCGATGGTTCTTGAGCAGGAATTCGGGACCGTCCTGTTCGAGGCCCACTTCCTCATCTGCCGTGAAGGCCACGATGATGTCGCGGTCGGGAACGAAGCCCTCTTTCTTCAGCCGGATGAGCGAGGCGGCTACGGCGGCGTCCTCGTCCTTCATGTCCGATGTGCCGCGGCCGTAGAAATACCCGTCCTTCTCCGTGAATTTGAACGGCGGCAAAGTCCAGTCTTCCGCCTTCGCTTCCACCACATCCATATGGCCCATCCACATCACGGGCTTGCCAAGGCCCTTGCCTTTCAGGCGCACCACCACATTCACCTGGTTGGGATATTTGTCTTCCGGCACGACATGGATTTCGGCGTCGGTGAAGCCGTTCGCTTTCAGGTAGCGCACGAGAATGTCGGCGACGCCCTTGGTGCCCACGTCGTGCACGGAATGCACTTCCACGATGTCGCGGAAGATGTCATGCGCGAGCTTCTTGTTGTCCTCCGGCGGCATCGGTCCCGGCGCGGGCGCCGCAATGGCAGTGGCGGAGAGCGCGAGAGCCGCGCAGCCGAGCAGGCAGGAACGAAGCGTTTTCATGTTTCCCCCAAAGAGATGATTTACGCGATGCCGCGCGCGGCGGAGTCGACGACCTCGGCCGCGTGGTCCCAGACCTTGCGCTTCCAGACCTCGGTGTCGGGATAGAAGGCGTCGCGGATCTGGCGCTTGATGCTGTTCCAGTCGCTGTGGCCGGGCTTGGCGTTCAGGTGCAGCCAATTGTCCCGCCGCAAGGCATCGAACACTTCGCGCACCGGTGCGGTGCCCACTTCGAGTGCGGCGAAAGTCAGCCCCTTGCCCTTCATCCAATGCGATACGGCTTTGTCGATCGTGCCATGCAACGGTGGCGAGAGCGACTCGCCGGCTTCGCTGGAGCGCACACGGTCGCCCCACAAAGCTTTGGCGCGCACATATTCGGGTGAGCCGGGCAGGTCTTCGTTGATCATCTCCGCGGCGCCGGATTCGCCGAGACCTGTGTGGAAATCCACCACCACGAGATTCTCGACACCCGCCAATTCCTCGCGGAACACATCCTTCAGCATCTGTGCCGACCAGCTCTCCTGCGCGCCGCCGAAATAGACGCCGCGCGGATGGTTGTATTGTCCCGCGCTCACGGCCTCCTGCAACGCGAATGGGCCATGCGTCTTGATGTATTCGATCAGCTTCACGTTGGCGGCTTCCATGCTCGCCTGCGAGATGTCGGCGGGCGAGATGGCGTCGGCGATGGAATCGTAAGCCGGATTCGCGGGTGGATGGGCGTGGTCCACGAAGTTGCGGTTGATGTCGGCATTGTCCTCGTTGACGCGCCGGTCCCAAGCGAAACCAAACGCGTTCAGCGCGTGCAGCATCACCAGCTTCACGCCTTTCGGGATACGCCGCGCCAGGCCTTCACGCAGCAGGCCCGTCTGCGCACCCGAGCCGAAATAGCCTTCTACGCCGTGGGTACCGGAGATCAGCAGCAGCGCGGATTTCGCCTCGCGTGGGCCCGCCATCGCGGTGTCGAGGAAGATAGGCTTGCCGTCCGGCCCCATCGCGCCCTGCAGCAGCCGCGACGTCACGCCCAGATCGCTCGCTTCCGCCGCCTCGATGAAACGCGCCCGCGCCTGGCGGTAGTCGGAGGGGAAATATTGCTCGGGCCTGGACATGGGCGTGCTCGCTGTTCGGCTCCTATTTCAGGATCGGGCGAAACGCGCCGTCCCAGCCGGGGCCGGGGGGATTGTCCTCGAAATAATCGATGCGGGCCAGATGCAGGTCGTAGAGTTTCTGGCTGGCGCCGGAAAGCTTGCGGCACTGCTCGATCAATTCGCGCGCCTTGTCCCATTGCTGGGAATGGATTGCCTGAAAGATGTGGTCATGGAAGGTCTGTAGGGCGCGGAACTTGGGTGAGGCCCGCACCAGCGGGTTGCCCAGCATGGCGTAGAGCTTCACCGCGCCGTCGCGTGGGCCGGCCACGATGTAGTCGACTTCGAGGAAGGCATGGCCGCGCTCGGCCGCCTTGCGCGTGTCGTCGCTGACGACGATGGCGGGGCCGTATTGGGGCGAGAGGGCACGGATGCGGTCGGCCAGCACCATGCAGTCGCCGGCCACCGCATAGGCGCCGCGTGCGCCGAAGCCGCCCACCACCGCGCGGCCGGTGGCCACGCCAATGCCCACCTCGATGGCCTCGAAGGCGGTGCCATCGAAGCGGCGTTCCTGCGCCAGGGTTTCGTTGGTTTGCGCCAGCGCGATCGTCATGCGGTTGGCGGCTTCGCAGGCGTGGACGGCATGTTCGGGATCGTCCAGCGGCGCGTTCCAATAGGCGGTGAAGCTCTCGCCGTCGAAACGGCCGAGCGTTCCGCCATTGGCCAGCGCCACTTCGATGAGCGGCGCGATGGCCGTGCCGATCAGCTTGGCGAAACCGGGCGCGTCATCGGCAAAGGATTCCGAAAGCTTGGCGTAAGACCGGATGCCGCAGGAGAGGCAGGTGACGGTGCGCGCCTCGCCGTCGAGTTTCACGGTCTCGGGCCGCCGCGCGATCTGCTCGACCGCGGCGTCGCCAAGCGTGCCTGCGAAGATCTGCCGGAAATGCGACCGCGCCTCGCCGATCTGCCACAGCCGCGCCGCCAATCCCGCGAACAGAACAAGCAGCAGGCCCACAGAGGGATTGGTGGAATCCAGCAGCACATGTTCCTGCGCGAAGAGGAACCAAGTGAAGCCCTGAAGGCCCACGATGGTGATCAGCGCCAGCGCGCTTGCCCAGCGCGCACCGGCGCGGGCGAACATCATCACGAGGCCAATGCCCATCACCAGCAGGAAGATGAGCCCGGGATAGCGCCCGTTCGGCTCTTTCAGTGCGGCGCCGAGCAGGATGTTCTCCGCCGCTTCCGCATGCACATCCGCGACGCTACGCCGGCCTAGCGGCGTCATCACGCTCGTATCGGGGGCGGCGAGGAAGACGATGGCGTGATCCAGCGCGCCGGGCGCGAGCTTGCCGCTGTCGAGATCGGAAACAGTAATGTGCCGCTCGGGCGCTTTGCGCGTGAAGTGCAGCGCCAGCGTTCCATCAGCCAGCAGCGGCAGGTTGAACTTGCCCGCACTGGCGCCGGCGAGCGCGGAGGAGGCATTGATGCCCGGAATGCCGGTGGCGGCGCCGGTGATCGTCACGTTCGTTCCGGCGATCAGCCGCAACACTTCGGCATCCAGCGTCGGCACTGCGTGGCCATTGAGCTGCATCACCAGCGGAACGGCGCGCACCGTTCCGTCCGAGTCCGGCAGCAGGTTCAGCGCGCCGAGGCCCGCGCTGGCATTTGCGATTTCGGACGAGGGGCTCGCGGCGGCCGCGAAGTCTGGCACGGCGCGCAACGCATCCGCGTCGCCCTCGAAGCTGAGGACGGGTTTGAGCTGGGGCGGCGTGCCGTCCTCGCCCAGACTGAAGCCGGTGACAGCGGTAAGCCCGCCCAAGGATTGGGCAAAGCGCTGGTCGGGCGAGGGGAGTTTGGCGGCCGCGTCCCTGGCCGGGTCGGTGGCTGGCAGAAGGTCGGCCAGATGGGTGGGGGCGGCGGGGTCGGTTGCGTCCAGCGGGATGTCGAAGACGGCCATGGTGGCGCCGCCGGATTTCATCGCGTCGGTGAGTTTGCTCAGCACCAACCGCGACCACGGCCAGGATCCGAAATGGGCCAGGCTGGCTTTGTCCACATCCAGCACGCGGACCTTGTAACCCACTGATTCGGCTTGATAAGGCCGGGGCTGGAGCGACTGATAAGTGTCGAATTGAAGTCCGCGCAAACGGGCGGAAATCCCTGCCGGATCGGCAAAGATCGCCAGCGCCACCGCCAGGAGAATGGCAAGCGGCAACGCCCAGACTGCGATAGGCTTGGTCCCCATGGATCACCCGAGCGCGCTTACCGGGCCGGCCCCCGCGCGCTGCCCGCCAACCTATCGCCAGAAGCCGCTGAATTGGAAGGCGAATATGAACGGAATTGGCCACTAGAGCCCGTCGCGCATTGTTATTTCAAAATTGACGCTCCCGTCATCTTTTTGCTTGTTTCTTAAGCCCGGCCTGCTTAACTTTTTGCCGTCGCCATTCTCCGCCAGCCAGAGGCCATCATGGAAAAGAACACCATGGAAAACATCACCAAGGATCCCGCTTACAACGCCGTCGATCCGCACGATTTTCCCGCCATGCTGGACGTCAACCGCTATGGCGAGCGCTCCAACGCTTTCGACAAGATCATCAGCGCCACGCACGACCATTTCTGGGATCCGCTGGACACCAAGTATATCGACTTCTCGCTGCCCTTCGACACAACGAAGGATTACCTCGTCAATCCGGAACTCAATGGCGATCTGCGGACCGAGATCGGCAAGAAGCTGGACGAAGCCGGCAAGATCAAGCTCGCCAATCTCGACACGCTGTGGACCATGTCGTCCATCCTGCATGGCGAGCAGGGCGCGCTGTCGCTATCCGCCTCGCTCTGCCACATCCTGCGCGATCCGGGTGCCCAGGAATATGCCGCCAACCAGACGCGCGAAGAAGCGCGCCACGTCACCGCCTTCACGCGCTACATACAGTCGCGCTGGGGCAAGCCCGTCGCCGTCGGCCCGGCGCTCGGCGCGCTGCTCAACGACATCGTCGCCTCGCCGCTCGTATGGAAGAAGATCGTCGGCATGCAGATGCTGATCGAGGGCCTCGCCATGGGCGCCTTCGCCACCCTCTTCAAGGAAGCGCGCGATCCTCTGCTGCGCCAGACCTGCCAGCTGGTGATGACGGACGAAGCCTTCCACCACAAATTCGGAAAGATCTGGGCCGATCGCACGATCCCCAACCTCTCCAAGTCCGAACATGAGCTGATCGAGGATTGGGCGGCGCAGGTGTTCCAGGTGCTCTTGTTCAATCTGGGTTCGCCGAACCAGAAGGAATGGATCTATCGCGAAGTGGGCCTCGACCCCGCCTGGTGCCAGGCCGCCTTCATGGAAGCCATCACCGACGCCGTCATCCGCGAAGAGATGGCGGAATCCACCAACATCTTCCGCGTCCTCATCAAGACGCTGTTGAAGGCCGGCATCATCACCGACCGCACTCGCGGCGTCTACGCGGCCTATATCGACATGGCCGAGCTCTATGCCGAAGGCGACCGCATGGTCGGCGACGACATCGCCGAAGAGGGCATCAAATATCTGATGAAGCTCAACGGCGGCAAAATGATCATGCCGTCGATGCTGGCGGCGGAGTAGGCGTCCGCGAAACGGAATACATCTCATTATGGCTCGCGAAAGCGGGCCATAATGCTTTCAGGTTGAAGGGAGATACCGATGGACAACAATCTCACCCGCGATCCCGCCTATGACGCGGCCGATCCGAACGATTTCCCCGCCATGCTGGAAATCGAGCGCTACGGCAAGCGCTCCACCGCCTTCGACAAGATCATCAGTGCGACGCACGACCATTTCTGGGATCCGCTGGATACGAAATATATCGATTTCTCCGCGCCGTTCGACCTGGAGAACGAATATCTCGTTCCGCCGAACACGAGCCTCGAACTGCAAAGCGCCATCGGCGACAGGCTCGATGCGAAGCAGAAAATCCTTTGGGTCAACAACTCGGTCAAATTCTCGATCTCGTCCATCCTGCATGGCGAGCAGGGCGCGCTGGCCCTGTCCGCCTCGCTCTGCCACATCCTGAAGGACCCGGGCGCGCAGGAATACGCCGCCAACCAGACGCGCGAGGAAGCCCGCCACGTCACCGCCTTCTCGAAATACATCCAGGCCCGCTGGGGCAAGCCCAACCGCATCGGTTCGGTGTTGGGTGGGCTGCTGATCGACATGGTCGGCTCACCGCTCGTCTGGAAGAAGCTGGTCGGCATGCAGATGATCGTCGAAGGCCTCGCCATGGGCGCGTTCGCGAGCTTCTATACGTTCTCGAACGATCCGCTGCTGAAGCGGCTGTGCCAGCTCGTCATGACCGACGAGGCCTTCCACCACAAATTCGGAAAGATCTGGGCCGACCGCACCATCCCGCATCTGTCGGTGGAGGAACGCAACAAGGTCGAGGATTGGGCGGCCGAAGTGTTCATCGGGTTGCTGCGCAATCTGGGCTCGCCGGACCAGAAGAAGAAACAGTTCGAAAGCTTCGGCATTGATCCCGTCTGGGCGCAATCCGCGATGATGGAGGCTTTCTCCGACAGCGCGATCCGCGGCCGCATGCGCGACGCCACCAACATTTTCCGCGTCCTCATCAAGACGCTGCTCAAAGCCGGCATCATCACAGACCGTACCCGCGGCCAATACGCCGCCTTCGTCGACATGGCCGAACTCCACGCCGAAGGCGACCGCATGATCGGCGACGACATCGCCGAGGAGGGCATCAAATACCTGATGACCCTAAACAGCGGCAAAGCGCTGACCTCGCCAAGCGCGCTGATGGCGGCGGAATAGTCAGACGATGCGAATGCGGTATTCGCCGCGTAAGTCCGCAAGTGTGCGCGCCAGATAGAATTGGGGTGGCGTCCACGGCCAGCGCTTCGGCATGCGCCAGGCTTCGATCATGGCGCGGACGATGCGCGGCAAAGTCGTGATGGTCGCCCAGACCGCGCGCGCCCATCCCAGCTCGGCGAACAGAGCCTTGGCCTGTTGGTCGCTGCTCAGATAGCGAATATACCGGCGCAAGCCGACGTCACAGGACAGAAGCGTGCGCGTATCGGCCATGGTCTCGTCGGCCAGCGTCGTGTCGAGGCCGAAGATTACATGACACATGTCGTGCGAGCGGAAGAGCGCGACGCTTTCGGCCGGCAGGTCGGAAGGACGCGTCACCCATCCAGCATTGACGGCATAATATTCCGCCAGTCCCTCGGCCAATGTCTGCCGGCTGTCTTGAAGCTGATAGCGATGGCGCGTTCGCGCGTCCATGTCCAGATTCTATACGTCGTCAGGCGACCCGTCCATCCGGCTTTCGCTGGGGTACACCCCGCAGGTAGCGCTTCGCCAGCGCGTGATAGACGCCTTCGCGGCAGAGGAGCTTGGAGCAGGCGTTGGCGATCAATGCCGCCGCCATCAGCGGTACCAGCATCTGGTGATTGTCCGTCATCTCCGAGACGATGACGAAGCTGGTGATCGGCGCCTGCACCACGCCTGCGAAGTACGACACCATCCCGATCAGTGCGATGGCGCCGAGCGGCGCCGCCGGGAAGAACCGCCCCACCTCCGCGCCCAGCCCCGCGCCGATCGAAAGTGAGGGTGAGAAGATGCCGCCGGGGATTCCGCTCACTGCGGAGAACGCGGTGGCGAGGAATTTGAGCGGCATGAACCACAGCGACAGGCTGCCGCCGCCATGTACGACGCTGCGCGCGTGGGAATAACCCGTTCCGAAAATCTGGTTGCCGGAAAGCTGGCCGCAGACCGCGACGCCCAGCCCGCAACCGATGGCGAAGAGGATGGAATGGGCGGTGATCCACGCCCCAATCCGTCCCGGCAATCCGTCAGCGAACAGCACCAGCAGTCGCGCGAAGCCGCCGCCCAGCAATCCACCCAGCACGCCGCAAACCGGCACGGCCAGCCAGTCCGTGCCATAGGCCAGCATCTGCGAGGTCGAGCCGAAATAGGTGTAGTTGCCGAACAGCGCCAAAGACGTCATGCCGGCCAGGATCACCGCGCCGATGATGAGGCCGGAGGTGCGCGCCTCGAAACTGCGGCCGATCTCCTCTATGGCGAAGACGATGCCGGCCAGCGGTGTGTTGAAGGCCGCGGCCACGCCGGCGGCGGCGCCGGCCAGGATCAGCCCCGGCTGGCGGCGCGGCGTCAATCTGCCGATCTCGAACATCAGCGAGGCGCCGATCTGCACCGTCGGCCCCTCGCGCCCCACTGACGCGCCGATGAGAAGCGCGAACAGCGTCATCACTGTCTTGCCGATGGCGGCGCGGAACGAGACGAAGTGCTTGCGCTCCTCCGGCGACGGCAAGGCGCGCGCAGCGATGGCTTGGGGGATGCCCGAGCCCTGTGTGTTGGGGAAATAGCGATTGGTGATCCACACCGCGAGGCCGAAGCCCAACGGCGTCACCAAAAAGGCGCCATAGGGCACATGGCGCAGGATCTGCTGGAACGCATGCTGCGCGCCGTCCGCGGCATAAGCCAGCCCCACGGCCGCAATGCCGACTGCCAAAGCGCCCACGGTGAATATCGCGCGCCGCTGCCAGCGCCGCGACAAGGCGCGCAGGGTTCGGGTGTGGCGGAGTTTCAAGGCCATGAAAGGCTATAACGCGTAAGGCTGCTCGTTCGCGACGCGACAGATCGAAGCCGCTACTGCTGCTGCTGTTGTTGCTGGTGGTAGAACTGTTCCGCCCTGGTCGGCGGCTCGGAGCCGGGTTTGATAGGGCGGGCGACGCGCAAGAATTCTTCGTGGCGGATCGGGGCCTGGGTCGGCTCCACGGAGACCGAGATCGCGAGTTCGGATTGTGCGCCGCCTTTGAAAGTGCCGCGCGTCGGTGGCACGTCTGCGTAGTCGCGGCCCACGGCGACGCGAATATGGCGCTCGCCGGCGAGAATGTCGTTGGTGGGATCGAAGCCGACCCAGCCGAGGCTCGGCAGCCACGCTTCCACCCAGGCATGCGTCGCATCGTCGGCCGAGCGGTCTTGCGCTTTGCCGTGGTGATAGAGATAGCCCGAGACATAGCGCGCCGGAACGCCCCAGGACCGCGCTGCTGCGATCATGATATGCGCGAAATCCTGACAGACGCCGCGTCCGGCCTTCAGCGCATCGTCGATGGGCGAGTGCACTTCGGTGATGCCGGACTCGTAAGCGAAGCTGTCGTGGATCGTGGTGTTGAGGCGTTTCAATGCTGTCAGCGTGTCTTCTTTGGGACGGGTGAGATCGAAACCGTCCATGAAGGCGGCCAGCGGCGCGGACATATGCGCGAATTTGGATGGCTCCAGCAGGTCGAACTGCTCCGCGGTGAGATTGAGCGTGTTATAGCGATCCCATTCCAGCGCATCCACGGTGGTCGGCCATTCGCGCTCGGGCGCCATCTCGACGACGGACTGCGTCTCGATGCGCAGCTCCATGTGCTGGCGCAGCACGTTGAAATGATAGACCGCGTTGCCGAGGTGATCGGTATAGGCATAAAGCTGGGCGCGCGGATTGGTGGCGATCTGGAACGAGCGCAATGCCTGCGGCCCTTCGGAGCGCGGCTGCATGCGCAATTCCATCACGCTCTCACGCACCGGCGTATCGTAGCGAAAGCGGGTGATGTGGCGGATGGAGTAATACATTACAGCACCGTTTCCGCGTCATAGGCGATGTAGGCGGCATATACCGCCTCATGGATCTGCTCGCATTGCTGAGTGATGTTGACCAGGAAGTTGTCGATCGTGCCGCCTGTCAGTTCATCGATCTGCCCGAAATCGACGGATGCTTTCAAACGGCCCGCTAGGCGCTCACAGGCCGCACGGCGGTTGGGTGGCGCGCCGGGGGCGACATGCGCCAATGCCTCCACCACGCTGTCCACCGAGAAACGCACCGAATGGGGAAACTCCGCATCGAACAGCAGGAACTGCGCGATGCGGTCCGGATTCAAGGCGGCTGTGTATTCCTTGCAGTACGGCTCGAAGGCCGTGCAGAACTTCAACAGCACCAACCAGTCGAAATATTTGGGTGGCGGCGGCGGATTGGCGAAGCCCGGCGCCACCACGCCGAAGTGGATGTCGAGCAGCCGGCTCACAAGCTGTGCACGCTCGATATGGCGGCCCAATTCCAGGAAGCGCCAGCCCTCGCCGTGACGCAAGGTCGTGTAGGTGACGCCGCCCAAGGTGAACAGGTCTTCCAGCGTCTGGCGGAAGAAGAGCGCCGGCTGATGCACCCACACGGATTCGATGGTCTCGCCCTGCATGGTAAGATGCAGCCGGTTCAGATGCTCCCACACTTCGGTGGAAAGCTGTTCGCGCACTTGCCGCGCATTGTCGCGCGCGAAGCGCAGCGAACTCACCAGCGAGGAGGCATTCGACTTGTCGAAGGCGAGCGATTGCGTGGCGGCATAAGCATCCGTGGTGGTGGCTTCCTTGCCGGTGAGCGCGGCGATGACGCGCATCCAGCTCGCTTCCGCATCTTCCGGCGATTGCTCGATCATGGATTCGAGCTTCACCGCCATGAGCCGCGTGGTGTGCTCCGCCCGCTCTATGTAGCGCGCCATCCAGTAGAGAGAGTCCGCGACCCTTGCCAGCATGTCAGGTACTCAACACCCAGGTGTCTTTCGAACCGCCGCCCTGGCTGGAATTCACCACTAGGCTTCCCTTCTTCAGCGCCACGCGCGTCAATCCGCCGGGCACGATGCGCGTCTCCTCGCCATGCAGGATGAAGGGGCGCAGATCCACATGCCGCGCCTCCACTCCGTCCTCCACGAAGGTTGGCGCGGTGGAAAGCTGGATGGTGGGCTGGGCGATGTAGTTCTCCGGATCGGCTTTCAGCTTCTGCGCGAAGTCCTCGCGCTCCTTCTGCGAGGCGTGTGGGCCCACCAACATGCCGTAGCCCCCGCTCTCGCCCACCGCCTTCACGACAAGCTTGTCGAGGTTGGCGAGCACATAGCCCAGAGATTTCTCCTCGCGGCAGAGGAAGGTCTCCACATTGTCCAGGATCGGCTCTTCGGAGAGGTAGTAGCGGATCAGCCGCGGCACATAGGCGTAGACGGCCTTGTCGTCGGCCACGCCCGTGCCCAGCGCATTGGCCAACACGACATTGCCGGCGCGATAGGCGTTGAAGAGGCCGGGAACGCCGAGCGCGGAGTCTTCGCGGAAGATCAGTGGATCAATGAAGTCGTCATCGATGCGGCGATAGATGACGTCGATGCGTTTTAACCCACTGGTCGTGCGCATATAAACGACATTGTCGTTCACGAGCAGGTCGCGGCCTTCCACCAGCTCCACGCCCATCTGGCGCGCGAGGAAGGCATGCTCGAAAAAAGCGGAGTTGAACACACCGGGCGTCAAGACCGCGATGGAGACATCTTCCTGGAACGGCGCCAGCGATTTCAGCGTGGCAAGGAGCTCATTGGGATATTGCTCGATGGGCTTCACGCGCGCGGCGCGGAACACATTGGGAAACGCGCGGCGCACCACATCGCGGTTCGCCAGCATGTAGGAAACGCCCGAGGGAACGCGCAGATTATCCTCCAGCACCACGAAGGCGCCGGCCTCGTTGCGCACCAGATCGGTGCCGCAGACATTCACGTAAGAGCCGTGCGGTACGGCGATGCCGCGCATCTCGCGGCGATAGTGCTTGGAGCCCAGGATCATGCCGCGCGGCACGATCCCGTCCCTGAGCACGCGCCCTTCCGCATAGACATCGCGCAGGAACAGATTCAGCGCCGCGATGCGCTGCTTCAGCCCGCGCTCGACGCGCTCCCACTCCGCGGCGGTGACGATGCGCGGCAGCAGATCGGTCGGAATGATCCGCTCCGTCGCCTGGCTGTCGGAATAGACGGTGAAGGTGATGCCTTGATGCAGGAAGCTCTGCTCGCAAGCCTGCTGCCGCCGCGCCAGCTCTTCCGGGGGCAGTGTCCGCAGCCGCTGGTCCAGCGCCGCGTAATGGGGATGGACGGTCCCGTCCCGGGCGAACATCTCGTCATAGGCCGCGCCAAGCAGGTAACGCGCATAGGGCGGACCCTCCCCGGGTCCGTTCCCCGTAGGTTGGCCGTCCGAAACCGCCGCGCGCATCCCTTGGATTTGGCCCTGCTGCATATGCGAAATGAGAGGGGTTGGCGGCCGACCCGTCAAGGCCTAAACCCCGCTCTGGGACTCGGATTTCTGTGGCTTTTCCGGCTCTTGCCTTCCGTTCCTCGCCTTGCAGCCTTAACGTGCCCTCCCTATATACCCTCCAGGCCGGACGGGCATTCGCCTCGCGCCGGTTTTGTCAATTGAATCAATGGGGATGGGCCGGAAGGCGCTCGCGTCGAGGCCGAATACCCGTCGCCCGCAAAGAGGAAGAACACATGGCTAAAGTGATCGGCATCGACCTCGGCACGACCAATTCGTGCGTCGCCGTCATGGAGGGCGCGGCCCCCAAGGTAATCGAAAACTCCGAAGGCGGGCGGACCACCCCCTCTATCGTCGCCTTCACCGGCGATGGCGAACGTCTCGTCGGACAGGCCGCCAAGCGGCAGGCCGTCACCAATCCCGAATTCACCTATTTCGCGATCAAGCGGCTGATCGGCCGCCGGTTCGACGATCCGATGACCCAGAAGGACATCGGCATGGTTCCGTACAAGATCGTGAAGGCGGACAATGGCGACGCCTGGGTCGGCGGGCGCGACTCCAAGCGCTACTCGCCGTCGGAAGTCTCCGGCTTCATCCTGCAGAAGATGAAGGAAACCGCCGAAGCCCATCTCGGCGAGAAGATCACGCAGGCCGTCATCACGGTGCCGGCTTACTTCAACGACGCCCAGCGCCAGGCGACGAAAGACGCCGGCAAGATCGCGGGCCTCGAAGTGCTGCGCATCATCAACGAGCCGACGGCGGCTGCGCTGGCCTACGGCATGGACAAGAAGGGCGCCGGCACCATCGCGGTCTATGACCTTGGCGGCGGCACCTTCGACGTGTCCGTGCTGGAGATCGGCGACGGCGTGTTCGAGGTCAAGTCCACCAATGGCGACACGTTCCTGGGCGGCGAAGATTTCGACCAGCGCCTGGTCGGATATCTCGCCGACGAGTTCAAGAAAGAATCCGGCATCGACCTGCGCGGCGACCGTCTGGCGTTGCAACGCCTGAAGGAAGCAGCCGAGAAGGCGAAGATCGAGCTTTCGAGCGCGATGCAGACCGAAGTGAACCTGCCCTTCATCACGGCGGACGCGTCGGGCCCGAAGCATCTCACCATGAAGATCACGCGCGCCAAGCTGGAAGCGCTGGTCGACGATCTCGTCCAGAAGACCATCGCACCCGTCAAACAGGCGCTGAAGGATGCCGGCGTCACGGCTAACCAGATCGACGAGGTCATTCTTGTCGGCGGCATGACCCGCATGCCGAAGGTGCAGGAAGTCGTGAAGCAATTGTTCGGCAAGGAGCCGCACAAGGGCGTCAATCCGGATGAAGTGGTCGCCATGGGCGCGGCCATCCAGGCCGGCGTGCTCAAGGGCGAAGTGAAGGACGTGCTGCTTCTCGACGTGACCCCGCTGTCGCTGGGCATCGAGACCTTGGGCGGCGTGTTCACCCGCCTGATCGAGCGCAACACCACGATCCCGACCAAGAAGGGCCAGGTGTTCTCCACCGCTGAAGACAACCAGACGGCCGTGACCATCCGCGTCTTCCAGGGCGAGCGCGAAATGGCGGCGGACAACAAAATCCTCGGCCAGTTCGATCTCGTGGGCCTGCCGCCCGCGCCCCGCGGCGTGCCGCAGGTGGAAGTGACCTTCGACATCGACGCCAACGGCATCGTCAGCGTCACCGCGAAGGACAAGGCCACCGGCAAGGAGCAGCAGATCCGCATCCAGGCGAGCGGCGGTCTTTCGGAATCCGACATCAACAAGATGGTGAAGGAAGCCGAAGCCCACGCCGCGGAAGACAAGAAGCGCAAGGAAGGCGCCGAGGCCAAGAACCACGCCGACGCGCTGGTCCACTCGACCGAGAAGGCGCTCAGTGAGCACGGCTCCAAGGTCGATGCGGACAGCCGTACGGCGATCGAGAACGCGCTGGCCTCGCTCAAGGAAGCGATCAAGTCGGACGATCCCGATGAGATCAAATCCAAGACCGAGGCGCTGGCGCAGGCTTCGATGAAGCTGGGCGAGGCGATGTACAAGGCGCAGCAGGCCGAGGGCGGCGAGGGTGCCGCTCCGGGCGCCGATGGCGCTCAGAAGGACGACAACGTGGTCGACGCGGAGTTCTCCGAAGTCGACGACCAGAAAAAAGGCGCTGCCTAATCCAAACCCGGCGGCGGTCCTAACAGGCCGCCGCCGTTTTCCTGTCCGGGGCTTTTGCGTCGATCATGAGCAAGCGCTGCTATTACGAAGTTTTGAGCGTCGAGCGCACCGCCACCGTCGAGGTGATCAAGGGCGCGTATCGCAAGGCCGCCAAGGAGCACCATCCCGACGCCAACCATGGCGACGCCACGGCGGAAGTCCGCTTCAAGGAAATCAGCGAAGCCTATGAAGTGCTGAAAGACGATCAGAAGCGCGCCGCTTACGATCGTTTCGGCCATGCCGCCTTCGAGAATGGCGGCGGCCCCGGGCGCGGCGGCGGTAATCCGTTCGATTTCGCATCCTCTTTCACCGATATTTTCGACGATCTGTTCGGCGAGTTCACGGGCGGCCGCAAGGCCAAGCGCCAGAACCGCGGACAGGATTTGCGCTTCAATCTCGAAATCTCCCTCGAGGAATCCTTCAAGGGCCGCAGCGCGCAGATCAAGGTGCCGACGGCGGTCGCCTGCGACGCTTGCGGCGCGTCGGGCGCGGAGCCCGGCACCAAGGCCGAGCAATGCCCCACCTGCTCCGGCATCGGCAAGGTGCGCGCGCAGCAGGGCTTCTTCACCATCGAACGCACCTGCCCCGCCTGCCGCGGCCAGGGCCGCATCATCAAGCATCCCTGCAAGGCCTGCCGCGGGGCGGGTCATGTGCAGAAGGAACGCACGCTGGCGGTGGACATTCCGCCCGGCGTCGAGGAAGGCACGCGCATCCGCCTCTCCGGCGAAGGCCAGGCGGGATTGAACGGCGGCCCGGCGGGCGATCTCTACATCTTCGTCTCCGTCGGCGCGCACGCGATCTTCCAGCGCGATGGGCACGATCTCTATTGCCGCGCACCCGTCTCGTTCGTGACAGCCTCGCTCGGCGGCAACATCGAAGTGCCGACCGTCGATGGCGGCCGCGCCAAGGTGGCCATCCCCGAAGGCACGCAGAACGGCCGCCAGTTCCGCCTGCGCGGCAAGGGCATGCCGGTGTTGCGCGGCGGCGGCATGTCGGGCGACCTCTATGTCGAGCTGCAGGTCGAAACGCCCATCAAGCTGACCAAGAAGCAGAAAGAGCTCCTGCGCCAATTCGAACAGGAAGCCACGCCCGGATCGCAGCCGGAGTCTGAAGGCTTCTTCGCCAAGGTGAAAGAGTTCTGGGGCCGCAACGCCTAGCTGGCGGGTCACGCGAAAAGCGGATTGAACTCCGGGCAATCGCCGCTGGATGCGAAGATCGCATCGTACTTGCCATCATCCAGCATCATCTTCGTCGCGCGCATCGCGGCGCCATAGGCGGCGCGCGAGATCGATGCACCGGCGCTGACGCGACGCACGCCCGCGTGTCTCAGCGCGGCGATGGGCGGTAGCGCTTTCTGCACCAGCGAATTCAGCGGCAGGTCGACCGCACCGGCTACTTCGCGGATAGCAGCCAGGTCCGTCATCGCAGGCGCGAAGAAACCGTCGGCGCCGGCATCGCGATAGAGCTTTCCCCGCCGGATCATCTCCGCAAGCTTGGCATCGTCGGGCACGAGG
This sequence comes from Rhizomicrobium sp., assembly GCA_036489435.1. GTDB lineage: Bacteria > Pseudomonadota > Alphaproteobacteria > Micropepsales > Micropepsaceae > Rhizomicrobium. The sequence continues at coordinate 37,392 of DASXFU010000032.1, read as the reverse complement.
TTCTTCAGATAGACGTCGGCGCGGGCGTTGATGAAGATGTCCGCGCCTTTCGCCTTCGCCGCGGCCTTGGTGGCGCGGATCTTCAGGGCGAGCAGGTCGGGCGAAGCCGTGCCGTCTTCGATATTGATCCCCGCCCCGCCCAGTTCGATGAGCGCCATCACATGCGCGGCCGCGCCACCGGCGTCGTCCGCGTATCCGGCTTCGCTGTCCACCGAGACGGGAACTTTCACCACGCGCAGGACTTCCCGGGTCGCCTGCATCACGATTTCGCGGGGCAGGGCCTCGCCATCGGCATAGCCATGGCACCAAGCCACGGCCGCGCTGGAGGTGGCGACGGCCTTGGCGCCCGCCTCCTGCACCAGCCTGGCACTGGCCGCATCCCAGGCATTCGGCAGGATCAGCAGCTTTCCGGCGCTGTGCAGGGCACGAAAGGTTCCGATCTGTTCGCTCTGGGTCGGCATGGAAGCCTCTTGCGGGTTCGGGCGTTGCAGAATGGCCGGGCGCCCGCCCGGGTCAACCGCCGAAACGCCATAGCTGAAATGCAACGGCAAATTTGCTAGGGGAGAGCATGGCCAGCAACTCCGCGACGGAACATCTCCACTTCCTCAAGGGTCTGATCGCCCGGCCGAAGAATGTCGGCGCGATCGCCCCCTCCAGTCCCCGCCTGGCGCGCGCCATCGCCGCCGAGGTCGATCCCAAAGTGCCGGGCCCCGTGCTCGAACTCGGGCCCGGCACCGGCGTGGTGACCAATGCGCTGATCGAACGCGGCATCGCGCCCGAGCGCATCACGGCCGTCGAATACGACGCGGACTTCGCCAAGCTGGTCGCCGAACGATTCCCCAAGGTGAACGTCGTGCGCGGCGACGCCTTCGATCTCGCCCGTACTTTGGGTGACGGCGAACCCTTCGCCGCCGTCGTCTCAGGCCTGCCTTTGCTCAACCACCCAGTAGAGCGCCGCCGCGCGCTTATCGAAGGCGCACTCGCCCGCCTCAAACCCGGCGCGCCCTACATCCAATTCTCCTATGGCACCAAGCCGTCGATCCCCGCTCCCGAAGGCGCCACCGTCCGCCGCGCCGCCTTCGTCCTCCTCAACATCCCGCCCGCACGCGTGTGGGTTTACCGCAAGGCATGAAACAAAAAGGCCCGCGAGTGATCGCGGGCCTTTTCGGTTTCTGATGCGGAGAGATCATTCCGCCGCTTCGGCCAGCATCGGTGCGGCCTCCAGCACGTCCTTGCCGACATGGGCTTCGAACTTCTTGAAGTTGTCGCGGAACATGCTGACGAGCTTCTTGGCCTGCGCGTCGTAAGCGGCCTTGTCGGCCCAGGTGTCGCGCGGGTTGAGGATCTTGCTGTCCACGCCCGGCACGGCCACCGGCACGCGGAACTTGAAGTGCGGGTCGATGCGCATCTCGACATTGGCGAGGCTGCCATCCAGCGCCGCGGCGAGAAGCGCGCGCGTCGCCTTGATCGGCATGCGGCTGCCGGTACCGAAGGCCCCGCCGGTCCATCCGGTGTTGACCAGCCAGCAATCGGCCTGATGCGTGGCGATGAGATCGCGCAACAGGTTGCCATATTCGGTGGGATGGCGCGGCATGAAAGGTGCGCCGAAGCAGGTGGAGAAGGTCGGCTGCGGCTCCTTGCCCAGCCCCTTTTCCGTGCCGGCCACTTTCGCAGTGAAGCCGGAAAGGAAATGGTACATCGCCTGGCTGGGCGTGAGCTTGGAGATCGGCGGCAGCACACCGAAGGCATCCGCCGTCAGCATGATGACGTTCTTGGGATGGCCGGCGCGGCCCGTCTCGCTCGCATTCGGGATGAAGTCGATCGGATAGGCGGCGCGCGTGTTCTCCGCGTAGTGCGCGCTGTCGAGATCGAGCACGCGGTTTTTTGCGTCCATCACCACGTTCTCGAGCACGGTGCCGAAGCGCTGCGTTGTCGAGTAGATCTCGGGCTCGGCTTCCTTGGAGAGCTTTATCGCCTTGGCGTAGCAGCCGCCTTCGATGTTGAAGACGCCGTGCTCGCTCCAGCCATGCTCGTCATCGCCGATGAGCGTGCGCGAGGCGTCAGCGGACAGTGTCGTCTTGCCGGTGCCGGAGAGGCCAAAGAAGATGGCACTCTTGCCGTCCTTGCCGACATTGGCCGAGCAATGCATCGACATCACGCGCTTGGGCGGCAGCAGGTAGTTCATGATGGTGAAGACGGATTTCTTCATCTCGCCGGCATAGGAGGTGCCGCCGATCAGGATCATCTTCTTGGTGAAGTTGACGGCGATCACCGTCTTGGTCGCGCAACCGTGCTTCGCCGGATCGGCCTCGAAATTCGGCAGGTCGATGATGGTGAATTCCGGCGCGAAATCCTTCAGCTGATCGGCGGTTGGGCGGATCAGGAGTTGATGCACGAAGAGCGAGTGCCAGGCGTATTCGGTGACGATGCGCACCGGCAGGCGGTGGCTCAAATCGGCGCCGCCGAACAAATCTTTCGCGAAGAGCTCGCGCCCCTGCGCGAATGTCATCATATCGGCGTACAAGGCGTCGAAATGGGCTGGCGACATCGGCTTGTTGTTGTCCCACCAGACTTGGTTTTCGCTGGCGGCATCACGCACGACGAACTTGTCGGTGGCGGAGCGGCCGGTATGCTGGCCGGTCAGCACGACCATCGGGCCGTTCTGCGCGACGTGTCCTTCGCGGCGCTGGATCGCTTCCTCGTAAAGCTCCGGCACGGAGAGATTCCAGTGCACGGCTTTGAGATTGCGGAAACCCTGTTGCTCCAGGCCGAATGCGCTCCCAGATGCGCCCGATGTGTGATCAGTCATGTATGCTCCTAGCGAAACCCCCGCGGGCGGCTTTTACGCGAGCCGGCCACCATTGTTCTTGGGGTGAGAATAGCCTTTCGGGCTCTCTGCCGGAACCACCTACAGCGCCTCACCAAAAAGGCAAGCAAAGCCCGGGTTTATGTTAAAGACCAATTGCCGCGCCGGTTTGGGAACCTTTCCCGACCTGTCAGGCAGGTCTAATACCCGGAGACCATGGCTTTTTCGGATACAGAATTGGAGCGCTACGCCCGCCATATTGTGCTGCGGGAGGTGGGCGGCGTGGGCCAGGCTCGGCTCAAGGCGGCGCGGGTGCTAGTGGTTGGCGTCGGTGGGCTGGGCAGTCCGGTGATCCTCTATCTCGCGGCGGCCGGGGTGGGGACCATCGGAGTGGTGGATCCGGACATCGTCTCCCTCTCCAACCTGCAGCGCCAGATTGCCCACCGCACGGCGGATGTCGGCCGGCCCAAGACGGAGTCCGCAGCCCGCGCTGCCCTCGCCATCAATCCCGATATCCGCATCGAGTCTCACTCCGTCCGCCTGAATGCGGGCAATGCGCTGGATCTGATCGGGCGCTACGACCTTGTGGCCGACGGCTCGGACAATTTCGCCACGCGCTTTCTCATCAACGACGCCAGTTTCTTCGCGAAGAAGACGCTTATCTCTGCCGCCGTCACGGAATTCGACGGACAGCTTGCGACCTTCAAGCCTCACGCGGGCGACTACCCCTGCTACCGCTGCATCTTTCCGGAGCCGCCGCCGCCCGGCACGGCACCCTCCTGCTCGGAGACCGGCGTGCTGGGCGCTGCCGCCGGCGTGATGGGCACGCTGCAGGCGCTGGAAGTGTTAAAAGAGATTACCGGCGCGGGCGAAAGCCTGGCGGGTCAGTTGCTGATCTATGAGGCGCTTTCCACCCGCTTCCGCACAGTGCGCGTGCGGCCCGATACAGGTTGCGCGCTGTGCGGTGCCCATCCCTCGATCACAAGCTTAACCGCGGATTAAATCGCCCCGGCGCATGCTGCCCCACTGATCGGGGACGCGCCTTTGTCACACGCCGAAGTGCATTACGAGATTTTCTGCCGCAAAGGATCCAAGGGCGGCTGGACGATGCATGACGTCACCACCGATCGCACCAGCGCGTTGCGTCAGGCCGAGACGATGATGGCCGATGGGCTCGCTACGGGCGTGAAGGTCGTCAAGGAGACCTACAACGATCTCACCGGCGATTATCTCACGCTGAAAATCTTCGAGGACGGCGTCAACAAGCACAAAAGCGATCCGGCGAAGGAAGATGTGCCGCACGCTTTGCCCTGTTTCAAGCCGGACGATCTCTATTCGTATCATGCGCGCGCGACCATGGCGCGGCTGATCGGCGAGTTCCTCGCCCGCCAGAAGATCACCGTCACCGAACTGATCCACCGCGCCGACGCGCTGGAGAAATTCGAAGCGACCGGCACGCTCTACCAGCACGCCGTGCAGAAGATCGCAGTCGCGCAGGCCTCTTCCACCACCACGCCGGTGCAGCAGATCGTCAAAAGCCTGAACGAGCTGGCGACGCGGGCGATGCAGCGCGTCTATCGCGACGCCAAGCGCGACTACTTCCCCAAGGTCGAAGCCGGCGGCTTTGCCAAACTTGCGGACAAGCTCGCCGATGAATCCGATGGCGCCTATATCCTGAACGCCGTCATCGCACGGCATCTGGCGCCATCCAGGAATTGGGACGAGAAACTGCGGCTGCTGCTCGCCATTCTCGCCGAAGCCGGGCAAGCGGGCGCGGGCCGTACGCTGCTGGAAGCCTCCGTGGAATCACTTATCGCCGAAGTGCTGAACGGCGCGGCCGCGCTGCACGAACTTATCGGCGAAAGCGAGAATCTGGGCGCCGCGTTGACCGCGCTGGTCGAGCTATTCCTTGCGAAAGATGTCGCGCAAAGCGGCACTGGCCTCGCCATCCTCGCGCGCCATTTCGCGGCGGATGAGTTGCCCGCCGCGCGCACGGCCATCGCCGCCCGCATCATGGCGGAGCTGAAGAGCGTTCGCCGCCTCTGCCCGCAATCGCTGGTCGAGGAATTGAAGACGCTGCGGCGCATCGCCAACAAGCTGGTGCTGGGACAAGGCAAATATCTCAGCCACGAAGACCTGATCGCGGCCTTCACCCTGCGCTCGCGCCGCCTCGTCACCCATGAATCCGTCTCGGCCTATCTCGCCGAAGTGACCGGTCCGGATGAGAAGCTGGAACGCATCTTCCTGATCGAAGAGAATATCATCGGCGCGGAGAACAAGCGCCAGCTCGCCGCATTCGCAGCGCCGCTCATCAGCTCCTCGGGCTTCGAGGCGCATTTCCTTTTCGCCAAGACGCCAGTGCTGGATCGCCTTGCGCGGCTGGCCGCGTTGCAGGCGCGCGCGCTGCGCTCGGGCTTCCAGGACATCCAGAAGCAGGAGATCGCCCAGTCTCTGGATCACATCGCCTGCGACGCCGAAAGCCGCGCCAAGCTGCTCGAAACCGTCGAAGCGAAATCCGTCAACAACATCGACAAGACCATCGCCATCCTGCGCCTGTCGACCGGCGGCGTCTTCACGGAAGGTCGCCTCTCGTCCAAGGCGCGCGCGCTGGTTCTGCGCCATATCGGCCAGCCGGGTTTCCTCACCGGCTATGTCGCCCGCCAGCCGGCCAGCGCCGACACCGCCACCGTGGAACTCATCCGCACACTCGAAAAGATCGGCATCAATCCGGAAACCGGCCTCAAGACTATCGCCGCGTAATCCCGCCCCTGATAAGATCGCGCGACGAGGGATACCGTGACCAGAATCTCGCCGCTCTGCGCAGCGCTGCTGCTTGTGCTCTCACCTGCAATGGTGCCCGCAATGGCCAAAGGCCACGACAAGCCGGCGCCTGCTCCGGACCTGTCGGGCAAGGACCCGCACTGGGTGCTCGACGCGACCAGCGGCTGCTGGGCTTATGCGATCAATACCGACAAGCAAAAAGCCGTCAGTTGGTCGGGCGCCTGCAAGAACCATCTTCTGGATGGACGCGGAACGCTGATCTGGACCGGCTCCGGCGAAACGGACACCGGCGAATTCCATTTCGGCAAGCTCAATGGTGATGGGCGGTGGGAAGCCACCGACGGCTCCTACGTACAAGGGCATTTCACAGACGACGCTCCCGAGGGCGCTGTCACGATTCACAAATCCGACGGGACGCTTTTCATCGGGAATTTCCATGGCGGCAAGCCGAACGGTGCCGGCACGATCACTTACCCGAATGGCAGCCGCTATGCGGGGAATTTCACCAACGGGAAATTCGACGGCGCCGGCGATCTCCTTTTCTCGAACGGCAATCACTATGTCGGCGGGTTCCAGAACGGAAAGCTCGACGGCGACGGCACGTTCACCTATGCCCTTGGCGGCAGTTATGTAGGCCATTTCCACGAGGGGGCTTTCGACGGATCCGGCAAACTCGCCTACAGGACCGGCGCCTCCTATGCGGGCATGTTCCACGCCTGGCGGCCCGACGGCCATGGAATTGAGACACTCACCAACGGGGCCACGCTCGAAGCGGATTTCCACGCCGGCGAACCCGGCGACGAAGCCGTCTACCGCATGCCGGATGGCACGGTGTTGAAGGGCCATGTTCAGCAGCCGCAACACGATCCGGCCACGCCGATGGACAAGCCCGATTATCCGGAGCTGGCGCTCCATTCCGGTGTCGAGGGCGATGCCATTATCGCGGTAACGATCGGCGTTGACGGCAAAGTGAAATATGCGCGCCTCATCAAAAGCAGCGGCAATAACGATCTCGATCAGTCGGTGCTTTCCGCCAGTGCGTCATGGCACATGATTGCGGGAAGTGTCGGTGGCACGCTGGTCGAGATGGAATATCTCAAAGAGATTCACTTCAAGCTTCAGCAATAGAAACGCGATGCCTAATGCGCTTCGTCCCAGTTCTGGGCGGCTCGAGCTTCGACGGTCAGGGGGACGGAGAGGGCGAGCGCGGGAAGGGCGGCGCGCTCCATCACCGATTTGGCGATTGCGCTGGCGGCGTCCACTTCCTTGTCCGGCGCTTCGAAGACCAGTTCGTCGTGCACCTGCAGCAGCATCCGGGTCTTCAGCTTCTTCGCCAGCAGCGCGTCGGGCATGCGGATCATGGCGCGGCGGATGATGTCGGCCGCCGTGCCCTGGATCGGCGCATTGATCGCCGCGCGCTCGGCACCGCCGCGATGGCCCTGGTTGGAGGAGCGGATCTCGCGGATATGCACGCGCCGCCCGAACAGGGTCTCCACATAGCCATGCTCGCGGGCATAGGCCTTGGTCTCTTCCATGTAGTCGCGGATACCGGGAAAGCGCTGAAAATATTTCTTGATGTAGTCATCCGCCTCGCTGCGCGCGATGCCCAACTGATTGGCGAGCCCGAAGGCCGAGATCCCGTAGACGATGCCGAAATTGATCGCCTTGGCGCGCCTGCGCACATCCGCCGGCATGCCCTTCACCGCCACGCCGAAGATTTCCGACGCCGTCATGGCGTGGATATCGAGCCCGTCTGCGAAGGCCTGCTTGAGCTGCGGGATGTCGGCGATATGGGCCAGCAGGCGCAATTCGATCTGGCTGTAATCCGCGCTGATCAGCTTGGAGCCTTCCGCCGCCACGAAGGCGCGGCGGATGCGGCGCCCGTCTTCCGTGCGGATGGGGATGTTCTGCAGATTGGGATCGGTGGAGGCGAGGCGGCCGGTTGATGCCGCGGCCAGCGAGAATGAGGTGTGCACCCGGTTGGTCTTCGGGTTCACATAAGTCGGCAGCGCGTCGGTATAGGTGCCGCGCAGTTTGGAGAGCTGGCGCCAGTCCAGCACCTTGGTGGCGATGGTATGGCCTTGGGCAGCGAGTTCCTCGAGTACGTCGGCATCGGTGGACCAGGCGCCGGTCTTGGTCTTGCGCCCGCCGGGCAGCTTCAGCGTTCCGAAGAAGAAATCGCCGAGCTGCTTGGGCGAGCCTATGTTGAAGGTGCCGCCGGCCTCTTTGTGGATTTCCGCTTCCAGCACCGCCTGCTTCTTGGCGAAATCGTTGGAGAGCTTGCGCAGGAAATCCGCGTCGATGGAGATGCCGTTGCGCTCCATCTGCACCAGCACGGGCACCAGCGCCCGCTCCGTCGTCTCATAGACGGTGGTGAGATGCTCCGCCGCCAGCCTTGGCTTCAAGAGTGCATGCAGGCGGAAGGTGACGTCGGCGTCCTCGGCGGAATAGCGCGTGGCTTCCTTTACCGGCACGCAATCGAAGGTGATCTTCTCCTTGCCCTTGCCGGCCACTTCGGAGAAAGCGATGGGTTTGTGGCCGATATGCAGCTCCGACAATTCGTCCATGCCGTGGCCGTGCAACACGGATTCCAGCACGAAGGAGATCAGCATCGTATCGTCGAACGGCGTGATGTGGATGCCGCGCTGGGCGAAGATCAGATAATCATATTTCAGGTTCTGCGCGATCTTCAGAACGCCCGGTTCTTCCAACAATGGCTTCAGATGCTTCAACACCTCGGCTTCCGGAAGCTGGGTGATGGTGGCGGCATTGGCGAGGTCGAGACCGTCCGCCGCGCGATGGCCGCACGGAATGTAACAAGCCTCATTCGGCGCCACCGCCAGGCTCACGCCGCAAAGGCTCGCCTGCATGGCGTCGAGCGATGTCGTCTCGGTATCGACCGCGACGCGGCCCGTCTCGCGAGCTCGCGCGATCCAGCGATGCAGGCGCTCAAGCGTGGTGACGGTCTCATAGGCGTCGTGATCAACGGCCTTCAATAGCGCACCGCGATCCATCACCGCGCCGACGCTGCCCTTGCTGTCGGGCGCCAGCGATTTCGCGGCGACAGCCGGCGCGGCGCTGGATGGCGCCGGCAACGCCTTCTCGCTTGGGTCGGGTGCCGCGGCCACGCTGTCCGCATCGTCGATGCCGAAATGGCTGGCGGCGCGGCGCGTGATGGAGTTGAACTCCATCGCCTTCAGGAAACCGATCAGCGTCTTGGGATCGGGCTCATGGGCATCGAATTCGTCGATGCCTTCCTTCACCGGCACCTTGTCGTCTAGCGTGACGAGGCGCTTGGAGATGCGTGCGAGCTCGGCATGTTCGATCAAAGCCTCGCGGCGCTTGGGCTGCTTGATCTCACCCGCACGCTTCAGCAGCGTTTCAAGGTCGCCATAGGCGTTGATGAGCTCGGCCGCCGTCTTCACGCCGATGCCGCGCACGCCGGGCACGTTGTCGGTGGAATCTCCCGCCAGCGCCTGTACCTCGATCACCTTGGAGGGTGGCACGCCGAAGCGTTCCATCACCTCGGCCGAGCCGATCAGCTTGTTCTTCATGGTGTCGAGGAGCTGCACCTTGCCGTCCTCGACCAGCTGCATCAGGTCCTTGTCCGACGACACGATGGTGACGCGCGCGCCCTTGTCGCGGGCATGCCGCGCATAGGTGGCGATCAGATCGTCGGCCTCGTAATTGTCCATCTCCACGCAGGCGACGCCGAAGGCACGCGTCGCATCGCGCACCAGCGGGAATTGCGGAATCAGGTCGTCCGGCGGATCGGGGCGGTTGGCTTTGTACTGGTCGTAGATCGCGTTGCGGAAGGTGGTCTTGCCGGCGTCGAAGATCACGGCGAGATGCGTGGGCGCGTCGGGGCCCTTCATGTCCTCCAGCAGCTTCCACAACATGTTGCAGTAGCCGGAGACGGCGCCGGTCGGCAGCCCGTCGGACTTGCGCGACAGCGGCGGCAGGGCGTGATAGGCGCGGAAGAGATAGCCCGATCCGTCGACGAGATAGAGGTGGTCGCCTTTTTTGACCGGCTTGCTCAACGCTTATGGGCCCCGGCGCGCAGCACGAAGCGGCGGTCGCAATACCCACATTCGACGAAATCCTCGTCGCCCATCTCCAGATAGACCTTGGGGTGGCCGAGCGCCCCGCCGCCGCCGTCGCAGGCCACGCGGGTATCGTCCACTTCGATGATCTCGGGGGCGTCGACGGGCATGGCGGGTTCCTAATGGCGCGGGACGCGCGGAATATAGCCGCAACACGCTCTGGAGCAACCGCCCGGCCTCGGCTAGCCTGTAGATATGGTGGTCCTGAACCGCATTTACACCAAGACCGGCGACAAAGGCGAAACCGCGCTGGGCGACGGCACGCGCCTGCCCAAATACGCGCTGCGCATCGCGGCCTATGGCACGGTGGACGAGACCAATGCGGTGCTCGGCCTGGCGCGGCTCTCCACCACGGGCGAGCTGGACGCGATGCTGGCCCGCATCCAGAACGATCTGTTCGACCTGGGCGCCGATCTCTGTGTGCCGGAAACCGCCAAGCGCTCCGAAGGCCGCTTGCGGGTGGATGACGCACAAGTCGAGCGGCTGGAGCGCGAGATCGATGCGATGAACGCGGAGCTGTCGCCGCTCAACTCCTTCATCCTGCCGGGTGGCTCACCGGCGGCGGCGCATCTGCATCTGGCGCGCACCGTGGCGCGCAGGGCTGAGCGGCTGATGGTGGAACTGGCGGAGGCCGAGCCGGTGAACGCGGCCGCGATCCGTTACATCAACCGGCTCTCGGATCACCTCTTCGTCGCGGCGCGCTTCGCCAACGACAAGGGTGCCGCGGATGTGCTCTGGGTGCCGGGACAGAATAGATAAGCTTCAGCCTTCGTATTCGCCGCGGCGCGTCAGCCCGAATGCCATGGCGACGCCGATCAGCCCGAAAGGCAGCCAGCTCCACACATTCAGCGAATATTCGATGGCGCCCGCCACCGATCCCGGCAGCGCGTGGTCGAGCCACGCCTTGAAGCCATCCAGGCTCGGCTTGTCGATCAGTGTCCAGACCTGCGCCAGCGAGCGCACGGAGAATGCATCCTTCTCCAGCGAGGTCATGATGTCGCCGCCCAGCAGCACCAACGCCAGCACGATCAGAAACAGGCTGATGTAATGCAACACCGTCTTCATGGGCCCCTCCCGGACGTGGCGCGAAGCGTAATCGCGCAGGCCCGCGCGCACAAGAACGGCCAATCGCGGTTAACCAACAGCCTCAGGCGATGGTGAACGCGCCAGCTTCTTCTGCAGCCAGAAGCCCGCGATGCCGCCCTGGAAGTCGATCAAGGCATGGGCCAGCATCAGCCACCACAGGCTGTTCGTCAGCACATAGGCCACCGCGAAGACGAGGCCGACGACGCCCGTCATCAACACGCCGCGCCAGCCCTGATAGGCATGGCCGATGCCGAACAAAGCCGATGACAGCGCCACCGCGCCGATCACGCCCAAGACCGGTGTGAACAACCAGATGAGGAAGCCGCGATAGAACAGCTCCTCCCAGAATCCGGCATTGAGTGCCACGGCAAGGAAGGCCGCGAGTTCGCCCGCCGTGCGCGGCAGGATCTTCACCTGGCCCACGGCGCGCCGCGTGCGCTGCAGCGCCTCGCCGGACAGCCGGCCCACGCGGCTCACATTGAACGCGAAGACGGCAACGAGAACCGCATCCACCGCGAAGCCGATCTGACCGCGGAAGCCGACGGGGATATCGAGCCCCAGCGCCGCGAAAGGCCGCTTCAGCCAGTACCAGCCGATCAACAGGACCGCTGCCGCGCCCAGCCCGCGCGCCATGGTGAAGATATAGCGCGGCACCAGTGAGCCCTTTTCAGCGCGCGAAAGTTGGCGGCCTGCCAGGATCGACATTGCCGGCATCACCAGCGCGGCGAAGGCGAGCAGCGCCAGATCGAACGGCGTGGTGGTGGCGAGGAAGTGTTGGAGCGTGGTCATTTTGTGTAAGGCGTCCCGTCTTTGTGGGTGAAGCCGCCATTCGCGGGATCAAGAAGCATGTCGATATCGGGATAGACGCAGATGTCGCGGCCGCTGCGCGTGCCCACTTCCAGATAGATCGCCATCGCATTCGAACGGTTGATCATGTTGTGGCCGTTGGGGGCGTTCTTGGGAAACGCCGCGCACTCGCCGGCGCGCAAGGTTTCCTCGCCCGCATCGGTGACCAACACCGCTCCGCCCGAGAGGATGTAGACGAACTCATCCTCCGCCGAATGCCAGTGCCGCTGGCTGGACCAGGCGCCCGGCGGCAGATGAACCAGGTTCACGCCGAAATCGGTAAGCCCGCCCGCATCACCCAGCCGCTGCTTGACGCGTTCCGCGGCCTGCTCCGCGTAAGGCGCGGGATAGCCGGAGCCTTTGCGCTGGAAGACGGAGCCGATGTCGATCTTGGGCACGCGTGTCTCCCCTTAGTAATTCCCTGCGAAGCCCACGAAGTGATAGGCGATGGCGAGCCAGCTGAACGAGATACAGGCCAGCGCCAGCAGGACATCGGTCGCCTTGGTCCACCACGGCCGCGCGGGGTCCGCGAAGGCCACGCGCACTTCCCAGAATGCCGCCAAGGTCAGGATCACGCCGATGGCGGTCAGCGCGTGCAAGGTGGTGACGATCCAGTCCGTCGATGTGCCGAGCAGCGTGAGGTTGCTGCTACCCATGGTGAGGAAGGTCAACCAGCCCGCGATCATCGCGCTGTCCACCAGTGCCGCCACGCGCGACCAGCGATAGGCGAGCCGCTTGTAGCCGGTCAGCCCCAGTGGCCGCTGATAACGCCAACGCAACACGGCCTTGATCGGCCAGAAGATGGCGGTGAGGAACAGCATCGCCACCGTTGCGCCCGCCAGCGGCAGGCCCCAAGACGATGAGACCGTGGCGCGCTGCAGGATCAGGATAGGTGGGAATTGATCGGTCGTCAGGCTGGCGGCGACACCGTTCTCGAAATGCGCGTCCAGCATCTGCACGCCGTTCACCTCGCGCCAGCGGCCGGGCGCCACTTCGCGCCATTTCAGCGGCACGCCGTTCATGCCCGTGAGATCGCTGACGGTGAGGATGCCGTCCTTGTCGGCGGTGACCTTCGATTGATCGAGCAGGTTGGCGAGGCTGAGGAAGCTCGATTCCGAACGCCGACTGGATTCATAGTCACCGACGATGGCTTTCGCGTCCGCGTCCGCTGTCTTCAAGGTCGGAGGTTCGCTGCTCGCGGGTGCCGCAAAGTAGCGATCCATGAAGCCTTCGAACAGCGCCTTGCGGATATGGGCGTCGGTATGGCCCACGCTGTTCTGCGAGATGAAGAAGCCCACATGATGCGCCAGGATGAGGTGCAGGTCGCTGTGGAAATACATCGTGTCGCCGCCATGGCCGATCACGGTCTCGCCGTTGCGATCCTCATGATAGAAACCCAGCGCCATGCCGGGCAGCGCGGGATCGGGCGTGAAGGTCGTCGTGTGCATCTGCTGCGCGGTCGCCGCATCCAGGATGCGCGCATGGCCGTAAGCACCGTCGTTCAGGTGCGCGATCATGAAATGGGCGATGTCATCGCCGCTCGCCGCCAGCGCGCCGGCCGGCGCCACATTGATGTATTCGAACTTCTGCGGATCGCCGGAGGCGAGTTCGTAACCGGTGGACATGTCGCCCGCGATCGCCTTGGGCAGCGGTTGCGCGAAGCTCGCATGCTGCATGTCGAGCGGCGCGAAGATGTGCTCGTCGATATAGCGCTCGAACGGCTCGCCCGAGACGCGCTGCACGATATAGCCCGCCAGCGCCGCGCCGTAATTCGAATAGGCGGAAATTTCGCCCGGCGGGAAGATACGTGTCGGCACCCATTCCTTCAGATAGGTCTCCAGCGTCAGCAAGCCTTTGGGATCGGTGGTGCCGAGATTGCGGATCGCTTCCTCGAAGCCCGGCGTGTGCGTCATCAGATTGCGCAGGGTGATCGGCTTACCGAAGGCTTCGGGGATCTTGAAATCGAGATAGGTGTTGATGTCGGTGTCGAGGTCGAGCTTGTGCTGCGCCACCAGTTGCATCACCGCCGTCCAGGTGAAGAGCTTGGAAATGGAACCAGGACGGAACAGCGTCGTCTTCGGATCGACGGGCTTCCTCGACTTCACATCCGCATAGCCATAACCCTTCTCGAACAGGACCTGGCCGTCCTTCACCACCACCACCACGATGCCGGCCACGTCGCCGCGCTCCATGGCATAGGGGATGAGGCCGTCTGTATAGGCCTGCACGTCATCCGCCGTCAGCGCATGGGCGGCGGGCGCGGGAACGATAGGCCCGGACGCCGTCTTCGCAGGCGCAACAACCGCCGGCGCCGGCCCCGTCGTTTGCGCCAAGGCCGGAGAGGCAGCCAACATCGCAGCCGCCAGCAAATGCCTGATTTTCATGAACCGCTCCCTCACGCCCTGCGGCAAAGATTGTCACGGCGCAGACCAGTTGCAAGACGTCATTTCGCGGAATTGCCCCGCTGCGCCTTCCATGGCACGGCAACGGACACGGTTTCACGCCCAAAAACAAAACCGCCCGCGAAACTTGCGTCTCGCGGGCGGTGATGCTCAGTCGGTGCGGAAGGCTTAGCCGGCTTGTTGCTCGTCGGCGGTGCCTTCGGCTTGCTGCTTCTTGGTGAGGTCCTCGCCGGTCGTCTGGTCGACGACCTTCATGGAGAGGCGGACTTTGCCGCGATCGTCGAAGCCCAACAGCTTCACTTTCACGGCCTGGCCTTCGCTCACCACATCGCTCGTCTTGTTGACGCGCTTGGGCGCCAGTTCGGAGATGTGGACGAGGCCGTCCTTGGGACCGAAGAAGTTCACGAAGGCGCCGAAATCCATCACCTTCACGACCTTGCCGTCATAGATCTCGCCGATCGTGGGCTCCGCGGTGAGACCGCGGATCCACTTCAGCGCCGCCTTGATCGACTCGCCGTCGGCCGAGGCGATCTTCACCGTGCCGTCGTCTTCCACGTTGATCTTGGCGCCGGTCTTTTCCACGATCTCGCGGATCACCTTGCCGCCGGTGCCGATCACGTCGCGGATCTTGTCGGTCGGGATCTTGATCTGCTCGATGCGGGGCGCATGCTCGCCCAGTTCCGCACGGCCATGGTCGAGCGCCTTGTTCATCTCGCCAAGGATGTGCAGCCGCCCACCCTTCGCCTGATCCAGCGCAACGCGCATAATCTCTTCGGTGATGCCGGCGATCTTGATGTCCATCTGCAAGGAGGTGACCCCGTCCTGGGTGCCGGCCACCTTGAAGTCCATGTCGCCCAGGTGATCTTCGTCACCCAAGATGTCGGACAACACGGCGAAACGTTCGCCTTCCAGGATGAGGCCCATGGCGATGCCCGCCGTCGGCTTCTTCAAGGGAACGCCCGCATCCATCAGCGCCAGCGAAGTGCCGCAGACCGTCGCCATGGACGACGAGCCGTTGGACTCGGTGATCTCCGAAACAACGCGGATGGTGTAGGGGAAATCCGCCTTGGACGGCAGCATCGGATGGATCGCGCGCCAGGCAAGCTTGCCATGGCCGATTTCGCGACGTCCCGGTGCGCCCATGCGGCCGGTCTCGCCGACGGAGTAGGGAGGGAAGTTGTAGTGCAGCATGAAGTGCTGCTTCTGCGTCCCTTCCAGGCTGTCGACGAACTGCTCGTCTTCGCTGGTGCCGAGCGTGGCGACGACCAGCGCCTGCGTCTCGCCGCGCGTGAAGAGCGCCGAGCCGTGGGTGCGGGGCAGTGCGCCGACCTGCGCCACGATGGGGCGCACGGTCGTGAGGTCGCGGCCGTCGATGCGCTTTTTGGTATCGAGCACCGAATTGCGCATGACATGGGCTTCCACGTCGTGCATCAGGTTGGAGAACACGTTGCTCGGCACCTTGCCGGCATCCGTGCCGACATAGTTCTCGGCCAGCTTCTTGCGCACGGTGGAGATGGCGTCGCGGCGGACGTGCTTCTCTGCGATCTTGAACGCGGCGGTCAGTTCGGCGCCGGCAACGCTCTTGAGCTTCTCGCGCAGGGCGGCATGCACGTCTTCCGGAACCGGACGCGGATCCTTCGCGGCCTTCTCGGCCAGCTTGATGATCGCGCCGATCGCCTTCTGCATTTCGCGATGGCCGAACATCACGGCGTCCAGCATCACCTTTTCCGAAAGCTCCTGGGCTTCGGATTCCACCATCAGCACCGCGTCATGGGTGCCCGCGACCACGAGGTCGAGGGTGGAGTTCGCCATGTCGTCGATCAGCGGGTTCAGGACATATTCGCCGTTGATGTAACCAACGCGGGCCGCACCGATAGGGCCCATGAACGGAATGCCGGAAATGGTGAGCGCGGCGGACGCAGCCACCAGGCCCAGCACGTCGGGATCGTTCTCGAGGTCATGGGAGAGAACCTGCACCACGACCTGCGTTTCATTGCGATAGCCTTCCGCGAAGAGGGGGCGGATCGGACGGTCGATCAGGCGCGACGTCAAGGTTTCGCGCTCGGTCGGCGCGCGCTCGCGCTTGAAGTAGCCGCCCGGGATCTTGCCGGCGGCGTAGTAGCGCTCCTGGTAGTTCACGGTCAGCGGGAAGAAATCCACGCCTTCGCGCGGGGCATGCGCGGCTGTCGCCGTCGCCAGCACCACGGTCTCGCCGCAGGTGAGCAGCACGGCGCCGTCAGCCTGGCGCGCGATGCGGCCGGTTTCGAGGGTGACCGTGCGGCCGCCCCATTCGAATTCTTCTTTCACGATATGGAACATTGTCTTTCAGTCCTTCATTCCCACCGCCGGATTGCGGTGAGGGTTGTTTGCTCAGGCCTTCCTGCAGCAAACGGGCATGGCGCGGGCGCGACCATTCGCACCCGCGCGGATGATGAGATGTGAGAGTGGGGACTCGATACTCAGCGGCGCAGGCCCAGCCGGCTGATCAGCGAATCGTAGCGCTTCTGATCGATGCGCTTCAGATAGTCGAGAAGCCCGCGGCGCTGCGACACCATCTTGATGAGGCCGCGGCGGGAATGGTTGTCCTTCTTGTGCCCATCGAAATGGGACGAGAGGTTGTTGATGCGCTCCGAGAGCACGGCCACCTGGACTTCGGGCGAACCCGTGTCGCCTTCCTTGGTGGCGTAGTCCTTGATCACTTCGAGTTTGCGTTCAGGCGTAATCGTCATTTTCGTTTCCAGTTTCCGGTCATCCAAAGTTGAACACGCGAAACGGCCTCAGCTCCCCTTGCGCGAGTTCGGCCAGTGCGACCGGCTCACCCTCGCTTGTGGAGAGATAGACCGTGAGACCTGAGAGATCGTCGCGTTCCGGAAAGGCGTCCGCGATGCGGGCGAACAGGTTCGCACGCATCAGGATCGGATTGCCGCTTCGAAGGCGAACCGCATCCGGACCCGTAACGGCCAGCGCCGGGATGCCGTCCAGCGCGGTCGAAATGGGCCTCAAGTGCTCAAAAGCGGCGGGACTATGCATAAAACCCCTCAGGGTTTCTAGGGGCACTGCGTCTTTTTCCGAAAACCCGCCGACGGAAGTCCGGCGCAGCTGGGAAACATGCCCCAATGTACCCAAAACCAGCGCCAGGTCGCGCACCCAAGCCCGGATGTAAGTCCCTTTGCCACAACGGATTTCGAACTCGGCATGGTCGGCGTCGGGCTGCCCGGTAAGACGGGCCTCGTGGATCAAAACGGTACGGGATTCGAGTTCCACCACCTCGCCCTCGCGCGCCAAGTCATAGGCGCGGGCGCCATCGACCTTGATGGCGGAGTAGGCGGGCGGCGTTTGGCGGATTTCGCCCAGGAACCGGGGGATCGCGGCCTCGATCTCGGCCTTGGTGGGGCGAATGTCGCAAGTGCCCGTGACCCGGCCTTCGGTATCGTCGCTGTCGCGGCTTTCGCCCCAGCAGGCGGTGAAACGGTAGGTCTTCTCAGCGTCCATGGCGTAGGGGACAGTCTTGGTCGCTTCGCCCAGCGCGATGGCCAGCACGCCGGTTGCCAGCGGGTCGAGCGTTCCGGCATGGCCCGCTTTCTGGGCGTCGAACACGCGCTTGATGACGCTGACGGCCTGGGTGGAGGTGATGCCCTCGGGCTTGTCCAGCACGACCCAGCCGTGGACCGGCGAGCCCTTCTTCTTACGAGGCATCGTCGTCTTCGCCGGCGTCTTGCGCGGCCTCGACGTCGCGGCGGACCTTTTCGGATTTGAGGATGTCCTCGATCTTCTGGGCCTCGGCGAAGGAGTGATCCTCCACGAAGCGCAGGTCGGGGGTGAATTTCAGCGTGATGCGGCTTCCCATCTCGCCGCGGATGAAGGCGCGGTGGCGGTTCAACGCGGCCACGATCTTGGCCGCGTTCTGACCGCCCAAGGGCTCCACGAAAACGGTGGCGTGGCGCATGTCGCCGGAAGGTTTCACCTGCGTGACGGTGACGGAGACGCCGTCGAGATCGGCATCGCGAATTTCGCCGCGGAAGAAGACTTCGGCCAGCGCGTGGCGCAGCATCTCGCCCACGCGCAACTGGCGCTGCGAGGGGCCGAGATTGGGATTGCGGTTGAAGTCGCGGCTGGAGTCGCGAAGGGGAACGCGATTGGGATCGCGGGGATGATGGCGTGCCATGTCAGTCCTCCGGATAGCCGAAGCGCGCGACCCAAGGGGCCAGCGTGGGCAGCACCGGCGCCAGCTCGGCCGCGTAGCGCCGCCACTGATCGGCGCCTTCGCGCGAAAGCCCGCGGGCGACCTGCGCGCCGCTGGGCGTGTTGGAGGTGTTCGTCTGCGCGCGGCTGGCGAAGTTGGCCATCTCCTCGCGCCAGGACACGCCCAGGAATTCGCAGATCGCGCGCGTCTCGCCCTCGAAATCCGCGATCAGGCTCTCGTGCTTGGTGTCGCGCGTCTCGAGGCCGAGTTTGTCGCGATAGATCGCGCCCAATCCCATCACCGCGTCGTAATAGGTGGCGGCCGTCGGCAGCGAGGTGAGTTCATACATCTGCGCCGTCATGCCGAAACGGCGGCGGAAGCAGGAGAGTACCACATCGCGCGGATCGCGCAGCGCGAAGAGAATCTTCGCGTCCGGAAACAGCTTGGCGACGAGCGGCAGCAGGACCGTGTTGAGCGGCATCTTGTCGAGGAACACCTTGCGGTCGCCGCTGTGACCATATTCGCCGGCACGCTTCCAATAGCCCCGGCGGTATTCCTCGAGCGCGTCACCGGAAAGCTGGGCAAGCTTGTCGAGCCCGCTATCCTCGGTGACGAAGGCAGCCACACCGTCCATCAGCGCGTCGCGCTCTTCCATGGTTTCGATGTCGGGATGACCGCCCAGAACCGTCTCCAGCAAGGTCGTGCCGGAACGCGGGAAGCCGACGAGGAAGACATGCGTGCGGAGCGCGGTGCCGGTTTTTTGCGCGCGCCACATATTCGCATCCGCGTCGCGGAAATAGGTGGTCAACCGGCGCACGCGCTCGGCGGCGCTTTCGAACAGATTGGCGGCATAGGCCGAGGCGTAGAAACCGCGCAGGGTCACATTGCCGGCGGCATAGGCGGCGAAGGCGGCGTGCGTATCGTCTTCGCCATCCAGCGCGTCGCCCATCAGGTTCTCGGCAAAGGCGCGGTTGGAAGGCGACAGATCGCGCTCGGCAAGCAGCGCGCGGAGCCGCGCCTTGGCGGCATCGTATTGCTTCTCCGCCACATCGACGGTGGCGAGCGCTATGGTGGCGGCATGCAAGCGGGGATCGATGGCGAGTGCGCGGGTGGCGTAATCGCGGGCGGCTTTCGCGTCGTTGCGTTGCGAGGCCAGCGTGGCAAGCCACGCCAGTGCTTCCTGGTGGCGCGGCATCAGGGTGATGACGCCTTCAAGCTCGCGTTTGGCGCGATCGAGTTCGCCCAGCTTCTCGTAAGCCAGCGCCTTGTTGAAGCGCAGCATGGCCGTGCCGGGCGCCGCGCGCAGGGCGGCATCGAATTGCGGCAGTGCCTCGCGCGGGCGACCAAGCCTGGTGAGCACGATACCCAGCGCGTTCAGCACGTCGACATTGCGGGGGCTGAGTGTGCGGGCGCGGACCAGAAGCGTGTGCGCGCTCTCGTTATCGCCGGCCTGCATGCGGCGATGCGCGGCGAGCGTCAAAAGGTTGGGATGCTCCAGCCCCTTGTTGGTCGCTTCGTCGGCGAGCCTCAGCGCGCGTTCGGAATCGTTGGCCCTGAGCGCTGCGTCGGTCTCGCGAAGGTAGAGTTCGAGCGTGGACATGGGCGGCTCACAGCGCGCGCTGAATGGTCTCGACCTCGAAACACTCGATCACGTCGCCCTTCTTCAGGTCGTTATAGCCCGTGAAGCCCATGCCGCATTCCTGGCCGTTCTGGACTTCGCGCACTTCGTCCTTGAAGCGCTTCAAGGTCGAAAGCTCGCCCTCGTGGATGACGACGTTGTCGCGGATCAGGCGCACATGCGCGCCGCGGCGCACGACGCCTTCGGTGACACGACAGCCGGCGACATTGCCCACCTTGGAGATGGTGAAGACTTCCAGCACTTCCGCGTTGCCGAGGAACTTCTCGCGTGTCTCCGGCGCCAGCATGCCCGACAGCGCCAGTTTCATGTCATCCACGACGTTGTAGATGATGTTGTAGTAGCGCACTTCCACGCCGTCGCGCTTGGCGCGCTCGCGGGCCTGCGCATTGGCGCGGACGTTGAAGCCGATGATGGCGCCGCCCGAGGCCTGCGCCAGGATCACGTCGGATTCGGTGATCGCGCCGACGCCGGATTGCAGCACCTGCACGCCCACTTCGTCGTTGCCGAGCTTGGCCAGCGCGCCCTGGATGGCTTCCACCGAACCATGCACGTCGGCCTTGACGACGAGGGGAAGCAACCGCTTCTCGCCATCCTTGCGGCTCTTGAGCAACTGGTCGAGCGACTGGCGCGAAGACGCCGCCTGGCGCTGTTCGCGGCGCTTGCGCGCGCGATATTCGGTGACTTCCCTAGCGCGGGCTTCGTTCTCCACCACCGCGAATTCGTCGCCGGCTTCCGGAACGCCGGAGAGGCCCAGCACTTCCACGGGCGTGGAGGGACCGGCCGCATCCACGTTCTGGCCGCGATCGTCGATGATGAGGCGCACGCGGCCGAATTCCGAACCGGCAACGAGGATGTCGCCTGTCTTGAGTGTGCCGCGCTGCACCAGCACCGTGGCCACGGGGCCGCGGCCCTTGTCGAGCTTGGCTTCGATGACGGCGCCTTCGGCGGGGCGATTGGGATTGGCCTTGAGGTCGAGCACTTCGGCCTGCAAGAGGATCGCCTCTTCCAGCTTGTCGAGGTTCATGCCCTTGGTGGCCGAGACGTCGACGCTGAGTACATCGCCGCCCAGGTCTTCGACCTGGATTTCATATTGCAGCAGCTCGGTCTTCACGCGCGCCGGGTTGGCATCGCCCTTGTCGATCTTGTTGACCGCCACGATCATCGGCACATGCGCCGCCTTGGCGTGGCTGATGGCCTCGATGGTCTGCGGCATGACGCCGTCATCCGCGGCCACGACGAGCACGACAAGGTCGGTGACCTTGGCGCCGCGCGCGCGCATGGCGGTGAAGGCCGCATGGCCTGGCGTATCGAGGAAGGTGATGCGCTGGCCGGTTTTCAACTGCACCTGATAGGCGCCGATATGCTGGGTGATGCCGCCGGCTTCCCCCGCGACCACGTCGGTCTTGCGCAGCGCGTCGAGCAGCGAGGTCTTGCCGTGATCGACATGGCCCATGACGGTGACGATGGGCGCGCGCGAGATCATGTCGGCGCTCTCATCCTCGGCGCCCTTCAGGCCTTCGAGCACGTCGGATTCGGCGACGCGCTTGACGGTGTGGCCGTATTCGGCGGCGACGAGTTCGGCGGTGTCGGCATCGATCGTGTCGTTGACCGTCGCCATCATGCCGTTCTTCATCAGAACCTTGATGACGTCGACGGCGCGGCGCGCCATGCGGTTGGCGAGTTCGGCGACCGTGATGGTCTCCGGAATCGTCACTTCGCGTGGACCGGCGGGGCCGGCAACCTGCTGCTGGCCCTTGTTGATGCGCTGCAGATGGCGCTTGTAGGCGGCGACGGAGCGCGTGCGCTCGTCATCGTCCGACAAGGCCTTGGTGACGGTGAGGCGGCCGCGGCGGCGCTGGTCTTCGCCCTTGCGCGCGGCGGGCACTTTCGCAGGCGCCTTCGCGCCGGCTTTCTTGGGCGCCTCTTCCTCTTCTTCCGTGATGGGGCGGCGGACGCGCGGGGCTTCCGTCGTAGAGGGCGTGGTGGTGGTGGGACGCGCAGGCGTCGCCGTCGTGGCCGGTTCGTCTTTCCTGGGTGCGCCGCCGTCGAGCCTGCGGGTGGCTTCTTCCTCGGCATGGCGCTTGGCCGCTTCGTCGGCGGCCTTGCGGGCGTCTTCCTCGACCTTGCGCTTGGCGGCAGCCTCACGCTCCTTGGCGAGCTTGGCATCCTCGATGGCGCGGAGCTTGGCGTCTTCCTCGGCGCGTTTGCGGGCATCTTCCTCGGCAACGCGGGCGTCTGCCAGGGCGGCGCCGCGGCGGGCTTTCTCTTCTTCCGTCAGCTGGCGCAGCACGACGCCGGGGCGCGCGTCGCGCGCGGGCGCCGCAGGTGCCTGCGGTGCAGGCCGATTGGTCTCCGGGCTCTGCTGCGTGGTGGTGGCAGCCTGCTTCGGCGCGGGACCCGGCGGATGGGTGCTGCGCTTCTTCTCCACCACCACGGCCTTGGTGCGGCCATGGCTGAAGCTCTGCTTCACGGTGGAAGTCTCCGTCTTCTTGAGAGACAGAGTCCGTTTATTCGTGTCGTTCGTCTCGCTCATTACTTTCCTTCAGGCGCGGGAGTTGGACCCGCCTGTCCGGTTCGAAAGCCGGCTAACCGGCCCGCTTCGAAGATCAATCGTTCCGCAAGCTGCCCGGATGTGAGGGCGGCATGTATCACATTCTCGCGGCCCAAAGCCACGCTGATTTCCCCCGAACTCAGCGCGTCGATGACGGCCGGTTCGGCATTCCTGGCAGCAGCCAGATTGGCGATCTTGCGCCGCCCATCCGCTGCCCCGTCGCGAGCTTCGATCAGCACGGCGGGCGGCCGTGCCGCCTCCAGCGCGCGGATCACATTGTCGAAACCGCTGACCAGCGCGCCGGAGCGCTTGGCCATGCCCAGATCGTCCATCATGCGGCGCACGATCAGGCTTTCGACGCGGTCGGCCAGATCGGCCGGCACGCTCACCTTCTGCTTGGCGGCCTTGGCGAAGGCGGCCTTGCCCAGCATCGCGCGATCCGCCGTCACCCAGATACCACGGCCGGGAAGTTTCGCCGCGAGGTCGGGCACGATCATGCCGTCCGGCCCCACGACGAAGCGGATGAGACGCGCTTCGCCGCGCGTCTCTCCCGTCACGATGCAGCGCCGTTCGCGCATCGCAGTCTCTTCCTTCTGTGCCGCGGCCAGGCTCATGCCTCTTCCTGCGTCTCCGTGTCTTCTTCGGCCGCGACTTCTTCTTCCGGCTCCGGATCGGCTTCGATCCAGCCCGCTTTCACGCGCGCCTTCATGATGATGGAATTGGCGTCTTCGGCAGTGAGGCTGAAGCTGTCGAGCGCACCCGGCACGCGGACGCGTTCCTTGTCCTTGCCCTGCTCGTAATAGCCGATGAGATCGTCGGTGGCGCAGCCCGCGAGATCCTCCAGCGTCTTGATCCCCGCTTCGCCCAGCGCAACCGCGATTGCCGCGGACACGCCTTCGACCTCAAGCACTTCGTCGTCCACGCCAAGCTCCCTGCGTTTGTCGTCCATCTCCTTGTTGCGCGCTTCGATATGCTCGGTGGCGCGGGTCTGGAGTTCCTGGGCGGTGTCCTCGTCGAACCCTTCGATCTCGGCCAGTTCGGGAAGCGGCACATAGGCCACGTCTTCCACGCTGGCGAAGCCTTCGGAGGCCAGCAACTGCGCGACGGTCTCATCGACGTCGAGCGCTTCCATGAAGAGGGCGGTACGCTCGGCGAATTCCTTCTGCCGGCGTTCGCTTTCCTCGGCCTCGGTCAGGATGTCGAGCTGCCAGCCGGTGAGCTGGGAGGCGAGGCGGACGTTCTGTCCGCGACGGCCGATGGCGAGCGAAAGCTGCTCATCCGGCACCACCACTTCGGTGCGATGCGTGTCTTCATCGAGCACGACCTTGGCCACTTCCGCCGGCGCCAGCGCGTTCACGATAAAGGTGGCGGGCTCGGGCGACCACGGGATGATGTCGATGCGCTCGCCTTGCAGTTCCTGCACCACGGCCTGCACGCGCACGCCGCGCATGCCGACGCAGGCGCCGACTGGATCGATGCTGGAATCCTTGCTGATCACGGCGATCTTGGCGCGGCTGCCCGGATCGCGCGCCACGGCGCGGATCTCGATGATGCCGTCATAGATCTCCGGCACTTCCTGGGCGAAGAGCCGCACCATGAATTGCGGATGCGAACGCGACAAGAAGATCTGCGGGCCGCGGGCTTCGCGGCGCACGTCGTAGATGTAAGCGCGGATGCGGTCGCCGGTGCGGAAATTCTCGCGCGGGATCATCTCATCGCGGCGCACCACGCCCTCGGCGCGGCCCATATCGACCACCACGGAACCGAATTCGGAACGCTTGACGATGCCGTGCACGATCTCGCCGATGCGGTCCTTGTATTCCTCGAACTGGCGCTCGCGCTCGGCATCGCGCACCTTCTGCACGATCACCTGCTTGGCGGCCTGCGAGGAGATGCGGCTGAAATCGAACGGCGGCAGCGTCTCGGCGATGATGTCGCCCACCATGGCGGCCGGGTTGCGCGCGCGCGCATCTTCGAGGCTGATCTCGATCTTGTCGTTATCGACCAGCTCGACGACGTGCAGATAGCGCGAGACATGTGTCTCGCCGGTGCGCGGATCGATCTCGACGCGGATTTCGTTCTCGCTGCCATAGCGCGCCTTGGCGGCGCGCTGCATGGCTTCTTCCATCGCGGCGATCACGACCTGTTTGTCGATGTTCTTGTCGCGGGCGACCGCATCGGCGATCTGCAAGAGTTCGGTCCTGTTGGCGGCAATAGCGGCCATGTCAGAGGCTCCTGGTCGTGTGTGAGAGTGTCATTGTTTCCTTCCTCTAAGGTCTTCAGCGATCAGTTTGTCGGTGAGGACCAGCTTCGCTTCCGAAATCGCGCGATAGGCGAATTTCCGCCGCTCGCCATCCACTTCGATCACAACATCGTTGCCGTCGAGGCCGAGCAGCAGGCCTTTGAAACGCCGGCGCCCATTCTCATCAGCCAAAGCCAGCTCGATCTTGGCCTCATGCCCCGCCCAGCGTGCGAAATCCGCGATCCGGGTTAGCGGCCGGTCGATCCCGGGCGAGGAGACTTCCAGATGGTACTCGCCCTTGATCGGGTCCTCGGTCTCGAAGAATTCGGAGAGCGCGCGCGAAAGCGTGGCGCAATCCTCCACATTCATCGTGCCGTCGGGCCGCTCGGCCATGATCTGCAAGGTCTTGATCTTCGCCCCCAGGATGCGCAGGCGCACGAGCCTGAAACCCGCGGCTTCCACCTTGGGCTCAATGATCGGCTCCAATTGCGACATCGCCGTGAGAATGACGAAGTTCCTCTTTTCAGTGGCCTAGGGCCATAAACAAAAGCGTCTCCCGCGCGGCGGCTCTTTCGAACCGCCACACAACAGTACTTTCTGTTGTCTGGGATGGTGGCGATATACGCTTGGAAAGTGCGGATTACAAGTCAAACACGGCGAAATTCGAGAAACGCCGGAATCCCATGGAGTTGCTTGGCCTCGTACCGCGTCGGCGGCCAATCGGCAGGGCGCGATTTCCAGCTTTCGGCGCGTGTTGCGGTCCAGGTGAAGGCGGGATGGGCTGTCAACCGTTCGAGTGTGTATTCGACGAGCGGGGCATCGTCGCTGGCGAAGCGCAGTTCGGCGCTGGGCTTCATCACGCGGGAGAGGTGACCCAGCATCTCCGTCTGGATGAAGCGGCGCTTGTGGTGGCGCGTTTTGGGCCACGGGTCGGGAAACAGAATGAAGACGCGGCCGAGGCTCGCGTCGGGCAGCGCGAAAAGAATGTCGCGCGCGTCGCCCATGTGAATTTTGATATTCTCCGTCCCCGGCGGAGAAGTATCCATGCGCGAAAGGATTTTCGCGACGCCGCCTTCATAGGGCTCCGCGCCGATCAGCCCGACATTTGGGTGATGCTCCGCCTGCCACAGCAGGTGTTCACCCGCGCCGAAACCGATCTCCAGCCAGACGTCTTCCACGGGCGCGCTGAAGTAGGAGCGCGGCTCCGCGCCGTCGCGGATTTCCAGCGCGAGCTTGGGCAGCAGCGTCGTGAAGAGCGACGACTGGTGCTCCGAGAGCTTGGGTCCCTTGCGGCGGCCGTAGACGAGCCGGCGGCGGCGGGCGGCAATCTCGGGATCGTCGGTCATGGTTCGCGCTACGCAGATATATCGCCGAAGCGATGAAGAGGAACCCAGGCGCCGCGTCCAGCGCTTCGCCGGTTTGCCCGATCCTCACCGCGATGACAACAATCGTTGAAACCGGGGCCTTGAAAATCGCGACCCGCCGCAAAACGGAGTATCAGACTTGGCCGCTTTTACCCTTGTGGCGTAAGATCGCCGCAACGCGCGTATATCGTTGTTCAACACAATATTGATTGGGCCACGTCGTGGATTTCGAATATGACGCCTTTATCTCCTTTGCTTGGAAAGACATCGGCCGCGCACAGCGGCTGCACGAGCGCCTCGCGGCCCGGGGCTATATCACTTGGTATGCCGAGAAGAATCTTCGCGCCGGCGACGATCTCTTCCATCGCATTTCCGAAGGCATGGCGCGGTCCCGCTACCTTTTCGTGATCCACTCCGGCAACCATGCCCGCGGCAAATGGGCGAACCGAGAGCTCTCGGCCGTTGGAACGGACGAGATCGAGAGCGGACTGACCAAGGTCGTCTGCCTGAAATATGACGATACGGAACTCCCGCTCCTTTTGAGATCGAAGCTCTATGTCGATTTCCGCACGCGCAAGCCCGGTCCGTTCGAGCAGCTTTGCGGCTTGCTCGACGAAAGCAGCGATGCCGTCATAAAGGGCA
This sequence comes from Rhizomicrobium sp., assembly GCA_036489435.1. Lineage (GTDB taxonomy): Bacteria > Pseudomonadota > Alphaproteobacteria > Micropepsales > Micropepsaceae > Rhizomicrobium. The sequence goes on along the minus strand of DASXFU010000032.1, from coordinate 10,747 downwards.
CGAAAGCGAATTTCCTGAAAGCCACAGATATCAATGAAATCCGCAATTGCGCGCATCGCCTGAGCGCGATGGCACGCGGGCGCCACGAACTCGGCGCGTTGCGCGCCGCATCGGAAATCCTGTTGTCGGTTCCCGAAAACTACAATGTCGGCGACTCCGCCGCCTGGGTCGTGGGCGACGTCGGGGTCTGGATGGATTCCGACGAGGTGACGCGCGAGATCATGCAGGTCGTGCCGCAAGTCGTGGCGACCGGGGACGCCCGGCTGATCAATCACATGGCCTATATCTGCGGAGAGATGGCGCTTCAGGCCAAGAGCGGCACACTGCAGGCCTGGGCTGGCGATTTCATCGCCGCGCAGGAGGCGAGCCCCGACGCATCCGTCCGCGAACCTTTTCAGTTCACGCGTGAACGCATCGGCAAGCTGAAAATCCCCCGCAAATAACGAGAGGTGGCGCCTTTCGTCAAAACGCCCGTTTCAGCACATCCGCGAGATCGGTCTTTTCCCAGGTGAAGCCGCCGGTCGAATCCGGCTCGCGGCCGAAATGTCCGTAGGCGGAGGTTCTGGCGTAGATCGGATTGTTGAGCTTCAGGTGCTCGCGGATATTGCGCGGCTTCAGGCTCATCGCTTCGGGCAGAACCTTCTCCAGCTTCGCCTCGTCCACTTTGCCGGTGCCGTGCAGGTCGACATAGACCGACAGCGGATCGGCTACGCCGATGGCGTAGGAGATCTGGATGGTGCAGCGATCGGCAAGCCCGGCAGCGACAACGTTTTTCGCCAGATAACGCGCGGCATAGGCAGCCGAACGGTCCACCTTGGTCGGGTCCTTGCCGGAGAACGCGCCGCCGCCATGGGGTGCCGCGCCGCCGTAAGTGTCCACGATGATCTTGCGGCCGGTGAGGCCACTGTCGCCGTCCGGTCCGCCGATCACGAAGGCGCCGGTCGGGTTAACATGCCAGACGCAATCCGCGCCGATCCAGCCGTCGGGCAGCGCCTTGCGCACGAAGGGCTCGACCAGCTTGCGCACGTCGTCCGACGACAGGCCTTCGGCATGCTGGCTGGAGACGACGATCTGCGTCACGCCGACGGGCTTGCCGTTCTCGTAGCGGACGGTCACCTGGCTCTTGGAGTCGGGGCCGAGCTTGGAGTTCTTGTCCGCCTTGCGGGCGTGGGCCATCAATTCGAGGATCTTGTGGCTGTAGAAGATCGGCGCCGGCATCAGGGCCGGGGTCTCGCGGCAGGCATAGCCGAACATGATGCCCTGATCGCCCGCGCCTTCATCTTTGTTGCCAGCGGCGTCGACGCCTTGGGCAATGTGGGCGGACTGGGCGTGCAGCAGCACTTCGATATTGGCGTTGCGCCAATGAAAGCCTTCCTGCTCGTAGCCGATGTCGCGGATCGCCTCGCGCGCCACATGGATGATGTTGTCGACCATGATGTGCTTGGGGCCGCGGGTCTCGCCGGCGATGACGACGCGGTTGGTGGTCGCCAAGGTCTCGCAGGCGGCGCGGATGTCCCAGGGGTCGAGGCCGCTCTTGGGGCCTTCGCGGTAGAACAGGTCCACCACCTCGTCGGAAATGCGGTCGCAGACCTTGTCGGGATGGCCTTCCGACACGCTTTCGCTGGTGAAAAGGTAGTTCCCGCGCATTCCCGAGCACCCTCTTGTTGTAAGGGCCGGACTTCTTGCAAGGATTTTTGTGGGGGTCAACACTGACTGGCGGGCCGGGCCGGATTTGGGCCAGATTTGGGAGGTAAAGCCGATGGTTGCACCGTTCACCGGGGGATGCCGCTGCGGGGCCGTCCGCTACGAGGTCTCAGCCGAGCCCATCGCCGTGATGGATTGCCATTGCCGCGACTGCCAATACGCCTCGGGCGGAAGCCACACCACTGCCGTTGTAGTACCCGCCGCCGCCTTCCGGATCACCAAGGGCACGCCGAAGCTGTTCGTCTCGACGGGCGATTCGGGCCGGGACATCGCCCGCGGCTTCTGCGCCGATTGCGGCTCGCCCCTCTTCAGCGAACCGCCCGGCAATGTGATGCGGGTCGTCAAAGCCGGCTCTCTCGACGACCCCAGCTGGCTGGAAGTCCGCGGCGCGATCTATACGAGCTCCGCCCAACCCTGGGCGCCCATCGACCCGAACAAGATGCGCTTCGACAAAATGCCGCCTGGTGCGCCTTAGGGCGGAGCTTAAAGAATGAACCGCGACAAATCCTGGTCTTTGGCCAAGTCCTCGACGCGCGCCTTCACGTAATCGGCGTCGATGCGCAGCGTCGCACCGGTGGAGTCGGTCGCAGTGAAGCTGATTTCGTCGAGGACGCGTTCCATCACGGTGTGAAGACGGCGCGCACCGATGTTCTCGACGCTGGCGTTCACTTGGGCGGCGATGTCGGCGATGGCCGCGATGCCGTCTTCCGCGAAATCGAGCGTCACGCCTTCCGTGCCCATCAACGCCACATATTGCTTGATGAGGCTCGCTTCCGGCTCGGTGAGGATGCGGCGGAAATCGTCGCGCGACAGCGCCTTCAGCTCCACGCGGATCGGCAAGCGGCCCTGCAATTCCGGCAACAGGTCCGATGGTTTTGCGGTGTGGAACGCGCCAGATGCGATGAAGAGGATGTGATCCGTCTTCACACTGCCATGCTTGGTGGCGACCACCGTGCCTTCGATCAGCGGCAACAGGTCGCGCTGCACGCCTTCGCGCGAGACATCGCCGCCGCCGCGCAATTCGCTGCGGGCGCAGATCTTGTCGATCTCATCCAGGAAGACGATGCCGTTCTGCTCGACGCTGTCGATCGCCTCGCGCGCCACGGCTTCTTCATCGAGCAGCTTGTCGGCTTCCTCGGCCAATATCGGCCCGCGCGCATCGGCCACCTTCATGCGGCGCGGCTTGGAGCGGCCGCCCATTGCCTTGCCGAAGATGTCGCCCAGATTGACCATGCTGATCTGCGCGCTCGGCATGCCGGGAATCTCGAAGCTGGGCATGCCGCCCGTGTCGCGCATCTCGATCTCGACCTCGCGGTCTTCCAACTCGCCGTCGCGCAGCCGCTTGCGAAAGGTCTCGCGCGTCGAGGCAGCGGCGGTAGCGCCGGTCAGCGCATCGACCAGCCGGTCCTCCGCGCGCGCCTCGGCCTGGGCTTCGACTTCGCGGCGCTTCTTCTCGCGCGTCTGGGCAAGCGCGATCTCCACCAGATCGCGTACAATCTGCTCCACGTCGCGGCCGACATAGCCCACTTCGGTGAACTTGGTCGCCTCCACCTTCAGGAAGGGCGCCTGCGCAAGACGGGCGAGACGGCGCGATATCTCCGTCTTGCCCACGCCGGTGGGCCCGATCATCAGGATGTTCTTGGGCAGAACCTCCTCGCGCAATTCCGGCGGCAATTGCTGCCTGCGCCAGCGATTGCGCAACGCGATGGCGACCGCGCGCTTGGCGTCCGCTTGGCCGACAATGTAGCGATCCAGTTCCGAAACGATTTCCCGGGGCGTGAAGAAGGCGGTCATGCGGATGGCAGGCTTTCGATGACGATATTCTCGTTGGTGTAGATGCAGATTTCCGCCGCGATCTTCATGGCGCGGCGCGCGATCTCTTCGGCGCTGAGGCCGGAGTCGGAAAGTGCTTTGGCGGCGGAGAGCGCGTAGGGGCCGCCAGAGCCGATGCCGATCAGCCCGTCTTCCGGTTCGACCACGTCGCCGGTGCCGGAGAGGATCAGCGAGGTCTTGCTGTCCGCCACGGCCATCATCGCCTCCAACCGGCGCAGATAGCGGTCCGTGCGCCAATCCTTGGCGAGTTCCACGCAGGCGCGGGCGAGGTTGCCGGGGTGCTGCTCGATCTTGGCTTCCAGCCGCTCGAACAGCGCGAAGGCATCGGCGGTGGCGCCCGCAAAACCCGCGATCACGTCGCCCTTGCCGAGGCGGCGAACCTTGCGCGCATTGGCCTTCATGACCGTGGCGCCGAGGGTGACCTGCCCGTCGCCGGCCACGACGACGATGCCGCCTTTGCGGACGGAGAGGATGGTGGTGGAGCGCCAGCGCGCGTCGGGATGTGTGTCAGCCATGATGGGCATTATATAGGAAGCAGCGGCCGAAGCCGGAAGGCGTGCATGCAGACCATTCCCCTTATCGACTTGCGCGGGAAAACCCCCGTCGATCTGCTGAAAGCCTATCCGGAGCGCGCCCGCGCCCTGGTCAAGGCAGCGACGCTCAGCTTCGGCGCCGTCTCCCGCGCGGCCAGCGCTGTGGTCTTGCCGCTAGGCGACCGTGCCTCGCGCAAATGGCTGGCGCGGACCGGAAATCCTTATGCGGACGAAATCGACGCGATCGCGGGCCTGCTTGGCCGCAGTGGCGCGCATGTGCTGAATGTCTGCTTCGAATGGGGCTGCACCAGCGGTGTATGGGATGCGGGCGAAGGCGCAACCTTGCGCCGTGTGCTCGACTGGCCGTTTCCGCGGCTGGGCGAACTCGTTGTGGTGGCGCGGCAGGATGGGCCGGCGGGCGACTACTTCAACTTCACCTGGCCCGGCGCGAACGGTTCGTTCCACGGCCTGGCGCCCGGCCGTTTCGCCGCCGCCATCAACCAGGCACCGATGCGTCGACACAGAACAGGGTTCGTGGGCGACTGGCTCCAGAACCGCATCGCCGCTGGTCGCGCTACCGGCTGGCCCGCTGCGCACTTGCTGCGCCATGTCTTCGAGACCGCGAAGGATTACACCGATGCGAAGCACATGCTGAGCGAAACCCCGCTGGCCGTTCCCGCCATCTTCATCCTCTCCGGTGTCAGGGCGGGCGAGGGCTGCATCATCGAGCGAACCGAGGACGATTTCGCCATCCGCGAGATGGAGAGTGGCCGCGTCTGCGTCGCCAACCATTTCGAGACGCGGCTGGACGGTCCCAGTTGGCAAGCCCGCCCGATAGACAGTCAAGGCCGCGCCGCTGCCGCTCGTGCGCTGGGCGGCGAGGCCAGTGATTTCGCCTGGTTCACCCCACCCATCGCCAACATCAATAGCCGCCTCGTCTTCGAAGCCGATGCGGGATCGGGAGCGCTGGCCTTGGCCGGAACCGCTGGCGAAACCCGCGTTACCGATACTTTCCGGCTTTCGACACAGCCTTGAGCTTGGGTTAGAAAGCGAAAGCTGGAATCGCCAAAGGACTGCCCATGCGCACCGCCACCGTCGAACGCAAGACAAGGGAGACCGAGATCGCCGTGTCGCTCGACCTCGACGGCTCGGGAGATTGCGATATCGACACGGGAATCGGCTTTTTGGACCACATGCTGGAGAGCTTCGGCCGCCATTCCATGATCGACCTGAAGGTGCGCGCGTCCGGCGACATCCATGTCGATTATCACCACACCACCGAAGACACCGGCATCGTCATCGGTCAGGCGGTGAAGAAGGCGCTGGGCGATTTCGCCGGCATCACGCGCTTCGGCGCGGCGCTCATCCCGATGGATGAGGCCTGCACGCGCGTCGCCATCGACGTTTCGAACCGTCCCTATCTCGTCTGGCGGGTGGAAATCCCCAAGCCCAAGCTGGGCGAGATGGACACCGAACTGTTCAAGGAATGGTTCCAGGCCTTCGCGCAGAACGCGGGCGTCTGCCTGCATATCGACAATCTTTATGGCCAGAACAGCCACCACATCGTGGAAAGTTGTTTCAAGGGCCTCGCGCGCGCCCTGCGCCAAGCGGTCGAGCCCGACGAACGCCTGGAGGGCGCCGCCGCCTCCACCAAGGGCACGCTTAGCGACGAATAGCACGCGACAGGCTTGCGCAATTTGACGCTTCGTCAGGAAAGTGACGCCTGCGTCATTTTTATTGACTCTTCAAGAAATCGGAGGATAGTGCCGCCCGGATAGCTCCCGGAGACTTGGCCATGGTCCAGATCACCAAAGACAACGCGTATGACGCCGCCGATCCGAAAGACTTCCCGGCGATGCTGGATGTCGAGCGTTACGGCAAGCGTTCCAGCGCCTTCGACAAGATCATCTCGGCCACGCATGACCATTTCTGGGATCCGCTGGACAAGAAGTATATCGACTTCCAGGAGCCCTTCGATCTGACGCAGGAAACGATCCTGCCGGAAGAGTTCTTCGCCATCTTCCACACCCGCATCGGCGACACGCTGACCCGCGAACAGCGCGTGAAATTCGCCAACGAAGCGGCGCGCTGGCAGATCTCGGCGCTGTTGCATGGCGAGCAGGGCGCGCTCGCGCTCTCCGCCTCGCTCTGCCATATCCTGAAGGACCCGGGCGCGCAGGAATACGCCGCCAATCAAACCCGTGAAGAAGCCCGCCACGTCACCGCCTTCGCCGCCTACATCAAGGCGCGCTGGGGCACGCCGCTGCCTTGCGGCGAGACGCTGAAGAATTTGCTGACCGAAATGGTCGGCGCGCCGGAGGTCTACAAGAAGATCGTGGGCATGCAGATGCTGGTGGAAGGCCTCGCCATGGGCGCCTTCGCCACGCTCTATCAGAAGAGCCAGGACCCACTGCTGCGCAAGCTCTGCCAGCTCGTGATGACGGACGAGGCCTTCCACCACAAATTCGGAAAGATCTGGGCCGACCGCACCATCCCTGAGCTCACCGAGGAAGAGCACAACCTGGTCGAGGACTGGGCGGCGCAATGCTTCCAGACCCTGCTGTTCAACCTGGTGAACTCCGAGCAGATGAAGGTCGTCTACGACATCTGCGGCATCGACTGGCAGGACGCGCGCAAGGCCATCATGGAGGCCTTCACCGACGATCACCGCCGTGAGCACATGAAGCAGTCCGCGAACATCTTCCGCGTGCTGATCAAGACGCTGCTTAACGCCGGCATCATCACCGACCGCACGCGCAACTTCTATGGCATGTATGTCAACATGGAAGAGCTGAAGGCCGAAGGCGAACGCATGGTGGGCGACGAGATCGCGGAAGAAGGCATTCGTTACCTCCAGTCCATCAATTTCGCCGACACCACCAAGAGCCAGGCCCTGCTGGCGGCGGAATAAAGCTTTGGCTATACCCCTCGGGCCAAACCCCGAGGGGCGCCATGAGCGACAATCCCCATCTCGTGCAGCGCCTTCTGACGCTGAGCTCGCAAGAGCTTTCGCGCATGGAGGAGGCGTTGCCACCCAATTCCCCCATCGTGCTCGATGCGGCGGAAGAGAGCCGGGCGCATGCGCTGTGGGCGGAGATGGCGGGCTATGGATGGCTCGCAACCCAGCCCGATCGCATCGAGAATTTCGTCACCCGCAAGATTTTCACTGTGACGCACGCGGGCCGCGCGCCCATCGTGCAATTGCTGGCCGAGCTGCGCCGCGACCCGGAATTCCTCGCCCGCATGGCCACCATCTTCGATGGGCTCTGCAAACTTTTCGCCGATGAGCTGCTGCGCCGCGTACACGCCGCGGGCGGCACGGGACAGGATCTGGCCGCGCTGACGGCTGGCACCGTGGTGCACATCATCGCGCAGAATTTCCACCAAAGCGGTGCTGCCGCGAACGCGATCTGCGAGCGCATCCGCCGGGGCGCGGGCGCATGAGCGTGCGCGAATCTCTCCAGGACGCCGAAGCCCGCGGCATGGCACTGTTCGACGCCATCGAACAAGCCGGTCTCATCGTGCCCGGCAAGACGGAGGCCGAGCTGGATGCGGAGATATACATCCTGGCCAAGCAGCATTTCGACGTGGATATCCATTGGCACCGCCGCATCGTGCGCGCCGGTCCCAACACGGTTTGTATCTTCGCGGACGATCCGCCGGTGCACAAAATCGCCGCTAACGACATCGTCTATCTCGATCTCGGCCCCGTCTTCGCCGCCAGCAACCAGCAATGGGAAGCCGATATCGGCCGCTCCTATGCGCTGGGCCACGATGCGGACAAGCAACGCCTGGTGGCGGATCTGCCGCGTTTGTTCGATATCGTGAAGGCGCATTACGATACGACGCCCGACATCACCGGCGCGCAGCTGTATGCCTTCGCGCAGCAGATGGCGCGCGAGGCGGGCTGGCTGTTCGGCGGTACCATCGCGGGCCACATCATCGGCGAATTCCCGCATGCCCAGCGCGTACCGGGCGATCGCGAACGCCACCGCATCGCGTCCGGCAATCCGAGGCCGATGCGCGATCCGGACGCCAACGGGAACGAACGTCACTGGATCTTGGAAATCCATCTCGTCGATCCGGCGCGCCAATATGGCGGCTTCTACGAGCGGCTGCTGTAGCCGATCCGCACGATCACCCACGGCGGAACGGGGTGAGCGGGCGCTTGCTTGTCGGACTCGAACGCCGACCACTGGCTGACGCCCACGGCGAGGACGTCGTTGCCATCCGCTGCGATCAGCGCGATGTCGGCGATTGGCGGCGCGTTGGTCGCGAGAGTGGTGAGCGATCTCAGCGCCGACCAGTCCGCCGTCAGCCGGAAGCGAATGATGCGCGGCGCGGCGATGCCGTTCTGCGTCGCCACGAAACTGCCGTCAGGAAAGTGCGCGAGGCCATCGATGCCCAGTGTTGTGAGGGTCTGCGGAATGCGGACTGCCTTCATCTGTTGCGTCTGCAGATCGACACGGAACAATCCCATCTCGTAGTCGGCGACGAGAAGCTGCTTGCTGTCGGTGCTGACCGCCATCCCTTGTGCCGAGGAGAACATCCCTGCCGGTCCCACGCGCTCCAGTTCCGCCGCGCCCGGCAACAGGCGGAACAGCGAACCTTCCAGCGAGTCGGAGACATAAACCGCCCCATCCGGCGCCAGCGCGATATCGCCGAAATCGAGTTTGCCGGATGCTGGGTAGATCTTGCGTAGCGAGCCTGTCGCGAGGTCGTAAGCAATCAGTGCGGATTTGTCCGTATCCGCGCTGCCGCCTTGCGGCACGCTGGCGGCGCTGACCCACAGTGTGTTGCGCTTCGCGTCCGCGACCATGCCGAAGGGTGAATAGGCGTCGGGAAGTTGCGTCACGAAATCCGTCTCGCGGCCATCGGCAATCGCCACGATGCGCCGCTGTGCCACGCTGCTCAGCAGCAGACGCTTGCCATCCGGCGCGAGGCCTTCGGCGATGAACGGCTCGGATGTTCCCTGAAACACGATGCTGCAGGCGCAGAGCGCGCGCCGATTGTTTGCGACGCGCGCCTCTGCCGTACGAAAACCGGGCGATGTCGCAAGGCTCGCGAAATCGGCGGCTGCCACATCCTTGGTGCCGCCCATCCGTGCATAGCGGTCGAGCAGCAACAGTGCCTTCGCGCGCTCGCCATTCCGCGCGGCCGCGGCGGAGAGATAATAGAGCACGGCCGAGCGCTGCGGTGCGTTGGCCAGCGCGGTGTCGAATGCCGGCTCGGCGGCTTTGAAGTCGCCGGCTTTGTAGGCTGTGAGTCCTTTTTGTGCGGAACTCGCGAACGTCGCCAGATCGTCTTTCGGCCCGGCGCTGGCGGCGGTGGCCGCGAGAAGGGCGATCAGGAAGATGTGTAAGCCGCGCAAATCGTCCCCCTCATAGGATGCGCAGATCTTAAGGCGAGCCCGCTACCCCCAGTGTCAAAAGCAGTTGATCTTCTGTTCCTCTAATGTTCCAATGTCCGGATGCAAGTACACACCGCCAAAGATGTCGCGCGCGGGGTGAGCCGCCTTCTGATGCAGGAGGGCTTCTCGCCTATCCTGGAATTCACCCTCGCCAATGGGCGCAGGCTGGATGTGGCGGCGCTTGGGCCGGACGGCGTGGTGCTGGGTGTGGAGATCAAGGTGGCGCTGGCCGATCTGAAGGGCGACATCAAATGGCCGGATTATCTGGAGTTCTGCGAGAACTTCTTTTTCGCCATCCCGCCCGATTTCCCCGATGAGCATGTGCCGGTCGGCACCGGGTTGATCGTGGCGGACCGTTACGGCGGCGCTATCGTGCGGCCTTCGCCAGTGTGGCAAATCCATGCAAGCCGGAGGAAGGCTGTAACGCTACGCTTCGCCAAGGTCGCGGCCGAGCGGCTGGCGCTCACATTGGAACTCGCCGCCGATCCGTCGCGCGTGCTGGGAGAGATACCGGAATGAAAGCGAAAAGTGGCGTGACGCCCGCGCAGATGAAGAAGATCGCACTCTCCTTCCCGGAGGCGAACGAGAAGCCGTCTTATGGCCGTCCCGCCTACTTCATAGCCAAGAAATTCTTCACCCGCCTGCGCGCGGAGGACAATTCCATCGTGATGATCGTGGACGGCATCGACAGCCGCGACATGATGCTGGAGCTCGATCCCAAAACCTACCACATCACCGACCACTACAAGGACTATCCCGCCGTGCTGGTGCGCATGGAGCGCATCACGCCAGACGAACTCAAGCTGATGCTCGAACGCCGCTGGCGTCACATCGCGCCGAAGAAGTTGATCAAAGAGATCGATGAGAAACAAACCCTGTCATCCCCGGCGAGCGCGCGTTCTTCACGCGTGCGAGGGAAGGGGACCCAGGTGGTGAAATTAAGAAAGCCTCGAAAATAATTTAGCGGAGATTTTTTATGAAAGAATTCTTGGTGAGGCGCTACAGCGATGCTGGAGTACCAGAAACGGAAATGTCCAAAATTGAAGCTGAGAATGAGCTTGAAGCAGCAGAGAAAGCTTGCGGGATCAAATTAACTGATAAGCAGCGTTCAAACAGATACACGCGCGCCGATGTGCGGACGACTCAGACGATGAGTGAGCATCATCTCTTTTACGCCGTAGAATAATTCGGCACCTGGGTCCCCTTCCCCTCGCTGCGCTCGGCCGGGGATGACAAGTGGGGATTAGCGCGGACTACGTTTCGCCAG
>DASXFU010000005.1:0-301163 GCA_036489435.1 Rhizomicrobium sp. | reverse complement strand
GCCGGGCGAATTTCTAAGCTCCGCCTCTTGGAAAGGAATGAAGAAAATCGCACGGGTTTGTCGAAAATTGTCTCTATCCCCGGCGCTTGCGGTCCACGGCGTAAGCTTCGCGCAGCAAAGCCGCGATGCGCGGGATCGACGTCCTGAGGTTTCGCAAGCGTGAAATTGTGGACACAAATAACCTCGGCCGGCACGTTGACGCAGGAATGCGAGACATTCGCCGCGACGAACGTCCGCCCGCACTTGTGACACGCCCAGAGCGGGCGCCCGGCCATCAATGCTCCCTTGACCTGTTCTTGCCGATGAAGCCGAACATGTGCCCCGCGACGTTGCGCATCTGGATCTGGTCGCTGCCTTCGGTGATGCGGTAGCGGCGGTGGTGGCGGTAGATGTGCTCGAACTGCTTGTGGCGCGAATAGCCCCAGCCACCATGCACCTGCATCGCCCAATCCGCCGCGTCGCAGACGAGATTGTTGCCCTTGTAGTTGCACATGCTGACTTTGTCCGAGAGATAGAGCTGGATCTCCGGCCCCGTCATGCGGTCCATCTCCCAAGCGGTGCGATAGATCAGCCAGCGCAGCATCTCCGCTTCCGTCTGCAACTCCACCAGCGGGAACTGGATCGCCTGGTTGCGCGAGAGCGGCTTGCCGAACGGCTTGCGCGTGTTGGCGTAGTCGACACTCTCATTGATGCAGTATTGCGCGGCACCCAAACCGCTCGCCGCCTGGCGGATGCGGTTCTCATGCACGAAGTGACGCGCCAGCACGAGGCCGTTGTCGACGGGCCCGAACACGGCCGAATCCGGCACCCACACATCCTTGAACGAGACGCGCGCATGGTCCGTCGGCATGTTGAAGGTCCACATATATTCTTCGATCTTCACGCCGGGCGCATCCATCGGCACGATCAGACAGGTGAGCCCCCGCGCCTCGCCGTCCGCGCCGGAGGTGCGCACGAACACCATGTCGTGGCTCGCCACGTGCACGCCGGTGTTCCACATCTTCTCGCCATTGATGCGCCAGCCCGCGCCATCCTTCACCGCGCGCGTCTCCATCCACGTCGCGTCCGAGCCATGCTTGGGTTCGGTGAGGCCGAAAGCGAGCCGCACCGTGCCGTTCAGCATGCCGGGCAATACAGTCTTCTTCTGCTCTTCAGTACCGAAGTCGCGCATCATCAGCACTTGCGGAAAATTGCCGACGACGGAGGTTTCGTTCTGCAGGTCGTTGAAGAGGCCCAGACCCTTCGCCGCGAGATGCTCGCGGATGATGGCCATGGCGAGGTTGCCGATATTCTTGCCGCCATATTCCTCCGGCAGCGCGAGGCGCAGGAACCCCGCCTTGTCGGCACGGATGCGCATCTCGCGCAGCAGCGCCTCCCAATCCTTGCGCGGCAACCCGCCGCCCTCGAAATCGGTGCGCGCCCATTCGCGGCGATGATCGAAGAAGCGGTCATTGTCGTCCTGGTGCTGCAGCGGCATGATCTCGCGCTCGATGAAATCGTCGATGCGCGCGAGGAGATCGGTGATCTCCCTGGGAACGGAAAAGTCCATGATGGCGTCCTTAGTTGGTAGCGTTGGGGCTGATAGCGTCCGGCCAAGTCTAGCGACGCGCGGGCCTCAACACCAATCTCTTGGGGCCAACTGCTCAGGGGATCACGAACGAATTGAGGATCGCATCGATATCGCCCTGCGTCATGGGCTGGAAAATGGGCATGGAAAACACCCGCACGCGCAGGATGCCCTGACTGTAAGGCACGTCCATGATGCGCAGTTCGGCCTTAATCTTCGGAAGCTCCGCCGTTGGCGGCATGACGGCGACCACGATCAACACCTTGGCCGGGCGCCCCGACAAACTGCCGGCCTGCGTGTCGCAGCTCAGCACGTCAGCCTTGCCATCCAGAGCTTTCGTCAGCTTGCCGCAATCCTCCGGCCTGCTTTGCGCCAGCGCGTCCGGCGTCAGCGCCCGGGCGAAACCATTCGCATCGACCATTCGCGAAACATAGGACACATGGATGCTTTCGCCGTGGAACGGCCGGGGATCGTAATAGCCGGCCGAGGCGGTGGCATCGTCACACCAGTTGAGGGCCGGGTTCGGCGAGTCCGCCGCACTGCCGAGCAGCGCGTTGGCGGCGGCATCGCAAGCCCTCCACCCTTTGGGCACGGAAACCGTCACGCCGGGTGCCGCGGACAAGCTCACCATCTCGGCCGGCGGCTCGGCCACCACGGGGTCCAGCACAAGCGTGCCCAGGATCGCGTCGATCGATGAAGCGGCGCTCGCGCGCGCGGAAAGCGGCATCGAGAATACGATCGCGTACATGCCCCTGCCCCCGGACAGCAAGAGTAGCCGGGCGGCGGATTTGTCCGCGGGGTTGTCCTCGCTGATGACCTCGCCCTCGAAAGCCGGATGGGAACCGATCGTGACAAGCCGCAGATTGCAGGTCCGCAACTGGTGCAGCGCGCGGATATTCTGGCACAGCTGGCTGGTCAGCGTCGCCATGGCTTCGGGGGAAGCATTGCGTATGAAGTCCTCTGGGAGGGGCACGTTGTTGGCTTGCCCGACGAACACGGCCATGGGATGCAGCGGATCCGTGTCGATAAAGGCTTTCTGGTCGCTCTTCACGCGCGTGCACATGCTCGCGGCGAGTTTCGGATGATCGGGATTGCCGAGTGCGCGGTTATCGTCGACATCGCATGCTATCCAGCCACGCGGGATTCCCAATGAAAGGCCCGGCACGGGCGTGAGCTGGATGAAGTCGGATCTGGTGGAATGCCTGGCGGCAGCGGGCTCCACGGCAAGGCTGCAACCGACGGCCGCCGCGAGAACGATTGCAAGAAAGCGTTTCATTATGACTCCGGTTTAAAACGCGGCGGCCTGCGCATCGTGGCCCCTCGGCAAGCGCGCGACGCTCGCATGTTTTTTTGGCCCAAACAACGCAATGCAACGCCGTGACGCCGCCGTCATCGATCCGACGTATACGACGCTTTTCGGCAACACTGCATTCGCAAGTGAAAAACGAATGTTGACTTGGGAATTCGAGGCGCGTATCAGCCGCCTCCGCCGCGGGCATGGTGTTCGCGCCGAACATGAGTCGAGACAATGCCCGTGCAATTCGCACAGTTGAAAAATCTTCTGAACGGCCGCCGGCCGATCGAAGACCATTGCCCGGCTCATGGGAGCGATCTCGCGTAAGCGATATCGACAGTTCGCGAAAGCGAACCCCTCCCGAGCAAACCGCTCCGGAGGGGTTTTTTGTTTCCTTCCGGCGGCAAGCTCGAAACGCAAGACGATACGTCCGGTGAAAGCCGGAAACGGGAGACCCGGATCCCGGGGCTCGCGCGAGGAAACTCGTGCGCGTCCATAAGCGCGGGGCCTGACCGGAGGGAACGAGGCGCGAGCCGGACACCGATGGCAGGGCGAACCAAAAAGGGTTCGCTATGGCGGCGCGCCATTTGAGAGAGCGCCGCGACACAATTTGTTTTTCGCTTTTGCCGCATGTTTCGCGGCGCCCAATCGCAAGGGCGGTGGTGAAGACGTCTGTTACTTCGTGGGAAGGCGCGCAAGCGCCGAGCGGGTTCGAGCCCCGCAAGCCGAAAGGCTGATCGCCCGCAAGGGCAGCAACAGCGTCGCCCGTTCCCCGCCTGCTACTTTCCCCCATGATCCGTGGTGAAGATCGCTGTTACTTCGTCTGTTAAACGAGAGGTCGCGGGTTCGAGTCCCGCCGGGTGTTCCATGCACCTGTAGCTCAGAGGTAGAGCGCTACCTGGCCTGTGGTGAAACACAGGCCGGGGTCTCAGCATCGCCTGTTCCCGGATCGTGGGTTCTCGACTCACCCTCTTTTTTCCAGCCCGCGCGGGAGACCTGCTCCTCCCGCGCGGGCGAAGGGAGGACTGCACCAATCGATTCAGCTTCGTCCCATTCCACATAGTCGGGGGGGACGAAGGGCTGTGGTGAAGATGTCTGTTACTTCGGTAAGAGCGCTCCGGGACCATTACCGGAGAGGTCGCGTGGTTCGAAGCCCGCCAGCCGCAAGGTTGTAGCTCAGCAATGCCCGCAAGGGCGCGCAACAGCATCGCCTGTTCCCAGCCACGCTTTCCCGCCAATTCTTTTCCCCGCAGTTCTTTTCCCCGCAGTTCTTTTCCCATGATCCGTGGTGAAGATCGCTGTTACTTCGTCTACGAAACGAGTGGCCGCGGGTTCGAATCCCGCCAAGTGTTCCATGCACCTGTAGCTCAGCGGTAGAGCACTTCCCGGCCTGTGTGATGAACACGGGTTGGGGTCTCAGCATCGCCTGTTCCCGGATCGTGGACCCGGATCGTGGACCCGGATCGTGGGTTCTGTTCAAGCCGGTGGTGAAGAGTTCTGTTACTTCGCTAAGGTGGGTGTCGACCGGTTCGAGTCCGGCCCGTCATGCGCAAGCATCGCGTAGCTCAGCGGTAGAGCACCATCGCCTCGAAAGAGGCAGTACAGACTCGATTGTTCCCCGGCGCTCATCCTGTCCATCAACAACAAAACCCAAAGGAGGCCATCATGGCCAAGATCAACAAGATCCTGCGCGTGTTCACCCATGAGGGCGCTCCCGCGAAGCGTTTCACGCCCGAGATGGAGCTGAAGCGCGCACTGATGAACTGCCTCCTGTGGGAGAGCCAGTTCTACGAGAACGGTGTCACCATCGCCGAGCGCATCAAGGCGCTCGTGCCGCTGGTCGATCCCGCGACGGTGGCGGCGCTCGCCATCACCGCGCGCGAGGCGATGAAGCTGCGCCATGCGCCGCTGCTCGTGGTGCGCGAGATGGCGCGGCACGAAAAGCACCGCCTGCTCGTGGCCGATACGCTGGCGCGCATCATCCAGCGTCCGGACGAGATGACGGAGCTGCTCGCCATCTACTGGGCGGACGCGCTGGGGCACATGCAACAGCGCAAGCGTCAGCCCGTCTCGGCCCAGATCAAGAAGGGCCTGGCGCGCGCGCTGACCAAGTTCGACGCCTATCAGCTCGCCAAGTACGACCGCGACGGCGCGGTGCGCATCAAGGACGTGTTGTTCCTGGTGCATGCCAAGCCCAGGGACGGCGACCAGGCCACGATGTGGAAGCAGCTTGTCGATGGCACGCTGCCCGCGCCGGACACCTGGGAGGTCTCGCTCTCATCCGGCAAGGACAAGCGCGAGAGCTTCGAGCGGCTGATCGCGGAGAAGAAGCTGGGTGGCCTGGCGCTGCTGCGCAACCTGCGCCTGATGCAGAAGGCGCAAGTGCCGAGGAAGACGATCGCGGACGCGATCGACGCCATGCGCGTCGACCGTATCCTGCCCTATCGTTTCATCTCGGCGGCGCGCTACGCGCCCGACTTCGAGCCCGAGCTCGAGGGTGCGATGCTGAAGTCGGTCAAGGGTTACGCGCGGCTTTCGGGCCGCACGCGGCTTCTGATCGACGTCTCGGGATCGATGGACCATTCGCTTTCGGCCCAGTCGGAGATGACGCGGCTGGAAGCGGCATGCGGTCTGGCGATCCTGGCGCGCGAGGTGTGCGATGAGGTCGAGATCTTCACCTTCTCGAACAAGGTGGTGAAAGTTCCGCCCCGTCGTGGCTTCGCGCTGCGCGACGCCATCGTCCAAAGCCAGCCGCATGGCGGAACTCTGCTCGGCGCGGCCGTCAGGGAAATCGATCGCAAGGACGACCGCCTTATCGTCTTCACCGACGAGCAGAGCCATGACGGCGTGCCCGCTCCCAAGGGCAGCGCCACCATGGTCAACGTTGCGTCCAGCCAGCACGGCGTCGGCCAAGGCGCCAGCTCCCGTGATTGGCAGCGCGTCAACGGCTTCTCCGAAGCCATCATCGCGTGGATCGCGGCTTCGGAAGAGACGATGCACTGAATGCGGACGTGGCCGGGATCACTCCCGGTCACGTCCGTTTCATTGTATGGCGTTTCATTGCAGGACGTTTTCGCGCCTCATTGCACCGTGATGGAATCGAAAATCTCGTTGCTCGCACCCTCTGGAACGGTCGACGGCCCGCCTGCCAGAAACAGCAGCATTGCGCCGACGCCATACGAAAAATAAGCGAACCGCACCACAACGGGAGCATGCGTCGAGTCGAGTATCCCCGTGGCGCGGCCGAGAAGGCCTGCATTGCCGGAGACAGGTCCAAGCACCGCATCGCATCCATCCGGCGCGAACTGGATGAGCAATGCCGTCTTCTGACAGACCGTCTGAACGAGACGGGGAATCACATCCGGCGTGAGCGCGTTGAATGATTTCGACGTCAACTCCGGTTGGGGGAAGGCGAGCGCAAGGACGAGCGCGGTCTGGCCCAGATTCAGGTCGGCCATGAAAGCGTGACCGGCGGCCGATGCATCGGCGGCACAGGGCTTCGTGTCCACCGCCGCCTGATCGGCGCCGTTGACGACTTTCGTACCGCTCACTTCGACGCAGGCCATCCAGCCTTTGGGAACGGCCAGCGACACTTGCGGGATTGGCGAAAACCGCACCGGCGGTGCATCCTGGGCCGCGCAGGGTGCCGCCAACAACATCGCTCCGGCGAACAACAGACAGCGCATGCGCTTCCCCCAAAAGTGTGCCGCACGCTCGCATGCGTGCCGGTATCGGGCAAGCTGGCGTTGGCCCGGCTTCAATCCTATCAATCAACAAGAGAGGACCGGCAGCGAAGAACGCTGTCCGGCACAGTGTCATGGTTCAGACTTTCCAGGACGGCGGCGCGCCCATCAAGGCGTGGATCGAGGGCGTTCCGCTCGAGGATTCCGCGCGCCAGCAGCTCGTCAACGTCGCCTCCCTGCCCTTCATCCATCATCACGTCGCGGCAATGCCGGACGTGCATTGGGGCATGGGCGCGACCGTCGGCTCGGTGATCCCCACCAGGGGCGCCATCATCCCCGCGGCCGTGGGCGTGGATATCGGTTGCGGCATGGTGGCGGCGCGCACGTCGCTCACCGCGAGCGACCTGCCCGACAATCTTTCCGCCATTCGCTCCGCCATCGAGAAGGCCGTGCCGCATGGGCGCACCGACAATGGCGGCGCTGGCGACCGCGGCGCCTGGCACAATGTGCCCGATGCCGTGGCGCAGGCGATCTCGGCGCCCGTCTCGCGGTGATCGCCGACAAGCATCCCAAGCTCGCCAAGCCGGCGCAGCGCGCGCCGCGTCATCTCGGCACGCTCGGCACCGGCAACCACTTCATCGAGCTTTGCCTCGATGAGGCGGACGCGGTGTGGGTGATGCTGCATTCCGGCTCGCGCGGTATCGGCAACCAGATCGGCCAGTACTTCATCGCGCTTGCGAAGGAAGATATGCGCCGCTGGTTCATCAACCTGCCGGACCAGGACCTTGCCTACTTCGCCGAGGGCTCACAGAACTTCGACGACTATGTCGAGGCGGTGGAGTGGGCGCAGAACTTCGCGCTGGAGAACCGCGCGCAAATGCTCGCGGCCACCATGCGCGCCGTCGAAAGCGCGCTCGGCCGTCCCTTCGCATGGGGATCGGTGGCGGTGAACTGCCACCACAACTACGTCACGAAGGAGCATCACTTCGGCGCCAATGTCTGGATCACCCGCAAGGGCGCCGTGCGCGCCCGCGAGGGCGATCTCGGCATCATCCCGGGCTCGATGGGCGCGCGTTCGTTCATCGTGCGCGGGCTGGGCAATGCGGACTCGTTCCACACTTGCAGCCACGGCGCCGGCCGCGCCATGTCGCGCACCGAGGCCAAGCGCCGCTTCACCGTCGCCGACCACGAGAAGGCGACGGCAGGCATTGAATGCCGCAAGGACGCGGACGTCATCGACGAGACGCCCATGGCCTACAAGGACATCGATGCTGTGATGGCGGCCCAGGCCGACCTGGTCGAGGTGGTTCACACCCTGCGCCAGGTGGTGTGCGTGAAGGGCTGAAGCCGAAGACCAAAAAGAGCGAAGAGAGCGCCGGTGGCGAAAGCTGCCGGCGCTCTTTTTGTTTGTGGCGTTTCGCACTTGCGAAAAGTGGCGTTCGCGCCACGCATCGCAGACCTTTGGCGTTCGCGGGTTGACTTGAATTACACCGAGGCGTAGCAACATCGCATCCAAACGGCACAGCGCCGGGCGGCGATTCGAACCAACGAGCGAACCAACGATGGAATGCATTCTCAAATTCACGGCTGTTGCGGCCGCCCCGTCGGGCGGCTCGGTTGCCGTCACATCGGTTCGCGAGGAACGCGCGCATTAGGAAGTCCTGATCCGCACGGAAGTTCACCCCTCCCGAGCCTGGCTCCGGAGGGGATTTTTGTATCTGGCGGTCCCCATCCGCGATCCAGGCCCGGGCTAAAACAGAAAAGCCTGTGTCATGTCGGACATTGCAGAAGAAATCGATCTCTCCCACGCCGGTGCCCGCGTCACCGGCCATGGGTTCGATGCGTGGCTCGCGGAATCGCGCGAGCTGCTGAAGCTCGCCATGCCGCTTGCGCTCACCCAATTGGCGCAGATGGCGATCATGACCACGGACGTGATCATGCTTGGCCATTTCAGCACAAACGCGCTGGCGAGTGCGGCACTGGGCAACACGGTGTTCTTCTTCTGCTGGCTGGTCGGCTGCGGCCCCGTCGCTGCCGTCTCGCCGATGATCGCGCACATCTTGGGCGCGAACCCGAAGAATCGCGCCGGTGTGCGCGCGGTGGTGCGGATGGGCTTTTGGTCGGTGATCCTGACCAGTGCGCCCTTGATCGTGCTGCTGCTTTTCACCAAACCGCTGCTGATCCTGCTGGGGCAGAAACCGGAATTGGCCACGGGCGCGGGCGATTTCGTGCGCGTGTTGTGCTGGGGCCTTCCCTTCTCGCTGTCCTACCAGGTGCTGCGCAACTTCTCGACGGCGCTGTCGCGGCCGCGCGCCTCGCTGATCGTGATGGTGCTCGCCATCGGCTTCAACGCGACGGGCGACTACGCGCTGATCTTCGGCCATTTCGGCGCGCCGGCGATGGGGCTGACGGGCGCGGGATTGGCGAGCGCCTGCTCCTACCTCTTCAGCTTCCTGGCGATGGTGGGCGTGATCCGCCTGACGCCGTCGCTGAGCAAGTACCGCATCTTCCGCCGCTTCAGGCGCGTGCATGTGGAGAAGCTGGCCGAGGTGTTCCGGCTGGGCATGCCCATCGGCATGACCATGATCTTCGAGGCGATGCTGTTCAACACCGCCACGCTCATCATGGGAACGTTCGGTACGGCCTCGGTCGCAGCCCACCAGATCGCGCTCAACGTGCCGTCGATCACCTTCATGGTGCCGCTCGGCATCGGCATGGCGGCGACAGTGCGCGTGGGATTGGCCGCGGGCGCCGGTGACAGCGAAGCCGTGCGCCGCGCGGGCTATGGCGCGATGATCATGGGCGGCGTCTTCATGGCTGTGATGGCGGTACTGCTGTGGCTTTTCCCCGAACAGATCGCCAGCCTCTATTTCGGCGATACGCACGCCAATGCCGACGTCATCGTGCTGGCGACCCTATTCCTGCATGTCGCCGCGGTCTTCCAGATCATGGACGGCGTCCAGGTGGTCGGCGCGCTCTCTCTGCGGGGCTTGAAGGACGCGCGTGCGCCGATGTGGATCGCGGGCGCCAGCTACTGGCTGGCGGGCTTCCCCGTCTGCATCGTGCTGGCCTTCGGCTTCCACATGAAGGGGCTCGGCATCTGGATCGGCCTCGCCTTCGGCCTGTTGGTCGCGGCCGCCGCCATGTGCGCGCGGTTCCGCTACCTGAGCGGGAGGCGATGATGCGCTCGCGGATCATGTATATCGAGGACAAGTCGCAATCGCTGAACGGACCCGCCCGCATCGGGCGGGTCACGTTCTCCAAAACCGGGCGCACATTGCGCTATGGTGCGTTGGAATTCTTCAACATCGGCGGCCGAGGCGGCCTCAAGTCCAATTATCTGGAGGTTGAATCAGGCCGTGAGTATTGGATTTCGGGACCGCGCCGCGATGGGCGGGACCGGCTTTACGGCCAGAGCACGCAGCCGATCGAGATCGATGCCGACGTCGCGAAAGAATACTGGCGCGACATTCGCGGCCGCGGGGGCCGTTGAGCATGCGGGTCACGGACTTTTCGTTTTCGTTCCGGGTGTCGCATCCGAGCGCCGATCTCGCTCACCTGCCCGAACGCCTGGGGCTGGAGTGCGGCCGGGTCTGGAAAGCGGGGGAGCCCCGCACCAACCCAAAGGGCGGCGCGCTACCAGGCGTCAACCGGAGCTCCTACTGCTGGCTAAAGACGAGCCTCGCACCCGAACACACGCTTCCGCAGGCGATCGCCGCGTTCCTCGACTATCTGCGGCCGCATAAGGCGCTGCTCGACGAGCTTCATACCGGTGGCGGAGAGCTGGAACTGTTCGTGTACTGGTCGTCGGACGCCAACACCGGTGAGACTTTCGAGCCGGTGCTGCTGCGGGCGATGGCCGACATGAACATGGCGTTGAGCCTCGACATTTATGGCTCGCAAGTCCCGAAATCCCGCTAAGCTCCCGGCAAAAGAACACGCTTTGGGAGCACGCCTATGTTCGATTTTTCGCGGCTGAAATCGGTCGCCGATATTCCGCGCGTTCAAGCGGCGGACCGGCCGGATGCCATCGCGCTCGATTTCAACGACCGCACCACGAACTACGCCCAGCTCGATGAGCGCACCAGCCGCGTGGCGCAGGGGCTGATCGCGGGCGGCGCCGCGCCCGGCGCGCGCACCGGTTATCTCGGCAAGAATACCGATCGCTATTTCGAGGTGCTGCTCGGCGCGTTCAAGGCGCGGGCGGTGATCGTGGGCGTTAATTGGCGGCTCGCCCCGCCCGAGATTGCCTATGTGCTGAACGACGCGGGCTGCGAGAGCCTGTTCGTCGGCAAGGAATTCTACGCCATCGTCGAGAAGATCCTGCCCGATTGCCCGAAGCTGAAAACCATCATCGCGATGGATGGCGGCCATGCGTCGTGGCCGGATTACGAAGCGTGGCGCAATGCGCAGGTGAACACCGATCCGATGCTGCCCGTGGGGCCGGATGACGATGTGATTCAGCTCTATACTTCGGGCACCACCGGCCATCCCAAGGGCGTGCAGCTCACCAACGCGAACTATTTCGCCGTGTTCGAATGTTTGGGCTCCATGCCCATCGGCAATTACGAGCCGGACGACGTGGTGCTGATCGCCATGCCGTTCTTCCACGTCGCGGGCGTGAACATCGGCTTGCTGTCGCTGGCGCAGGGCGCGCATGGCGTGGTGCTGGGCAATATCGATCCGGCGGAAATCTTGCGGCTGATCCGGGACAAGCGCATCACCTATGCCTTCCTAGTGCCGGCCGTGATCCTGTTCCTGCTGCAGCATCCCGACCGCGCGAAAACGGATTTTTCCTCGCTGAAGAATGTCTCCTACGGCGCCTCGCCGATTTCGGACGATGTGCTGCTGCGCGCGCAACAGACATTCGGCTGCAGCTTCCTGCAAGTGTATGGCCTCACCGAGACGACGGGCGGCGGCACATTCCTGGTGCCGGAGGACCACGATCCCGCGCGCGGCAAGCTGCGTTCCTGCGGCAAGCCCGCGCCGGGGCACGATATCCGCATTGTCGACGATCAGGACCGTTCGCTTCCCGCCGGCGAGGTGGGCGAGATCGTGATCCGCTCGGCCAATGTGATGAAGGGCTACTGGAACCAGGCTGCCGCCACCCGCTCGGCCATCCGCGAAAACTGGTTCCACACGGGCGATGCGGGCTTTTTTGACGAGGACGGTTACTTATATATTCACGACCGCGTGAAGGACATGATCGTTTCGGGCGGGGAAAATATCTATCCGGCCGAGGTGGAGAACGCCCTTTTCGGCCACCCGGGTATCGCCGACGCAGCCGTGATCGGGGTGCCGGACGACAAATGGGGCGAGGCGGTCAAGGCGATTGTGGTGCGGAAAGAGGGCTTTAGCCCGGAACCCGCGGACATCATCGCCTGGGCCAGGGAGCGGATCGCGGGCTACAAACTACCCAAATCCGTGGATTTCGCAGATGCAATACCCCGCAACCCGAGCGGAAAAGTATTGCGGCGGGAACTGCGCAAGCCCTATTGGGAAGGGCGCGACAGACAGGTAAACTAGAATCGCTTCGGGAGGCCTGCTTCATGCGGGAGGAGCATAGGATGCGCAATCTTCTGACCTGCCTTGCAGGCGTGACCGCTCTGGCCATCGCCGGCCCAGCTTTTGCCGCCGCGGACTCCGCGGGCGGATCGATGGTGCCCACCGTCGTCCCCGGAGACGACATCGCGATCGCCTGCGATGCGCTCGTCAGGCGCGCCGACAATTCCGACGTGCGCGTGGTGCTGACGATCTCGGCACTTCCCGGCGAGAACAAGCCCGGCATCAAGCGCGTGATGGCGACAAACGAGGAAGTGACCAAGGGCGCAGTGCGCGTGCGCGTGCCCACCGTCTCGGCCCTCGACGACCAGACCGTCAATCTCGACGTCTATGTGGTCGACGAAAACGGCTCGCAATCCTGCAACGCCGGCCCGGTCAAGATCGCCGACCAGAACCAGCCGAAGAAGAAGTCGTAAGCACTTCGCTCTGCCCTCATCTACTGCCCTCATCTACTTCCGTCATGGCCGGGCTTGTCCCGGCCACCCATAAACGCGGTCTTTGACGAATAAGATGATGACGGTCATCGCTCTTACTTTTCCCACTGCGGGTATGGGTGGCCGGGACAAGCCCGGCCATGACGATTTTGTTTTTGGTTTTTAGCTTTGGTGATTTCGGTTTCGATTTTGGTTTGCAGATAGTGAGCAGGTCACCTGCGTTCGCAGACCATAACGGTCGGCTCTAAAACACGCCCCACGCCAACAATCCGACTGCCGCGCTGGCAAGCGCGAGCAGCGCCAGACGCGTGTTATAGGTCCGTGCCGCCTGCGCTTGCGCGATTTGGCGGATGGTGTCGGGGTGGAGGCGCATGCCGCCGTCGGCGAGCATGGCGGAGACGACTTCGGCGTTGCGCAGGAGTTGCGGCAGGTCGCGCGCAAGGCGGCCAAGGCCGGTGATGCCCTCGCTCATGTCGCGCAGGCGCGCTTCCGGGCCCATGTGATCGATCATCCATTGCTCGATCACGGGGCGGGAGGCTTCCCAGATGTCGAACTCCGGATCGAGCGAGCGGGCCACGCCTTCCACCACCACCATCGTCTTCTGCAACAGCACGAGCTGCGGCTGAAGCTGCATGTCGAAGCGCCAGGTGGTGTCGAACAATTGCTGCAACAGCTTGGCCATCGACACGTCGCGCGCCACGCGGCCGAAGATCGGCTCGCCGATCGCGCGCAAGGCCTGCGCGAAGGTCTCGATGGGATGCACGCCCGGCACGAAGCCCGCTTCGTAATGCACCCGCGCCACGCGCAGGTAATCGCGCGCGAGAAAGCCACCCAAGGTCTCCGCCAGGAAACGGCGCATGCCGACGTCGAGACGGCCCATGATGCCGAAATCGACGGCGACCAGGCGGCCTTGCGCGTCGACGAAGAGATTTCCCTGATGCATGTCGGCATGGAAGAAGCCGTCGCGCAGCGCCTGGCGCAGGAAGCTCTGCACCACGGACTTCGCGATGGCCTTGGGATCGAGACCGGCGGCCGCGAGGCTCGCGGCGTCGCGGATCGGCGTACCCTCGACCCATTCGCTGGTCATCACGCGGCCGGCGGTGCGGTTCCAGTCGATATCGGGGACGCGGAAATCGCGATCCGCCTTGGTGTTGTCCGCCAGCTCCGACGCAGCGGCAGCTTCCATGCGCAGGTCGAGCTCGAGCGCCACCGACGCCGCCAGCGTATCCACCACGGCCACGAAGCGCAGGCGCCGCGCCTCTATCGAAAACCGCTCCGCCATGCGCGCGGCGAAGGCGAAGGCGGAAAGATCGCGCGCGAATTCCGCTTCGATGCCGGGGCGCAGGACTTTCACGGCCACCTTGCGCGGCGGATCATCCCGCGTCTCCGCCGTATGCACTTGCGCGACAGAGGCGGCCGCTACGACGGGGCCGAACACGGTGTAGAGTTCGGTGAGCGGCTTGCCGAGCCCCTGCTCCACCGCGCTCTCCGCTACGGCGACATCGAACGGCGGCAAGCGGTCCTGCAATTGCTCCAACGCCTGTGCCACGTCGGCGCCGACGAGATCGGGACGCGTCGCCAGCATCTGGCCCAGCTTCACGTAGGCTGGGCCCAAACTCTCCAGCGCCAGTGCGAGGCGGATGCCCGGCGGGATCGTGCGGTCCTCGCGCTCGCGCGTGCCGAGCAACCGGCGGGCGATGCGCAGGCGTAGCGGCATGGCGGCGAGATATTCGCGCGGCACCAGCGCGTCGTGCCTGGCGAGCGTGCGGGCTGCGTGATGCAGGCGGCGGAGATTGGCGAGGCTGCGGATCATATCTTCCAGGCCGAATGCATGGCGGCGATCCCGCCGGTGAGATTGCGCACCTTCACGCGAGAAAGCCCCGCCTGCTCGATCATCTTGGCGAACTTCGCCTGCGGCGGAAACCGGCGGATGCTTTCGGCGAGATAACGATAGGACTCCGCATCCTGCGCCACCATCTCACCCAGCTTGGGCAACACCGAGAAGGAGAAGCGCTCATAGAGATCGTCGAGGATCGGCGCCTCGACGCGGGAGAATTCGAGACACAAAAACCGCCCGCCCGGCTTCAGCACGCGCCGCGCCTCGGCGAGCGCGCGGTCGATATGCGTCACGTTGCGGATGCCGAAAGCGATGGTGTAGGCGTCCATCGTGGCGTCGGGCAGCGGCAGCGCTTCGGCATCGCCGCAAATCCATTCGATGGAACGTTCGTTTTTCTCCTCGGCGCGGCGCACGCCCTCGCCCAGCATGTCGGCATTGATGTCGCAGACGGTGATGGCAGCCTCGCCGCCGCGCGACCGAACCTGGTCGGCGATGCGGAAGGCGACGTCGCCCGTGCCGCCCGCCACATCCAGCACGCACCAGCCGGGCTGCGGGTTCAGCCATTCCACCATCGCGTCTTTCCATAACCGGTGGACGCCGCCCGACATCAGATCGTTCATCAGGTCGTAGCGCTTGGCCACGGAGGAGAAGACCTCGCGGACGAGGCGCTGCTTCTCGTCCTCAGGGACGTCGCGGAAGCCGAAGCTGGCGGTCGTGTCGGTCATGGTGCTTCACTATACAATATTGTAGGTGCTTGGCATGCCCGAACTCCCCGAAGTCGAGACCGTGATGATGGGCCTGAAACCGGCGCTGGAAGGCCGCCGCTTCACCCATGTCGAGACCAGGCGCGACGATTTGCGCGTGCCCTTCCCGAAGGATTTCGCCAAGCGCCTCTCTGGCCGCAAGGTGAAAAAGCTGTGGCGGCGGGCGAAATACATCATGGCCGATCTGGACGATGGCGAGACCCTCGTCATCCATCTGGGCATGAGCGGGCGGATGAGCGTCTATGCGCAAGGCCGCGACCGCAAGCTAGGCCAGTTCCATTACGACGCGGCGCCGGATGAAGCGGGCCACGGCAAGCACGATCACGTGGTGTTCGAGACCGACGCACCGGCGCGCATCGTCTTCACCGACCACCGCCGCTTCGGGCTGATGACGCTTCTCGACACCAAGAGGATCGAGGACGACAAGCTCTTCGCCAGCCTCGGTGTCGAGCCGTTGTCGGAGGATTTCGACGCGGCCTATTTAGCGGCCGCGCTCAAAGGAAAGAAAACGCCCATCAAATCCGCTTTGCTCGACCAGCGCGTCGTCGCGGGGCTGGGCAACATCTATGTCTGCGAGGCGCTATGGCGGGCGCGAATTTCTCCCCGGCGGCAGGCCGCCCGAATCAAACCGGCGGAGCTGGCTGAACTGGTCACCGCCATCCGCGCCGTGCTGCGCGAGGCGGTGAAGGCCGGCGGGTCCACCTTGCGCGACCACAAGCGGGTGGATGGCGAATTGGGCTACTTCCAGCACAGCTTTGCCGTCTATGACCGCAAGGGAAAGCTATGTCACCGCGCCGACGACGGACGGATCAAGCGCATCGTACAGGCAGGGCGCTCGACATTCTATTGTCCGGTCTGTCAGAAATAGCGCCGATGCAGCTCTCCATCGTCCAGACCCTGGCCATGGCAGGCGCCGCGAACGGCGTCCTCAACGGCCGCGCGATCGGTCCGTTCTGGCCGAACTCGAGCGTCTTCCAGTTCACCAAGCAGTGCGATTTCAAGAAGAAGGACGGCACCCTCGCCGCGCCCGATCCCATGCGCTGGATCGAAGGGCTGGCCGGGCACTGCAAAGGCGTGTGGCTGCACGGCATCCAGCGCAATCCCGAGCCCGGCAAGGACCGCGAACTGGTCAATTTCGTCGGTGGCGGCCCGCGCTGGATTCTCGAAGACGTCCGCGACGGGTCCTCCAGCCTGTGGGAGAGCCGCGACACCGTGCTCGACCGCAACGATCCGCAGCGCAAGATCTGGGGCACGACCTTCGTCGAGATCGCCGACGACTGGCGCCGCCCGCGTCCGCAATCGCGCGGCGTGGCGGCGGTCGCCGAGGACTTGCGCGCGACGCTGACGGATATCGCAAGCCTCGCGCAGGACGGCGGCCTCACCGAGTTCGAGGCGCAGTTTCGCCAGGCGCTCGTCAAGCTCGACGAGGCCTATCCGCTGCGCGGCACCTATCACGCCGACATCGCCGATATCGCGGACTACACCCGCGAAACCCGCAAGCTGTTCGGCGCCGTGCAATCCGCCTGGGTCTTTGGCGGCATGGGCTCCTGGAACGACATCAAGGTCGCGGGACAGGAGGCGCGCTACGATGGCCTCTCCGAAAAGCTGTTCCAGATCCTCGTTGAGGCCACCGTGGCGATCGGCAATTCGACCTTCCAGGTCCCGACGCTGGGGTGAGTTTGCACCGGTGTCATGGCCCGCGACTGCGGGCCACCCAGGTGATGTTGCTTTGCTCTCTCCAACCCAAACTGCGTCATGGCCCGGCTTGTCCGGACCATCCAATTTTCTTTCCGCAAAAGGAAAATGGATCACCCGAACAAGCCGGGTGATGACGCTTGACTGGATAGAGCGGAAGAGGTGTCACCTGGGTGGCCCGCAGTCGCGGGCCATGACACGCTTTAGATGGTGCCCCTCACTTCTTCGGCACGCTTGTCGACTGGTGCGGCTTTCCGGTTTCGAGCAGCGACTTCAGGCTCGACAGGATGCGCGGCCAGCCGCCCGACACCGCCTCGATGAATTTGGAATTGTCCTTGTCGATGGTGTGCGTGATGGTGAGCTTCACCAGCTCGTCCTGCGGCTCGAGGTCCATCACGCAGCGCGACCAGCCTTCGGCCTTCAGCTCGGGGCGGAACTGGTTCTGCCATTTCAGCACCATGCGCTTGGGCGGATCGGTTTCCAGCACCTCGCCGGCATCGGCGATCGTGCCGTCCGCGAGGACCATCTTCCACGGCGAGCCCGGCTTCCAGTCCGTCTCCTGATGGGTCCCGAACCAATAGAGCTTCTGGAATTCCGGCATGGTCAGCGCCTCCCAGACTTTCTGTTGCGTGCTGCGGATATAGGTAACGTAGATGAACTGGCTCATGTCTGTAGCTCCTTGGGTGGGGTTGGTGTGGGCAGGCCGAGCGGCTTGCCCGTTTCGAGAAGGGATTTGAGGCCGGAGAGGATCATCGGCCAGCCTTTGCGGCCGCCCTCCAGAAGGTTCTTCGCAAGCGGCGTGGGGTGGGATTCCGTCATCGTCAGCCGCGTGACGCCGTTGCCGGCGTCCTCGATGTCATAGGCGACGATGGCTTGCGGAAACTCCGCCCAGGCGATGTTCCAGGTGAGCACGAGCCGGCGCGGCGGGTTCGCCTCGCGCACTACGCCCACAATGTCCTCGCGCCCATCGGGCATGCGCAAAGTCCATGTCGAGCCCTGCCGCCAGTCGCTCTCCACCGAGCGGCCAAAGAAATAGCGCGTCGTGAATTCGCTGGAGGTCAGCGCGGTCCAGATTTTCTCGGGCGCCGCCGCGATATAGGTGATGTAGACGGTGTCCTCTGTTGTCATCTCGCTCATGTGCCGTCCTTTTCGAGTCTGGCCTTCAGGTCCGACAAAGCCGCGAGCCGTCCGCGCTCGAACTTGCCGATCCAGCGCTCGCCGATGTCGTTGATCGGCACGGGGTTGATGAAATGCAGCTTCTCGCGCCCCTGCTTCTTGGTCGCCACCAGATTGGCGTCCTCCAATATGGCGAGGTGCTTCGTCACCGCCTGTCGCGACATCGCGATGCCCTCACACAATTCACCCAAGGTCTGACCGTTCTTGTTGTGGAGCCGGTCCAGCAAATGACGGCGGTTTCGATCCGCCAACGCCCGGAACACAGCATCCATGCTCATTCCGCTAATATGCAACCATTTGGTTGCCTGTCAAGTGCTATGTAGCGGCCATGGGACAGATTCCAATCACGCCGCATCTCGCAATCGATGAATCGACGATCGAGGAAAGCTTCATCCACGCTTCCGGACCCGGCGGCCAGAATGTGAACAAGGTGGCGAGCGCGGTGCAGTTGCGCTTCGATGCCAAGCGCGCCCGCCTGCCCTTTGATGTGCATGCAAGGCTCGAAGCGCTGGCCGGTTCGCGGCTGACGAAAGACGGCATCATCGTCATTGCCGCGCGACAGTTCCGCGACCAGCAACGCAACCGCGACGATGCCCGCGCGCGGCTCGTCGAACTTCTGCGCGCGGCCGCCGCGATCCCCAAGAAGCGCAAGCCGACCAAGCCGTCGCGTTCGTCGAAAGAGAAGCGGCTGGAGAAGAAGAAGGTCCATTCCAAGCTGAAGCAAACGCGCTCCAAACGGATCGAAGACTAGCGCTTGCTTTTGCCCGTCCGCCGCGCGACGAAGGCGGCGGAATGGGAGATCTCGCCATGGAATACCAGAACATCCTCGTGAAAATCGAAGCCGGCGTCGGCGTGATCACGCTCAACCGGCCCAAGGCGCTCAACGCGCTGAATTCCGAATTGCTGGCCGAGCTGATCGGCGTGCTGGAAGACTGGGATCGCGGCACGGATGTGCGCTGCATCGTGCTCACCGGCTCCGACCGCGCCTTCGCCGCGGGAGCAGACATCAAGGAGATGGCGCCGCAGTCCTATATGGACATGTACAAGGCCAACTTCTTCGCTCATGTGAACGACCGCATCGCGGCCATCAGGAAGCCCATCATCGCGGCTGTCGCAGGCTATGCGCTGGGCGGCGGCTGCGAGCTCGCCATGCTCTGCGACTTCATCATCGCGGCCGACACCGCCAAGTTCGGCCAGCCGGAGATCAACCTGGGCGTCATGCCGGGCATCGGCGGCACCCAGCGGCTGACGCGCTTCGTGGGCAAGTCCAAGGCCATGGAGATGTGCCTCACTGGCCGCAACATGGACGCGGCCGAGGCCGAGCGCGTGGGCCTGGTCTCCCGCGTGGTTCCCGCGGCCGAGCTGATGGCCGAGGCTATGAAGGCCGCCGGAACCATCGCGGCCAAATCGGTTCCCATCGCCATGATGACCAAGGAAGCCGTGAACGTGGCCTTCGAGACCACCCTGACCGAGGGCGTGCGCTTCGAACGGCGCGTGTTCCATTCGATGTTCGCGACCGAGGACCAGAAGGAAGGCATGGCCGCCTTCAGCGAGAAGCGGAAGGCTGAATTCAAGGACCGCTAGGACCCAATTGACCCCTACCCCCACCCCGGGCTATACGCCCCGCCTCTTTAGGACTTGAAGGACGACCATGCCCAATATCGCCTCGGCCAAGAAGCGCACCCGGACCATCGCCAAGAAGACCCTCATCAACCACGCGCGGATCACCCGCGTCCGCACCTTTACCCGCAAGGTTGAGGAAGCCATCTCCTCCGGCGACAAGAAGGCCGCCCAGGCCGCCCTTCACGCCGCCGAGCCCGAGATCATGCGCGGCGTCAGCAAGGGTGTTATCCACAAGAACACCGGCAGCCGGAAAGTTTCGCGCCTCGCCAAGCGGGTTTCGAAGCTTCAAGGCTAAGCTCCGCGAATTCTTCGAAAATCCCAATGTGACGAACACGGGGCCGGTTTCCGGCCCCGTTTTATTTGTCCGTGTGCGGATCATGGCGCATCGTAACGGGCCCCTGTCACGAAACTCTCGCAAGACTGTCGTTAAGACATTGATTCGCTAGCGAATCCTTTTTTCCGCATACGGCACAACGATTTATTCGCCTTCACCACATTGTCACGCTGCGCACTTCGTGCACGATTTTAACCTTTGATTCGCGATTTCCTCTTGCGCATCGCGCGCGCTCCGGCCTATCTTCCAGGCGCTGGATGCGGGGACGCGGCAACAATGCCAAAGAACAAAAACAATAACACGAAAGTCTTGGCAAGTATTGTTGACCACTCGGACTCTGTCACCAAGTCTAACCTCTAATCGAATTCTTATCTGACGCGAACGCGGTGTGCCGAAAGGCGCGCCGGTGCCTTTGCCTTCTTTACGGACGGATGACGAACCATGGTTAATTCCCCCGCCAACTACGCTGGAGACCTGACGGTCGAGGAGGCCTGGAGCCTGCTCGGTCAGGATCCCTCGGCGCAGCTGGTCGATGTCCGCACCAGCGCGGAATGGAATTACGTGGGCGTCGCCGACCTCGCCGCCGCGGGCCGCACGCCCCACTTCATCGAGTGGCAGACCTTCCCGTCGGGTTCCGTCGATCCGGGCTTCGCGGAGAAGACGGTCGAGGCGCTCAAGGAGGCGGGCGCGGCGAAGGACACGCCGGTCCTCTTCCTTTGCCGCTCCGGCGCCCGTTCGCGGTCCGCGGCCATCGCGCTCACCCAGGCGGGATACACCCGCGCCTACAACATCGCCGGCGGCTTCGAGGGCGACCTCGACGCATCCGGCCATCGCAGCAGCCGCAACGGATGGCGCCACGCGGGCCTTCCCTGGCGGCAGTACTGAGAGGACGCATGGACCGGAACTGAGTGACCAGGCCGCCGCACGAAACGGCCGACGAAAAGACGACAACGAGAACAATAAGGGGAACCGGCCACCGAGCCGGACGAGAAAAAAGAGGCAAGGGATATGACGCAAGCCATGACATCGCACATGGAGTGGGAAACGGTTTGGGCGGCGGCGCGCGAGCGCCTGAGGCGCGAGCTCGGCGAGGCCGTGTTCGATGCCTGGATCGCTCCCCTTGTGCTGTGTGGCTTCGACAGAAACGAAATTACGCTGGGCGCCCCCAAGCCCTTCCACCGCAACTGGGTGGCCAACCAGTACACCGCCCGCATCGACCGCGCGCTGCGCGCCGAGGGCGGCGAACCGGCCACTATCTCCATCGTGCTGAGCGCGCCCGCGATCGGCGCCCGCGTGGTGCGTGAGACGCCGGTTGCCGCCGTGGACTCCGAGCTTGCCTCCATCTCTTATCTGCGCGGCGGCAATCCCACCGGCGTTCCCTCGGACAAGCCGTTGCGCGGCCTGTCGCAGCGCCTGCTCAATCCGGCGCAGAGCTTCGAGAATTTCGTGCCTGGCCCCGCCAACGATTTCGGCTATCGCGCCGCCAAGGCGCTGGCCCAGGGCGAAGCGGAAGACGTATCGCTGCTCTATATCCATGGCGGCTTCGGCTACGGAAAATCGCATCTGTTGAACGGCATCGCGCTGGAAGCCAAGCGTCGCGGCCGCCGCGCGCTGTTCCTGGGCGCCGAGGATTTCATGCGCCAGTTCCTGGGCGCGCTGAACCGCAAGGACACGCTCTCCTTCAAGGAAGAGCTTCGCGCCGCCGATATCCTCTTGATCGACGATCTGCAGCATCTCTGCCGCTCGACCTACACCGTCGCGGAATTCCTGCACACCTTGAACGCCTTCGCCGATCTGCACCGCAAGCTCGTCATCGCCTGCGACCGCACGCCGGCGGCGCTGGAGAACCTCACCGAAGACGTGCGCTCGCGCCTCTCGGGCGGCCTCGTCATCGCGCTGGACAAGCCGGATCGCGCCACGCGGCTCGCCATTCTCAAATCCCGCGCGGCGGATTATGCCCGCCAGCGTCCCGACGGCGCGTTGCCGGAAGACGTGCTGGAACGCATCGCCGATCTGGAAGACGCGAGCCCGCGCGACCTGATCGCGGTCTTCACCAAGCTCGCCACCTATGCCGATCTCACCAAGCAGCCGGTGACGCTCGAAGTGGCCGAGCAGACCTTGGGCAGCCGCACCGTCTCCTCGCGCAAGACCTCCATCGAGGACATCCAGCGCAAGACGGCGGAGTTCTACAAACTCGACCTGCGCGATTTCCAGTCCGCCGGCCGCGCGCGGCGCATCGCCCGTCCGCGCCAGGTGGCGATGTATCTCGCCCGGGAGCTCACGATGCGGTCGCTGCCGGAGATCGGCAAACGCTTCGGCGGGCGCGACCACACCACGGTGCTCCACGCCTGCCGCCGGATCGCCGCGCTCTGCGAGGAAGACAACGCCTTCAAGGAAGAGGTCAACTTCCTGCGCTCGGTCCTCTCCAAGGCGAATTGATTGGGGCGAACGGAAAAAGTGATTTTTGACACGCATCCTGTCGCGCCGGCACGACACCGGCGCGGCAAATGCGGGTCAACCCCTCTATAACTCCGTTGGCCGCTTGCCCGCTTCACCTCGACCGCCCTAGCATGGACGGCAGGGGTGTCCCGTGAATCTCATTCTGTTCGTTCTTGCGCTTGGCACTGTGGGGCCGGCCAGCGGGCCGCCGCCCGCGTCGCATGCCTGTGCCCAGGCGCAGGAATTGGCCCAGCAGGAAATCCCGGCCAACGATCCCAACACCATCCCCACCCAGCTGCGCACACTCGCGGACGCCTGCATCAAGGATGGCGGCGGCGGCGACGGCTACATCCTGCGCGGTGAAGCCAATTACGATTTGTCGGACTTCAAGGCCGCGGCGCGCGATTTCACGCAAGCCGTGCAGCTCGAGCCCGGCTCCGGCGTGGCGCATTACGATCTGGGCCTCGCCGAATTGCAGCTCAATCAGAACGATCCCGCCATCATCGAATTCACCGCTGCCATCGCGGTGGACAATTCCGATGCGCTCGATTTCTACCAGCGCGCCCGCGCCTATGAGAATAAGGACGATCACGATCACGCCATCGCGGATGCGGACAAGGCGCTGTCGCTGCGCCCCGAACTGGCGGAAGCGTACACGATCCGCGGCCTCGCCCGCGCCGGCAAGGACGATTACGACGGCGCCATCGCCGACTACACCACCGCGATGACCAAGAACGAAAACGATCCCACGAATTACGAGGATCGTGGCGCGGCCTATTATCTGAAGAAAGACTTTGCGCAGGCCAGGAAGGATCTCGATGTCGCCATCACCCTCGCGCCGGACGATGGCTGGGCGCTGGAGAAGCGCGGCGAGGTTCTGCTGGACCTCGACCAGTACGATGCCGCGATCAAGGACTTCGATGCGGTGCTCAAGCTTTCACCCCATGACGCCAACGCGCTGAACGGGCGGGGGCTTGCTTATTACCGCAGCGATCGCGACGACCAGGCCGCCGCCGATTTCACGGCGGAGATCGCCGCCAACAAGGATGAATCCGTTCCCTGGTACAATCGCGGCCTCGTCTATGGCGAGCAGGGGAAATACGATCTCGCGATCGCCGATTTCGACCAGGCCCAGAAACTCGATCCCAAGGATACCGACGTGCTGGGCGAGCGCGGCCGCACCTGGCGTCACGCCGGCAAGCCCGATCTCGCCATCGCAGATCTGAAAGCCACCCTTCTCCTCAAGCCCTCGCAGGAGGATTACGTCGTCGAGCTCGGCCTGGCTTATTCCGACAAGAATGACAACGACGCGGCGATCACCTTGTACAATCAGGCGATGACGATCGCGCCCGCCGACTGGGTGCCCTATTACGATCGCGGCCTTGCCTATCACGCCAAGGGACAGGAAGACCTCGCCATCGCCGACTACAACAAGGCGATCTCCATCGAGCCGGGCAAGGCTGACGTCTATTCCGATCGCGGCAACGCCGAGCTCGCCGCGAACAAGAACGCGGAGGGCCTGAAGGATTTCGAGCACGCCGTCCAGCTCGAGCCCAAAAACGAGAACGCGCTTTATGGCCGTGGCCGCGCCCGCATCGAAGCGGAGCAGTTCGACGGCGCCATCGCCGATTTCGACGCCGTCATCGCCCTCGATCCCGCGGCGAGCGAAGCTTATATCGAGCGCGGCGTCGCCCATCGCCACAAAAAGCAATACGACCTGGCCATCGCCGACTACACCAAAGCCATCGCGATCTCGCCGCGGGATTCGGATGGCTATCTCGACCGCGGCCTCGCCGAATACGACAAGGGCGACGCACCCTCCGCCATCGCCGATTTCAACCAGACCATGACGCTCAGCAAGGACAACGCGGACGCCGTCTACGATCGCGGCCTCGCCTATGTGATGGAGAAGAAGGAAGATCTCGCCATCGCGGACTTCACGCAGTCCATCGCCTGGGACCCCAAATCCACCGGCGCCTATATCGAGCGCGGCCGCGCCGAACAGCGCAAGGGCGAACTCGACACCGCCGAACGTGACGAGACGGCGGCCATCGCCATCGATCCCAACGATCCGGTATCCTACAACAATCGCGGTTCGATCCGGCTGGACAAGGGCGAAAACGATCTCGCCATCGCCGATTACGACATGAACCTGAAGCTCAATCCGCAAGACTCCAACGGCTATCAGAACCGCGGCGTCGCCAAATTGCGCAAGGGCGATCTCGCCGGGGCGGTGGCCGATTTCACGCAAGCCGCCAGGATCGATCCCAACGACGCCCTCAACCAATACAATCTGGGAGAGACCGAAATCGATTTCGGCGATTACGACGCGGCGCTGGCCGCCTTCTCGCGCGCCATCGCGCTGAAGCCCACGGACGCCAACTTCTACACCGACCGCGGCCTCGCCCATTACTACAAGCACGACTATGACGGCGCGATCGCCGACGAGGACAAGGCGATCGCCATGGTCACGACGGACGCCCATCCCTTCGCCGATCGCGGCATGGCCTGGTCGCGCAAGAAGGATTACGACAAGGCCATCGCGGATCTCAGCAAGGCGCTGGCGCTGAGCCCGCAATCTTATCTGGTGTTCGCCGAACGCGGCGTCGCTTATCTCGGCCGCCAGGACTACACGGCCTCCCTCGCGGATTACGACCGCGCCGTCGTCCTCAAGCCCAACTACGCGGCTGGGCTCAACGGCCAGTGCTGGGCCCGGGCCGTCGCCGACCGCGAACTGGATAAGGCGCTCGCGGCCTGCAACAAGGCGCTCCAGATCGACGCTGGGGCGCCCGGCATCCTCGACAGCCGGGGCTTCGTCTATTTTCGCCAGGGCAACAACACCGCGGCGCTCGCCGACTACGACGCGGCGCTCGCCGGAGCACCCGGCCAGGCCAGTTCGCTCTTCATGCGCGGCGTCGTGAAACTCCGCCTCGGCCGCACCGCGGAAGGCCAGGCGGACATCGACGCCGCCAGGGCAGCGGACCCCGCAATCGCCAGCTATTACGCGGCTTTCGGCGTTCGTCCGTAGGCGTTTGCCGGGCGCATAAAGCTGTTCTCTTTTTCCCCTGCCTGATATACTGCGATACTTGAGTCGAAGGCCTCCGCAAAGCTCAAGAGAATCAAGTGCTTACCGGCCACGTCAGAGCGGCCGGAACGGGGGTTTTAAGAGCCATTCGAGGCAGACTGAAAACCGATGAAAATCACCGTCGAACGGGGCGCCTTCCTGAAGGCCCTCAGCCATGTGCAGAGCGTCGTCGAGCGACGGAACACGATCCCGATCCTCTCCAACGTGATGATCGAGGCGGCCAAGGGAAAGCTGAAGCTGACCGCCACCGATCTCGACATCGAGGTGGTGGAAGCCATCCCGGCCGACGTCATCCGCAACGGCGCCACTACCGCGCCGGCGCACATGCTCTACGACATCGTCCGCAAGCTGCCGGAGGGCGCGCAGGTGCAGGTTGAACTGCTGACGCAGGAAGGCGGCCGCCTGTCGGTCTCCGCCGGCGCGGTGCGCTTCGAGCTGGCCTGCCTGCCGAAGGAAGACTTCCCCCAGATGGCGGCCGGCGCCCTGCCCCACAAATTCCGCGTCGAGTCCGCCGACCTCAAGCGGCTGATCGACAAGACGCGCTTCGCCATCTCCACCGAGGAGACGCGCTTCTACCTGAACGGCATCTACCTGCACGCGGCCAAAGAGGGGAAAATGAAAACCCTGCGCGCCGTGGCGACGGACGGCCACCGCCTCGCGCGCTTCGAGCTCGACCTGCCCGACGGCGCGACCGACATGCCGGGCGTCATCATCCCGCGCAAGACGGTGGGCGAACTGCGCCGCCTGCTCGACGATGCCGAAGGCGCCATCGAAGTCTCGCTATCCGACACCAAGGTGCAGTTCATGTCCGACGGCGTGGAGCTGACCTCCAAGCTGATCGACGGCACTTTCCCGGACTACCAGCGCGTCATCCCTGCCGGCAACGACAAGGCGCTGTTGCTGGACAGCAAGGAGTTCGCCCAATCCGTCGACCGCGTCTCCACCATCTCGGCCGACAAGACGCGCGCGGTGAAGCTCAACATCGCCAAGGACAAGCTGACGCTCACGGTCGTCAATCCGGATTCCGGAACGGCCGTGGAAGAGCTCGGCGCCACCTATAGCGCGGCCGGTGTCGAGATCGGCTTCAACGCCCGCTATCTGCTCGACATCACGGGCCAGATCGAAGGCAAGCAGGTCCGCTTCCTGCTCTCCGACGCCGGCTCGCCCACCATCATCGAGGACGAAGGCGACACGCACACGCTTTACGTCCTCATGCCGATGCGGGTTTGAGGTTGACGAACACCCCGCATGTGTCCTTCGGGTCGCCGCAAGGCGTCGCGTCTCTGGATGACGTTTCTCATCCCGATGAAACGCAAGCGCCGAGGCACAAGCTGGCCGTCACCCGCCTGCTGCTGACCAATTTCCGCTCCTATTCGCAAGGCGAGATCGCCGTCAGCGGCCGCCCCGTCGTGCTGGCAGGCCCCAACGGCGCCGGCAAGACTAACATCCTGGACGCGCTCTCGCTGCTTTCGCCCGGACGCGGCTTGCGCGGCGCGAAGCTGGGTGAACACACCCGCCGCGGTCCCTCCACCCAGAGCGAAGCGCTGTGGGCCGTCGCCGCGACTGTCGCGCACGGCGCGCAGAGCTACGAGATCGGCACCGGCCTCACCATCGGCCCGAACGGTGGCGAGCGCCGTCAGGTGCGCCTCAACAACGCCCCCGCGCGCGGCACCGACGAGATGGCCGAGATCGTGCAGATGGCGTGGCTCACCCCCGCCATGGACCGCCTCTTCATCGAAGGCGCCAGCGGACGGCGTCGTTTCCTCGACCGCCTCGTCTTCGGCTTCGAGCCCATCCACGCTCGCAACACCACGCGCTACGAAACCGCGATGCGCGAGCGCGCGCGTCTCCTCAAATACGGCCCGCGCGATCCGGCGTGGCTGGATGGATTGGAAGCCGAGATGACCGAGGCGGGCGTGGCGCTCGCCCAATCCCGCGCCGCCGCTGTCGAGCGCTTGAACGGCGCGCTGGCGGCTCGCGGTGAAGCCGGAGCGTTCCCTTCGGCCCTGCTCGCGCTCTCCGGTGAAGCCGATGCGCTGCTGGCGGAGACACAAGCTGTAACGGAGGTTACGGACGCCTTCCGCAACCGCTTCGCCCGCGCGCGCATCCGCGATGCGGAGGCCGGACGCACCACTTTCGGCCCGCATCTCTCCGATCTCTCCGTCCGCCACACCGCCAAGCGCGCGGACGCGGCGGAGTGCTCGACCGGCGAGCAGAAGGCGCTTCTGATCGCCATCGTCCTTGCACATGCCTGGGAGAATTCCCATATCAGGCAAGGCCGTCCTCCCATCCTGCTGCTCGATGAAATCGTGGCGCATCTCGACGTGGTCCGCCGCGCGGCGCTGTTCGAGGAAATCCTGGCGCTCGGCGCCCAGGCCTGGATGACCGGCACCGATATCGAGATGTTCGCGCCCCTGCGCGGCCAGGCCGATCTTTTCGCGGTCGCGGAGTCGCGGCCCAACCTTCTTTCAGAGCAAACCGCATGAGTTCCGCACAAGGCCTTCCAGACAACAGCGACTACGGCGCCGACAGCATCAAGGTGCTGAAGGGCCTCGACGCCGTGCGCAAGCGGCCGGGCATGTATATCGGCGACACCGATGACGGCTCGGGCCTGCACCACATGGTGCATGAGGTGGTCGACAACGCCATCGACGAGACCTTGGCCGGTTACGCCAACCGCATCGACGTGATCCTCAATCCCGACGGTTCCTGCACCGTGCGCGACAACGGCCGCGGCATCCCGACGGACATCCACAGCGAAGAAGGTGTCAGCGCCGCCGAAGTGATCATGACCCAGCTCCATGCGGGCGGGAAGTTCAACCAGAACGCCTACAAGGTCTCCGGCGGGTTGCATGGCGTGGGCGTCTCCGTCGTCAACGCGTTGAGCGAGTGGCTGGACCTGCGCGTCTGGCGCGACGGCAAGGAACACTACATGCGTTTCCGCCATGGCGACGCGGTTGCGCCGCTCGTGGTGGTGGGCGAAGCCGATGGCAGGCGCGGCACGGAAGTGACCTTCCTGCCCTCGACGCAGACCTTCACCAAGACCGAGTTCGATTACGCGACGCTCGAGCATCGCCTGCGCGAACTCGCCTTCCTCAATTCCGGCGTGACGATCGTGCTGGCCGACCACCGCGGCGTGGAGAAGAAAGAGACCACGCTGCATTACGAAGGCGGCCTCGAAGCCTTCGTGCGCTATCTCGACCGCGCCAAGAGCGGGTTGATCTCCGCGCCCATCATGCTGTCCGCCGAGCGCGACAACATCACGGTGGAAGTGGCGCTGATCTGGAACGATTCGTACCACGAGAACATGCTCTGCTTCACCAACAACATCCCGCAGAAGGATGGCGGCACGCATCTGGCCGGCTTCCGCGCCGCGCTGACCCGCGTGGTGACGAAATATGCCGACGAGATGCCGTCGCAGAAGAAAGACAAGGTCGCGCTGACCGGCGAGGATTGCCGCGAGGGCCTGACCTGCGTGCTTTCCGTGAAAGTGCCCGACCCGAAGTTCTCCTCGCAGACCAAGGACAAGCTGGTCTCCTCCGAAGTGCGCCCTGTCGTCGAGGGCATCGTGATCGAGCAGCTCGGCCACTGGCTGGAAGAACATCCCGCCGACGCCAAATCCGTCGTCGGCAAGGTGGTGGAAGCGGCCCTCGCCCGCGAAGCCGCGCGCAAGGCCCGCGAGCTGACGCGCCGCAAGGGCGTGCTCGACGGCGCGTCGCTGCCCGGCAAGCTCGCCGATTGCCAGGAGCGCGATCCCGCCAAATGCGAGATCTTCATTGTCGAGGGCAATTCGGCCGGCGGCAGCGCCAAGCAGGGCCGCAACCGCGACAACCAGGCCGTCCTGCCGTTGCGCGGCAAGGTGCTGAATGTCGAGCGCGCCCGTTTCGACAAGATGCTCTCCAGCACGGAGATCGTGACGCTCATCACCGCGCTCGGCACCGGCATTGGCGCGGAGGATTTCAATCCGGACAAGCTGCGCTACCACAAGATCATCATCATGACCGATGCCGACGTGGACGGCGCGCATATCCGGACCCTGCTGCTCACCTTCTTCTTCCGCCAGATGCCGGCGCTCATCGAGCGCGGCCACATCTACATCGCCCAGCCGCCGCTCTACAAAGCCACGCGTGGCAAGAGCGAGCGCTATCTGAAGGACGAGCGGGAGTTCCAGGACTATCTCGTCAGCGAAGGCTCGGCCGCGACCGTCTTCACGCTGCATTCCGGCGAGAAGCTCACGGGCGCCGACCTCGATGCTGTCGTCGAGAAAGCGCGCGCCGCCCGCGCGGCGCTGGACGGTTTCCCGCCGCATTATCCCCGCTTCCTGCTGCAACAGGCGGCCATCGCCGGTGCGCTCAATCCCGATGTGCTCAACGACAGGGACAAGGCGACTGCTGCCGCGACGTTGATCGCCCACCGCCTCGACCAGTTGAGCGACGAGACCGAGCGCGGCTGGCATGGCGAGCCGACGTCAGACGGCGGCTTGAAGTTCTGGCGCGAAGTGCGCGGCGTGCGCGAGGCGGTGGCCATCGACGGCCAGCTCATCGCCAGCACCGACGCCCGCAAGCTCGACCGCATGTCGGCCGATCTGCGCGCTACCTATCTCGACGTGGGCAAGATCCGCCGTAAGGACGAGGAGATCGAAGTCCGCTCGCCCTCGCAACTGCTCGACGCCATCTTCGACTGGGGCCGCAAGGGCCTGGCGCTGCAACGCTACAAGGGCCTGGGCGAGATGAATGCCGAGCAGCTGTTCGAGACCACGCTGGACGAGAACGCCCGCACGCTGCTGCGTGTGAAGGTCGAGCATGCCGACCAGGCCGACGATCTCTTCGCCAAGCTGATGGGCGAAGTGGTGGAACCGCGCCGCGACTTCATCCAGGAAAACGCGCTCAACGCCGCGCTGGACGTCTGACCCGCACTTTCTGCGTGTAGGCTCGCCTTTACTTTAGGATACTGCCCGCTAAAGATGTCCTCATAATGAGGGGACAAATAATGGGTAGTGGACTGCAATCGCTTCTCGCGTTCTTTCGCGGCAAGACCGGGCTTTCGCTGGGCGCTGCATTGGCCGCCGTGCTGCTGGCCGGTGGCGGATTCTGGGCCGGTCGCGCGACGGCGCCGGTCGCGCCTGTTGCCCATGTCGCGGCAGCCGACAATGGCGACGACGTGCTCTCCGGCGACGCCGACACGACACCGGCGGTGCCACCAAGCTCTCAACCTGTGTCGACGGAATCCACTTCTCCGAAGCGGACCTACAGCCATCGCGGCGAAGCGGCGGGCGCTTCGGTGATCGCGGCGGCGACGAAAGCCAACGGCACCAAATACGTTCACCGCGACAATTCGGTTCTTCGCAAGGAACCGTCCTATGCGTCGGAGACCCTGAAGAAGGAACCCAAGGGCGCGCAGGTGCAGATGGTCCTCATCTCCGACAAATGGGCCGAGGTGCAGGACGGAGCGATCAAAGGCTGGATGCGCTCCAGCGTGCTGAAAGACGATCCGCCGGGCACCAAACATCCCCGCAAGAAAAAAGACGATACCGGCGGCGACGACAGCGGCGACTAGCTCGCGCTCACCAGCCAGCACGCCGCGGCCGGCGTAATACCGTCCGGCGTTTCGTAGGGCGCCAGCGCGTCGCGAACGACCTTGCGGATGCCGTCGCGTGCTGTCTCGTCCAGACCGGTGGCAGCGCGGGCAAGTGGGCCGATGGAGAGCGCCTGCTCCGCGGCCGCGTCGAGATCGGCGCCCATATACATGGTGCTGTCGAGCTTCTCGATGCTGACGGTGTCGAAGCCCGCCTCGGTCAGGATCACCGCGAGGCGAACATTGTCGGCGAAGGCGAACGGCCCCGGTGCATGCGGATCCGCCGGCGGCTGCGGCGGCACCAGATCCTTCGCCGCCTCCATCGGCACCCGCGCCCAGTCATTCTCCTTGGCACTGCGCCAGCAGACGAAAGCGATGCGACCACCCGGCGCCAGCGCCTTGCGCAGATTGGCGAAGGCCATCTGCGGCGCATCGAAGAACATCACGCCGAACCGCGAAAAGATCAGATCGTAGTCCGGCGGGAAATCGAACGACGACGCATCCGCCTCGACGAAATCGATATCCAGCGCGGCCGCCTTCGCGCGCGCCCGCGCCACCGTCAGCATCGGCACGGAGATGTCCGCGCCATCGACCTTCGCGCCCGCGCGAGCCAGCTCCAGCGAGGTCGTGCCGCAGCCGCAGCCGACATCCAGCACCACCTCGCCCGGCTTCACCGCGGCGAAGGCGAACAGCCTGCCCGAGATCGCGGCCAGGCTCGCATCCATCGTCTCCTGCAACCGCGCCCACCGCGCGCCGACATCGCCGTTCCAATATTCGATCTGCTGCGCGTTATCCGCCATGGCCATCAGCTCCGCTATCGCGCGAGCTGCTCCTCTTTTTGCGCATCGGCGAATTGCCGCGACGCCAGCAAGCGCTTCATGTAGCGGATAGGCCGTCGGCTCGCGACGTCGAAGCCGTCGCCATCATATGAACCGCGCACGCCGCAAGTGACCTCCTTGCAGGCGCCAGTCTCGTCGCCGAAGACGATCTGTTTGCCTTTGCGCGACAGGGTGAGCACACAACCCTTCATATCCGCATCTTTCGCACGATAGACGAGCTTGTCGCCTTCCACATGCGCGATGCCGGAGATGGTGCAGGTATGGCCATTGTAGAACTGGAGATCGGCCCGGATATAGGCTTTGTCCGGCGACAGCTTCACGATCTCCAACACGTCTTCGGAGCGGAATTTCGTGCCATCCACCAATCCGTTGTCGAACTGGTATTTGTAGACGCCGGCAAGCTCGTCGAGATTCAACCCCGCGGCCGCGAGCGCGGGAGCGGCCAGCGCAATCGCGAAGAGGGTGAGCCGGCCGGCGCGCATCGCTCAGCCCTTCCCGCGCCGCTTGCGCATCGCCAGCGTCCTGAGCCGCAGGGCGTTGAGCTTGATGAAGCCTTGGGCGTCCTTCTGGTCGTAGGCGCCTTTGTCGTCCTCGAAGGTGACGAGGTCTTGCGAGTAGAGCGAGTACGGCGACTCCCGCCCGATGACGATGACGTTGCCCTTGTAGAGCTTCAGCCGCACCGTGCCGCTGACGAATTCCTGGCTCTTGTCGATGGCGGCTTGCAGCATCTCCCGCTCCGGCGCGAACCAGAAGCCGTTATAGATCAGCTCCGCATAGCGCGGCATCAGGTCGTCTTTCAGATGCGCGGCGCCGCGGTCGAGCGTGATGGACTCCATCGCGCGATGCGCCGCCAGCAGGATCGTGCCGCCCGGCGTTTCGTACACGCCGCGGGACTTCATGCCCACGAAGCGGTTCTCGACGAGATCGATGCGGCCGATGCCGTTGTCGTGCCCCAGCGTGTTGAGCGCGGCGAGCAGCGGGGCGGGCGACAGCGCCTTGCCGTCGATCGACACCGCATCGCCCTTCTCGAAGCCGACCTCGATAACCGTCGCCTTGTCCGGCGCTTCCTCCGGCGAGATGGTGCGCTGGAAGACGATGCTTTCCGGCTCCACGGCCGGATCCTCCAGCACTTTTCCTTCCGACGACGAGTGCAGCAAATTCGCGTCCACCGAGAACGGCGCGTCGCCCCGCTTGTCGCGCGGGATTGGGATCTGGTGCGCCTCGGCGAACTCGATCAGCTTCGTGCGGCTGGTGAGATCCCATTCGCGCCACGGTGCGATGATCTTGATGTCCGGGCGCAGCGCGTAATAGCCGAGCTCGAAGCGCACTTGGTCGTTGCCCTTGCCGGTGGCGCCGTGGGAGACGGCGTCGGCGCCCAGTCTGTCGGCGATCTCGATCTGCTTCTTGGCGATCAGCGGCCGCGCGATGGAGGTGCCCAGCAGATACACGCCCTCATACAGCGCGTTGGCTCGGAACATGGGGAACACGTAATCGCGCACGAATTCCTCGCGCACATCCTCCACGAAGATGTTCTCCGGCTTGATGCCCAGCAGCAGCGCCTTCTTGCGCGCCGGTTCGATCTCGCCGCCCTGGCCCAGATCGGCGGTGAAGGTTACGACCTCCGCGCCATATTCCGTCTGCAGCCATTTGAGGATCACCGAGGTGTCCAACCCGCCCGAATAGGCCAGCACCACTTTCTTCACATCACGCTTTGCCAAGGTCTTCTCCCGCGACAGCGAAGCGGACTATAGGTATGCGCCGCCCGGAGGCAATATGAAGCCGATGCCGCAGCCTGTTCTCGAATTCTGGTACGAATTCGCCAGCACCTATTCCTACCCCGCCGCCCTGCGCCTGGAGCGGCTGGCGGATGCGGCCGGCGTGGCGGTTCGCTGGCGGCCGTTCCTGCTGGGACCGATTTTCGCGGCGCAGGGCTGGAGTGAT
Organism: Rhizomicrobium sp.; assembly: GCA_036489435.1. Taxonomy (GTDB): domain Bacteria; phylum Pseudomonadota; class Alphaproteobacteria; order Micropepsales; family Micropepsaceae; genus Rhizomicrobium. Next base: position 267,316 of record DASXFU010000005.1, on the reverse strand, counting down.
TCGCCCTTCAATCTCTATCCCGTCAAAGGCGCCTATATGTGGCGCGACCTGGAGCGCATCTGCGCCCGCGAGGGCCTGCCGCTCACGCTGCCGCCGATTCGCTTTCCGCAGAACGGGCTGAAAGCGGCGCGCTTGGCGCTGGCGCTGCCCGACGCGTTGGTCCCTGAATTCAGCCGCCGCGTCTACCGCGCCAATTTCGCGGAGGGGAAAGACATCTCCGACGATGGCGTGCTGGCCGCGATCCTCACCGATCTCGGCACGACCGCCGATCCCGCGAGCGCGGAGATCAAGGTGCGGCTGAAAGCGCAAACCGGCGAAGCTATCGCGCGCGGCATTTTCGGCGCGCCGAGTTTCACGGTGGGCGATGAACTCTTCTGGGGCAATGACCGGCTGGAAGACGCGATTGCCTGGGCGCGTCATCCCCAGGTTCCTCCGTCCACGCGGATCACCTGACCGGTGACATAGCTCGACGCATCGCTCGCCAGATACAACGCCGTGCCCACGATCTCGCGCGGCTCGCCGAACCGCTTCAGCCCCAGCGCGTTCTGATAGGCCTTGTTGTCCCGCCACGCGGTGGAGACATCGGTGAGGAACGGCCCCGGCGCGATGCAGTTCACCCGCACCTTGGGCGCGAAGGCCTTCGCCAGCGCCACCGTCATCGCATTCAGCGCCGCCTTGGCGCCGGAATAAGGAACGGTATGCGGCTCCGGCTTGAACGCCGCGGTGGAAGAGAGATTGATGATCGCGCCCCCCGCGCCCTGCACCATCTTCTCGCCGATGAGAACCGAAAGCCGGAACGGCCCCTTGAAGTTCACATCGATCACCTTGTCGAACAGCGCCTCGCTCGTGTCGCTCAGCGACGGCGCCAGCGGTGACATCCCCGCATTGTTGACGAGAATATCGACCCGCCCGAACTGCGCGAAAGCGGCAGCCGCGAGCACGTCATTTTCCTCCCACCGGCCGACATGCGCCGCGACCGGCAACGCGCGGCGGCCGAGTTTCTCCACCTCGCGCGCGACCTCTTCACAGGCCTCGAGCTTACGGCTCGCGATCACGACATCCGCACCGGCGGCGGCAAACGCCAGCACCATCTCGCGGCCCAGCCCGCGCGAGCCTCCGGTGACGAGAGCGATCTTGTTGGACAGGTCGGTCACGCGGGTATCCTCGTTCGAGGTGCTGCAAGATACGGTAGATGAGTTTCGCCGATCCGCAGCATTTTGATCGTTGTTTTCACCGAGTCACCCTACCCCCAACCCCCGGGGAGCGGGGTGGGTGAACGGAATTCAAGGTGTTGTGGTTCGGGAGGGCAATATCTTGATCATAGTGACCCGCTAACGGCAGACAAGCGTCATCAGAGCAGCGCCGTTACTCTCTGGCGGTACATTCCTCCAACTAGCCGGAGAATCCGTTGAGGACGATTCCAAAATAATGCTTAGCTCGCGCAACTTGCGTTGACCACAATCGAGTTCATAGAAAATCTGGGCGGGTGGGTCTAACCTTACAACGTCGGCAATTGCTTCGTCGGTATCTACCTGCATTATCTGGTCAAAATTCATACGCTCCACCTTCGTGATAGGTGGCATGTAATAGTGAGCAATTCTTGATGCAGTCATGTCGATAACGGCTCGCTCTTTTTGATTTCCAGCAAGCGGCGCATCCAGATTCTTTTGCAGGAGGCACTTTGTCCAGACTCGGATGAAACCGTTGGATTCGCGTACTATGCCGCGTTCGTCATAGAAACAGTACGCAGGGCCAGAATACGTGGTAGACGCGCCGCCATAAAACTTCCAATCGACATCTGCGGCAGAGGCTGGATTGCTCCAAATGGCAACCATCATGAAAGCTGCAATCTTGCGGTTCATGGCACTCCTATTTGCCGAATGGCGCTAATCGAACTTCTCCAAGTGTGTGCAGTATGTGCATAATCGGCTCGAGATGTTGGCACAAAACAGGAACAAAATCAAGTGCTTTGTGAGGCTTGCGCGAGCCGGAACAAACGGCGTTGAAGGGCCGTCGCCGTTTCGAGGCGGTCGTGGATTTCCATCGCCTGATAGATGACCGCGTCGAACTCCTCGTTGGGGCGCGGATCGATCATGCAGAGCACGAAAGTGAGATGCGAGGCCACGCGAAGCTGCGTCTCCAGCGAATCCACCAGTTCGAGCATCTGCTGCCGGACAGCCGGGCGCGCAGCCGCCTTCGCACGGCGCTTGTTGGCCATGGTGGTTCCTCATACTATGCACAATTCTGGCAAGGTTGCCTGAATCGAACGATCAAACAAACATAGCAATAATTTTGCAAGGTTGCAATGCCGTTCTCTGCTGCTCAATGCCGTGGCGCGCGCGCCATGCTGAAGATGTCCCAACACGATCTGGCGGACGCGTCCGGCGTCTCCGCCCGCGCCATCGCCGACTTCGAGTTGGAGAATCGCAAGCCCATCCGCGCCACCCTCGCCGCGCTTCAACGCGCGCTCGAAGACGCAGGCATCGAATTCACCAACCGCGATCAGCCGGGTGTGCGGATGGCAAAAGCGAAGAAGACGAAGCGGTGAGCGTTACTCTATAAGTGTCATGGCCCGCGACTGCGGGCCACCCAGGTGACGCCTGCTCCGCTTTCCCCAATCAAGCGTCATCACCCGGCTTGTCCGGGTGATCCATCTTCCTTTTCCAGCAGAAAGAAATTGGATGGCCCGGACAAGCCGGGCCATGACGCAGTTTTGGTTGGGCGGGAGTGTGCAGAACCCAACTGGGTGGCCCGCATTCGCGGGCCATGACACCGGTGTGGTGTGATGAGATGCAGTGCGGAACAGTGCGGTGGGTACTAGCCCGGCATCCGCGCCAGTTCGGCGCTGCGCAGCTCCGCCATGCGCTCACTGGCGCGTTGCTTGATGCTTTCGCTTTTGAGCTGACCGCACGCCGCCATGATGTCGCGGCCGCGGGGCGTGCGCACGGGACTGGCGTAGCCCGCGCGGTTGACGATTTCGGCGAATTTCTCGATCTGCTCCCAGTCGAAGTACTCGTAAGACGCCCCCAGTCCCGGCAAAGCCATGCGGTGTATTGGCAGCAATCGCAGCGTTCCTCTGAAGATGAAGGGCAAAAGAAATTGCAAACCTTCTTTAGGACGCGATAGTATTGCGGAATATAGCTTCCAAATGTTTTGGAGCAAGGGGGGATAGCATGTCCAACATCATTTCAACCGCGGTTGTTGCCACGATTTTTCTCGCCAGCAATGCTTGCGCCACCACCATGTGTCCGGGAAACGTTACTATCGAACAGTCGCAAACGGCGCCCCCCTTTCAGACCAACAATCCCAATTGGCACACGGTGAACTTCGCCTACGCCAGCTACTCCAACGGTGGAAACTGGCAGATCAAATTCGCGGTAACCTTTTTGCAATTTACACAAGCACAGGCCGGCAGCTATGTGGAATTTCGAATTTGCGTCGTGGGAACCAATTGCGCGGATGTCATCGCGACGGCAAAAGTGGAATGGCAAGGACAGCAAAGATACTGGATCACGATTCCGGCGAGTTGGCAAAACTCATCGGATTTTGGAGCCAGTTTCAGTGTTGAGTGGCGTACCGACAGCACGAACACGATGGCGGAGCTGATGCCAGATCCCGATCCGATATTCGACAATTCTTTCGCCTTGATCTGCACAGAAAGCGGGGGAAAAAAATCGGCCCCGAAATCCCATATGTGAGCTATCCGGCCATCCGCTGCAGCGCGGTGCTTTCGAGCTGGCCCATCCGCTCCCCCGCACGCGCCTTCACGCTCTCGCTCTTTAGTTGCCCGCACGCGGCCATGATGTCGCGGCCGCGCGGCGTGCGGACCGGGCTAGCGTAACCCGCGCGGTTGACGATTTCGGCGAATTTTTCGATCTGGTCCCAGTCGCTGCATTCATACGGCGCGCCGGGCCAGGGATTGAACGGGATGAGGTTGATCTTGGCGGGGATGCCGCGGATCACTTTCACCAGTTCGCGCGCGTCGGCCAGGGAGTCGTTGATGCCTTTCAGCATCACGTATTCGAAGGTGATGCGGCGGGAGTTGGAGACGCCGGGGTAATCGCGGCAGGCCTGCAGCAGCTCGGCGATCTTGTATTTCTTGTTGAGCGGCACGATCACATCGCGCACTTCGTCGCGCGCGGCGTGGAGCGAGATGGCGAGGCTCGAGCCGATCTCGTCGCCGGCCCGCTTGATCATCGGCACGACGCCGGCGGTGGACAGCGTGACTCGGCGTTTCGACAAAGCGAGGCCGTCGCCATCCGCGATGAGGGCGATGGCGGCCTTCACATGGTCGAAATTGTAGAGCGGTTCGCCCATGCCCATCATCACCACATTGGTGAGGCGGCGGCCGGGCGCGGTGGACGGCCAATCGCCCAGCGCGTCGCGGGCGATCATCACCTGGCCCACGATTTCGGCGGGCGTGAGATTGCGCACCAGCTTTTGCGTGCCGGTGTGGCAGAAGCGGCAATTGAGCGTGCAGCCGACTTGGCTGGAGACACACAACGTGCCGCGTCCCGGCTCCGGAATGAACACGGTCTCGAACTCGATGCCCGGGCCACAGCGCAGCAGCCATTTGCGCGTGCCGTCTTCGGAGATTTGCTCGGTGACGACTTCGGGCCGCGCCAAAGTAAACCGCTCGCTCAGCAGCGCGCGGAAGTCTTTCGCCAGGTTGGTCATCGCCGCGAAATCGCGCGCGCCGTGGACGTAGATCCAGTTCCACAACTGGCGCACGCGCATGGCGGCGGCTTTCTCCGCCACGCCGGCTTCGATGAGCGCGGCGCGGAGTTCGTCAGGCGAAAGACCGATCAGGTTCGTCATAGCCCGCAGGCATCATGCGCCTTCTGCAGCGCATCCGGCAGGCCGGCGAGCGGGAAGGTGTCCTTGATGGTGGTGCCACGCGAGGAGATGCCGGTAACGACGACCGTGCTGCCCGCGCGCATCGCGTTGATGATGGGCTGCTCGTCCGGCAAGTCCTTCACCCAGGCGGTGCCGTTGTCGCCGTCGTTCTTGGCGAACAGGGTGAACTTGGCGGCGCCGACCTGCAGCGTGACCTTGCTGTCTTCCTTGTATTTGTAGCCCGGCCAGATCTCGATCTCGCCCTTGGCCTTGTCCGGGCGGTTCGGCCAGTCGGAGATCATGAAATAGTTCTTGTCGCGCTTCTTCTTCGGCACGGAGGCTTTCGGCGAGGCCATCGCGTAGCAGACCTTCTGCTCGCCCGATCCGGCCGAATAGGCGGCCCAGGTCTGGAAGCTGCCCAGCACCTGCGTGGTGTCCGGCGCGGCCCAGGCGGGGGCGGAAATCAGGGCAATGGCGAGGCTCGTGGCGAAAATTCGCATGGATCGTCCTTCCGGGGGCGGCGAAGCGCGATTTCTGCAAGAGAATTCGGGCCTTAGCAAGGCGAAAGGCTGCGGGTGGGAGTTAACCCATGTGATTCGGCCGGAAGGGCTGGAGTTTGGGGAGAGAGGGGTTGGATTCACGCAGAGGCGCAGAGCCGCAGAGGAGTGAGTTCGTGGTGCCGTCTTCGCTCCACTCCCACCACCGTCATGGCCGCCCTTGTGGCGGCCACCCATATTCCAGAGTCTGTCCGGTGAAACTGAGGGTATGGGTGGCCGGGACAAGCCCGGCCATGACGATTTTAGAGGTTTGCACACTCCTCTGCGGCTCTGCGCCTCTGCGTGAATCCGGCTACTTCGCCCGGACGATCTCCGCTTCGACTTCGACGAGCGTGTTCTTGCCGAAGTAAATCTCACTGCCCACGAAGAACGTCGGGATGCCGAAGGTGCCGCGCGCGACGGCGGCGTCGGTGTTGTTCATCAGGGCCTGCTTGACCTCCGCAGTCCGGGCGGCGGCGATGAGGCGGTCGGCGTCGAGGCCGGACTCGAGGAGTGCCGTGCGGATCACGTCCGGATCGTCCATCTTTTTCGGCGCTTCCCACATGTGGTGGAAGGCGGCGTCGACGTAAGCGGGGAGCATGCCGAAAGACTTTGCTGCCACGGCCATGCGCATGAGGGCCAGCGTGTTGACGGGGAAGTTGGGGTTCATCTGGAACTTGTCGAGGCTGTGCCGCGCGATGAAGCGGCGGGTTTCCAGCATCTCGTACTCCATCTTGCCCTTGACGGGGCCGAAGGCGAGCATCGGCGGCTTGTTGTTGGTGAGCTTGAAGATGCCGCCCAGCAGCACCGGTATGTAGTCGAACTTCACGCCGGTGCGCGCCTCGATCCCAGGGATCACCTTGTGCGCGAAATAGGCATTGGGGCTGCCGAAGTCGAAGAGGAATTCGGGTGTCATCACCAGGTCTCCGCGTAAGGACGAATGTCGAGTTCGTGCGTCCAGCCATCGCGCGACTGGCTGTGCAGGTGCCAATAGGCGTCCGCTATCGAGTGCGGTTCCATCAGCGTGTCCTCCGGAAGCGTATTCGGATCGCCGCCCCGCGCGCGGATGCGTTCGCGCACGAATTCCGTATCGACGCCGGCATCGATGACGAGATGGGCGACATGGATGTTCTTCGGCCCCAATTCCCGCGCCATGCTCTGCGCCACCGCGCGCAAGCCGAACTTGGCGGAGGCGAAGGCCGCATAGCCCACGCCGCCGCGCATCGAGGCGGTCGCGCCGGTGAAGAGGATGGTGCCCTTGCCATGCGGCAGCATCAGCCGCGCTGCCTCGCGACCGGTGAGGAAGCCGCCGTAGCACGCCATCTCCCACACTTTGCGGAAGACGCGCTCGGTTGTCTCCAGCAGTGGGAAGTTCACATTGGCGCCGGCATTGAAGATGCACACCTCCAGCGGCGCCTGCGCATTGGCCTCGGCGAGGAACGCCGTGATGCTTTCCTCTTTGCGCGCATCCATGCCGCGCGCGAAACAGGTGCCGCCTTTGGCCTCGATCTCCTGCTTGAGTGTCTCGAGCTTATCCGCCGTGCGGCGGCCGGCGAAGATGGTGTAGCCTTCCGCCGCGAAACGTTTGGCGATGGCCGAGCCGATATAATCCCCCGCGCCGATCACCGCGCAGGTGGCATTGCGTTTGGCCATCGCGAAACTCCTATTTGCCGGCTTCCAGCGCTTCCACCGTCTTGCGCCACTTCTGGAAGGCTGGCGCTTGCGGATCGGCGGACCACACCTGCTCGCGGACCACGCCGCCGTCCGGCGTGCTGACGAAGAAGCGCTTGATCACGGCGGGATGGGCGGGATTTTTCTCTTTGGTGAAATACCAGAGCGACTGGTCTTTCTCGCAGCGATACGCCGTCGTCGTGCGCAATTCGCTGTGCTTGCAATCGGCGCGCTTGGAGATGTCGTATTTGAGGCTGTGATAGGTCTCGGGATCCGCCGACGCGGACGTCGCAACCGCACCGATCAACAATGCCGCAAGCCAGATGCGCATCGCTCCTACTCCCTGAGGCCGTAACCGACCGAGAACAGGCGCCACACCGTCAGGCCCATCACCACCATCAACCCCAGCGTCACGCCCACGCCGATGGGCACGACATCGGCGCCGTCCGCAAAGCCGATCATGGAATGGCGCAAGCCGTTCACGAAATAGAAGAACGGGTTGGCCCAGGCGATCCATTTGAGCCAGCCGGGTAGCATGGAGACGGTGTTGAACACGCCGCCCACCATCGAGAGCGGCGTGATGAAGAACACGTTGAGCATGGTGAGCTGCTCGAAGTTCTTCGCCCACAGCCCCACGATGATACCGAGCAACCCGAAGATCACGGCCACGCCGATGATCCAGAACAGGAACTCCGCGATGTTGCTCACCTGTGTCGCGCCGAACAACAGGCCGATCACGAGGATGCCCAGCGATGTCACCACCGCGCGCACGATCGTCATGGCGATGGAGCCCACGATCATCTCGACATAGGAGAGCGGCGAGACGAGCGTCTCCTCGATGTAACGCAGGAAGCGCTGGAAATAGATCTGCGAGGTGGATTGCAGGAAGGCGGCGTTGACGACATTGAGCATCAGCACGCCGGGCAGCACGAACTGGATGTATTTGTGCCCCTGCGTGGCCGGCATACGCCCGCCCACCACGTAACCGAAGATGAAGATGAAGAGCAGCGCCGAAATCCACGGCGCCAGGAAGGCCTGGATCGGCACGCGCATCACGCGCGACCATTCGCGGCGGATGATAGTCCACAGCCCGATCCAGTTGATGGTCATGGGCTTCATCGGCACCATGACGGGAAGCTCTTTGGTCTCGTCGCTCATGCTGCACCCCTCATGCTGCACCCATGGCGGCGATGTGTTCGGCCGAAGCGCCCGTGGCGGTGAGATAGGCCGTCTCCAGCCCCTGCCCCGTCAGGAACTCCGCTTTGGGCCCTTCGCGCACGATCTTGCCGCCGGCGATGATGGCGATGGTGCGGGTGAGCCGCTCGATCTCTTCCAGGTAATGCGAGGTGAGCAGGATGGTCTTGCCCTCCTTGTTCAGCTCTTGAAGGTAGCGCCACAGATCGAGGCGCAGCTCCACGTCCACGCCCGCCGTCGGCTCGTCGAGGATCACGAGCTTCGGATCATGCACCAGCGCGCGGGCCAGGATGACGCGGCGCTTCAATCCGCCGGACAATTCGCGGAACTGTTTCTTGGCGTGCGACGTGAGATCGAAGCGTTCGATCAGCATGTCGGTGCGCGCCTTGCGCTGGGCGGCGCGCAATCCGAAATAGCCGGCCATCCATTCGATGATCTGCGTGACGGTGGCGAAGGTGTCGACGTTGAACTCCTGCGGGCACAACCCGATCAGCCGGCGCGCCTCGCGATAATCCTTCACCGCGTCGATGCCGAAGATCTCGATCTTGCCGGAGGTCGGCTTGGCGATGCCCGTGATGCAATGGATGGTCGTGGACTTGCCCGCGCCGTTGGGGCCGAGGAAGCCGAAGAAATCTCCCGCCTCGATCTTCATGTCGAGATCGTCCACCGCGACGGTGCCGCCGCTATAGACCTTGCGAAGATGGGAGATGCTGATTGCGGGTGTGGTGGTCATGGTGGGCTTTGCGTATCATACGGGTGGTGGGTATGGAAGGAGCCGGAATGTCCCGAATTCGTGTGGGAATACTGGGCGCGGCGAAGATCGCGCCGGCCGCGATTATAAAGCCGGCTCACGACAATCCCGAGTTCGAAGTGGTGGCTGTGGCCGCGCGCGACAAGGCCCGCGCCGAGGCCTATGCGAAGGAACACGGCATCCCGCATGTGGTGTCGGATTACGCGGCGCTGGTCACCCATCCCGAAGTTGACCTTGTTTACAACCCCCTTCCGCCTGCCGCGCATATCGAGTGGACGCTGGCCGCGCTGGAGGCGGGGAAGCCCGTGCTCTGCGAGAAGCCGTTCAGTCTGGATGCGACCGAAGCGCGCGCGATGGTGGCCGCGGCGGAGCGCGCGAAACTGCCGCTGATCGAGGCTTTCCACTATCGTTACCATGTTGTAATGCGCCGCGCGGTGGAGATCGCCCGCTCCGGCGAGCTTGGTGCACTGCAAGATGCCGAGGCGATGTTCCAGTTCCCGTTCCCCTATGCCGATGGCGAACTGCGCTGGAGCGCGCCCGTCGGCGGCGGCGCGCTGATGGACATGGGCTGCTACCCGCTGCACGCGGTGCGCTCGCTGGTCGGCACAGAACCGGAAATCCTCTCGGCGGACTGCACCATCCGGCACGGCGTCGATGCCGTCACCAAAGCCGAGATGCGGTTCGCGGGCGGCGTCACCGGCCGCATCGCCTGCTCGATGATCCCCGAACGCTTCGCCGCCGCGCTGACGCTCAAAGGCGAACGCGGCACGTTGGAGATCGTGAACTTCCTCGCGCCGCAATACGGCTTCAGCTTCAAGGTGACGGTCGACGGCAAAACCCGCGAGGAGAAGCCGGAAGGTCCCGCGACCTATGCGGCGCAGCTCGCCGCCGTCGGCGACATATTGCTGCGTGGCGCCACACCTTTGACGGGCGGCGTGGACGCCGTCGGCAACATGGCCGCCATCGACGCGATCTATGCCAAGGCAGGCTATGTGCGCCGTGACCACAAATAACGCATCGCTTCACGATCCTTCATGCAGGGACGCCGGCGGATAGAGCGTTATTTCACGCGGAGGCACTGAGGATGTATGTGCCGGGCGGCGTGCGCTCCACCTTTCACCACTACCCCGATGCGTCATGGCCCGGCTTGTCCGGCCCATCCAATTTTCTTCCCACCGCGAAAAAAGAAAATGGATGGCCCGCATGAAGCGGGCCATGACGCGTGGATGGGGTGGCGTGCCCTCTTACTTCTTCCGCATGACCGGTGCGCCCCAGGTGTGGGGCGGCGGCAACTCCGCAGGGCCTCCGGGGCGGATGGGGCGGCCGGGATAGCCGCCGAGGCTGATGAGGCGGTCATACATCACGATGGCGCCTGCCATGCCGACATTGATGGAGAACCGCGTCGGGATCTTCACGACGAATTCGCAGCGCTTCAGCGTCTCCGGCGAGATCGACATCCGCTCCGCGCCGAACACATAGGCCGCTTGCGCCGGATGCTTGAAGCGCGGCAGCTCGACGGCGTCGTCCGTGATCTCCACGCCCACCAGCCGGCAGCCTTGCGGCAGGCGGAACTCCTCCTGCGAACGGTATTGATAGAACGGCAGCCGGCCATCGGCGTTGGAGGTATCCGACATCGCGTCGCTGAGTTTCACCTTGCCGTCGATGGTGAAAAAGAAACTTGCGCCGAACGCATGGGCAATGCGCAGGAGATTGCCCAGATTCATCGGCTTGGAAATCCCGTCCACGCCCGCCGCGAAATAACCCTTCATGCGCCCTTTTCCGTGCACCCCGTCCGGATGCTATATCTCCGGGATGCAAAATCCCATTCTCGTCGAGATCACCCGCGGCGATCTGGTGGAAAGCGTCCATCGCGGCGCCATCGCCATTGCGGATTCGTCCGGCCGCATCGTCTTCTCGCTGGGCGATATCGAGACGCCCGTCTATCCGCGCTCGTCGCTCAAGATGGTGCAGGCGCTGCCGCTGGTCGAATCGGGCGCGGCGGATGCCTTCGGCCTTTCGACCGAAGAGTTGGCGATAGCCTGCGCCTCGCACTCCGGCGAGCCGATGCACACGACCCGCGTCGCCGCGTGGCTGGAGCGAATTGGCTGCACGGTGGACGACCTCGCCTGCGGCGCGCATCCCGTGCGCTACGAGCCGGCGTGGGAGGCGATGGTGAAGCGCGGCGAGAAGCCCACGCGGCTGCACAACAACTGCTCCGGCAAGCACACCGGCTTCCTCACCGTGGCGCGGCATTGGGACATCGCGACCAAGGGCTATGAGCACCACCACCACCCGGTGCAGCAGGCGGTGGAGACGGCGCTGAAGGAACTTGCGGGCGTGGACGAGCTGCCCTTCGGGATCGACGGTTGTGCCGCCCCCAATTTCGCACTGCCGCTCGCTGCCTTCGCCCGCGCGCTGGCGAAATATGCCGACCCCAGCGCCCTCGCCGCCCCGCGCGCCGAGGCCATGCGGCGGCTGGTGCGCGCGATGATCGCTCATCCGGATCTGGTATCCGGAACAGGGCGTTCGGACGTTATCCTCATGCGTGCTGCGAAGAACCGCACCGCCACCAAGACCGGCGCCGAGGCCTATTACGCGGCGATCATCCCCGAAGCCGGGCTGGGCGTGACGCTGAAGATCGACGACGGCACCGGCCGCGCATCGGAGACCGCCATCGCCGCCATCCTCGACAAGCTGGGGTTGATCGGTGACGAACCCGAAGCCCGGCAACTCATCCGCGCGCCGGTCCGGAACACACGAGGGGCAGTCGTCGGCGAACGCCGCCCTGCTCCGGCGCTTCTGACGGCTGAGATCGAGTCGCTTCCCGCCTGGGGTTGATTCACCCAGAGCCAAGATCGCCGAGAAGTCGTGGCGACGAAGAATCCCAACCTTGGACGACCGGGATCAGTAACTGGATTGGAGCCCACGGATTGGGGCCGGTCGCTGGCTGCAATACTGTTTCTCGTCCACATCTGCGATTTTTGGAAGGCGCGCAGTTTGGGTCCCGGCCATTTCGAGGATGGACGACGTCAGAGGCAGGCTCTTCCATATCGGTTGATTGAGCGCGCCGGCCAGGTGTGCCTTCGCCCAGTCACTGATCGCGGACGGTTTTCCCATCTCGATCGTCAGGTTCGCACGCACTTTGTCGAACGGCGCATCTCCACTTTCGGGCTTCGAGGCGACCGCGGGGACGAAGAAAACCGAAAAATCGTCAAAGTCTCCAATTGGTTCGGGCCACGGCGTAAACGCCACGAACAAATGGGTCTCAAGCTGTTTTCTCGCATCGGCGCCAAGCGCCTGATAGTAGGGATACTCCACCGCAACGTCGTAGCGAATTGCAAGCCGATCCAGTCTGGTTTTTTTGTCGAACTTCACAAACCGCATGTTCGGAGAGGCCAGAGAATTGGAGTCTGGCTTCTCGTCGGCCCCCTGCCGGGCGGAGAACTCACGGGAAAACGCCATGATGGGAAGATTTGTCAAATTGGCCCCGTTGAGCGTCGCACACTCCAGATAAGGAAATTGATCTCCGAACTCGCGATAAACGAGCGCGCTTGCCATCGCGTTAGAGTACCCCCGCGTCCAGCTCAAATCGGCATCGGTGAGGTCGCTCGCAAAAAAAGAGGTCTCGACGAGGTCGGCATCGCGAAATGTCGCGTTGCGCAATCCCACATGGGAAAAGTCGGCCGCACTGAGAAAGGATCCGTCGAAATGCGCGCCGCTCAAATCGGCCGATCGCGTGAAGTCGCAGGCTTCGCAGTATATCTGCGTCCAATCCTTGCTCTCATTTCTCGCGCCCAACGAAAGCAACGCGCTGATCGCGCTTGCCAATCCATTAAGCGTCAAGGCCTCTTCCTGAGGGGACTCGAATTCCGGCGGCGGAATCTTGAATGGGAGCGGCGCCATGATGTTCAAGGCCTCCAGCTTCTGCAGAAAGCTGAGCTCTTGGGAGGTGATTATTTCCCTCAGGCCTGGCGCGGTCTCAAGATTTCTGGAAAGAAATCGCGAGACCAGCGCTTTCACCTCGTCCCGCCGGCGACTGGTTATGGTGGTAAAGAGCGTGCGGGTCTGGCTTCTGTCGAGTTCGATCGCCGTGCGCAAGGCATCGTTCAAAGCATCCGGCCTGGCGTGACCGGCATCGGCAAGCGCGTAGAGTATGGCCTGCTGGACCTCCACATCCTTTTCCTCCGCGATCGCGGTCACAAGGTAGTGGAGGGCCTCCTTCTGATGTTCCGCATTCGAGTCGGCGAGAAACAGCCTGAGCCCCGCCACGCCCGTCATTCGCACACCGGCATCGTGATCGGCCAGACGTCCCAAGGCTTTGTCGAACCGATCCGCCGCGCGGTTTTCCTCGGCTTGTGTGTGCTGTTCCGCGCTCACGGATAGCGCCTGATTTGCCTGCCGCTGTCCCAGATAGAGCGTGGTCGCGATCCCGATGAGTGCCGCGAATACGCTGGCTGCCTTGACCCATTCCAGCAAAGTGCCTTCCCACGACAATTGCCGGGAAAGCGCCCTGGTCTCAAGCGTCGTTTTCTCGAGACTCGCCTTGAGCCCGGCTATCCGCGCAAGTGCTTCAACCTCTCCAATATCCGGTTGCGTAGATTTCGGCGGCGACGGAAGCGAAGTCTCCGGTTCGACCGGCGGCGCGGCGCCGTCCGCCTGCGGCGAAGCGCGATCAGCCGCGCTTTGGGCGGCATCTTGATGACTGTCCTCTGACACCTGGCCCCCGAATCCGACCTTGGCCTATGCTCGCGCAATAACCAGCCCGGTCTTCATCGCCCGAAGACTAGATAGATTCCCCCACCCGGAAAAGACCTTCCCGGTTACAACAGGTGCCGGTGTTTCAGCGCGACGCGGCGGCGGCGGCGGCGGCCGCGGCTTTGTCGGCCTTTGCCATGTCGGCCGTATACGGGACGATGGTGCGGATGGGGCAGACTTGTCCGCCCGTGCCCATGTTGCGGACGATCACCTGGTCGCCCGGCGAGAGGCAGGAGAGCTGCATGCCGCCGATCGACTTGAAGCCGATGCGCTCCTTGAAGTTCAGCGAGGGGCAATAGCCCATCAGGCCGAGCTTGAACTTGTTGTGGAAGTTGTCCTCCACGATCAGCGTCTTGTTGTCGGGCGCATTGAAGTTGTAGATCTGCCCGACTTCCAGACAGCTCGAATTCGCGAATGCCGGTGTGCCCGCAAGCAGGCAAAGCCCCGCGGCGAAGAGAATCGATTTGCTCATGGCTCTAGTCCCCGTGAAAACGGCGCCCCTGTCCGCTCACTATAACAAACGAGCGGGCACTACGGGTTCAAATCTTCAATAGAGCCAGGGAATCAGCCTGTCGGTTTCCAGCATGTAGGCGACATATTCCGGGAAGGCCTTGGAAAGCACACCCTCCTCGTAGTTCATCCGGTAGAGCTGGCAGCAGAACTGCATCACCAGGAGCGCGATGGCCCAGGGCGAGGTCACCAAGAGCGCCACGCCCACCAGCGCCACCTGCTCGCCCAGATAGAGCGGATGGCGGACCATGGCGTACGGCCCGCTGGTCACCAGCTTGCGGCCCTCCGGCATGATGGAGATTGAGCGCCCCAGCCACAGCAGAGAATAGAGCGCGAAGGTCGTGCCCGCGAAGATCAGCCCGGCCGATACACCCAGCCACGGCGAACCCGCCGAGCGGGTCGGCAAGGTGAGCAGCGCGATGCCGACATAGCAGCCGAGGAAGGCGATGGCGCGCGGCGCGAGGCCCTCGCTCGCCGCGATCGGCCTGCGACGGATGATCAAAAGGCCGATCAGCACCAGCGCGAACAGGAAGACGGAGAATTTCGACAGCCCGTCGAGCAGCGTCATCACCTCGGCGCGCGGGGAGTTGATCGCGGCGAATTCCTGGATGAGCTGCGGCCACTGCTGCCAGCAGCAATAGATGTACCAGATGACCAACGGCGAGGCCGCGAAAAGGTCGTACGTCTTGGTGCCGCGACGGAGAAAATTCGACATAGGCTTTTCCCGAAAGCTTGGACGCTCTCATTCAATATGGGCGTTATCCGTTAAACAGATGGAAAGCTTCGGGGTTAGCAATCCCCTAACCGGCTAGTACACGCCAAAGGCCTTGTGCGTGGGCGAGTTGGCGGGCGGGCCGGGCTCCATTAAGGTCCCGGCAACCGCAATTCCCGGAGACACACCCATGAAAGCCGCCCTTTGCACCCATTACGGACCGCCCGAGGAACTGGAATTGCGCGAGGTCCCGGGGCTTGAGGCCGGCAAGGGGCAGATCGTGGTGGCGGTGAAGGCCTGCGGCGTCAACTTCCCCGACGTGCTGATGATCCAGGACAAGTATCAGTTCAAGCCGGCTCTCCCCTTCCCGCCCGGCGGCGAAGTCGCGGGTCTGGTGAAATCCATCGGCGAAGGCGTCGAAGGCTGGAAGGTGGGCGACCGCGTCTGCGTCTCCACCGGCAGCGGCGGCTTCGCGGAGGAAACACTGGCCGATGCGCGGCGCTGCATCCCGGTGCCCGCGGATGTGGGCTTCGACGTTGCCTCGTCCTTCATCGTCACCTACGGCACCTCCTATCACGCGCTGAAGGACCGCGCGGATCTGAAGCCCGGCGAGAACCTCGTGGTGCTGGGCGCGGCCGGTGGCGTCGGCATCTCGGCCTGCGAGCTCGGCAAGGCGATGGGCGCGCGCGTCATCGCCGGCGCCTCGTCGCAGGAGAAAGTCGATCTCGCCAAGAAGCACGGCGCCGATGACGGCTTCGTCTATCCGCCCACGCCGCTCACCCGCGACCAGCAGAAGCAGTTCTCCGAGGACATCAAGCGGCTGACGAACGGTCAGGGTGCGGATGTGCTCTACGATCCCGTCGGCGACGATTACGCCGAGCCCGGCCTGCGCGCGATGAACTGGAACGGACGTTACCTCGTCATCGGTTTCGCGGCCGGTAACATCCCCAAGGTTCCGCTCAATCTCACGCTGCTCAAGGGTTGCCAGATCGTGGGCGTGTTCTGGGGCGCCGCCACCGCGCGCGATCCGAAGCATGCGCAGGAGAGCCTGAAGGAAATCCTCCGCATGATCTCCCAGGGCAAACTCCATCCTCATGTCTCCGCGCACATCCCACTGGCGAAAGCAGGCGACGCGATCCGGATGCTGATGGACCGCAAGGCGCTGGGAAAAGTCGTGGTGACTGTAGATTGATATGACGATTGATGCATGGCGCTGTGTCATTTGACACAGTCGCAATCAACCATGTCCTCGCCTTGCTTTCGCCGCCTTCGCCGTACATTGTTACCGCCAAGTAAGGGTGTCGAAGCCCGGTAAAGTGTTGCGGTGCCAGCCATTTTGGGGCCACGCGTCTCGAGAATGGCGTTTCGGGGATGGGGACTGTCATGCGGTTGCGGATGATCGCGCTCGCGCTTGTCGCGGCGTTCTTTCCTTTGGCGGCTCAAGCGCATGGCGGAGGCGGTGGCGGTGGTGGACACGGCGGCGGCCATGGCGGTGGCGGCGGGCACGGTGGCAGCCATGGCGGCGGCTACTACTTTTTCTACTATCCCGGCGAAGTCGAAATCGATGTGCCCCCCGCGCGGCCCGGCGACTATTCGCACATCCACACCGTGGCCATCGTCTCGGCCATCGGCAACACGCTCGACCTGGAGAGCCAGCATTTCCTGAATTCGCATTCCCGCGCGCTCGACATTTCGAGCTGGGGGATCGACGCGCAGGTCGAAGCCGACCTGAAGCGCTATCTGGGATCGCGCTTCGCCTTCAAGAGCGTGCCTTACGATCGCGCCGGAATCGAAAATCTCAGCAACGGCAAAAGCGCCATCGGCGATTCCGATCTGAAGGAAAAACTGGGCGCGCTTCCCAATGAAGGCATCGACGCTTTCATCGTCGTGCGACCCGACGTCGAGGGCGCGATGTGGGGGCCGCAGGGTCTGGCCCTGATGGCGCCCAACAATGACGACACGCGTCCGCTCAGCTGGGCGGATTACGAGATCGACGTGGTCGATGCCCACACGATGAAGACCATCGGCCATGCGTCGTCGCGCCTGCTGGCGGATGCCGGCGGCTTCTACACCTTCCCCGGCCTCTATCGCGGCCCGGACATCGCACTCGATTCCACGCTGTCGCCCACGCCCATGCAGCTCAACATCATGCATCGCGATTTCGTGGAGCTGGTCTCCACCACGCTGGTTTCCACCGTGGGCGCGCTCGGCTTCGGCGTGCCGCTGTCTTACGACGCCGTCCTGAAACTCTTCCCCACGCGGCCGCATTACACGCCGCCGTCGCTGACCGGCCCGCCGCATAGCGTGGCCGTGGTCTCCGCCATCGGTGACACGCTGGCTGTGGACGACCAGACCTCCGGCCACCGCCAGACGGTGTCGCCCATCGCGGCCTGGAATCTCGACGCGGAGATCGAAAGCCGGCTCTCGGCCTCGCTGGCGCAGCGCATCGTCGTCAAGCCGGCGCAATCCGTCGACCGCGCGACGCTCGCCGCTCTCAACCTGCCGATCAGCCGCGACGTGCTGAACAAGCCGGTGGCCGGCCTCAAGCCGACTTCGGACGTGGACGCCTATGTCGTGGTGCTGAAGCATCAGGAGACGCCGGGTGCTGCGGGCGGGCTCGCGATGACCAACCGCACGCCCAAGGGCGACGAACACGCGACGGTGGCGATGGACTACACCATCGCCGTCATCGACGCGCGCACCCTGCATCCGCTGTGGATCCAGCGCGGCCTGCCCAATCCCAAATTCCACGCGCAATATCTGGCGGGCGCGCTGGACAGCACTGCCTGGCCGCAGGACGGCGCCACGCTCTCCGCCGATCAGGCGAAAGTGGTGCGCCAGGCCACGGCGGACCTGATGGGCGACAGCATGGAGTCCACGCTCGACCTCATGCAGATGGAAGGCGTGATCCTTCCGGTACGCGCGAAGTAGGGGTTAGAGCGAAGTAGTACGGGCGAAGCAGAAAACGAGGGTGTCATGAAATCGCGTATTCTCACGGCGCTCGCATTCGCGGCTGCGTTGTTGCCGGCAGGCGTTCTGGCTCATGGCGGTGGTGGCGGCGGCGGAGGTGGCCATGGCGGCGGTCACGGCGGCGGCAGCTATGTTTACTTCGGCGGCGGCGGCGGCGGGGCGATCTACGCGCCGAAGGCCATCGTCGGCGACACGTCGGGGATCCACAAAGTGGCGATCCTTTCCGGCATCGGCCAGACCATGACGCTGGGAACGCACGGGTGGTTCGTGTCGAGCACAGTGATCCCCATCGACGAGATGAAGCTGGACGACCTGATGGACAGGGGCATCCGGGAGCATCTGGGCACGCGGTTCACCTTCGCGGATGTCCACTACGACCGCGCCGCGCTCTCCGCGATTCCAGCCCAGGGGACCGGTGCCCTGACCGTGCCCCTGCACAATTATCTCGCCGCGCTGCCGCCATCGGGCGTCGACGCCTACATCGTGGTGCTCCCCGACGCGGAGTCGGTCGCCAACACGGCAGGGCTGTCGTTGGCCGCGAACGACGCGGGCCCGGGCCGGCCGGCGCTGCACGCCATGTATGAGATCGACATCGTGGACGCCCACAGCTTCCAGATCATCTCGCATGTCTTCTCCCGGATCACCTTGCGTCAGGACGGGCTGGAACATTTCGCCTCGCTGATCGGTCCCGCCACGCTCAATATCACCCCCAAGGAAACCCCGACCCCGGCCCAGCGCATACTGATCCAGGATCACTTCACCTTCCTGCTGTCGACGTCGCTGATCGAAACGTTGCGGGCGCTGCAACTGGGCGTCTCGCTTCCCGATCCCGGCGCGCGCACCATGGTTCCGCTTCCCGCGGCGATGAACCCGTTCCCGAACGTGAAAAACGTCGCGGTGGTTTCGGTGGTGGGCGATGCGCTGGACTTCAACCACCGCGCCCCCTGGTTCAAGCATGAGCAGACGACTGTATCCGGCGCGCAAATGGGGCTGGACGATACGATCGAAGGCCAGGTCCGCGCTGCGCTCGACAAGCGGCTGACCGTCAAGACGGTGGTGGTGGACCGCGCCAAGCTCGGCGGGCTGATGCTCAAGATCGACCAGAGCAGCTTCGCCGCACCGGTTGACGGGCTGAAGCCGGATGCCGTCGATGCCTATATCGTCGTGCTCAAGCGTTCGACGCCCCTTGGCGCGGACGTTATCCAGGGCCTGGGGCTTGCGCACGCCGTCAGCATATCCGACGAGCACACCTACGCCTTCGCGATGTATGAAATCGCGGTGATCGACGGCCATACGCTGAAGCCCCTCGTGCTGAGAGCCGGCACGTCCTCGCCCGCGATGGCGAGCACTCTGCCTTTCGACCCGATCGCCAATTCGGTGTGGCCGAAAGACGGCGCGGCGCTGTCGCCCGAACAGACGCAGTTGCTGCACGACACGCTCCTGCATCTCATGGCCGACAGCATTCCCGAAACGCTGCTGCATCTTCGCCTGACGGGCGTGATCTCGACGCTCGATCTGCCCAAGGACGCATCGCCATCCGGCACCGCGCCCGCGCTCCCACCCCCGCCAAAGCCCTCGCCCAAGCCCTCGACAGCGGCGCCGCACTGACTATATCTGTCCCAGCAGGGAGCACCTCATGTCGTTTCTCGGTTGGATCATTTTCGGACTCATCACGGGCTTCATCGCCAGCAAGGCGGTGAATGACCGTGGCGAAGGCTGCTTCACCAACATCGCGCTGGGCTTCGTGGGTGCGCTGGTGGGCGGCTTCGTCTACCGCCAGATCACCGGCTTTGACGCCTTCTCGTTCCACTTCAATTTCATCTCGATGCTGGTGGCCATCGTGGGCGCGGTCATCGTGCTGCTCCTCTACCACGCGATCACGGGGCGGCACGGCTTGCGATAACTGGCTCGCGACAACTGGCGTCACAAATTCTTCGCCGCCATATTAACCCCGTGCGAACGCACGGCCTCCTACGGTTCGCGGCGCCCAACGGAGTTCGCCCGCGTGTCCTCTCCCGCCGAGACTGACTGGAGAGCGGGGGAACTCGCGATCGCGCTGCCCGCCTTCGATCCTGCTACAACCTGCGGGCAGGTGTTCGAGTGGTTCACCGCGCATCCCGATCAGATCGCCGCGGCCGTGGTCGATCGCGACGGATCGGTCAGCGGCATCGTCAACCGCCTCCGCTTCCTCGCCCGCTACGCGCAACCCTATTTGCCGGAGCTCTATTCCAGGAAGCCCATCGCGCGGCTGGCGAATTGCAACCCGCTCATCGTCGACGAGCATGTCTCGCTGACGGAACTGGCCGAGACGCTGACGCTCGACTGGCCGGATGCGTTGCGCGAATCCTTCATCGTCACGCGCGGCGGCCGCTATCTGGGCATCGGCACCAGCGAAGCGCTCGTCAAAGGCAAGTTGCGGCTGCTGCGCTCCCGCGAGCATCAGCTCCAGGCGGCACTGGCCGCGGCCCATGCCGCGAACAAGGCCAAGACGAACTTCCTGGCGCTGATGAGCCACGAATTGCGCACGCCGCTCAATGCCATCATCGGATTTTCGGAAGTTCTCTCCGCCGAGATCTTCGGGCCGCATGCCGTGCCGCGCTATCGCGACTATTCCGCCGACATCCACGGCGCCGGGCGGCATCTTCTGGCCCTCATCAACGACATCCTCGATCTCTCCAAATTCGAGGCGGGCCGCATGGAGCTGCACGCCGAGTCGCTCGATCTTCCGGCACTGTTCGCCGATAGCCTGAAGCTGGTGCGCGAACGGGCGCGGGAGCGCGAGGTGCGGCTCACCTGCGAAACGTCCGGCAATTTCCCGCAAATCGAGGCCGACCTTCTGCGCGTCAAGCAGATCCTGCTGAACCTGCTCTCCAACGCGATCAAGTTCACCCCGGCCGGCGGGTCGGTGTCACTCACCGCCGAACTCACGGAGGATGGCGGAGTCTGCCTCAGCGTTGCCGACACCGGAATCGGCATGACGCCGGAGCAGATTCCGCTGGCGCTGGAACCGTTCCGCCAGATCGACTCGCCGCTCTCCCGCACCGAGGAGGGCACCGGCCTCGGCCTCTCGCTGGTGAAAGCGCTGACAGAGCAGCATGACGGCACGCTGGAGATCGAAAGTGCACCCGGCCGCGGCACCACCGCGCGCGTGCTGTTTCCCGCCCGGCGAACCGTGTGGCGGCAACAAGCCGTTGCATAAGACGGCGTGGCCGATTGCATCGCACCGTGCGGGTCGTGTTACGCTCAGCGCCATCACCGGCGGTGGATTCGATGCGCGCATTGTCCGTGTTTCAAAAAAAAGCCGCGGCATCCGCCGCCGCCATGCCGCTAGCCAGGCCGCTGGAGCGCCGGGCGCAATCCCAGGATACCGGCCATGCTGGCGAGGCGATGGGCGCGCCGCTGCCCCTGCCCCTGCGCAGCGGGTTGGAATCGGTTTCGGGGATCGATCTCTCCGGCGTGCGTGTGCATCGCGATTCCACCAAGCCCGCCGCCCTCGATGCGCTCGCTTTCACCCAGGGACGCCAGATCCATCTCGCACCAGGCGAGGAACGGCATCTGCCGCATGAAGGCTGGCACGCGGTACAACAGCTTTCCGGCCGCGTCCCTCCGAATGCCGCGTCGGGCCTCAACGACGATTCCGCGCTGGAAGCGGAGGCAGACCGCATGGGCGCGCTGGCCTCCACCGCGCGGTTCGGGCCAGCGCAATCTTTGGCGCGCCCGGCCGAACCGCACGGCGCACCCATTCAGCGGATGGTACGCACGGGCGGCGGCAAGGCGCATGTGCGCGAGGCGGACTTCCAGCCTGGAGGGCCCAAGGCTTCGGTCGGCACGCGGTTTTCCGTGGCATCGCTGATCGCCGATCCGCTCAAGCGCATCTTCAACGACACCGCGGAGCTCGAGGCCTACGCCAACGGCAGCAGCAGCGCGGATCATATCGGCGATGTCGCGCCCAGCGCCGCGCCGAAAGTTTGGTACAGGCTGCCGCGGGACAAACTCACCGTGCTCGGCGAAAGACATGAAGACGCCAACGGCAACGCGGAGGACGTCATCGTGGGCTTGCACACGTCCCGATTCAAATATGAGGCGTTGAACGAAGCGGCGGACGTAGCCGGGCTATCCACGCCTGGAACGCGCACGAGGCTTGGGCAGGTCAACACGCAGTACCGGGTCGCGGGCCAGATCAATCGTGCCGCGTTCAATCCGGATCTGGAGAACATCATCTTCAAGGTGATGGGCGGCGTGTCGCTGACACGGGAATTCCTGCGAGGCAATCCGCCCGCCATGTCGGGACCCGACCGGGCGCTCTGGGGCAAGCGCCCCTCCACCAGCGCCTGGTCCCAGGGCGAGCGCACGGCGCTCTACCTCTCGATGGGCATCCACATCGCGAAGGACTTCTCGGCGCAGAGTTTCGGCCCGCCCAACAGCGTCGAGTTGCCGGTCGTTTCCAGCGCAAGAGACTTGAAGACATTCTATGCGGCGAACCAGCCGGAGCTGGATGCGCTGATGCAAGCCAAGGATGCCGACCCTCTCACGGGCATCTACGAGCTCGTCGCCGCGGGCGGTTTCACCATCCTCGCCATGCTGACCGATTTCACGCTGGCGCTGCACGATTACTGCACGCAATACGTCCAGCAGATCGGAACGGACACCGGCAATAAGCGGCTTCAAAGCGAAGGCGCGCGGCTGGGCGCAAATCCCGATTTGGGGCTGGATCAGATGAACACGGCGCGCGAGGAAATCATGTGGGCGAAAGTCAAGGAAGCGAAGGACGCCGGCTTCCTCGTCGTGGGCATGGGCGACGAGCACCGCAAAAATCTGGCCCCACGCGTGGCCGCCGCCGCCGGCATCGTGCAAGAGAACGTCCTTGCCTCGCTCAAGCGCCAGAAGGCAGAGGTCGAATCCGCATGGAGCCCCTGAATGTCCGATGATGTGCCCAATGGTATATCCGGCGATCGCGTCGAAGCCGCCCGCCTGCACGCCGCCGCGCGCGAAGCCGAAGCCGGGGAAGATTATTGGGGCGCCAAAAAGCTCTATGAGCAATCGCTGCGCCTTCACGAGGACGCCGTGGTACGGGCGGAATTCCTGAGCCTGCTATCGGCGATCGGACCGCAGTGAACGCCCTCAGCGCAGGAATTCCTCCAGCCCGATCACATCCGCCTGGCGCGGGAAGACCTTAGTGGTCAGCACGCGGTGGACTTCCTCGTCCTGGTCGGCGCAGCAATCGGCGATCACGAAGAGCCGGTAATCCCTGTCCGCCCCGTCGCGCACAGTGGAGAGAACCACGCCGCTTGTGGCGATACCGGTGAGCACCAGCGTGTCGATGCCGCGCGCCTTGAGCCGCGCGTCGAGATTGGTTGTCGAGAACGCGCCGACACGGATCTTGCGGAAGACCTCTTCATCCGGCGCGGGCGCCAGCGCCTCATGGATCGCGGCCGGCGCGGAGCCATCCGTGATGAACCGGCTCTTGCTCAATGCCGCGAAGGATTTGTTGGTCTCGGGCACCGCCGCGTAATCGGCCTCGGTGAACGCGACGCGCACATGCATCACCGCCATCCCGGCCTTGCGCGCCGCCGCCCGCGCCTTCACCGCGCGCTCCAGCAGCGCGGGCGCGCGATCGCCCGTCATGCCGACGATGGCGTTCTGGAAATCCATGAGAAGAAGAGCGGAACGTGACGGTTCGATATCGAAGTGCATGATGCATCCTTGTGTTTGCGAGTGACGGGAAGCGGCGAAGCCTAAGCACCTGAAACGATGCACTAAATCTTGAGGTCAAAATAATCGGGACATTTCCAAATTGTAATCATATGATAACGAAGTACAGATGCCGCCGAACTCTGGTTTTTATTCGAGCAGTAAATTTGTGCTTTGCGTATTTGCTTTCGAGGGATCTGGGGCATCTCAAGAAGCGTGTCGAACTTTTCAATTCATCATTTGAGAGGAGTTTTGTCATGAAGAAATTTCTGACAGTGGCTTGCGCGTTGATCATAGCCGCGCTCACGGCGAGTTCCGCCTCGGCGCAGGACAAACGCGAAGGTCTTCTCAAGGTCTGCAAGGTAGCCGGACCGGGAATAGCGCTCAATACGCCGTTCCAATTTTCGGTCACACCTTCGGGCGGAGGAACGGTCCCGGCCGGACCGGCGCCTGCCGGATATTGCTGGATCATGGGAAGCTACGCGGTAGGGACCCCGATTGTCGTGACCGAGCAGGCCGTGCCCGGCGTGATCGTCACCGGCATAACGGGCACACCCACGTTTAGCACCGTCGCGCGCACAGCAACGCTCACGATCGGCTCCGGCGTCAACGAAGTGACGTACACCAACGAAAGGGCAAAAACCGGCTACCTGGAGATCTGCAAGTTCTCCACCGTGCCCGGCAGCTTCACGTTCAGCGTGAACGGCGCGACGTACACGATCCCGGCGATGTCCTGCACGCCGCCGATCGTGGCAACCGCCGGGCCCACGCTCGTCACCGAAACCTCCACCGGCTCGACAGGCACGTCGTGGACCGGCTGCGGCGTATGGGTGGGCGTTGGTCCCTGGGCCATATGCACTCCTACGCATGTGGGCAATTCGCAGGTGGTGACGGTCAATGCCAGCACCAACACGGCGATGCAGACCCTGCTGCTCGTCATCAACACGCACACGCCCGCCTCGCGCGAGGAGTCGGACGCCACGCAGCAGATGATGAAAAACCTGGAAGTGCCGAAATAGCACCGGACCTTTAACCGGCAGATGCGTGCAACCGGCGGCGGGCTTCAGTGCTCCGCCGCCGGTTTCACGAGATAAATCTCCCCGCCACCCTCTTTGAACTCCTCCGCCTTCTTAGCCATGGCGGCGCGGATTTCGGCGGTTGAAAGTGTGTCGTTCTGGCCTTTCGCCGCGTCGCGCACTTCCTGGCTGATCTTCATGGAGCAGAATTTGGGGCCGCACATCGAGCAGAAATGCGCCACCTTCGCGCCGTCGGCCGGCAAGGTCTCGTCGTGGAACGCTTGCGCGGTTTCAGGATCGAGGGCGAGCGCGAACTGGTCGCGCCAGCGGAACTCGAACCGCGCCTTGCTCATCGCATCGTCCCAGATGCGCGCGGCGGGATGGCCCTTGGCGAGATCGGCGGCGTGGGCCGCGATGCGATAGGCGATCACGCCGGCCTTCACGTCGTCGCGGTCCGGCAGGCCCAGATGCTCCTTGGGCGTGACGTAGCAAAGCATCGCGCAGCCGAACCAGCCGATCATGGCGGCGCCGATGGCGGAGGTGATGTGGTCGTAGCCGGGCGCGACGTCCGTCGTCAGCGGGCCTAGCGTATAGAACGGCGCCTCGTCGCAGGCGGCGAGCTGGCGGTCCATGTTCTCCTTGATCTTGTGCATCGGCACATGGCCGGGGCCTTCGATCATCACCTGCACGTCATGCTTCTGTGCGATGCGGTTCAACTCGCCCAAGGTATCCAGCTCGGCGAATTGCGCCGCGTCGTTGGCGTCGGCGATGGAGCCGGGGCGCAAACCGTCGCCCAGGCTGAACGACACGTCGTACTGCTTCAGCAACTCGCAGATTTCCTCGAAATGCGTGTAGAGGAAATTCTCCTTGTGATGCGCGAGGCACCATTTGGCGAGGATCGAACCGCCGCGGCTCACGATGCCCGTCACGCGATCCGCCGTCAGCGGGATATGCGCCAGCCGCACGCCGGCATGCACCGTGAAATAATCCACGCCCTGCTCGCATTGCTCGACCAAGGTGTCGCGATAGATTTCCCATGTGAGGTCTTCCGCCACGCCGCCGACTTTCTCCAGCGCCTGGTAGATCGGCACGGTTCCGATGGGCACGGGAGAATTGCGCACGATCCATTCGCGGATGGTGTGGATGTGGCGGCCCGTCGACAGGTCCATCACCGTGTCGCCGCCCCAGCGGATCGACCAGACGAGCTTCTCGACCTCTTCCGCCGCGCCCGAGGTGACGATGGAGTTGCCGATATTCGCGTTGACCTTGGTGAGGAAGTTGCGGCCGATGATCATCGGCTCAGTCTCGGGATGGTTGATATTGGCCGGAATGATCGCCCGGCCGCGCGCCACTTCCTCGCGCACGAATTCGGCCGTGATCTCGTCTGGGATCGCGGCGCCGAAGCTGTTGCCGTTGCGCAGCGCCGAGCGCCCCAGATTTTCCCGCGCCGCGATGAACTTCATCTCCTCGGTGATGAGGCCCTGGCGGGCGTAATAGAGCTGCGTGACGTTCCGGCCCGGCTTGGCGCGCAACGGCTTCAGCCCCGCGCGATCGAATTGCGGAACGGAGAGCAACTCGCCGCGGCGCAACCCATCGTCTTCCGGCTTGCGCGCCCGGCCTTCGTACTCCTCAACATCGCCGCGCGCGAGGATCCACTCCCGACGCCCGGCCGCGAGGCCCTTCTCGATGTCGATGGCGGCGTTATCGTCCGTGTACGGACCGGACGTATCGTAGAGCCGGACCGGTACCGCGCCGCCAGACAGCACGACCTCGCGGAACGGCACGCCGTCGACGATAAGCTTGCGCGAGCCCGGCAGCGCGCCGCGCGTGATCTGCAACGATTGCGGATTGAGAATCGGTTTGTTCATTCGCCTCTCCCTACGCCGGCATGACCCGGATCAGGTTCAAAGGGACCCGCATGATTGCGATCTCAGCCCTCCTTCGCACAAGGCTTCGGGGGGCGCCCCTGGGATGGGCGGATATTGATCCCGGCCCGCTGCAAGTCAAGGCGATCCGGGCTAGGTTCCGTGCATGGCCCTCATTCTCCGCCGTGCGACTACCGCAGACGCCGCCGAAACCGCGGCCGTCTACACCGCCGCGTTCGGCGGCATGGATTTCGTGCCCCAGCTGCACACGGCGGAGGAACACCGCACCTTCGTCGCGGATTTCATCGCGCGCAGTGAAACCTGGATCGCGGTCGTGGACGCGCGCATCGCGGGCCTCGCCGCCATCGAGGGCGATTGGCTGATGCAGCTCTACATCCATCCGGACTTCCAGGCCGCCGGGATCGGCTCGGCATTGCTGGCGCGTGTGAAGCAGGAACGCCCGCGCGGCTTCCAGCTCTGGACCTTCCAGGCGAATGCGGGTGCGCGACGCTTCTACGAACGCCAAGGCTGCAAACCGGTCGAATTCACCGACGGAAGCGGCAACGAGGAGAAGACACCCGACGTGCGTTACGAATGGAAACCCGTCACGGCAGGTTGACCTGCCAGGACACGCCGAAGCGGTCCGCGAGCCAGGCGAATTTGCGACTGAAGCCGTAATTGCCCACCGGCATGAGGAATTTTCCGCCCTCGCCCAGTTTTGCCACCAGACCGTCTAACTGCGCCTCATCCTCGCAATTGATGAAGATCGAGATGGCGGGCGTGAAGGTGAAATCGTGCCTTGCCGGGCTGTCGATGCACATGAAGCGCTGCCCCGCCAAGGTGAAGGTGGCGCGCAGCACGCTGCCCTCCTTGCCGGGGCCGTTCGCACCGTAACGTTCGATCCGGTCCACGCCGCCATCGGCGAATAGCGAGACATAGAAGTTCATCGCCTCTTCGGCCGCGCCCTCGAACATCAGGAAAGTGGAGACGGCCATGGCGCTAACTCGACGCGAATTGCCGGAATTCGCCGATCACGGCTTTCACCGCCGCGTTGACGATCTTCTCGCCCGCCTCGACGCTGGCTTGCGACGGATCCGAGCCGATGCGGCCGTCGGGGAAGCGGCGGCGATAATCCTCCGCGTCCAGGATCTGGCCGGTCGGCGCGATGCGCGGCGACATCGTCACCTGCTTCTGCGCCTCCGGATAACCGAAATAGGTGACGGAGACTTCGGATGGCGTGGCGTGATGGCCCTCGCCCACCGGAAACAGTTGGCGGCAAAGATCGCTCACGCCGCCAAGCTCCCACCAGTTGCGCAGCATGCAGCGCAGCGGCGGATGGTTGCTTCCCGAGCGGTCAAACGAAATGCCGTGATACATCTCCGAAAATGCGGCGTTGATCGTGTTGATGTTGCCGCCATGGCCGTTCAGCCAGTAGATGCGCTCGAAACCGTGGCGCGTCAGGCTTTGCGTCCAATCCAGCATCACGGCGATCATCGTGGACGGGCGCAACGTGATCGTTCCCGAAAACGCCATGTGATGCTGGGCCTGGCCCACATTGAAAGTCGGCCCCACCAATATCCCCGACTCGTCCCCCGCGCGCTTGCCGATGATCTCCGGGCACAGCGCATCCGTGCCCAGCAAACCATTCGGCCCATGCTGCTCCGTCGAACCGATGGGGATGAGGATGGCCTTCGACGTCTCCAGATATTTGTCGATCTCTGGCCAGGAAGAGAGATGAAGCTGCATGATGTGTCTTTCAATGTGGGCAGACAGTCCCGATCAGGACATCCGGTGCAAAGCGCAGAGCTTGTTGCCATCAGGATCGCGCAGATAGGCGAGATACATCTTGCCCATGCCGCCTTCGCGCACGCCGGGCGGCTCTTCGCAGGTCTTACCGCCATGGGCGACGCCGGCGGCGTGCCAGGCATCGGCCTGGTCCGTCGAGCTGCAGGCGAAACCCACCGTGCCGCCATTGGCGTGGCAGGCGGGCTCGCCATTGATCGGCTTCGAGACGGAGAACACGCCGGTCGGCGTCATGTAGAACATGCGGTGGCCGTCCACGATTGCCGGACCGGCGCCGAGCGTCGCCATGACGGGATCGTAGAACACCTTGGACTTTTCGAGATCGTTGGTGCCGACCATGATATGCGAGAACATGTGTTTTCCTCCGGTTTCGAGGATACTGATTTGCCTGCCGCCCGGCTGCAAGTGTTACCCTACGGAAGAGCATGATCCCCTGGATACTCCTGGACAAAGTGACCGTTCCCGGCGGCGATGAGCTGCGGCTGATGCGGCGCGGCCAGGAGTTCTCGATCCTGTCGGGGCCCACCACCTTGATGAGCAGCCGCATGAGCGGATCGGAGAAGGCGCTAGCCGATCTCGCCTGTGCGCGCGTGGGCGGCCGGGCGAAGTGCCACGTGTTGATCGGCGGCTACGGCATGGGTTTCACCTTGCGCGCGGCGCTTGCCGGCTTGCGCGCCGATGCACGCGTCACCGTGGCCGAACTGATACCCGCCGTCGTTGCCTGGGCGCGCGGCCCCATGGAGGAACTCACCGCAGGCTGCCTTGCCGATCCGCGCGTCGCCATCCGCGAGGAAGATGTGCGCGACACCATCGCGGCGGGCGCGGCGCGTTTCGACGCCATCCTGCTCGATGTGGACAACGGACCCGACGGGTTGACGCAAAACGCGAATGACAGGCTCTACAATCTGAACGGCCTGCACGCCGCGAAACGTTCGTTACGCCCCGGCGGCGTGCTGGCGGTGTGGTCGGCCGCGCCGAGCCCCGGCTTCACCCGCAGGCTCCATCGTGTGGGATTCGGAGTGGAAGAGATAAACGTGCGCGCCAACAGCAACGGCAAGGGCCCGCGCCACATCATCTGGATGGCGACAGCGCCGGGGAAGCGCTGAACATTCGACGACGAATTGCGTTTGACGGCGGATTACTTCACTAGTCTTCGCTGCATATTCGAGGGGCAGACCATGGGCGCGCCGGAATTCTCCGATTTGATTTCCAACCAGGCGTCAGGCTCGCCGCCCTGGGAAGCCGTGCCCGATGGCGAGGCCACCGCCATGCAATCCATCGCGCAGACGATCGAGACGCAAGTCCGCGCCGCGGCCGTGAACGCACCCGCACGGCGCGATGCCCATCCCAAGGCGCATGGCGTCGTCCGCGCCGAATTCCGCATCCTCGACAATCTGCCGGACACATTGCGCAAAGGCCTGTTCGCCCGGCCCGCCACCTATCCCGCCTGGATCCGCCTCTCCAGCAGCAACGGAACGCCGCAGAACGATTCCGTGGGCGACGGGCGCGGCATGGCGATCAAGCTGATGGGCGTGGAAGCCAGCCGCTCCGGCACGCAGGACTTCATCATGATCAGCTATCCCACCTTCATCACGCGCAACGCAATCGACTACATCGATCTCGCCAAGGGCAACCTGCTCGCCTTCCTCTTGCCCGGCTGGAACCCGTTCAAATTCCGCCTGCATGAATTGCTCGCGATCCTGGGCATCAAGCGGCAGCACGCAACGAATGTGCTGAACGTGCGGTTCTGGAGCGAAACGGCCTATCTGTTCGGCGACATCCCGTACAAATTCTCCTGCAAGCCGGTGGGCACGCCCTCGCCATTCAACGACAACACGGCGCCGAACTTCCTGCGCGAAAACCTCGTCAAGGCGCTGAACCAGGGCGATGCGCAGTTCGATTTTTGCGTTCAGTTGCGCACCAACCCCGACAGGATGCCGGTCGAGGACCCCGTGGTCGAATGGCTCGAAACGGAGTCGCCGTTCATTCCCATCGCACGCATCACCATCCCGAAGCAGGTGTTCGATACGCCCGAACAAAACACTTTCGGCGAAAACCTTTCCTACACGCCGTGGCACGGGCTGGATGCGCATCGCCCGCTGGGCGGCATCAACCGCGTGCGCCGCACTGTTTACGAGACGATCTCCCGCCTGCGCCACACGCTGAACCACGCCCCACGCGTGGAGCCGACATCGTCCACGGTGCCATAACGTTCAACCCGCCAGCACCGCCACGAGTTTCTCGACGGCCTTCTTCCAGGCGGCGCGCTCCGACTCGACGGCGTCGGGGCCAGTGAGCTTTCCGATGTCGAACGCGATCTGCGCCTTGTCCGCGCCCTTGGCGTAGAAGCCCACGGAAATACGTGCATCCGTGTTCCACTTGGCGCGCAGATATTTGTCCCTGGTGCGGGACGTCTCTTCGAACGCGCCCTTCGGATGCCATTTGGGCCATAACTTCGTATCCGTGGCCACAGCGTAGAGCCGCGACAGCGGCACGGGAATCACCTTCGTTACACCGACGGAGAACTCACCGTCGCATTTCTGGTTCATCGCGCGGATGCCGCGGGCGCGCTCATAGCTCACTGCGATCATCTGCCCCCACCACGGCCCAGGCTTCCACTTCTTGTCGAGCAGCGCAGTGATGCCCTTGTGGTCGAGCTTGGCGGCGCCGGCTTTGTCCAGCAGGGCGTACCACGCGTCCCAGTTCCGGCCGGTCTTCTCAGTGATTCCGGCGTCCGTCATGATCGGTTTTGTGCCGGGTTTCTTTTGCGTCGCCATGCCGTAATCTCCGTTCGACAGACATATTAGCCGATCGACAGGATCGTTCCATGACCGAAAACAAGGGGCCCCTTGACGGCGTCCGCGTGCTGGACCTGACGGAGTTCATCTTCGGGCCCTACGCCACCCAGGTGCTGGGCGATCTCGGCGCGGACGTGATCAAGGTGGAGAACCCCGGCGGCGACCGCCAGCGCCACGGCTCCAAACACGCCACCAATGCCGATATGGGCGCCACCTTCATGTCGCTCAACCGCAACAAGCGCTCCATCACGCTCGACCTGAAGACCGAGGCCGATCGCGAGCGCCTGCGCGCGCTGGTGCCCACCGCCAACATCTTCATCCATAACGTTCGTGCCGACGCGATGGAGAAACTGGGCTTCTCCTATGAGGAGGTGACGAAGCTCAACCCGCACATCGTCTATGTCCATTGCGTAGGCTACGGCTCGGACGGTCCCTATGCCGGGCGCCAGGCCTTCGACGATCTGGTGCAGGCGGCAAGCGGCGCGGCGGACCTGCTCCCCCATGTCGACGGCAACGAGGAGATGCGGCTGCTGCCCAGCTATGTCGCCGACAAAGTCTCCAGCATGCATGCGCTATGGGCGGCGCTGGCCGCGCTCTATCACCAGAAAGCCACCGGTGAAGGCCAGTTCGTGGAAGTGCCCATGTTCGAGAGTTTCACCAGCTTCATCCTGGCGGAGCACCTCTACGGCGAGACCTTCATCCCGCCGGTCTCGCATATGGGCCACACGCCCGCGCTCGCCAACGATCGCCGGCCGCTCAAATGCAAGGACGGCTATATCTGCATCCAGCCGGTGAGCCGCGCCGCCTCCGCCAAATTCCTGGAGCTTGGCGGCATCCCGGGCGCCTATGAAAGCGAGCGTTTCGTGAACGCGCCCAAGGGCAGCCGCGTCGCCGTCTACTACGCCATGCAGCGCGAGGCCGCGATGGCGCACAGCGTGGAGGACTGGCTTAAGCTGGGCGAGGAAAACCGCATCCCCATCATGCGCGCCAACACGCTCGACGGCGTCCTCGACGACCCGCATCTGGAGGCGGTGGGCTTCTTCGTCGAACGCGAGCACCCAAGCGAAGGCAAATGGCGCGCGATGAAGCCGCCGGTGAAATTCTCGAAGACCCCCGCCAGCATCCGCCGCGACCCGCCAAGGCCGGGTCAGGATAATGGGGATTTCGAGTGATTGTGTAACCGACCCAAATGTATTAAGATGTACACATCCGAATAAGAGAGCGCCCCTTGGCACAGCCGCCCGCGAAAAGCACGACCATCACGGCCCGTATTCCGGCTTCCCTGGCTCGCAAGCTGGAAGCGCTTGCCAAACAGGCGAAGCGCTCAAAATCTTCACTCGTGGAAGACATTCTGGAGCGCCATATCGATGGCGAAATCGCCTTCGTCGAAGCTGTCCTTGTGGGCCGCCGGCAGTTGGATGCCGGACTGGGCGTTCCGCATGATGAAGCTGTGCGTCAGATCAAAGCGCACGTGGCCATGCGCAAGCGCGAACGCCGGAAAGCGGCGTGATCATTTGGGCTCCGCAGGCGATCCTCGACGTCCGCGAGCCCACGATTTTCTCCTCGAACGTAACGAAGGTGCCGCAGAGCGGATCACCACGGCCGTCTATGAGGCTGGCGAGAGGCTCGACCAATTTCCAAATCGCGGGCGTCGTGGGCGGGCGCCGGGAACGAGGGAATTGATCGTCCACGGGACACCATACATTCTTGTGTATTACGTTTTCGATGCGGGCGTCGAAATTTCCCGCGTCATGCATCACGCGCGGGAATGGCCGCCAAGCAGCAACCCATCTTGAACCGGCTGCCCTACACCGCCAATATCCCCGCGCTCAGCCCGGGAAACTGCCATGTCCGATACGATCATTCCCGTTCCGTCCGAATGGAAGACGCGCGCCTATATCGACCGCGCGAAATATGATGCGATGTATGCGCACTCGGTGAAGGATCCGGACGGGTTCTGGGGCGAGGAGGCGAAGCGGCTGGACTGGATGAAACCCTTCACGACGGTGAAGAACGTTTCGTGGGATCCGGACAACCTCTCCATCAAATGGTTCGAGGATGGCGCGCTGAATGTCTGCGCCAATTGCGTCGACCGGCACCTGAGAACACGCGGCAAGCAGACGGCCATCATCTGGGAAGGCGACGACCCGAACGAAAGCCGCCACATCACCTATGAGGAGCTGCATCGCGAGGTCTGCAAATTCGCGAACGTGCTGAAGGAACATGACGTCAAGAAGGGCGACCGCGTCACCATCTACCTGCCGATGATCCCGGAAGCGGCTTACGCGATGCTGGCCTGCGCGCGGATCGGCGCGGTGCATTCGGTGATCTTCGCGGGCTTCTCGCCGGACTCCATTGCGGGCCGCATCCAGGATTGCGATTCCACCATCGTGGTCACGGCCGATGAGGGCCTGCGCGGCGGCAAACCGATCCCGCTCAAGAAGAACACCGACGAAGCGCTCACCAAATGTCCCGGTGTCACGAACGTCATCGTGGTCAGGCGCACCGGCGGCAAGGTTGAGATGAAACCGGGCCGTGACGTCTGGTATCACGAAGCGTCCGCGGAGGTTTACGACGGCTGCCCCGCCGACCCGATGGACGCGGAAGATCCGCTCTTCATCCTCTACACCTCGGGCTCGACCGGTAAGCCCAAAGGCGTGCTGCACACTTCCGGCGGCTATCTGATGTATGCCGCCTTCACGCACCAATACGTCTTCGATTATCACGACGGCGATATCTATTGGTGCACGGCGGACGTCGGCTGGGTCACGGGCCACAGCTATATCGTCTATGGCCCGCTCGCGAACGGCGCGACCACCTTGATGTTCGAGGGCGTGCCGAATTATCCCTCCACCTCGCGCTTCTGGGAGGTGATCGACAAGCACAAGGTCAACATTTTCTACACAGCTCCCACCGCCATCCGCGCGCTGATGCGCGAGGGCGAAGCGCCGGTGAAGAAAACCTCGCGCGCCTCGCTGCGCCTGCTCGGCTCCGTCGGCGAGCCAATCAATCCGGAAGCGTGGCTGTGGTATCACCGCGTGGTGGGCGACGAGCGTTGCCCTATCGTCGACACCTGGTGGCAGACGGAGACGGGTGGCATCCTCATCTCGCCCCTACCCGGCGCGACGGACCTCAAGCCCGGCTCCGCCACCAAACCGCTGTTCGGAATCGTGCCGCAGGTGGTGGACGCAGAGGGCAAGGTTCTGGAGGGCGCGGTAAGTGGCAATCTCGTGCTCACGGAAAGCTGGCCGGGCCAGATGCGCAGCGTCTATGGCGATCATCAGCGGTTCGTCGACACCTATTTCAAAACCTATCGCGGCAAATATTTCACCGGCGACGGCTGCCGCCGCGACGAAGATGGCTATTGGTGGATCACCGGCCGCGTGGACGACGTGATCAACGTTTCCGGCCATCGCCTCGGCACCGCGGAAGTGGAAAGCGCGCTTGTCGGCCATCACGACGTGGCCGAAGCCGCCGTCGTCGGCTATCCGCACGACATCAAGGGCCAGGGCATCTACGCCTTCGTCACGCTGAAAACCGGCGTCGCGGCGACCGATGCGCTGAACGCCGAACTCAAGCAATGGGTCGGCAAGGAGATCGGCCCCATCGCCAGGCCCGACATCATCCAGTTCGCGCCCGGACTGCCCAAGACGCGCTCTGGCAAGATCATGCGCCGCATCCTGCGCAAGATCGCGGAAGGCGATACGAGCAACCTCGGCGACACGACGACGCTCGCCGATCCGTCCGTGGTGGACGATCTCGTGAAGAACGCGGCGAAGAAGTAACCACCATGCCGCTCGTCGAAGCCCTCGCCGCGATCCTGGGAATCATAGTGGCCGTTCTGACGATCATCCGGTCGCTCAGCGGACCCAAAACGGCGGGCAAGACGATCGAAGGCACCTTCGACGAGGTCGTGAATCCGCCCCGCGAAACAGCGCCGCCCCCGCTGTCGCGCGCCGAATTCGAGCGGCAGGCGGCTTCGATGCCGGTCGAGTGGGTGACCTATGACGGCATGACGCCACCGCTCAAGCTCAAGATCCGCGGCACGACCGAGGCCATGTACCGCCAGTTCGCGCGCAAGCACATCAACGCGATCGGCGAGGAGGCTTTCAATCGCATGACACCGGAGCGGCAACGCGACGTCCTCCGCGCGATCAACGCGGAACTCTATGTGCTGGATTGGGAAGGTGCGTGCTATGCGAACGGCAACGCCATTCCGTTTTCCGCGCCGAGCCTCGAACTCATGCTGCAACGCGATCCGGACCTTGACGCCTTTCTCAACGGACAGGTGAAACGTATCAGCCCGAGCTGGACGGACTGAGGAGAGACACATGCTTAGCTGGAAGATCGGCGACGTCACCGTCACGCGCGTGGTGGAATCGGAAACGCCTATTCCCTATAGCGAGAAACACTCCTTCCTGAAGCAGGCGACGCCAGAGGCGCTGTCCGAGATGCCGTGGCTCTATCCGCATTTCGTGACGCCGGACGGCGCGATGGTGCTGTCGATCCATGCGCTGCTTGTGGAGGCGCCGGGCCTCAGGCTGGTGGTCGATACCTGCATCGGCAACGACAAGCCGCGCCGGCTGATGCGCAAGCAGGCGCTGCATACCAGATTCCTGGAGCACATCGCCGAGGCCGGCTTCCAGCGCGAAAGCGTGGATGCGGTGGTCTGCACGCATCTGCATGTCGATCACGTCGGCTGGAACACGATGCTGGTGGGCGGCGCGTGGATGCCCACCTTCCCCAACGCGCGCTATCTCATCGGGCGCAAAGAATATGAGAGCTGGACCAAAGCGCCCGAAGGCGAGACGGCCGAGATCATGGCCGACAGCGTGGCGCCGATCTTCGAGGCCGGCCTCGCCGACACCGTGGAGATGGACCACCGCATCTCGCCCGAGCTGCGCCTGATACCGACGCCGGGGCACACGCCCGGTCATGTCAGTGTGATGATCGAATCCCGCGGCGAGACGGCGGTCATCACCGGCGACATGCTCCACCATCCCTGCCAGTTCGCCCGCCCCGACTGGCTCTCCGCCTTCGACGACGACCAGCCCGCCGCCAACCAGCGCCGCCACACCATGTTCGCCGAGTGGTCCGACAAACCCATCCTCGTCATCGGCACCCACTTCGCGGCGCCGACGGCGGGACATATCCGCAAGGATGGCGACGCCTACCGGTTCGAGGCGTAAGCGTCCATCGCCTTGGCCATTTTCACGTCGTTGGCCGTCACGCCGCCGGCATCGTGGGTGGAGAGCGTCACGTCCAGCTTGTTGTAGACGTTGGACCACTCCGGGTGGTGATCCATCTTTTCGGCAAGCAGCGCCACGCGGGTCATGAAGGCGAAGGCGGCGTTGAAGTCCGAGAACTCGAACTTGCGGGTGATGGCGTCGCGGCCGGGGGTTTCGCTCCAGCCGGAGAGTTCCCGCAATGCCGCTTTCGTGCCCAACTTTTCCATAGTTTCATCTTTCTCTGGCCCCACCCCATTCTATAACGCGCCATGGAGTGGTCGAACAGCGAGTCGCCGTCGCTGGAAGATTTCGAGGGACTGGCTCGCGGTGCGTTCACAGCGCTGCCGGAGGAGTTTCGTGCCCTGACCGGCGGCATCGCCTTTGTGGTCCAGGATTTCCCCGACGACGATGTGATGATCGAGATGGACCTCGAAAGCGAATACGAGATCCTGGGCCTGTTCGAAGGCGCCGACATGGCGGAACGGGAGCTGGGCCCTGCGGTGCAGACGCGCATCGTGCTCTATAGACGCCCTATCCTGGATTACTGGGCCGAGCATCACGAAACCTTGGATACCATTATCCGTCATGTGCTGATCCACGAGATCGGCCATTATTTCGGCCTGTCCGATGGCGACATGGATGTCATAGAAGGCGCCAATTAGCGCAGCGGATAGTTCCGTTCCGCTGTGTAGAGGCTGCCGTTCGGCGAGAGTTGGCTGGAATAGAGGATGAACTCGCTCGCCTCGAACGGCGCGCTGGCAAAGAGCGCGTGATCGGTGAGCCAGTCCATCACGCGGCCGCGCGAGGCGGCGCGCAGATAGGCCAGCGTCACATGCGGAACGAATTTTCGCTCCTCCGCCGCGAAGCCTACGCGTTGCAGCGCCGCCTCCACCTTGCGGGCGAGACGGGCGACGGGGGTGCGGTCGTCCACGCCCACCCATAGCGCATGCGGGCTCTTGCCGCCGAACTCGCCCACGCCCTTCAGCGACAGGGAGAACCGCGGGCTGTCGATGGCGGAGAGCGCATCGTCGATCGTCTCGGCATCGCGGCCATCCACTTCGCCGATGAAGCGCAGGGTGAGATGCAGATTATCCTGCTCGCTCCAGCGCGCGCCGGGAACGCCGCCCTGCATCAGCATCAGGCTTTGCGCCACCAGCCCGGGAACGGGGATCGCGACGAACAGCCTCATCCCATCGCACCCAAGGGCAGGCGTCTGCGGCAGACGAATACGATGCCGCCATAGAGGGCGCCCGACACAGCGATGGCGAGGCCGAGCACGAGAATCTCGTGATAGCGCGGGCCGCCCTGCAGCAGCGGCTCGCCGAAGCGCACCGCGAAGTAAGCGCCGGCACCTACCGATGCGGCCGCGCAGAAGATGGGCACGATCGCGCGCCGGAACGCCGGGTTGAGATGGGCGAGGCCGCGTCCCTGCGCGATCCAGAAGAGCAGCACCACGTTCACGAAGGCGCCGAACGACGTGCCCAGCGCCACGCCCGCGATGCCGAGATGGAAGCCCCAGACGAACACGATCTTCATCGCGATATTCGCTACGATGGCGGCGATGGTGATGCGCGCGGGCGTCATGGTGTCGTGGCGGGCGTAGAAGGTGGATTGCACGATGCGCGTCAGCGCCATGAGGGGCAGTCCCACGCCGTAGGCCGCGAGCGCGATGGCCGAGAGATCGGCAGCACCGTTGCCGAATGCGCCATGCGCGAAGAAGGCGCGCATGATGGTGTCCGGGATCGCGACGAAGGCCGCCGCGAAAGGCAGGATCATCAGCAGCGACAGCGAGGCGGCCCGGTTCTGCGCGGCGTCCGATCCGTCGCGGTCGTTCTTGGCCAGCAGCGCGGACATTTGCGGCAGTAGCACCGTGCCCAGCGCGATTCCCAGCACGCCGAGAGGAAGCTGGTTGATGCGATCCGCGTAATAGAGCGCCGTCCGGCTGCCGGTGGGCAGAAGGCTCGCGATCACTGTGTCGATGAAGGGCGCGATCACCACGCTGGCCGAACCGAGCGTCACCGCGCCGAAGGCCTTGAAAAATTCCTTGACGTCAGGCGTCCAACGCGGCCACGCGATGCGCAAGGTTATGCCGTCGCGCGCGCTGGCCCACAGCATGAAGAACAGTTGCAGGAAACCGCCCAGCAGCACGCCCCAGGCCGCGGCATAAGCCGCGTTGGGAAACCACGGCGCGGCCAAGAGGGTCGCGATCATGGCGAGGTTCTGGAAGTTGGACCACGCGGCGGCCGCCCAGAACTTCTCGATGGCGTTCAGCATGGCGGAAAGCTGCACCGCCACGAGCGTCAAGATCAGATAGGGGAAGGTGATGCGTGACAGATGCACTGTCAGCGCCATTTGGTCGGCATGGCCCGCGAAACCCGGAGCCAACACGCGCACAATGGTGGGCATGAAGAACAACGCCGCGATCAGGATCACGAACTGCGCCATCATCTGCCACGAGAACACGCGGTCGGCGAACAACGCCGCCGCTTTCTCCTCGCCGCGCGCATGCAGGGCAGCGTATCGCGGCAGGAAGGCTGGGTTGATCGTGCCCTCGCCGAATATCTGGCGGAAATAATTGGGGAAGAGGAAGGCCACGATGAACGCATCGGAATACCACGACTTGCCCAGCACCCACGCCATCAACAGGTCGCGCGCGAATCCCGTGATGCGCGACAGAAGCGTGAACCCGCCGACGGAGAGAAGACGCCGGAACATCTATTTCTTCGCCTGCGTGATGAGCGTCATCACATCCGGAAGTATCTTGCCCACGATGATCTTCACACCTGCCGGATTGGGATGGATACCGTCTGCCTGATTGAGCTTGGCGTTCAGCGCCACGCCGTCGAGCACAAAAGGATAAAGCGCCGCCCCATATTGTTTTGCCAACCGCGCATAGATCGGATCGAACTGCGCCGCATATTCCGGCCCCAGATTGCGCGGCGCCCGCATGCCCAGCAGCAGCACGGGGATATGCGACGCCTTCAGCTTGGTCAGGATGGCGGAGAGGTTCTTTTCCGTATCGCGCGGATCGATGCCGCGCAGCGCGTCATTCGAGCCCAGCTCGACGATGGCCACATCCGGATGATCCACCAGCGACCAATCCAACCGTGCCAACCCGCCGGCCGACGTATCGCCCGACACACCGGCATTGATCACCTGCGCGTCCACGCCCGCCGTCTTCAGCCGCGCCTGCAGCACCACGGGAATCTCGGTGCCCGGCGGCAGACCGTATCCTTGCGTCAGGCTGGTGCCCATCATGAGGATTTTGACAGGCGCAGCCATGGCAGCGGTCGCCACGAGGCACAACAGCAGCGCCACAAAGACCCCCCACCCGAAAAATCCTTTGGATTTTTCGACCTCCCCTCGAGGGAGAGGTGGGTTGTCTTGCTTGACCTTGAATCGCCACATCGTCATGCCATATCGCCTAGCATGCCCTTCCCGCTCGCGCGACCGCGGGCTTGTTACGAAAGCCCGCGATGCCCGCCATACAACTCGAAGACATCCGGCTCACGCTGACCAGCGCCGCCGGGCCCGTCAACATCCTGACCGGCCTGTCGCTGACGGTGGGCGATGGCGAGACCGTGGCGCTGCTGGGCCCGTCTGGCTCCGGCAAATCCTCGCTACTGATGGTGGCCGCCGGCCTCGAAGCGCCGACCTCCGGCCGCGCCACCATCGCGGGCACGGATATCACGCGGCTGGGCGAAGACGCGCTGGCCCGTTTCCGGCGAGACCATGTGGGCATCGTGTTCCAATCCTTCCACCTCATCCCCACCATGACGGCGCTCGAGAACGTGGCCGTCCCGCTGGAACTGGCCGGCGCCGCCGACGCCTTCGCGCGCGCCAAGGCTGAGCTGGAGACCGTCGGCCTCGGCGCGAGGCTGGAGCATTATCCGGGGCAGCTCTCCGGCGGCGAGCAGCAGCGCGTGGCGCTGGCCCGCGCCATCGCGCCGCGGCCGAAGGTGCTGTTCGCCGACGAGCCCACCGGCAATCTCGACGGGCAAACTGGCAAGGACGTTGCCGACCTGCTCTTCGCGCTGCATGCGCGGACGGGGACGACCTTGTTTCTTGTCACCCATGAGGAAGCCCTGGCGCGGCGTTGCGGACGGATCGTCCGCCTCAAGGACGGCGCCATTGTGTCCGACGAACGTGCGGTCGCGGCATGATCCGGCTCGCCTGGCGATTGGCGCGGCGGGAACTGCGCGGAGGCCTCGCGGGCTTCCGCATCTTCTTCGCCTGTCTGGTGCTGGGTGTGGCCGCCATCGCCGGCGTGGGCTCGCTGTCGGATGCGTTGCTCACCGGCATGTCGAGCCAGGGCCGCGTGCTCTTGGGCGGCGACGTGGCCGTCGGTCTCGTTCATCGCGAGGCGACGCCGGAAGAAGACATCTTCCTCGCCCGCCACGGCCGTGTCTCCGAAACCGCCTCGCTGCGCGGCATGGCGTACGCGATCAAACATGGCGCGGCCGCCGAGCGGCAACTCATCGAATTGAAGGCGGTGGATGGGCTTTATCCGCTCTACGGCCATGTCGAACTTTCGCCGGGCGGTTCGCTTGCGGCCGCACTCGCCTGCAACGCGCAGGAATGCGGCGCGGTGGCGGAGCAGCCACTGCTCGATCACCTGCACATCGCGCGCGGATCGTTGCTGCGCATCGGGACGCAGACTTTTCGCATCAATGCCGTGCTGGCGAGCGAGCCGGACAGGCTCTCCGGCGGGTTCAGCCTGGGGCCGCATGTCATCGTCTCGCAGGCGGCGCTGAAACGAACGGGACTCGTCACCATCGGCAGCCTGATCGAATATTCCTACCGCGTGGCGGTGCCGCCAGGCGCGCCCATCGCCGGATTCCGCCGCGAGGCGCGCAAGGCGTTCCCCGACGGCGGCTGGCAGATCGGCGACCGCAATCACGCAGCACCCGGCACGCAGCGCTTCATCCGCGAAGTCACGATGTTCCTGACGCTCGTCGGCTTGACGGCGCTCGCCGTCGGCGGCGTCGGAGCGGGACAGGCCGTGGGCGCCTTCCTCGACCGCAAACGCGCGGAGATCGCGACGCTGAAAGCACTGGGCGCGGAAGGCGGCACGATCTTCCTGATGTTCTTCTTCCAGGTGATGGCAATCGCCTTGGTTGCTGTGCTGCTGGGATTGGTTCTAGGCGCGCTGATGCCCTTCGCGGTGGGCGCGGCCTATGGCGCGGATATCCCCGCGCCCGCCAACTATGCCGTCTATGCCGGCCCACTCTGGCTCGCCGCCGCGTTCGGTATCTTCTCCGCGGCCGCTTTCTCGATTCCACCCCTGGCCCGCGCCCGCGAAGTCGCGCCCGCCATGCTCTTCCGCGACGTGGTCGCGCCGACGCGCGCACGCGGACGCTTCGTCTATCTTGCGCTGGCGGCGGGCGCTGCCGCCGTGGTGATCGTGCTGGCTTTGCTGGTCGCACCCTCGCCGCTCTTCGCGGCCTATTTCCTCGGCGGCGTCGCGGGCGGATTGCTGGCGCTGACGCTCTTCGCCCAAGCCCTGCGCTGGAGCCTGCGCCGCTTGCCGCGTCCCAACGCGCCGACTTTACGGCTGGCGCTCGCCAATCTCACGCGGCCGGGTGCGGCCACCTCATCCGTCATCGTGGCACTCGGATTGGGGCTCACTTTGCTCGCCGCCGTGATGCTGCTCGACGGCACCATCGCCGCGCAGGTGAAGGACGAGTTGCCCGGCACCGCGCCCACCTTCTTCTTCGTCGACATCCAACCGGACGAGACCGATGCCTTCGACCGCGTGATCCACCGCTATCACGCGCAGGACTATCGGCGCTCACCGATGATCCGTGGACGGATCACTGCACTCAACGGCGTTGCCGCGCGCAATGCCAAGGTGGATGAAGGCGCGCGCTGGGCACTCTCCGGAGACCGCGGCATCACCTACGCGGCCGAGCCGCCGCAAGGCACCGAGATCACGCAAGGCACATGGTGGCCGGCCGATTATAACGGCGCGACGCAGATCTCCTTCGACGCGGAGCTCGCCAAGGGCATGCACCTGAAGCTGGGCGATACCATCACGCTGAATGTGCTGGGCCGCGAGATCGGCGGCACCATCACCTCGTTCCGCCATGTCGATTTCACCAATGGACGGCAGAATTTCGTGCTGATCCTCTCGCCGGGGCTGATCGATCACGCGCCGCACGATTTCCTCGCAAGCGTCCGCGTGCCGCCGGGCGAGGAAGAAGGCCTCTACCGCGCCATCACCGACCGCTTCCCCAACGTCTCCACCGTGCGCGTGAAAGACGCCATCGCGCAAGTCAACGGCCTGCTCCAGGAATTGAGCGATGGCGTACGCGCCGCCAGCCTCGTCACCATATTGGCCGGTTTGTTCGTGCTGGCCGGCGCCATCGCGGCGGGGCAGCGCTCGCGGCTCTACGATTCCACAGTCCTGAAAGTGCTGGGCGCAACGCGCGCGCGCATCGCCGCAGTCTACGCCATGGAATACGGCTTGATCGGCCTCGTCACCGGCATCCTTGCGCTGGGCGCGGGCACGCTCGCAGCCTGGGC
The DNA here is from genome assembly GCA_036489435.1 of Rhizomicrobium sp. Lineage (GTDB taxonomy): Bacteria > Pseudomonadota > Alphaproteobacteria > Micropepsales > Micropepsaceae > Rhizomicrobium. The sequence goes on along the minus strand of DASXFU010000005.1, from coordinate 224,455 downwards.
CATCACGCGTTACGTCTTCAACGTGGCGCTGGTGTTCGACGTGGGCGCGGCGCTCGCCACCATCTTCGGCGGCGGCGCGGCCACCTTGCTGTTCGGACTGATCGCCGCCTGGGCCGCGCTCTCCGCCCGGCCGGCCGCGCTGCTGCGCAGTCCCTAATCGAAAGCGCGCGCGTAACGGACGTGCCATTCGCCCGCAAGCGCGCCGTCGCGCAGTTCCACCGCCTGATAGGCTGGCCCGGAATAGACGCAGGTTAATCCCTTCGCCGCCCTCCGCGTGAAGCCGAAGCGTTTGTAGTAAGCGGGATCGCCCAACACGGCCACGGCGTCGAAGCCCATCGCCTTGCAGCGTGCAAGACCCTCGCGGACCAGGGCGCCGCCAATGCCCTCGCCCTGCCGCTCCGGCGTCACGGAGACTGGCGCCAACCCCGTAAGCCGAATCGTCGCCGGGTCGACATGAAGGCGGCTGAACAGGATGTGGCCGTCCAGCGCCTCGCCCACCGCCACCAGCTCCAGCACGGAATCTCCGTCTGCCCTGAGGCGGTTAACGAGTTCCGCCTCGTCGGAACGCCCGAAAGCGGCGGCGGTCAGGGCGTAGATTGCGTCGCCGTCATCGGCGCTCGCCACCCTTATTGCGCTGCTAACCTGTTCACGCATTGGCCTTGATCCCCGCCCCCGCAGATACGATATTAGAGCACAAACCCCGGCGTTGCGCCGGGACAGGGAGATTTCGCCAGATGGCCGACTTTAACGATCGCGCCTTGCGCGCCGCACCGGTATCCAGCGTCGATGCCGGCCTGCGCGCGTATATGGTCCGCGTCTACAATTACATGTTTCTTGGGCTGATCGTCACGGGCCTCGTCGCCTATGCGACCTATCAGGCCTCGGTGGTCACCGCCGCCGGCTCCATCGTGGGGCTGACGCCGTTCGGACAGACCCTCTTCAACAGCCCGCTGCGGCTGGTCGTCGCCTTCTCGCCGCTGGTGCTGGTGTTCGCGCTGCGCGGCGCGATCCCGCGGCTGAGCGCGGGCGCGGCGCTGATGAGCTTCCTGGGCTTCGCAGCCGTACTCGGCCTGTCGCTGTCCTACATCTTCCTCGCCTACACGATGACGTCCATCGGCATGGTGTTCTTCATCACCGCCGCGATGTTCGGCGGCATGAGCCTCTACGGCTACACCACCCGTTCCGACCTCACCGGCTGGGGCTCGTTCCTCATCATGGGCATGTTCGGCATCGTCATCGCGTCGGTCGTGAACTATTGGCTGCAGTCGCAGATGCTGATGTTCGTCTATTCCTGTGCCGGCGTGATCATCTTCACGGGCATCACGGCCTTCTACACGCAGCGCATCAAGGAGATGTACTCCGTCCAGGACGACGGCACGGTCACGGGACGCAAGGCGATCTATGGCGCGCTGCTGCTCTATATCTCCTTCCTCAACCTCTTCACCTCGCTCCTCAACCTGTTGGGCGGTCGCCGCTAAGCCAGAGCGAAGCTTTCTGCAAAGGCCCCGATGGCGACATCGGGGCCTTTTCTTTCGGGGCCTTGCCATGGATGAGAAACCGCCGCAACTCGCCGTCGAACTCCACCCCCATTCGCCGCACTGGGTGGAATTGGCGGCATCCGAAAGCGCGCGGCTGAAGGCGGCGCTGGGGCCACCGCTCGTGACGGTTCATCACATCGGCTCGACGGCCATCCCGCCGATCAAGGCCAAGCCCATCGTCGATCTCATCCCCATCGTGACGGATATCGCAGCGCTGGACGCACAGCGCGCGACGGTCGAGGGCCTCGGCTACAAGTGGTACGGCGAATACGGCCTCGCCGGCCGTCGCTATTGCGTGCTGATCGAACCGGGCACCGGCACGCGGCTTGTCCAGCTCCATTGCTATGCCGAAGGTGACAGGGAAGTGCCGCGCCATCTCGCCTTCCGCGATTACCTGCGCACCCATCCGGCCATCGCCCGCGAATACGAGGCGGAGAAAATCCGCGCGGCAGGCGTCGTCTCGCACGACGTCAACGCCTATAATGACGAGAAGAACGCCTGGATCCAGCGCGTCCAGCAAGACGCGCTGGACTGGGCGGCACGGCGCTAGCGGGCGACCGGTTCAACCGGCGCCGCCATGACCTTTAGAAGTTCGGGAAGTTCGCTCCCCCATGCCGCGAAACCAGTCGCGAGACCATTTGGGAAATCGGCGAGGCTTAACTGCATTTGGGCATAGAACCCCGTGTCGTCATGCAGGATTTTGATCGTGCGGTAACGGCCCCACTTCTCCACATTGCGCAGCCTTTCGATACCCGCATCCAGGTAGAAAAAGAAAGTAAGCGATCCGCACTGGCCGTCCGCCCGGCAATCGGCCAGGAAAATATCGAACTCCTGGCCGTCAACGCGGCTCTCGAGATAATGCTCGCCCTCGTAGGCGCTGGGTTTGACTTCTGCGTCGTAACCCGCGGATTTCATCCAGGCCGCGAGGTCGTCAGCGGTCGCGCCAGTCCAAGGTGCCGCGCTCCAAGCCGGCAAGCTCGAGAGAACCAGCATCGATAGGGCAAAGCCGATGACGGACGGTCTCACGCTTACCGCTTGCGGGCCAGCATCACGCCGTCGCCGATGGCGGCGAGCGCCATGTCGACGCGGCTGTCCGCGTGGATCTTGGCGTTGAGCGCACGCAGGACCACCGTGTCGTCGTCCATGTCGGAGGGATCGGCGACGGCGCCGCTCCACAGCATGTTATCCAGCGCGATCAGCCCGCCCTGCCGCACCAGCTTGAGGCAACGCTCGTAATAGCCGTCATAATCGCCCTTGTTGGCGTCGATGAAGGCGAAGTCGAACGGCGCCTCGCCCTTCGCGATCATCGCGTCCAAGGTCTCCAGTGCCGGGCCGAGGCGCAGGTCAATCCGGCCATCGACACCGGCTTCCTTCCAGAAGCCCTTCGCCTTGTCGGTGAATTCCTTGCTGACGTCGCAGCAGACGGTGGCGCCATCCGCGCCCATCGCCTGCGCCACGGAAAGCGCGCTGTAGCCGGTGAAAGTGCCGACCTCCAGATAGCGTTTCGCTCCGATCAGCTGCGCTACCAGCGCCATGAACGCGCCCTGGTCCGAGCCGATCTGCATCATCGACATCGGCATCTTGCGGGTTTCCTCGCGGCAGTGAACCTGCGCCGGCGTCTCGCGCGCGCCGACATGCTCGACATAGTCCATCACGGTTTCGGTGATCTGCATCAGACGGCTCATCGCGCGTTCCCTTTATCGTGAACTACATTAACGTGATTGGCGGTCATGAAACCGCCTTGATTGCACCAACTCCGCGCCCCTTTCGGGGGCGATAGTCTCTTCGTCGGCTGGTCACTTTTCAGCACAGCTTCGGGATTACGCAAGCCCCCCAGCACCTAAGCCCGGGGCGTGCCGACCAGCCGGCAATTTCCTTTTCCTGCTATTCCTCGTATTCGTCAGGATGATGACGGAGAAGGGGAAAGCCATGCGCCTCAAGGATCGCGTCGCCATCGTAACGGGTGCGGCTTCCGGTATCGGAGAAGCCAGCGCGCAGCTCTTCGCCGCCGAGGGCGCGCAAGTGCTGGCCGTCGACTTGCCGGGCAAAGGCCTGAAGGAAAGCGACGGCATCGCGTGCCTCGAAAAGAGCGTCGGTGATACCGACTCGGGCGAAGCGATCATCGCTGAGGCGGTGAAGCGCTTCGGCAAGCTCGACATCCTGATGAACAATGCCGGAGTCGCCTCCTCCACCCGCATCGAGGAGATGACGGAGGAGATCTGGCAGCGCACGCTCAACATCAACCTCACCGCCCAGATGCGGCTGGCGCGCGCCGCCGTGCCGCATCTGAAAGCTTCGCCCGCCGGACGCATCATCAACGTCGCCTCCGTCATGGCGGAGGGCTCGGATTACGGCCTCGCCGCCTATTGCGCCTCCAAGGCCGGCGTCGCGGGGCTGACGCGCACCCTGGCGCTGGAGCTGGGCAAATACGGCATCACGGCGAATTATCTGGAACCCGGCGCCATCCGCACCGGCATGACGAGCGGCTTGTGGGACGCGCGACCGGATGTGGCCGACATCTGGGCCAAGAAATCCGCGCTGCGCCGCCTCGGCCAGCCCATCGACCTCGCCCGCGCCGCGCTGTTCCTCGCCAGCGAAGACGGTGGCTTCGTCACGGGGCACGGGCTGGTTGTCGATGGCGGGCTCACGCTGCGGATTTGAATGTTTCAGAACACGTAAAGTTCGGGGCCGCTTCAAAACTCACCGTCATGGCCGGGCTTGTCCCGGCCACCCATAAACGCGGTCCCAGCAGGAAAAGATGACGGCGGTCCGTACTCTTACTTTTTCCACTGCGGGTATGGATGGCCGGGACAAGCCCGGCCATGACGGTAAGAGCAGGAAAAAGTAAGCGCTAATACCCCAGCCGTTTCAAGTTGAACGACATCTGCCCGAAAGGCCCGCCCGCCGCGCCGCAGACGACGGAGACCGCCGCGCGCAGCAAATAGTCGTGCAGCGTGATATCGCCCAGCGCGCCCGAGACCGCGAAGCCCACCAGCGCGCAGCCGCCGCCTATGATCGCGCCTACCACTGTGCCGCGATAATAACCGGGGCCGATGTCCTGTGCGTAGAGATAGCTCGCGGTGGCGGAGATCATCATGCCGCCGAACCAGAAAGCGTGCAGCGCGACCCATTCGCTGAAATGGCCCAACAGCGCCAGCGCCACCTGCAACACCGTGCCGACGATGACGGCACGCTGCAACGCCCGGACATCGGCCATGCGAACTCCCTGGAGCGAGCCCGCATTGTGGCGCAATTCGCGCGCGCGTCTACTCCCCGATCCACAACCAAGTCATTTGGTTTCGCCTTTGTGAACGGCGGCGTTCATCGCAGCGGCTTGCGCCTGCCAGTCGACGGGGCCTTTGGTGAAGCTGTCCGCCAGCGAGGTCAGTTCCTCGGCGTTCCCGTCGCGGAAATGCTTGTACATGGTGTCGTACCCGTCGCCCTCGCCATAGCCGACTTGCGACTGGATCACTTTGGTGCGGCCGTGGCCGGCAGGTTCGAACTGGATGACGGTGCGGATGGATGCGATCAGCACGGGATCGAACGGCGCGCCCTTGGGCACATGGGCGTTGCGCATCGCGATCATCTTGTAGGGCAGATAGGCCACGATCTCGTTTTTGATGTTGTCCGGATCGCCGACCTTGGAGGTGAGCATGTAGGACGACTCCATCATCCCGCCGCCATTCTCCACCGTCACATGCGCCACCGGCACCGCCCAGGTGACGAAGCCTTTGTCCGTCATGAACGCATCCCACACCTTGGCGACCGGCGCGTTCACCACCACGGACAGTTGCTGCACGCGATGGCCATAGAGATCGCGATAGGACGAGTCCTTGATCACCGGCGCGGCAGAAGCCTGTGCGGCGAACAGCGCGGCGCCCAGAACAATAGCGTAACCCTTCATGTCGTTCTCCTCTCCTGTGAAATCTCTAGCCGCGCGACGTAATCGCGGAGCATGGCGATGCAGGTATCGAAGGCGTCGAGGCTGCGCTGCGCGCGCGCCTGCATGACGCCGCCTTCCATGACAGTGAGGGTGAAAACAGCGAGGCCGTGCCGGTCGAGATCGGGCAGCAGACGGTCGCCCGCCTCGACGTAGCAGCCCTCCACCGCCGCGACCCAGCCGTCGAAATTCACGGCGATCAGCTCGCGCACCGGCGGGTCCGGCTCGTGCAGTTCCAGCGCTAGGCTGCCGATGGGGCAGCCATAAAGGCACTCCGTCCCCACCAGCATCCGGCGATAGGCGGCCAGCAGCGCGAAGATCTTCTCGATCGGATCGTCCACGCCCACCCAGGCGGGCTCTAGCAGCATGGGATAGATGCCGTCCCGGTAGAGCCGCAGCACCTCCAGCAGCAGGTCCTGCTTGGTGGGAAAGAAGTGGTAGAGGCTGCCGGAATTGGCGCCCGCGGCCTTCAGGATGTCCGCCACGCTGGTCGACTCATAACCCTTCTCGGCAAACAGCCGCTGGGCGGTGAGCGTCAGGCGGAATTTGGTGTCCTCGGCCATAGGCAAGATATTTGATTGATCGTTCAATCAAGTCAAGTGCAGCATGCGGGCAACGCGGAAACGGCCATGGCTTTTCCTTAATTCGCGCGGCCTTGCCGGGGGGCGGCGATTTCTCTATGGCCTCATTCACCGTGTCCCAGCCCATGATCGAAATCACCGGCCTCGCCAAGCATTTCGGCGCCATTGAAGCCGTGAAAGGCATCGACCTTTCGGTCGGCCGCGGCGAAGTGCTGGGCTTCCTGGGGCCGAACGGCGCGGGCAAATCCACCACCATGAAGATGGTGACGGGCTTCCTCGCCCCCACCGCCGGAAGCGTCCGGATCTGCGGGCATGACGTAGAAAGCGATCCCCTCGCCGCCCAGCGTGCCATCGGCTACCTGCCGGAAGGCGCGCCGGCCTATGGCGACATGACCCCGCGCCAGTTCCTTGGCTTCATCGCCGAGATACGCGGGCTGCGCGGTGAGGCGGCAAAGGCCGCCATCGTCAAGGCCGTGACCAGCACCGAACTCGACGGCGTTCTCGAACAGCCGATCGAAACTCTGTCGAAGGGCTTCAAGCGTCGCGTCGGCCTCGCCCAAGCCATCCTGCATGATCCACCGGTGCTCATCATGGACGAGCCGACGGACGGCCTCGATCCCAACCAGAAACATGCCGTGCGCGAATTGATCCGCGCCATGGCCCCCAGCAAGGCGATCATCGTCTCCACCCATGTGCTGGAGGAAGTGGAAGCCATCTGCAGCCGCGCCGTGATCATCGACCGCGGACGTGTGGTGGCGGACGGCACGCCCGCCGAACTCCTCGCCCGCTCGCGCCACCACAACGCTGTGACGCTCACGCTGCCCGCCGATCAGGCCGACCGCGCGCGCGCGAAACTGAAATCCCTCTCCATCATCGCCAGCGTCGAGCAATCGCAAAACGCCGACGGGATGACCGAACTCACCGCCTTCCCGAAATCGGGCGCGGTGCTGGTGGAAGACGTCTCGCGCCTGGTGGCGAATGAGAACTGGAACCTGAAGAAGCTCTCCGTGGAATCCGGCCGGTTGGAAGACGTGTTCCGCGCCATCACCACGCACGATACGGCGCGCGCGCTGGAGAGCCGCGGATGAACCAGTTGTGGCCGATCTTCAAGCGGGAGTTCCTCGCCTATTTCGCGACGCCGCTGGCTTATGTCTTCATCGTGATCTTCCTGTTCACGATGGGACTGTTCACCTTCTATGTCGGCCATTTCTACGACAACGGCGTGGCCGACCTGTCGGTGTTCTTCGCCTATCACCCCTGGCTCTACCTCTTCTTCATCCCCGCGCTTTCCATGCGGCTGTGGGCGGAAGAGCGCCGCAGCGGAACGCTTGAGCTGCTGCTCACTCTGCCCGTCCCGCTCTGGGTCGCGGTGCTGGCGAAATATCTCGCGGCATGGGCCTTCACGGCGGTGGCGCTCTTCCTCACCTTCCCGATCTGGCTGACGGTCAATTTCCTGGGCTCCCCCGATAACGGCGTGATCCTGGCGAGCTATATCGGCAGCCTGTTGATGGCCGGCGGCTATCTCGCCATCGGTTCGGCCATCTCTGCCACCACCAACAACCAAGTCATCGCCTTCGTAGTGAGCGTGGTAGTGTGCTTCCTGTTCACGATCTCCGGCGTGCCCTTCGTGATCGATTTCTTCCGCGCCATCGCGCCCTTCGCGGTTGTGAATGCGATCTCGTCCTTCAGCTTCCTCACCCATTTCACCGCCATCACCCAAGGCGTGATCGACCTGCGCGACGTGATCTTCTTCTTCTCGCTGATCGCGCTGTTCCTGTTCGCCAACATAATCGCCATCGACCTCAAGAAGGTGGGCTGAGGCGATGACACCGCTCTCCCGCCGCCTCTATGCGCTTGGCGCCCTGGTGCTGGCCGCGATCCTGTTCGTGGCGCTGAACATCGCGGTGGATTCCGCGATCACCACCGCACGGCTCGACCTCACCTCCGCCGGCACCTACACGCTGGCGCAGGGCACGCGCAACATCATCGCGAATTTGAAAGAGCCGGTGCTGCTGAAGTTTTTCTATTCCCGCAAGCTCGCCGCCTCCTATCCGCAGATCAATTCCTATGCGGGACGCGTCAGCGACCTGCTGCACGAATATGCAGCCCTCAGCCACGGCAAGATTGTGCTGGAGGAGATCGACCCCGAGGCTTTCTCGCCGGAGGAAGACGAGGCTACCGCCGACGGCCTGACCGGCGCGCCGACGGATTCCGGCGACATGCTCTATTTTGGCGTGGTCGGTACCAATTCCATCGACGGGCGCGAGGTCGTGCCCTTCTTCTCGCCGGACCACGAGCCGTTCCTGGAATACGACCTCACTTCGCTCGTCTACCGGCTGGAGACGCCCAGGAAGCCCAAGCTCGGTATCCTCACCAGCCTGCCGATGGATGGCGGAGGCGGCGGCATGGCCGCGATGATGGGCGGCGGTGGCGGTCAGCCCTACATGATCTATCGCGAGCTGATGAAGAGCTATGACGTGGAGATCGTCGACCCGAACTTCACCCGCGTGCCTACCGATGTCGACGTGCTGATGATCGCGCAGCCGGCGGAGCTCAACCAGGCGCAATCCTACGCCATCGACCAGTTCGTGCTGGGCGGCGGACGCGCGCTGATCTTCGTCGATCCCTATTCCGAACTGGCTGCGGCGGGTGGCGGACAAAGCGGCGGCCCCGGTTCGTCAGACCTGCCGCAGCTCTTCCGCGCCTGGGGCGTCTATTACGATCCCAACAAGATCATCGGCGATCGCAAGCTGGCGCAAGGCGTGCAGACCAGCGATCCGCGCAATCCGCGCGTTACCTATCCCACCTGGCTGCGCCTCACCGCGCCCAATTTCGATCCGCATGACCAGGTCACCGCGAGCCTGCAGTTGCTGAATCTCGCCAGCGCCGGCGCGCTGCACCAGGCCAACAACACGACCACCACCTTCACGCCGCTGGTATCGTCTTCTGATCAGGCAGCCTTGCTCGATGCCGGACAGGTGCGCGGCAATCCGCGGCCGCAGGAGCTGATGGGCGTCATCCAGCCGGAGGGCCATCCCTTCGTCATTGCCGCGCGCATCTCCGGCCCCGCCAAGACCGCCTATCCCAACGGCGCCGCGATGGCGCCGGGCGCTCCAGCGCAGATCATGGATGCCAAGAACATCAACATCGTCATCATGGCCGACAGCGATATCTTCAACGACCAGTTCTGGGTCCATGTCGAGACTACCGCCGACGGCAAGAGCATCGCCGCGCCCATCGCCGACAATGCGGCCTTCGTCGTAAACGCGGTGGAGAATCTCACCGGCTCCGGCGATCTGATCTCGCTGCGCACCCGCGCCACCAACGACAGGCCCTTCACCAAGGTGAAGGAAATCCAGTCCCATGCTCAGGAGCAATATCAGAAGAGCGCCGACGCGCTGCAGGCCCGGCTCACCGACATCGAAGCGCAGCTGCACGCGCTGCAGCAGGGCGGCTCGACAAATGGCCAGCCCAGCACAGCGCTGGCGTTGACGCCGGAGCAACAGACGGCCGTGGAAACCGCCAAGCGCGACATCTACGACACCCGCTCGCAGCTTCGCGACGTGCAGCACAATCTGCGCAAGGACATCGATTTCCTGGGCAATGTGCTGGCCTGGATCAACATCGCGCTGGTGCCGGTGCTGATCTCTATCTTCGCCATCGTGCTGGCCGAGCTGCGCCGACGGCGCCGCCGCCGCGCCGCGGCGTTGTGAGGCGGCGCGCATGAACCTGAACGCCTTCTTCCGCGATAGCCGCCGCCGCAACCTGGCGATCCTCGCCGCCGCCACGCTCGTCTGCGTCATCCTCGCTGTCGTGGCGCTCAAGGTGCAGGAGCGCGAAGTCGCGCCGCATTATCAGCAAGAGTCCTTCTTTCCGGGGCTGGTGGGGCGCTTGAACGAAGTGGCGCGCATCCGCGTCAGCTCAAGCAAGGGCGTCTTCGACGTTGCGTTCCTGCCCTACAAAGGCTGGGTCATCCCGTCGCGCAACGACTATCCGGCTTCCTTCGACATGCGCAAGGAAACCGTGGTCGGCATGGCCGCGATGCTGACCATCGAGCCCAAGACCTCGCGGCCCGATTGGCTGAGCTACGTCCATCTCGACGCGCCGCCGAAAGGCAGCGGCACCGAGATCGAACTGCTTGACGACAAAGGCAACATCCTCGCCGCCATGATCGTCGGCACCGGCATCGATATCGGCGACCCGAGCGGCGCAGTGGGCCTCTTCGTGCGCAAGCCGGATTCCGATCAGGCATGGCTCGTCAAAAGCCCCGTCGAATTCAAGAGCGATCCGGCCGACTGGATGGACAAATCCATCATGACCATCGACCGCGCCCGCATCGCCGAGACCGACATGGAGCCCGCCGGTTCCGCCGCCTACGAAGCGCGCCGCGACAAGCCCAGCGATGTCGACTTCTCCATCCCCGACCTGCCCAAGGGCCGTGAGATCGCCGATTCCGGCATCCCCGCCACAGTGGCCTCCTCACTCTCAACCTTCTCCTTTCTGGACGCGCGCCCCTCCCGCGAGCTCGACTTCTCCAACGCCTCGCGCCTCGTCACCAAAACCTTCGACGGGTTGACCGTGACGGTCGAGACCGTGAAGGACGGCGGCGCCTACTGGGCCACCGTTTCCGCCGAAGCCGCATCCGGCCACCCCGACGCCGCCAAGGAAGCCCGCGACATCAACGCCCACGCCAATGGCTGGGCCTACAAGCTGCCGCAGCCGGAGGGCCAGCTCTTCACCGCCACCCTGGACCAGCTGCTGAAGCCGCTCGCCCCGCCCCAGCCGCCCGCGCCGTAACGGGTGGCCCCATCGCACCGGCCATGACATTCTAAGACCAACATGCCTGACCAAACCGAATTCCTCACCGACAGCTGGTACATGGCGGCGCTGGCCCGCGATATGGAGCATGGCGACATGCGCCGGCAGATGCTGCTGGGCGAGCCGGTCGTCATCGGGCGGATGAAGAACGGCGAGGTCTTCGCGCTGCGCGATATCTGCCCGCATCGCGGCGTACCGCTCTCCGCCGGCAAGCTGCTCGCCGAGAACACCGTCGAGTGCCCCTATCATGGCTGGCGGTTCCGGGCCGACGGCGTGTGCTCGCTCATTCCTTCCACCGTCGAAGGCCAGCTGCTGGAGGCGAACCGCATCCGCGTGCGCCGCTATCCGGTGCGTGAGCAGGATGGGCTCATCTGGGTCTATGTCGCCGCAGACGAACGCGGCGCCGAGCCCGAGGGTGCGCCGCCCCGCGTGCCCATTCCCGACGCGAAGCCGCGCTGGGTGGAAAGCCAGACGTTTCCCTGCGGCATCGACCATGCCGTGATTGGCCTGATGGATCCCGCGCATGGCCCTTACGTCCACGCCCATTGGTGGTGGCACAAGACGCCGCGCGACAAGGAAAAACATTACGCGCCGCTGCCCAACGGCTTCATCATGACGCGCCATAAGCCGACCAAGCCGGTCTACGGATTGCTGGGCGCGGACGTCTCCACCGAGATCACCTTCGAACTCCCCTCCACCCGCTTCGAGAACATCGACGGCGTGGTGCTGGGCAAGCACTTCAAGATCAGCGGCCTCACCGTCTGCACCCCGCTGGATGCCGAGACCACGCAGGTGACGCAGATCTTCTACTGGCCCGCCTGGATGGGCTTCGTAAAACCGTTCTTCAACGCCATCGGCCCGACCTTCCTGGGCGACGACCGCAAGATCGTGGAGCTTCAGCGCGAAGGGTTGAAGTTCAACCCCTCGCTCATGCTCATCCAGGATTCCGACGTGCCGGCCATGTGGTACCACCGCCTGAAGAAGGCCTGGGCGGAGTCGACGGCGAGCGGTACGCCGTTCGTGAACCCCGTCCAGGAACGCACGCTGCGCTGGCGGAGCTAACGCCCGTCAGTTTCGGCGAACCGCGTCTGCGAGGCGCGGACGATCCTGTCGAGCAGACCGTGGGCATATCCCAGACGCCTGGCTTCCGCGAAGCATCGCGCGGCTTCCGCGCTGTCTCCCGCTTGCCTCGCCATGATGCCGAGAGTGACGAAAGGCAGCGGACAAAGCGGATCGAGCGCGATGGCTTGGTTGAGGTGCCGCCGCGCGGCGTCGTGCTCGCCCAGTTGCATCTCGGCCGCGCCCAGATTGTTGAGCGCAATCACCTCCGGATCGCGGGAATAGGTGCTGGCGCCCAGCCAGATCAACTTGCGGATCCAGGGCCGTTTGTGGACCTCCACCAGGAAGCGCTCGGAAGACCGCTTCGATTCGGGATACTCCCGGGCATTGAGCAGTCGCAGGCCCTTCAGCAGGTCTCGCCAGAAAAATCCCAGAATCCGGCCCGGGATGAGCGCCCCGATCAACACGGTCACGACGGCCAGGGGCGACAACCTGAAAACAACAAATGCCGCACCTGCCAGAACGGCCCCGCCGAAAAGCATGGTGAAATAGACGATCTTGTAGCGGGCGGTGCGGCTCATTGCGCCAATACGGGTTGTGCGATCCGGCGCGAGTTTATGCCGCATCCGGCCCCGCGTCAGCGCCTTTCGTCAAAGGGGTTGCTAGAGGCCCCCTCCGCCGCTAAACGATCCCCTTAGCCCGCAATTGAGCCGACGCCCGCGCGAATCCCCGCGCGCACGCCTGCGCGAGAGAACAGATGCCCAAGCGCCAAGATATCCACACCGTCCTGATCATCGGCGCAGGACCCATCGTCATCGGGCAGGCCTGCGAGTTCGACTATTCCGGCGCCCAGGCCTGTAAGGCGCTGCGGGCGGAGGGTTACCGCGTCGTGCTGGTCAACTCGAACCCGGCCACGATCATGACCGATCCGCAATTGGCCGACGCCACCTATATCGAACCCATCACCCCGGAATTCGTCGAAAAGATCATCGCGCTGGAAAAGAAGAACGTGCCCGCCGGCCGCGTCTTCGCGCTTCTGCCCACCATGGGCGGCCAGACCGCGCTCAACACCGCGCTGTCGCTGCGCAAGCGCGGGACCTTGGACAAATACGGCGTCGAGCTGATCGGCGCATCCGCCGAGGCCATCGACAAGGCCGAGGACCGCGAACTCTTCCGCCAGGCCATGATGAAAATCGGGCTGGACGTTCCGCGCGGCCAGACCTTGAAAGGCTATCTCCGCCACAAGAAGGACGACCACGGCAACTTCCTCTACGATCCGCTGAACAATCCGATCATGGAGCTGTCGCCCGAAGCTTTCGCGCACGCGCTGGAAGCGCTGGACGAAGTGGGATTGCCAGCCGTCATCCGCCCCTCCTTCACGCTCGGCGGCACGGGCGGCGGCATCGCCTTCAACCGCGAGGAATTCTTCGAGATCGTGGAACAGGGCCTCGACGCCTCGCCCACCAACGAAGTGCTGATCGAAGAATCCGTTCTCGGCTGGAAGGAATTTGAGATGGAGGTCGTGCGCGACCGCGCCGACAACGCCATCATCATCTGCTCCATCGAGAACGTCGATCCGATGGGTGTGCATACCGGCGACTCCATCACGGTCGCCCCCACCCTCACGCTCACCGACAAAGAGTACCAGCGCATGCGCAGCGCCTCCATCGCGGTGCTGCGCGAGATCGGCGTGGAGACCGGCGGCTCCAATGTGCAGTTCGCGGTGAACCCCGAAGACGGGCGCATGGTCATCATCGAGATGAACCCGCGTGTCTCGCGCTCCTCGGCGCTGGCGTCGAAGGCGACCGGCTTCCCCATCGCCAAGATCGCCGCCAAGCTCGCCATCGGCTACACGCTGGACGAACTCAAGAACGACATAACGAAGGTGACGCCCGCGGCCTTCGAACCCACCATCGATTATGTCGTCACCAAGATCCCGCGCTTCGCCTTCGAGAAATTTCCCGGCGCGGAAGCGGTGCTGTCCACCTCGATGAAATCCGTCGGCGAAGCGATGGCCATCGGCCGCACTTTCCCGGAGTCGTTGCAGAAGGCACTGCGCAGCCTCGAAACCGGGTTGACCGGACTGGACGAAATCGACCTGCCCACCGATCCCAACACCATCCGCGCCGCCCTCGCCAAACAGACGCCGGACCGTTTGCGTTACGCAGCGCAAGCCATGCGCAACGGCTTCCCCACCGCCGACATCGGCGAGATCACCAAATACGATCCCTGGTTCCTGGGCGAGATCGAAGCGCTGCTCTTCGTCGAAGCCGATGTCCGCGCCAAGGGATTGCCGGAAGACGCCGAAGGCCTGCGCCGCCTGAAATCGCTCGGTTTCTCCGATGCGCGGCTGGCCATGCTTTCCGGCAAGAAGGAAGTCGACATCCGCGCGCTACGCCGCAAGCTCGGCGTGCTGCCGGTGTTCAAGCGCATCGACACCTGCGCCGCCGAGTTCAAGGCCGAGACGCCCTACATGTACGCGACCTACGAGACCGGCGACGTGCCGGAGTGCGAGGCCGATCCGTCCGACAAGAACAAGATCATCATCCTGGGCGGCGGTCCGAACCGCATCGGACAAGGCATCGAGTTCGACTATTGCTGCTGCCACGCGGCCTTCTCGCTCTCGGCGCGGGGCTTCGAGACCATCATGGTCAATTGCAATCCCGAAACCGTCTCCACCGATTACGACACGTCCGACCGCCTTTATTTCGAGCCGCTGACGGCGGAGGACGTGCTCGAGATCGTGCGCATCGAGAAATCCAGGGGCACGCTCGCCGGCGTGATCGTGCAGTTCGGCGGTCAGACGCCGCTCAAGCTCGCCAACATGCTGGTGGAGGAAGGCGTACCGTTGCTCGGCACCTCGGCCGACGCCATCGACCTCGCGGAGGACCGCAAGCGCTTCCAGGTGCTGCTCAACGACCTCGGCCTGAAGCAGCCGCGCAATGCAACGGCGATGACGCCGGACGAGACCATCGCCGCGGCGCGCGACATCGGCTATCCGCTGATCCTGCGGCCCTCTTATGTGTTGGGCGGACGCGGCATGGTGGTGGTGCCGGATGAGGCGGCGCTCAAGACCGCCGTGCAATCCGGCGACGTCTTCCGCATCTCCGGCGACAATCCCGTGCTGATCGATGGCTTCCTGCAGCATGCCGTGGAAGTCGACGTCGACGCCATCTGCGACGCGGACGACCAGGTCTTCGTCGCCGGCATCATGGAGCATATCGAGGAAGCCGGCGTGCATTCCGGCGACTCCGCCTGCGCCCTGCCGCCGCATTCCCTGCCGCGCGAAACCATCGCCGAGATCGAGCGCCAAACCGTGGCACTCGCCCGCGCACTGAAGGTGCGCGGCTTGATGAACGTGCAATATGCCGTGCAGGGCAGCGACATCTATGTGCTGGAAGTGAACCCGCGCGCCAGCCGCACCGTGCCCTTCGTCGCCAAGGCCATCGGCCTGCCGGTCGCCGCCATCGCCGCGCGCGTGATGGCGGGCGAGAAGCTTTCCGCCTTCGATCTCAGGCCATCCACTTCCAAACACGTCGCGGTGAAGGAAGCCGTATTGCCCTTCAGCCGCTTCCCCGGCGTGGACGTGATCCTGGGCCCGGAGATGCGCTCCACCGGTGAGGTGATGGGACTGGACGAGAATTTCGGCCGCGCCTTCGCCAAGAGCCAAGTGGGCGCAGGCTTGAAGCTGCCGCTCGCCGGCACCGTTTTCATCTCGGTGAAGGATGCCGACAAGGACTTCGCGCTGGCGCCCGCGCGCGCGCTGCTCGAGATGGGTTTCGAGATCATCGCCACGCGCGGCACCGCGAAATTCCTGCGCGACAACGAAGTGGCCGCGAAGACCGTCAACAAGGTTCTCGAAGGCCGTCCGCATATCGTGGACGCGATCAAGAACGGCGAAGTGCAGCTTGTCTTCAACACCACGGAAGGCTCGCAGGCGCTGTCGGACTCCTTCTCCATCCGGCGCACGGCGCTGCAGCAGAAGATTCCGTATTACACGACGGTGGCCGGCGCGGCGGCCGTCACCCAGGCCATCGCGGCGCTGCGTTCCGGCTCCCTTGAAGTCGCCTCGCTCCAGTCCTACAATTTGTGACGGTGTTCGCCAGCAAGCGGGAAAAACGCCCAGGCGAATCAATGTTTTAAGGCAAGGTGTTGCTTCTGAACCAGCCGGGTTCCCATTGGAACAGGCGGGCGGGAGCGTCTTTGCCGTTGCGAGGCATGAAAGATTTCGATGGAACGCATTCCCATGACAGCCTCGGGCTTCACGGCCCTCGAGGAAGAACTGAACCGGCTGAAGAACGTGGAGCGCCACGAGATCATCAAGCACATCGCCGAAGCGCGCGCCCATGGCGACCTGTCGGAGAACGCCGAGTACCACGCCGCCAAGGAGAAGCAGTCCTTCATCGAAGGCCGCGTGATCGAGCTTGAGGATTTCATCGGCCGCGCCGAGGTGATCGACGTCTCGAAGATGTCCGGCACGACGGTGAAGTTCGGCGCCACCGTCACCTTGGTCGACGAAGACACAGACGAGAAGCGCAAATTCCAGCTCGTCGGCGATCTGGAGTCCGACGCCAAGAAGGGCCGCATCTCCATCTCCTCCCCCATCGCCCGCGCCCTCATCGGCAAGTCGAAGGGGGACACGGTCGAGGTGGCGGCGCCGGGCGGCGCGCGGAGCTACGAAGTGCTGAAGGTGGAATTTCAGTAGGGCGTCTCTCCCTACGGATCATTCCCCTCACCAACACGCGTCATCGCCCGGCTTGTCCGGGCGATCCAATTTTCTATGTCTGCCGGGAGCATTTCTTTCGGATACCAATCAACGGCCAGATCATTCCAATCGGGATTTTCGGTGCGGATCAGATTGATCTTCCACGCACGTGGCCATTTCTTAATCCGCTTCTCACGTTGGATGGCCGGCCAGACCGTGGCGTACACCTCGAAATAGACGAGGCGCTTGACGCTGTACTTCTTCGTGAAGCCTTCCACGAGACCTTCGCGATGCTGATAAATGCGTAGCTGCAGATGACCCGTTACGCCGACATACAGCGTGCCCCGTGGCTTGCTGGCCATGATGTAGACGCAGAAGTTGCGCTCCCGCCGCATGCGTACACTTTACACACTCCGCATATACGCGTCATCGCCCGGCTTGTCCGGGCGATCCAATTTGGCCACGGGTAAAAAAGGAAAATGGATGGCCCGGACAAGCCGGGCCATGACGCAGGCGGTGGGAGGGAAAAAGAAGAGAAAGAGGCCCCTACCCCCGCCTCGCCACCAGTGCGACCATTTCTGCGATCTCCGTGAAGCGGCCCGACGGCGACAGCTTTGCCATCTCGGCGCGCATGTCCGCTTCGAACGCTGGGGCGCGGTCGCCGAGTTTTTGCGGCGCCGTTGTGGAGAGCGAGAAGGCTAGCCCCACAATGTCGTCAGCCGTGAGTTCGCGGCGGATGTAAATGCCGGCGCTTTCCAGGCGATCGAAGACCGACTCGAACAGCACCGATTCGTGGCGCTTGTGCTCGGCGCTGCCGCGCTCGCGGATGTGGTGGGCCTCGGCGCGACCATAGGCGTTGGCGACGTCCTGCAATGTCTTGCGCCAGGCGTTCTCTGCCGTGACGGGGTGTTCGTCGTGGAACAGCGCGATGCCGCCATCCGATGTGACCAGCGGGTCGAGCAGTTTCAGGGTCGCTTCGCGGTCCATCCAGTGGAACGAACGGCCCATGGTGACGAGCTTGAACGGCCCGATCCCCGCCGGCATGTCGAAGGAGCTGCCCTGGCGGAAATCGACCGCCACCCCGGCGTCACGGGCCGCTTCGCGCGCGGCCTCCAGCATGTTGGGCTCCGGGTCGATAGCGGTGACGCGCATCCCTGCCCGGGCGAAGAGAATCGCGAGCAGGCCGGGACCGGTTCCGAGGTCCAGGACGGCGTCGCCGGGCTTGAGACTCAGCAGCCCGATCACCCGGTCCACCAGCGCGGCGGGATAGTTCAGCCGGTAGCGGGAATAGAAGGGAACCGTGGTCTGGAAGCGGCGCGGTTCATAGGTGTCGGGTGTCTGGGGCAATTCGGCCATGGCTTTGCTTTGATTTGGACATCTTCTCCTCCTTATACTACCGCCTTGCCGGAAGGGGCATAAAGCATGGCGACCATCGCACTCGTCGACGACGACAAGAATATCCTCGCCTCCGTGAGCATGCTGCTGGAGCAGGAAGGCTACACGGTGCGCACATTCGCGGATGGGGCCGCGGCGCTGACGGGGCTGACGGCCACGCCGCCCGACCTCGCCATCCTCGATATCAAGATGCCGCGCATGGATGGGCTGGAACTCCTGCGCCGGATGCGGCAGCAGAACAATGATCTGCCGGTGATCTTCCTCACCTCCAAGGACGAGGAGATCGATGAGTTGATGGGCCTGAACGCGGGCGCTGACGACTACATCCGCAAGCCCTTCTCCCAGCGGCTGCTGCTGGAGCGGGTGAAGGCCGTGCTCCGCCGCAACGACCACAGCAAGACGCCGGCAACGCCCGGCGAGCAGAAGAAGGAAGCGCTCACCCGCGGCAAGCTCGCGCTGGATCCGCTGCGCCACGAATGCACCTGGGAGGGGAAGCCGGTGCGGCTCACCGTCACCGAGTTCCTCATCCTGCAGAGCCTCGCCCAGCGCCCCGGCTTCGTGAAGAGCCGCGACAATCTGATGGACGCGGCTTACGACGACCAGGTCTATGTCGACGACCGCACCATCGACAGCCACATCAAGCGGTTGCGCAAGAAGTTCAAGGTCGTGGACGACGATTTCGACGCCATCGAAACGCTCTACGGCGTGGGCTATCGCTACAAGGAAGCCTGACCTGCGTATTTTCGGCCGATCCGTCGACATAGGGCAGAGACGCTTCTCCGCCCTGTCGTTGCGCATCATGCTGTTCAACGCGGTCGCCCTCGTCGTCCTCATCGCCTGCGTGATGGTGGTGCAATCCAACAGCGCCGATCTGGTGGACGAGCGGCTTGCCGGCATCCGCCAGCAGGCGCTGATCGTGGCCGGCACGCTCGCGGAATACACCGCCAATCCCGACACCCGCACCATCAATCTCGAACAAGCCGAGCCCTTGATGCGCCAACTGGTGGCGCCGACGAAACTGCGCGCGCGGCTTTACGGCACGGGCGGAAGGCTGGCGCTCGACACCCGCAACCTGCTCGCCCGCAACGTTGTGCAGGTCAACGAGCTTCCGCCGATCGATTTCTGGAGCCGCATGCTGGGCAACCTGCGCCGCTTCTATGACGGCGTGATGGGCGTGCGGCCCTTCGAAAGCCTGCAGCCCTATTTCGAAGCCGGCAAGAACGGCCGCGTCTATGCCGAGGTGAACTCGGCGCTGGGCGGCGACGTCGCGACCGCCGAGCGGGTGGACGAGCAGAACCGCCTGATCCTCTCCGTCGCCGTTCCAGTGCAGCGATTCAAGGCGATCTATGGGGTGCTGATGGTCTCCACCGAAGGCGGCGACATCGACGGCATCCTGCGCCAGGAACGCGCCACCTTGATCGAGGTGTTCCTCGTCGCCTTCCTGGTGATGGTGTTCTCCTCGCTCTTCCTTTCCGGCACCATCGCCGAGCCGATCCAGCGGCTGGCGGCGGCGGCGGATCGCGTGCGCCGCGGGGTGGGCGGGCGCGAGGTCATTCCGCTGATCGCGCGCAATGACGAAATCGGCGACCTTTCCGCCAGCCTCTCCGCCATGACGCAGGCGCTCTACGACCGTATCGACGCCATCGAGAGTTTCGCGGCGGACGTGGCGCATGAATTGAAGAACCCGCTGACCTCGCTGAAGAGCGCCGTCGAGATGATGTCGCGCGCCAACAGCGACGAGAACCGCGCCAAGATGATGGAGATCATCCGCGACGACGTGAAACGCATCGACCGACTCATCACCGACATCTCCGACGCCTCGCGCCTCGATGCCGAATTGAGCCGCGAGACCGGCGAGCCGGTGGACCTCGCGCATCTGCTGGAAACCATCGTCGAGATCTACCGGCTGACGCACGAGTTGAAAGGCGTGACGGTGTCGCTGGCGATAGATCTGCCGCCCGGCGCCGTGGTCATCGGGCGCGACGAGCGCATCGGCCAGATCTTCCGCAACCTGATCGACAACGCCGTATCGTTCAGC
Organism: Rhizomicrobium sp.; assembly: GCA_036489435.1. Lineage (GTDB taxonomy): Bacteria > Pseudomonadota > Alphaproteobacteria > Micropepsales > Micropepsaceae > Rhizomicrobium. The sequence continues at coordinate 204,381 of DASXFU010000005.1, read as the reverse complement.
CCCGAAGGCGGCACCGTCGCGGTTAACGCTACCGCCGACATGGGCACTGCGCGCGTGACAGTGGAGGATGAAGGCCCCGGCATTCCGCCGGAGAATCTCGAATCCATCTTCGCCCGCTTCTATACCGAGCGGCCGGCGGAGCATGGATTCGGCACCAATTCCGGCCTCGGCCTGCCCATCGCGCGCCAGATCGCGGACGGGCTGGGCGGGCGCATCTGGGCGGAAAACCGCGCGGAAAAGGGCGCACGCTTTGTGGTGCAACTGCCGCTTGGCGGCGCTGTCAAGTGACATAAGGCAAAATTGATCCCTTCCATGAGGCGCGCGAGGCGCTATCGTCTGCCGCCTTTTCGACGCATCACGGATCATGATCGGCATCGTACTCGTCACGCATGGACGCCTCGCGCAGGAATTCATCTCCGCGCTGGAGCACATCAAAGGCCCGCAGAGCCATCTGCGCGCCGTCTGCATCGGACCGGAAGACGACATCGAGCGCCGCCAGCGCGAGATCGCCGCCGCCGCCCACTCCGTCGATCTCGGCAAGGGCGTTGTGCTGGTGACGGACATGTATGGCGGCACGCCCTGCAACCTTGCGCTCACTCTGCTCACGCCCGGCAAAATCGAAGTGCTGGCCGGCGCGAACTTGCCGAGCCTCATCAAGCTGGTGGAAGTGCGCGGCAAATATCCGCTGGAGCAATCGGTGCAATACGCCATCGAGGCGGGACGCAAATATATGCGCGCCGGCTCGGCGGACCTTCCAGCGGGGGTCGCATAAATGAATGAGCCCGTTCGGGAGCGGGTGAAGGTCGTCAACGAGAAGGGCCTTCACGCACGCGCCTCCGCCAAGATCGTCGAGGCCACACCGCGCTTCCTCTCCCGCATCACCATCACCTATGGCGACCAGACGGTGGACGCCGATTCCATCCTCGATTTGATGATGCTGGGCGCGGGCCTCGGCAAGGAAATCGACATCACCGCGGAAGGACCGGACGCAGAAGAAGCGGTCCAGGCCATGGTGGCCCTTGTGAACGCCCGTTTCGGCGAGGATAAATAAGTCCACGCCGGTTCGCCGGGCACGAAGGGGAAAGACATGGATCCGAAGAAATCGCTGCCCGCCTGGGGCGCGGCCGCCATCGTCGTGGTCACGCTGATCGCCGCCTGGGTCTTCCTGCCCGGCCTGCACAAGCCGGACGATTCCGGCGTGAAGGTGGCGGACCAATTCCCCAACGACCAGTTCCCCTCCACTTACAAACCACTGCCGTCCAAGCCGACTCTCATCCGCAACGCCACCGTGCTCACCGCGACGGACAAAGAGATCGCGCATGGCGATGTGCTGATGCAGGGCGGCAAGATCGTGGCCGTTGGCGCAAACCTCACCGCACCGGCCGGCGCGGTCGTGATCGACGGCACGGGCAAGTTCGTGACACCCGGCATCATCGACATCCACTCGCATCTGGGCGTCTACCCCTCGCCCGGCAACGAGGCGACGTCGGACGGCAACGAGGCGACGCGCCCCACCACGCCGGATGTGCGCAGCGAGAATTCCGTGTGGCCGCAAGACCCCGGTTTCAGCCGCGCGCTGGCGGGCGGCGTGACTTCAATGCAGATACTCCCGGGTTCGGCGAACCTGATCGGCGGGCGCTCCGTCGTTCTCAAGAACGTTCCGGCGATTACCTCGCAGGCCATGAAATTCCCCGGAGCGCCTTACGACCTGAAGATGGCCTGCGGCGAGAACCCCAAGCGCGTCTATGGTGACAAGGGCGGACCCTCAACCCAGATGGGCAACGTGGCCGGCTATCGCGAGGCTTTCGAGAAGGCGCGCGAATATCGCGAGAAGTGGCGCCACTACTGGAAAGACAAGAAAGGCGATCCGCCCGATCGCGACATCGGGATGGAGACGCTGGCGCTCGTCCTCGATCAGCAGATCCCGGTGCAGATGCATTGCTACCGTTCGGACCAGATGGCGACGATGATCGACATCTCCCATGAGTTCGGCTTCCGCATCGCCGCCTTCCATCACGCGGTCGAGGCCTACAAGGTCGCCGACCTGCTGAAGAAGAACCACATCTGCGCGGTGATGTGGGCGGATTGGTGGGGCTTCAAGATGGAAGCCTATGACGGCATCCCCGAGAACATCGCCATGGTGGATCACGCTGGCGCCTGCGCCACCATCCATTCCGACGATCCCATCGGCATCCAGCGCCTCAATCAGGAAGTCGCCAAGGCGATGCTCTCCGGGCGGCGAATGGGCTACGACATTCCCCGCGCCCATGCGGTCGCGTGGATGACGCGCAATCCCGCCATGGCGCTCGGCATCGACAAGCAGACCGGCACTTTGGAGCCCGGCAAGATGGCGGACGTCGTGCTGTGGGATGGCGATCCCTTTAGCGTCTACACCCATGCCGAGAAAGTCTTCATCGACGGCGCGATGCTGTTCGACCGCGACAACCCGAAGCTTTCGCCCCGCAGCGACTTCGAACTCGGCCAGGAAGACAACGCCAACACCGGAGGAGCAGGCCAATGAAACGCTCATTCGCTCTCTCCGCGGTTTGTATCGCGGCACTCTCCGTCACCGCCCTCGCCCAGCCGGCCGCGCCGCCGCATATGCATTATGAGATCCGCATCACGCCAAGCGCATCGCCTGCCACGCTGATCAAGAATGGCCACGTCTACACGCTCGGGTCGCAGGGCACGATCAATGGCGACGTTCTGATCGTGGACGGCAAGATCGCGCAGGTTGGTCCCAACATCACACCCCCGCCCGGCGCCAAGATCATCGACGCGCATGGCAAGCCCGTCACGCCGGGATTGATGGCATCGTGGACGCAGCTCGGCATTGAGGAAGTGCAGCTCGTCAACGAAACCAACGACAGCGCGCCCAACCAGGCGCTCGACAGCGCGGCCTTTGACACGGCGGATGCGGTCAATCCCGCCTCCACGCTCATTCCCGTGGCGCGCATCGCGGGCATCACGCGCTCGCTGACCGGGCCCGCCGATTGCGGCGATGTATTCTGCGGCACCGCCGTCGTCATCCATCTGGGTAACGGACCGGACCTTATCGTGAAGCGTCAGGCTGGTGTGCTGGTGGAGCTGGAGCCCAATGGCGGCGCGCATCAGACGAACTCCCGCCCCGACATCTGGGTGAAATTCCGCGAGGTGCTGGACGATGCGCGCGAATACTGGTCGCAGCGCGGCGGCTATCACCGGCCCGGCGGCGCGCGCGACCAGCGCAGCGCCCGCGTCGATCTCGAGGCGCTCGGCCCCGTCATCCAGGGCAAGGAGCCGCTGATCGTCCATGTCGAGCGCGCCTCGACCATCCGGCAGATCCTCGCCTATGCGCAGGCGAACAAGCTGAAGCTCATCATCGCGGGCGGCGGCGAGGCGTGGATGGTGGCGAAGGAACTGGCGGCGGCGCATGTGCCCGTCGTCATCGACAACGACCTCAACCTGCCCGGCAGCTTCTCCGACCTCGGCGCCACGCTGAAGGGCGCCGCCCGTCTCGACGCCGCCGGCGTCACCGTCGTTTTCCAGCCGCAGAACGACAACCCCGCGCAATATGCCCGCACGCTCACCCAGATCGCGGGCAACGCCGTGGGCAACGGCATGCCGTGGGACCACGCGCTGGCCGCCATCACCAGGAACCCCGCCGCCGTCTGGGGCATCGATGCGAATTACGGCACGCTGGAGCCCGGCAAGGATGCGGACGTGGTGGTGTGGGACGGCGATCCGCTGAACCTCGCGGCGCCGACGGCGCTCTTCATCAAGGGCCAGCCGATCGCGCTCGTCTCGCGCCAGACCAAACTGCGCGAGCGTTATCGCGACCTCGATAACAAGAACCCGCCGTTCTTCTACCGCTGAGGATTTTGATGCGACCGTTCCGTTTCCTCTTCGCCTTCCTCCTCGCGGCAGTACCCGCCTTCGCCAGCGACACGCCGGGTAACGTTCAGGCCCATCCCGCGCTGTGGGCGGTGCATGGCAAGGCAGGTACGGCCTATCTGCTCGGCGCCATCCACATCCTGCCGCCCAACATCGACTGGCACTCACCGCAAATCGATGCCGCGATGAACACCGCCGACACCTTCGTCTTCGAAGTGCCGACCGACGACGCCGCGATGGCCACGATGCGAACCTTCGTCGCGGCGCATGGCAGCCTGCCCGCCGGCCAAACGTTGCCCTCGCTTCTGCCACCGGCCGCGCTCGCCGATTACAACTACCTCCTCGACAAAACCCAGATCCCGCCCGCCAACCTCGCCGATAAAAAGCCCTGGCTCGCCGACCTTGTCCTGCAGGTCACGGCCCTGGTGCGGGAGCATTTCGATCCCAACTCCGGCATCGACAAACAGGTGATCGCCTTCGCCACCGCGCATGGCAAAAGCTTCCGTTACTTCGAGACCATCGAGCAGCAGCTCGCCCTCATCGCGCCCGCCGACAGCGACCTTGAGATCAAGGAATTCGCCGTCGACCTGAAGACGATGCGCGAGGAGCCGCTCACCATCGACGATCTCGTCGCCGCCTGGGAACACGGCGACGTGGCGAAGATCGACCGCCTCACCAACACCGAACTCGCCAAGGAACCCGGCGCCAAAAAAGTGATGCTCGACGACCGCAACAAAGCCTGGGTCGCCCAGCTCAAGGGCATGCTGGCCGAAAACCACACCTACTTCATCACCGTCGGCGCCGCGCATCTCGCCGGAACGGAAGGCGTGCCCAGCCTGCTGCGCAAGGAAGGCTACAAGGTCGAGGGGCCGTAGGTTCCTTCACACCCGCTCCATTTCTTCCTCCCTTCTCTCTCTTCGTCATGGCCGGGCTTGTCCCGGCCACCCATACCCGCCGTGGAAAAAGTAAAAGCGCGGACCGTCATCGCCTTTTTCGGCAAAGACCGAGGCAATGGGTGGCCGGGACAAGCCCGGCCATGACGTTTGTTGTGTGGCGTGGCGTGGTGTGGTGTGACGCGTTGCTCGCCGCCCCCCAGATAGACAAAAGCCCCGCGCGCATCGTGTCGTGATGCGCCAGGACCCTCGCCTGGTTTCCTCGCTCTGTGCAGCCGGCCGCGTATGGCATCTCAGCCACCGCGCGCATGCTCGGTTCAACCGCCACGGTCTTAGGAGTCAGACAAAGCCCCCGCCCATCGCTGCCCACTGGACGCGTCCCGGGACGCAGCACTCGGCTCGGCTTCTCTCTCCACGGGTCACCCGCAAGTTGGCGCCCTTACCTGTATGGTCTTGCGACTAAGCTAGGTCATTTGGACTCGTTTTGTTCTTCACACACCCACAAGTAGAGCTGCCGGGGCGCGATGTCAAGTGGCAAACAGCTCAAGCGCGCGTGGTCACCAACGGCCTTCCAACAGCGGCGGCGAAAGCATCCCAGTCTGCCCGTCCGGATAGACGCGTAACGGTTGTTCCCCGGCTTTACTTCTGCCAGCCTTGCGTTGGGAGCGAGAGACATGGTCGATCGACGGGACTTTTTCATCAGCTTCAACAGCGTAGATGGCGCATATGCGGAAGCTATCGATACCGCACTGCGTGCTGAGGGCTTCACGACATTCTTTCATCCGAACGACCTGCCGCCGGGAGGCAATGTACCAGCGTGGATGGAAGAAGCTCTGCTGAACAGCAACCAGACCCTCGCCCTCTTCTCGCCCGACTACATAAAGGACAGCGCCATCTATTCATTCGCGGAACGATATGCCTCGTGGTGGCAGGATGCACGCGGCGATGAGAGGAGGCTCATTCCAATTGTTCTGCGCGAGATCGATTTCAAAAAGCATCTCTTGATAGCGATGCTTTCCCGCATCGACGTGGCGGGATTGCTGCCCAAGGAGGCTGCGAGCGAGGTAACAAAAAAGCTCAAAGCGCCCAAGGAGGCAAAATCGCGGGATGCGATGCAGATCGGTTCTCACCTGCCAAAGATTTTCCGCGTCGCTTACCGGCCGAATCCGCACTTCGCGGGGCGGTTCGAAGACCTCGACTCGTTGCAGAAATCGCTTCGCACGGGCAATGCCGCGATCACGGCCGTCGCCGGAATCGGCGGCGTCGGCAAAACAACGTTAGCGGCGGAATATTGCCATCGCTTTGGGGGACACTACGCGGGTGTCTGGTGGATTCGCGCCGAGCAGGAATCCGTCATGCTGTCCGACATCGTCGAGCTCGGCGCATATCTCAAGCTGGAACAAAGCGGAAATATCGAGAAAGACACGCGTGCGTGCCTCGACCACCTTACAACGCTCGAGCAGTCCTGGCTGCTTGTCTACGACAACGCGCCCAATGCCGACACCATTTCCAGATGGCTCCCGGCAGGCATTGTCCGCTGCATAGTCACGTCCAGGCGCGGCGATTTCGACTCGATCGCCAAAATCACCAGGCTCGATCAATGGTCCATAGAGACCACCGCCGACTATCTTCTCTCGCGGACGGAACGCGACGACAAATCCGGAGCTGAACGGCTCGCGAGGGCTCTGGGAGGCTTACCGCTCGCCACGGAGCAGGCGGCCGCGTTCCTGCGGACACGAAAGGGAATTACTTTCGCGGACTATATCGACGACATCGCCCGCCTCATCAAGACGCACAAGCCAGCCGGCGCAAAAGGCGACTATCCAGATACCGTGTATGCAGCTCTCGTAAAATCGCTCGAAACGCTAGGGCATCTGGAAGACGGCGAGACGGCGCTGGGAATTCTTCGACTTTGCGCGTTTCTTTCACCAGACGGCATCGACCTCACCCTGTTGGCACTGGTAGGGGCCACGGAAGGCGTGCCGTCATCGTTCTCTGCAGCAATGGCGGACAAATTCTCGCGAGAGAACGCGTTAGCGAGCCTCATTGCGTTTTCTCTTCTCAGGCAAGAGGAAGGGCCGGCGGGCCCGCTTCTTATATTTCACCGGCTGCTACTGGACGTGACTCGAGACTGGATCGGAGACAAGCAGCGAGTCCTCTGGGGCGGAGCGTCATCCAAGCTCATATCCAACACGTTTCCCATCAAGTTTGCGGAAGAGCCGGGACGGTGGCCGATCTGTTCCAGGCTCATACCTCATGTAGCATCACTGGACGCCTGTGCGCCACGCACCGGAGAAGCGGGGGAGGCGCTCGATTCCGTACTGGGGTGTGCGGGGATATATCTGAAAGTCCGCGGCGACCTTGAAGGCGCTCTGTCGCTTCTGGAGCGGGCGGTTGCGTTAAAGCGCATCACGCGCAAGAGCGAGGAATTGATACTGGCTATCTGTCTGAACGATCTTGGAGGAGTGTATATCGATCTGGATCGCCTAGACGATGCAGAGGTTACTTATCGCGAGGCATTGGCCATTGAGGAAAAATTGCTTGACCCCGGAAGCCCTGTGCTGATGGTCACGCTTTCCAATTTTGCCCGCTTGCATTGGTCGCGAAAGGACTATGAAGAAGCTGCCCGGCTGCTTCTTCGCACCGCCGAAGTTGCCAAAACAACCTACGGCCCAGAATCTGTCAAATACGGCTTGCGGCTCTTGAATCTCGGAGCGGTTTATGACGAATGGGGAGAAGCGACGAACGACGAATCCCGAAGGAAAATAGCGGAGCAATACAAGTCGCAATCGGCCATAATCGTCAGCGCACGAAACGGACTGCGCCATCCCATGACCGCGCAAGCGCATAAAAACCTTGCCGTACTCAAATACCGGCGCCGCGAAATAGAACAGGCCATCACCGAATGCGAGAAGGCTGTGGCCATCATGTTTTCGCTTGGGCTGACAGAAAGCTTTCTCACTAGGGATTACGCGCAGCATCTCATTCTTTTTTGCTATGAAGCGGGCGAAAATGACAGAGCCGCGCGGCTGGCACGTGGCGATATCTCGGACCTGATTCCGATAATCGTCCAGATCGAAGCCGAACATCGCGCCTGGGTCGCCGAGGATCCGGAAAACCGCTCCTTCGGCCCACCCTCGCCCCTGACCGATTCAATCTCATAAAGACATATAGATTTCTTTATATCCTTCTTGCCTCCCCTCCTTCCGGCTGCTATATCCCGGCCCGCGCCGCAGAAATCCGCGCCAAACAGGAGCTTCCCCATGTCCGCCGCCGCTCAGGATTATGTCGTCAAGGATATCTCGCTCGCCGATTTCGGGCGCAAGGAGATCTCCATCGCGGAGACGGAGATGCCCGGGCTGATGGCGACGCGCGAGGAGTTCGGCAAGTCCAAGCCGCTGAAGGGCGCGCGCATCGCGGGCTCGCTGCACATGACGATCCAGACCGCCGTGCTGATCGAGACGCTGAAAGTGCTGGGCGCGGATGTGCGCTGGGTCTCGTGCAACATCTACTCCACGCAGGACCATGCGGCGGCGGCGATCGCGGCCGGCGGCACGCCGGTGTTCGCGGTGAAGGGCGAGAGCCTGAAGGACTATTGGGACTATACCGCCCGGCTGTTCGACTGGCATGGCGGCGGAATGCCGAACATGATCCTGGACGATGGCGGCGACGCCACCATGCTCGTCCATCACGGCTTGCGCGCCGAGAAGGGCGATACCGCGTTTTTGGACAAGCCGGGCAATGAGGAAGAGGAAGTCTTCTTCGCGCTGATCAAGCGGCTGTTGAAGGAAAAGCCCAAGGGCTGGTTCGCCGAACTCGCTGCTTCCATCCGGGGCGTGTCGGAAGAGACGACGACCGGCGTGCATCGCCTCTATCTGATGGAGAAGGACGGCAAGCTGCTCTTCCCCGCCATCAATGTGAACGACAGCGTGACGAAATCGAAATTCGACAATCTCTATGGCTGCCGCGAGTCGCTCGTCGACGGCATCCGCCGCGGCACGGACGTGATGATGGCCGGCAAGGTCGCCATGGTCGCGGGCTTCGGCGATGTGGGCAAAGGCTCGGCCGCGTCGCTCAGGCAGGCCGGCTGCCGCGTTCTTGTCAGCGAGGTCGATCCGATCTGCGCGCTGCAGGCGGCGATGGAAGGCTATGAGGTCGTGACGATGGAAGACGCGGCGCCCCGCGCCGACATCTTCGTCACCGCCACCGGCAATGTGGACGTGATCACTATCGAGCACATGCGCGCGATGAAGGATCGCGCCATCGTCTGCAACATCGGCCACTTCGATTCCGAGATCCAGGTCGCGGCGCTGAAGAACCTGAAGTGGGACAACATCAAGCCACAGGTCGACGAGATCACCTTCCCCGACGATCACCGCATCATCCTTCTCTCCGAAGGCCGGCTGGTGAATCTCGGCAACGCCATGGGTCATCCCAGCTTCGTGATGAGTGCCAGCTTCACCAACCAGACGCTGGCGCAGATGGAATTGTTCAACGCGAAGGGCAAGTACCAAAAGAAGGTCTACACCCTGCCCAAGCACCTCGATGAGAAGGTCGCGCGTCTGCATCTGGCCAAGGTCGGCGCCAAGCTGACGGAGCTGAGCAAGCAGCAGTCCGACTACATCAGCGTGCCGCAGACGGGCCCGTTCAAACCGGATCATTATCGCTACTAAGCGGGCTTTAGATCGCAGGCCGATCTACACGCTGTGCGATTCATCACAGCAATCCGCGTTAACCTTCCTTGACAGGCCGCGATTAACATTCCCTAATCGCGGCCTTGCTTGGGGGAATTTTCGCACATGAATATTCGACTGTTTGCGGTGGCTGCCTTTGTGGCCGGCCTCGCCCTGCAACCTGCCTTGGCGCACAAACCCGGCGGCGGTGGTGGTGGTGGCGGAAGCTCCGGCTCACATGGCGGCGGCGGTGGCGGGGTGAAACCCGCATTCGGCGGCGGCGGCAGTCACGGTTCCGGCGGATCGGGCGGCAGCCACACCTTTGGTGGCAGCGGCGGCGGTGGCGGAAGTCACGGTTTCGGCGGTCACGGCGGCGGTGGCGGTTCCGGTCGCAGCTTCGGCAGTCATGGTGGCGGCGGTGGCACCGGCCGCAGCTTCGGCAGTCATGGCGGCGGCGGTGGTGGTCGCAGCTTCGGCGGTCACGGTGGTGGCCGCGGCTTTGGCGATCGCGGCCACGGTTTCGGCCACGGCTTTGGCGGCAGTCACGGTGCGCCGCGGCGCTGGGGAGGCTACGGGCATCACTATTTCTACCATGGCCACAGCTATGGAGCCTTCCGCGTCGGCTACTATCACTACCCGTATGGCTATCACTATTCGCGCTACGTCATCGGCGGCTATCTCCCCCGCGCCTACTGGGTGAACGACTACTACATCACCGACTACGACGCCTTCGGTCTCGCGCCGCCGCCGGATGATTTCCAGTGGGTCCGCTATGGGCCGGATGCGGTGCTGTTCAATCTCGATACCGGCCAGATCGACCAGGTCGTCTATGGCGCCTTCGACGAGGAAGCCAATGGCGACGACGACGGTGGCGACGATGGGCAGCAATAAGAAAGCGCTCTGGCTGGCGGCGGCACTCATCGTGTCGCTGCCGGCCACCGCGCTGGCCAACGCCGCGGATGACGGCAACCAGGGTCTGGCCGCGCTGCAGCAGGGCGACAACGACACCGCGATCCGGCTGTTCACGCATGCGCTGAACAGCGGCCTTTCGGGCGACGACCGGGAGTTCGCTTATGCCAATCGCGGCAAGGCCTATCTGCAGAAAGGCGATGCGTCGCAAGCCATCGCCGATCTCGACCGGGCGCGGCAGATGAAGCCGGACGATATTGACGCGCAGAACGACCTGCTCAAGGCCCTTGCCGTCCAGATCCCGCCGGACTCCATTCCCGGTCGCCCGAAGCAGAGCGGCATTGCCCTGTTCGGGGCCGCGCTGCTTGGCGCCTTCCTGGGCGATCTGTCGCAAGCCATTCAGCAGTAGGGCCAACGGCGCCCGCCTTGATCGCTCACCCTGATTGCCCACCTTGATCGCCCACCCTGATCGCCCACCCTGATCGATAGTGCGAGGACTCCATGTTGCGCAAAACCGGCATTATTTTCTCCGGCGCCGCAGCCGCGGCTGTGCTGCTCTCCGCCGCTGCCTGGGCCAACGCGGTGGATGACGGCAACGCCGGCGTCGAGGCGCTCAACAACGGCAACTACGACCAGGCGGTGAAGCTGTTCACCCATGCGCTGAAGAGCGGCGAGCTTAAGGGCGACGACAAGGAATTCGCCTATTACAATCGCGGCAAGGCCTATTTGGGCGAGCACGAATACAAGCTCGCCATCGCCGACCTCAAAGCCGCCCTCAAGCTGAAGCCCGACGACGGCGACGCGCAATCCGCCTTGCAGGACGCGCAATCGGAGATGGCGTCCGCCTCGCCATCCGCCGCGGCTTCGTCCTCCAGCCGCAACGCCGGCGCCGGTGAGCCTTCCGCCGGACTCGGCTGGGGCTTTCTCGGTGACTTGGCGGATCGCTATTTCTGGTACCAGCTTCCCGGCAAGGATCCGCACCTCGCCATGGTCCACTACACCTGGTCGTCGCCGCAGCAGGTGCTGAACTACCAGATCCGCAACAAGTCCCGCGCCATCGCCGCGGGCGAGTACAGGCTCGATCCCGCCACCGGCAAGGTGCTCGAGGCCGAGGCCGTGCCGGGTGGCACCATCTGGGGCACCGTCTCCGCCTCGCCTTACGCGGTGACCGAGTTCTTCTTCATGAACGGCAAGCCCAGCCGCGTGATCGAAAGTCGCGCGCCCGACGGCTCCTATGTCGAAAAATCACAGACTTACGTGGGCGGCAACTGGCAGGACGCCACCAGCGTCACTCTGGTCGAAGCCTCGCAAGCCGAAGCGCAGAGCGGCGGATTCTTCAAGGCGAAGAAATAGTAACCGTCATGCGCGCCGCGCGGTGGTGACGGCGGCAAACGCGGCCTATCTTGCCCGTCGATGAATGAATGGCTCATCACCCGCGCAGCCGGTCCCACCGATCTGGCTGATGTGGAAGCCCTGTTCCGCGACTATGCGGACGGGCTCAGCGTTGATCTCGCCTATCAGGATTTCGCCGGCGAACTGGCCTCGCTTCCCGGCGCCTATGCGCCGCCGCGCGGCGCGATCCTGATCGCGCGCGTGGATGACCGCGCCGTGGGATGCGTCGCCATGCGGCCGATGTCCCAGCCAGGGGCTTGCGAGATGAAGCGGCTGCATGTGCGCGAAGCCACGCGCGGCACGGGATTGGGACGCGCGCTTGCGGAGGCGATCATCGATACCGCCCGCGCCGCCGGTTACCGGTGCCTCAGGCTCGACACCCTGCCCGATATGCAAGCCGCGCAAGCGCTCTATCGCGCGCTGGGATTTGAACCGATTCCGGCCTATTACGACACGCCTGTCAGCGGCACGCTTTTCATGGAGAAGGCGCTGTGAGCACAACCGACCCTGTCGAGCCCCTGATCGCCGATCTTGTCGCCTGGGTTGCGAAGGAAGAGCGGCCTTATCTGGAAGTGATGGAGGCGTGGCGCACCTCCTGCCCGCGCCTGCCCGTCTGGGAAGAAGCCAATGCACGCGGGCTGGTGACGCGGGCGCGCGGCGCGGACGGCGTGGCGATCGTGCGCGTGACAGAGGCGGGGCGGGATTTTCTGACGCGGCGAACCACTGAACTATCGCGTATCGAAGATTGATCAAGATTTCGGCGACTTTTTCTTGTGGTCTTCCAACAAAGCACGGATGCCCGCCTCGAACGGGAACGGCTTCATAGAAGCAGCGTCGAAGGGTGGTAGATTGGGCTCTGGCTCGCCGAGTTCCGCGAGCAGCTCCCGGCAAATATCTATATCGTCGTATTCCCAATAGGGCTCCCCGTCGCCCCAGGCTTCGCGATAGCCCGCCACGGCCTGCTCTCGCGCGACTTTAATGTCTCCAACCATCTGACACACACGCGCGATCATAATATGAGATTGCCGTTTCGATTCAAGCGCCTTGGCAATCATGTTCTTGGCTTCGCGCTCGCGACCGAGCTTGAAGAGGCAGAACGCATAAGATGCCTCGCAGTACGAGGAATTCACTTCGATAGCGCGCTCCATCTCTATCAACTCGCCGAACACATTTGCGGAAGCTTGATAGTCGCCATTATTTCTTAGCAGAGCGCCCCTATACCTCAAAAGTTGACGCAATTCGGCGCGCCAGCCGAGATTCTTGACCTTGACGATCGCTTTTTCGATATCGCCGTCTGCGAGCTTCTTCTCGGAAAAGAGAAGATCAATCTCCGACACAAACAGCCCGGCCTGGAATCGTGTGTTCCGTAAACTGACGTTCTGCTGACTCTCGTCCCAAAGAGTCCGCGCGTCCTGAACTTTCCCCGCGCGCAAAAGCGATGAAATTCTCTCCCCATCGCACCATGATATGTAATCTTTTGAATCGACAGCTTGGGCCACCTCGCGCAGGAGGGAATTGATGCGTTCAGCCGTCGCCAGCCTTCCAAGTTCACGCGAATCAATGACAACCCCGCGTAGACCGGTAGTAACCAAGGGCAACATGTTGTTAGCGATGTGTTCCCCCAACTCAAACTCGAGAAGCGCGAGTGCCTCTGGAGTTCGATCCAAATTGTGCAACGGGATAGATGCCTCTCCAGCAAGAAAAGCCCGGTCGCCTACGGAAGGAGGTTGGTCCCATCCGTCTGGAAAGAACGGCCGCAGAAGCGAAAGCCAATCGTGATACAGCTCCAGCCTGTTCAGCGCCAAGAACAGGCCCCCTTCGAGAATCTCACTGGATGCATCCAGCAAACCGCCAGCGTTCAGTGCACGGGCGACTTGAATGCCGTTGCTCAGATCGCCAAGTGAAGCTGCCTTTTCGTAGGGCGGATCGGTGCGGGTCGAAAAATAGTCGGCGACCTTTTTCCCGGTCAGAGCCCTGGCTTCCTGGCTCTGCAGATCGAGTGCATATCGGCGAACGACCGGATGCAAATCGCGAGTTCCGGTCGCCCGGTCGCTCTGTATCAGTCCACGCCGCTCCAGATTCGGCAGGACGTCCACCAGCCATTTTTCCCCGGCTCGAAGCGCGTCAGACTTCTGCCAATCCTCCAAAGCTTTTTGATACGATGCAAATTCCTCCTTTCTTCTGTTGAAACGATTCAGTTTGGTAGTCCGATAACTCTCCAGGCTATTTTCTAAATCTTGTCTCCCCACGTCCGTAGTGGCGTCATGTATCCTGAATTTCATGCGCTGGACATGGTAGTCCTCATCGTCGTCCAGGTGCGTGGGTTCGACTTCATTCGCCGGGGGTGGCGGGCGTTTCGGATTGAGGGCCTCGATAATGTTCCAATCCAGGGTCTGCGAAACCAAGGCCAATCGCGAAAGCAGCTCACTCGAATCCGTGTCGAGATCTGCGAATGCGATTTTCAAAATATGCTCGCTGCGTTGCGAAAGATCGAGTGTCGCCAGATTGACCTCGTCGCCACCTTGCGGATCATCGACCCACAAGTCGAAATTTCCGGGATCGCGCACATAGAAGTAGACCAAACCCGCGACCATTCCTACCACCAAAGGGTGGCAGCCGAAATGTTTCGTCAAATAGCTGCGAATGCGCGACGGAAGGCCCCGAATTCCGATGCCTCGCACCATGGCCTCCGCGTCGTCCGGCGCAAGCCCTTGAAGTTCGATATGATCGACGCCAGGGCATCGCACGCCAAATCTGTTGAGAAAGGCCAGCGGCATTAATCTGGAAGACACGAGAATTTTGGACGGCTCGGCGCCCGCCAACATCCGCAAGAGTTCGTCATCCACAGGCCGTACGCAGGACTGCGCCATTCGCCCCGCACGATCGGGATCGGCTTCCACATCGGTATCGGGCATATGCGGCGCATCCACGCGATGATACGCCACCAGCACGCGCTCCAGCCCATCCAACACCAGAAGCCAAGGCCGCGCTTGAAGGTGACGAAGCAACTCGCCGGACAAATCGGAGGTTTTTCGGATTCGGAAGGCCGAAGCATTCCTACGTGTGATATACGCCAGCGCGGTAACGCAAAAATCGTGCATGTTCGCGCCGGGTTCGTAGAAGCTGTACCAGAGCATACCCTCCCAGTTGCGCAGTTTGTCCGCACGCTCCTGGAACCAATTCCAAGTGAGCATGCTTTTGCCCATTCCGCCGATCGCTTCGAAGATAAGCACCGGCGAGGACGTCGCGGCCCATTTGTCTATGATTTTGAGCTCATTCTCGCGGCCCACGAACTTGTAGCCGGGGATATAGCGGGGCTTTTCATAGGGTGTAGGAGGCTCGGGTAATCTCGGGTCGCCGGCATCGGCTGCTACCGGATGGATAACGGGCCGAGGAGCAAAGCCGCTATCGAGCGTCGCCCGTATGTCCTGTAAAGATTTCGTCGCCTTTGTTTTGAGTTCCTCGATCGAATTGAATGTCGTGTAGATGCGGTCGCGCATGGTGAGCGCCTTGAAGGCCCTGAGTTTGCGAACATGCTTTTGACGTGCCGTTCCCAGCTTGATGTCGTGATCGTCGGACATGATGAACATGCAGATGGGAATGTCGCGTTTCACCGCGTGCCGGAATTCCAGTTCCGTAAGCGAAAAGCCTTCTGGATTGCGCTTGTGATCGACGGGCGGGTTGCCGTAGCGATAACCGATCAGACCGATATAAGCATCGGCTTCATCGACCTTTGCCAATGAGGAACTGATCGGATCAAGACGCGGGATAGCGGAATCCGTCTCCATCACGAGCGGAAGCATGCCCTGCCCGACGATCATGTCCATGACAGCACGGCGATGCTCGACAAGTTCGTTGAACGAACTCGAAATAACAATTTTGTAAGCAGGTTTGCTGGTCAAGATTGCACATATGCGCGGGAGGGAACTATCCCCGAAGTACAACCAGTATTATTGCCGCCTGACAAGGCGTCGGCCTGGTCGGCACCGCGAAACAGCCCGTGGAGAAAAAGACGCTTTACTGACGGATCGATAGCGTCACCGCTCTTCTTCCGTACACCGACCTCCTAAATCCCTGTTCCGATTCAACATTTGGACCTGCGCGGAATTAACCGCGACATCTGGGTTCGGTCCCCACATCTCGTCATTCATAATTTCTTAACCACAACCCCTATCCGGACTCCGCCCTCCTGCGTATCCTGTTGATTCCAAAGTGATTCGCCGATTCCAGGCGGGCGGGGGAATGGTCCAGAGCATACCCGACATGACCACAATCGCCGGTGCCATCGCAGCCGGAGCCGTCGCGCTGGCTGCGGCGGCGGGGTTGTGGGCCGTGGCTGAGCGCACAGCCGCGCGCAAGCTGCGCCGCATGCTACGGGGCATGGACGCGCGCGCGCGGGCCGGGACCAACCAGCGTGACGCGCTGATTGGCGCGGGCAGCGAGGCGGTGCTGGTGTGGGGCCGCGACGGCCAGCCACCCCGCTCCTATGGCGGCGCGGAGCTGATCCTGGATTCCTGCCTCGCGGGCGCCGACGCGGCGGCGCTGTCCGAAGCGCTCGATGCGCTGGGCGACAAGGGCGCGGGCTTCGCGCTGACCGCGCGCGACCGCAACGGACGTGCCGTGCGCCTGCGCGGCCGCGCCGTGGGCGGCATGGCCGCCGTGTGGCTGGAGGAAGAGCCCGAAGCGAAAGCCCAGGCGCTGGATTTCCGCGAGGTGCTGGACGCGTTGCCGCTGCCCATCTGGCTGCGCGACCGCACGCTCTCGCTCATCTGGGGCAACCGCGCCTATCTGCAAGCCGCGGCCATGCCCGACGAAGAGACGCTCGTCTCAACGCAGACCGCGTTGGACCGCAGCGAACGCGACCTCGCCGCTTCCGCCCGCGCTGAAGCGACGACGCTCGAAGCCAAACGCTTCGCCATCCTGGGCGGACAACGCCGCGCGCTCGCCTTCACGCACACGCCTATCGTGGACGGCCGCATCGTCGGCAGCGCGATCGACGTCACCGAGATCACTTCCGCCGAAGCGCGGCTGCAACAGCATCGCGACGCGCATGCCGACACGCTCGACAAGCTCGCCACCGCCGTCGCGATCTTCGGCAAGGACCAGAAGCTCACTTTCCACAACGCCGCCTTCGCGCGGCTGTGGGACCTGCCGGAGAAATGGCTGGAGACGCATCCAACAGACGGTGAAATCCTCGACCGGCTGCGCGAGACGCGCAAATTGCCGGAGCAGCCGAACTATCAGGCCTGGAAACGCCAGCGCCTGGCGCTCTATGAGCAGGCCAGCGAATATCTGCCGGAAGAATTGTGGCATGTGCCCGGCGGGCAGACCTTGCGCGTGGTGGCGCAACCGCATCCGTTCGGCGGGCTCACTTTCCTTTATGAGGATGTGACCGAGAAGCTGGCGCTGGAAAGCTCCTACAACACACTCATCAAGGTGCAGTCCGCCACGCTCGACACGCTGGAAGAAGGCGTCGCCGTGTTCGGGCCGGACGGGAAACTCAAGCTGCACAACGCCGCCTTCGCGCGGCTGTGGGAGCTGGAGCCGCAGGAGCTTTCCGGCGAGCCGCACGTCCAGCGCATCGCGGCGCTGTGCGTCTCGCGCTTCGGCGAGGAGGAGGATTGGCGCAAGCTCACCGCCGCCGTCTCCTCCGGCGCGGAGCGGGCGAGCGATTGGGGCGAGATGGAGCGCAATGACAAATCCATCGTCAGCGCCTCGCTGGCGCCGCTGCCGGATGGCGCCACGCTTCTCACTTTCGCGGACGTCACCGCCCGCTCGCGCATCGAGAGCGCGCTGCGCGACCGCGCCGAGGCGCTGGAAGCAGCCGACCGGCTGAAATCGGAATTCGTCTACCAAGCCTCGTTCCTGTTCCGCGATCCGCTCAACGCGGTGGTGGGTTTCGCGGACCTGCTGCGCGAGGGACATGCCGGTCCCCTCAACCCGAAACAGGCCGGCTATGTGCAGGACGTCCTCACGGCCTCCGGCGAGCTGATCGAGATCACCTCCGACCTGCTCGATCTCGCCATGATCGATTCCGGCGCGATGCAGCTTCAGCTGGCGCCCTTCGATCTCTACGAGCTGCTCTCGAAATTCACCAACCGCCTGCGCAAGAACGCGGAGAGCCGCGCCATCACGCTGGTGCTGGATTGCCCGCAAAATGTCGGCCCCGTGGTGCTCGACCAGCGGCGCATCCGCCAGGTGGTGTTCAACCTCATCTCCAACGCGCTGAACTTCACGCCCGCCGGCGGCACCATCACGCTCGGCGGCGCGGTGGTGGGCGACGATGTGCAGATCTGGGTCTCCGACACCGGCCCCGGAATCGCGCGCGAAGTGATGGCCAATGTGTTCGAGCGCTTCGCCGCGCGCGGCCGCGCCGGGCGCCGCGCGGGTGCGGGGCTGGGCCTCGCGCTGGTCAATCGGCTGGTGGAACTCCACCACGGCTGGGTGGAAGTGCAGAGCGCGCCCGGCCAGGGAACGCTGGTTCGCTGCCATTTGCCGCGCCGGATGGAAGATTTCGCCCCCGCGCCGCTTAACCGCATCGCCTGAACGGATTTGAAACGGGGTTTCGGCGAGGGCCGCGCGGCGTTATAAAGCGCCATGAGCATCCTCGACCTCGACGCCATCGCCGGCCTCAAGACTGAGCACGAGCCCTTCGACTATTTCATGGGCACCGGCGCGCTGAATCGCGACGCCATCAAGCCGCTGCACGACTCCTTCCCGGATATCAAAGCCACCGGCTTCCATCCGCTGGAGCAGATGAAGCTGGAAGGCGCCTTCGCCGAGCTGATCGCCGAAATCGAAAGCCCCGCCTTCACCGCCGCCGTGTCGAAGGCGCTGAGCCTGGATCTTTCGCCCTACCCGCAGCTCATTACCATCCGCAAAGTCTCGGCCGCGCATGAAGGCCGCATCCATTGCGACAGCGAGAGCAAGATCGCGACCAGCCTGATCTACATGAACGACACCTGGGACAGCCCCGAAGGCCGCTTCCGCGTGCTTCGTAACGAACGTGACTTCTCCGACTACGTCGCGGAGGCGGCACCGGAAACCGGCGCCATCGTCGGCTTCAAACGCGCTGATCACAGCTGGCATGGCCATACGCCCTTCGTCGGCGAACGCCGCGTGGTGCAGATCGCGTGGGTGAGGAGCCAGGCCGACATCGACCGCAAGAAGAAGCGCCACGGCATGAGCAGCTTCTTCAAGAAGCTCTTCGGCCGCGAGACAGCAGAGGCGATGTAAGCCATTCAGGGCTGCTTCGCCGCCGCCGTGCTTTGGAACTGTCGCAGCACCACGCCCACAATCGTATTCATCACGCCGCTATACAGCCAGCCGTGGAAATGCGCGCGATACTCCGCCACCCACGCATCCACTGTCGCGCGGTCGTAGCGGCGGCCGTCCGCGATCAGGATTTTCCAGTCGCGCAGGCGCGCTAGATCGCGCATTGGGTCTGACGGCAGCAGCAGGATGTCGGCGCGGGCGCCGGGCGCGAGAATGCCGATCTGGCCATCGGCGATGTGGCGTCCGTTGACCGCTGTCGCGGCGGCGAGTGCTGCTTCGTTGCTGTCGAAGGCCTGCGACAGGCGCGCGATCTCGATATGCAGGGACTCGCCGGGCACGACCCAGGGCATGATCGTGTCGGTGCCGGCCAGTACATCGATGCCGCGCAATCGCGCGCGGCCGGTGATCGCATAGATGCGCGCCAGCATGAGCGGCTGCCTCGTGATCTGCTGTTGCGTGCGCGGATGATCGACCAGCGCGCCCCACACGGGGCCCCAGAAAGCCGGCAGATCGCGCGCGCCCGGCGTCGGCGGGAAGCGCCGCGGATCGGAGGCGATGAGGCGCAATTCGGAATTGGCGAGCGTCGGCAGAAGCGAGATGTTGCGCTCTGCCGTGATGTCGAGCACATGGGCGATTTCGCTATTGCTCATTGCGAGCAGGTCCTCCGCACGCAGATCGTCGCCCGGCGGCGGCAGCGGCCGCGTGAGATAAGGGAAGCCGGTCAGATGCTGCGCTTCGAAATTGGAGAGGTTCAGAAGACCGACGGGATGCGGAACATGGCCTAGCACCGGCAGCCCGAAATGCGCCGCCTCCGCCGCGATGGCGCGATAGGTGGGAAGGTTCACTTCGTTGTAGACCTTGATGCAGTCGGCGCCCGTCGCCGCGATATCGTCCACCGCGGCCCTGCCCTCCGCCGGCGTGACGACGCGGCGTGCTGCGGGCCAGCCCGGCGGATCGCCATCGAGCACCGGGCCGCAGCGGTACATATGCGGGCCCACGATGCGCCCCGCATTCAGATCGGCCGCGAGATCCGCCACGCTGGGCTCGGACTGGCCCATATCGCGCACGCTGGTCACGCCATATTCGAGGTAGAGCAGTGCGAAGAGCCGCTGGTTGCCCAGCGCGATGCGCGGCGGCGTGTGGACATGGGCGTCGATCAGGCCGGGCAGCGCGAAGCAGCCCGGACAGAGCGGCGCGGGATCATCCGCGCGCCGTTCGCGGATGGCGGCGATGCGGCCGTCATGGACGATGATGGTGCGGTTCGCGAGCCGCCCGGCGCCGGGATTGACGACCGTCACTCCGGAGATGACCATGTCGCTGCGCGGCGGCGGCGCGATGTCCGGCGGCAGCAGCGCGAAGACCAGCGCCGCCAGCCCGGCCGCGATAATAACAAACGTTCCCAAAGCCCATTGCCACCATCGCATTGCAGCGCCCCCTGATTTGCGCGGTCGATGGGACGGTTTGTGGAAAGCGTTGTCTCGCCGCGTTCGAAAACGGCGAGCGAAATTCCAGTTTCAGGGAGGATTCTGGCGCCAGGCGGTGGGCGTCGTGCCCGTCGCCTCCTTGAAAGCGCGGTTGAAGGGGCCGAGCGAGCCGAAACCCAGATCGAAGGCGATGGCGGAAACCGGCTTGCGGTCAGGGCTCGTCAACGCGGTCTTGGCGGCCGCGATCCGGCGCTCGTTCATCAGGGCGGCGAAATTGCGATAACCCAGCGTGCCGTTGATCAGGCGGCGCAATTTGTGTTCCGGCGCCGCGACATGGGCGGCCAGCATTCCGATGGTCAGCCCCTCCTTGCGCCAGATCTGTTCTTCGTCCAGCGCGCGCAGCAACCGTGCAAGCAAGACTTTTGCGCCGTCGTCCACGATGCCGGGTTGCGGCGGCGGCGCGCCGAGGAGGTCGGCATCGGCGCGCAAGATCGTGAACGCACCGCCTATCGCCAGAAGCGCGAGCATGGCGGCTTGCGCCAGCGGTGTGAGGCCGGCGGCGAAGCCCAATGTTTGCGCGAAATCCCCCGCCGCGATGACGAGGACATAGAGCGCCGCCGCGGCCATCACCGGTGCGCGCAACCGGCGCCGTCGCTCGACGAGATCGCCTTGCCAGCCCCGCGCGATGATGCCGAACGCATGCGCAACCAGGATCACCGACAGGGCGACATAGCAAAGCGAGAACCATCGCGCCGCCGGCTGCGGCAACAGCCCCGCACCGAACGACAGCGCCAGCGCCAGCATGCTGGGAACGAACAGAACCGGCCGGATATTCTTGAGATCGGAAAACAACGCGATCGCGAAAGCCCAGAACATCGGCGGGCCGAGGGCGGACAGCATCCAGCTCACAACGCTCGCATGACCGGACAGGCCGCGCAGCGCGGTGTCGTTGTCGACGACATGGCCGATGGCGCAGAGGAAGAACAGCGCGCCGATCCAGCGCGCGGGCGCGCGGCCCGGCGTTCCCGCCAAAGCCGCGCCCAACGTCACGAACCCGCCAACGGCGACGCCGCGCAGGATATTCTCAGCCGCCTCGATCATCGGTGCGAAACTATAGACCGATGGAGAAACGGGCTACCCCTGGATAAACGCCAGCAGGTCCTTGTTGATCACGTCGGCCTGCGTGGTGGGCATGCCGTGCGGGTAGTCTTCGTACGTGATCAGCTTGCCGTTCTTCAGCAGCGCCACCGCTTTCGGGCCCGAGACGGCGTAGGGGACGACCTGGTCGGCCTTGGAGTGCATCACCAGCACGGGCACGGTGATCGCCTTCATGTCGTCGCGGAAATCGGTTTCGGAGAAGGCTTTCACGCCGTCGGTATGCGCTTTCACGCTGCCCATCATGCCCTGGCGCCACCAATTGTCGACGATGCCGGGAATGGTTTTCACGCCGGGCTTGTTGAAGTTGTAGAACGGCCCTTCCGGCACATCGCGATAGAATTGCGCGCGATTGAACGCCGTCTGCTGGCGATAGGGATCGAAACCCTCGCGCGGAATGCCATCGGGGTTCGTGTCGGTCTTCAGCAGGAACGGCGTCACGGCGCTGATGAGCACGCACTTGGCGACGCGATCCTGGTGGCGCGCGGTGTAATGCACCACTTCGCCGCCGCCGGTGGAATGGCCGACATGGATGGCGTGTTTGAGATCGAGATGTTCGGTCACCGCCGCCAGATCGGCGGCGTAGTGGTCCATGTCGTGGCCGTCGGAGACCTGGCTGGAACGTCCGTGACCACGGCGGTCATGCGCGATGACGCGATAGCCGTGCTGCAGGAAGAACATCATCTGCGAGTCCCAGTCATCGGCCGAAAGCGGCCAGCCATGGCTGAACACGATGGGCTGACCGGAGCCCCAGTCCTTGTAGAAGATCCGCACGCCGTCTTTCGTGGTGACGTAATTGTCGCCGCCTTGCGATGCCATCATGGCGTGCGTGGCCGCGGCGGCATGTTTCGGCGCGGCAGCGCTGGCGGACGCGGCGACAGCGGTCGCGACGGCGGCGCCGCCCACGAGAAGCGCGCGGCGGGAAGCGGCGGAGCTGGTTTCGTCAGTCATGGTCATGGTTTCCTCAAAAGTTGCGGGAACGCACTCAATGCCCTTCGACGGCAAACAGGGTTTCGGCGAACTTCCCGGCAGTGGACGCGCGCTGCCAGTCGCGTTGTAATTCACACGCAAGCTGAACCCAACCGACGGGATGCGCGCCAGCCTGCTCGATACGCCGCAAGCCCGCCTCATGCGCCTTGAGCGACGTGCCCCCCACCGCATCGACCACGGGATAAACTTCGTAACCGTCTTTCAGCGCATCCAGTGCCGGGAATGTCAGGCACGCCTCGGTCCATAGCGCCGCCATGATGAGCTTCTTGCGGCCGGTGTCCTTCACCGCGGCGAGGAAATCCGCGTCTTCCCACGCATTGATGGTAGTGCGGTCGAACGACGCTTGTCCCGGCAACACGTGCTGAAGCTGATGGATTGTGGGCTGGTTCTTGCCGCTCTTCACGTTCACCGTGGAGAGCACGATTGGCAGGCCGAACAGCTTGGCGAGCTCGGTTACCGCCACCACGTTGGTCACCATCTCGCGGCGATCCATCGAGGCGACGGAGGTCACCTGCACCGGCTGGTAATCGATCAGGATCAACGCGGCGTTCTGCGGCGTAAGCAACGCATCCTGAAGCGGATCGCGCGGCGTCGCGGGCGATGTCATGCGGGCCTCACTTCTTCTGGATGAAAGCGATGATGATGTCCGTCGTCGCTTTCGGCTGTTCTTCCATGACCCAGTGGCCGGAATCCGGCACGATGGCGGGCGTCACATTGGTCGCCACCTGGCGCAGGTCTTCGGCCTGCGTCGTGCCGTAGGATTTCTCCGCGCCCACGGCCAGGATCGGCATGGTGAGCTTGCCCTTGGCGAGGAAGGCGCGATTGTCCACGCCGTCCTGCGGGAAAGCCACGAACTGCTCGAAGGAATCATGCATCGCATGCGGCATGGCATAGAGCGCCGCGTAATGCGCCCGTGTCGCCTCCTCGATCTTTTCCGGATGCGCGCCGAGTTCGTTCCAGAAACGGTCGAGGAAGATGCGCTCGCGCCCCGCCACCAGCCGCTCTTCATCCGGCCCATGGAAATTGAAATGCCACGTCTTCGGATTGGAAAGCTGCGCTTGCCAAATCTCGCCGATGCCCGGCAGCGGCGCGTCGATCACGATCCATTTGGTGATGCGCGCGGGATATTGCGCCGCCAGCGCATAGCCCACCATGTTGCCGATGTCGTGCGTGACCAGATCGGCCTTGGCGATCTTCAGATGATCCATGACGCCCGCGATATCCACCGCCTCGTTCTTCTTGGTGTAACCAGTGTCGGGATGCGCGGAGAGCCCCATGCCGCGCAGATCGGGCACCACCACCGTGTGATCCTTCACCAGCACCGCCGCCACGGGCGCCCACATGTCGCCGGAATCGCCGAAGCCATGCAGCAATACGACGGCGGGCCCATGCCCGCCGATGCGCACATGCAAGGTGGTGCCGTTGGTCTGGATCTCTTCGGTGCGGAAGCTCGCCGGAAATGGCTCGACGGCGGCAAGCGCGGGTGACGTCAGCAAAAGAATACCGGCCGCGAATCCGAACATACGATGCATGCAAAACTCCCCGAAGTGATCGATGGGAAGCTTAGCAGGCCGCTTGCCGAAAAGTAATATTCGTTAATGCACGAGGAAACCGATCTGCGGCGCGTACCACAACAGGAATGCAACCGCGACGATGATCGCGACGATTCCGAAGATGATGTGGTGGCGGTGAAAATCCACCTTCAGTGCTGGCTCTTCGGCATCTTCACGGTGAGGCCTTCGAACTCCGGCGTCACTTTGAGCTGGCAGGACAACCGCGAGGTCGGCTCCAGGTCCTGCGCGAAATCGAGCATGGTCTCTTCCATGTCGGTCTTGGGCGGCATTTTCTCCGCATACCCCGCATCCACATAAACGTGGCAGGTGGCGCAGGCGCAGGCCCCGCCGCAATCCGCATCGATGCCGGGGATCAGGTTCTTCACCGCCCCTTCCATCACGCTCCAGCCCAGCGGAACCTCCGCTTCGTGTTCCTTGCCGTTGTGCTCGACATATTTGATCTTGGGCATTCTTCCACCTGTAAGCTGACGCCTGCGTCAGGATATGTTTTTCATAGGAATGGCCGTGTCCGCAAGCCGGTCGGCTGCGACCTGTGTGCCGTCGGCGATCAGTTTGCGGCCGACGATATATTCCGGCGCCGCGTTCACCGCCTCCACCGCGGCCACCCGGCCTTCGCGCAGGTGGAAAACCGCGAATTTCCGCGCTTTCGGGTCGCCGCGCAGGAGGACCTTGTCGCCCGGCCAGGGCAGCCCCGCGATCTGGAGCTTGAGATCGTACTGGTCGGACCAGAACCACGGCACCTCCCGGTACGGCACCGGCTTGCCCAGCATGGCCAGCGCCGCGTGCTTGGCCTGGTCGATGGCGTTCTGCACGCTCTCCAGCCGGACCAGCTGCCCGTCGCGCCCGAGATGGCGGGTGCAGTCGCCGGCGGAATAGATGTCCGGGTCACTTGTTTGCGCGTGGATATCGACGGAGATGCCGCTGTCGTAAGCGAGCCCCGCATCGCGCGCGATCTCACCATTGGGCACGATGCCGATACCGACGAGGGCGACATCCGCTTGCCACGACTTGCCGCCGGCGCGGATCGCTTCGAGCTTGCCGTTGCCCTCGAATGCCTCGACGCCGACATTCACTTCGATATCGACACCCGCCGCGCGATGCATCTCGTCATAGAACGCCGAGATCGGCCGCGAGCAGGTGCGCGCCATCAATCGGTCCATCGCCTCGAACACGCGCACCGCGAGACCATATTTGCGCGCGACCGCGGCGACTTCCAGCCCGATGAACCCGCCACCGACGACAGCGAGGCTCTTGCAGGATTGGAACGCCGGCCGCAGCGCATCGACGTCCGCGATGGAGCGCAGGTAATGCACGCCCGGCAGCGTCGCGCCCGGCACCATCATCTCGCGCACGCGCGATCCTGTCGTCAGCAGAAGCTTGTCGTAGGAAAGCGAGCGCCCATCCGCCAGCACCACCGTCTTGGCCGCACGATCGATCGCCGTCGCCGTCACGCCCAGCAGCAATTCGCATTTCGCTTCGGTGTAAAATGCATCCGGCTTCAGGAACAGCCGCTCGCGATCAAACGTCCCCGCGAGATAAGTCTTGGACAGCGGCGGCCGCTGATACGGCGCATAGGGCTCGTCGCCCACGACAGTCAGCGCGCCCGCGAATCCCTCCGCGCGCAACGTCGCCACAGCCTGCGCCGCCGCCTGCCCCGCGCCCACAATGACGATCCGCCCGTCCATCCAATGCCCTTTCGCGAGCCGGGGCTAACATGCCTGATCCAGCAGGGCAAATAGCCATACCGGACCCGCGTTGTGAGGCCGCGAAAGGCGGGCTAATAAGTTCACATGGCTGGGTATTCGCAAACCGTCTCCCTTCCCGACCTCGCGGCGACCGAGGCGCTTGGCGCACGGATAGCTGACGAATTGCGCGTGGGGGATGCGGTGGCGTTGGAGGGAGATTTGGGGGCGGGGAAGACGGCGCTGGCGCGGGCCATATTGGTGGCGCTGGGCGTGACGGAGGACGTGCCGAGTCCGACCTTTACGCTGGTGCAATATTATGAGACGCCGCGCCTCGCGGTCAGCCATTTCGATCTCTATCGCATCAAGAATGAGAGCGAGCTGGACGAGCTCGGTTTCGACGAGGCGCTGGCCTCCGGCGCCGCGCTGATCGAATGGCCGGAGCGCGCGCCGCATCGCATTCCGGCGGATGCGCTGCATGTGACGCTCACGGCCCATGGCGATGCGCGGTGCGCGGTGCTCTCCGGCCCCAAGGCGGAGGCGATCCATGGCGTCTGATCGCGAAGAAGCCGCACGAACATTTCTGAAGAGCGCCGGATGGGGCGACGCCACTGTCACGCCGCTGCCGGGCGATGCCTCGACGCGGCGCTATTTCCGCATGGCGCTGGGCAGCCGCAAAGCGATGCTGATGGACCAGCCGCAGCATGCCGAGACGCCCACCGCGCACACCAACGCCACGCCGGAGGAACGCCGCGCGCTGGGCTACAACGCCATCGCGCGGCTCGCCGGCGCCGACACCGCGCGCTTCGTGGCCGCCGCGCAATTCCTGCGCGCGCAAGGCTTGAGCGCACCGGACATCTACGCCGCCGATCCCAAACAGGGCTTCGTGCTGATCGAGGATCTGGGCGATGCGCTTTATGCGGATGTGCTCGGTGACGGGGGCGGCGACGCGCACGAACTCTACGGCGCGGCCATCGACGCGCTGGCGCGGCTGCATCGGGAGGACGCGCCTGCCCTGCTCCCGCCGGACAAGCCGCTGCATGCCTATGACGAGACCGCACTGATCGCCGAGACCGACCTGATGACGGAATGGTTCGTGCCGCTGGCGCTGGGCCGCGCCATGTCGCCCGACGAGAGCGAGGAACATCGCGTGCGCTGGCGCGAGGTGCTGGGCGCGCTGGGCGCGGCGTCTCCCGTGTTCGTGCATCGCGACTACCATGCGCAGAACCTGCTCTGGCTGCCACAGCGCGAGGGCCTGGCCCGCGTCGGGCTGATCGATTTCCAGGATGCGGTGGCGGGCACCAAAAGCTACGACCTCATCTCCCTGATCGAGGATGCGCGCCGCGACGTGCCGCCCGAACTGGCCGACGCCATGACCCGGCGCTACATCGCCGCCGCGGGCGTGGATGCCGCCCGCCACCGCGCTGAAATGGCCGTGATGGCGGCGCAACGCAACGCCAAGATCGCCGGCATCTTCGCCCGCCTTCACAAAAGAGACGGCAAGCCGCGCTACCTGGATTACCTGCCCCGGGTGTGGGGATATCTGAACCGGGACCTCGAACATCCGGCCCTCGCGCCCCTCAAGGCATGGTATGACCGGACGATTCCGATGGAGGCGCGCGGCCGTCCGCGCGTGGGTTGAGTTTTGAGCACGATTACGCGCGCGATGATCATGGCGGCCGGCCTCGGCACGCGCATGCGGCCTTTGACCGACACGCTGCCCAAGCCGCTGGTGAAAGTGCGCGGCCGCGCGCTGATCGACCATGTGATCGACCGGCTGGTGGCGGCGGGCGTGACGCTCATCGTCGTCAACGCACACTACAAGGGCGACCAGATCAAGGCGCATCTGGCGGCGCGCAAGGACGTCGAGATCCGCATCTCCGACGAGAGCGACGCGATTTTGGATTCCGGCGGCGGCATCCTGAAGGCGCTGCCGAATTTCGAAGGCGAAGCGTTCTACCACGCCAATGCCGATACGGTGTGGGTGGAAGGCGCGAGTCATGCGCTGGAAAAACTGAACGCGCGCTGGAATCCCGAAACGATGGATGCGTTGATGATGCTCGCGCCCACCGTGAGCACCGTCTGTTACGAAGGCCGCGGCGATTTCATGATGGATTCCGACGGCCGCCTCACGCGCATTCCCGAAGGCCGCATCTCGCCCTTCGTGTGGATGAGCATCGAGATCGTGCATCCGCGTCTGTTCGACGGCGTGAGCCCCGGCAAGTTCTCGATCAATCCGCTCTGGGACAAGGCGATCGAGAAGGGCCGATTGTTCGGTCAGCGGCTGGACGGCACCTGGATGCATATCGACCGGCCGGAGGCGATCCGCGAATCCGAAGCCTTCCTGGCCGATCTCGCGCCCGCCTGAAATGACCCCGAAGGTCTTCACCATCCCGCCCGGCGCGCCCTTCGCCGAGACGCTTGCGCGCGGCTTGATCGCAAGGCTGGGCGACGACCCGCTCGCACTCGCCGACGCCACGATCTACCTGCCGACACGCAGGGCCACCCGCGCGCTGGGCGAGACGTTTGCCAAAGTGTTGGGCGGCGCGGCCCTGCTGCCGTCGATCCGCGCGCTGGGCGATGTGGATGCTGACGAATTCCTGTTCGACGCGGAGGCCGACGATCTCACGCTCCCGCCCGCCATCGCGCCGATCCGGCGGCGCTTGCTGCTCGCCACCTTGGTGAAGCGCTGGGATGAGAAGCGCGGCGGCTCGCTCGGCTTCGCGCAGACCACGGCATTGGCGCGCGGCCTCGCGCATTTTCTCGACGAGTGCCAGACGCAGAACGCGGACTTGTCGAAGCTCGACGAACTCGCCCCCGCCTCGCTGGCCGCGCATTGGTCCGAAGTGCGCGACTTCCTCGAACTGCTGCACACGCAATGGCCGACGCTACTCGCGGCGGAAGGCGCCATCGATCCCGCCGATCATCGCAATCGCGCGCTGTCCGCGCTGGCGCGGCGTTTGGCGACGCATCCGCCGGACGGCCCCGTCATCGCGGCGGGCTCGACCGGCAGCATTCCGGCCACGGGTGAATTGCTGGGCGTGATCGCGCGGCTGCCGCAAGGCTCGCTAGTGCTGCCCGGCCTCGACCGCGAGCTGGACGACGAGAGCTGGCTCGCGCTCGATCCCGGCCATCCGCAATACGGCATGAAGCAATTGCTGGCGCGCATCGATATGCGCCGCGAATTCGTCGAGACTTGGCAGCCGGTGCCGCCGGTGCGCGAAGCCCGCGAGACGTTGCTGCGCGAAACGTTGCGCCCCGCACCGACGACGGATGCCTGGCGTGCCATCGCTGAGCGCGGCGGGCAGGAGATCGCGCAGGGGCTCGAGGGCCTCACACTCATCGAGACCGCGCATCCGGGCGAAGAGGCGTCGAGCATCGCACTCATCCTGCGCCAGTCGCTGGAGACGAAAGGCGCGACCGCAGCCCTCGTCACGCCGGACCGCAATCTCGCCCGCCGCGTCGCCTCCGAGATGGGACGCTGGGACATCCTGATCGACGACTCCGCCGGACGCCCACTCGCCAGGACGCCGCCCGGCGCGTTCCTCGTGCTGCTGGCCGAAGCGGCGGACAGTGAATTCGCGCCTGTGCCGCTGCTGGCGCTGCTGAAACATCCGCTGGCGACCGGCGGCGAGACGGCCGCCGACTTCCGCGCCAAGGTCCGCGTGCTCGACCGTTTGGTGCTGCGCGGCCCGCGCCCGGATCGCGGTCTCGCCGGGCTGCGCAATGCCATCGCACGCGCTGCCGTGAATGAGCGGCTGCCCGAGAGCGACAAGGCGCTGCTCACCGCGCTGTTGCCATGGTTCACGACGCTTTCGGAAACGTTGCGCCCGCTGGAAACGATCCTGCATGAGAAAGAAGCCGGTCTCGCGGCGCTGGTCGATGCGCATCTGCGCGCAGCGGAAGCGCTCGCGGAGCCGGAAGCGTTGTGGCGCGGCGATGCGGGCGAAGCGGCACGCAGTCTTATCGAGGAATTGGGCGCGGCGGCGGAAGATATCCCACCCATCGCACCCAGCGCCTATGCGTCGCTCTTCGCGGAGCTGGCGGAGGAGCGTCCAGTGCGGCCGGCTTATGGGCGGCATCCGCGTCTCGCCATTCTCGGCCCCCTGGAAGCGCGGCTGTTGAGTTTCGACACCATCGTGCTGGGCGGGCTCAACGAGGGCACATGGCCCTCCTCCGCCACCGCCGATCCCTGGCTGTCGCGGCCGATGCGCAAGGCGCTGGGCCTGGAAGCGCCCGAACGCGCCATCGGCCTCGCCGCGCATGATTTCGCGACGCTCGCGGCAGGATCGCGCGTCATTCTCTCGCGCCCGCAAAAGGTGGAAGGCACGCCCGCCGTCGCCTCGCGCTGGCTGCAACGCCTCGAGCAGCTCACCAAAGGCCTGGAGCTGAATGCGCGGCTGAAAGACACGGCCGGCTATCCCACGCTCGCCCGCTTGCTGAGCGAACCGGATGGACAGCCGTCGCGCATGAAACGTCCCGCGCCGACTCCGCCCACGGACGCGCGGCCCAAGCGCCTCTCCGTCACCGAGATCGAGACCTGGCTGCGCGATCCCTATGCGATCTATGCCAAACATGTGCTGCGCTTGCGGCCGCTGGAGGATCACGACGCGGAGATCGGCGCGCTGGAGCGCGGCACCGCCGTGCATGCCGTGCTGGAGGCCTTCCTGCGCGAATGCGAGGCCGGGTGGCCGCAGAATGCCGAGCGGCGGCTCATCGAACTCGCGGAACAGATTTTCGCGGAAGCGGCAATCCCGAAATCCACGCTCGCGCTGTGGCAGCCGCGGTTCGCCCGCGCTGCGTGCTGGTTCGCGCAAGTGGAGCAGGCGCGCCGCGCCACGATCGCCCGCTCCTTCGTGGAGCGCAAAGGCGAACGGATATTCCCCGGCGAATTCACCCTGCGCTGCCAGGCCGACCGCATCGACATCCTGCGCGACGGCAGCGCCGCGATCATCGACTACAAGACCGGCAATCCCCCCAGCAACAAGCAGGTGAAGACCCTGCTCGCGCCACAACTGCCGCTGGAGGGCGCGATCCTGAAGGAAGGCGGTTTCCCCGGCGTGGAAGCCGTGGCCGCGAATGCGCTGGTTTATATCCGCTTCAGTGGTGGCGCGGATGCGGGCGATTTGCGCGAGGTGGATGCCGACATCGCCGCGCTGATCGCGGAGGCCGAAGAGAAACTCATCAACCGCATCGCGCTCTTCGCCGATCCGGCCACGCCCTACACGCCGCGCGTCATGCCGTTCCGCGCCGATATCACGGGGGACTACGACCATCTCGCGCGCGTGCGGGAATGGTCGCTGTCGGGATGGGAGGCGGAGGAATGACGGACTCGCTCGCCGCTTCCGATCCGCGCCGCTCCGCCTGGGTCTCCGCCAATGCGGGCGCGGGCAAGACCTACACGCTCGCCAATCGCGTGACGCGGCTGCTGCTGGATGGCGCGGCGCCCGAACGCATCCTCTGCCTCACCTACACCAAAGCCGCCGCCGCCGAGATGCAGGGCCGGCTGTTCCAGCAGCTCGGCGAATGGTCGATGCTGCCGGACGCGCAGCTCGCGGAGAACATCGAACGCATCGGCGCGGAGGCGCACGATCCCGAACAGCTCAAACAGGCGCGCCGCCTCTTCGCGCAGGCGCTGGAAACGCCGGGCGGATTGAAGATCCAGACCATCCACGCCTTCTGCCAGTATCTGCTGGCGCGCTTCCCGCTGGAAGCCGGCGTGCCACCCGCCTTTCGCGTGCTGGACGACCAGACCGCGCGCGAGTTGATGGCCCAAGCCCGCGCCCACGTGCTGGAACGCGCCGGCACCGGCGACAAGAAACTCGCCGATGCCGCCGCCCATCTCGTGACGCAAACAAGCGAGAACCGGTTGCAGATGGCGCTCGATGCCGCGCTCGGCGGTGACCGGCGCAAGCTGGAGCGTTTCCTCGCTTCGCTCTCCGACAACGACGCTGCGCTGGCAGAGGCCGTACGGCAAGCCCACGGCGCGGGCGCGGAGGAAACACCGGAGAGCATCGCCGCCGATTTCTGCGATGGCCTCGACAGTGGCGAATGCCGAGACCTTATCGCCTGGCTTCTCAGCGGCAGCAAAACGGATGCACTGCGTGGTGAGCTACTCGGCCGTGCGCTGGAGACGCGCGACTTCAGCCTGTTCCGCGAAGCGTTCCTCACCGGCAAGGGCGAACGCCTGAAATCTCTGGCGACCAAAAACCTGGTCAAAACCAATCCGGCATTGGGCGAGACGCTGGATGCGCTGGCGCAACGTTTCATCGAGGCCGACGAACGGTATCGCGCGGCGCATGCGGCCTCGCTCGCCGAAGCGGTGCTGACGCTCGCCGCCGCCGCCCGCGCGGAATATGCGGCGCTGAAGCGCTCGCGCGCAGCGCTGGATTATGACGACCTCATCGTCAGCACACTGGCCCTGCTCGACAAGGGCGAGGCGTCGGCCTGGGTGCTCTACAAGCTGGACGGCGGCCTCGATCATGTGCTGATCGACGAGGCGCAAGATACGAGCCCCGAGCAATGGGCCATCGTGCGGCGGCTCACGGCCGAGTTCTATACCGGCGAAGGCGCGCAGGAGCGTGTGCGCACCGTGTTCGCGGTGGGCGATGAGAAGCAATCCATCTTCAGCTTCCAGGGCGCCGACCCGCTGGAGTTCGACCGCAACAAACAGCACTTCGCCCACGCCGCCACGGAAGGCACGCGGCACTTCGTGGATGTGCGGCTGGATGTGTCCCGCCGTTCGGCGCCCGAGGTGCTCACCTTCGTCGATCAGGTCTTCGCGCCCGATACCGCGCGCGCCGGTGTCACCTCCGACGGCAGCGCCATCGCGCACGAGCCCCATCGCAAGGACGCCAAGGGCCGCGTCGAATTCTGGCCGTCCATCCCCGCGCCCAAGACGCCCGCGCCGGATGTGTGGCGGCCGGTGGACGTGGAATCCGAGACGAGCCCCGTGGCGCAACTGGCCACGAAGATCGCGGCGCAGGTCAGAACCTGGACCAACGGCAAGACCACCCTGCCCGGCCATGACGCGCCCATCCGCCCCGGCGACATCATGATCCTGATGCCGCGCCGCGAACCTTTCGCCAGCGAGATCATCCGTAGGCTGAAGGAATACAGCGTGCCGGTGGCGGGCGCCGACCGCATCCGCCTCAACGACCAGATCGCGGTGATGGACCTTGCGGCGCTGGGACGTTTCGTATTGTTGCCGGAGGACGATCTCAACCTCGCGGCGCTGCTGCGCTCGCCGTTGATCGGCATCAGCGAGGAGGAATTGTTCGCGCTCGCCCATGGCCGCTCGGGCTCGCTGTGGAGTGCGCTGGAGCGGCGCAAGGGGGAAGCCGCCTTCGTCGTGGCGCATACCTTCCTCGCCGAATGTCGCCGCCGCGCGGATTTCGCGCCGCCTTATGAGTTCTACGCCCAGGCGCTTTCGGCGGACGGCTTGCGCAAGCGGTTGCTCGCCCGCCTCGGCCCGGAAGCAGACGACGCAATCGACGAGTTCCTCTCGCTGGCGCTGGGTTATGAAACGCTGAACGCGCCCTCGCTGGAGGGTTTCCTGCACTGGCTGTCGCGCGGCGATACGCAGATCAAGCGCGACATGGAGCGCGGCCGCGACGAAGTGCGCGTCATGACAGTGCATGGCGCCAAAGGGCTCGAGGCCGATATCGTCATCCTGCCGGACACCACGGGATTGCCCGAAGGTCCCGGGCGCCACGGCGAGCTGCTCTATACGGACAACGGCCCGGTCTTCCCCGTGGCCAGCGAGATCGCCCCGCAAGCCGTACGCGCGGCCAAGGATGCGGCGAAAGAGGAGATCCTGCGCGAGCATCGCCGTCTCCTCTATGTGGCGCTCACCCGCGCGCGTGACCGGCTCTATGTCTGCGGCTTCGAGAACAAGCTCGGCGTGCGCGAAGGCTCCTGGTACGAACTGGCGGAAGCCGCTGCGAAGACGCTGGGCATCGGCCTCGTGGAAGGCGTGGAAACCGCAGAACCCGCGCCGCAACCTACTGCTGTAACCATCGTTACACCACCGCGCCCGACCCTGCCCGGCTGGGCGCGCAATCCGCCAGGCATCGAGCACGAACGTCCGCGCCTCATCCGCCCGTCGCAAGCGGCGGGTCTGGACGAGCCCGCCGCGATGTCGCCCACGCGCGGCGCGAAGCGGTTCGAGCGCGGCAATCTCATTCACAAAATGCTGGCGTCTCTGCCCGAGGTTGAACCAGAGAAGCGCCGCGCGATGGCGCTCGCTTATCTCAAGGCGCGCGGCGCTGAGAATATTGCAGCGCTGGTGGCGGAGACGCTCGCAGTGCTCGACGATCCGGTCTTCGCGGCGGCTTTCGCGCCCGGCTCGCGCGCGGAGATCGCCATCGTGGCGGATTTGCCGGAGATCGCCGATGGCGCGCGTATCAACGGCCGCATCGACCGGCTGGCGGTGACGGAGACCGAAGTCCTCGCCATCGACTTCAAGACCAACCGTCCGCCGCCGAAGCATGCGGAGAATGTTTCCACAGTCTATCTTGCGCAGATGGCACTCTACCGCGCGGCGCTTTCGCGGATATTTCCGGGCAAACGAATCGCGGCCGCGCTGGTCTGGACGGAGGGTCCGTCACTCATGCCCCTGCCGGACGCCCTGCTCGACGCCGAAATCGGGCGGATTAGAGCCCGGCTCGAGGGCCGCCTTGATTCCCTCCCCGGCCATTCCTAGATTCACTGCCCTGCCATCTCTGTCCAAAGGTTCCGCCCATGTCCGTCAAGGTTTCCGATGCGTCCTTCCAGGCCGATGTCCTCAATTCGAAGAAGCCCGTACTGGTGGACTTCTGGGCGGAGTGGTGCGGGCCCTGCAAGATGATCGGCCCGGCCCTGGAGGAACTCGCCACCGAAATGGGCGAGCGCGTCACCGTCGTCAAAATCAACATCGACGAGAACCCCGGCGTGCCGCAGAAATACGGCGTGCGCGGCATCCCCACCCTGATGATCTTCAGCCAGGGCCAGGTCGCAGCCACCAAGGTTGGCGCGCTGCCGAAATCCAAGATCAAGGAATGGATCGAAAGCTCGATCGGCGCGGATTCCGCCCAGCGCACGGCTTAACCTTTGATCGTCTCGTTTTGGGCGGCGCATGTGCTGAGAGCCGCGCCGCCCAACCGATCCGCAATGCCTTCAAACTAGTGGACCGGTGCTAGCGTTTCCGTGGCTTTTACGGAGTACGCCCCATGTCCCCCCTTCGCATCCTTCTCGCCTCCACCGCGATCGTCTCGCTCGCCGGCCTCGCGCAGGCGCAAACCGCCGTGCCGGTTTCGCATTTCGACTCTGTCGAGCTCGAAGGCGGTGGCCACGTCGTCCTCAAGCATGGCGATGTCCAGCGCGTTATGCTCATCAAAGGCAGCACGCAGTTCACGACGTTCGAGACCGGTTCGAATTCGCACAAGCTCACCATCAAAACCTGCAACCGCGATTGCCCCGAGCAGTATGACCTCGAGATCGAGATCACCACGCCGGACATTCCTGCGGTGGCGATCGAGGGCGGCGGCCATATCGAGAGCGACGGCGCCTTCCCCGGCCAGCACGCGGTCACCGCGGCGGTCCATGGCGGCGGCAATATCGACTTGCGCTCCATCAATGCGGACGACGCGACGGCGGCCGTCGACGGCGGCGGCCACATCGAGCTGCGCGCCGAGAAGCACCTGACCGCTGCCGTGAACGGCGGCGGCCACATCGGCTACGCCGGCAATCCGGAAGTGACGGAGGCCGTCAACGGCGGCGGGTCCGTGACGCACAGGGATTGAGCAGCTTCTGCTGTACCAAAACCTACTCTCCTAACCGTCATGGCCGGGCTTGTCCCGGCCACCCATACCCGCAGTGGAAAAAGCAAGAGCGCCGAACGTCATTATCTTTTTCGGCAAGACCGCGTTTATGGGTGGCCGGGACAAGCCCGGCCATGACGTTTGTGATGTGTTCATAGAGTGAAGAACTAAACCACCGGCGGTTCGCCGCGCGCCAGCGCGCGTTCCACGGCTTCGGTCATGCGGCGCGAGGCCTCCGCCGACTGCATCAGGAAGAAGATCACCGCGCCCATCAACAGGCACTGGATCGCGCCGAAAGCGATGGCGACCCAGGCGATGGTCGAGCCGCCGCTATGCGGATGCGGCGGCGGACCCATGTCGGGTTTCTCGAACGGCATGGGCGGCATGGAGACCACCTTCACCGCCAGCGGCATCGCATCGGTGCCCTTGGGATCGACAATGCCGTGCTGGATCGTCTGGTCCTGCGGCGGACCGGGCTGCATGATCTGGTTGGGCGCCGGGCTGACATTGGTTTGCGCCGATGGCGGCGCCGCATCGAGATTGGGATTGGGCGCGTTGCCCAGGGCGGTCACAAGCAACAATGCGGCGGCAAGATTCGACATGTCACTCTTCCTCATCGCTGGCGTGGACGCGAAATCCCGCCGTCAGCCCCTGCACGAACCCCCGTCCCGATACGCTACAAGCCGAAAGCCCGCAAAAACAAGCCCGCGGGAGTGACCATTGCGCGCAGGCCAGATGTGACACGTAACGTCACGAATTCTCGGCAAGCACCCTTCCGGCGAGGTAGAGCGAGCCGCAGATGAGGACGCGCGGCGGACCATCGCCGGGACGGCCCCGGGCCCAGGCGTCGACCTGCATCATCGCGTCTTCGAGATCGTCAGCGGGGCTTGCCTCGAAGCCTTCGGCACGGGCCATGTCGTAGAGTTCGCCGGCGCCGCGGCTGGCGTCCTCGCCTTCGATCGACACGGTCGTGATGTGGCGTGCGAGGCCCTTGAAGGGCGCGAAGAAGCCGGCGGAGTCTTTCGTCTTCAGCATGCCGCAGATGAGATAGAGCGGCTTGGGCGCGCGCTCCTCGAAATCGGCCATGGCGCGGGCGACGGCGACGGCGGCGTGCGGATTGTGCCCGCCATCGAGCCACACTTCGGAGGCCTTGGGCGCCAACGCCACCAGCGGGCCTTTGGTCAGGCGTTGCAGCCGCGCGGGCCATTCCACCGTGCGCAGGCCGCGCTCCACCGCGTCGTCCCGCGCCCAGCCGCGATTTGCATGACGCAGCGCCGCGATGGACGTCGCTGCGTTTTCGATCTGATGCGGGCCAGGGAGTTTGGGTAGCGGCAGGTCGAGCAACCCGTCATCGTCCTGATAGACCATGCGGCCCTGTTCGGCATGGGCGAAGAAATTCTCGCCGAAGAACCAGGCCGGCGCGTGCAATGCCTCGGCGCGGCGCGCAATGATCTCGCGCGCTTCGTCGACTTGTGGCGCGGAGACGACCGGCGCGCCGCGCTTGATGATGCCCGCCTTTTCCGCCGCGATGCCGGAGAGTTGCGAGCCGAGAAACTCTTGATGATCGAGCCCCACGGGTGTGATGACGCTGACGGCGGGCTTCGCAATCAAATTCGTCGCGTCATATTTGCCGCCCAGGCCCACTTCCAGCACCAGCGCATCGGCGGGGTGTCGCGAGAAGGCAAGGAACGCCGCCGCCGTGGTGATCTCGAAGAAGGTGATGGGCTGGCCGGCGTTCGCGCGCTCGCAATCGTCGAGCGTTGCGGCAAGCTCCTCTTCCGAGACGACGCCGCTGGCGAGGCGGATGCGCTCGTGGAAATGGACGAGATGGGGCGAGGTGTAGACATGCACACGCAAACCTTGCGCTTCCAGGATCGCGCGGGAGAAGGCGCAAGTGGAGCCCTTGCCGTTGGTGCCGGCCACGTGGATTACGGGCGGCAGTTTCTTTTCCGGCGAGCCGAGTGCGGTAAGCAAGCGCTCGATGCGGTCGAGCACGAGGTCGATCCGCTTGGGATGAAGGGTGAGGAGCCGTTCGAGGATCGCGCCGCTGGCCGATGCGGCGACGCTCACGGAGTGCCCGCTTGCTTGGCCGGAAAACTCGCCGGAATCGGGCGCGTCGCGTTGGCACTGATCACCGGCGGGGCGAGCCGCGTCTTCGGCCGCTGCTTGCGCATCATGAGATGCACGAGCCGGGAGAGTGTGTCGCGCAGGTCGTGGCGATGCACCACCATGTCCACCATGCCGTGGTCGAGCAGGTATTCCGCGCGCTGAAAGCCTTCCGGCAGACGCTCGCGGATGGTCTGCTCGATGACGCGCTGGCCGGTGAAGCCGATCAGCGCACCGGGCTCGGCGATCTGCACGTCGCCCAGCATCGCATACGACGCGCTGACGCCGCCGGTGGTGGGATCGGTGAGCACGACGATATAAGGCAGTCCCGCCTCGCGCAGCATGTCCACCCCGATGGTGACGCGCGGCATCTGCATCAGCGACAGGATGCCTTCCTGCATGCGCGCGCCGCCGGACGACACGAACAGCACGAAAGGCCGCTTCTCCTCGACCGCCGCCTGGATGGCGGTCACAAGCGTTTCACCCACCGCCATGCCGAGCGAGCCGCCCAGGAAGTCGAACGGCTGCACCGCGATCATCACCGGCAGGCCGTCGAGCGTGCCGCGCGCGGCGGTGATCGCCTCGTTGCGGCCCGTCTTGCTGCGGGCGTCCTTCATGCGATCGGAATATTTGCGCTCGTCGCGGAAGTGCAGCGGGTCGGCGGGCACGACCGGCGGGGGCATCTCCTCGAAAATGC
This sequence comes from Rhizomicrobium sp., assembly GCA_036489435.1. Taxonomy (GTDB): domain Bacteria; phylum Pseudomonadota; class Alphaproteobacteria; order Micropepsales; family Micropepsaceae; genus Rhizomicrobium. The sequence continues at coordinate 165,938 of DASXFU010000005.1, read as the reverse complement.
CGGCGTCGAAGATGGCGGCGAAGCGGTCCTGCGGGCCGATGCGCATGTGATAGCCGCATTGCGGGCACACGTTCTGCGCCGCCACGAGGTCGCGGTGGAAGATCATCTCGCCGCAGGACGGGCATTTCCGCCAGAGGTTCTCCGGCGTCTCGCGGCCAACCATCAGACCTTTGATCCGTGGGCGGACGAAATTCGCAATCCAGTTCATGAATCCAGTCTACTCCGGTGAACGCTGGCGGCCAAGGCGGCGCAGAATGCAGCGATGCCATTAACCAGCGCCACTTTTTCGCCACCTTCCGCGATGCGCGCGACGATGGCCGATCCCACCACCGCCCCATCGGCGAAACGCGCGATCTCGCCCGCCTGTTCCGGCGTCTTGATCCCGAAACCGACGCAACAGGGGATTTGGGCCTGGGCTTTCAGCCGCTCGACCGCCTGGCGCACATCGTCCTGCGCATAGCTCTTGGTGCCCGTCACGCCGGCGATGGAAACGTAATATAGGAAGCCGCTGGCGCCGTTCAAAATGGTGGCGAGCCGCGCCTCATCCGTCGTCGGCGTCGCCAGCCGCACGACATCGATGCCATGGGCGGAGGCCGGCGCGCGCAGCACCTCGTCTTCCTCGGGCGGCAGGTCGACGGTGATGAGTCCATCGACTCCCGCCGCCGCCGCATCCTTGGCGAAGCGCGCGGTGCCATAGGCGTGGATCGGGTTGTAATAGCCCATCAGGATGATCGGCGTCTTCGCGTCCTTCTTGCGGAAGCGGCGCACGAGATCGAACACCTTGGGCACCGTCATCCCCGCCTTCAGCGCGCGCTGCGACGAAGCCTGGATCGCGGGCCCATCCGCCATCGGATCGGAGAACGGCACGCCGATCTCGATGAGATCCGCACCCGCGCCGGGTAGCGTTTCGAGAATGGCGAACGAGGTCTCCGCATCCGGATCGCCCGCTGTAACGAACGGTACGAAAGCGGCGCGGTTGGCTTTCTTCAGCTCGGCGAATTTCGCGGCGATGCGGCTCATATCGTTTCACCCAGCGCGGCGGCGGCCGTGAACACATCCTTGTCGCCGCGGCCCGAGAGCGTCATCACGATGATCTTGTCCTTGGCCATGCGCGGCGCCACGCGCATCACATGGGCGAGCGCGTGGCTCGGCTCAAGCGCCGGGATGATGCCTTCGAGCTTGGAGAGAAGCGTGAACGCCTCCATCGCGTCGCGATCCGTGGCGGAATAGTATTTCACGCGGCCCTGATCCTTGAGCCAAGAATGCTCCGGCCCTACGCCCGGATAATCCAGACCAGCCGAAATGGAATGGGCTTCCAGAATCTGCCCATCGCGATCCTGCAGCAGATAAGAGCGCGCGCCATGCAGCACGCCGGGCGTGCCCTTGGTGAGCGTGGCGGCGTGGCGTTGCGTGTCCACGCCCTCGCCCGCCGCTTCCACGCCGTGGATTTCCACGTCGCGCTCATCGAGGAAAGGATGGAACGTGCCGATGGCGTTCGATCCGCCGCCGACGCAGGCCACCACCAGATCGGGCAGCTTCTGCTCGGCTTCCAGCACCTGCGTGCGGATTTCATCGCCGATGACGCACTGGAAATCGCGCACCATGCCGGGATAGGGATGCGGCCCGGCGGCGGAGCCGATGATGTAGAACGTGTCGTCCACATTGGCGACCCAGTCGCGCAACGCCTCGTTCATCGCGTCTTTCAGCGTGCGCGAGCCGGAGGAGACGCCGCGCACCTCCGCGCCCAGCAGCTTCATGCGGAAGACGTTGGGCTTCTGGCGCTCGATATCCACTTCGCCCATATAGACGATGCAGGGCAGCCCGAACCGCGCCGCTACCGTCGCCGTCGCCACGCCGTGCTGGCCTGCACCCGTCTCCGCGATGATGCGTGTCTTGCCCATCCGGCGCGCGAGCAATATCTGGCCCAGGCAATTGTTGATCTTGTGCGCGCCGGTGTGGTTCAGGTCCTCGCGCTTCAGATAGATCTTCGCGCCGCCCAGCTTCTCCGTCAGCCGCTCCGCAAAATAGAGCGCACTGGGCCGGCCGACATAATGCTTGAGCAGGCCGTTCAACTCGGCGTGGAAGGCGGGATCGGCCTTCGCCGTCTCGTAGGCTTTTTCCAGGTCGAGCACGAGCGGCATCAACGTCTCGGCGACGAAGCGCCCGCCATAGCCGCCGAAGTGGCCGGTCTGATCGGGACCTTCACGATAGGAATTCAGCCGGTCGCTCATACGGACGCTCCCGCGAATTGGGTGGCGCGCGCCGCTGCCACGAACGCGCCGATCATCTCCGCACTCTTGATGCCCGGCGCCGTTTCGACGCCCGACGATACATCCACACCCGGTGCCTCCGCACTGCGGATCGCGCGCGCGACGTTTTCGGCGTTGAGCCCGCCCGCCAGCAGCCAGGGTCGCGAGAAATTCCGCCCACGGAGCAATTGCCAGTCGAAGGCGACGCCGTGCCCGCCGGGACGGTCCGCGCCCGCGGGCGCCTTGGTGTCGAACATCAGCATGTCGGCCACGCCTTCATACGCCGCGACATTGGCGAGGTCGGCCGCATCCGCCACCGATATGACCTTGATCACCGCGCGGCCGAAGCGCGAACGGATTTCCGCCACGCGATCCACCGTCTCGCGGCCATGCAACTGCAGGAAGTCCGGCGCGGCCGCCGCGATGGCGCGTGCGATGGCGTCATCCTTCGCATCGGCCAGCAACGCCACGATCCGCGTGCGGCCCCTGAGCCGCGCGGCGAGTGATGCCGCCTGCTCCGGCGCCACGTAGCGCGGCGAGGCCGGATGGAACACCAGCCCGGCATAGTCCACACCTGCGCGCAGAGCGGCATCGGCCGCTTCGGCATTGGTGAGTCCGCAGATTTTGACCTCGATCGCCATGGGCGCGCCTTATCGCCCGTGGGTGGGCTTCAAGGCAAGAACTACCATCCCCGTCCCCGCCGGTTATAGTGAAAGCGGGAAACAGGGGAGTTCCTCTTGGCCGATATTACGCGCAAGTCAATCGATTACTACACGTTCATCGGCGGGGAAGAGTTCGCCAGCTTCATCGAGCAGCCCGACAAGCGCGGCCCCTCGAAAGAGCACCGGAAAAAGACAAACTTCGGCTGGAAGCCCGGCATGCCGTTCCAGACCGAGTTCACGAACATCTCCAACGAGGATCTGAATTTCCTCGAGCACAGCGGCCGCTTCCGCTGGGAGGCGCTACGCAATGGCACGAAGCTCGGCGGTGAATTCTGGGAGATTTCGCCGGTCACGGGCTCCATGCAGGTCGACAAATATCCCGACAGCCCGACGGACATGATGCGCCAGGTCTCGCGCACGAACGTGGGCGAGAACTGGGCCTATTCCTACGGCTTCTACGATTCCGGCGCGGGCTTCGGCGAGCTCACCAACCACGACCAGTCCTATGTCTATATCACACGCGATGTCTCCAATTGGATGGGCACGATCACACGCGATGTCGCGAGCATCGGCAGCGCGCCGTTCCACAATTTCATCCTGCCCGGCTCGCATGACGCCGGCACCTACAATCTCGAAGCGCTGAAGCGGATCGCCTATACGGATTATTTCAAGCTGCTGTTGCGCACGCTGTTCGGCAAAAGCGCGGGAAGCGCCATCAACAACTACGCCTTCGAGCTCGCCACGAATTTCGCGGTGACGCAGAAGGACGACGTGAAGACGCAGCTCGATCTCGGCGCCCGCTATTTCGATTTCCGTCCCGGCTCCGCGCCCACTGAACTGCTGCTGTCGGGTCTCTATCACCAGCACGCCGTGATCCCCGGCGTATCCTACGACGCGTTCCTCTTCGACACGATCAACTGGCTGCAGACGCATCCCCGCGAAATCGCCGTGGTCTGCGTCGGCTTCGCGGGCTTCCTCGACATGGTCGGTAAGCCCTCATATCAGACGCTGGATGCGACGCTGAAGTCGATCAACGGGCGCAACATCGTGAAAGTGGGTGACCACCGCGACTTCGCCCGCTCCTACAACGAACTCATCGCCAGCAATACGCGCCTCCTCGTGGTCTACGCGCCGGAAACGGGCGCGCCGGTGGCGGCGAAAAAATACGACAGCTACAGTGCCAAGGTCTATGAGACGACCAAATCCGCCAACATCATCGGCGCGCTGAACGGCATGTCGAAAGCAGGTCAGAACGGCTACGACTACACCGTGCTGCAACTCCAAGGCACCGCCAGCTCTGTCGGTATCGCCGGAACGCTCTTCAATGCCAGCAAATCCGGCTCGCCTCTGATGTCGACCAAACCCGCGTTCGACTCCGTGACCTATCCCTGGGTCCTCGCCAATGCCCGCCAGAAATTGGGCAACGCACAGCTCACCGTGCTGCTCAACGATTTCGTGGACAGCGCACTGACGCTGCACGCGATGAAAGCGATGGCGCCGGACAGGTATTGAAGGGTTTTTCTTTTATCATTCCCCGCACTCCCCATATTTCGTCATGGCCGGGCTTGTCCCGGCCACCCATACCCGCGGTGGGAAAAGTAAGAGACCATTTGAAAAGTCCACCATCAGCAATTTCGTGTCGCTGTAAATGATTGATTATGCTCGGTAATTTACCGAACAAAACGCAAACAGCGAGGAAACGGTTATGCCAGAAAAGATCAAAATCGAAGTAACGGAGGAAGTCATCGACGCCGGGATCGAAGCGCTCTCATGCTTTAAGCAAAAAATGGTGCCTTCTATGTACGTGGAAATGAAATCCGAAAATTGGAACGACATTCAGTCGGTAATTGCCAAGGCAAAAGATTTAACCGGGCCTGTCCAAATCACATTGCGCAAGTCTGACAATCTCTACTGTTTAGTAGCAGTGTGCAAAACTGAACCTGACTGAGGATCAATGCTCAAAGGTGTCATCATTATCGATGTGCTTGGCAGCGTGCACCAATTTGAAGCGAGGGTGATCGCAACCTCGGCAAGGCGGAAAGCGTTTGCCGTATACGACTGTTACTTCGTGCTTTTGTTTATGATTGGTATCGTGAGTTACTTCATAGATGCCAGACCTTTTGCACTCCTGACCGGGCTTGAAACTCTCTCCAACATTTACGGGCATTTGAGGTTCTTTCCTAGATGCGCATTTGATAAGCAAATTTAATTGCGCGGTAGTTTTCCCGTTTTCCGCAAGCGGTAGCGGTGTTCGGCGCGCGTGATGCGACGCTTCAAATTGGCGCGTTCATCCGCGTCGTCGCAAAATGCCTCAACGAGCATCCACTGTTGGGTAGAGCGTGGTGTGATTTCAGTGAAGCTCGCCCAACATCGTTCGGTCGGTCCGTTCTGCTCGATGTCCTTGAGTAGGCCCTTGAACTCTTTCTCAAACTGAAAACTGCTGCTGCGCAAGGCTGACTCCTTTCGCGGTGGTAGGGGGATGAGACATTGGCGTGTCTCATCCCCACTATACCTCTGTAGCGTAAAGTCGTCAACTAGTAACGAAGTCAAAAGGTAGTAGTCGCTCCGCGTTGATTGTCGTTCGGCAAGATCTTCACTCGCAGCTTGTCGTGTTTATCTCCGTCCAGATAAAGCGAGTAATTTGTCATTTCGGAATCGGCATTTGTGTAAAACATCGCCATGCACAGACGATAGTTGAACGTGCTGGAATAGCCTTCGGAAATATGATCGATGTCTTTCAATTCCAGCAGCCCCTGACGGCCCGCCGGTGAATCCGCAACGATCTGTTTCAGAGTTCGGAGAATGTTTGAGTTATCGCATTTCGGCAAATTTGGATTTTTGTTTTCAGCTCTCGCCTGCGCCGCCGCTTGTCGTTGCTGTTGGGCTTGAGCTTCGGCGGGATCGGGCGGCAGGTAGTTCGGATTATTGCCGCCGTGAGTTTGCCGGTATTGCTGAATTCGATTTTGATCCTTCATCCAATCGGGCTGATCTTGAGCTTGGGCAGATACCCCTACAAACATCGCAATCGTCAAATACAGCGCAATCGTGCGCATCGTAGGCTCCTCGTTTCAGAGCAGCCGACCGCGCCAGCCCAGACACCCTGGAGCCGGGTCGGTTAGCTGCACGGAAACACGAGGTAAACGTGCCCTGCTTATTCCCACCGCCCTGAACGCAGTTTCCCGCGCCCCGAGTAGAGGTATTGTATTTGGCAGGCCGCCCGACAAAGGCGACCTCGCGTTTCCTCTGGCAGCTACGCCAGTAACCGTATAATGTACGACTATCGGTCATCGCGCAATCGCCAAACAAACCATTGAAAATACACGATTATTTACAAAGTAAGCCTGTCGTCGGCTTGCAATTTCGCGCGCTTTTGGTACAATATGTAGCTATAGAGGGGATTGTTACCGCTAATGCTTGTCCAGCGGTATCCAAGCGATTTGAGCGATCCGCAATGGGCATTGATCGCGCCGCTGCTCCCTGGTGCCAAGCCAGGCGGGAGGCCGCGTAAGGCCGATCTGCGCCGTGTGTTGGATGCCATTCTCTACCTGCTCAAGAACGGCTGCATGTGGGCCAACCTGCCGCACGATTTCCCGCCGACCGGTACGGTCTATTGGTACTTCAAACAGTGGCGGGACGAAGGTGTCATCAAACGGATTCAGCAGCGCCTCGTCATGCGCATTCGTATGAAGGAAGGCAAAAGGCGGTTTCCGACTATTGCGATCCTAGACAGCCAAAGTGTCAAAACCGGCAAAACCGTTCGCGCCGAAAAAGGCTACGACGGCGGCAAGCACGTCAAAGGCCGCAAACGTCATATCGCCGTCGATGTTTTAGGTTTGCCGTTGGCGCTCGCCGTTACCTCGGCCAACACGCACGACAAAGTGGGCGGCAAGAAAGTCATCGAGCGGGTGAAGCGTTGGATTCCGAAGGGCGTGAAGAAGGTCTACGCCGACGGCGGCTATATGGGTGCGCCATTCCGCAAACTGGTGAAAACCACCTTGGGAGCTACCCTCAGCATCAAGAAGGGCATCGGCAAGAAGTTTAAGGGGTTCAAGCCGATTGCCAAACGCTGGGTGGTCGAGCGCACTTTCGCATGGTTGGGTGATTACCGGCGGCTCGACAAAGATCAGGAGCGATTGACGCGCAATAGCCTCGCTATGATCCGCATGGCGCTGGTCAGCATGATGTTGCGGCGGCTGTTTCCAGCATCGATTTGGTGATTTCTCTACGAGTCGTCTCTTCAAAATCGAAAAATCAGCCGAATTCGGCGCACGATGTTGCGCGCCTTATTGGTAAAGTGATTTTATGTGACTTATCGGAAGCCCTAGAGGGCTTTTCAAATGGTCTCTAAGAGCGCTGACCGTCGTCGTCTTTTTCTGCAAGACCGCGGTTATGGGTCGCCGGGACTTGCCCGGCGATGACGTTTGAGAGAGTTCAGTGCAATTACCATATACCAAGCGCGCCCTAAACCGCGACGCCCGCGATCTCATCCGCGATCGCGCGGGCGGCTTTGGCGGGGTCGGCGGCGGCGGTGATCGGGCGGCCGATGATAAGGATGTCGGCGCCGGCGCGCATGGCGTCGGCGGGTGTCGTCACGCGCTTCTGGTCGGCGAGATCGGCGCCGGCGGGGCGGATGCCGGGAGTGACGATCAGGAAATCGGGGCCGCAGGCCTTGCGGATCAGCGCGATCTCCTGGGCCGAGCACACCACGCCGTCGAGGCCGGAATGCTTGGCGAGCTTCGCCAGCCGCTCGACCTGCGCGGGCGCGGGCCCCTGCTGGCCGACGGCCTCGAGCACCGCATCGTCGAGGCTCGTCAGCACGGTGACGCCGATGATCTTCACGGTGGGATCGATGGAGGCGGCAGCCTCTTTGGCGGCGCGCATCATCGCCTCGCCGCCGCTGGTGTGGATGTTGAAGATGGAGACGCCGAGCTTCGCGGTCTCGCGCGCCGCACCCGCCACCGTGTTGGGGATGTCGTGGAATTTCACGTCGGCGAAGACGGGCATGCCGAGGGCGGCGATCCTGCGCACGCCATCGGGCCCGTGCGCCGCGATGAATTCGAGGCCGATCTTCAGGCCACCGACATGGGGTTTGAGGGAGGATGCGAGCGCCAACGCCTCGGAGAGATCGGGCGTATCGAGCGCGACGAACACGGGGTTCGCGAATCTGAGCTTGGTCATCAAAAGGCGCTCATACGCCCCCCTGCCCGCGCCTGCAAGTCACTTCGATTTGGATTTCTTCGATTTCGACTTCTTGGCGGCTCGCTTGGCGTCGGCACGGTCTTCCGACAGGCGCTTTTCCATGGGGATCGCCCTGCCCCGGTTATCCCGCTCCAGGCCCGGATGGTCCGCGGGCTTGTGCAGCATGCCTTCCGGCTTCTTCTTTTTCATCGGACACTCCCTCTACGCGATGAAAACCCGGCTCATCGCGGCTTGTTCCGCCGCCGTGTCACCACCGAGGCCAGCCAGCCGAAAAGGATCCCGATCCCGATCGCCAGGAACAGCAGCACGAAGAGCGGGATCTGGAAGGCGATTGCCGGCGTCGTCCGCGAAAAGGGGTCGAGGCTGAAAAGCACATCCTGCCGGTTGGCGACCGCCAGCCCGGCCAGCACAACGACCGCCGGAATTCCGATGGCGTAGGTCGACAGCCGCAATCAGGCGCCCGCTTGCTCGTTGAGCCGCTCGCGCAATTCCTTGCCGGTGCGGAAGAACGGCGCGCGTTTCTCGTCAACTTCGACAGGCGCGCCGGTTCGCGGATTACGACCCATGCGCGAAGGCCGCACCTTCACGGAGAACGCACCGAAACCGCGCAATTCCACGCGATGGCCGTCGGCCAGCGACTTGGTGACCTGATCGAGCACGGTTGTTACGATCCGCTCGACGTCGCGGTGATACAGATGCGGATAACGCTGCGCGAGACGCGCAACCAGTTCAGATTTGATCATCCCCCGCCCCCTATAAGGGCAATCCCGAAAGCCATTCAGCATCGTTAACGTAGTGAGCGAGTCTGGCGGCCGTCAATGAGGAAGCCCCTGAAAGGGCAACGTTTTTCGGGCTGGCGTGGCGAAAATCCCGCAGGGGGCTCTGCGGCGGAATAGCGCACAATGTGCGGCGCAGAACTATCAGGCGGCCAGACTCTCGGCTTCCGCCAGGGGGAGCTCGACGTTGACGGTGGTGCCGGCGCCCTGAACGCTGTCGATCTTGAGGGCCCCGCCATGCAATTCGGTCAAGGCTCGGACCAGCGCCAGGCCAAGCCCAGTGCCGTTTTGCGAGGCGCCCGCGCTGGCGCGAATCTGCACGAATGGGTTGCCCAGCCGGTATACCTGGTCGCTGGGGATGCCAACGCCGGTGTCGCTGACGGAGAGCGTGAGCACGCCGTTATTCGCCTTCGCCCGCACCGCCACCTTGCCGCCGGCCGGAGTGAACTTGATGGCATTGGAGAGCAGATTCAGCAGGATCTGCTTCATGGCGCGGCGATCGGCGAGGAACACAGCTGGCGCGCCGGAGAGGTCAGAGGAGAACTCGATCTCGCCCTGATGCGCCCGCTCGCTCATCAGCGCCATGCAATCGCCGACCAGCGCGGCGGTGACAATACGCTCGCGGTCCAGCTCCAGCTTGCCGGCCTCGATCTTGGACATGTCGAGAATGTCGTTGATCAGGTCGAGCAGATGGCGGCCGGCGCCCTGGATCATCTCGGCATAGTCGCGATAGTGCGGATCGCCGAGCGGACCGTAAGTCTGCGCGTGCATGAGCTCGGCGAACCCGATCACGGCGTTCAGCGGCGTGCGCAGCTCGTGACTCATATTCGCGAGGAACATGGATTTCGCGCGACTGGCCTTCTCGGCCGCGTCGCGCGCCACCAGCGCCTCTTCGCGCGCCATCTCGGCCCGCTCCATCGCGTCGGCGATGTCGCGTTCCAGCCGGCGGCGCTGCTGCAACGCCGCGCCCACCAGCGTAACGGAGAAGCCCGTCACCGCCACGAAAATCTGCACCAGGATGATCTGCTCACGCAGGGGATGGCCCTTCAGGCCGCCCGATGCATCGCCCATCAGCACGGGCGTGGCGAGGTAGGCAGCGGCGATCACCATGCCGATGGCGCCGCCCGCGAAGCCGCGCTGGAAGGTGAGCAGCACCACCGCCGGGAAGAACAGGAACGCGACCGGATAGCCTTTGAACACGAAATTCGCCGCCACCGCGCCGCAGACGAGGCCGATGAGCTGCACAGTGACGGAAACCTGCGCCCGCCCGAAGATCTCTCGGAAGTCCTTCAGCCGCACCGTGATCAGCAGCGGCGCCAGGATGACCAAGCCGAGCGCATCGGCGGCGTACCAATGCTCCATGGACGTCAGGAAATCCGCGCCGTTGGCGAGGCTGAAATAGACAGCGGCAAGCGTTCCGGCCAGCGCGGGCCCGATACCGCCGGACAGGATGTAGAACGCCAGCAGCGAATAGGGCCGCGTGAAATGCGAATCCATTCGCAAGCGACGCATCGGCCAGGCGATCGTGATCACCTCGACCGCGTTGCAGAACGACAGCGTCAGACTTTGCAGCAGGGAATCGCCCACCAGGGTGTCGGCGACGAAATTGGCGAAGCATCCGGCTAGCAGCAGCTTGCCCCATTCCGAACGCGGATGGCGAAACAGGATCGCGAGAAGGATGGCATTGCCGATCCAGATGGCGGCGATGCGGCCGGTGTAATGCGTCAGCTCCAGCGCGCCCAGAGCCGCCAGGAACACGAGCGCGAATGTCCAGGCGAGGACATGCGGCGTCGCGCGGGCGGTGTCGAACGCTCCGTTCACAGAGGGTTTTGGTAAATGCTTTTCTAACACGCCGGTGTTCCGCGAGGCCCTGAACCATCGCCAAAATACGGGCTGGCGGTATAATGTGGCGTTAATACCGGCGATTCAGTTGAGCGCCCGCGCCACGCGAAACCCTATGACGTCGATACGCGCGGTTGCGGTTGCCCGAAGCCGTGCCGATGAACGCAGCATCGCCGCGGCATCGCGCCATCCGCCGCCACGGACCACCCGCATGGCGCCCTGGCCCGCGGTTGCCGGGCTGCCGTCATCCGGCGTCGCATCATAGGATTCGTGCCACAAATCCGGCGTCCACTCCCGCACATTGCCGTGCATGCTGTAGAGGCCGTATCCGTTCGGCGGAAAATTCTCCGGCTCCACGGGGCCGGACAGCGGATGCGCCTTGGTGGAGAACGCGGCCTGGGTCTGGTCGATCGTGTCGCCGCAGGCATAGCGGGCGCGCGAGCCGGCGCGGCAGGCGAATTCCCATTCCGCTTCGGAAAGGATCCGGTAGGTCTCGCCTGTTATCTCGGAAAGCCTGACGACAAAGGCCTGCGCGTCGTCGAACGAAACGAACGTTACAGGCAGCCCCGGCTTCGCCACCGCAGCGGCCACCAGCGCCAGAGGCTCCTTTTTGCGGAAAAGACCCAGGAACCCGCCTTCCGGACGGGGCGGCGCCGGCATTTGCGGCAATGCGCCCGTTACCTCCCGATATTCCGCCACCAAAACTGGGAAAACACCAACGGCGAAAGGTGCTGGAATATCGATGCGCTTCTGCGGACTCTCGACGGGCATCCGGTCGGGATCGCTTTGCGGCGCGCCGATCAGGAAGCTGCCATTCGGCACGATGCGCATCACGGGAAGGCCCGCGTTATCGCGAAAGGCCGTGCCCACGGGCGTCGACAGATTGACCAGCGCGCCGTCGACGATGGGATCGCCGGACGCGAGATAGCCCACAGCCTCGCGGAAGCGGTTTGGTTGCGCGGCGCCGAGGGCTTGGGGGATATTGGCGTTGCCGGGTTTGGTGGCCGAGAGATCGGCGATCCAGGTCAGCAATTTGCGCCACTGCTTGTCGCTACGATCCCCGCGCCATTCGCAGAGGTTGACCGTCTGCTTCAGGAGGAAGGCAAGCGGGATATTGCAAGCCTCGATCGTCACCGGAATGAGCTTGGCGCGGTCCTGGGCGTAATGCGCCTCGGTGCGCACCCATTCCGACGCGGCGGCGCGAGGAGACCACAGCACGACTACGCTGGCGGCCGCGGAAATGTGTTCCTCGATGATTTCGTCCCACGGCCGTTCCGGCGTTATTCTGTCGTCCCACCACACCGAGATGCCTTCGGCTTTCAGCGCATCGGCAATGCGCTCGGCGGTCGCGGCATCCTCTCTTTTATAGCTTAGGAAAACGTCCGCCATTCCGCCCCCCCGGCCCTTGTCGTGCGGTCCATGATGGTTAAGATCGCGATATAGAGCAAATGTCATTCGGGGGCGAAAATGCTTAGCGACCAGGAAATCAGCGCCTGCATTCATCCGCGCCAGGGTGCGCGCCTTCTTTTGGCACTGATCTTCGCGATTTTGCTGTTTCCCTTCATCGTGCTTCTGGCGGCGGCCGGAACCGTTGCGTTGGTCGTGCCGATAGGCGCGTTCTTCGTGTGGGTGGGGATGCGCGTGTATTTCGCGAATCTTTTCGGCAAGCTGATCCTGGTGTCGCCGCTCAATTATCCGCGAATCCACACGCTCGCCGAAGAGATCAAGGCCGATCTCGGCTACCACAAGAAAATCTACATTTTCGTTTTCGAACTGGGCTCGTTCAACGCGTACCTGTCCAAGCTGTTCTTCCGCCGCGCGATCTTCCTCACCTCGGAAATCCTGGAGCCCGGCGTGAGCGACGAGGAAGTGCGCTGGATCGTCGGCCGCTTCGTGGGTTATCTCGTGGCGCAAAAGCGTTCGAACGTGGCGGGCTGGATGGTCCGCGTCGCGGAGCGCTTCCTGATCTTCAACTTCTTCATTCTGCCCTATGACCGCGCCATGGTTTACACGGGCGACCGCCTGGCGCTGGCCATCATAAAAGGCGACATCTCCACCGCCGTTTCCGCCATGCAGAAACTGCTGGTGGGCCGGCAGATGGGCTATTCCGTCAATCCGGAAGGATTGGTCGAACAGCACCGCCTGGTCAAAGGCTCGGTGTTCGCCTTCCTGGCGCGGCTGTCGAGTCCCTTTCCGCACACGACGGCGCGCTATGTGGACCTCATCGTATTCGCCAAGCAGCATTATCCTGATCAATACGCGAATTTCGCCGTCGCCAATCCCGGTCTGCCAGACGATATCGTCACGCTCAGGGCCTGAGGGTTATTCCTGCTTCCACGCCGCGATGTCGTAGCCATCAGGATCCTTCATCTCGAAGCGCCGCCCGCCCGGAAACGAGTAGATCGGCTTGACGATGGGCGCGCCCGCCGACGTCGCCCGCGCGAATGCCGCCTCCGGGTCGTCGACATGAAACACCAGCAACGGCCCGCCGGGCCGCGGCGGCGCGCTGGTGGTGAACCCGCCGCCCAGCCCGTTATCGACAAAGCTCGTATAACCCGGCCCGTAATCGGTGAATTCCCAGCCGAACACGGCGGTATAGAACGCTTTGGTGCGGGCGATATCGTGGACGGTGAACTCCACATAATCCATTGGCGCCGGATCCGTCATCTTTGTCTCCCTGGAATGCACAGACACTAGCGCGATCCACTGACAATTTCTGTCAGGAGTTATCAGAATTCGTAAGTATGGCCTTCCTTCTCGCGCCAGTCCCGGAGCAGCGCACGGCGCGATTTCGGGTAGCGCTCGGCGGACACCGCGATCTCCACGATCCGGTCGGCGCGAAAATGGCGGAAGTCATCACGCATCTCGCACCATGCGACGACGAGGCAGACATCGTTGAAGAAGGCCAGCGCCACCGGCCAGATGACGCGCCGGCTCTCGGTCTCCTTGCCATCGCGATAGACAATGGCCGTCTTGCGCGACGACTGGATTGCGGCGCGCAAGGCCTTCAGGTCGATCGTAACCGCCGGCACCACCCGGTCCGTCGCGGCGAACACCCGCTCGCTCTCCAGCGCCGCGCGCATGTCGTCCGGCAGCACCGCCGCGATCTTGGACAGCGCCTCTCGGGCCGCCTGCGCCAGCACCAGATCGGTGTTGCGGCTCACCCAGCGCAGGCCCAGTACGATAGAGTCGATCTCGTCGTCGTCGAACGCCAAGGGCGGCAGGAAGAACCCTTCACGCAGCACATACCCCGTACCCGCTTCGCCCTCGATAGCGGCGCCTTGCGCCACCAGGGTCGCTATATCGCGATAGAGCGTGCGTTCCGAAACTCCCAGCTTCTCCGCCAGCGCCGCCGCCGTAACGGGACGGCGATAGCGGCGCAGCGTCTGCATCAGTTCGAGAAGTCGCGAGGCGCGGGACATGCGCGCACACTAACCGGGGGCGCGGGCAAAGAAAAAGCGCCCGAGTTGCCTCGGGCGCCTTTCCGGTCTTGGTCGGAAGCGAGGGTTACTCTTCCTCGCCGTCGTCTTCGCCCTTGCCCTTTTTCTTGAGCGCGGCGCCCAGGATGTCGCCGAGGCTGGCGCCGGAGTCCGAGGAGCCGTACTGCGCCACGGCTTCCTTCTCTTCCGAGATTTCGCGCGCCTTGATGGAGAGCGAGACCTTGCGGCTGGCCTTGTCGACGCTGGTGACGAGCGCATCGACCTTGTCGCCCACGCCGAAGCGTTCCGGGCGCTGGTCGCCGCGGTCGCGCGCGAGGTCGCTGCGGCGGATGAACGCCTTCACGCCGTCCGCCAGGCTCACTTCGATGCCACCGTCGTTCACTTCCGTGACCGACACCGTCACCACCTGGCCCTTGCGCAGCGCGCCGCCGCCGGCGCCGGCCTTCTCCAGCGGATCGTCGCCCAGCTGCTTGATGCCGAGGCTGACGCGTTCCTTCTCGGCGTCCACATCGAGCACCTTGGCCGAGACAGTCTGGCCTTTTTCAAAGCCCTTGACCGCTTCGTCGCCCGACTTGTCCCAGCTGATGTCGGAGAGATGCACCATGCCGTCGATGTCGCCATCCAGGCCCACGAACAGGCCGAACTCGGTGATCGACTTGACCTCGCCCTCGATGGTCGAACCGATGGGGTGCGACTTGGCGAAGGCTTCCCAGGGATTGTCCTGCGTTTGCTTCAGGCCCAGCGAAATGCGGCGCTTGTTGGAATCGACTTCCAGCACCTGCACTTCCACTTCCGAACCCGGCGTCACGATCTTGGACGGCGCCACGTTCTTCTTCACCCAGCTCATCTCGGAGACATGGACGAGACCTTCGACGCCCGGCTCCAGCTCCACGAAGGCGCCGTAGTCGGTCACGTTCGTGACCTTGCCCTGGAAGCGCACGCCGACCGGATACTTGGCGGCGACGCCTTCCCACGGATCGGTCTGCAGCTGCTTCATGCCGAGCGAGATGCGCTGCGTTTCCGGGTTGATCTTGATGATCTGCACCGTGACGGTCTGGCCGACATTCAGCACTTCCGTCGGATGGCTGACGCGGCGCCAGGCGATATCGGTGACGTGCAGCAAGCCGTCCACGCCGCCCAGATCCACGAAGGCGCCGTAATCGGTGATGTTCTTGACCACGCCTTCCACGACCTGGCCTTCCTTGAGCGAGGCGACGAGCGAGGAACGCTCCTCGGCGCGGCGCTCTTCGAGCACGGCGCGGCGGGAGACGACGATGTTGCCGCGGCGGCGATCCATCTTGAGGATCTGGAAAGGCTGCGGCTGGTTCATCAGCGGGCCGACATCGCGCATCGGGCGGACGTCCACCTGCGAGCCGGGCAGGAACGCCACGGCGCCGTCGAGATCGACGGTGAAGCCGCCCTTGACGCGGCCGAAGATCACGCCGGTGACGCGGCTCTGGTCGTTGAACGCCTTCTCGAGACGGATCCAGCTCTCTTCGCGGCGCGCCTTGTCACGGCTCAACACCGCTTCGCCCATCGCGTTCTCGACGCGCTCGAGATAGACCTCGACGACGTCGC
Source organism: Rhizomicrobium sp. (assembly GCA_036489435.1). Classification (GTDB taxonomy): domain Bacteria; phylum Pseudomonadota; class Alphaproteobacteria; order Micropepsales; family Micropepsaceae; genus Rhizomicrobium. The sequence goes on along the minus strand of DASXFU010000005.1, from coordinate 150,192 downwards.
CCACCTTCACGGTGACGGGCATGCCCGGCATCGAGAATTCCTTGAGCGCCACGCGGCCCTCGGTCTTCAGGCCGACATCGACCACCGCGAAATCGTTTTCGACGGCGACGACGGTTCCCTTGATGACGGAGCCTTCGGCGGGGGCCTGCTCTTCGAAGCTGGCCTCGAGCATGGCCGCGAAATCCTCGCGGCTGGGGGCGGAGATGGACTGGGCGGCGTGCGACATTCAGTTTTCCTTATTCGAACATTCGTGCCGGCCACGCGTTTGCGTGGCGGACTTCCCGGCAGGCATGCGCCCGCGAGGCGTGAGGTTGGATTTGGTCGGGTTCGGACCGGCTCGGGAATGCGCCGCCGGGTCTCCTTAGAACCCCTGGGGCTGCGCCTTGAGCTTCGCCTCGACAATATCGAGGGCGGCCTTGAACGCGGCGTCTATATCCAAATCGGAGGTGTCGAGCAAGACGGCATCGTCGGCCGGCCTTAGCGGCGCCACCGCCCGCCCCCGGTCCCGCGCGTCGCGCTCCTCTATGTCCTTCAATATGACAGCCTCATCTGGCGCGTTTCCGCCCGATTTCAGCTCCAGCCAGCGGCGATGGGCCCGCACGGCGGCCTGGGCATCGACAAACAATTTTGCCACGGCCTCCGGGCAAACCACAGTCCCGATGTCCCGCCCGTCGATGACGGCGCCGGGCGGCCGCGCGGCAAACGCCCGCTGATACGCCAGCAACGCCGCCCGGACCGACGGAAATACCGACACCAGCGACGCCGCACTTCCGATCTCCGCCGAGCGAATCCTGGGATCATCCGCCCGCGCCGGTTCGAGCGCCTGGGCGGCCGCCAACGCGTCACCTTCGTCACGCAGATCGCCCCCGGCTTCCGTCACACCCAGCGCGACCAGCCGGTACAGTGACCCGGAATCCAGATGCGCAAACCCAAAATGCCGCGCGAGCTTCTTGGCCAGCGTTCCCTTACCGGACGCGGCGGTTCCATCGACGGCGATCACAGTCGTCATCGGATGATCGCTTCCACCAGACTGACCGCCCCCATGCCCGCCACGAGGACGGTCCACAAGGCAAAGAGCGTGGCCATCAGCCAATACTGGACCGGCTTTTTCGCGCGCACTATTTTATCGGACCGATAGACCAAAACGCCGGTGCGCAACGCGTTCGCCAAAGCGGCACCCAGCAATATCGCGCCGGTCAGAAGCACCAGCGCAATGAGGAACGACACCACGCCGCCGGGCATGCTCCAAAGCAAATGTGGGTCGAACGCCACCAGTGCGATGCCGCCTGTCGAGACAAGAAGCACAAAGCCGTAAAGGGCTTGCGTGATCCAGTAGAGCACCGGGCTGCTGTCGCGCTCCGGATCGAGCCCGATGCGGGTGATCGCTTTTCGCGTGCGAAAGCCTTGGACGAGCAGGACTCCAGAGCCTAGCGTTGATATCAGCGCCACGAATATGAGGAAGCTATCCAGGGCGGCCTCCAGCTGGCGCAAAGGCCGCGCCCAATCCCTGCATCAAATCCTGAAACTCCGGGAAGCTTGTGGCGATCATCGAGACATCATCTACCGTCACAGGGTCTCGCGAGGCCAAGCCGCAGACCAGAAAGCTCATCGCGATGCGGTGATCCATGTGCGTGGCGATGGTGGCGCCGCCCTGAACCGGGCCGCCGGTAACGGTCACGCCGGTCTCGGTTTCCTCGACGGCGACACCGCAGGCGCGCAGGCCGGCGACGATGGCGGCCAGGCGGTCGGTTTCCTTGACGCGGAGTTCTTCGAGACCGGTCATCACCGTGCGGCCTTCGGCGAAGGCGGCGGCGATGGCGAGGATGGGGTATTCGTCGATCATCGCGGGCGCGCGCGCTGCCGGAACGTCCACGCCGCGCAGGGCGGAGTGTTTCGCGACGAGATCGCCGATCTCTTCGCCGCCGCTCTCGCGACGGTTGGTGATGGCGATGTCTGCGCCCATCTCGAGCAGCGTTTCGATCAAGCCGATGCGGCGCGGGTTGAGCAGCATGCCGGGAATAGAGACCTGCGACCCCGGAACGATCAGTGCGGCCACCAAGGGGAACGCGGCGGAAGACGGATCGCGCGGCACGTCCACGGCGCAGGGCTTCAGCTCCGCCTCGCCCGTCACGGTGATGGTTTCGCCTTCCGCCAATGCCTCGACGGATATCTCCACGCCGAATGCTTTCAGCATCTTCTCGGTGTGATCGCGGGTCAGCGCGGCTTGCGTGATGCGCGTGCGGCCGGGCGCGTTGAGCGCGGCCAGCAGCAGCGCGGACTTCACCTGCGCGGAGGCGACCATCACGGCGTAGTCGATGCAGATAGGTTGCGTGGCGCCCTTCAAGGTGAGCGGCATCGTCCCCGCATCGTATTCCGCGCCGAATTTCGTCAGCGGGTCGAGCACGCGTTTCATCGGGCGTTTGCTCAGCGACTCGTCGCCGGTGAAGACGGCCTGGATGGGCGTCGTCGCCATCGCGCCCATCACCAGCCGCGATCCGGTGCCGGAGTTCCCGAAATCCAGCGCCGCCTCCGGCTCGCCCCAACCTCCCACGCCGGTCCCCCATACCCGCCAGGCACCGGGACCGTCGCGCGTCACCGTGGCCCCGAACTGGCGCATGACCTTGGCGGTGTTGAGGACATCCCCGGCCTCCAACAGGCCGGAAATGGTGGTTTCGCCCACCGCCAGCGCCCCCAGGATGAGGGCGCGGTGGGAGATGGACTTGTCCCCCGGCATCCGGGCGGTGCCCCGAAGCGGGCCGGAGCGGCGCGCGGTGAGGGGATTGCGGAAATCTTGGGTGCTCATAAGGGTCTTTTCCGCTTTGACAGGGCCTTCGGGAAGTGGCAAACGACCCGGCCTCAACAAACAGATACTCACGCGGGAAGCATAATCTTGGTCAAGGCCGATCTTGGAATAAAGCGCGTCTGCCCCTCTTGCGGCGCGCGTTTCTATGACTTGCAGAAGCGCCCGATCGAGTGCCCGAAGTGCAGCTTCGCCTTCGAGCCCGAGTCGCTCTACAAGCAGCGCCGCCCCCGCCAGCCGGAGCCCGTCCAGGTCCAACCCGTCGCCGACGCGGAAGACGACGACGAGGAAGAGGAGGAGACGGAGGAGAACGAGGAAGCCGAGGCCGAGGAAGTGGTCGAGGAAACCCCCGTGCTTGTCGTCGTTGGCGACGATGAGGACGAGGAAGAAGAAGAGACACCCGCCGTCGAAGACGAAGCAGCCGAAGCCGGCATGAGCGTCGTCGACGCCGACGAAGCCGCCGACATCGAGGACATCGAGGGCGACGACGAAGAGGAAGCGGACGACGGCCTCCTCGAAACGGTGGAAGACGAAGACGACGTCAGCGGCATCATCGACCCTGACATCGCGAAGGACGAACGGTAGTTCCCGGAGCGCGATCCCCCGAAGTGTGAAGCGGTTCGGGTCAGATCGCGCGACCAACAAAATTGGGGCCATAGCTCAGCTGGGAGAGCGCCTGCATGGCATGCAGGAGGTCAGCGGTTCGATCCCGCTTGGCTCCACCAGGCTTCGCTTCGCGACAGCGGAGCGAGGCCTGTCACGGCGTAGCCGAAGGCGAAGCCGGACTGGTTGCCGCGAGCTACGCCCGGGCAAGCCACCCTACTTGCGGCTTAGAAGTAGGATATTGGATTCATCGTTAAGGTTTTTCGCGATGATCTACGTTTACATTCTTCAATGCATCGCCGAACCCGAGCGCCATTACACAGGCGTCACGGATGATCTGAAAAATCGGCTTAAGCAGCACAATTCGGGGAAAGTTCTGCATACGTCAAAGTTCAAACCGTGGCGCCTTTCGACCTATATCGCATTCAGCGATGAGCCTCGGGCTTACGCCTTTGAAAGGTATCTCAAAAGCCATTCAGGCCGTGCATTCGCGCACAAACGGCTATAGACATCGACTCTCATCCCCGCCTGGGAGCGCGCGGGGCGCACGATGAATATGAAAGGCCCAGCTTGCGCGCATTCCTCGACGCCCGCTCCGTTCCGGCAGGCACAATCCTCGATACCGATCTCGTCATCGTCGGCGGCGGACCCGCGGGGATCACGCTCGCCATGGCGCTGGCGGAACAGAAATTCCGCGTCGTGCTCCTGGAAAGTGGCGGCACGGAATTCAGCCAGGCCACGCAAGCGCTCTATGCCGGGCCCGAGACCGGTAACGTGCGTTACCTGCCGCTCGACGCGTCGCGCCAGCGCTATCTGGGCGGCAGTACCAATCACTGGGGCGGCTGGTGCAGACCGCTCGACAAGCTTGATTTCGTGCAGCGCGACTGGCTGCCCCATTCCGGCTGGCCATTTGGGCTGGAAACACTGGAGCCTTATTTCCCGCGCGCGCAACAACTCGTGGAAGCCGGACCCTTCATTTATGACGACGAGAAGGTCTGGACGAATTCGCAAGGTCCGGCGCTGACGATCGGCACTGGCGGCGTCGCCACCACCTTTTTCCAGTTCAGCCAGCAGACCGAGGATGTGCTGCCGACGAATTTCGGCACGCGTTACGCGAAGGACCTGCAGGCCGCCACCAATCTCAGCCTCTATCTCAACGCCAACGTCACCGGCGTGCGACTCGCTTCCGACGCGGGCCATGTCGATCATCTCGACGTGGCGACGTTGAACGGCCACGCTTTCAAGATAAAGGCAAAGCACGTGGTGGTCGCTGCCGGCGGCATCGAGACGGCGCGCATCCTGCTCGCCTCCAACGATGTGATGAAGACGGGCGTGGGCAACGGCAACGATCTCGTCGGCCGCTTCTTCGCGGATCATCCGATCCCCGGCCACGTTGCCACGCTGGTGCTCTTCAACGGCAACCTGCCCGTCTACTACCAAATCCCACGCAAGGTGGACGGCGCGCTGTTCCGCGCGGCACTGGCGCCCACGGATGCGTTCAAGCAGTCCAACCACGTGCTGGGTTCGCTCTCCACCATCGAAGAAGAAATCCAGCTCACCGATCTCGGCCGCGCCGCCGTGGCCACGACTGCGTCGGTGCTCGGTGTGGACTCCACGTCCTATAAAGCCTTCATCCTCGGCTGTGGCATGGAACTGGCGCCCGATCCGGACCGCCGCGTGTTCCTGACCGGCGAGAAGGACGCGCTCGGCATGCCGCGGCTGAAGCTCGACATGCGCGTCTCGGATGAGGATTTCGCGCGCTACCGCGCCACGCTTTCCGAACTCGGCCGCCAGCTTTTGGAAAGCCGCACCGGCATGATCAAGCTTCACCACAAGACTCGCGCCGAATGGCTGAGCGTGATGGATTGGGGCAACCACCACATGGGTACCACGCGCATGCATGCCGATCCGAAGCTCGGCGTGGTGGATGCGAACAGTCAGGTACACGGCATCGCCAATCTGCACATCGCCGGTACCTCCACTTTTCCCACTTACGGCGCATCCAACCCCACCATGAACATGCTGGCGCTGACTTTGCGCCTGGCGGACCGCTTGAAGGGGCTGATGCGATGAGCGGCTGGAAATCCGAAATCGCCCGCCGCCCGTTTCTGGCCGGGCTGTTCGGCCTCTTGGGCCTCAGCCTGATCGGCGGCACGGCTTACGAAGCCGCGCACATCCTGCGCAAGCACTACCCGCCCACGGCCTTCGACGACCTGCTCGACCAGCTTCCCGACCGCGAGAACGCGGAAAAATTCGGCGTGGCGGTTCTGGCCGAACTCCCTTCCTTCGACGTACGCCGCATCGGCGCCGATTTGCGCAAGAAGATCGATGGCCGCCCGCTCGGCGACGTCCTCGAAGCCGACATCCGCGATGGCCACCTCTCCGAAGTCGGCGGCTGGGTGATGCCGGATACGCTGACGCGCCTGTGCGCGCTGGCGGCGAGCTAGACGCGCCGCCCCGGGATCAGACCGCGCAGGGAATTGCCGAAGTAAACCGTTTCCGCACGTTCGAAGTCGCCGGGCGTGAGCACGCCCTCGCGGCACTCGCCGGCTTCCAGCAATTCGCGGCGCAGGCAGCCGTCGAGCGCGCCTGACGAGAGCGGCGGTGTCACGAGCGTGCCGTCGATGCGGGCGAAGAGATTGGTGCGGCTGCCTTCGGCTAATTCGCCGCGCTCGTTGAGGAAGAGGACTTCGTCGCAGATGCCGGAGAGTCGCGCGGCTTCCGCTTCGTAGAGTGCGCGCCAGTCGATCTTGTGGCGCAGGAGTTTGTCGCCGGTGGAGACGCGTTCGGGCGAGATCGCGAAGCGCCAGAGCGCGGGCGTCTCGCCCAGTGGCGCGGTGGTGCAGGCGAAGTCTCCGGCTTCGTCCAAGGTGAGACGAACGCGTAACGCGACATCGCCGCTCACGGCGGAGTCGAGCGCCGCGCGCGCGGCTTGTTCGTTGAAGTTCATTCCAAACTGGGCGGCAGACGACGCCATGCGCGCGAGGTGACGTGGTAATCGGATGAAGCCGTTCTCCCAGCGCAGGGTTTCGATCAGGGTGAGCGGCTGGCGGCTCTGCGTGAAATATCGGGCCTTGAGCAGGCATTCGGCGTATTCGCCCTGCATGGTGGAGTCGTGGACCACCGCGCCGCCGATGCCGAGTTCGCCGTGGCCGTCCCACAGCGTGATCGTGCGGATGGCGACGTTGAAGCGGGCGGAGCCGTCCGGCGCGAAGTGCCCGATGGCGCCACAATAGACGCCGCGCGGGCTCGCCTCCAACTCGCGGATGATCTCCATGGCGCGAATCTTCGGCGCGCCGGTGACGGAGCCGCAGGGGAACAGCGCCTTCACAATGGCGGTGACATCGGCATGCGGCACGAGTTGCGCTGAGATAGTGGAGGTCATCTGATGCACGGTCGGATAGGTTTCGACGGCAAACAATTCCTTCATCGTCACGCTGCCCAACTGCGCGATGCGGCCCAGATCGTTGCGCAGCAGGTCGACGATCATCAAGTTCTCCGCGCGGTCCTTGGTGCTCTCACGCAAGCTCGCGCGAGCCAGCGCATCGGACACTGCGTCCGCTCCGCGCGCGGCGGTGCCTTTCATGGGCCGAGCCGTCAGCGTGCCATCCGCCGCGAGATCGAAGAACAGTTCCGGCGAGAGGCTGAGGATGTGGCGCGTGCCGTCATCGACGAAGGCGCAATGGGGCGCCGCGGATTGCGTGCGCAACCCACGATACAGCGCAAGCGGATCGCCCACGAAACGGAAGCGCGAACGGAAGCTGAGATTGGCCTGGTAGATGTCGCCTGCCGCGATCGCGGCATGCACGCGGGCATAGCGGGTGGCGTAGTCATCTTCGTTCCATTCGTGCCGCAAAGGTCCGGCATAGGCACGGCCGCGCGGTTCGGGCATTTGCGCGTCCGGCGCGTCGAAGATGCCGAACCAGAGGAGCGGCAGCGCGCGATCCTTCGGCAGCAGCGGCAACAGGCGCGGCTCCAGCGCGTAACCGAGCTCGTAGGAGAAATAGCCAGCGGCGTGGTGGCCCTCCGCGCGCGCGCGCGCGATAGCGGCGAGTGCGGCGGGCACCTCATCCGGCGTCCAGGCTTCGATGACGGCCCGTGCGCCGTCATAGCGGCGGAGATGGCCTGCGCGGGCGTCGTCGAGGATCACGGTCGGCATGGGAGCTTCTGGCGCGACGGGGCGCGTTCCCGCAAGTGCCGGGAATTTGAACGAAACAGGGACACTTGATCGGTGAGTTCCGATCCCCACATTCCACACAGAGGCGGTGCCCGGGAGGGGCCGCCGGACAACTCCAAAGCGCCTCAAGGAGGGCTTTGAAATGACTAGGAATTTCGCCTTCAACAGCCCCTTCCTGCTCGGTTTCGAGCAGTTGGAACGGGTGCTGGAGCGTACCGCCAAGACGGCGACAGATGGCTACCCGCCCTACAATATCGAGGAATTCGGCCCCGAATTGCTGCGGATCACGCTCGCCGTGGCGGGCTTCTCGACAGAGGAGCTGGCGGTGACGGTCGAGGAAAATCAGCTTGTCATCCGGGGCAAGCAAACCGAATCGACGGATAAGACGTTCCTTCACCGGGGTATCGCGGCGCGGCAGTTCCAACGCGCTTTCGTGCTCGCCGAGGGGATCGAAGTTACGGCAGCGCGGCTCGAGAATGGGCTGCTGTCGGTGGAGCTTGAGCGGCGCAAGATCGAACCGATCGTCCGCACGATACCCATCACGTCACAGGACGGGGCGTGAAGAAAGGAAGCGTGTCATGACCAATTATGAGCATTTTGACGCCGAACGTTTCGCCGGCCCCGCGCGGCTCGCCTACATCAAGCCGACCGACGCGGCCGAAGCCCGCCGCCAGGGCATCATCCCCGAAGGCATCAAGGTGCCGGACGGCGTAAAGCTCTACGTGCTGCATGCCGTGGACGGCAGCGTGCTAGGCTTCACAGACGCGTACGAGACGGCGTATGGCGCCGCGGTACAGAACGAGCTTGTGCCGATGAGCGTGCACTGACACGACGTTTCGTTCCTGCGCAAAAAAGAAAAGAGCCGCGTTCGCGCGGCTCTTTTTTTTCGTTCGGAAGAGAGCGCGTTACGCCGCCTGCGAACTCGCGCCGCCGTTGGTGGGTTCGGTGAGGAGTGCGTAGAGCACTTCCGGCTTCGACGCGGCGCGGAGCTTCTCGCAGGTCTGCTTGTTGCGCAGGAGGCGCGAGACGCGGGCGAGTGCTTTCAAGTGATCGGCGCCGGCGCCTTCGGGGGCGAGCAGCAGGAAGACGAGATCGACGGGCTGGCCGTCGACCGCTTCATAAGCAATCGGCGTGTCGAGGCGCGCGAAGAGACCGATGATTTTCGGCAGGCCCGCGATACGGCCGTGGGGAATCGCGATTCCCTGGCCCATGCCGGTGGAGCCCAGGCGCTCACGCTCGATCAGCGTCTCGAAGATGCGCCGCTCGGGGATGCCGGTGAGCTTGGCCGCTTTCTCTGCGAGATCCTGCAGCAGCGCCTTTTTGCCGGACGTCTTCAGCGAGGCCGTTACGGCCTCGGGCACGAGCATGTCGGCGATTTCCATGACAACCCCTACTTAGACCCGTCAAGGTCCGACTTCGACCCGTCAAGATCCCGAACGCTCGCGCGCTCGTGATGATTCTTAAGGCGGCGTTTGTAGCGCCTCACTTGTTTCTCCAGGTGGCTGAGCACGGCATCGAACGCAATATGCGCGTCCTTGCCTTCGCCTTCCGCCTTGAGAACCGCCCCCGAAAACAAATGCGCCGTGCAGTCGACCCGCGTGAACGGGCCATCGTGGCTGAATACGGCGTTGATATCGGCATCACCGTCGAAATGCTTGGCGATCGCGCCTTGCAACTTCTCCCGCGCGAGGCCGCGCAACGAGGTCCCAAGATCGATCTGTTTGCCTGACACTCGGACTGTCATGACCTTGTAACGCGCAAGTTCGGCTCTCGGTTCGCGGAGCAGGTGCTCCATTTTTCGAGTACTGCCCGTTTCAAAAGGCGGCGGACCATATGTCCGCCCCTACCCCAAGTCAACGCAACTTTCCTTGCCGGTTTTATGGCCGGTTTATGCCGGATTTGAGCCAATTCTAGCGCGCGCCAACGCCCTGGAATTCACCCAGTTTCTGCCTGCGCCGCTCCACCGAAGAGGGGATGCGCATTGCCTCTCGATACTTCGCAACGGTGCGCCGCGCAATATTGACTCCGTCCGCGGTGAGCAAGGAAACGATTCGATCATCGGAGAGGATTTCGGCCTTCTCGCGGTCGATCATCTCCTTGATGCGGTCGCGCACGGCCTCGGCCGAATGCGCCTCCGCCCCACCGATGGACTGGATCGAGGCGGTGAAGAAATATTTGAGCTCGAATAGCCCGCGCGGCGTCGACACATATTTGTTGGAGGTGACGCGGCTCACCGTGGACTCATGCATGCCGATGGCGTCCGCGATGGTGCGCAGGTTGAGCGGCCGCAAGTGGCGCACGCCATAGGCCAGGAACATGTCCTGCTGGCGCACGATCTCGGTTGAGACTTTCAGGATGGTGCGGGCGCGCTGATCGAGGCTCTTCACCAGCCAGTTCGCGTTGTTCAGGCAATCGGTGATGTAGGTCTTGGCCTCGCGGTCCCGCGCGGCATTGGCGACTTTCGCGTGATAGCGGCCATTGATGAGAAGGCGCGGCAAGGTGTCGGTGTTCAGCTCAACGTGCCAGCCGCCGTCGGCGCCCTCGCGCACGAACACATCCGGCACCACGGGCTGCACCAGCTCGGTCGAGAATGCGAGGCCGGGTTTGGGCGTCAGCTCGCGGATCTCCGCGATCATGTCGGCGACATCGGCACTGTCCACGCCGCAAAGCTGCGAAAGCTGCGCGAAATCGCGCTTGGCCACCAGTTCGAGATGGGCGAGGAAGACCTGCATGCAGGGATCGAGGCGATCCTTCTCGCGCAGCTGGATGGCGAGGCATTCGGCAAGATCGCGTGCGCCGACGCCGGTGGGCTCGAAGCCCTGCACCACCATCAGCACCTGCTCCACCGCATCGCGCTCCACGCCAAGCCGCGTGGACATCTCGTCCAGATCGGCGCGGCAATAGCCGGCTTCGTCGATGCAATCGATCAGCGCGACACCGATCAATCGGTTCGCGCCATCCAGCGCGGCGATGGTGAGCTGGGCTTCCAGGTGATCCTTGAGGGACAATTCCTCGGACAGCGAACCTTCCAGCCCATTCTCGTCGCCATCGAGACGCGGTCCGGCGCGCAAATTCGTCCAGTCGGAGAGTTTGGAGTCGCGCGGGCCGGAGGTGGAGTCGTTCTCGGCATAGACGTCGTCGCGATGCGCGTCCATGTCCTCGGCCTTGGAGAAGTCGTCGCGGGAGAGCGCCACGTCGGCGCCTTCTGCTTCGCGGGAAGCTTCGACTTTCTCCGGGCGTTCGTCGGGCAGGTGCTCGCGTTCGTCGCGCTCGAGAAGCGGATTGCGCTCCAGCTCCTGCTCGACATAGGCGGTGAGCTCCATGTTGGAGAGTTGCAGCAGCTTGATGGCCTGCTGCAATTGCGGAGTCATGACCAGCGACTGGCCCTGCCTCATCTCCAATCTTTGCGTCAACGCCATAACTTACGCCCCAACCTTCATGACGTCACATCGAGAACCGTTCGCCCAGATAGACGCGGCGCACGTCGCGGTCGCCCACGATGTCGGACGGCGAGCCTTCCTTGAGCACCTGGCCTTCATGGATGATGTAGGCGCGATCGATGATGTCGAGCGCGTCGCGAACATTGTGGTCTGTGATCAACACGCCGATGCCGCGGTCCTTCAGATGCCGCACCAAGTCGCGGATATCGTTCACCGCGATAGGATCGATGCCGGCCAAGGGCTCGTCGAGCAGGATGTAGGAGGGATGCGTGGCCAGGGCGCGGGCGATCTCCACGCGGCGGCGCTCACCGCCCGACAGCGCGATGGCCGGCGTGTCGCGCACATGCTCCACGCCGAATTCCGCCATCAGCTCCTCGACAGCGGCGCCCACGCGGGTGGGATCGGATTCGATCAGTTCGGCGGTGGCGCGGATGTTCTGCTCGGCGGTGAGGCCGCGGAAGATGGAGGCTTCCTGCGGCAGGTAGCCGATGCCCAGCCGCGCGCGGCGATACATGGGCAGGCTCGTCACGTCATGGCCATCCAGCTCGATGGTGCCGTAGTCGGGCGGGATGAGGCCCGTGATCATATAGAAGGTGGTGGTCTTGCCGGCGCCGTTGGGACCCAAAAGGCCCACGACCTCGCCACGGCGTACGGTGAGGCTCACCGCGCGCACCACGGGGCGCTTCTTGAAGCTTTTGCCGACGCGGGTGACGACGAGCCCCTGGCTGCCCTCGATCACCCGGGGGCGATCGGTGGACGCTGCAGTGGCTTCCGGAGCTGTCTCGGTCGTTGTCATGGCAAGAACTGTGCCTATCCGTCTTTAAGGAACCGTGAAGCCTATTTGCTCCCGCTTGGGGCGGGTTTTGCCGCAGGCTTCTTGGCGGCGCCGTTTTTGTCCTGATTGGGGACCAAAACCGCCTGCACCCGGCCGCCCTGCATGCCGGCCGCGGTCAGGTGGGCGAGATTGGTGTTGAGGTCCATGATGAGCTTGGTGCCCCGCATCACGTTCTTTTCCTTGGTCAGCACGACCTTGCCGTTGAGCGTGATGGTCTTGGCGACCAGGTCGTAGACCCCGTCGTCGCCGGTGGCGGTGCCGTTGGGCGCATCGACCACGACGTTGACATAGGCATAGATCTTGTTGGGCTTGTCCTCGACCTCAACGATCTTCACCCGGTCGGCCCGCATCCGCATGTCGCCCTGTATGATGACGACGTTGCCGGAATAGGTGCCGATCTTGGTGCCGAGATCGCCCAGGAAGTTGTCAGACGACACGTTGATGGGCGCGCTGGAGTCGTGCTTGGAGAAGCCGAGACCGGCGCTGGTGTTGGTGTTGTCCTTCTTGGCCGGCTGAATGGTGGTCGTGGTCTGCGCCGTGGCGCTGTCCGCCGAAACGGCGACCGGCTGTTGCTGCGCCAATGCCGCTGTACTCGCCATCGCCATAAAGCCGAGCGCGATGATCATTCTCATTTCTTCTTGCCCTTCATACCGGTCTTTGGCGTACCAGTCTTTGGCGTCGCGCCGGTCTTGGCTGCGGAATCGTGTTTCTTCATCGCGGCCGGGTAGATCGTCATGCGCACATTACCATTGAAGAATACCAATCTCTTGACGCGGTTGAGCCAGAAGCGGTCCGCCCGCATGTTGCCCAGCGGCCCCTGCCCCACGATCATGCGCGAGCCCCGCACGATGCCGCTGGAGAGATCCACATCCGCCGTCATGGTGTGGAATTCATAGCCGTCGTCGGAGAACGCGCCGATGGGACCGTTCAGCTTCAGCTTGTGCGTGTCGGCCTGGAGCGAGCCGGTGGGCGCCGTCAGCGACAGCCAGTTGCCTTGCTTCTTCTCCGTGAGGTCCGCGTCGATGTTGAACAGCCGCGCGTGGTTGGTGTTCTTCGGATCCTGGATGGCCTTGTCGGCGGTGACGAGATAGGGGTTGCCGTCATTGTCGATACCGGTGAGATGCGGCTTCTCCATGGCAAGTTCGGAGGCGCCGAACTGGTTTTGCATGGTGATCGCGATGGTGTTCTGCGGCCGGGGCTGCATCGCATAGCCCAGCACCGCGGCCAGCACGAGCAACGCCGCGATAAAGAGCCCGCGCTTCATCACCGTGACGAAACGGGTATAGCGCAGCGATTCCTGCGCGGTGGTGCGGACGTGGCTGCCCCAATCGTCGGCCGCGCGCGGCGCGCCCGGTTGCGGCAGCGGTTCGGCTATTGCTTGCGGCGCGCGACGGGTCATCACTCCAGGCCCGCGCGCAGGCAATCATGCATGTGCAGGATGCCGATCGGCTTCTTGGACTTGGCCGTGGGGTTCATCACGAAGAGCTGGGTGATCTTCTTGTCGTTCATAAAGGCCAACGCTTCGACGGCCAGCTTGTCCGACGGATAAGTCTTGGGCGCCCGCGTCATGATCTCAGCCGGCTTGCGGTCGAACAACCCGCGATCCATGTGCCGCGCCAAGTCGCCATCGGTGACGATGCCGGCCAGCGCGCCCTTGCCATCGACAATGCCGACGCAGCCGAATCGCTTCTTGGCCATCTCCAGCACGATGTCCTGCATGGACGCGTCTTCCGCCACCAGCGGCATGTCCTCGCCGGTATGCATCAGATCCGAAACGCGGATCAGCGCCTTGCCCAGCGCGCCGCCGGGATGCAGCTCGCGATATTGGTCTTTCGAGAAGCTGCGCCGTTCCATCAACGCCACCGCCAGCGCATCGCCCAGCACCAGCGTCAGCGTCGTGGACGTCGTGGGCGCCATGCCGATGGAGCAGGCTTCCTGGAATTTCGGCAGCACCAGCGGCACGTCCGCCGCCTGCATGAGTGTGGACTCCGCCCGGCTGGCGATACCCACGATCGGGATCGAGAAGCGCTTGGCGAAGGTGATGAGGTCGGACAACTCCCGAGTCTCGCCGGAATTGGAGAGCATCAGCAGCACATCGTCCTTCGTCACCATGCCGAGATCGCCATGGCTCGCCTCGCCCGGATGGACGAACTGCGCCGGCGTGCCGGTGGAAGCCAAAGTCGCCGCGATTTTGCGGCCGACATGGCCGGACTTGCCCATGCCGCTGACGATCACCCGGCCCTTCGCGGCCAGGATGGTGTCGATGGCGCGGGTGAAATCGCCGTTGAGGGTGGTTTCGAGGGCGCGGATGGCGTCCATCGCATAGTCCAGCACGCGCCGCGCCGCAGCGAGGTCGCCGGAGATTTCGGGACGCGGACGCGCGGCGGAACGCATGCGAAGACACCTGTTGTTCTGTCGCCGGTTCCCGCTCCCCAGAACCCGGCGGCCCCATTACCGGAAGCTTACCCCGGCTGGGACGCGAAAATCATGCCAAATGTGGCGGCCAGAGTTTGGCGCGATGACTTCTGCCCTTCAAGCCAAGCGATGTCAAAGGCTTAACGGGTTTTAATGTGCGAAGATGTCCGTGTCCTCCCAGCCGGCCAGGTCGAGCACGGCGCGGGTGGGGAGGAACTGGAAGCAGGCGCGCGCGATCTCCGTACGGCCCTCGCGGACCAGCATGGCGTCCAGCGCCTCGCGCAGCCGGTGGAGATAGGCCACGTCGTTGGCGGCATAGGCGAGCTGCTTCTCGGTCAACACGGGCGCGCCCCAGTCGGAACTCTGCTGTTCCTTGGAGAGATCGACGCTCAGGAGCTCGCGGACGAGGTCCTTCAGACCATGCTTGTCGGTATAGGTCCGCACCAGCTTGGAGGCGATCTTGGTGCAGTAGATGGGGCCGGTCATCACGCCCAGATAGCGGCGGAACATCGCCACGTCGAAACGCGCGAAATGGAACAGCTTGGTCACCTTGCGATCGGTGAGCAGCGCCTTGAGGTTCGGCGCCGCATATTGCCCCGGCTCGAACTGCACCGCGTGGCAGACGCCGTCGCCTGCCGAAAGCTGTGCCAGGCAGAGCCGGTCGCGGAAGGGATTGAGGCCCAGGGTTTCGGTATCGATCGCGACGGCCTCGCCGAGGTCCAAACCATCCGGCAGGTCGTTCTTGTGCAGCTTGATTTTCATGGGAGCGTCATACTTCCTCGGGCGGTCAAGCTCAAACCAAAAAAAGTTCCGGCGCCTATCCCGCTACTTCACCACCCCACCCATGACCCCGAATCGTCATGGCCGGGCTTGTCCCGGCCATCCATAACTTCGGTCTGAGATCATTTGGCTGAGACTGAGGGTATGGGTAGCCGGGACCAGCCCGGCCATGACGGTGGAGGGTGAGGAGAGAAAGCGGCAGCTACTTTCTTTCTTCCAAAAACCGCGCCGCTTCTTCCGGCGTTTTCTTGTTGTCGGGGCGGTCCACCATCAGGTTGGCTTTTTGCATGGTGGCGAGGTCGATGCTGCCGACCAGCGGGCGGAGCGTGGCCAGCAGCTTCTCGTCGTTCGCGTGTCTCGGCGAAACGAGCAGGATCGCGTCGTAGGGTGGCAGGGCCTGTTTGGGATCGGCGATGAGCGTCAGGCCGTATTGCGCGATGCGGCCGTCGCTGGAGAAGGCGGCGATGACGTCCACGTCACCGTCGGCCACGGCGCGATACATGAAGTTCGCCTGATATTGCCGCTGCGTGGCGAAGGAGAGGCCATAGGCCTTCTTCACAGCCGCCCATTCGGGGCGCTCGAAGAATTCGTAGTCGCCGCCGATCTTCATCGCGGCGGAATGCTGGGCGAGATCGGCGAGCGTGTGGATGCCCAGCGCCTCGGCGCGGTCGCGGCGCATCACGAAGCAATAGGCATTCTCGAAACCGAGGCCGCCCACCAGCACGATGCCGCGCTTCTCCTTCAGCCACGCCGTCATCTGCGTCAGCACGGCGGCGCGGCCGGGCATGTCGGCGCGCTTCATCGCATTGGCCCAGATGGTGCCGGAATAATCGACATAGACGTCAACATCGTTGGCGGCGAGCGCGTTGAAGACGACCGTCGAGCCCAAGCCGTCGCGCGCCGTAGTCGCGAAGCCGGCGGCGTGCAGCTTGTCGCGGATCAAGGCGCCCAGGATGTATTGCTCCTCGAAGCTCTTGGTGCCGATGACGACATCCGTCTTCGCCGAGCCCATCAGCGGCAGCAAGCTCCCGCCGATGAGGATCGCAAGCCCCGCCGCCGCCGCGAGCAGCCGCGCGTTGCTGCGCTTGGCGAAGCCGACTTCCGCCAGCGCCAGCAGCCGGTCGATCACCAGCGCCAGAAGTGCCGCCGCGATACAGCCGAAGAGAACGTAGACCCAGTTCTCCGTCTGCAATCCGCTGAAGATGTAGTTGCCGAGGCTGGTCTGCCCCACCGGGGTGGAGAGCGTGGCGGTGCCGATCACCCAGACGGCGGCGGTGCGGATGCCGGCCATGATGACGGGCGCGGCCAGCGGGATCTCCACCATGGTGAGCGACTGCCACGGCGTCATGCCCACGCCGCGCGCCGCCGTCTTGATCGCGGGATCGATACCGGCGAGCCCCGCGATGGTGTTCCGCAAGACCGGCAGCATCGAATAGAGCGTCAGCGCCAGCAGCGCGGGGAGGAATCCCAGTGCACGGAATCCGAAGCCGAAGACGCGCTCGGTGAAGGTGGCCAACGCCAGCAGCAGCGGATAAAATAGTGCGAGCAGCGCGAGGCCCGGAATGGTCTGGATGATGCTGGCCACGCCCAGCAGCGGGCCGCGCAGCCATGTCGTGCGATAGCCCAGCATGGCGAGCGGCAGGCTGATCAAACAGCCGAGCAAGATGGCCGAGACGCTGAGCAGCACATGCTGGCCCAGATAATCCGGCAGCCGCGCGAAAGCGGCGGCGATGGCGCTGTCGGTGTCGCTGCTCATGCCTGCATCGCCTCGGCCAGCATGCGGGCGCGGCGGCGCGGCGTGTCGATCAGGCTGCGCACGAATTCGTCGGCGGGGGCGGCGAGCAATTCCTGCGGCGTGGCGATCTGCACAATCCGGCCCTTGCGCATCACCGCCACGCGGTCCGCCAGCAGGAACGCCTCCGTCACGTCATGCGTCACCAGCACGGTGGTGAGGCCGAGGCGTTTGTGGATGTCGCGATAGTCGGAGGCCAGCTCGTCGCGCGTCAAGGGATCGAGGGCGGCGAACGGCTCATCCATCAGCATGATGCCGGGCCGCGCCGCCAAGGCCCGCGCTACGCCGACACGCTGGCGCTGCCCGCCGGACAGTTCGCGCGGGAAACGGTTGCGGTAGATGGCGGGATCGAGACGCACGAGATCCAGCAGCTCGTCCACCCGCGCCACGATCTCCGGCTTGCTCCAGTCGAGTAGCTTGGGCGTGATGGCGACGTTCTCCGACACCGTCATATGCGGGAACAGCCCCACTTCCTGGAACACGAAGCCTATGCGGCGTCGCAATTCGGCCGCGTCACCCGAGAGAATATCGGCGCCGTCCACCAGCACGCGGCCTTCGCTGGGTTCGCTGAGGCGGTTGATGAGATGCAGCGTCGTCGTCTTGCCGCAGCCGGATTCACCGATCAGCACGAAGAACTCCCCCACGCCCACGGCGAAGCTGACGTCATCCACGGCGACCGCCCCGCCCGGATAGCGCTTCGTCACATGCTCGATACCTATCGCGGGAATAGTGTCCATCGAATCCGACCTTATGCGGCTTGACGACCCGCTCAAAGCCCTGTAATTAGCCATTCAGTTAGATAACTAATTGGTTCAATACGAATGACGCCCGACGCCCTCAGCGCCAAGTTCTCCGCCCTCGCCGATCCCACGCGCCGGGCGATCCTGGCGCGGCTGGCGCAGGGCGAGACAACGGTGTCGAAACTGGCGGAGCCGTTCTCCATCTCCGGTCCCGCCATCTCGAAACACTTGAAGGTTCTGGAGCGCGCGGGTCTCATCGCGCGCGGGCGGGAAGCGCAATGGCGCCCCTGCCGGCTGGAGCCCAAGGCGTTGCGCGCGGTGGACGAGTGGCTCGCGGAATATAGACGGCTCTGGGAAGAACGGTTCGACCGACTCGACGACTATCTCCAGGACTTGCAGAAGAAAGGGAAGAAACATGCCAGGCGAAAATAGCGGGCTGAAGCTTTACTATCATCCGCTTTCCTCCTTCTGCTGGAAGGCGCTGATCGCGCTCTACGAGAACGATACGCCGTTCGAACCCGTGCTGGTCGATCTGCAGAATGCGGATGAACGCGCCGCGTTCTACAAGCTCTGGCCCATCGGCAAATTCCCCGTACTGCGCGACGAGACGCGCGATTGGATGGTGCCGGAATCGAGCATCATCATCGAATATCTGGCGCAGCATTATCCCGGCCCCATCGATCTCGTGTTCCGCGACGATCCGGAACTCGCGCGCCAGACCCGCATGCAGGACCGCTTCTTCGACAGCTACATCCACCAGCAGATGCAGAAGATCGTGGGCGATCACAGGCGCCCCGCGGACCAGAAGGACGCGATGGGCACGACACAGGCGAAGGCGCTGATCCGCACCGCCTACGGTCTCGTCGAGGAAGCCATGGCCACGCGCCAATGGGCCATGGGCGATGCCTATACGATGGCGGACTGCGCCGCCTCGCCCGCTCTCTTCTATGCGAACAAAGTGGTGCCGTTGGGCGATTTCCCGAACACAAAAGCCTATCTGCAACGCCTAAGCGTACGGCCGTCTTTCGCGCGCGTGCTCAAGGAAGCCGAACCCTATTTCCACATGTTTCCGGTCAAAGACTAAGAGGAGAAAACACCGTGCACGCCAACATGTACTTGCACTTCAACGGCAATTGCACCGACGCGCTGAAATTCTACGCGGCCGCTACCGGCGGAAAGATCATCGCCATGCAGACCTACGGCGAATCCCCCGCCGCGGCGCAAAGTGCGCCCGAATTCCACGACAAGGTCATCCACGCGCAGATCCAGATCGGCGACACGGTGATCATGGCGTCGGACGCGCCGCCGGACCGCTATTTCCCGCCGCAGGGCTTCTCCGTCTCCATCAGCGCCGACAATTCGCCAGATGCGGAGCGCATGTTCCAGGCGCTATCCGAAGGCGGCCAGGTGGGCATGCCGATGAGCGAGAGCTTCTTCGCGCACCGCTTCGGCATGCTGACCGACAAGTTCGGCGTGCCGTGGATGGTGATCCACCAGAAACCGATGGGGGGCTGATATGGACCTTCCGCGCGAGCGCACCATCGATCTCACCCGCACCTTCGACGCGCCGCGCGCGCTGGTGTGGAAAGTGTGGACCGATCCCAAGCACATCGCCAATTGGTGGGGCCCGCACGGCTTCACCAATCCGGTGTGCGAATGGGAGGCGAAGAAGGGCGGCAAGATCCTCATCCACATGAAGGGCATGGGGATGGAACACCCCATGACCGGCGAGTTCCTGGAGGTGGTGCCGATAGAGCGGCTCGTCTTCACCGCCGTGGCCCGCGCGGTGGACAACAGCCCGCTTCTGGAGGCGCACACGGTGGTCACTTTCAGCGAGCAAGGCGGGCGCACCATCGTGAACGTCAAACAGACCGGCACCGCCATCGCCGAGATCGCGCCACAGATGCTGGCCGGCATGGAAATGGGCTGGAGCCAGAGCCTGGAAAAACTCGCCACCGAGATCGACGCGGCGAAGAGGGGGTAATTGCCCTCTCACCCGTCATGGCCGGGCTTGTCCCGGCCACCCATATTCCAGAGTCCACCCGTCGAGACTCTGGAATATGGATGGCCGCCACGAGGGCGGCCATGACGGGTTTTATATAGTGCGTAACGTTTTTTTGCGCGTCACGACTCCAGCGCCTTACGACACCGCCCTTAACCGCGACTCCGGCAGTGCGTTCTCGTGCACCAGCTTCGGCTTGGCGCAGGCCCACTCCGCCACCGCGTCGATGTCGTAGAAGCGGCAAGCTTCCATCAGCATCCGGCATTCCGTCCAGATGTCGCCGTCCACGATGGGCATGAAAAGGTCGTGCACATTGTCCACGCCCAGATAGGTGCGCACGCCAGCGGCGCGCAGCTTCTCGAACGGGGCGATGGAGTTGTGCAACGGCGCCGTCATGTCGAGTTGCTTCATGCTGAGCGCGGCCGACGGGCAGACGATGATGCCCATGTCCGCTTCCGCGATCAGATCGATGATGCGGCCCTGCTCGCGCTCGTCTTTCGCGGCCACGGAGATGGCGTGCACGCCATAGACCCGGCCCTGCATGCCGTGCTCGATGGTCTTGCGGGCCAGCAGCTCCGTCTCGGTCTGCAGCGGGTTGTTCTCCTGGTCGACATGGACGTCGACGCATTTGCCCAGCCGCTTGGCGAGGCTGAAGACGACATCCAGATGCTTCTCCACCTGCGGCTCGTCGCGCGACGGCAGGCCGCCGCAGAAATCCGCCATGCGGCAGGCTTCTTCATATTGCTCATACGACGCGGGATCGAGCACGCCCTGCAGCGGCTGGATGCCGATCTCGAAATTGATGCGGTCGGCGTATTTCTTCTTCACCGCCACCGCCGCCTTGATCGGCAACAAGCCCACGGTCGAATCCGCGTCCACCATCGAGCGGCAATAGGTGACGCCCTGCGCGATCATCGCCTCCACGCCGCGCCCGATGCGCTCGACGAGATCGTCATAGGTGTAGTTTTCCTTGAGATATTTGTAGAGCTCCCACTTCTTCCTCATGTCCACCTGGCTGAGGCGCAGGTTTTCCATCGTGATGAGGTATGCCTTGTCGAAATGGGCGTGGTGGTTGGCGATGCCGCCCAGCTTCTGCACCGCGTCGAGGAAGTGGTGTTTCAAATTCCACGGCTCGGAGGCATCCGCCATCTTGTAGCGATAGGTGCCGCGCTCGCTGTCCACTACGATCTGCTCGAGCGTCGCGATGGCGACCTCGGCATCGGTGATCAGCGGGATGCCGTTCTCGATGGAGAGCTTGCGGATCAGCTTGGCGTCAGAGGACTCGTCGTAATCCTGGTCGCCCGTCAGCACATTGACCACCAGGTCAAAGCGGTTGGCTTTCAGGAAGGTGAGGATGTTCGGCGCCCGGCTGTCGGTGATCTTGTGGATTTCGGTGGAGGTAACCGCGTTGGCCTCCAGGAAGCGGTGCGTACCGGGCGTCGCGAACAGATCGACGTCGAGGGTGAGGAGCTTGCGGATCGCCGGCAGCATCTGCTGCTTGTTCTCCATCCTGCCCGCGCTGATCAGAACCTGCTTGCGGCTTTTCGGCCCCAGCATCTTCACATTGAAGGCCAGCATTTCCAGCGATGTGGCGCGCGTCATCGTTCAAGACCTCCGAATGCGGTTCCAATTCCTCGTGGCATATTGGAATCGATCCGTGCGGCCTGTTTCAGGCCCTTCAGCGTCAACGCGCTTTCGCGTTGGCGCCGCTCTCCCATCGCGTAACTCATGGGCGGGCACCTTGGATCGATTGGCGCGAAATTGGGCGATTCGGCCCGCCTCCGCCAGCGCTCAAATAGGGATATCCCCACGTTCTGTCCAGAGGCGGCGCGCGGAACCCTTGGCGCGCCCGCACACTGGCAATAGAAGCGGTTGATACGGCAGGGTTAAGGAGACCACAGGCATGTCCGCGGAACTCAAGGGACGCAGCCTGCTCACGCTGGAGGAATTCTCCACCGGCGAGGTGGAATATCTGGTCGAGCAGGCCCTGGTGCTGAAGCGGGAGAAGGCCGCGCGGACCTTCCGCCACCACCTCGCCGACCGCAACTTCTGCCTGATCTTCCTCAAGCCCTCCACCCGTACGCGCGCCTCGTTCTTCGTGGCCGCCAGCGACGAAGGCGCCCAGGTCGCCAATTTCGACGACAAGGACCTGCGCTTCAATTCCAAGGAGAGTCTGGAAGACATCGCCCGCGTACTGGGCCGCATGTTCGACGGCATCGCCTTCCGGGGCTTCGAACATCACATCGTGGAGGACCTCGCCCGCCATGCCGGCGTGCCGGTGTGGAACGCGCTGTCGGACGCGCATCATCCCACCCAGGTGCTGGCCGATCTGATGACGTTGAAGGAAGAGTTCGGCCGCCTCGCCGGCCTCAAGCTCGCTTATGTGGGCGACGGCCGCAACAATATGGGCGCCTCGCTGATGATCGCCGCCTGCAAGGTTGGGCTCGACCTGCGCATCGTGGCGCCTGCGCCGCTGCAGCCGAAGCGGGAAGCCGTCGCCGGTTACCTCGAAGCCAATCCGCATACCAAGGCCAGGATCACCGTCACCGCCGACGTGTCCGAAGGCGTACGCGATTGCGACGCCGTCTATGGCGACATCTGGCTCTCCATGGGCGAGGAGCACCTGGCTGCCGAACGCATCCCCATGCTGCAAGGCTACAAGATCGACGACGCCATGCTCGCGGCCACCCACAAGCCCGAGGCCATCTTCCTCCACTGCCTGCCCTCGCTGCACGACGACACGACAGACTTCGCCCGCAAATTCCCCGACGTGCTCGACACCTCGGACGAACTCTTCGAAGGCCCGCGCAGCCGCGTCTTCCAGCAAGCGGAAAACCGCATGCATGTGATCAAAGCGCTGATGATCGCGACGGTTTAGCCAGTCTTCCGCTCGTCTGGAATCAGGCGAAGTTGCTGACGTTCCAACCGTCCCTTCGGTAGTTTTACATCAGCCAAACTAACGACCGCACCATGACGCGAAAAGGACTTGGCAAAACGCTCCGGGTGGATACCCCAATAAACCGTCGCATTCGCCATTGGCGAGCCCTTGCCACCATCCTTTCCATTTTCCAGAAACCGGACACGTGTATCGTAGAGAAAACATACGGAAGTTGCGCGCGCCCAGACTGATTCCTTCCAATGCAAAGTGTTTGCTGCGACAGGAACCAACGCGATCACTTCTGCGCCGAAATCGTGAAATGCCAAGGCACACATCTTCAGCCAATCGCTGATTCGGGTGCCGCGCTCATAATCAGCTCCATATGGCGGATTGACATAGATGGTCGGAAAATCCCATTTCTTTCGTAGCCCATCATTTTCGGGTAGCGACCATTCAACCAGTGCCCTTACCACTGACCATTCATTGGAACAGGGATCAAGATGAACGCTTCCGCCAAACGTCTCACGCACCGCTTCGACATATTTGTGAGGCGTGCCCCAATGCTTGACGGTATCGACGTTTTTGCGACCGGCTGTCATTTCGTGATTTCACCCTCCCTCTGAGAAAGCAGCGCTGTCAGTTGCTTGGTCAGAGTTTGCAAGTTCTCTCCACCGGGTGCAATGACATTAAACCAACCATCAGAGCGCCTGTTGTTAGCGACAAAGTACCGTCTCAGCGCCTGATCTGCATCTAAATCGAGCCTGGTTTTCGTAAACCGATTTCCGCCCTTCTCACCTGTGTAACTCTCCATAAATGCCCTTTGAATGGACTCGCACTCCCTGTCGGGTTTCAATATGCAATGCTCGACGAAATCCATCAGCCCTTCGTCTGTAAGAAACAGCAGCCAATCGTAAGCGGCAGCCAACACTTTCAACTCCTTGTTCATATTCTCGGAGGTGAACCAATTTCCATGATTGCTCACAACGCCGACGGTCAGCACGAAACCATCTGGCGACTTCAGTTTTCCACTCACAATTTCGGCAAGCATCTTGTCGTAGTTGTCTATCAACGGCTTGCCATTTGGCGTCGGCAGAAACCCTAGAACCTGCCCATCGCGATCAATCACCTTTTGTAGAGCCGAAACCGAGCGCGCCACATACGCGCCTTGCTTGGCCTTTTCGATTGATTGAGGTCCCTTCTTCATTCCTTCCTCGACACCTACGCGCTTACATTCAAAGATGGCGGCCGGGAATAAGTCGAGTTCTGCAATCAAAACTTCAAGACGGTTTTCGTGCATCTTGAGAAGATTAGCTACCGCGACATGCTCGTCATGCTCGCTGATTACCGCAGAATTCCGCAACAACGATTTCGATGAAAGAAGTTGTTCCGTTAGCCTGGTAACCGGAATTTTAGCAGCAACCCCAAGAACCTTTGCTGTGATGGTTCTTCCATCACGCGGCAATTCTATGATGGTCTGCTTGAGAACCTTATGGAGAGAGAACTCCACGTTATGGCGAATATCACTTCGCCCAAATTCTGGAATTGGTTTTTCGATCAATGTATTTTTCGAAAGACCCCAAGCACAGATTTTGTAATAGGTGATGATCTCAATGATCGTTCCTAGCGCGCGACCGGCAGCTTTCTTGCTGTCTTGAGCGTAGTGAAATACTTCTTCCTGCAGCTGCTTTTGCAGCTTGTCGACCGTCCGGCTCACCAATCACCTGTCGGGCTGATTCTATTCCGTAATAGCCTGCCACTTCACGGCTGCGGCGATCACGCTGTTTTGGCGGGTTTTCGGGACCAGTGCCTGCTTTTGAAAGGGCCCACTTTTCTGCGCAAACGTGTATCTAAGCTAACAAATGGGAGAATGCTGTCAGTACACGGAGGATTTGGATCTGACTTGGGCTAGGCAGAACTATGGGAGATTTCACCCAATAAAATCAATAACTTATTTTGTCATGGTGCCCAGAAGAGGACTCGAACCTCCACGCCTTGCAGCGCTAGTACCTGAAACTAGTGCGTCTACCAATTCCGCCATCTGGGCAGCAGATGAAGGGGCGGATGTTTATGAGGGCGGGGAAAGCCTGTCAAATGTCTTCTCGGGGGACCGGCCCGAAGGCGGGCGGCCCGCTCGCGCCGAGGCCTGCGCTCTAGCCCCTGGCGCCCTCGCGCACCACATGCAGCATGTTGCTTCCGCCGGAGGCTATGAGGCGGCCATCATCCGCCCAGATATCGACCCCGCCATGGATGAGGCCGTTCACGGCGGTGTCGGCATGGGCGTCGGCGAGAAGCCAGTCGGCAGCGCCCGGCGGTTCGTGGAACCAGGCGGTCACGTCCAGGCTGGGGGCGATGTAGTTGGGCCAGTCGGAGAGGCCGCGGGTGAAGGCCGGCCATTGCAGCGTGTCGATCAGGACCAGCGCGCGGGCGTAATCGAGGAAGACGTCCGCGGGGCGCGTCCAGCCGGCATAACGATACCATTCCTGTTCGACGGAGCCGCGCGGGTCAGCCACGCGGTCGCCGAGGAACACCGTGGGCTTGCCTTCGATATTGTCCCAAAAACGGAAATGCGTTTCGCCTTCCTTGCGCGGGCGCAACTCGGCGAAGGTCTTGAGCGTTTCGTGCCACGGCACGTGCGGCATCTTGCGCTCGATCTTGCGCGGGCCTTCGCTCTTGTTCGTCGTCCACACCTGCGCCTGCAGGAAGCGCTTGCCGTTCTGCGTTAGCGCCACATTGATGCACCAGGCGTTGCGGCCCTTGCGCACGGCTTCGGCCGCGATGTCGCAACGCTCGAACTGTCCCGCCGAAAGATATTGCGCGGAGAAAGTGGCGGGGCGGTGGTCCGGCGGCGCGATCAGGCCCGCCGCGCGCAGCGCGATGGCCGAGACATAGCCACCATTCGGCCCCCAGATTTCCCAGTTGCGCGACAGAACGGCGGAAAGCCGCCCTTCCTTGTCCACCTCCACAGCCGTATCTTCGGCGAGCGCCATAACCCTGCCCTTTTCGCGGGCCTATAGTTGCCCCGCGCGTCACTGGAGAACAAGCCAATGCTGGTCGCCACCACCGAGAAAGTCGCGGGCTATCGCACGAAGGAAACCATCGGCCAGGTGTTCGGCGTGGTGGTGCGCTCGCGCGGATTGGGCGGCAACATCATGGCGGGGTTGCGCTCCATCGTGGGCGGCGAGATCCACGAATACACGCAGCTCCTGGAGCAGACGCGCCGCGAAGCCACCGACCGCATGGTCAAGAACGCCACGCTGATGAACGCGAACGCCGTCGTGATGATGCGCTTCGATTCGTCGGAGATCGGAAACAACATGAGCGAGATCGTCGCCTACGGCACCGCCGTCATCGTCGAAGCGGAGGCGCCCAATGTTGCGTAGCCTCGTGCTCGGCATCGGCGTGCTGGCGCTGGTCTGCGGCTTGCTCGCCATCTTCAAGGGCGGCTATTCGGTCTCCATCACGCTGGGCATCTGGGGCCTGCTCATCGTGGCCGGCGTGCTGTTTGAACGCGTCCGTTACAAGCCGCTGGAGCGCTCCACCCCCGGCGGCCGCTGGGTGCGCACACCCGAGCGCTTCATCGACGACGAGACCGGCGCCCCCGTCACCGTCTGGCTCGACCCGCAGACCGGCGAGCGGAAATATATCCGGGACTGACCTGTCCATTTGACCGGGCCGGGCCAAGCGGCGATTTGGTCGCTTTCCTTGGGCCGGTCTGTGCGTTTAAGAACCGCAGGTCCCAATTCGAGTCCCCGGCCATGAAAACCACCCTCGTCACGATCTTCGGCGGCTCCGGCCTTCTCGGGCGCTATGCCGTGCGCGCCTTCGCCGATGACGGCTGGCGGATCAAGGTGGGTGTGCGCCATCCCAACCTTGCCCAATACCTGCCGCCCATGGGCCATGTGGGCCAGGTGCTGGTTCGCCATTCCGACGCGCGCGACGCGGACGATGTCGCCGCGGCGATCAAGGGCGCGGATGTGGTGGTGAACCTGGTCGGTATCCTCAACCCCGGCGGCGGGCAGAACTACGAGGCCGTGCATATCGAGGCGCCGCGCACCATCGCCCGCGCCGCGCGGGAAGCCGGCGTGACGACCTTGATCCATGTGTCCACCATGAACATCAGCCCGGATTCCACCTCGGCCTATGCCCGCAGCAAGGCCGAGGGCGAGATCGCGCTGCGCGAGGAATTCCCCGACGCGACGCTTATCAAGCCGTCGCTGGTGTTCGGGCCGGAGGACAAGTTCTTCAACAAATTCGCCGGCCTCGCCCGCATCCTGCCCTTCCTGCCGCTAATCGGCGGCGGGCACACGAAATTCCAGCCGGTCTTCGCAGGCGACGTGGCGCAGGCGATCCTGAACTGCGCCAACGATCCCACGACGCGCGGCAAGAGCTATGAGCTGGGCGGTCCCGCGGTCGTCAGCGTGAAGGATATCCTGACGCTCATCCTTCGCGACACCTACCGCTCGCGGCCCTTGATCCCGGTGCCGTTCTGGTTGGCCAAGCTGAAAGCGGTGTTCCTGCAATTCCTGCCCGGCAAGCTGCTCACGCCGGATCAGGTGGAATTCCTCAAGACCGACAATATCGTGCAGCCCGGCGCGCTCACTTTCGCCGATCTCGGCATCGTGCCGGATTCGATGGATGCGGTGCTGCCGTCTTACCTCTGGCGCTTCCGTCCTTTGGGCCAGTACGAGGAATCCGCGCGCGAACGCGCCATCGGTACGCCGTAAGCCTCACACCCAGTGCATCGCGACGGCGCCGCCGAGCGCGATGCCGATCGCCAGGCGATACCAGCCGAACGGCTTCAAGCCGTAGCGGCCGATGATCGCGAGGAATGCGCGGATCACGAAGAACGCGACGATGAACGACACCACGAAGCCGACGGCGATGTTGCCCATGTCGCCATGCGTGAGTGCCGAGCCCTTCTTGTAAAGCTCATAGACCGTGGCGCCCAGCATGGTGGGCACGGCGAGGTAGAAGGTGAACACGGTCGCGGCCTTGCGCTCCACGCCGACGAGCTCGCCGCCGAGGATCGTGGCGCCCGAGCGCGAGGTGCCGGGGAAGATGATGGCGAGAACCTGGAACAGCCCGATCTGGATCGCCTTGGAGAGCGGAAGCTTGTCGCCGTCCAGGTAGCGGGGCGTGGGCGCTAGGCGCTCGAAGATCAGGATCAGGATACCGCCGACGGTCCAGGACGCGGCGATCACCGGCAATGCGTAATGCGGATTGAGCAGCGCCTTCTGGATCCAGCTGTTCAGCAGCACGCCGAAGATTACCGACGGGATGAAGGCCGCGATGATGCCGAGCGCGAAACGCCGCGCGTCGGGCGAGGACGGCAGGCCGATCAGCACATCCCAGAATTTGCGCCAGTAAATCGCCACCACCGCCAGGATCGCGCCAAGCTGGATCACGACGGTGAAGACATCCCAATGATCGGGATCGAGGCCGAGCAGCCGCTCGGTCACCAGCAAATGGGCGGTCGAGGAGACCGGCAGGAATTCGGTGAATCCCTCGACGATGCCGAGCCAAAGCGCGGTGAGAAGATCGTGCATGGATGCCCCCGTGATTCGGGGGCTACTCTAAAAGCGAAAGCGCCTTTGCGATATCGGGATCGCGGCCCGCGCAGAGGTCCGCGCGGGTCCAGCCCACGGCGATGTCGGGATCGACCGCCCGGTCGCGATAATCGGTTCCATCCGCGCCCCACACGCCCTGCACGGGCACTGTGATCTTCCAGCCGCCAGGCAGATCGAAATCCGTGGCGCTGAGCAGCGCCCCCATGGTGCGGCGGCCCACGAATTTCGCCATCGGCGCGCGGCGCATGGACCAGGCGAAACCTTCAGCCGCGCTGCCCGTGTCGCCGCCGATTAAAACGATGACAGATTTGCTATAGCGCTTGTCGCCGAGATCGTTCGACCAGAACGTGGCCGCGCCCCTATGCGCCGAGACGGCGGCGAAGATCGCCGCGTCGGAATAAGCGTCGTCGACGCGGGCCGCGTTCTGCACATCAGCCGCTGTCACACTGTGCCCGATTGCCGCCAGATAGGGCCGCGCGAACAAGGCCGCCATAGGCTGCGCGGGTCCCGTGAAATAGCTCGCCAGCCGCAGTGCCGAGAGATTGCCGCCGCTGTTGGCGCGCACATCGATGATGAGCCCGTCGGTATCCTTCAGCTCCGCCATCGCGCGGTCCGCGAGCGCGGCCGCGCCGTCGTCGAAACGGTCGATGCGGATATAGCCGATGCTGTGATTGGGACCGGTCTTCGTCGCCGACCATTCAAACGCGGGATGCGGCGGCGGCCAATAGGCGGCGATATGGCGAAGGCTCACACTGCGCGTACGCCCGGTGCAATCCAGAAATTGCGCCATCGCATGTTCGCCAAGCGGACCTATAAGCGCGTCGCGCGGGGAGATGAGTTTATCGCCCGCATGAATGCCTTGCGCATGCGCATCGGAGAGCGGCGCGATGTCGGAGACGATGTTGTCGGCGCCGATATCGCGGAAGCGGATACCGACGCCGGCGCCCGATGCTTTCGAGGCGGAGGGCGGCTGGATGTAGATATGCGAGGTGCCGATCTCATTCAGCATCGCGGAGATGAGCGCCTCGAACTGCTTGTCGGTTTTGACGTCCGGAAGCTTGGCGCGGTAGCGGTCGCCGACCGCCTTCCAGTCCACGCCATGGAAATTCGGATCGTAGAAGTTGGCGTTGACCGTGCTCCAGGCCGCGTCGAACACCGTAGCGTAGCTCGGCGGCGCGTTATCGGCCGCGGCAGCGCTCGCCAGCACCGCCACCAGCGCCACACCCGCCATCACCATCCGTCTGCGCATGGCCGCCCCCTGCTCTCTCTGGAAAATAGGGAGTGGGACCCGGCCGCCGGAAGGCACGAAATGGCATGGCATCGGCTGCGAGGCTGCCATGGCTTCCCAATAGTGGGATAGTCCGTATTGCTGACCTATTGGCTCGCGCCTGGATTGGTTTTTCGGCCTGGGTAGAGGCAAACGAACATTTGAGGCAGCTTAGCTGTCTAATGCGTCACTATTCCTCTCGATCTTCCCGTCAGACTCACGTATGGCGCATTCTGTTGCTAGGAGAGTGCCGTGGCCGACCGAATGTTACAGTTTGTGGCAATGCAGCCTGCCCCGCCGGAGAAGCGGGCAGCGGAAACGCGCGGCCGCGACTTCCAGGAGGTCTATGCCGGCTACGCGGCGGCCAAGGCGGCGGAGCAGGCTTCCCGATGCTCGCAATGCGGCGTGCCGTTCTGCCAGGTGCATTGCCCGCTGCAGAACAACATCCCGGACTGGCTGAAGCTGGCGGCCGAGGGGCGGCTGGAAGAGGCCTATGCCCTGTCGCAATCGACCAACAACATGCCGGAGATCTGCGGCCGCATCTGCCCGCAGGACCGGCTGTGCGAAGGCAATTGCGTCATCGAGCAATCGGGCCACGGCACCGTCACCATCGGCGCCATCGAGAAATTCCTGACCGAGACGGCCTGGGAGAACGGCTGGGTCGCGCCGCTCAAGCCGCGCCGCCTCCTCAACGCCTCGGTCGGCATTGTGGGCGCTGGGCCTGCGGGTCTCGCCGCGGCCGAGGAACTGCGCCGCGCCGGCTATAAAGTGACGATCTACGACCGCCACGACCGCGCCGGCGGCTTGCTCATCTATGGCATCCCGAACTTCAAGCTGGAGAAAGAGGTCGTCGCCCGCCGCGTGCAGCGCCTGGAAGACGGCGGCGTCGTCTTCAGGTTGAACCACGCCGTCTCGTCGCTGGCCGATCTGCGCGCGCGGCATGACGCGGTGCTGATCGCTACCGGCACCTATTGCGCACGCGAGCTGGAAGCCCCCGGCGTGAGCCTGAAGCGCATCGTGCCTGCGCTGGATTACCTCATCGCCTCCAACCGCAAAGGCCTCGGCGACGCCGTGCCCGAATTCGATTCCGGCCTGCTCGACGCGAAGGGTAAGCGCGTGGCGGTCATTGGCGGCGGCGACACGGCGATGGATTGCGTGCGCACTGCCGTGCGCCAAGGCGCGAAATCCGTCACCTGCCTCTACCGCCGCGACCGCGAGAACATGCCGGGCTCCTTGCGCGAAGTGCTGAACGCGGAAGAAGAAGGCGTTGTCTTCGAATGGCTGGCGCTGCCGAAAGGCTTCCACGGCCGCAGCAAAGTGGAAGGCGTGCGGCTGGCGCGCGCGCGTCTCGGCTTGCCCGATGCCGCCGGACGGCGCGCACCGACGGAGATCGACGGTTCCGAGGAAGTCCTCCACGCCGACCTCGTCATCAAGGCGCTGGGTTTCGATGCCGAAGACCTGCCGCATCTCTTCGACGCGCCGGGGCTGGGCGTGATGCGCCATGGAACCATTGCCGTCGATCGCGCCATGGCGACCACCATGGAAGGCGTCTTCGCGGCGGGCGACATCGTGCGTGGCGCATCGCTCGTCGTCTGGGCCATCAAGGACGGCCGCGATGCCGCCGCCGCGATCCACGCCTACATCAAGGCGAAAGCTCCTGTTCTGGAGGCCGCGGAATGAACAGGTCAGACGCCGAACAAGAAGTCGCTCGCTACATTGCCAATGCGCGCAAGCTCGAGGCAGGGCATGCTTATTCGCCGGAGATGGAGCACGACGCTTGCGGCGTGGGCCTCGTCGCCGCCATCGACGGCAAACCGCGCCGCGCCGTGGTGGCGGGCGCCATCGAAGCGCTGAAATCCGTCTGGCATCGCGGCGCCGTCGACGCGGATGGCAAGACGGGCGATGGCGCAGGCATCCACTTGCAAGTACCGCAGGATTTCTTCCGCGCCGCCGTGGAGCATACCGGACATCGCCTGCGCTCGGGACGTATCGCTGTGGGACAAATCTTCCTCCCGCGTACGGATTACGCGGCGCAGGAAACCTGCCGCACCATCGTGGAAAGCGAGATCCTGCGCTTCGGTTTCTATCTCTATGGCTGGCGGCAGGTGCCGATCGACATCTCCATCATCGGCGAGAAGGCCAACGCCACGCGCCCCGAGATCGAGCAGATCATGTTCGATGTGGGCGAGAGCGAGGATCTCGAGGCGCTCGACCGGCGTCTCTATCTCTGCCGCCGCCGCATCGAGAAGCGCGTGCGCGAAGCCGCGATCCAGGATTTCTACGTCTGCTCGCTCTCCTCGCGCTCGCTAATCTACAAGGGCATGTTCCTGGCGGAGCAGCTTTCCAATTTCTATCCCGACCTGAAGGACGAACGCTTCGTCTCGGCCTTCGCCATCTTCCACCAGCGCTATTCGACCAACACCTTCCCCACATGGCGCCTGGCGCAACCCTTCCGCATGCTCGCCCACAACGGCGAGATCAACACGCTGAAGGGCAACGTCAACTGGATGAAAAATCACGAGTTCAAGATGGCGTCCGCTTTGTTCGGCGAGCATGGCGGCGACATCAAGCCCATCGTGCAGCCGGGCGGCTCGGACAGCGCGGCGCTGGACAATGTGTTCGAGGTGCTGGTGCGCGCCGGCCGTAGCGCGCCGCTCGCCAAGACGCTGTTGATCCCCGAAGCTTGGTCGAAAAAGGCCTCGACCATGCCGGAGGCGCATCGCGCGATGTATGCCTATGCCAACGCGGTGATGGAGCCGTGGGATGGACCTGCCGCCATCGCGGCCACCGACGGGCGCTGGGTGATCGCGGGCATGGACCGCAATGGCTTGCGCCCGCAGCGTTACGCGCAGACAGACGATGGGCTTCTCTATGTCGGCTCCGAAACCGGCATGGTGCCGCTGGACGAGACGCGCATCATCGCCAAGGGCCGCGTCGGTCCCGGCCAAA
Organism: Rhizomicrobium sp.; assembly: GCA_036489435.1. Lineage (GTDB taxonomy): Bacteria > Pseudomonadota > Alphaproteobacteria > Micropepsales > Micropepsaceae > Rhizomicrobium. Next base: position 117,947 of record DASXFU010000005.1, on the reverse strand, counting down.
TGATCGCCGTCGATCTGGAGGAAGGCCGCTTCTACGAAGACCGCAAGATCAAGGACAAGCTGGCTGGCGAATTCCCGTATCTCGAATGGACGAAGAAGATCGTCGAGCTGGTGCCGATCCTGGGTCCCGGCCCGGAACCGCGCATGTTCGACCGTGACGCGTTGCGCAAGCACCAGATGGCAGCGGGTGTGACGTTGGAAGAGATGGAGCTGATCCTTCATCCCATGGTGGAGGACGGCAAGGAGCCCGTCGGCTCAATGGGCGACGACACACCGCTGGCCGTGCTTTCCGATCAGTACCGCCCGCTCGCGCATTACTTCCGGCAGAATTTCAGCCAGGTCACCAATCCGCCGATCGATCCCTTGCGGGAAGAGAGGGTGATGAGCCTGAAGACGCGTTTCCAGAACCTCGGCAACGTTCTGGAGCAGGACGAGAAGCAGACGGACGTCTACGTGCTCGAGAGCCCGATCATCTCCACCGGCATGATCGAGCGGATGAAGCAGCACCTGGGCGGGCGCTTTTATGAGATCGACTGCGTCTTCTCCGTCCGCGACGGCGAGCCGCTGGACAACGCGGCGCTCTCGCGCGCGCTGGAGCGCATCCGCAGCGACGCCGAGGACGCAGTGCGCCAGGGCTATAACCACCTGATCCTGACCGACGAGCGCGTCTCCGCCGACCTCGCCGCCATCCCGATGATCCTGGCGACGGGCGCCGTGCATTCGCATCTCGTGCAGGCGGGGTTGCGCACCTACACCTCGATAAACGTCCGCGCGGCGGAGTGCTTCGACACGCACACCTTCGCCGTGCTGATCGGCGTGGGCGCCACCACCGTCAACGCCTATCTGGCGCAGGAATGTATCGCGGATCGTCACGCGCGCGGGCTGTTCGGCAAGATGGCGCTTGGCCCTTGCGTGAAGCGTTATCTCGATACGGTGAATGCGGGATTGCTGAAGATCATGTCCAAGATGGGCATTTCGGTCGTCTCGTCCTATCGCGGTGCCTACAATTTCGAGGCGGTGGGCCTGTCGCGCTCCATGGTGGCGGAGATTTTCCCCGGCATGTCGAGCCGCATCTCCGGCATCGGCCTTTCCGGCATCGCCAAGAAAGTCGCCCGCCAGCACGCCCGCGCCTTCGACGAGGATGTCGTGTCGCTGCCCATGGGCGGCTTCTACAAGGCGCGCGCGAATGGCGAGACGCATGCGCATTCGGCGGCGCTCATCCATCTGCTGCAAAGCGCCGTCGCCAACGACTCCTACACGGCGTTCAAGAAATATTCCGACGGCGTGCGCGCATTGCCGCCCGTCTCGCTGCGCCACCTGATGGATGTGCGTGCCGGCGGCCCGCCCGTGCCGCTGGAGGAAGTGGAGAGCATCACCGAAATCCGCAAACGCTTCGTCACGCCGGGCATGAGCCTGGGCGCACTCTCGCCCGAGGCGCATGAGGCGCTGAACATCGCGATGAACCGCATCGGCGCGAAATCCGATTCCGGCGAAGGCGGCGAGGACCCGCAGCGCTTCCACGCCAAACCCAATGGCGACAATCCCAACTCCGCCATCAAGCAGGTGGCCTCGGGCCGCTTCGGCGTGACGGCGGAATATCTGAACCAGTGCCGCGAGATCGAGATCAAGGTGGCCCAGGGCGCCAAACCCGGCGAAGGCGGCCAGCTTCCCGGCTTCAAGGTGACGGAGATGATCGCGCGGCTGCGCCACGCCACGCCCGGCGTGATGCTGATCTCGCCGCCGCCGCATCACGACATCTATTCCATCGAGGACCTGGCGCAGCTCATCTACGACCTGAAGCAGATCAATCCGGAGGCGCGGGTCTGCGTGAAGCTCGTCTCCGCCACCGGCATCGGCACCATCGCGGCCGGCGTCGCCAAGGCGCGCGCCGATGTGATCCTGATCTCCGGTCACAATGGCGGCACGGGCGCTTCGCCCCAGACCTCCATCAAATATGCCGGCGTGCCATGGGAGATGGGGCTGACGGAAGCCAACCAGATCCTCACCTTGAACAATCTGCGCCATCGCGTGACGCTTCGCACCGATGGCGGTATCCGCACCGGGCGCGATGTGGTGATGGCGGCCATGATGGGGGCGGAGGAATTCGGCGTCGGCACCGCCTCGCTCGTCGCCATGGGCTGCATCATGGTGCGGCAATGCCACTCTAACACCTGCCCCGTCGGCGTCTGCACGCAGAACGAAGCGTTGCGCGAGAAGTTCACCGGCACGCCGGAGAAGGTCGTCAACCTCTTCAGCTTCATCGCGGAGGAAGTGCGCGAAATCCTGGGCGGCCTCGGCTTCCGCAAGCTGGAAGACGTGATCGGCCGCACCGACCTGCTCTCGCAGATCAGCCGCGGCTCGGAAGAACTGGACGACCTCGATCTCAATCCGCTGCTGGTGCAGGCCGATCCCGGCAATCATGCGCGGCATTCGACGCAGAAAGGCCGCAACGAAGTCGTCGACACGCTGGATGCGCAGATCGAGGCGGACATGACCGCCTTCCTCACCGCCGGCGAGAAGATGCAGCTCACCTACAATGTCCGCAACACCATGCGCTCCATCGGCGCGCGCATCTCGTCGCGCATCGTGCGCAAATGGGGCATGACAGGATTGCCGCCCGGCCATCTCACTCTGCGGCTGCGCGGCTCCTGCGGCCAATCGCTGGGCGCCTTCGCAGTGCAGGGCTTGCGCATAGAAGTGTTCGGCGACGCCAACGACTATGTCGGCAAGGGATTGTCCGGCGCCACGCTCGTGCTGCGCCCCACGCCCGCCGCACGCTTCGCCGCGCGCGACAACACCATCATCGGCAACACGGTGCTCTACGGCGCCACATCCGGCAGGCTCTTCGCGGCGGGACAGGCGGGCGAACGTTTCGCCGTGCGCAATTCCGGCGCCACCGCCGTAATCGAAGGCTGCGGCTCCAACGGCTGCGAATACATGACGGGCGGCGTGGTCGCCATCCTCGGCGCGGTGGGCGACAATTTCGCTGCCGGCATGACGGGCGGCATGGCCTTCGTCTACGATGCCGACGGCCTCTTCGCCGACCACCTCAACGCCGACACCGTGGTGACGCAGCCCATCGCCTCGGCCCATTGGGAGAGCGTGCTGCGGGCGCTGGTCGAGGAGCACCGGCGCGAAACCGGCTCGGTCTTCGCGGCGGAGTTGCTGGCCCATTGGAGCGGCGAGCTGGCCAAATTCCGCCAGGTGGTGCCCAAGGAACTGCTAAGCCGCCTCGCCCACCCGTTGAGCGACGCCCGGATCGCGGCCGAATAGCGGACTCTGCAAAAACTGTCATACTCCGCCGCCATTTTGCGGTGGCTTTCAGGGGGGACGGACTCATGCGCGTTTTGCGGACACTCGGTGCTGTACTTTTCGTGGCCGCGATGGCCATGCCCGCCATCGGCGACAGCGGCCCCGCGCCCTATCTCGCCCCCGCCAACGAACCCGATGCCTCGCATTTCCTGCCGGCTTTCCCGGCCCCCGGCACAAAAGCTGCCGCCGGCGAAATGGCCGTCTACGAGTCCACCCGCAAATACGAGACCTCCAGCGACGCGGCCCTGAAGGCCCGCTGGGCGCTCGCCACGGCGGACGACAACTACAAGACCCCCGCCATGCTCTCCGATTTCGGCTGCGCGCTGGGGACGGTCGTAACGCCCGAGACCGTGCCGCATCTCGCCACGATCTATGACCGTGTGCAGAAGGACATCGAAGCCGTCAGCGGCAGCGCGAAGAAAAGCTTCAACCGCACGCGTCCGGACATCGGCAACATGGAAGACACTTGCGTCGATCGCACCATCATCGGCACTGGCGGCTCCTATCCCTCCGGCCACACGACGCGCGGCTGGCTGTTCGCGCTGATCCTGACGGAGATCGCGCCCGACCGCTCTACGCAAATCCTCGCCCGCGGCCGCGCCTATGGCGAAAGCCGCGTCGTCTGCGGGGCGCATTGGCCGAGTGATATCGGCGCCGGCCGCACCACGGCCTCGGCCGTCTTCGCGGCGCTGCAAAGCGACCCCGCCTTTCGCGCCGACCTCGAAGCCGCCCGCAGCGAACTCGCCGCCGCCCGCGCGCATCCGACAGCACCGGACGCGCAGCGCTGCATGGTGGAAAACGCGGCGTCCGCGCAGCAGCCCTGGTAACGGCTACTTCTTATCCGGCAGCGTGCCCATCCGCGAGATGTGACCGTTCTCGATGGACCATTCGGCGCGGTCTGGCGTGATCAGGTAGAATGGATGCTTGTGCAGCAAGTTGAGCCAGACTGTCGTCTCCACCGGGACATTGGACACGAGTTGAACGAACATGCTGGCCACAAACGCCCCCTTACTGGGATCAGGCGGCCCTATGTTCAGGCAAGCACGCGACAGGGCATCGCGCTCGATGATGGTGTTGCCGTCTGCAGAGACCGTGAAGCGGTAGTGGCCGCCATAGACGATGACGCCCGGCTCTTCCGTCGCCGCCAGCGCCCAGACGAGCCAGCCGTCACGCTCCGGATCTTTCAGCACCACCGTGTTGTAACGATTGGAGCAAGGCCGCTCGATATTCTTGAGCGCCAGGGTACGGGCGGCATATTGCGCCAGCTCCGGCGGCGCGAGCGCGAGGCTTGGCGGCACGACACAGCTCTGCGCGATGTCAGGCGTGAACGTTACGTCGCACAGCACCTCCGGTCCGCTGGCACCGTCGCGCACGAAGCGCACCACGTCGCGGCCCGGCGCGGTATCGACGACCCAGCCGTGCAATTTCTCGGCCTTGAGCTGGTCGAGGCTGTATTGCGCATTCAAGACATCCGTCGCTTTCCAGGCTTCCTGATCCTGTTGGTAGATCGCCTGGCCGAGGTTCTCGACGGTCGGAATATCGAAATCGCGAATTTTCGGCGCGTCGTCGCCCCATGCAGCGGACGTGAAAAGCGCCACGCAAACCAAAGCCGCCCGGAATCCCATGTCTCCCCCCATGCGAACAGAAGGTCATTCTAGGCAGGGATACGGCAAAGATAAGGCCCGGGACTTGTTGTCAGCGCTGACGCCGGTGGAACCTCCTATCCTGAAAGCTTCGATTTGCTATCATCCCGTCATGGACTGGGGCAGACCATTCCGCGCGATCGGGCGAGGCGCGCACCGCTACTGGTATGGCAGCGGGGAAAAGACGCCGTGGGTGCGCCGCGTGCTGGGCGTGATCTTCATCATCCTGGTGCCGCTGCCGATCCTGCTGCTGCTGATCTTCCGCTTCGCGCCGGTGCCGGGCACGCCGCAGATGCTGGCCGATCTCGTGACCTTCCATCCGGTCAGCTATTCCTGGCGCGGCGAGGACATCGCGCCGTCGCTCTCCCAGGCCGTGATCGCGTCGGAGGACCAGGATTTCTGCATCCATCACGGCTTCGACTGGAAAGAAATCCAGCAGGACATCCGCCAGCACGAACGCCATCCGAAGAAGAAGCTGCGCGGCGCCTCCACCATCAGCCAGCAGACCGCCCGCAGCCTGTTCCTCGCACCGGTCCGGAGTTGGGTGCGCAAGGGGGCGGAGGCGTGGCTGACGGTGCTTATGGAGGCGCTCTGGCCCAAGAAGCGCATCCTCACCGCCTATCTCAATCTGGTCGATTTCGGCCATGGCAATTACGGGGCGGAGGCGGCGTCCCAAGCCTATTTCCACGAGCCGGCCTCGGCGCTGACGCCGGCGCAGTCCGCGCGGCTGGCGGCGATCCTGCCCGATCCGGATGTGTGGAAGGCTGACAGGCCGGGGCCCTATGTGGCGGGCCGCACGTCCACCATCATGGCCCGGATGGGGGAAGTGCGCCGCGACGGGCTCGATTGGTGCGTGAAGGACTAGGAGCGGCGCGCGGCTTTCACTAGATTGCCGGAATCATGCGTCGCCTGATCCAGCATCTTCTGTCGCCCTCCTCCCGTTTCGCGCGGCTGCTCGTCGCCGAGAAACGGCTCACCTGCGATCCCGCGGCGCCGGAGGAGACCGACTTCCACCTGCCCATCTTCATCGATCTGGACGGCACGCGCTGCATCGGGCTGTGGGCCATCGTCGATCATCTGGAGGGAACTTATCCCGACAATCCGATGGTGCCGGAGGATGCGGGTTCGCGCGCGGAAAGCTTCCGCCTGCTCGATTGGGCGATGGGACCGTTCCACGATGCCGTCACCCGCCGCGTGGTGTTCGAGAAGGCTTCGCCGCGCTACACCGGCGCCGTCGCCCGCCGTGCGCCGGACATGGATGTGGTCCGCGCGGGACGCGAGGCGCTGAAGGCCTCGCTCATCCTGTTGGGCGACACGGCGGAGCGCCACGGCTATCTCGCCGCGCGCGAATGCACCTTGGGCGACCTGGCGGTGGCGGCGCATATCTCGGCGCTGGATTATTTCGGCGAGGTGCCGTGGGCGGAGTTTCCGCTGGCCGCCGAATGGTATGTGAAGATGAAATCGCGGCCGTCCTTCCGCTCGCTGCTCGCCGATCGCGTGCCGGGCCAGCCGCCGGTGTCGCATTATGCCGAACTCGACGGCTGACCCGCGCACACGTATCCGCGACGCCGCACTGGCCGAAGGTTTCGACGTCGTGCGCTTCACCCGTGCCGTGGCGCCCCAAGGCGCTGCTGAAGGTTTGCAATCCTTCCTCGATCATCAGCATCAGGGCAGCATGGAGTGGCTCGCCGCCAACGCCGCGCGTCGCGCCGATCCGCAAGTGCTGTGGCCGGAGGCGAAGAGCGTCATCGTGCTGGGCGTCAATTATGGACCGGGACCGGAGCCGGTGGCGGCGGATCGCGCCGCGATCTCGATCTACGCGCAGGGCGACGATTATCACGACGTCATCAAGGCGAAGCTGAAGCGGCTGGCCTCCGCCCTCGCCCGCGAACATTCCGTCGATGTGAAAGTCTTCGTCGACACCGCGCCGGTGATGGAGAAACCGCTGGCACAGGCGGCGGGCGTCGGCTGGCAGGGCAAGCACACCAATCTCGTCAGCCGCGAGTTCGGCTCGTGGCTGTTCCTGGGCTCCATCTTCACCACGCTGGAGCTCGCGCCGAACGAAGCGGAGGAAGACCATTGCGGCCAATGCCGGCGTTGTCTTGACTCTTGCCCCACCGATGCCTTCACCGGACCGTATAAGCTCGACGCGCGGCGCTGCATCTCCTATCTCACCATCGAGCATAAAGGCCATATCGCGGAGGAATTTCGCGCACCCATTGGCAACCGCATCTATGGCTGCGACGATTGCCTCGCCGTATGCCCCTGGAACAAATTCGCCGAGATCGCGCAAGAAGCCCGCTTCCACGCCCGCGCGGAACTGAAGCAGCCGCGCCTCGCCGATCTGGCCCAACTCGACGACGCGAATTTCCGTGCATTGTTCCGCGCCTCGCCCATCAAGCGCATCGGCCGCGACCGCTTCGTGCGCAATGTGCTCATCGCCATCGGAAATTCCGGCGACGCGACGCTCATTCCGGAAATAGAACGCCTGCTCGACGATCCCTCGCCCCTCGTCCGCGCCATGGCGGTGTGGGCGTTACGAAGATTGTCGACGGAACGCTTCCACGCGCGCGCGCCGTCGCACGCCGAAACGGATGAAAGCGTGCTGGCGGAGTGGAACGCCTGAGACCTACTTCTTTTTCGCCGCGGGTTTGGCGGGCTTGGCCGGTGGCGGCGCCGTCACCGGCGGCTTCGGCGCTTGCAGCTCCGCGATATGCGCCTTGGCGGTGCGGGCCGCCTCGCCGGTGGGCTGGGTGGCGATGACGCGCTGCCAATCGGCGAGCGCGCCGGCGTTGTCGCCGGTCTCAGCCTTCATCTCGCCACGCTCCAGCAGCGCATCCGGGTAATCCTGATAGAGCGCCAGCGCTTGATCGATATCGGCGCGCGCCTCCGCCTTGCGGCCCTGGGCGTGCCGGGCGCTGGCGCGCAGCACCAGCACGTCCACACGCTGCGGATCGCCGCTCAGTACAACGGTCAAGTCCTTTTCCGCACCCGCCCAATCCTGCCGCGCGCCGCGGGCCCGCGCCCGGTCGAACAGGATGTCCCGGTCGCCCGCCGCATAGGTCAGGGCCGCGGTGAAGGACTCATCCGCACTGGAGGGCACGCCGGCCAGCAACCAGGCATTGCCGGCCTGGTCGAGAAGTTCCGCCCGGTCGGCCCCGGCGGCGATGTTGGGGTCATGGCCCAGCTGGTCGAGCTTGGCGCCCGCCTCGCGGTAGCGCTTCAGCGCCACCAGGGCGAGCGCCTGGCAATGCTCCGCCGCGGCCACCCCGCCCTGGTCGCGCCAGGCTGTGGCGGCGGACAGGGCGGCGCTGGGGTTCTGCTCCACCAGCGACAGGCAGCGCTCATAACGGTCCTTGCCGGAGAGCGTGTCGTCGTCCAGCGGGTTCGCCGCCAGAGCGGGGCCGGTAACCAGCAGGAGAAGGGTGAATGACAGGAGCGCGCGCATTGCGATATGAGAGCCCGAGCCCGCCTGTGAAAGCAAGCAACACCCTCGTGTCCATTTCGTCACCGAAGCCCGCCATCCTGCAGATTCTCCCCGCGCTCGACGCCGGTGGTGTGGAACGCACGACCATCGACATCGCGGCCGCGCTCTCCCGCGAGGGCTACCAGCCGCTGGTCGTGAGCAAAGGCGGCAGGCTGGAGCCGGAACTGGCCGAAGCCGGCGGCGAACTGATCCGCCTGCGCGCGGCGGCCAAGGCGCCGCATGTGATCCTGAGCAACGCGCTGGCGCTCGCCCGCATCGTGCAGACGCGCGACGTGAAACTCATCCATGCCCGCTCGCGTGCGCCGGCCTGGAGCGCGCTGATCGCGGCACGGCGCACGGGTGTACCGTTCGTGACGACCTATCACGGCATCTACAATTCCGGCTTCGCGCTGAAGCGGCTCTACAATTCCGTGATGGTGCGCGCCGACGCCGTAATCGCCAATTCGCAATGGACGGCGGATCATGTGCTGGCCGAGCACAAGGTCGATCCCGCGAAACTCACCGTTATCCCACGCGGCGTCGACCTCGCCCGCTTCGATCCCGGCGGCGCTTCGCCGGACCAGATCGCCGCTCTGCGCGCCGAATGGGGCGCCGCGCCGGACGACGTGGTCGTACTCCTGCCCGGACGGCTGACGCGCTGGAAAGGCCAGCTCGTTTTCGTCGAGGCACTGGCTCAGCTCGGCGCACGGCGCATTCGCGGCGTGCTGATCGGCGACGCGCAGGGCCGCGCCGGTTACGAGGTGGAGGTGCGCAATGCGATCGCGGCCGCGGGCCTGGGCGACCGCATCGTGTTCGGCGGGCATGTGACGGACATGCCGCTCGCCTATCTCGCCGCCGACATCGTGGTCTCCGCCTCGACCGATCCGGAAGCCTTCGGCCGCGTCGCCGCCGAGGCCGCCGCCATGGGCCGACCCGTCATCGCCACCGACCACGGTGGCGCGCGCGAGACGGTGCTGGCGGGCGTCTCCGGCTTGCTTACCCCGCCCGGTGACGCATCCGCCTTGGCCCAAGCCATCGCGGAATTGGCAGCGAAGGACGCGGCGGAGCGCGGCGCGATGGGCATGGCGGGACGCGCGCATATTGTCGCCCGATATAGTTTGGATCGTATGTGCGCAGACACCATCGGCCTTTACCGCAAGTTGATCGCCTGAAGACTGGCGACTCGCTGACCTTCTGCTAGGCTCCGCGCCGTTCGGAGCTGGAGGGTTGTCATGCGTCTTGCCTGGGCCGCGTTCGTCGCGGCGCTTTTCCTGTCGTTCGCCGCGGCCGCGCAAGCGACGCCCGCGCCGTCGCCCACCAGCACGGTGGCCGTCGCCCCGCTCCCCGCCGTCCAGGCACCGGCCACGGCCCAGCCCAAGTTCGACGTGCTGAAGGCGACCAACGCCTATCTCGCCACGGTCAAAGGCCAGGCGCGCGCCAATTCCGACGCCTATTTCGAGGGCGGCTATTTCCTGATCCTGGTGGATGCGATCTACGCGCTGATCGTCGCCGGCATCCTGCTGTGGACGCGCACCTCCGCCGCGATCCGCAACTACGCGCAGAGCAAAACACGTTCGCGGTTCTGGCAGGCGCCGATCTACATCATCGCCTATTTCGTGCTGACGACGGTGATGACCTTCCCGCTCACCGTCTACGAGAACTTCTTCCGCGAGCACGCCTACGGCTTGTCGAACCAGAATTTCCCGCAATGGTTCGGCGAGTTCGCCATCGACTTCGGCGTCAGCCTGTTGGCCATTACCATCATCGGCACCGTGATCTACGCGATCATCCGCGCGACGAAACAGTATTGGTGGCTGTGGGGCGCCGGCGCGATGATCGTCTTCCTCTTCATCGGCTCGGTGGTCCAGCCGGTCTTCATCTCGCCCTTGACCAACCACTATTACCCGCTGCCGGAAAGCCCGATCAAGGAGCAGATACTTTCCCTCGCCCGCTCGGAAGGCATTCCCGTCACCAATGTCTACGAGTTCGATGCCTCCAAGCAGTCCAAGCGCATCTCGGCCAACGTGTCGGGCGCGTTCGGCACCACCCGCATCTCGATGACGGACAATCTGCTGATCCGCAGCACGCCGCGCGAGGTCAAGGCGGTGCTGGGCCATGAGATGGGGCATTATGTGCTCGATCACAACGCCATCGGGCTGACCTGGATCGGGCTGCTGTTCTTCGTGGGCTTCGCGTTCGCCGCCTGGGGCTTCCGCCGGCTCACCGCCATCTTCGGCGGCAATTGGGATGTGCGCACGGTCGACGATCCGGCGGGCCTTCCCGTGCTCATGGCGCTCGCCACGATCTTCTTCTTTTTCGCGACGCCGGTGCAGAACACAATCACGCGTACGCTCGAGCAGCAGGCCGACATGTTCGGCGTGAACGCCGCGCGCGAGCCGGACGGGTTTGCCACCGCGATCCTCAAGCTCAGCGAATATCGCAAGCTCGATCCCTCGCCGTGGGAAGAGTTCATCTTCTACGATCATCCCTCCGGCCGCACGCGCATCAACACCGTGATGCGCTGGAAGGCGGAACACCTGAACGATCCGGACATCAAGGCGGGCCCGGTCTCGCCGCAATGAACGGTTTCGCGCTGAGCGTGGGACGGCCGGATGCGCCGCTGCATCTGGCGGCGCACAGCCATCATCCCTGGCCGGACGTGTCTCTCGCCGCGCAGGAACAGTGCTGGCGCGATGCCGCCCGTCTGCTCGACCGCAAATGGGACCACATTTTCGGCCAGGTGATTCCGGTCGCGCAGGCGCATATCGCGCGGCGGTTGAACCTGCCCGATCCGGCGACGATCGCATTCGGGCCGAACACGCATGGTTTGGTGATGCGGCTGCTCTCCTGCTTTGACAAGCCGGTGCGCATCCTGACCACGGGATCGGAATTCCTGAGCTTCGCGCGCCAGATCGCGCGGCTGGAAGAGGACGGCCTCGTCCAGGTGACGCGCATCGCCACCGAACCCTTCGAGACATTCGAGACCCGCTTCGCCAAGGCTGCCGCCAAGGGCGGGCACGATCTCGTCTTCTTCAGCCAGGTGTTTTTCGATTCCGGATTCCGCGCTGGCGATCTCGCCAGGATCGTGCGCGCCGTGCCCGATCCGTCCACCTTCGTCGTGATCGACGGCTATCACGGCTTCATGGCGGTGCCCACCGATCTTCGCGCCATCGCGGATCGCGCCTTCTATCTCGCCGGCGGCTACAAATACGCCATGTCGGGCGAAGGCGTCTGCTTCCTGCACTGCCCGCCCGGCTACGGCCCCCGCCCGCGCGACACCGGCTGGTATGCCGGGTTCAGCGCGCTGGAAGGCGGCGGCAACGGTGTGCCCTACGCAATGGACGGCAGCCGCTTTCTCGGCGCCACCTTCGACGCCACGGCGCTCTATCGCTTCAACGCCGTGCAGGACTGGCTGGCGGATCGCAGCGTCACCGCGATGCTGGGAGAGGTGCGCGCGCTGGAACGAACGTTCCTCGCGCGCTGCCGCCTTGCGCCGCTGATCGCGGATGAAGCCGCCCGCGGCCGCTTCCTCGGCTTTCGCACGCCCGGGGCCGGAGCGATCGTTTCCAAACTCGCGGAGCGAGCCATCATCGCCGATCATCGCGGCGCGCTGTTGCGCATAGGATTGGGGATTTATCACGACGACGCCAGCGTGGACCGCGCGGCGCGGGCGCTGGCCGAGCTCGTTTAGCGCGATCTCCAATTCCGCCATTTCCAGCAGCATCCGCGTGCGCCGTTTCCAGGCCCGGATCCGCGCCAGGACCGCGCGGGGATGCGCCGCATGCGCGCCGGTCTTCCACGCGTTGCGGTTGCCGGGCTGGCCGCCGCGCTTTCGCCGGGGTGTTGTGGGATTCTGCTGTGGTTCCATGGCTTTATTCGTTTTCCAGAGATGCCTTACCCCTCCCCCTCCGGGGAATGTCGTTCCAGTTTCGTTCTCACCCAGAAGTAGAGCCAGAATGCGGGCAAGTCAACGGAAAGATTTCGCCAGGGACGCCTCGAACTCGGTCACCAGCGGATCGTCGGTCTCGAAGACGTAGTCCACCGTCTGCGCCGTCACCACGCGCGATGCGCCGCGGCGGCGCAGCAAGGTGATCGCTTCGGTCAGCTTTCCGCGCGGGCACAGCAGCGAATACTCGCCAGACGCACTGCCCGGCCGCGACAGCACGGTGACGCCGAGCCTGGCCGCCGCCGCCAGCACAGCATCCGCCTTGCCGCTTATCCCAGCGCGCAGCACCAACGCCGCCTTGGCGCGTTCGCGGGCCGCGAGACGGGCGAGCAGCACTTTCGCGGCGCCCGCGGCTTCGGACGTCCACTTCGCGGACAGGCTGGCCGCCAGTTGCGCGCGGCTTTTCAGGATGGTGCCGTCGTCCAGCATCTTCAGATTGTTGGCGGCCAGCGTGGCGCCGGTGGTGGTGATATCGACGATGGCTTCAGCGATGCCGGACGACGGCGCACCTTCCGTGGCGCCGCCGCTCTCCACGATGCGGTAGTCCCAGATGCCGGCCTTGGCGAAGAAACCGCGCGTCAGGTTCACATATTTGGTGGCGATACGCAGGCGGCGGCGATGGCGCTGGTAGAAAGCGGCGCAGACGTCGTCGAGATCGGCCATGGTGGAGACATCGATCCAGGCCTGCGGCACGGCCACGACAACGTCGGCGTAACCGAAACTCAGCGGCTTGATCAGCGCGACGGCGCTTTCGGGATGCGGCGCCGCCTCGCGGATCAGGTCCTCGCCCGTGATGCCCATATGCGCGTCGCCGGCCAGCAGCGCATCGGCGATCTCGCCGGCGGAGAGCAGCATCACGTCGATCTCGGGCATGCCGGCGATAGCGGCGCGATAGCCGCGCGCGCCGGCGGCCTTGCTCATGGCAAGACCGGCATCGGCGAAATACGCATTCGCCATTTCCTGCAGGCGGCCCTTGGAGGGCACGGCAAGGATGAGGCGGCTCATCGCATGAACTCCCGCGCGGCCAGCACGCGCTCGGTGCGGATGGCGCAGCCGATGGCGGGGATGTGCGACTTCGCGCCGAGTTGTTCCATCAGCGTGTCGTAACGCCCGCCGCCAGCCACTTGCACAAGGCCTTCGCTGTCGCGCGCCCACAATTCGAAGACGAAGCCCGTGTAATATTCCATGTTGCGGCCGAAGCGCGCCGCGAAGCTGATGCGCCTGGGATCGACGCCCAGCGCCTTCAGCGTATCCAGCCGCGCCGTCATCGCCTTCAGTGGCGCATCGAGCGTGATGCCGGCCGATTTCGTGAGCTTGCGGATTTTCTCCACCGCCTGCACCGCGGGGCCGGAGATGGCGAGCAACGCCGCCAGCGATTTCGCGATCTTCGGATCGAGGCGCAACGCCGCCGCATCCGCCGCCTGCTCGATCAGCCGGTCGACAATCTCCTCGCGCGTGCGCCCGCCTTGCGGCGCTTCGCCCAGCATGTCCATCAGACCTTCGAAAGCGGGTCGCGCATCTTTCTCGTCCAGCGTGCCCAGATGCGCGAGCAGGCGCTGCGATCCGCTGGCCTCACCGCTGGCGAGGCGGTCGAGCAACGTCTCGAAATAGCCGGTGCGCCAGAAATGGCGCTTCAGCCGTCCGCGCCATTGCGTGGGGATGTCCAGCGCATCCACAAAAGCGGAGAACAGCGACAGGTCGCCGAGCTTCACTTCGAATTCCGCGAGCCCCGCCGCGCGCACCGCTTCCACCGTGAGCGTGAGCATTTCGGTTTCCGCCGCCTTGGCATTGGTGACGCCGAGAAGCTCCGCGCCTGCCTGATAGAATTGCGACGGACGCTCCGGTTCCGACGGCTGGTGGCGGAAGGCGAGGCCGTTGTAACAAAGCCGCGCCGGAAATTTGCCTTTGGAGTCGAGATAGGATTTGCAGACCGGAATGGTGAGGTCGGGCCGCAGCACCAGTTCATTACCCGCCGGATCGGAGAGCATGAAAGTGCGCCTGCGGATTTCCTCGCCCGAGCGGTCCAGGAAAATCTCCGCCGGCTGCAGCACGCTGGGCTCGCGCCGCGCATAGCCGCGCTCCGCGAAGACGCCGAGAATGGCATCGGCCTGCGCATCCAGCACCGCGATGCGCTTGGCGTCATAGGTGGGGAATGCGGACATCTCAGTTGCTCCGCCCGGACAGCATCTCGCGCACCTTCGCCACGAGGTCGCCCCGCGCCACCGTCACCTGCGCCGCGCGGTCTTTGACCCAATCCGCGCGGCTCTCGATGGATTTGGAAAGCTCCGCGCCCAGCGCCAGGTCTTTCAGCGTCACCTGCCCGGTGGCGCGTTCGTCACCGCCCTCGATAACGGCAATCGCCGCGCCCCGTTTGTCCGCATATTTGAGCTGGTCGCCGAACTTCTTGTTGCCGACATAGGTTTCAACTCGAACACCGAGATTTTTGAGTTCTTCATCTCTGCGCAAGTCGCTGGCTATTTTAAAACTGCTCTGCGGATTATCCAACGCCAATACTACTACGAGCGGCGGCAACGACGCTCCACGTCGGCTCTTCAATGCCGAAAGTAGCCTACTTATCCCGATAGAAATTCCAGTAGCGGGAACCTGCTGACCAGTAAACCGTGCAACTAAATCGTCGTACCGTCCGCCGCCGGCCACTGAGCCGAAAACTATTTCCTCGCCCGACTCATTTTTGATCGGAAAAGTGAGCTGCGCCTCAAAGACGGGACCGGTGTAATAATCGAGGCCACGAATTACGGAGGTATCCATTAAAATCGACTCGTGATAGGCGCCGGTCTCAGGGAAGCAACTAGTTATTTCCAAGATGTTGGAAATTGCAAAATTCCACTCAACTCTGGTTTGTGCGTCCGTTGTTATATCACTGCCCAAAGCGGTAAGTTCGGCCGCGCTGATATTTGGATCAGAGAATCGCAAAAGATGCTCAATCTGCCTGACATCTAAATTTGCGCCGGTCGTGAAATCACCTGATTCGTCTTTACGTCCCTCGCCAAGAAGCTTCCGGACTCCTCCTTCGCCCAGTCGATCACGCTTGTCTAACGCACGCAGTATTATGCCTCGACGTTGATGATCATCTAGCGGAATACCAAGGGCTTTGAGGACCGTGTCCAGTAGTTCGCGGTTATTTATCTTGATGACATATTCACCGCGCTTCAGCCCCACTGCTTCAAGCGCGTCGCATACCATCATCAACAGTTCAGCATCGGCGTTTGGCGAATTGCTCCCCACCGTATCCGCATCGAACTGCGTGAACTCGCGGAAGCGGCCCGGGCCCGGTTTCTCGTTGCGCCAGACGGAGCCGACAGCGTAGCGGCGGAAGGGCTTGGGCAGATGTTGGAAGTTCTCCGCCACATAGCGGGCGAGCGGCGCGGTCAGGTCGTAGCGCAGGCTGAGCCATTGCTTGTCGTCGTCCTGCAGCGAGAACACGCCCTCATTCGGGCGGTCGACGTCGGGCAGGAACTTGCCCAGAGCGTCGGTATATTCGAAGGCCGGCGTCTCCAACGGCTCGAAGCCGTAGGATTCATAGACCTTGCGGATGGTGTCCAGGACGGCGCGCTCGGCGGCGATCTCCGCCGCCGTGCGATCACGAAAGCCGCGCGGAAGCCGCGCCTTGGGGCGGGATTGCTTGTCCGTGGGCATGGGCCGGGTCGCTCATAGTGGGGCAGTTCCATAAACGGCGAAGGGCTTTCCGGCAAGCCCCGGCCGCAAAATGCCCTCCCGGAACTAATGCCCAGGTGCTGCCGGCTGGAGGGGAGCAAGCCCCGGTGTCGTCGCCTGCCCGCCCGCCCTGAGCCGCGCGATATAGTCCAGCTCATGCAGCGCGACGGCGTTGCCGGGCTCGATCTGGAGGGATTGGCGATAGGACGCCTCCGCATCGTCGAGCCGTCCCAGCTCGGTGAGCGAGATGCCCCGGCCGCGATACATGTGGGCCCGCAGGTCATCGGGCACATCGCTGAGCTTGAGGGCCTGGTCGAAATCGGCGAGCGCATCGTCCCAGCGCTTGAGGGAATTCAGCGCCTCGCCCCGCTCGATCAAGAGGGGCGCGCGCATCTCGCCCAGCGCCATGCCCGGAACTGCGCCTTGCGAAAGGCCGAGATCGAGCACGCGCACGGCATCGGCGAACCTGTTGGTCTCGTCGTAATAGCTGGCGAGATAGAGCGAGATGAGGGGATAGGGAGTCTGGACGACGACCGTCTCGGTGATGCCCGGCGCCGGCTTCATGGCGGAAGCGATAAGGGTTTCGGCCGGACCGTCAGCCAGGATATAAGTGGTGACGCCGTTCGAATAAGCGGGTTTCGCGTTGGCCAGCGCCTGCTCCAGTTGCGGCACGCGCGATGCGACGGCGAGGATGCCGCCACTTTGTACCGCGGCTTCCGTATTATTGAGGAGCGCGGTGTCCGCGGTCCAGGGCGTGTCCTCGGCCTGCGCGGCGGAGCAGGCCAGCAACAACAGCGCGGCTGCGGCGAAAAGTTGGCGCATCCTCACCGCAGCATCCCCGCTTCGTCCTGCAGCATCACGTCGATGCGGAAGTAATAGGCGTGCGGCTGGCCGCTGTCGTCCACGGTCTGCATCACGTCGCAGCCGCCGGCCAGCGATTGCGAGGTGAGATGGGCGCCAGCCATTGCGAGGGCGAAGTATTCCTCCTTCACCGTGAAGGCCTCCCAGCCCGTCGCGCAGGTCTTGCCATCGCCGCTGTTCACGATGGAATTCAGCAGGCCGAACTCGACGAAATGCCCCTTCGCTGCACAGGCGTCGTCCTTCAGCAGCTTGCAGGACTGGCGCAGGAATTTCTGGCCGTACATGTCGATGTAATCGACCGAGAGCAGCTGGACCGCCGCATCACGCACGCCCGCATAGTCATTGGCTTTCACCGCCGCGACGATGGCGTTGCTCAACTGCGTCTCGATTGGCTCGGCCCGCTTGCGCGCCGCGCTTTTGAGGTAGGCGAGCCGCAGCGCGCGGAAATCCAAACTCGCATCTTGCGCATCCGCACGGGCCACGAGCTTGGAATATTCATCGCCATCATTGGGAAGCGTGGGCGTGCCCGCAGCCAACGCGCTGCCTGTTATGACGAGGCAGGCAAGAACCGCGATGCCGATGGCGCGCATGGTCGTCTCCTCAATGCTGGGCCGGTATGGGTTTGGGCGGATGCTTGCTCGCATAGAGCGCCTGCGCGTTTTGCAGCACATAGGCGCGGATGTTCTGGGCGTCGTCCTTGGTCAATATGTCCTTGAACCAGCCCATGCCGTTGTCGTGCAGCGCGCCCTTCAGCACGATGTCGTCATACGACGCCCAGATGCCCGTCGGCACCATGCGCAAATCGGGCACCTCGCCCGATGAGCCGAGCAGCACGCCATGGCACACCGCGCAATTGTTGTGGAACGCGTCGAAGCCCTTCGCCGCCATCTTCGGATCGACCTTCTCATTCGGCGGCGCGGGCATATCGGTCGGGATTTCCGGATCGATGGGTTTCACATCCGTATAACCACCCAACTTGAAGGCGAAAATACGGCCCTGGTTGTTGCCATATTTCTGCAGCGCGGTGTGCTGGTCGCCCGTGGCGCCCAAGCCGCCCGATCCGCCGAACGCGGCCGCCAAGGCGACATACTGATCGCCGCCGATGGTGTAGGTGATCGCGGGCGCGGCCATGCTGGTTTTCAGATCGATGGTCCAGAGCTTGGCGCCGGTCTTCGCGTCATAGGCGGAGAAGAACCCGTCGGAGCCGCCGGCGAAGACGAGGCCGCCCGCCGTCGTCAGCATGCCGCTGTTCCAGCCGCCGCTCATCTGCACCTGCCACACCATTTTCTGGTTCACGGGATCCCAGGCGCGGATCCAGCCCTTGGCCGGCGCGGGCATGTTCCCCTTCTGGATGGAGTCCATCACCATGTGGCCGAGGGCCGCGAAATCCGTCACGTTCCAGGCGCCGGGCTTGTAAGCGAGCTTGTCCTGCTGGGCGTAGATGAAATTGCCGTCGATCACCGGGATGTAGACGAGCCCCGTCTGCGGATTGAACGCCATGGGCTGCCAATTGTGCGCGCCGACCGGGCCCGGAATCTGCACGGAGGGTTTGCCCGTGGTGTAGCGCGCGGTCGGATTCTCGATCGGCCTGCCGGTTTTCATGTCCACGCCACTGGCCCAACTGATCGTCGTGTAGGGTTTGGCGGAGATCAGCTTTCCGTTGGTGCGGTCGATCACATAGAAGAAGCCGTTCTTCGGCGCCTGCATCAGCACATGGCGCGGCTTCCCGTCGATGGTGAGGTCGGCCAGGATGATGTGCTGGGTGGCGGTGTAATCCCAGTCGTCGCCCGGCGTCGTCTGGTAATACCATTTGAGCGCGCCGGTATCGGGGTTCAGCGCGACAATGGAAGAGAGATAGAGATTGTCGCCGCCGCCGGGGGAACGAAGGTTACGGTTCCAGGAGGCGCCATTGCCGGTGCCGATGAAGATGGAGTTCAGCGCGGGATCGTAGGCCATCGCGTCCCACGGCGTGCCGCCGCCGCCCTGCACCCACCATTTGTGATCCGTGCCGCCGGTGGACCAGGTCTTCATCGCCGCTGCCATCGCCGCATCTTCCGGCTTCTTCGACGGATCGCCCGGCACGACCCAGAAGCGCCACTTCATCTTGCCGCTCACCGCGTCATAGGCGGAGAGATAGCCGCGCACGCCATATTCCGCGCCGCCATTGCCGATCAGCACATTGCCTTTCACGACGCGCGGCGCACCGGTGATGGTGTAGGGCCGCGTGCGGTCGATGGTGTTGATGTCCCACGCGACTTTGCCGGTCTTGGCGTCGAGCTTGACGAGCCGCCCATCCAGCGTGCCGAGATAGACGTAGCCCTTCCACAGCGCGACACCGCGATTGACGACATCGCAGCACGCAAAGCGGCCCCACTGCCCCGGCACTTTCGGATCGTAAGCCCAGATCTGCTTGCCGGTTTTCGCATCCAGCGCCCAAAGCTTGCTCCACGAGCCGGTGACGAACATCACGCCGTCGGAGACCAGCGGCGTGGTCTCCAGCCCGCGCACCGTGTTGGTGCGGAATTCCCAGGCGACGCCCAGGCCCTTCACAGTGGCCGCATTGATCTTGTCCAGCGGGGAGTAGCGCTGCTCCGAATAGGTGCGGCCATGGGAGAGCCACTCACCCGGATCCGAATCGGCATTGATGATCCGCGCGCCGTCCACAGTCGCGCCGGGGCTCGTACTGTTCGTTACAGGCGCGGCCAACGCGGCCGCCGCGACCAAAGCGGCCGTTACGCCGGCGAAACCGGCTGTGCGGATGTTCATATCTCTCCCCTTCGCGCCTTTTTGGCCCATCGCTCTGCGGCGGCGGCTGTGGCAGGTTAGGCGCAACACGCATCTCCCGACAATACGTCAACCGGCCGGATTTTCGATCACCCATGGGCTTTCCGCAGCGACAGGCACAAGCGTCCAGCAAGCACGAGGTGCTGAAAGACGTCTTCGGCTTCGATCACTTCCGCCCCGGGCAGGAAGAGGCGATCGATGCGCTGCTGGCCGGCCGCAACGTGCTGGCCGTGATGCCCACGGGCGCGGGCAAGTCGCTTTGTTATCAGGTGCCGGCACTGGTGCTGGGCGGGTTGACCGTCGTGGTCTCGCCCTTGGTGGCGCTGATGCAGGACCAGGTGGCGGCGCTGAGGCTGGCGGGTGTGGCGGCGGAGACGATCAACTCCGCCCGCGGGCGCGAGGAGAATGTCGCCTCGTGGCGTCGCGTCGCGTCGGGACAGGTGCGCCTGCTCTATCTCGCGCCCGAGCGGCTGATGACGGAGCGCATGCTGGACGCACTGTCGAAGCTCGACGTGCGGCTCATCGCCATCGACGAGGCGCACTGCATTTCGCAATGGGGACCGGCGTTCCGCCCGGAATATCGCTCGCTCTCCAGGCTCGCCACGCTCTTCCCCGACGTGCCGGCCATCGCGCTCACCGCGACTGCTGACGAGGCGACGCGCGCCGACATCGCGCTGCAATTGTTCGGCAACACGGTCGATACAATGGTGCAGGGCTTCGACCGGCCGAACATCTCCCTCACCGTGGAGGGCAAGCGCAATTCCAGCCACCAGCTCCTCGACTTCGTGGCGCGCCACAAAGGCAAAAGCGGCATCGTCTATTGCCTGTCGCGCAAGAAGACGGAGAAGACGGCGGAGCTGTTGGCCGAGCACGGCGTGACGGCGCTGGCCTATCACGCCGGCATGGACAAGGACGCGCGCGAGGCCAACCAGAACCGTTTCATGACCGAACCCGCCATCGTGATGGTGGCGACCATCGCCTTCGGCATGGGCATCGACAAATCCGACGTGCGCTTCGTGTTCCACACCGACATGCCGGGTAGCCTGGAAGCCTATTACCAGGAGATCGGCCGCGCCGGACGCGATGGCGGCGATGCCGAGGCGCACATGCTGTTCGGGATGGAAGACATCCGCATGCGCCGCGTCTTCATCGACCAGGAGGACGCGGGCGAGGAGCGCAAGCGCCGCGAACACAGCCGGCTCAACCTGCTGCTCGCCTATTGCGAGGCCTCGCGCTGCCGCCGCCAGATCCTGCTCGATTATTTCGGCGAGGCGAGCGAGCCGTGCGGCAATTGCGATGTCTGCCGCGCGCCCGCCAATCTGGTCGATGCAACGGAGGATGCGCGCAAGGTGCTGGCGGCCATGCGCGGCACCGGCGAACGTTTCGGCGCGGCGCATATCATCGATGTGCTCTTGGGCAACCAGACCGACCGCACGCAGCCGCATCACACGGCGTTGGCCGTCTTCGGCGCGGGCAAGGCGCGCAAGAAGGATGAGTGGCAATCCCTGATCCGCCAGATGGCCGGCGCCGGATTGCTGCGCCACGATCTGCAGGGCTATGGCGGTCTGGAGATCGCGGAGAAAGGCAACGCGCTGTTGCGCGGCGACGGCACGTTCGAAAGCCGCCCCATCCTGCCGCGCGAACGCACGAAGAAACAGGCGCGCGCGGAAGTCATCGCCGATCAGTCCGACGAGAACCAGAGCCTCATCGCGGCGCTGAAGGCCGTGCGCCTGCGGCTGGCGAAGGAGCGGCGCGTGCCGCCTTACGTCATCTTCTCCGACAAATCCCTGATCGACATGGCGCAGCTTCGCCCCCGCGACGAGGGAGAATTCGCCCTCGTCCATGGCGTCGGCGCGGCAAAATTGCGGGATTTTGGGCAGGTTTTCCTGCGCGCCATCAAGGAACAGACCGCAAAGGTCTGATCCCGGGCAATATTAGCGGTTGCAGACGCTTTTCTTTGGATTTCCACAACCATCAAATGCAAAAGCTTCAACTCCCAGTATAGAGTGTCCCCCGTCGAATCGGGATTGGGGACCGCGATGAACTTCCTGCGCAGATTGTGGAAGAAATGCCGCGCGCATTTCAGCGGGCTTTCCTGGTTCTGGAAGCTGGTCGAGATCATCGTCGTGATCTTCGTGCTGACCTGGATCGGCAATTCGATCGAAGACTACTGGGCGTTCTGGGACAACGCGCCCGACCGCGGCGCGGTGCTCGTCGCCGGCGCCGATCCCATGGGCGATCAGATCGACAGAATCGTCTATCTCGACAACGGTAAGGACGGCCAGAACTGGACGCCGCGCGAGAGCCTGTGGTTCGACAACACCACCCAGGGCTCCGACCTGATGCCCTATGACTTCTTCCTCGTGTTGCGCGCGAAGGGCAGCCAGCAGCTGCTGCGCTCCGACGCGAACATGAACAACAAGTACCGCTACCTGCCGCGGCACGCGACCTCCAACAATCCGGACGCGCTTCCCATCGGCTTCGTGAAGGACACCTATAAAGGCCACGCCTATATGGGCTTCACCTGCGCGGCCTGCCACACAGGCGAGGTCGTCTACAACAAGACCGCCATCCGCGTGGACGGCGCGCCCGCCATGGCGGACATGGACACCTTCCTCACCGACCTCGCCGCCGCCGTGAACGATGCGCAGATCAACCCCGCCGTCCACGCCAAGTTCCTCAGCGATGTGAAGGCGCTCGGCCATTATAGCGACGACAAGGCCATCGACGCGGACCTGCACAAATATGCGATCCGCCTCACCGCCTATCGCATCGTCAACAAAAGCTCCACCAAATACGGTTATGCGCGACTGGATGCGTTCGGCCGCATCTACAATCAGGTTCTGCAATATATCGTGAGCGCCGACGATCTCGAGACGGCGCTGCGCGAGATGGTGGCGGAGAACAAGATCCCCGCCGCCGATCTCAAGAAGAGCGGCATCCTCGATTATCTCGCCAAGCTGAAGAAGAAGCCGGTGCTGACCGGCGGCGACCGCGACAAGTTCATGCAGATGCTGGCGGAGAAGCTTTCACTGAAGCAGGTGCTCTATTTCCGCAACATGGTGTTCAACGCGCCGGACGCGCCCGTCTCCTATCCCTTCCTGTGGGACATCACCCAGCACGATTACCTGCAATGGAACGGCGTGGTGGCGAATGCGGGGCTAGGCCCGGTCGGCCGCAACACGGGCGAAGTCATCGGCGTGTTCGGCACGATGGACTTCCGCAAGATGCACCACTGGACGCTCTCGGCCCTGCTGACCGGCCAGGGCTTCACCAGCCACCCGATCGCCTACGACTCCTCCGTCAACGTCCATAACCTCGTGGGCTTCGAGGGGCAGCTCAAAGACCTGCATTCGCCCAAATGGCCTGAAACCATCCTGCCCAAGCTCGATCCGAAGAAGGTCGCGGCCGGCGCGGTGGTGTTCGAGAACTACTGCGCGGGTTGCCACGCACCCATCAACCGCACGGCCGGCGATCGTCGCATCGTGGCCGCCATGACGGCGCAGGATGTCGTGGGCACCGACAACGCGATGGCGAAGAACAGCGCGGCCTATAAGGGCTTCTCCGGCATCGAGCGCAATGCCTATGTCGGCGTGGGTCCTGGCGATCTGCTGCTCGCGCGCAAGGCGCCGGTGGCGGCGCTGCTCGTCAAGACGGTCACCGGCGTGGTGGCGACGCCCGATCCGGACCGCTGGTTCGGCGCGCGCCTCGTCAACTGGGCGAGCGACCTCATCACCTCCGTCAGCAACAACAACATCAAAGCCTCGATGAAGTCGGGCGCGTACCATCCCGACACGACGCAGGATCCGCTGGCCTCCATCCGCGCCTACAAGGGCCGCGCGCTGGACGGCATCTGGGCGACGGCGCCGTATCTGCACAACGGCTCGGTGCCGACGCTGTATGACCTGCTGCTCCCGCCCGATCAGCGGCCCAAGACCTTCCTGGTGGGCTCGCGCGAGTTCGATCCGGTGAAAGTGGGCTTCAAGAGCGCCGGCTATAACGGCTTCAACTTCCTCACCACCCAGCCGGGCAACTCCAACGTCGGCCACGATTACGGCAACGTGCCCTTCACCCGGCCGGACGGCACGACCTTGAAGCCCATCACCGATGAGCAGCGCTGGGCGCTGGTGGAGTATTTGAAGAGCCTTTGAGTTCCGGTTGTCATCCCCGGCGAGCATCGCGCGCAAAGCGCGATGCCCGTTTCCGTTTTCACACCAAACCCACAACCCCATTACCGTCTTGGCCGGGCTTGTCCCGGCCACCCATAAACGCGGTCTTTGCAGAAAAAGATAATGACGGTCATTACTCTTACTTTTCCCACCGAGGGTATGGGTGGCCGGGACAAGCCCGGCCATGACGATCAAGGAAGAAGCGGTTACCCTTGACAATATCACTGCCTAGGCAGATATTGTTTGGACAGTAACTGAGGCGGCAATGACCAAACCTTTGTACCGTCCCGAGAATTTCGAGTGCAAGCGATCGATCGGCTATCTGGCCCGGCGGCTGCACAATCTGCTCATACCGCGTGCCGAGGCGCTCTTCGCGGATGCGGATTTCACCTTCTCCCAATGGGTGGTGCTGGTTTCGGTGCGAGACGGCATCGCCGCCACCTGCGCGGAAGTCGCCCGCCACATGGACCACGACACCGGCGCCATCACGCGTCTGGTCGACCAGATGGAGAAGCGTGGCCTGATCGTGCGCCGCCGCAGCGTAAAGGACCGCCGCGTCGTCCATCTGGAGATCACGGCCGCCGGCAAGGCGCTGGCGAAGTCGCTGACGCCGCGCCTTATCGCGTTCTGGAACAAGACTTTGGACGGCCATTTCACACATGAGGAGCTCGAGCTCCTGATCTCGCTTATGACGCGGATGATCGGCCTCATTGAGGCACAGCCTGTCGCGAATTTGAAGGCCGCATCATGAAGAAACTTCTCGCCATCCTGCTGCTCACCAGCGCGCTGGCCGCTTGCGTCTCCGCACCCTCCACCACGCCCAGCGAAGTCGCGCTGAAGCCCGAGGCGCTGGGCCTCGGCGCCACGCAAACTCCGCGGATCGCGGATGACTGGTGGAAAGCCTTCGGCGATCCGCAGCTCGATTCCCTCGTCGACCAGGCGCTGAAGGGCAATCCCTCGCTCGCCTCCGCTCTCGCCCGCTTGCGCGCGGCGCAATCGCAGCTCTCGGCCAGTCGGGCGGCCACCTATCCGCAAGTAACGTTGGACGGCAACGAGACGCGCGAGCGCTTCAGTGGTGACTACATCTACCCGCCGCCCTATGGCGGCACCATGCGATGGATCGGAACAGTCCAGGCCAATCTCTCCTGGTCGCTCGACCTCTTCGGCAAGGAGCAGGCCGGTATCGACCGCGCCTCCGCCACCGCGAAAGCCGCCGGTCTCGATGCCACCGCCGCGCGCCTGCTGCTCGCGGGCTCGGTGACGCAATCCTATATCGCACTGTCGCGCGCCTATGCGCTGATCGATACGGCGGAAGAGGCCGTGAAACAGCGCGAGGGCGTGTACGCGCTCACCGGCGGACGCGTGCGCGCGGGGCTCGATACGCTGGCCTCGCAGAAACAGGCCGAAGCACTGCTCGCCATGGCGCGCGAGGATCTCATTCTCGCCAAGGCCAATCGCGACATCGCCGTGCACCAGATCGCGGCGCTGATGGGCCGCGGCGCCGATGCCTACGCCATCACGCGGCCGAAGCTGAACGATGCGGCGCTCGCGCTGCCCGACACGCTGCCCGCCGACCTCCTCGCCCGCCGCGCCGACATCGCGGCCGCGCAAGCGCGCATCGAAGCCGCCTTCTCCGGCCGCGAAGTGGCGCGCAAGGCGTTCTATCCCGATGTCAATCTGCTGGGCCTTGCCGGTTGGGCTGCCATCGGGTTGAGCCCGATGTTCTCCAGTGCTGCCCAGCAATATGGCGCGGGCGCGGCGATCCATCTGCCGATCTTCGACGCGGGCGCGTTGCGCGCGCAATTCGCGGGCGCCACGGCCGATCTCGACCAGTCCGTCGCCGATTACAACCAGGCCGTCGTCAACGCGGTGAAGCAGACGTCGGACAGCATCACCCAGTTGCGCTCCATCCAGGATCAGGCGGCGCAGCAGCGCACCGCGCTCTCCGCCGCGCAAACGAGCTTCGATCTCGCCGTGAAGCGCTATCGCAGTGGACTGAACCCACAGCAGAACGCGCTGGACGCGCAGGCCATCCTCATCCAGGCGCAGCGCCAATGGGCCGCGCTTTCCGCAGACACCGCTTCCGCCCGCGTCTCGCTTTTGATGGCGCTGGGCGGCGGCTTCCACGCTTCTCAGGACGACACGAAATGAGCGACACCGCACACGCCGCAAACCAGCCTGCGCCGGACAACAGCCGCCGCCGGCGCCTCCTCACCATCCTCGCCGTCGTGGTGGTGGTGGGCGTGGTGCTCTACGGGCTTTATTACCTGCTCTACGCCCGCTATTTCCAGAGCACCGACGACGCCTATGTCGGCGGCGACGTCGTCTCCATCACCAGCCGCGAGAACGCCACGGTGCTGGCGCTGCATGCCGACAATACGCAGAGCGTGAAGCGCGGCCAACTCCTCATCGAGCTTGATCCCATCAAGCCGCAAGTGGCGATGGAAGCGGCCGAGGCCGACCTCGCCCACACGGTGCGCCAGGTGCGCACGGATTTCTCCAAGGTGAGCCAGGCCCGCGCGCAATTGAACGCGGCGCAAGTCGCCCTCACCCAGGCGCAGCACGATTACCGCCGCCGCGCCTCCGCCGGCAACGCCGTCTCCGCCGAGGAGCTCGGCCATGCGCGCGATGCGGTGGCGAGTTCGGATGCCACCGTGAAGGCCGCTGAAAGCAATCTCGCGCAGGCGCAGGCCACCGTGCAGGGCACGGCCGTCGCCAGCAATCCGGATGTGCTGGCCTCCATCGCGCGGCTGCGTCAGGCCGCCATCGTGCTCGGTCACATGCGGCTTACCGCGCCGGTCGACGGCGTGGTGGCGCAACGCACGGTACAGATCGGCCAGCAGATCGCGCCCGGCACGCCGCTGATGGCGGTGGTGCCGCTGCAATCGGTGTGGATCGACGCGAACTTCAAGGAAGGCCAGCTCGCCGACATGCGCATCGGCCAGCCTGTCACCGTCACGGCCGATATCTATGGCGGCAGCGTCACCTATCACGGCAAGATTCAGGGCCTTGGCGCGGGCAGCGGCAGTGCTTTCGCGCTTTTGCCGCCGCAGAACGCGTCGGGCAACTGGATCAAGATCGTGCAGCGCGTGCCGGTGCGCATCGCGCTCGATCCGAAAGAGCTGCGCGACCATCCGCTGCGCATCGGTCTCTCTGTCGACGTCAGCGTCGATGTGCGCGACAGCTCCGGCTCGTCGATTGGTTCCAGCGCGACGATGCTGGAAATGCGCGGCGATGCGGGCGGCGATGGCGGCCCGGAGACCGACGCCCTGATCCACCGCATCCTCACGCAAAACGGAGCCTGATCCCGTGAGCGCACCCGGCGCCGCACTCCCCCCGATGAAGGGGATGCAGCTCGGCATCACCGCGCTGGCGCTGGCGCTCGGCACCTTCATGCAGGTGCTGGACACGACCATCGCCAACGTCTCGCTGCCCACCATCGCCGGCAATCTCGGCGCCTCCACCGATCAGGGCACCTGGGTCATCACCTCTTTCGCCGTGTCGAACGGCGTGGCGGTGCCGCTGACCGGCTGGCTGATGGGGCGTTACGGCGTGGTGCGCACGTTCGTTTTCGCCGTGCTGGCCTTCACCGCCGCCTCGTTTCTCTGTGGCATGGCGTGGAATCTCAACGTCCTCATCCTCTTCCGCATCCTGCAAGGCGCGGTGTCCGGCCCGATGATCCCGGGCTCGCAGGCGCTGCTCATCTCCATCTTCCCGCCGGACAAACGTTCAACCGCGCTGGGCATCTGGTCCATCACCACGCTTGTCGCGCCGATCCTGGGGCCCATCATGGGCGGCTATATCTCCGACAACATCCATTGGAGCTGGATCTTCCTGATCAACGTTCCCGTCGGCCTGGTCACCGCCTTCTTCTGCTGGCGCAACCTCTCCAACCGCGAAACACCCACGCGCAAGCTGCCCATCGACACGGTCGGCTTGGGCATGCTCATCATCTGGGTCGGCTCGCTGCAGGTCATGCTGGACACCGGCAAGGATGCGGACTGGTTCTCCAACCCCATCATCGTGATCGAGGCGCTCGTCGCCGCCGTCACCTTTGTGGCCTGGATCATCTGGGAGATGACCGAGAAATATCCCGTGGTCGACCTCTCGCTCTTCCGCCATCGCAATTTCGCACTGGGCACCATCGCCTTCTGCCTGGGCTATGCCGTGTTCTTCGCCAATGTGCTGCTGTTGCCGCTGTGGCTGCAGACCAATGTCGGCTACACGGCGACCTGGGCCGGATTGGTGGCGGCGCCCAGCGGCGTGGTGGCCGTGCTGCTCACGCCCATCGCGGCGCGATTCATGTCGCGGGTCGATGCGCGCATCCTGGCCACCGTGGCCTTCGTCGCCTTCGCGATCTCCTATTTCATGCGCGCGGGCTACACCAACGATGCCGGCTTCTGGGATTTCGTCTGGCCGCTGATGGTGCAAGGCGTCGCCATGAGCACCTTCTTCGTCGCCATGCTGACCATCTCGCTGGACGGCATACGCCCCGAGCGCATCCCGTCCGCCTCAGGCATTTCCAACTTCACCCGCATCACGGCGGGCGGCTTCGCCGCCTCCATCACCACAACCATGTGGGACCGGCGCGAGGCGCTGCACCAGAGCCGCCTCGCCGATGCCTCCAGCGCCTACAGCCCCACCATGCAGCAGGCGCTGGACCATCTGCACCATGTAGGCTTCACCGATCTGCAGGCCTATGGCGTATTGCTCCGTTCGCTGACCACCCAGGCCTATCTGCTGGCCTCCGACGACCTGTTCTGGATTTCCGGCTGGCTCAGCATCGCCATGATCGGCGTGATCTGGCTGGCGCGGCGCGCCTATAGCGGCGGCGGTCCCCCGGTTTCCGCGGATTAGGGAACCCGGCACGTGTTGCGCGAAGCGGGTCCCAGACGTTAGAACCGGACCGGGTTGCTCGCGTATCGAATCGGAAAATCTCGGAAATGACGGTCCTGATTTGCGGAGGCGCGGGCTACATCGGCAGCCACACGGTGTACGCCCTGACGGACCGCGGCGAGCAGGTCGTCGTGCTCGACAATCTCTCCACCGGCGTGGCCGCCCTGGTCAGCGAGAAGGCCACCCTCGTCAAAGGCGACATCCAGGACGAGGCGCTTGTCGCCAAACTGATCGCCGATCACGGCGTGGACAGCGTCATCCATTTCGCGGGCTCCATCATCGTGCCGGAATCCGTGGCGCAGCCGCTGGCTTACTACAAGAACAACACGGCGGCCTCGCGCACGCTCATGGAAGCCTGCGTGACTGGCGGCGTGAAGCACTTCATCTTCTCTTCCACCGCCGCGGTTTACGGCATGGGCAGCGAAACGGCGCTGGCCGAGGATGCGGTGAAGGACCCAATCAGCCCTTACGCTCGCTCCAAGCTGATGACGGAATGGATGCTGGAAGATGCGTCACGCGCCTATCCCGGCTTCCAGCACATCGTGCTGCGCTATTTCAACGTGGCCGGCGCCGACGCCAGGGGCCGGACCGGACAATCCGCGCCGCGCGCCACGCATCTGATCAAGAAGGCCTGCCAGGTGGCGCTGGGCCGCGCCCCGCATCTGGACGTGTTCGGCACGGATTACGACACGCCCGACGGCACGGGCGTGCGCGACTACATCCATGTCAGCGACCTCGCCGACGCGCATGTGCTGGCGCTGGATGCGTTGAAAGCCGGATCGCAGTCCCGCACCTACAATTGCGGCTACGGGCGCGGCCTCAGCGTGCGCCAGATCGTGGGCGCGATGGAAAAGGTCGCTGGAAAGAAACTCGCCGTGCGGGAACAGCCGCGCCGTCCGGGAGATGCCGCCAGCGTCATCTCCGATCCCAGCCGTCTCAAGAGCGAACTCGCCTGGACGCCGCGCCACGAGGATCTCGACGCCATCATCCGCTCCGCGCTCGAATGGGAACGCCGCGCCAACGCCTGGTGACGCTCTTTACACGTAGCGCGGGATCGGCCCGTTATGCGGCGTGGTGTTGGGCAGATCGACCATCATCTCATCCACATAACACCAGCCCCAGCCTTCCGGCGGATCGTAGCCCTCGATGATGGGGTGCTTCGTCTTGTGGAAATGCTTGGTCGCATGCCTGTGAGGCGAGTCATCGCAGCAGCCGACATGGCCGCATTCCCGGCAGAGCCTGAGATGCACCCATTCCGAGCCGATCTTCAGACACTCCTCGCAACCCAGTGCACTGGGCGTCACCGTGCGGATCGTGTTGAGATGCGAGCATGTGTCAGACATGGACAGAGCCTCCTGCCGGATTGACGATCTCATTGGCCGCGCCATTGGCGGCGAGATAGGCGTGGATCGCGGCCACGACCTGCGCGCCCTCGCCCACCGACGCGGCGACGCGCTTCACCGAGCCAGAACGTACATCGCCGATGGCGAAAATGCCGGGCCGGCTGGTCTCCAGCGGGAAATGTCCTTCGCCAGAGAAGGCTTCGGCGTGCACGAAACCCTTGTTGTCCAACGCGATATCCGATTTCGCGAGCCACACCGTGTTCGGCGCGGCGCCGATCAGCAAAAAGAGATGGCGGATGTCGCGCACCACTTCCGCGCCCGTCTTGCGGTCGCGCCACGTGACCGTATCCAGCATGCCGCCGTTGCCGCCCAGCGCCACCACTTCGGTGCCGGTGAGCACTTCGATGTTCGGCTGGGCCGCGATGCGGTCGCAGAGATAGCGTGACATGGTGGCGTCCAGGCTCTTGCCCCGCACGATCATCCAGACTTTCTTCGCCTGCGTCGCGAGATAGACGGCTGCCTGCCCCGCCGAATTGCCCGCGCCGACCAGCGCCACCTCTTGCCCGGAGCAAAGCTGCGCTTCCAGCGGCGAGGCCCAATAATGCACATGGGCGCCTTCGAACTCGCTGAGGTTGGAGACGTCGAGCCGGCGATATTCCGCGCCGCTCGCCACCACGACAGCGCGAGCGCGGATCGTCTGCCCGCCTTGAATCTCCAGCACATAGCAGCGTGCGCCGGACGACATATCCTCCGTCATCGCCTGCACTTCCTCGGGGATCGCCATCTCCGCGCCGAATTTCTGCGCCTGATTGTAGGCGCGCGCCATCAGCGCGAGGCCGGAAATGCCGGTGGGGAAGCCCAGATAATTCTCGATCCGCGCCGACGCGCCCGCCTGCCCGCCGAACGCCCGGCAATCCAGCACGATGACGGAGAGCCCCTCCGTCGTCGCATAGACCGCGGCCGCGAGACCCGCGGGGCCCGCGCCCACGATGGCGACGTCATAGACCTTCGTCGCATCCAGCGCATGGGTGAGCCCGATGCAGCGCGCGAGCTGGTTCTCGCTCGGATTGCGCAGCAGGTCGCCGGTGACGCAGAGCACGATGGGCAATTCGTTCGGCTTGACGGCGAAACGCTCCAGCAGAACCTTTGCGCAGGAGTCCGTATCCGGATCCAACCGCTGATGCGGATGGCCGCTGCGGGTGAGGAAGTTCTCCAGCCGCAGCACATCGCGATTGTCCGCCCGGCCCACGATGATCGGGCCGCCGACATTGCGCTCCAGCAGGCCCACGCGGCGCAATATCAGCGCCCGCATGATGTGCTCGCCGATCTCGGCCTCCGCCACGATCAATTCGCGCAGGCGCTGCGGTGAAATCTTCACCACCTCGACATCCGAAAGCGCCACGGCATCGACCAGCGAAGGCTGTCCGGACAACTGCGCCAACTCACCCAGGAAACTGCCCGTGCCATAGGTGACGATGGGTTCGTCGGGACGATCATGCGGCGCCACCTTCACGCTGCCGGAAAGGATTATCAGCAACCCGCTGGTCGCCTCGCCCGCGCGCGCGAGGAGGTCGCCTGTCTTGAAGCGCTGCTCCTCGCCGAACCGGCGCAGCCTGTCGATCTCGGCCGCCGCGAGCGTGGGGAACATCTGGTCCCGCCGCGTATCCAGAACCGATGGTGTGGCGTCAGACAATTCCCGGCTCCCGTTGCAACAGCCCCGCTCCGGCTTCATGCTCGACGCGACGCGGGAGGATACTATGGGGAAAATCCAAGCGGGAGTCTCGGCCGGGATTCTGGCCGTTACACTCTTATGCGCCGGTGGCGCCCTGAGCGCCGCGCCGCCGCAGCCGGTGGAGACACCGCAGGAAGCCAATGGCTATACGCGCTACGAGCTTCTGGCGCCCGGTTCCGGAAAATTCCGCATCCTCTACGACATCACCGCCATCCGCCCCGGTGCGACCGCGTTCTTCAATCCGATCCGCAAGGGCAGCGTTGCGACGGATGAGAGCGTGACGGACCGCGCCACCGGCAAGCCGCTGTCCTTCAAGGTGGTGTCCGGCGACGCGGCGAAGGCCGACGGCCTGCCGGATGCCGATGCCGCGACGGACTATATCCGCGTGAAGCTGGCGCGCCCCGTTCCGCCCGATGGCGGCGAAGGACGGATCCGCATCGAAAAGACCTATGCCGATCCCAAGAGCTATTATCAGGACGGCGACACCATCGTGTTCGACCGCGGCCTCGGCATCAAGCGCAACGCCGTGGTGCTGCCGCCGGGCTACGGCCTCGTCGCCTGCAACTATCCTGTCCAGGTGGCGCAGGAAGCCGATGGCCGCATCCGCATCAGCTTCCTCAACAACACGCCCGCCGAAGCGCCGCTGAAGCTTACCGCGCGGCCGATGCACCTGCCCGCCGCGCCGTCCAGCATGAAGGATCGCATCGAAGAGCGCGCCGCGCAGACGCGCGACATCGTCTATTATCTGCGCCAGCCTGAGACCCACACCTTCGACCTCTATCACGATTACACCGAGGAGCGGCCCGGAACGCAGCGTTACATCAACGTGGTGCGCACCGGCAGCGCCGCGGCGAACCCCTCCGCGCGCAATCTCGACACCGGCGAGACGCTGCCGGCGCAGATCCTGAAGGGCGACGCGATCACCGCCGCCGGCATCAGCGATCCCGACCTGCCAGCCATCACGCCCGACACCGAGATCGTGGTTTTCCCCTTCAAGCCACTGAAACAGGGTCAATCGATCCGCCTGCGCATGTCGGAAACCTACACGGATGCCGGCCGCTATCGCTTGGACGGCGACGAGCTGGTGTTCGACCGCACCTTCGGCCGCCCCGCCAACGCGGTGGTCCTGCCCGCGGGCTGGATGCTCACCAACTCCACCGTGCCCGCGCAGATCAGCACGACAGCGGACGGCCGCGTGCGCCTGGATTTTCTCAACCCGCGCACCGATGAGATCGCGGTACTCATCACGGCGCGAAAAGCGAATTGACTGGCCTAATTTCGAACACAGTTGCGCCTCGCGGTGAGGCGCGGCCGCTCTATTCTCGCCACAAATCCTCTTTTACATGGCATTCTTGGTTGACTTGACTCGGGCGTCGAAGGGAATCGAAGGTGTCGGCTGCGGAACATGCGGTAGCAAGACGGCCGGTGCGGAGTTGGCTGCCGCCTCTGCTGCTCATCGGCCTTGGCCTCGGCGCGCTCGGCATCGCGCTGACCAATGTGCTGATCCCGTTTCCCGATCAGGTGGCCAGCGTCGCCACCTTTTCCGGCAAGGTCTATGCCGACGAACAGCTCGGCAATTTCGAGCACTTCCCGCTGCTGATCCACGCGCATGCCATATTGGGCACGGTCTTCGTGCTGATCGCGGCGCTGCAATTCTGGCCCCGCTTCCGCAACAGCTATCGCCGCGCGCATCGCATCCTCGGCTATGTGGCGCTGGCCTGCCTTGTCATCCTGCCAATCTCGGGCGTGGTGAGCGCAATCGTCTATCCCTTCGCGGGCTTTGCCGGCGTGATCCCCAACATCGTCTGGATGACGGCGATCCTGTTCTGCGTTGCCATGGCGTGGAGCGCGATCCGCCGCCGGGACATCGTGCAGCACGAAGCCTGGGTGCTGCGCGCCACCGCGATGACCATCGGCATCACACTATCGCGCCTCTATGTTCCGCTGCTAGTCCCGGTCCTCGGCATGGAGCCGCATAGGGCGTTGGCGCTCGTCTTCTGGATGGGACAGGGCGAAGGCCTCCTCATCGCCGAACTGTGGCTGCGCCGCCCGGGCGGACCGCTCGCCCGCAGACTGGCCCGCGCGGCCGCGTGACCATGCCCAATCGCCGCTACCTCAACATGACCATCCGCGTGGGCGGCGGGCTGAAGCTGCGCATCGTGGAGCGCCCCGGTCTGTCGCTATCGCCGGACGCGCAAGCCGCGCTCTGCGCCGATCTCAAGCGCGTGGCACGAAGCGTACTCAGCGACGGTGATCTCGAATATGGCGTGATCGGCGGCGAGCGCGAGCGCATGGAGAACTCCGTCGTCACCGTGGTGCACGACACGCGCACGGGTGCGCCGGTGGCGTTCAACGCGCTGGCGCTGATGGATGTGTCGCTGGCCGGGCAACCCGTCGAGATGCTGCATCTGGGCCTTGTGATGGTCGATCCCGCCTCGCGCGGGCGCGGCATGTCCGAGCTGCTTTACGGCCTCACCTGCGTGCTGCTGTTCCTGCGCCGCCAATGCCGCCCGCTCTGGCTATCGAACGTGACACAAGTGCCCGCCGTGTTCGGCATGGTGGCGGAGACTTTCGACCGCGTCTTCCCCACGCCGGAACGCACCACCGGCCCCGGCTTCGTGCATCGCACCTTGGCGCGTCAGATCATGGCCCGCCACCGCCATGTGTTCGGTGTTGGTGACGAGGCTCTGTTCGATGAAACACGCTCCATCATCCTGGATTCCTACACGGGCGGCAGCGACGATCTGAAAAAGACCTTCGACCAGGCCGCCAAGCACCGCAAAGACGCCTACAACGCGATGTGCGCCCGCGAACTCGATTACGCGCGCGGCGACGATTTCCTGCAGATTGGCCAGATCAACATGGATTCGGCCGTTCGCTACCTGTCGCGCATCGCAAGACCCCGTAGCGCGCCGTGGCTGGCCGGATGGTTGGTGATCTTCGCGGTGCGCTCGGCCGTTTTGCCCGCGCTCTATTGGTTTTCCGACCGGCAATCCTGGGGCACACTTCGCCCGCGCAAATCACAGACACCCACGCCATGACCTTCGACTACCAAACCTTCACGACGCGAAATTTCGGCTTCGTCACCGAGGTTGAACAGGCGCGGCTGCGCACTGGTGGAATCTTCGTGGCCGGCGTGGGCGGCATGGGCGGTGCCTGCGTCGCGTCGCTGGTGCGTGCGGGCGTGGGCAAGCTCGCCATCGCCGACATCGACCGGTTTGAGGTTTCCAACCTCAACCGGCAAGTCTTCGCCAATCTCGACACCATCGGTCAGGAGAAAGCCGTCGCGTCGGCCGCCGCGATCCGGCGCATCAATCCGGACATCGAACTGGAAGTTTTCGGCGCGGAATGGACGGCGAAGCTGCCGGACATCGCGCGGCGCTACCCCGTGATCGTGAACGGCTGCGACGACATCGCGGCCACCGTGCATCTCTACCGCGTCGCGCGGGATGCGGGCGCCACGGTGATCGATGCCTATGTCGCGCCACTGCCCTCCGTCACCTTAGTTCGGCCCACGGCACCGCGACCGGAAGAGCGCCTCAACTATCCCACACGCGGCAAGGATTGGGACAAGCTGAGCCAGCTGGAGATCCGCGGCGCGTTCCTCAAAGAGCTGGAATATGTGCTCACCAATTCCTCGGCGGCTTTCCATGTCGATCTCGACGCGGCGGCGGAGGTGGCGGCAGGCAAACGCTCGCGCATGTCCTTCGCACCCATGGTGATCACCACCGGTAACCTGATGGCGTACGAAGCGCTGCAGGCCGTGATGGGCCGCACATCGCGCACGGATCATCGCGGCTGGTTCTTCAATGTCTATCATCCACGTGTCGAGCAGCCGCTTTGGGCGCCGATAGCCGCCGCGAAAGGCTTCGCGGTGCGCCGCTTTCTGGCGCGCAGATTGGCCGGATGATGCTCACGCGGCTCGCCGCACAAGCGCTGATCGACGGCTTCTCGGCGCTGACCCTGGGCGCATCCGTGGCCGCTGTCGCGCGGCGAAGGCCCGGCTCCGCGCTCACGACGCGACTATGCTTCGCGTTCGGCGGCATCTTCGCGCTCTTCGCGGCGCGCACCGCTTATTACGTGCTCGGCAGCACGCTCCTGCACCTGCTCGCCCTGATCGTCGCCTGCATTCTGCCGCTGGCGGCGCTGCTTCTGGCGGAAGGCATCCTGCGCCGCCACGCGCCATGGCCGCTGAAAATCCTGGTGACAGCCGGCGCACTCGCCATGGCGATCGCCATCATCGCGGCTGAGGGACTTTCGCCGGTCGCGACATGGTGGCTCGGCGGGTATGTCATCCTCTCGCTGCTCAGTGTGCTCGCACTGCTGCTGTTGCGCGACCGTACCTCGCTGTCACGGCAGGAGAATGCCGGCGTGCTGGCGCTCATCGCCTCGGGCTCGCTGCTTACGGCGTTGAGCGCAACCGACTTTCTTCCCTCAGCCGCCGTGGGAGTGAGCGGCATAGGCTGCGCAGCGGTCGCCTCGGTGCTCGGCGCCAATCCCAGCACGCGGCGCGAGGTCACGGGCGTCTTGGGCGACGTTCTCATCATGGGCGCGGCGTCCGCGCTCGCGGCGCTGTTGCTCGCCATGCCGCTGGCGCTACACGGCGCCGCCGATCAATTCCGACTGGGCGCCATTCTGCTATCCCTGTTGTTGGCCGCCAATGCCATGCTCACGATACGCCGCGGAAGCGTGGGCCGCCATCTGCAGGAATTCACGCACGCGCTCGCGAATGCCGACACCAGCACTCTCGACGCGTTCTTGAACAGCCTCGCCCGCCAGCCGCTGCTCGCCGATCTGCGCATCGCGGAAGGCGATATGCTCGCGGAATATGACGCGCCCGGCCTGGGCGAAGCGATGGCCGCCCGCGCGGTGTGGACTCGCGTGGCACTCCAGGACGGTGTCCCGGAGCGCGCGCGCGAGGAACTCGGCGATCTATTGTCGCGCAGCGAGGCCAGCCATGTGGTGATGATTTCGCGCGCGCCACTGCGCATCGCGCTTCTCGCTTTGCCCGGCGCCGATCCGGGCGTCGAGATCGCCCTCGCCCTCTTCCACAAGCTCGCCGCGGTCGCGGCGCGGGAGACGCCATGACGCCGGAGGAATTCACCGCGCTGGTCGCACAAGCCAATCTGGCGCCCAGCGTTCACAACACCCAGCCGACGCGCTGGCGCCTGAACCCGGACGGATCGGTCCTCGTGCTGGAAGACACCGCCCGCCGGCTCCTCGTCGGCGACCCGACCGGCCGTGACGCCGCCGTCAGCCACGGCGCCGCCATCGAAGGCTTTGCACTGGCCTGCGCCGCCAAAGGATGGGCCACCACGCTGTCGCCGCCCGATGCGTCCGATGGCGTATTTCGCACGGTCGGCCGCCTCACCTTGAGCCCCACCGAGCCATCGGACTCGCTGCACGATCACATCCGGACCCGGCGCACCTATCGCGGCGCGTTCCCGCGCGCGGACAACCGCAGCGGCGAACTCCAAGCCGGCGACGTAACGTTGGTTTCCAATCCGGACGGCGTGGGCCGCCTCGCGCAGCTCAACGACGAAGCGAGCCTGCGCACTTTCCGCAACAAGGCCTTCCGCGCCGAGCTGGTGTCCTGGATGCGCCTGTCGCGCAACGATCCGCATTGGGCGCTGGACGGCCTCAACGCCGAAGCCATGGCGATGTCGCCCATCGAGGCCGTGGGGGCGGGCATCGTCCTCAAACCCGGCCTGTTCGAATTCCTGGACAGCCTCGGCGCCGCGCGCCTGTTCGTGGCCGAGGCTCCGGTCGTGCGCTCTTCGCAAGCCGTCGCGCTGTTCCACCGCCCCGCCACGGAAAGCGCGCTCGACACTGGCCGCCGCTTCTACCGGCTGTGGCTCGAATTCACGAAGCTCGGCCTCTCCGCCGCGCCGATGACCGTTCTGGCCGACGACGCCGAAGCGCTAGCCACCATCACCCGCGAGTTCCACATGCCCGAGAACCGCCGCCTCATCACCGCCTTCCGCCTCGGCGTGGCGCCAGAGCAGAAACAGCATCCCAAGGCGCGGCTTCCCGTGAGCAAACTCGTCGTCTGATCGCATGGTGCGCTTACTTCGCAGGGGTGAAGTGCAAGTCCTGATAGTCGAAGCTGAAATCGGCGATGGGCGAGACGGGCCGCATGTCGAGCTTGGCGATTTTGCCGGAGGCGATGGTGAAGGTCACATAAGCAGGCTCGACGATCCGCTCGCCCCACACCGCTTTGAACGTGTCGTCCGCCACATGGGTGAGCGGGCCTTCCATCCGCGGCGTCTTGTCGAAACTGATCCACAACCCACCATTGCGATTGGAGATCGTGGCGGTGCCGTACCATGGGTCGCGATAGACGCCCGCGTAAGACGCCATCGGCAGCGACGACTTCGTGTTGGGATGCACCGTCTGCGGCGTGTTCTTCACCGCTTTCTCGCCCCTTGCCATCATACCGTCCATGATGGTCTTGAGCATGCCGTTCCAATCCTGTTGCGGCAGGCCCAGATAGTAGTCGACCAGATGATAGGCCACGGCGCGGCGGGCGGCGCCGTCTTCCGAATTGATCATCGTGGCGATGCCGATGTTCTTCTCCGGGATCAAGTAGAGCGCCGCCACGCCTCCCAGTACCGCGCCGGTGTGTTCCACCACTATGTGGCCATGATAGTCCTCGATGAACCAGCCCAGCGCATAATCCTGGAATTTCGGCGTGATCGGCTCCAGGGCCTGCGCCACCATGCCGAAGGAATCCGCGGAGACGACAATTTGCGGCGTCCACAACATGCGTGCCTGCGCTTCGCTATAGAGCCGCTTGCCGTTCGGCAGCTTGCCATGCGCGAGTTGCACCTGCATCCACAAGGTCATGTCCACGGCACTGGCGTTGATAGCGCCGCAGGGCGCCGCGGCCACACCCTCTAGCCCGTGCTCCAGCACGCTGAGCGGCCCCTCGCCGATCACCGGGCCATCCATGCGCGCATGCAGCGCCACGCCGTTCTTCGCATTCTTGTCGTAAGCGGTGAGCGCATCCTTCATGCCGATGGGCGCGAAGATGCGCTGCTCGACGAATTTCTCCCATGTCTCGCCAGACACCGACTCCACCAGCGCGCCAGCCACGATGTAGAGGATGTTGTCGTACGCGAAAGTCTCGCGGAAACCGGTGACTGGCTTCAGGTAGCGCAGCGCATGCACGATATCGGCGCGCGAGCGCGTGGTGGAGGGCACGATGAGCAAATCGCCCTCACCCAGCCCCAATCCGCTGCGATGTGTGAGCAAGTCCAGCACCGTCATATGCGCGGTGGCGTAAGGATCGTACATCTGGAAGCCGGGCAGTTTGTCCACTACCCGGTCGGTCCATTTGAGCTTGCCTTCATCGACCAGGATGGCGATCGCCGTGGCGGTGAAAGCCTTCGTCTCCGAGCCGATGGGGAAGACCGTGTGCGCGTCCACCGCCTCGTTCGTGTTCATCCGGCGCACGCCATAGCCTTTGGCAAAGACCGGCTTGCCGTTCTCGACGATGGCCACCGTCATGCCCGGCGGGCCGAACATCTTCATCGATTTGGCGACGAAGCCGTCGAGATCGGGCGGCGGCGCGGCGATGGCTGCATTCGTCGCGAACGCGAGCAGCGCACCGAGCGCGAGCGGTGTGAGAAAGCGGCGCATCAGATGTTCATGTTGAAGTTGACCAGCCCGTAATCGAAGATCGCCCATAGGCCATAAAGGCCAGCTAGCGCCAGCACCAGATCGCCGATGCGCACCAGCCATTTTCCGGGACCGCCCAGCGCGCGCAGCACGCCGTTGGCCACCATCGCCACGCCGCCCAGGATCGCCACAACGCCGAGGCAGAAGAGCAGCAGCATCCAGCCATTGAGGCCGCCGTTGAACAGCAATTGCTCGTCGGACGAGATGGCGGAGATCAGCGCGACCCAGCCGCCCACCACGGCGAGATAGAGCACCGCGCCGAGGCGCGAGGCGAGACGCAGGCGGGATTGCTGCACCGTCATTTCCAGCGGACGGCCGAAGCGGCGGCGTACGATCCAGCCGCCGAACCAGATGAACACCGTCAGCGCACAGATCGCGATGGTGCCGAGGCCCAGATTCTTCAGCCACACCAGCTGCTCAAGGCCATGCGTACGCTGGAGCAGTTCGACGGGCAGGAAATCGTCCGTCGCCAGATAATCGATGCCGCCATCCGCGGTGGTGACGAATTTCAGATGCGTCTGGCCGCCCACCTCGCGATAGAGCAACGGGCCGACCTCGCGCCATTTCTTCACCGCGCCGCTTTCGTCTTTGAAGGCATCGACTGTGATCTGGCCGTCCGGCAGCGCCGTCACTTGCGCCTGGCCCAGCTGGAACAGCAGGCGCAGCGCGGATTCCTTGCGGCGGCTGGCGACATAATAGCCCGCCACCTTCGCCGCATCCGGCTTCGGATCGGCCACCGTCTTCTCATCCGGCGGCGTGAAGGGGAAATAGCGGTCCAGGAAGCTGCGGAACACCGCGGTGCGGAGCGAACCCGCCGCGCCTTCCTTGCCCAGGCTGTTGAACGACATGAAGATGCCGACATGGGCGTCGGTGATCAGGTGCAGGTCGCTGTGGAATGCCTCCAGGTCGCCGGCATGGCCGATGATGCGGTGGCCGTTGCGGTTCTCGTCATAGAAACCGAGGTTGAAACCGTTGAGCAGTTCCGGCGCCAAGGTGTAGTTGCGCGACTGCATCTCTTTTTCGGTTTCGGGCTTCAGGATTTGCGCGCCGTCATAAGAGCCGCCGTTCAGATGCGCCATCATGAAGAGCGCCATGTCCGTGGCCGTGGACGAAAGCGAACCGGCCGGCGCGGGCTCGACCACTTCGAACGGTATCGTCGTGGGATCGGAGGCCTGTTTGTAGCCGGTGGAAACGTCCTTCAGCAGCGCGGGCGGTAGCGGCTGCGTGAAGCTGGAATGCGCCATGTTCAGCGGCTTGAAGATGTGGTTGGCGATATAGCTGTCGAATTTCTCGCCGGAGACGCGCTGGACGATATAGCCGGCCATGGTTGTCGCGTAGTTCGAATAGGCCACCACCTTGCCGGGCGGGAAGATACGCTCCGGCATGTGCTTCACGAGATAATCGCGCAACGGATAAAGCTGCTCGGGCTTGGCGAGCAGCACGTCGGCCGCCACTTCCTCGAAGCCGGAGGAATGCGTCATGATATTGCGCAGCGTGATGGGTTTGCCGAATTTCTCCGGCACCTTGAAATCGAGGTAGTCGTTCACGTCGCGGTCGAGATCGAGCTTGTGCTGCTCCACAAGCTGCATCACCGCCGTCCAGGTGAAGAGCTTGGAGATCGAGCCGGGGCGGAACAGGGTCTCGTCCGCCACCACGGGCTTCTTCGTCTTCAGGTCCGCATAGCCATAGCCTTGCGCGAAGAGAAGATGCCCGTCCTTCACCACCGCGACGGTCATGCCGGCGATGTCGCCGCGATGGATGGCGTAGGGCAGCAAGCCGTCGAAATAGACCTTCAGGTCGTCCGCCGTCAGCGCGTGTGTTTCCACCTTCGTGGCCGGTGGCGCGACAGCGGTGGACGACGGCGGCGCGCTCTGCGGCAGCGGAACAGGGCCGGTTGAGGGTTGCGCCGCGAGGGCCGCGAAAGCCGTGGCGGATAAGATGAGCCCGGTGAGGAGCGCTTTGCGGATCATGGTTCCGGCCTTTCCAACCTGCTTGTCACACAACGACGCCCGCGTGCATCGCGGGCGTCGTGAAAGACGCTTGCCAGCGCCAGTCTAGAACTTGGCGCGCAAGACGAGGCCCATCAACCGCGGCGCGATGAGACCGGCGGTCGCGGCATTTCCCGACGCGGCCGAGGTGCCCGACGCGCTGAACTCGGTGTAGCCCTTCGCGTTGGACAGGTTCTTGCCGTAGAGCTCCAGCTCCCAATTGTTCCAGTCGAGGCCGAGGCGCGCCTCGAACGCATTGTAGGACGGCAATTTGAGCTGGCTGCTGCCGGACTGGAAGTCGGACTCGCGCTGACCCACGAATTTCCAGCTCGCGCCGACATACGGCGTGAAGTCGCTGCCGGTGGCGAAGCGGTATTCGGCATCGACCGTGGACGCCCATTTCGGCGCCCAGGGCAGCGCGTCGCCTGATTTGCCGCCGACCAGCGCCGGCGTGTCCGAGGTGAGCTGCGCGTTCGTGTAAGCGCCGCTCCAGCTTAGGGTCAGGTCTTCGAGCGGGTTATATTGCGCATCCCACTCCACGCCCTCGCTGCGCGCGGAGCCGCCATTGATGTCCACGCCGGTGCTGGCGATGACGGTGATGAGCTGGATGCCCGTCCAGTCGATATAGAACACGTCCGCGTCGAGGGAGAGCTTGCCGTCCAGCAGATCGCTCTTCACACCGGCTTCGTAGTTGATGAGGGAGTCCGCGTTGTAGAACGTGGGTGCGCCCGGCGCGCCGCCGATGGGCAGCACGTTCGGGCCGCCGGGGCGGTAACCCTTGGCCACGCGGGCATAGAACGTCGTCTCGTCGTCCAGGTGGTAGTTGCCAGCGACAGACCAGGTGAAGACGTCGCCGGAGGAGGCGCCGTTCGCGGCGGCGAGGCCGAATTCATTGGCGTGCTGGTCGTTCTGCGCGTAGCGGCCGCCGACGCTGAGATCGAAGGCCGGCGAGAAGTGGTACGTCACATCCGCGAAAGCCGCCTTCTCGACATAAGTCGAGTCCAGCTCCAGGAATTCCACCGCCGGGGTATGCGGCGCGAACACGATATTCTGAAGCAGGCTCGCGATCTCATGTGTGTAGTAGCCGCCAACCAGCCAGTCGAGCGAGCCGCCGGGGTTCGAGGCGAGGCGCACTTCCTGCGTCGCCTTGTTGACCTGCAACTGGGCGGCCACATCCGCGCCGAGCGCACCGGTGTCGTCGCCGAACAAATCGGCATCGTAGGCGCCGTAGCTGCTGGCGGAGGTCAGCGTCGCGAAGTTCAGGTCCCAGTCCACCGTTGCATTGTAGACGCTGTAGCGCGCGCTGCTGGTGTCGCTGGCGGTGCGCTGCTGCTCATAGGTGCCGTAGAGCGGGATGATCTTGCCGCCGGGAGAGACGGTGACGTCTTCCACATTGTCACCATTGGCATCGATCTTCTGCGTGGAGGCGTTGAGCCGCACCGCGACCTTGTTGCCGACATGGAACAGCAGCGAGGCGCGCCCGCCGATGCTGGTGACGCCGTTGATGTTCTTCAGATCGCGGCCCGGATCGTCGATCCAGCCGGCGTCGTGCGAGTCGAAGCCGACGAGGCGGATCGCCGAGTCATCGGAGATCGGCACGTTCACCATGGCGCGTGCGAAGCCGCCCGAGCCGCCGCCGTCGAGCGACGTGCCGCCAACCTCGAACTGGCTCGCGAAGCCGGAGGGATCGGGCGCATTGGTGACGAATTTCAGAAGGCCGCCCAGCGTGCTGGAGCCGTAGAGCGTACCCTGCGGACCGCGCAGCACTTCGACGTGATTCATATCGAAGGTGTCGAGATTGGGCGCGGTGTTGACGGCATTGGCGAGCGCGCTGGACGAACCGTAAGGAGTCTCATCGAGATAAGTGCCGACCGTGGCGCCATCGCCGCCGGCATTGATGCCGCGCAGCGCGATCTGCGGATGGGTGGGCGATTCTTCGATCAAAGCGAGGCCTGGAACGTTCGCCACGTAATCCTCGAAGCTGCGCGCATTGAGGCGGTCCAGCTTGTCCTGGCCCACGAAGGTGATGGCCATGGGAACGTCCTTGATCTTCTCGGCCCGTTTGGTGGCGGTGACCACCACTTGCTCGATCGAATCCGAAGTGGCCGCGGCCAAGGCCGGCGCCCCCAGCGCCAGCAGAGAGATCGAACCCAGCAGCATCGTCTTGAAATAGCGCGTCATTTCCGCCCCCAACTTGCGCAACAGGATAAATGTCGCTTATATTTTCAGAAATGGCAACAATTTTCTCATATGTCGAATTAGACAGATTGGGCGAACGAAAATAAGGTTGCTCGGGGAGATTCCGGACATGGCCGAACACAGGCTGAAATTGTCGCAGAGGGATGCGCCGGGCCGCATGGCGGCGCGCCCGGGCGCCGCACTGAAAGCATTGCGCGTACAGCGCGGCTGGACGCTCGCGGAAGTCAGCAAGCGCACCGACCTGCCCGTCTCCACGCTTTCCAAAATCGAAAACGACCGCATGTCGCTCAGCTACGACAAGCTGGCGCGCATCAGCGCCGGCCTGGGCGTCGACATCTCGCAGCTCTTCACGCCGCAGCTCGCCGGCTTGCCCGGCTCCGTGAACGGACGGCGCAGTGTCACCCTCTCCGGTCACGGCCAAGTGATAGAGACAGAGAATTACGGCCATCTCTACCCGGCCGCCGATTTCCTCAACAAACGTTTCGTGCCGGTGATCGCGGAGCTGCACACCACCACGCTGGAGGAATTCGGCGAGATGATCCGCCATGACGGCGAGGAATATTCTTACATCCTGGAAGGCACCGTCGCCTTCCACAGCGAGCTCTACGCGCCGCTGACCCTGCGCAAGGGAGATTCGCTCTATTTCGACAGCAGCATGGGCCACGCTTATCTGAAGGGCGAACCCGGCCCGTGCCGCGTGCTTTCCATCTGCTCCGGCCCGGAGTCGCAGTTGATGGAAGCCATCGAGGTCGCCGGCAAGCCGCGCAAGCGCAAGAGCTAATCGAGACCCAGCGGATCGCGCACGCGCGGGAAGAAGTCCTGGTCGCGTTTCTTGCGGTAATCGATGGCCGCGAAATCCATCTGGATGGCGCCTGGCGTGGAGACCGAGACGATGCGGTCCGCCAGCGGCGCGAACAGCGCCTGGAAATGCCAGCTCGATTTCAGCGCCACGATGCGCTTGTTTTTAAGATCGATGCCGAGGCCCGTGAACGCATCCGGCGCGAAGATCTGCGTGCGGGTGGACATCAAGACCACGTCGATCCCACCCGCCTCGATCCACACACTATCGCCCATCGGCGCGCGCGCCGGGCCCAGCCCCTGCTGATCATGATCGGCACGGAAAGCTTTTACGATGGCAATCACATCCAGCGGCTCGCCCGAAGCCGCCCCGCATTTGCCGCCGATGCGCAACGGCAAGGTCGCGCCGACGCCAGCCTCCGCGCAGGTCTGCACCGC
Source organism: Rhizomicrobium sp. (assembly GCA_036489435.1). Taxonomy (GTDB): domain Bacteria; phylum Pseudomonadota; class Alphaproteobacteria; order Micropepsales; family Micropepsaceae; genus Rhizomicrobium. Next base: position 73,018 of record DASXFU010000005.1, on the reverse strand, counting down.
GATCGGGTCCCACACGCCGCCGAAAACCGCCTCTTCCACGCGCGCTTCCAGCATGGCCCGCAGCAGCGAGACATTGTCGCTGGGCGCGCCGCCGCCGGCATTGTCCGCCGTATCGGCTAGCACTGCGCAGCCGTTTGTCTCGCGCGCCTGCACCAGCGCCTCCGCGATGCCGGGATAGCGCGGCAGCAAGGTTTCGCGCTGCGCATAGATCGCGCGGCCGAACTCGCCGGCCACGCTTTCCGCCAGCGCCGCATCGCCGTCGCAGATCGCCAACACCTTTGACCCTGTTTCCGGCGTATCGCCCCAGGGAAAGCCATGGCCGAAGCTGATGGAGAGCACACCCGGCCGCGCCTCCGCCGCCTTCATCCGGTCGACGATCCCGCGCATCGGCCCCGTGGTGGTGGGATAGAAGCCGATCATCCGGCAATCGAAGAGACGAGTGACGGGCTTTATCCGCCCCTCCGCCGCACCCACGCAGATCTCGAACAGTTCCTGCCCGCGCTCCAGATAATCGGTGTGCGGGTATTCCTTCATCAGCACGATGGCGGTGGCGTTCTGGGTCATCAGCGGCGTCAAATGACAGTGCGGATCGAGTTCCACGCCGATGGAAGCCTTCGGCCCCACGATCTCGCGCACGCGAGCGATCAGATCGCCCTCGCAATCGTCGCAGCCTTGCGAAACCATCGCGCCATGCATGAATAGAAGCACCACATCGAACGGCCCCTTGCCGCGCAGGTCGGCGAGAATCTCGTCGCGCAGGCTTTCATAAACACTTTGCACCGCACGGCCGGACGGCTGCGCAGTGGCGAACAGGCTTTCGACATAGTCGAAACCCCGCGCACGGGACTGGTCGCGCCAGCTCGCGGCCATGATGCCGATCTCGGTGTCCTTGCCGCGCGTGGAGGCGTCGCCGCGGAACGGACCCTCTTCCGAAAAGCCGCGCAGGCCCGTGGGCCAGGGCGCGAAGGTGTTGGTTTCCGTGTTCAGCCCGGCAGAGAAGACGCGCATGCCAATTTTCCGATTGAGAAAAAAGTTTCTGTATAGTAGATCAGATAAGGATTCAATCGCCGAGCCAAGCGACGGACATGAGCGGGACATTCGACATCGTGGTCATCGGCGCGGGGATCGCGGGCGCCTCCGTCGCGGCGGAACTGGCGCACACACACCGTGTCGCCATTCTGGAGCGCGAGAACGCGCCCGGCTACCACTCGACCGGCCGCTCCGCCGCCTTGTTTTCCGAGATCTACGGCAACGGCGTGGTGCGCGCGCTCTCTCGCGCCAGCCGCGACTTCTTCTATGCGCCACCGGACGGCTTCGCGGAGCAGCCGCTCGTCAAGCCGCGCGGCTCGCTCTATATCGCGCGCGCCGAGCAGATGCGCCACCTGGAGGAGTTCGCCGCCAACACCGATCTCGCCGGCTCCATCCGCCGTATTGCCCCGGAAGAGGCACGGCGCATTTGCCCCATCTTGCGCCCGGAATACGTCGCCGCCGCGCTGATCGAGGACGACGCCGCAGACGTGGATGTTGACGCGCTGCATCAGGGCTATCTGCGCCAGTTCCGCAAGTTGGGCGGCACGCTGCTGCTGGATCAGGACGTGCGCACCCTCAGCCATCGCGGCGGCGAATGGCAGGTCGAGACGCGCGAAGGTACGTTTCGTGCCGCCATCGTCATCAACGCGGCAGGCGCCTGGGCCGATGCGATGGCGGAGAAGGCAGGCGCCACGGCGCTGCACATCCAGCCGCGCCGCCGCACCGCCGTGCTGGTGGAGCTCCCGGCCGGCATGGTGCCGGATGCATGGCCGATGGTGATCGATATCGGCGAGGCCTTCTATCTGAAGCCTGACGCCGGGCTGCTGCTGATCTCCCCCGCCGACGAAACGCCCACGCCGCCTTGCGACGTGCAGCCGGAGGAGTTCGATGTCGCCGTCGCCATCGACCGCGTCGAACAGGCGACCAACCTGACGATCAACCGCATCCGCAAGCGCTGGGCAGGCTTGCGCTCCTTCGCGCCGGATCGTTCGCCCGTCATCGGTTTCGACAGCGCCCAGCCCGGCTTCTTTTGGCTCGCGGGCCAGGGCGGCTATGGAATCCAGACCGCACCGGCCGCCTCGAAACTGGCTGCCGCATTGGTACGCGGCGAACCGCTTGGGGCCGAATTGTCCGGCATCGTCACGTCGCTTTCGCCAGAACGCTTCCGCGCCCGCGTGCCGTTGCGGAGCCAGGCGTGAGTGAAATCCGGGAAGAAACCTGGTTCGGCCATCCGCGCGGGCTGACCATCCTGTTCCTCACCGAGATGTGGGACCAATTCTCCTTCTTCGGCATGCGCGCGCTGCTCGTCTATTACATGACGAAACAATTGCTCATCAATCAGGAGCATTCCTCCTATATCTACGGGCTTTATTCGTCGTTCGTCTATTTCACCCCGCTGATCGGCGGCGTGATCTCGGACAGATGGCTGGGCCGCAGGCGCGCGGTGATCATCGGCGCGTCGATCATGGCGGCCGGCCATTTCATGATGGCGTTCGAGAGCCTGTTCTATTTCGCGCTCGCCACCATCGCCATCGGCAACGGCTTGTTCCTGCCGAGCCTCGCCAGCCAGATCAACCAGCTCTACGCGCCAGACGATCCGCGCAAGGCCAGCGCCTACAACATCTATTATGTCGGCATCAATCTCGGTGCGTTCCTGGCGCCCTTCGTCTGTGGGACGGTGGGCGAGATGTTCGGCTGGCACTGGGGCTTCGCGCTGGCCGGCATCGGCATGGTGATCGGCCTCGCCACCTATTTGGGCGGCGCGAAATACCTGCCGGAAAACGGCATCGCGCAGGAACCGGATTCTGTCACGAAACGTACCCGCCCCGCCACCGCGACTTACATCCTGCTGCTGGCGGTGATCGCCATCGTGGTGATCTTCCGCGCCGCTTATGAGCAATCCGGCAATACGCTGGCATTGTGGGCCGACAGCGGCTTGGACCGCCACACGGTGCTCGGCCTCTCCGTGCCGATGACGTGGTTCCAGTCGCTCAATCCTTTGATGATCTTCCTCTTCACGCCCGCCGTCGTCGCCTGGTGGACGCGCGCGGCGCGGCGCGGGCACGAGCCGGGCAGCGTGACGAAGATGGCCATCGGCGCCTTCATCGTCGGCGCGTCTTACTTGCTGTTGGCCGCCGTCGCGCACAGCGCGGGCGATGCGCGCGCGAGCTGGCTGTGGCTGGTGCTGTTCTTCCTGATCTACACGGTGGGCGAATTGCTCATCCTGCCCGTGGGGCTGGGATTGTTCGGACGCATGGCGCCGGCCGGCCTCGCCGCCACTGCCATCGCCGCGTGGTTCATGGCCGCGTTCTTCGGCAACCTCGCGGCTGGGGCGGTTGGCGCGTTGTGGAGCAGCATGTCTCCCGCCGCTTTCTTCGCCACGGTCGGCGGCATCGCGGCTGTGTCGGGATTGCTGCTGTTGGCGCTCGGCAGATGGGCCGGCAAGGTGGAGCGCGCCGCTGCGGCACAGTCCGGCGAAACCGATCCCACCACTCCGGTAGCGGATGGAAAAGTCTTACCCGCCTGAACCCGTCACACGTGCCGCAACAAGGTGCGGACGGTAAGATCGCCCGGCGCCAGTTCCACTGCTGCATTGGTGACGAGGATAGTGCGCACCTCACCCTCCGCCAGATCGAAGCAGTTGTCGGAATAGCGTGTGGCGGCGTGCGGCGCTGTGAGACGGACGCCATAGTGATAGGCGTTTCCCGTAACGGTCGCTTTCAGGCCATGCGCATCAAGCTTCTCGACACGCATCGTGGGTGCGGCATCCGCGAACGGAATGTCCTTGATGGCGGCGAAGAAATGGCGGTTCTCCGGAAACTCCTTTCCCCGCGCGATCAGCGCGCGATCCGCTGATGGACCGATCCGCTCCGCGCTCGCCGACCACACGCGGATGCTCTCATTCGCGCCGACGCGCGCGTCGGCGCGTTCGTTCCAGACCTCGCCGCCTTTCAGCGACACCAGCGCGAGGCGGCAACCGATCTCCAACGGTTGCAGGGTATCGTTCGTGATCCAGAACTCCACGCCGCCGCTGTCCAGCCTCTTGAACGAGCCCAGTACCGGCGCGTAGGCGCGCTTGACGAAATAGTATCCGGCCTTCCCGATACCGTCGTAATCCACGAGGCTCCAGCTCACGCCCGGCCAGCTATCATTGTGCTGCCAGATGAGCGAGCCGGAGCAATGCGGCTTGCGGCGGCGGAAATGCTCGATGCCGAATTTGAGCCCCTCGCCCTGGGTGAGCTGCGTGAAATCGGCATATTGCTCCAGCGTTTCCGGCAGGCCGGTGACGGGCAGGATCATGCCGTCGACCTTGTTCTTCGGATTGTCCTTCACGCGGTTCAAAAACGCCTCGTTGTTCAGCGCGAAATCGTCGCGCGTAATCCAGCGCGACATCGTGGACAAAGCCGGCGAGGCCTGGATGCCGTATTCGCTGATGAACCGGCCCATGTCCTCCGCATAACGCGTGTAAGCCACGCCTTCGGGCGAACGGTCGGTCGCGCCGATCAGCTTATCGTCCGGGATGGGCGGAATGCCGTGCCATACCGTCCAGTCATGCACATCGCCGACCTTCATGCTGTTGCCCAGCTTCCCGCCATAGGGGCTGCCCGGCCAATAGGGTGTATACGGATCGAGCGCGCGGGCGATATCCGCGATCACGCCTTCGAACAGCCTGTCGCCCTCATAGGGCACATCGACCTGCAGCACGTGGCAGATCATCTCATGGATGACCTGCCCTTCATTGTTGCCGCACCACAGCGCCATGGAAGGATGGTTGCGCATCCGCTTCACCTGATAGGCGATCTCGCCTTTCACATTTTCCACGAAGCCCGGATCGCTATCCGGATAGGGTGCGCAGGCGAACATGAAATCCTGCCACACCAGCAGGCCAAGCCTGTCGCACAGCGCGTAAAAAACATCCGGCTCATAGACGCCGCCGCCCCAGACGCGGACCATGTTCATATTGCCGTCGGCCGCGGATTGCAGCAGTGGCGCGTAATCCGCTTCCGTCAACGCGCCCACGAAGGAGCTGGCCGGAATCCAGTTCACGCCCTTGGCGAAGATCGGCACGCCATTGAGCACGAAGCGGAAGAATTCCGTCCCCGGCTCGGCTGGATCGGGACTCATATCCAGTGCGATGGTGCGGATGCCGACATCCAGCGTGCGGCTGTCGACGACCTTGCCGCCATGCAGCAGCTTTACGCTTAGCGCATAGAGCGGCTGTCCACCCAGCTCCGGTGTCCACCACAATTGCGCGTTCGCGATAGTGAATTCGGCCACCGTGTCACGCGGCAAATCCAGCACGCGATGGGCGACAACCTTACCGGCCGGATCGGCGATGGAAATATCCGCCGCCAGCGGCGCGCTTGCAGCGAATGCGTCAACATCCAGCGCGATACGGACGCGGCCATCGATATTGAGCGTGGTAAAGTGCACGTCGCGCAGAACAGCGCGTGTTTCGCGTACAATCCGCGCGGCTTTCCAGATGCCGACGGTTGGGAAACACGGGCCCCAATCCCAGCCCCAGCCGAACTGCGCCTTGCGAACCAAGTTGCGCCTGGACTTGACGATCTGCTCGCCCGCGCCGCCCGGGAACGTTGTCGGCTTCATATCCGCGGTAACGACGGAGACCGGCGTGAAGCATATTGCCAGCGTATTCGTGCCTTCGCGCAGTAGCTTTGAGATATCGATCTCAACTGCGCGGAACATGTTATCAGACGCCGCGATCTCATCGCCGTTCAGCCAGATGGCGGCGAATGTATCGAGGCCTTCGAATTCCAGGATCAGACGCTCGCCGTCACCGGCTTTCGGCATCTCGAATGTCGTGCGCCACCACCATTCGCGGGTTTCGACCCAGGCGCAGGCTTTCTCGTTGTCGTCCGCATAGGGATGCGGGATGCGGCCCGCCGCATGCAGCGCGAGATAGGTGTCACCCGGCGCAGTCACCGCGATCCAGCCGTCATTGCCGTCCGCCGTGCCTTCACCCGGCGCGAAATCCTTCATATGCCAATGTTCAAGCTGCATCGCCGTCTCGCTGTTCCTGCGCCATCAACAGTGCGCCTTCCAACCCGGAATCCGCAAATCGCGGCGACGCCAGATAATCGGGCGTCAGTTCCGGTCCATAGCCGCCAAGCGATGCGCGCATCGCCTGTGCCGCCGCCGCCAGCAATCCGGGCGTGTTCATCACCCCACCGCCCATGATCATTTTCTGCGGCGACCACGCCAACACAAGCGTCGCCGCCAACTCGCCCAGATAGTCCGCCACCAGCGCGAACGTCTCGGGCGGCATCGCGCCGTCTCCGCCCATCCGCGCGCGGATCGCCGTGCCCGACACAAGCCCCTCCGCGCAATCACCGTGGAAAGGACAGGCGCCGCGAAAGTCATCGCGCGCGCGGCGCGCCAGCCGGATGTGCCCGATCTCCGGATGCAGCGCGCCGTGTAGCACGCCCTGTGGCGTCGCGAGGCCGCCGCCGATGCCGGTACCGATCGTGACATAGGCGACGCTGCCATGGCCCTGCCCCGCGCCCAGCCGCCGCTCGGCCAGCGCGGCTGCGTTCACATCGCTGTCGACGGCCACCGGCACGCCATAACGCTTCAGCAGCGCCCCGCGCAGGTCGAAGCCGGACCAGCCGGGCTTGGGCGTCTTCAGGATGCGCCCGTAATCGGGCGATGCGGGATTCACCGACACGGCCCCGAAGCTCGCGATGCCGATGGCGGCAAGCGGCGCGTCACCGAGGCAACCGCAAATATCGGCCAGCGCCTGCTCCGGCGTCGAGGTCGCGAAGCGCGCATTGGCCAGCACGCGGCTGCCGTCCACGACACGGCAGAGCAGCTTGGTGCCGCCCAATTCGATCCCTGCGATGGCTTTGTGGTTGCTCATGGCATCGCCGGTTCTAAAGTGCGCCATGGCTTCACTGCAAACGCTTTGGCAGGACAGACGCGCGTGGCTGTTGGACGCGGCGTTGCCGCTCTGGTCCTCGGCCGGCGTCGATCCCGCGGGCGGGTTCCACAACCGGCTGGATGACCGCGCGCAACCGCTCGTCGAACCCAAACGCCTGCGCGTACAGGCGCGACAGGTAGTGGTGTACGCGCAGGCGCAGCGGCTCGGCTGGAACGGACCGTGGCGGGCGATGATCGACGAGGGCCTGCGCTTCATCCGCATCCACGCCGGCCCGGATGGCTTGCTGCCCTCTCTGTACGATGGCGGCCAGGCCTGGGACCTGAACGTCTACGACCAGGCCTTCGTGCTCCTGGCGCTGGCGCATGCGAGAAGCGTGCTCGGCGATCCGGCCTTGGAACGCGACGCGGAAAAGCTGTTCGGCACGTTGGTTACACGCTTCGGCCGCGCCGATGGCGGGTTCAATGAGAACGCGGGTCAAACGCCCCTGCGCGCCAATCCGAATATGCATCTGTTCGAGGCCATGCTGGCCTGGCAGTGGCGCGACGCGGCCGATGCGTTGCGACGGCTGGCGCTGGGCACCTTCATCGATCCGGCCACGGGATTCTTGCGCGAGTATTTCACCGATGGCGGTAAGGCCGTCACGGGACAAAAAACGGATGTCGAGCCCGGCCACATGTTTGAATGGGGATCGCTGCTGTTGATGAGCGGGGCCAGTGAAGCCGAGGCGGAGCGTTTGATCCGCAAGGCCACGCTTACCGGCGTGGATCGCACGCGTGAGGCGGCAGTAAACAGCCTGTATATCGACGGAACCGTCGCGGACGGCGAAGCACGGCTTTGGGTACAGACGGAGCGCCTGCGCGCAACGTTGCTGATGGCGGAGCGCGGACAGGATCGCGCATATTGGCTGAGCGAAGCGTTCGCCGGCGAGGCGGCGTTGCGGCGTTATCTCGATGTGCCGCATCCCGGTTCCTGGCGCGACACGATGCGGGCTGACGGCACGATCCCACCGGATCCCGCGATGGCGAGCTCGCTCTATCACATCATGGGCGCCTATCTCGCGCTCAAGCACGCTGCCGAAACCCTTTAACGGTATTTCGCCGCCGGCATCTCCGGCTCGTACGCCGCTTCGCGCCTGTCGAGGCGATAGACCTGCCGCGTTTCGGCACTGAACGGCGCCCATGGTAACGAACCGTCCTTGGCGAATTGCACCCAGATCGCATGGACGTGACCAGCCAGGTCCTGCGGCGGATTTTCGCCCACGATGCCCTGCGGCCCGGTGCAGGACGGCAGCGTGTTGAACACGAAGGGCAGCTCCAGCGCGTGGCAGGCGCCGAGCTTTCCGCCGATCGCCGGCGAGCGCCAGCCGAACTCATAGACATGCGCGCGACCCCGATGCGCCAGCGCGTATTGGCGGATGGGATCGCGGAAGGCGAGATCGCCCATCGCACGCGCCAGCACTTCGCCGGCCTTGTCCGTGCCGAGGCCGTAATCGGCCAGCACCTCGGCCGCGTTGGGCAGCACCATGCCCAGCATCATCACGGCCATGTTCGGGTCTTCCAGCGCGGAGACGCCGGTCGGCACGAAATAGATGTTCATCTCTTCCAGGCACGAGCCCACGAGTATCTCGACCTCCCTGCCCGCGCCTTTCTTCATCGCGTCCACGCTCATCTCGGGCACGACGTCGTCGCCTACCAGCGGCTTGAATTTGGAGAGGCCCATCGTTGGGTCTTTGCCGTTGGGCTCGCGCATGTCGATGCCGCTGGTCGGCTGCATCGCAGCCTCGGTGGCGGCGACGCAGTCTTCCTGCGACTTGGAACGAAAGCCTTCGAGCGTCGGTTCAATGCCAAGGATTTCGGCGAGCTTGGCGACCAGGATTCCCGTGGCGCGCTCGGTGTTGAGCATGGAGCCGTGTCCGCTCTCCAGAATAGCGCGGCGGAACAGGCCTTTGGCGAGGGGCGATGCCACGAGATTGCCGATGGACATGGCGCCCGCGGATTCGCCAAACACCGTGACATTGCCGGGATCGCCGCCGAAGCTTTCGGCATTCTGCCGCACCCATTCGAGCGCCGCGATCATGTCGCGCAGACAAATGTTTGTCGCGGCGCCGGGGATCGGCACTACGCCCTCGATGCCCATGCGGTAGGTGATCGAGATCAACACCACGCCGTTGCGCGCGAAGGAGGTGCCGTCATAGGCGGCGCAATCGCTGGTGCCGCCGATCCAGGCGCCGCCATGGATGAACACCATCACCGGCAAGCGCTTGGCCGATGGATCGGGCGTCCAGATGCTGGCGGTGAGATACTCATCGCCCTTGTGCCAGCCGTCGCCGACCAGAGGCACCATATCCACGGCAGGGAACGGACGACCGAGTTGCGGCGCGTTCGGACCCTTCCGCGTCGCGTCGCGCTCTCCGCTCCAGCCGGGATGCGGCACGGGCTTCTGGAAACGATTCTCGCCCACTGGCGCTGCCGCGTAGGGCACGCCATAGAAACGGTACACGCCATCGACGATGGCACCGCGCACACTTCCGCTGGTGGTGGTGACGACAGGTTTTGTCATGGGGACCCTCTCTTGACGGCCAATCTTTGCTGGATGCCGGCATGCGTTGCCCGGTCGAGCCGGTAGCGCCAGAAGAAGAATAACGAACAGAACGCGATGAACACGCCGATGGGGCCGACGATCAGGCCCAGGTTGCGCCACACATCATGCGGGATGACCACGTTGTGGCCGGCCGCGATCCGCTGGCTGGGGAAGTGGATGGCGTCGAGCAGGAAGCCGGAGACGAGCGAGCCCAGTCCCGTGGCGGCTTTGCCTGCGAAACTGAGGCTGGCGAAGTAAAGCCCCTCGCGGCGCGTTCCGAACTTGTCCTCATGCTCGTCCACCGCATCGGCCATGGCGGATTGGAAGGCGATGGCCACCATCGTCGTCACGATCCCGGTGAAGATGCTCACGCCAATCAGGATATGCTCGCGCAGCACCTCGCCGGGGGGAATGAAGCCCGCGATATCCGCCAGATTCGGAACCGCGGCCACCACGCAGATCACGATGAGACCGGTGAGCACGATGGTACGCTTCTCGACGCGGCCGATCAGCAGGAACGAGATCGGCAGGCCGAGCGCCAAGCCGCCCACCAGGCCGAATGCCACCATCTTGATCTGATCGGTGTTGAGGCCCCAGAAATATTTGTGGCCGTCGAGCGCCAGGGTCTGGACCACGCCGAGACCGACGAAGAACACCAGCACGCCCATGAACAACAGACGGAACGAGCGATTGCGGAAGACCTCGCGCACCTCGTCGTAGAGACGCGGCACCAGAGCGTGCGTGGACGGCGTGGTGACGGCGAGGCGCGGCAGCGCGCGCAGGGAGACGAAGAGTGCGATCGCGCCGAACCCCGCGATCAGGATGGCGCTCGACCCGCCAAGCGGCAGATAGTTGGCGTGTGTGATCAAGCCGTCTTTTCCTTTAAGGAAAAGCCCCAATCCCAGCAGATTGGCCGCGAGCGTCGCCACCATGGCGAAGATCACGCGAAAGGCGACAATGGTGGAGCGCTCGTCATAGTCGTTCGACAGTTCCGCGCCGAGGCTCATATAGGGAATGATGAAACCGGACATCGCGACGCGGAATGTGATCAGCAGCGTCAGCGTATAGGCGAACAGCGTGACGCCATCGAGCGGTGGGATGGAGAACAGCAGCGCGGTGGTCACGGCGATGGGCAGCAGGCTCACCGCCATCACGGGAATGCGCCGGCCCCAGCGGGTGCGCAGATTGTCGGATATCGAACCCACCATCGGATCGACGAAGGCATCGATCGCCAGCGCCAGGAACATCGCGATCCCGGTGAGCGAACCGGAAAGACCGCAGACATTCGTGACGTAGAAAAAGAAATAAGTCGTGATCAGCGCGGTGGCGAGGCTTTCGACAAACTGGCCGGAGCCGTAGCCGATCTTCAGCCCGAAGCCGAGCTTTCCGCCGCGCTCCGGCTCTGCGGCGGATACCAGCGGGAGCGATTGTTCCAGGCTCATCGCGTGAAGATCTTGCCGGGATTCATGATGTCCTGCGGGTCCAGGGCGCGCTTGATGGTGCGCATGATATCGACCGCCTCGCCCAACTCAACCTGCAACGCATCGATCTTGCCGAGCCCGATGCCGTGCTCGCCGGTGCAGGTCCCACCCATGGCCAGCGCGCGCTCGACAAGGCGATTGTTAAGGTGCTTGGCCGTTGCGATCTCGTCGGGCTTATTGGGATCGATCACGAAGATGACGTGGAAATTGCCATCGCCGACATGGCCCAGGATCGGCGCCGGGATGTCGGTGGTTTCGAGGTCCGCTTTCGTCTCGCGGATGCAATCCGCCAGCCGGCTGATCGGCACGCAGACATCGGTGGGCCAGCCGATGGCGCCGGGGCGCAGGCCTACCGCGGCGTAGAACGCATCGTGACGCGCTTTCCACAAAGCGGAGCGTTCCTCCGAATTCGTCGTCCACTGGAAAGCGCCACCGCCATTCTCCGCCGCGATCTCGGCCACCGTTTCCGCCTGCTCCTTCACATAGCGGTCGGAACCGTGGAATTCAAAGAACAGCGTGGTGACTTCCGGATAGCTCAGCTTCGACCAGCGGTTCACCGCGCGCATCTGCACGTCGTCCAGGATTTCCACGCGCGCGACGGGCACGCCGAGCTGGATGGTCTGCACCACGGCATTCACCGCACCATCCAGCGTGTCGAAGCCGCAAACCGCGGAGGCGATGGCTTCGGGGATGCCGCGCAGGCGCAAGGTCACTTCCGTGATGACGCCCAGCGTGCCTTCGGAACCGACGAAGAGCCGCGTGAGATCGTACCCCGCGGCGGATTTGCGGGCGCGGCTACTGGTGACGATCTCGCGGCCGTCCGCCGTCACCACTTTCAGCGCCAGCACATTGTCCTGCATCGTGCCATAGCGCACGGCGTTGGTGCCGGAGGCGCGGGTCGAGGCCATGCCGCCGATGGTGGCGTCGGCGCCGGGATCGATGGGGAAGAAGAGGCCCTGGTCGCGCAGATATTCGTTGAGCTGGTTGCGCCTCACGCCCGCCTGCACGGTGCAATCGAAATCATTCTGCCGCACGGCGAGAATCTTGTTCATCCCCGACATATCGATGCAGACGCCACCGCGCACCGCCGCGAAATTGCCCTCAACCGACGTGCCGACGCCGAACGGCACGATGGGCACGGCATGGGCGGCGCAAGCGCGCACGATCGCGACGACTTCCTCGTTCGAATGCGGGAATACCACCGCGTCCGGCGGCATGTCCTGGTGATGCGTTTCGCTATGGCCATGCTGCTCGCGCGCGGCGGCCGCGGTGGTGAAGCGTGGGCCGAGCAGCTTGGTGAACTGGTCCTTCAGCGCTGGCGGCAGCGCATTGTGGTCGTTCGGAAAGGTGATCGCGTAGGCCATCTCGCGTTCCTAGGCCGCCACGGTTTCGCGGGAAAGCTGGCGCAGGCGATATTCGCTGGGGCAGACCCCGAAGCGCCGCGCAAAGGCGCGCGTGAAGCTCGCATTGTTCAGATAGCCGGCTTCATAGCCAATATTGGAAACGGGCTTGTTGGTCGTCTGCAGCAGCACGGAGGCGCGCAGCAGCCGTTCCTCACTCAGCGCTTCGGCGATGCTCGTGCCGAACACCGTCTTGAAGCCGCGGGTGAGCTTGGCGCGGTTGAGGCCGCAGGCGCGGCCGATGCTGTCGAGTGTCAGCTTCTTTTCGAACTGCTCGGCGATGGTGCGCTTGGCGGAGAACAGCCGCTGCATATCCGACGCCGAAAGCCCGCTACCGGCCTGCAGCGCAATCAGCTTGCCGCGCAGCGACAGTTGCGCCGTCTCGCAAAGGAGCTCCAGCCCTTTCGCCGTGCGATAGGCGACCCGCGCCGCGCCGGAGAGTTCGTAGTGAAACGCCTTAGCCGCGATGGCGCGCAACTCCGACGGCAGATGGAAAATGCCCAGCCGCAATTCCCCGCTGCCGCCTTCCATCGAGGCGTCGAAATCGGCGAGCCAGCGCTCGTGCACCAGGCAGGTGACGGAGGCGCGCTCCGAGCCCCGCGCGGTGGCGAGTTCGCTGGTGTCGAATTTGGAGATTTCCAATGCCAGTTCGTTGGCCGTGGCACCAAGTTGATAGGCGATCTGGTACCAGACGCCCTTCAGGATCGGCGCAGGCAACGTATCGAGCGCACCAAAAGCGAAGATTACTTGCGGTGAGGCGCGGAGGATTTCCGCTTTCGGCCGCCAGTCAGTGATGGCTTCGACGGAAAGAGCTTCGGAGGTCCGGCCGCCCCAGCCTTCAAAGGAAGAAGAGGTGTGCCCCGGCTTCAGCCAGGCTTCGCCCGATACGAGGTCTTCTGTCATTTTGCTCCCCGCGCTCGGCCGTCTGCGCGGCCCTGCGTCGGGGACGATTCCTACTACCTGTCCGATAGGTCTGCAACAACTATCTGACAGGTATGGACAGACCTTCCGGTCAGGTCATTCCAGAATCCAGCAATCTTTTGATAGAATCGTCGAAATGCCCCTCCATGGCCGCCTCGGCCGCCATGGGATCGCGGCCGGCGATGGCCTCCGCGATCATGATGTGACGGTCAAGCACACCCGCCCGCTGCTCCTCGCTGGTGCGGGTCTTCCACGCCACCGGCACAGCCTCCGTCATCAACACGCCGAACGACGCCACAACCTGCGCGAACAGCACATTGTGGCTGGCCCGCGCGATCGCCTGGTGGAGCGCGACGTCGTGCTGCGTCATCACCTCGAAATCGTTGCGATGGGTCACCATGGCGTGGGCGTGTCGGAGAATCTCTTCCGCCTCCTGATCGGTGCGGCACATGGCGGCCAGCGCGGCAGTGCGGCGCTCCAGGGTGCGGCGCACGTCCCACACCTGCGGCACGCTGATCTGGGCGGTGTTGACGGCATGGTCGAGCGAGGCCGCGATGGCCGCGCTGTCGAACGCGCTGACGCGGGGGCGGCGGCCGTTGCCGACGTCGATGAGCCTGAGCGCCGCCAGAGCACCAAAAGCCTCGCGCATCACGGCGCGGCTGACGCCCAGCTCCTGCGCGAAATGCATCTCGCCCGGTAGCGGATCACCCACTTTCAGATGCGCGTCGCGGATATAGGCCGTCACCGCGTTCATCGCCTGGCGGACAAGCGTCTCCGGGCCGGAACGTTCGGCGAGAGAGATGACTGTCGAAGACATGGCGCCCGGCCGGTTCGAATTCCGCATGGCACTATATCCGAAAATCGGGAACCCGTCCCGGAGCCGAAACGCGTCAGCCCCGGGATGCCTCAGCCCCTACTGAAAGCTGGCGGTCAACTGCAAGCCGATGGTGCGCGGCTGGATGATGGCGGCGGAATACGGATCGGTCCCCACCGCCACCTGCGCCCCCAGCGCCGTGATGCCACGTGAGTCGTTGAGGTTCTTTGCGAACAGTGAAATTTCGAAGTTCCGGTAGTCGATGCCCGCGTGGAGGTCGAGCACCGTGTAGCTCGGCACCGTCACCGGGAAGCGGCCGCTATAGTCGGAGATGCGGCTGCCGACATAATTCAGCGAACCGCCAAGATTGGCCATGACCGCATCGGTGAGCGGCCAGCGATAATCCGCGGTGAGCGAGCCCGACAGATGCGGCACGAACGGCAGACGATCCCCGTTCACCGCATGGGCCGCTATCGCGTCGGAGGTGAGGTTCGCATCGAGGTAGGAACCGTTCAGGCCGAGAGTCAGCCCATCGATCGGCACATAGGCGACACCGAGCTCGACGCCCTGTGTGCGCGCGTTGCCGCCATTGACGATGTACTGGTAGATGCTGGCGCTCGTCTGGATTTGAACGTCCTTCCAGTTGTTATAGTAGAGCGCCGCGTCGAAGCTGACCTTGTCGTCGAACAGCGTCGCTTTGTAGCCCACTTCGTAGCTCGTCAATTTGTCCGGCGCGAAGGACTGCGGCACGCCCAATACGGGCGGCGCCGCGTTGGGGCCGCCCGGGCGATAGCCGGTCGCCACCTTCGCATACACCATCTGATCGTCGTCGATCTTGAAGCGCGGCGTGATCTGATAGAGCGCGATACGGTCGCTCTCGGACGTGGGCGGAATCACCGTCGCCCCGCCGAGCAGGTTGAGGATCAGGCCTGAGTAGTTCTGCGCATAATTCTGGTGGTCGTATGCGAGGCGCAGGCCTGCCAGAACGTCGAACCGGTCGGTGAAGTGATAGGTGGCGTTCCCGAAGAACGAGTATTCGGTGTATTGCGATTTGATGGAGGCCGCGATGAGCGGTTCCGGAAACGCAATGGGTGTGCCGCTGCCGATGGTGAGCGATTCGAGCCCGGGAATTTCGTTGATGTCGTTCTCATGCGTGAAATACACACCGGCCTGGTATTCCAGCGCGCCGCCGAACGCGGTGTCGCTGGCGCGCAATTCCTGCGTGAAGCGGTCGGTATTTTCCTTCTGGTCGACGACGGCGCCGCCGTCGGCAATTCCGGCAAAGAAATCCACATACCCGCCATAGGCGAGCGTGGCATCGGACCGGAACGACGTCCTCAGCACCTGATAGGTGGACGAGGAAACGAGATTGAGGCTGCCCCAGGTGCCGTCGATGGTGCCGTTATAGAGGTTCAACGATTCTGTCTCACCTTCCGGGAAAAAGCGGTGGTTCTCCAGGTTGCCGTAGATCGGCTTCAAGGTCGCGCGGTCCACATCCTCATCCGGCGAGCCGTCGTCATGCACATTCTGGATGATCGCCGAGACCTTCGCCGTGACATGATCGTTGATGTTCCACGCCAGCGCCGCCCGGCCACCGCGAAAGCGGCTGGAATTGTCATCCTTCTTGCCGGCCACATTGTCGATATAGCCCGGCTCCAGGCGATCGTAGCCGCTCACCATCAGCGCCAATTGATCATCGAGAGGCAGGTTGACCGTGCCGGAGACGCGATAGCCTTGCCCGCCATGATCGACGGTGTCTCCGCTGACGCTCACATGGCCGAACATCGACGAAGGATCCGGATCCTGCATCACATATTTGAACAAGCCGCCCATGGCGCCCGCGCCGTAAAGCGTGCCTTGCGGACCTTTCAACACTTCGATGCGCGCGATGTCGGCGGGATCGATGTCCGCCGTGTTCCCACTGCCGCCGGTATAGGCGTTCGCCGATCCGACCGGTGATTCATCGATATAGATCGCGGTCGTCTGGCCGGGCTCTGCCTGGCCGGTGGAGATGCCGCGTAGCGTGATCTGCTGGAAGCCGGGCGCGGCCGAGGTGAGCGAGAGGCCGGGAATCTGGGGGGCGTAATCCTGGATGTCCGTGATGCCCCGGCTGGAGAAGGTCTTCGCGTCCAGCGCGGTGACGGAAGCCGCCACGTTCTGCAGCTTCTCGCTCTTCTTTTCCGCCGTGACGGTGACCGTTTCGATCTGGCCCGAATTCTGGCCGGAACCGGAACTGGCGGCGGCCTGCGCGGCGGCGGAACTCGCCCATCCGGCGGCCAGCATGCCCGCAAGTGCGGTTCCCAAAATCAGGCGCGATTTGACTGTGTGTTGAAGACGCATTGGCCCCTCATACGACGCTAAGACACGACGCCACCCTACAGACAGCGGACGGCCGTGAACCTTCGATGACTTTGCGGATCGGCTCTTTGGCTTTGCGCGGAACGTGGCGTGGCGCAAACTGGGTGGCGCGATCCGCTATCTTAACCGTCAGCCGCCGCAGGAGAGATCATGCAGTCCATCAGCCTTAAGGATGTCGCCACGCTGTTCGACGGACATGCCAGTTGCCTGACGGGCGCGGACCGCGTGCAGCCCCTGCGCTATCGCATTGCGGATGCGCCGTTCCTCGATGCCGGCGTGAAGCTGGTGGGGTCCTTCGCCGGCGGCGTGCGGCTGCGGTTGAAGACGGATAGCCGGACACTCCGCCTCGACGTCGCGCAGGTGCAGGCGCATGTCCCCGGCCGCGAATGGTGGTCGACGGATTACGAGATCCTTATCGACGGCAAACCCTGGCGCAATGTTTCGGCGGTCGGCGGCGCGCGGGTCGCGCAAGGCGGCGCGATGACCGGCGATCCGCAGGCTGTGCTGACCCTAGAGGACCTGCCGCCGGGTGAGAAACAGATGGAGCTGTGGCTGCCACACGCCGCCACCACCGCCGTCACCGGCATGCAAATCGACGACGCCGCGCATTGGGAGCCTTGGCCCGATATGCGCTGGCGCGTGTTGTTCCACGGCAGCTCGATCACGCAGGCGGTGGACGCGAATGCAGGAACGCTAACCTGGCCCGGCGTCGCGGCCACGAAAGCGAATGTGAGCCACGTCAATCTCGGCTGGGGCGGTTCCTGCCTGATCAGCGGCTTCGCGGCGCGCATCCTGCGCGATGAGCCGGCGGACGCCATCGTGCTCGAGCTGGGCGCGAACGTCTGGGAAAACGGGTTGCTGAAGGAACGGACGTTCACCGACTCCACGCAATCCATGCTCTCCATCATCCGCGAGAAGCACGCCGATACGCCCATCGCCGTGGTCTCGCCCATCACTTTCAAGCGCGGCGACGAAGCCAGTAACGACGGCGGCATCTCCATCGGCCGGATGCGCGAGCTTCTCGAAGCCGTGGTCGCGGCGCGCGTGGCGGGCGGCGACGGAAATGTCCACTATCTCTCCGGCGCATTGCTCTCCGGCCCCGAAGATCTGGACGATCTGCCGGACGGCGTGCATCCGGACGCGAAGGGCAACCGCAAGATGGGCGAGCGGTTCTTCGATCACATGCTGGCGCCCGGCAAGCCGCTCGCGTCGCGCTGAGGGGCTTCACGATGATCGCGCTGTCGCGCTCCGCGCTCGCCGGGCTGCCGCCGGGTGTTCACGGCCCCGCCTATGACGTTACGAAGGTTACACCCGGTATCGTCCATCTCGGGTTGGGCGGCTTCCATCGCGCACACATGGCGCGTTACACGCACAATCTGATGGACCGCGATGCCGATGCTCTGCGCTGGGGCATCACCGGCGCGGGGCTCATGCCCAACGACCGCAAGATGCGCGACGTGCTGAAGGCGCAGGACGGGCTCTACACGCTGGTCGAGCGCGACGGCGCCGACGAGACCGTGACCGTGATCGGCGCCCTCACCGATGTGCTCTTCGCGGGCGAAACGTCCACGCGGGTGCTGGCCGCCATCGACCGCGCCCGCATCGTCAGCACCACCGTCACCGAAAACGGCTACTGCCTCAACCGCGCCACCAAGCGGCTCGACACAAGCCATCCGCTGATCGCGGCCGACCTCGCTCACCCCGGCGATCCGCGCAGCGTCATCGGCATTATCACCGAAGCCTATCGCCGCCGCATGGTGACCGGCGCCGCACCCTTCACCGCGCTCTGCTGCGACAACATCCAGCACAACGGCGATGTGCTGCGTGATGCGGTGCTCGATTTCGCCAGCCTGCGCGATCCCGCGCTGGCGGACTGGATTTCCACCCATGCCCGCTTCCCCAACAGCATGGTGGACCGCATCACGCCCGTGACGCGCGAGGAAGACATTGCGGCGCTATCCGCACGCCACGGCATCGCCGACGGTTGGCCCGTCTTCTGCGAAACCTTCACCCAATGGGTAATCGAGGACGATTTCGCGGACGGCCGCCCCGCCTGGGAGCAAGCCGGCGCGCAGTTCGTAACGGACGTGACGCCCTATGAGTTCATGAAGCTGCGCCTCTTGAACACCAGCCACCTCGCCATGGCCGCGCTCGGACGCCTGATCGGCTATCGCTACATCCATGAGACAATGCAGGATGAAACCCTGCGCCGCACCATGATCGCGCTGATGGATCATGAGACCGGACCGACGCTCATGCCGGTGCCGGGCATCGATATCGCCGCCTACAAGGCCAGACTGGTCGAACGCTTCGCCAATCCCGCGATCATGGACACGGTCGAGCGCGTCAACACGGACGCGCCGCTCAACTATCTGGTCGATCCCATCCGCGACCGGCTGAAGGTGGGCGACAGCGCCGAGCTGCTGGCCCTCGCCCTCGCCGCCTGGCTCCGCCGCGTGCGCGGCACCGATGAGCAAGGCGAGCCCATCGACGTGCGCCACCCGATGGCGCAGATCCTGCGCGACCGCGCCATTGCGGGTGGTCCCGATCCCCGGCCGCTGCTGGAAATCCACGAACTGTTCGGCGAGATGGGCCGTAACGAAGGTTTCATCGCCAGCGTCGGCAAATGGCTCACCTCGCTCTACGATATCGGCGCCGCGAAGACGGTCGCGCTTGCGCGTGAGACGCTGAAGTTCTGAAGCTAAAGGTGGGATAGCCACTCACGCAGCGCGGCGGTCACGGCGTCAGGCCGCTCCATGGCGATCATGTGCGCGGCGCCGTCGATCACCACGAGCTGCGAGCCCGGGATGCGCGCGGCCATTTCCTGATGGATCGCGACGGGGCGCAAATTGTCCAGCGCGCCGGGGCAGATCAGCGTCGGGCATGCGATGCGGTCCAGCATTTCGGTGTAGTCCGCGCGCCTTATCCCGGCGAGCGATTGCGCTGCGAAACTCTCGAACGATTGGCGCGCCATCATCGACACCGCCGCGTCCACCAGCGTTTCGTCTTCCAGATTGGCGGGCGCGACGACCTGCTTCACCCACATGCGGGCGAAGCCGTCCATGCCATCGGCGCGGGCCTTGGCGAGCATGCCGTCGCGCCGCGCGGTTTCGGTGGCGCGCATCGCCTCATCCGCGATGCCGCGATAATCGGTGGCGAGAAGCGCCAGCCCCGCCACGCGCGACGGTGCTTTGCGGTAAACCTCCTGCGCGACACGGCCACCCATGGAATGACCGGCCAGCGCGAACCGCTCCGGCGCCGCGGCGAGAACCACATCCGCCATGGCTTCGAAACTGTCCGCCAGTCCGTAAGCCATCACGTGCGGCTCGGAGACATCGGCGAGACCGCTCACTTGCGCGGACCACGAGGCCGCGTCGCACAGCATGCCGGGCAAGAGCAGCAGCGGGAGCATCAGCTATGCTTCTCCCGCGCGATGCGCGCGCCATCGGCCATCGCCTTCATTTTCCCAAAGGCGACATCGCGCGGCAGATATTTCAGCCCGCAATCCGGGGCCACGACGACACGTTTGGGATCGATATAGGGCAGCGCCCGCTCGATGCGCGCGGCTACAATCTCCGGCGTCTCAATCTCATGCGTCGAGAGATCGAGCACGCCCAGGATGATCGTCTTGTCCGGCAGCGATTTCAGGATCGCGTTGTCGAGATTGGATTGCGCGGTCTCGATGGAGATTTGCTTCGCGGGCGTATCGTTCAATTCCGGCAGGAAGGAATAGCCGCTCGGCCGCTCGTGGATGATGGCTGCGTAACCGAAGCAGATATGCACCGCCGTCGTGCCCTTCACGCCGTCCAGCGCGCGCTCCAGCGCTTTGACACCAAATTGGCGCGCCTTCTCCGGCCGCGCCTGCATATAGGGTTCGTCGATCTGCACCACATCGGCGCCGGCTGCGAAGAGATCCTTGATCTCCTCGTTCACAGCCGCGGCGTAGTCGAGCGACATCTCTTCCTCGCTCTTGTAGAAATCGTTCTGCGCCTGCTGCGACATGGTGAAGGGGCCGGGGACGGTGATCTTGGCCGGTTTGTTGGTGTGTGCTTTGAGGAATTCGAGATCGCGCACCTGCACGGAATTGCGGCGCTTGATCTTGCCCACGATGCGCGGCACCGGATTGGGATGGCCGCTGCGGTCGAGCGCGGTGCCGGGATTGTCGAGATCGACGCCGTCCAGCGCCGTGGCGAAGCGGTTGGAATAGCTCTCGCGGCGGATCTCGCCATCGGTGATGATGTCGAGACCGGCCAGTTCCTGGTCGAGGATGGCCAACCGCGTGGCGTCATCCTGCGCCTCTTCCAGATATTCCGGCTTCACCCGCCACAAGGCCGCCGCGCGCACGCGGGGTGGAAAGCTCTTGGCCAGCATGGAACGATCCAGCAGCCAATCGGGCTGGGCGTAGGACCCTACGAGACTGGTGGGAAAAAGAGGTAGCATCGCGCGGCCGTCCCTATCGCTTTTCACTATCCGAATATATCTTCGGCAAACGAAATTGCCAGCCCTTGCGGAGCCTCCTTCGATGGACAAACGTCTGCCCACCATGGATTCCCCGAAAGACACCGCGAAGGACGCGGCTGACGACTCCGAATATCTCTCGACGCTCGAGCGGGGGCTTTCGGTTCTGCGCGCCTTCGGCAAGGACAAGCCGCAGATGACGCTCAGCGAGGTGGCGGAGGTGACCGACCTCTCGCCCGCCGCCGCGCGCCGCTGCCTCAATACGCTGGTCAAGCTGGGCTATGTCGCCAAGCACCACCGCCACTTCCTGCTGCGCCCCGAAGTGATGAGCTTCGCCTCCGCCTATCTGGATTCCATGAGCCTGGGCGAATTGGTGCGGCCGCACCTGCAACAAGTGCGCGACGAAACGGGCGACAGTTCCTCCCTCGCGGTGCTGAGCGGCTATGACATCCTCTATCTCGTCCACGTCTCGACCAATCGGATGGTGCGGTTGGCGGCCGGTGTGGGCACGCGTTATCCCGCCTACGCCACCTCGCTCGGCCGCGCCATGCTGGCCTTCGAGCATGAGGATGTGCGCAACCACTATCTCGACACGGGCGCGTTCAAGTCGTTCACCGAGCACACAGTGACGGGCCGCGCGGAACTGCGGCGGCTGTTCGGCGAGGTGCGCCGCGAAGGCTATGCCGCGACGCAGGACGAGCTCGATTACGGGCTGATCTCCATCGCCGTGCCGATATTGGACGACAGCGGCCGCTCGATGGCCTCGATCAACTGCTCCACCTCGACGTCACGCGTGGGCCGCGAGGAACTGATCCGCACCCGCCTGCCCTTGCTGCAGGACGCGGCGCGCTCCATCGAACTGGCGCTGCGACGCCACTCTTTCCTGCTGCGCTCCGTGCATCCGGACTGAAAGAACCGCGCCGGCACGAAGCCGGCGCGTTGACAGTCTGGGGGTACTAGAAATGCTGCGTCAGGCTGATGCCCCAGGTGCGGGGTTCGGCCTTGAAGATGAAGCCACCGGTCGAATATTCGGTGTTGTACTTCTTGTCGAACAGGTTCTTCGACCACAGGGTGATCTGCGTTCCACCGTCCGAGATCAGGCTGGTGCGCAGGTCGAACAGATCGACCGGATTGCGGTGCTGCGGAACGGGCTCGCCCGCCGCCGGAACCGGAATGACGAAGGTCGTCGGGCCGATCAGGTTGTAATCGAGCCTTGCCTGGAAGTTCCAGCCGTTCCAAGCGTTGTGATCGTACTGGATGCCGACATCGGCGGTGTAGTCCGACACCAGCGGCGCCTTCGATCCCACCACCAGCGCGCTGGAGGCGCCCGGGAATTTGCGGATGTTGCTGTCGGTCAAGCCGAAGCCCGCGTTGAGCGACCAGTTCTCGTCGATCTTGCCCGTGGCATCGAGATCGAAGCCCTGGAAACGGACCTGATCGATGTTGCCCAGGTTCTGCGTCGAGTTCGAGGCGAGGAACACGAAGTAATAGTCGTTGTGGTCCATCGTGCGGTAGACGCTGCCGTTCAGCAGCAGCCGGTCGTCGAACCAGCGGCTCTTGAAGCCGGCTTCCCAGGTGCTGGCAATTTCGGCGCCGAACTCGTCGCCCACATTGTCGAAGCCCGCCGTCGTGGCCGCCTGGGCCACGCCCGTCTGGTTGAAGCCGCCGGAGCGGAAGCCGCGGCTGTAATCGGCATAGGTGCTGAAATCATCCGTCCACTGATATTTCAGGATCGCTTGCGGCTGAAAGGCGGACCATGTGCGCGCGCGCTGGTCGCCCGGCGCGCCGGGGATACCAGCCATGTTCAGGAAGACCTGCGGCGTATCCGTCGTGTTGCGGCGATGGTCGTTGTCATAGCGCAGGTTCAATGACAGCTCGAGCTTGTCGGTGATGTCCGTCGAGGTGTCGATATAGCCGGCCCAGGCGAATTGGTGCTGGGAGTCGGCCAGGAACGAGATCTGGCCGTTCTGCATGAAGACCGGCGCATTGGGCGTGCGATAGATCGGCTGCGGGCCGGTATCGTTCACGTCATACATGTTGCCGGTGGAGATGAAACGCGAAGTGTCGAAGACCTCCGCGCCCACAATGTAGCGGAAGCGCGAGTCCGCTGCGCTGGTGTAGCGCAGTTCCTGGCTGAAGGTCTTGGCGGTGAGGAACTGGCTCTGGCTGAAGTCGAAGAATATCTTCGAATGGCCGAACGGATCGAAGGTATAGCCGTCGCCTGTCAGGATTTCCCACACCGTGCTGTAGCCGGTGATGGACTGGATGTTGCCGCCGCCCACATCCCAATTCAGCTTCAGTGCGCCGTCATAGATCTTGCGGTCGTCCACGCCGGAATTGTTGAGGTTGATGGGCTGCCCGGTGAAGTCCGGATCGTTGAACTGCTTCGTGCCGAACGGCGGCACGATGTAATAGAGACCCTGTGTGTTGAGCAGGTCGGTCGAGAACCGCAGATCGGCCGTGAAGTTCGACGACGGCGTCCACAACAGGTTCACGCGGCCGTTGAAATCCTTCACCGGATCGGCATCGCGCTTGGCGGACGGATCGACCGTGTCCTCATTGCGCAGACGGCCGTCGGTATCGAGATAGGAACCGGCGACGCGGATCTTCAGCGTGTCGGTGATCGGGCCGCTGACCGAGCCCTGTACCTTGTAGCCCGGCCCGTTGTCGTAACCGGCGGTGGCTTCGCCTTCCCAGGTATCGGTCGGCTGCCTGGTGGTGATGAGGATGGCGCCGCCGATAGCATCGCGGCCGTAAAGCGCGCCCTGCGGGCCTTTCACCACTTCGATCTGCTGGATGTCGAGCAGTTCCTGATTGAACTCGGCCGGCTGCGTCATCGGCACGCCGTCCACCACGATGGCGGCGGAGGGCTCGCTGTTGCGCGCCTGGCTGATGCCGCGGATGACGATGAAGCTGGTGCCTGCATTCTGCGTTGGCACGAACGATACGTTCGGCACGGAGTTGAGGAAGTCCTTCGGCGTCTCGATGCCCTTGGCATTGATGTCGGCCACGGTGAAGGCGGTGACCTGGGCCGGCACTTTCTCGATGTCTTCCGAGCGGCGGCGCGCGGTGACGGTGACAGTCTCCACGCCGCTTGTATCCTGCGCGACAGCGGAGGCGACGCCGAAGAGCGTGCCGGCGATGGCCGTTCCGTAGAACAGCGTACGAAGCCGCGAAGACCGCGAAGCGATTCGTGTCATGATTTCCCCCTGTGCGGCAGCTTGTTCACGCGCTGCTCGACCAATTCCGCGAGGGCGACTCGCGAAATCCTCCTGCTCGAACGGTAGTGCTTTCGTATTACGAAGTCAATTTCGCTATGCGAAAAACGCCTATTCTGCGGCGTTCGCGGAGCGTGCGCTCCAAATTTGTCCGGCGAGTGACCGGATAGCCTCATCATGCTCGCCCAGGGTGGGCGGCGCGGTGATGGTGGAGAGGCGCTGCCCATCGAAATTCACCGGGAAGCGCACGGAACGGAATTTGCCCATCGTGGGATGCTCCGCCTCGACCTGGATGCCGAGGTGTTTGGCCTGGCGGTCCTGCAGCGCTTCGCTGGAGTCATAGACCGGCGCGTAGGGCACGCCCTCGCCTTCCAGCCGCGCGCACCATTCCTCGCGCGGCTTCGACTTGAAGATCGGCGTCATCAGGGTAATCAGGTCGTTCTGGTGCTTGATGCGCGCTGGCCGGTCGGCGAAGCGCGGATCCTCGAACAAAGTGGGCCGTTCGATCGCGTTGGCCAGCCCCTGCCAGAATTTCGGCGGCGAGGACATGTGCAGTGCGATCCACTTCCCATCCGCGCATTCAAAGACATAGGACTGCGACACGCTGGGCCGGCTATACGGCCCCATGACCTCGCCGCGCGAGAAGAAATGCGTGAAGTCGTCCAGGTTGAAATGACACATCGCCTCCAGCATGGAAATATCGATGCGGCGGCCTTTTCCCGTCTTCTGCCGCTCGATCAGCGCGCCCAGGATTCCGAACGCCGCATACATGCCGGTGACAGCATCCGCGATGGCGGGGCCGACCACGCGCGGGTTCTCCGGATTGATCAGCAGACGCAGCCAGCCGCTCGCGGCCTGTGCCACGGTGTCATAAGCCGGCCGCTCGCGATCCGGCCCGTCATGGCCGAAGCCGGAAATGCCGCAATAGACCAGCGCGGGGTTCAGCTTCTGCAGCCGCTCCACGCCCACGCTCAATTTCTCCGCCGTGCCGGGGCGGAAATTCTGGATGAAGACGTCCGCATCCGCCGCCAGCGCGTCGAAGATGCGCAGGTCCACTGCCTCGCGCGTGTCGAGCGTCAGGCTGCGCTTGTTGCGGTTGTAGGTCTGGAAATGCGGGCTGTAGAGACCGCCTTCGAAGGCGCGGAAGGGATCGCCCGTTTTGGGCTGCTCCACCTTCACCACGTCGGCGCCCATGTCGGCCAGGAACATGGCGGCGGCCGGGCCCGTGATGAACGTGCCCATCTCCAGGACCCTGAGGCCTTCGAGAACCTTGACCATTGCCTCTCCTGTGGCTCTCTATGCTGAGAGCGCATGGCAGACTAGATTTTTCCGCCAATCGAAGTCAATTTCGATATGCGGATTTCAGACCTCAAGGAAACAGGCATGCGAATCGGCAAGCAGGACCAACCCTACACCGCCATCTCCACCTCGGACGCCACCTCCATCACCATCCGCGGCTACGATCTGTGCAGCCAGTTGATCGGCAAGATCGACTTCGCCGATTACTTCTTCCTGCTGCTGATGGGCGAAATGCCAACCGACAACCAGCGATTCTTCGTCAACGCCCTGCTCGTCGCCATCGCGGAGCACGGGCTGGTTCCCAGCGTGCAGGCCGCGCGCATGACCTTGGCCGCGGCGCCGGAAGCGATCCAGGGTGCGGTTGCGGCCGGGTTGCTCGGCTCGGGTTCCGTCGTGTTGGGCAGCGCGGAGGCGGCCGGCTATTTCCTGCACGGGCTCGTCGTGGACTCGGCGGGCAAAAATCCGCGCGATGTGGCCATCGCGCATATCAAAGAGCTGCGCGCGCGCAAGGCGCCTATCCCCGGCTTCGGCCATCCACAGCATTCCGATGGCGACCCGCGCGCCAACGTGCTGCTCAAACTCGCGGACGAGCGCGGGCTGAACGGGCCCTATCTCGATATGCTGCGCACGGTGAAAGAGGTGCTGCCGGAAGCGATGGGCCGCGGCTTGCCCATCAACATCAACGGCGTCATCCCCACGATCCTGTTGGAGATCGGCTTTCCGGTGACAGCGATGAAAAGCGTCTCCATCCTCGCCCGCACGGCCGGATTGCTCGCGCATCTGCAGGAAGAGACGCAACGCTCCATCGGTTTCGTGATGTCGAACGCAGCGGCGGATGCGATCAGCTATGACGGCAAGCGCTGACGCTTTGCAAAACGCACTGCAGGGGATAGTCTGATCCCGAAATACTTTTCGCTATCCGAAAAAGGCGCCATGCTCCGCAGCACCGACCGTTTTCTCACCACGCATACGGGCAGCCTGCCGCGGCCGGATGACCTGATCGCCATGATGTTCGCCAAGGAAGAGGGCGTGCCAGTCGAGCGCGCCGCTCTGGACGCGCGCATCCGCACCGCTATCGATGAGATGGTGAAGAAGCAAGCCGAAGCGGGCGTGGACATCATCAATGACGGTGAAATGTCCAAGCCGAGCTACGCGACCTATGTGAAGGATCGTCTGAGCGGCTTCGGTGGCAGCGGCAACAGCTTCGTGTTCCAGGATCTCGTCGCGTTCCCGAAAACCGCCGAACGCGTCTTCGCCAATCCCGGCCGCAAGACGCGCAAGACGCCCGCCTGCAACGGCCCCATCGGCGTGGCCGATCGTGAGTCGCCCGTGACCGACGTCGCGAACATGAAGGCGGCCACGAAAGGCACGAACGTGCCGGGCACCTTCTCCAGCGCCGCTTCGCCCGGCGTGATCTCGCTGTTCTTCCGCAATGACTATTACGACACGCACGAGAAATACCTTTTCGCTATCGCCGAGGCGATGCGCTTCGAATACGAGACCATCGCCAATTCCGGCATGGTCCTGCAGCTAGATTGCCCGGATCTCGCGATGGGCCGCCATGTGCAATATGCCGAGCTCGACCTGCCGCAGTTCCGCGAGCGCATGCACATGCATATCGAGGCGCTGAACCACGCGGTGCGCAACATTCCGGCCGAGCGGCTGCGCATGCATATGTGCTGGGGCAATTATCCCGGCCCGCATCATTGCGACGTGCCCTTCGCCGATATCATCGACGTGCTGGACGCGGCCAAACCCAGCGCCATCCTGTTCGAAGCCGCCAATCCGCGCCACGCCCACGAATGGCAGATGTTCGAGACCAGGAAAGCGCCGGAAGGCAAGATTCTGATTCCCGGCGTGATCGAGTGCCAGTCCAATTATATCGAGCATCCCGATCTGGTGGCCCAGCGTATCGAACGTTACGCCCATCTGGTGGGCCGCGAGAATGTGATGGCGGGCGTGGATTGCGGATTCTCCATCCATGTCGGCCAGGGCGGCGTCGATCCCGATGTCGCCTGGGCGAAGCTGGCCGCACTGGCCGAAGGCGCGCGCATCGCGTCGAAGAAATTCTGGAAGTAAAGGATACGAAAATGGGCAAACCCCTTCCGAGCCGCCTGCACCACACCGCCTATGTCACCCACGACATGGAAGCGACGCGCAAATTCTACGAGGACGTGATCGGCCTGCCGCTGGTCGCCACCTGGAGCGAGTCCGACGAGCTGTTCGGCGCCGTGCGCGATTATTGCCATTGCTTCTTCGGCCTTGGCGACGGCGGCGCGCTTGCTTTCTTCCAGTTCGCAAAGCCGGAAGACCAGAAGGAGTTCGGCCCCAAGATGCCGTTCTCGCCTTTCCATCATATCGCGCTCAACGTCGACGCCGAGACGCAGAAGGGTATTGAGGCGCGGCTGAAGGCGGCCGGATATAAAGAGCCGGAGCACTTCATCCTGGAACATGGCTACTGCCGCTCCGTCTACGCGACCGATCCCAACGGCATGATCGTGGAATTCACGCTGGATGCACCCAACGCCAATGAGATCAACGACACGCGCCGCGGCCAGGCGCGCGACGAGTTGAAGAAGTGGCTCTCCGGCGACCACACTCCCAACAACACCTATCGTTGAAAGCCATCCATGCCCACGATCCCGAAGAAGGTCCAGCCGCTCATCAACTCCGCTTTCCCGCAGCATGTCTGCCTGATTGGCACGGTGCTGGGGAACGACTTCGCGCAGATCACGCCGCGCGGCTCGACGCAGGTCTATGACGACGACCACATCTCCATCTGGGAGCGCGGCCGCGGCACCACTACGGCGCTGATGAGCGACGGCACGAACGTGACGGTGTTCTACTTCAATCTCGGCGCCCGCGACGCACTGCCCATCGGCGGGATCGTGCGTCTCTACGGCACCGCCACGGTGCACAAATCCGGCCCCGTCTACGAGACGGTGTGGGAACGCCTGATCCCGCCCGAGAAGGAATGGGACAAGGAGAAGAAAGGCTGGGCCGTGCTGATCAAGATCGACCGCGCGGAAGACCTGCTGGGCCAGCCCATCGCGTTCGAATGAGTTCCATCACACAACAATAAGGGGAGGACATCATGAAGCTCATCACCGCGTCCTGCATCGCGTTAGTGTTAACCGCCACCGCGGCGTCCGCCGACACCTGGACCGGCGCCTATGGCAACACCATCGTCTCGACCTATTCCAACGGCAATGTCGTGAAGGTCTATGTCGAACCGAATCACACCTATTCGCTCGTTCTCGGCAACGGCCAGAAGCTGAGCGGCACCTGGGCCGATGGCGGCGGCCAGAGCTGCTTCACCGTCACCAGCCCGCCGCCCGCGCCGGGTGCGACACCCACCTGCTTCGCGCTGAAGGAATACAAAGTCGGCGACAGTTTCTCCGGCCAGGATGCGAACGGTTCGTTCCATGGCGTGATCAATCCCGGCCGCTAGGACGCGGGTCTCCAAGGCCGGGATCGCGTCGGCAACTTACCGGTAAACCTGCACTTCGCTGCCGATGGCGTAGACCATGGGCGTGCCGTCGGCCGCGCGCGTGCGGATTTTGTTCGCCTTGGGGGCCAGCGCGGATGCGGACCACGTCTTGCCGCCGTCGCTGGTTTCGAAGCTGCCTGCTGCAGTGCCGACCCAACCTTTATCCGGCGTGAGGAAGCCGATACCGAACTCCTCCGCATCCTTGTTCGAAGCGAGATTCATCTCGGTCCAATGCTCGCCGCCGTCGGTGGTCTTCACGATCCGCTGTTGCGTGTTCGTCCTGTCGTCGTTCTGGATCGTGGCATAGCCGATTTGGTTCGTAACGAACGCGCCCTTCCACAGGATCTCGTTCAGCCGGTTCGAGCGATAGACCTGCCGCCAGCTGCGTCCGCCGTCCGTGGTCTTGAGGATCAGCCCGTGGGACTGCGCGATGTCGCCATTCGTCGCCGCGAACACGAAGCCCGTGTTCGGGTCGAGGAATTTGACGTCGAGGATCATGCCCGCGCGATCGGAGAGATCGATCAGCCGCCAGCTCTGCCCACCATTCTCCGACCGCAGCATCTTGGCCGGCCCATCCGCCCGGCCGGCCGCATCGATGTAATACCGGTCGCTGAGATCGCCCTCATGGATCGAACGGGACTTCAGCACGTCGATCGAACAGATTCCGGGAACGGAAGCGTTGCCGATTTTCGCGGGCGTCCAGGTCTTCCCGCCATCCAGCGTCTCATAGAGCGGATTCTGGTCGGTGATATTCGCCAGCCCCGCGCCGAGGTTGCCGAGGAAACCATGCCTGGCGTCGATGAAACCGAGCGAGCGGATGAAGGTTCCGGGGCTGGACCACGCGAGGCGCCAGCTCCGGCCGCCATCGTCCGTGCGGTACAGATTACCCTTCCCCGTACCGTAGAAGCCGGTTGTGGCGTTGACGAACACGACGTCATCGCGCTTCTTGGGATACGCCTCCGTCGGCAGCGTCTGCCAGGTACCCGCCACCGCCTGAGAGACGTCGAGCGCAAGCAACAACGCCAGAACCGTAAGCTTCATGACCATTGCCCCGCGACGCATCAGCACGATTTCGCCGCGCACCCTACACACCGCGCAGGACGCGGCGCTTTCAAGACTGTGTGAGTGGTGGTGGACGAAGCCGCATAGGCGGCATGACCTGCCCGCAACTCACTCCACCAGCGTCACGTCGAGGGGGCGTTCATCGCTGCGGCCTCGGTCATCGACCGTGCGCACACGGAAGGTTCCGGCCGTTTCCGGCTGCCAGTAGAAGGCCGAACCCGGCGCGCTGCGGCCGACATAGGAATCGTCGACGAACCAGTAGAGCGCGCGCGCGTCACCGTCCGTCGTGGCGCTGAAGGCTATACGGGCACCGGGCTGTTTCAGCCGCATGGCATAGGCGCTGCCACGCAGGGGCGAGGTGATGTGCGGCGCCGCGCCTTGCGTCTCGCCCGCGCCGATGCAGTCCGGATTCTGCGGCGGCTTGCGACGGGGGATGCCGGCCTCGATGAAGACCTGCTGCAGATCCGTCGGCCAGAATTCGTAGACGTCCTGATGCGTGTGCTTGCCGTCATAGGGCGGACAGGCGGCGCGGCCCGTGGCGTCGTCGATGATGACGGGGCGATGCACCTGGCTCACCCGGATGGGCGATTTGCCCGGAATGAACCAAGTGTAGCCCTTCTGCGGGCACCAGCGATTGGGAAGATCACCGCTGGCAAGACAGATCTCCACGCGCTTGAGGTCGGGCGGCGGACGTACATTCGTGCGCGGCAGGTTGGGATCGTCGGCGCGCACGGCATCGACGATCTGGAAGAACAATGGCGCGGCCGCATCGACGCCGACAAAAGCCTGGTTGCCGGTGCCGTCGAAATTGCCGACCCAGACGACCAGCACGTAAGGCCCGAAAGCGCCCGCCGTCCACGCGTCACGAAACGCCCAAGAGGTGCCAGTCTTCCAATAGACGGGCTGGCCCAAAGGCTGCGCGCCGCTCGTCTCGTCTGGGCGGACGTGCTGGCCCAGCATGTCCATCACCATGAAGCTCGCCTCTGGGCTGATGAGGCTCGTGCCCGGCACCTGCGGGTCATCGGTGCGCATGCGCAGCGGCTTCAACGTGCCTTTGTTGACCAGCATGGCGTAGAGACCGGCGAGCTCCTGCATGCTCACTTCGCCGCCGCCCAGCACCAGCGCCAGGCCGTAATGCTGCTCGCTGGCGAGATGGCTGACGCCGGCGCTTTGCAGGAACTGGTAGAGGTCCGGCCCGTGAAGCTGCGCCGCCACCCATACCGCCGGAATGTTGCGGCTGCGGTTCAGCGCATCGGTCGCCGTGATGGGACCCAGGAACCGTCCGTCGAAATTCTCGGGCGTATAGGGGCCGAAAGAGGTCGGCACGTCGCGCAGCACTGTTTCGGGATGCAGAACGCCCTGATCGAAACCGAGCGCATAGATGAAAGGCTTCAAGGTGGAACCCGGTGAGCGGCGTGCCAGCGTGCCGTTGACCTGGCCGGAAAGACTCTTGTCGAAATAATCCGCCGAGCCGACCAGTGCCTTGACGCTCATGTCGCGCGTATCGATCAGGATAGCGGAAGCGTTGCGGATTCCCGTGTCGCCATTGCGCCCGACATAATGCGCAACTTGCCGCTCCAGCAGGTGCTGAAGGTCGATGTCGAGTGTGGTGGTGACGACAGGAGTTTCCTCCACGCCCGAGATGCGGCGGGCCTGCAATATCTCCTCCACCGCATGCGGCGCCTCGAAAGGCAACGCCGCCAGCGGGCGGATCGCCAGCGGTAGCGCGAAGAGCGGCTTGAGGTTGGCGTCTTGCGGATGACCGTCCAGCCAATTCGCATAGAGCCGGTTGCGAGCGGTCGAGAGGCGATGGTTGATGAACCCATTCCCCTCGCGGCCATGGCGGATGGGATCCTGCGGGATCACCGCAAGCGTCAGCGCCTCCGGCAAGGTCAGCGCGTTCGCGGGCTTGGCGAAATAGGTGAGGCTCGCCGCGCCCACGCCTTCGATGTTGCGGCCGTATGGCGCATAATTGAGATAGGCCTCCAATATGTCGTGCTTGGAATAGAACAGCTCCAGCTCGACGGCGCGGCCCACCTGCTTCAGCTTGCCCCAGGGCGTGCGCGTGTTGATCGGCCACAACAGCCGCGCGAGCTGCATCGTGATGGTCGAGCCGCCTTGCGGGATTCCGCGGCGCAAATAGGTCACGAACGCGCCGCGCGCGAGGCCATAGGGATTGAAGCCCGGATGCCAGTAGAACCAGCGATCCTCGCGCAGCATCACCGCGTCGCGTAGCTCGGGCGAGACGTCCTCCAGCGGTACCCAGAGCCGGTAACGGTCGTCGCTGGCGAGCGTCAGGCGCAGCAGATGGCCCTTCGCGTCA
Organism: Rhizomicrobium sp.; assembly: GCA_036489435.1. GTDB lineage: Bacteria > Pseudomonadota > Alphaproteobacteria > Micropepsales > Micropepsaceae > Rhizomicrobium. The sequence goes on along the minus strand of DASXFU010000005.1, from coordinate 40,686 downwards.
TACACCGCGACGGAGGACGGCTTGTAATCGCGCAGCGGCGTGTGCGGCCAGAGCCGGAAGCCGGCCAGCACCGCGAACACCAGTGCCGCACCCACCAGCCAGTTCTGCCAGCGCCGGACGAAACGGCCAATCAGGTGGAACGTTCGTTCCATAACGTCGCGCATGACACTACGGGCGCACCACCGTCAGCACCTGTCCGCCCGGTGCGCGGGCCTGGACGCGGCGGTCGTACATGGACTCGCCATAGGCCGGTGGCACGATGAACCGGCCGGCCGCGCTCGCCTTGATGCGGTAGACGAACTCCTGAACGTCCGGCGAGGCCGTGCCGTAGATCACCACGCGATCCTCGCGGACATCCGTATAGCTGGGCGTCCAGGTCGAGCCGGTGACGCGGATGGTGGGCGCCTCCGGCTGCGTGGTGCCGTCATCGGCCGGCGGCGGCGGCTGGCTCATCACCGGATCGAAGCCGCCCGGCAGAAGATCGACGATGGCGATGTCGCCCTCGCCCTTGCCGCCCGTGGCGCGGATTTTCACATGCACGTCGATCTCCTGGCCCAGCACGATCTTGTCGAGCGGATTGCCTTTGTCGTCGGTGTAGTCGCGCACGATCTCCAACCCGTTCTTGATCGGCTGGGTGGGGATGTTGCGGTCATAGCCCGCCTGGTCGACGACGTACCACGCCACGAACGGGCTCCCATCGGTGAAGCGCAGATGCGCCGCGCCGCCGCTGAAATTCGCCGCCTGCAGCAGCTTGTTCTGCAACACGGCGATGGGATGCGGGTTGCCCTTGGCGTCGAGCTGGGCGATGCCGAGTTTCTCGACCTGGTTCGCGTTCATGTCGGCCCAGACATCCAGCGCCAGCATGGTCATGGCGGCGGAGAGCGTGTTGAACTCGTTGCGCTGCAGGGGCCGCGCGATATTCTCCATGACGTTCGGCGGCAGCGCGCGGGCGTAGATGGGGAAGTGCTTCGCCAGCAGATAGAGCGTGGTCGAGTCCTCCACCAGCGGATCGTAATAGTAGTCGTAGTTGTACGAGCCATCGTCCGCCGAGCGCGCGAGATGATGCATCAGAGGCGTGATGAGATCGTTGGCCGCATCATCCTGCTTCAGCAGCTTGTAGGAGGCCGCGAGCCAGCCGGCGGCGAGGTCCTGCCGCCACACTTTCGGATAGGCCTCCTGCAGCCGCCGCTGCACGCCCGCGATCAGGTTGGTGGTGACGTTTCCCTGGCGGGTAAGCAGATAGACGGCATAGGCACGCGCGCGGAGCAGCCCCAGCGTGTTGAAATTGTCGGCCACCGCGATGCTTTGGAGATATTTGTTGCCGGCATCGATCATGTCCTGCGGCACGGACACGCCGCGTTCGCGCGCCTCGAGCAGGAAGTTCATCGCGTAATCCGACACGAACGGATCGGCCACCGGCGTCGCCGCCCACACGCCGAAGCCACCCTCCTCGTTCTGGCGCGAGCGCAGCGCATCGATCTGCGCCTGCATGGCATCGGACTGCGTCTTGCCGTTCATCGCAGGCTGCAGCGCTGCCGTAAAGGATGGCAAACTCGCCCAGCGCGCGGCGATCAGCCGGGGCATTGTGGCGCTAACGATCTGCTCGCTGCAATAATTGTCGTAATTCACCAGCCAGCTCGTGAGCCCTTGCGACAGCACGATGGGAACGGTGGAGATGCTGGCGTCGCGCCGCGCATAGGCATCGTACATCTGGCGCAGGTTGGAGACCGTGACGCCGCTGTTGGGCGCGAGCCGCGCGATGTCGAGCTGCGTGCGATAGGCCGCGGCCGGGCGCACCGAGATGTCGATGCGCTGGCTGGCCGATTTGCCGTTGGCGCTCGCGGAGAAGAACAGCGCGCCGGAGCCCAGCGTGCCGGTCGCTTTCACCCGGAAGCTCACCACGCCCTCATGCATGGAAGCGAGCGGGATGGTCTGCGTCGCGGGCCCCATCACCTGCAATTGCGGGCCGGTCTTGAGTGTGACCGCCACCGGCATCGGCTTGTTGCCAGCGCCTTGCAGATTGTTCGAGACGCCGACGCCCACTTCCACTTCATCGCCAGGCGCCAAGGTCGTTGGCGCGTCAGGCGTGAGGACGAAATCGCCGCGCACTGTCGTCGCGCCTTCCGCGATGCCGACCAGGTCAGGCGACACCGCCACCGCCATCACATGCAGCTTGCCGTGGAAGTAATCCGGCACCGTGTATTGGAAATCCTTCTCGCCATTCACATCGACAATGCCGGACCAATAGACGACCGGCTTGTCCCGGCGGCGCTTGAAGGGATTGAGCTGACGGCCGATGGCGTCACCGCCGTCACCGCCCGGCGCGGCGGCCAGGCTCATCAGCTTCTTGAAGTCCGGCAGGATGAGATCGAGGATCTGCGCCGTCTGCACGTCGAGCTCGCGCTTCCGGAAGAAGAACTTCAGCGGATCGCCCAGCTTGTAATGCGCGACTTGCAGGATGCCCTCATCCACCGCGAACACCACGACGCGGGCGGGACGACCGGCATGCAGCTTGTACGTCACCGTCTCGCCCGGCTTGACCAGATCAGGCGCCTCCACCGTCAGCGAGTTGCGCCGCGCATCCACATTCACCGAGAACGGCGCCACGCCATAGGAAAGCGGGCTCATGAAGACTTCGTCCGACGACGGATCGCGGATGTATTGCACGTTGATATAGCCGCTGCCCTCGAAGCCCTTGGGCACGGCGATGTGCTGCACGGAGTTGGTGGTCGTGGCGCGGAACCAGGCGTGCGCGTAGACCTTGTCGCGCTCGATGGTGATGAGGCCGCTGCCGGTGTAAGGCGCGCGCAGCGAGATCTCCACCGGCTCGCCCGGCACGTAATCGGTCTTGCTGAGCTTGATCTGGAGCTCGGCGTTGCGCTCCAGCGAGCGCGACAGGTTGGCAGCACCCGTCACCGAATATTCGATGCGGTTCACCACCGCGTCGCCCGAGCGGATGAGGAGCGCATAGTCGCCGGGCTTGTCGGTGGGCAGCGTGTAGTCCATCCCGCCCACGGGGATCGCCAGCGGCGCGGATGTCAGCGGCACTTCCTTGAGGCGCGATTCATATTTGTAGACACCGGAATCCTGCTTGGTCAGCACCGACACATAACGTCGCTCGATGAGCTGGGCGGTGAGTCCGTTCAGCGCGATGGATTGGGTTTGCGGATCGATGGCGACGAGCTTCACCGCGCGATGGCTGTTGCGCGAAATGTAGTTGAGATCGTCCACCGCCTTGTAGCCAACCAGCCACGGATTGCTCGATACAAGCGTCTCCGCGCTTGCCGCCACGTTGCGTCCGCCTTCCGGCTCATAGGCCTTGGCGAGGAATGCGAGGCGGTAGGTCGCGTCGGCATATTTCTTCAGGTCGAGATCGAATTCAGCGTGGCCTTTGTCGTCGGTCTTCCCGTCTTGCAGCTTGGTCGTATAGCCGTCCTTGGCATGGCGCAGATCGAAGAACTGGAAATCCGCCCAGCCATGGAAGGCCGGGAATGTCGGGCTCAAAGTGAGCGAGGCCTCGACGCGGCGGTTGGCGGCGGGCGTGCCGAACAGATTGTGGACGTCGACGATGCCCTTCAGCGCGTCCGGCTTCACCCAGCCGTCGGCGATGTGGGCGGAGAGCGTCGCGTCCACTTTCATGCTGTCGGGCAGGAACTCCTTCACCGACACGGTGGTCGAGCCGATGGCCGTTTCGTCGGTGTCCTTGCCGGTGAGATAGAGATTGACCGTCCAGGTGCCGGTGGGCGCCGTTTCCGCCGGTGCGAAACTCAATTCGCCGAAGCCCGACGCGTCGACCGTCAGCGGCAGCTTCTTCACGGTGACGCCGCGCGGATCGACGATCTCCGCCTGCAGCGGAATACCCGCCGGGCTTTGCGCCCAACTCGCCGTGCGCACGATCAACCCGATGTGGAAGAGGTCGCCGGGGCGGTAGATGCCGCGATCGGAGAAAAGATAGGCCGAGAGTTCGCCCTCGCTCGCCGCATTCGCTTCGCCGCCGACGTCGAAGCGGGAATAATCCAGCCGGCGGTCGCTGGCGGTGACGGGCAGGAAGGAAAGATCGTCGCCCTTGCGCACGATATAGAGCACCGGCTTCTTCTCATGCGCGAGGCCGTTCAGCGAGGGGAAATGCACCGTGCCGTCGGCGGAACTGGTCTGGCTGTAGAGCGTGGTGCCGTTCACCGCCAGCACCGAAACCTCCGCGCCCGCCACCGGCTGGCCAGTGGAGATCGACTGCACGAAGACGTCGCGGCTGCCATCCAGCGATTTCTTCGCCAACAGGCCGAGATCGGTGACGACGACGAGACGCGTATCGCTGGTAGAGTCGGCAGAGGAATCCGAGGAAGACGAGTCCGACGAATCCGAATCCGAGTCCGCATCCGACGAGTCCGACGAAGAATCGTCGCTCGCAGCCTGATCGCCATCCTTCTTCGCAGGATCCCAGGACGACAGGTGCAGCAGGAACACGCCGTGTTTGCCGTCTTTCAGATAGTCCGACAGGTCGACGCCTTCATAATGCGCGTCGCCGGGATTGCCTTTCGGGAAGGCGCGCGTCTGGTTGAAGCGCTCGACGATATGGTCCTCGCTGAAGCTGTAGCTGAGCGTGGGCTTCGAGTAGGTACCCTCGTTGAAGCTGACGAGATGCTGGAGCTGGTCGGGCAGCACCCGGCCGATCTCGAGCTTCATACCCGGCAGGTTGCGCGATACCACCGAGACCCGCTTGTCGCCGGCCAGCGAGAGCAGCGAACCGTCCGCCATGAAATGCAGCAGTTTGGGATAATCCGGCACCTGGAAAACCTGGACGCGGCTGCGCCCCGCGATGTAGCCGCCGAAGGATTTCAACCCGACATTGAAGCGGACATAGACGTATTGCCCCGGCTCGGCGTGGTATTTGAAGCTCTGCGTGTCGGAGAATTCCTTCTCCGTAGGCACCACCTCCAGTTTCACCGGCTGGGAATGATGCAGCACATCGTCGCTGACCTCGCTGTCGCCCCATTCATAGGGCGGCTCGCTCGGCTTCTGCTTTACACCCTGCTTGCGCTTGGGTAGCACCCAGGCTTGCGCCACTGCCGCGAGATCGTTGCCGCGCACCGCGTCCGACGTCGTGAGCACCAGCACCTGCTCCGGTTCGTAACGATCGTTATCGACCAGCGTGGGCGTGACCTCGCTGACGCTGAGGCTGTAGAGGCCCGGCACACGCACATTCATGCCGAGCGGCGATTTGGTGGCCGCCCCGCCGCGCGAGCTTTGCACGCCCTCGTCCAGGCGCAGCACCACCGCGTCGTCGTCATGCGGCAGGTCGAGCGGCTGGGAGTGGATCCAGGCCTTCATCTTCACCTGGTCGTAGGTGACGGTGAATTTCAGCGTCGTGCCGGTATCGTCGCCGCGGCCGTTCAGGCGCAGGAAGATCGCCTTCTCGAACGAGGCCGGGTCGACGGGATAGTTGAACGTCAGCGGCATGATGGTCTTCTTGGCGGCCGGATTCTGCGGGTCCTGATAGAACTCGCCCTGCCCCGCCGCGACCGCGAATGCCGCCAGATCGAAGCTGAAATGATCCTCCGCCACCAGCACATGCGGCGCGAAGGCCTTGGCCGGATCGAACTGGACGTCGCCGTGGAAGCCCACCGGCCAGTCGCTGTCGGGGGTGAAACGAAGCGTCTTGTCGTCCACCCAGATCCATTTGCCCTTCAGCGACGGATCCATCGTGATGCCCTGCGTGACGGTCTTGCCGACAAGCTCGATCGGCGCGACGGAGCCGGAGAACTTCACCTCCACGGGATGAATGGTGGGATTGGTGTCTTCGTAATTGGTGGGTTCGGGTGTCGTCACCGCGAAGGTGATGCGATCGGGCTCCGGCGGATGCGGGCGGTGGATGTACCATTCGTAACCGCCGACGCCGATGACGAGGACCGCCACCAGCCCCATCGCGCCCGCCGCGACCTGCCGCTTGTGGGCGCGGACCATGGCCGCCGTCTGCTCGACCCAGGGCGGCCGCTTCCAGGAGACGCTGCCGAACAGCGGCTTCAGGAACGTGCCGATGGCCGCAAGCGTGCTTGCGACGAACTGGGCCGCCCGCTTGGGCAGCATGGCGAGAAAACGCAGCAGATCCACGGCAGTCCCCCTTCAGGCCAAGCACCTTCGCGCCCGGCCTCTCCTCTTTTCAGATGATCCTGGATTGACGCAACGACTCCGGGACGGTGCTGGGCGCATCGCTGGAGATTGACCCGACGCGGCGGCCGCGTCCATGCCCGACTGTCTGTGGTTGGAAACAGGTTGGGCCCGGATATTGGCGGAATTGGGACCGGGAAGGCGCAAACGAAAAAAAACCACGAGACACGCCACGACGGCGTCCCGGCGAACGTCATGACTGTCCGGCTGAAAGTGGCGAATGCGGCGGAGCGAAAGCGATGATCAGCGGCAACCGCCGCGCCGGATCGTTACACCCGGCTCGAGGCAGCGCCCTGGCGAACCGGCAACTTCCAATTGGGCCGGATGAAGTGGCAGGTGTATCCGTCCGGAAACCGCTCCAGGTAATCCTGATGCTCCGGTTCGGCCTGCCAGAAATCGCCGGCGGGGGCGACCTCGGTCACCACCTTGCCCGGCCACAGCCCGGAAGCGTCGACATCTGCGATCGTATCCTCCGCGATCCGCTTCTGCTCCTCGCTGGTGTAGAAGATCGCGGAGCGATAGCTCGCACCCACATCGTTGCCCTGGCGGTTGCGCGTGCTGGGATCATGAATCTGGAAAAAGAATTCGAGCAGCTGCCGGTAACTGATCCTGGCGGGATCGAAGGTGATCTCGATCGCCTCGGCGTGGTTGCCGTGATTGCGATAGGTCGCGTTCGGCACCTCGCCGCCCGTGTAGCCGACGCGCGTCGACAGCACGCCATTGTAACGGCGGATGAGGTCCTGCACGCCCCAAAAGCAGCCTCCGGCAAGAACAGCGCGTTCTGTCGTCATTAGATATCCTCCACCTGGTTCAGATAATCCCCGTAGCCTTCAGCTTCCATCTTCTCGCGCGGCACGAAACGCAGCGAGGCCGAGTTGATGCAGTACCGCAATCCGCCCCGATCGGGGGGGCCGTCGTTGAAGACGTGCCCCAGATGACTGTCGCCATGGGCAGAGCGCACTTCGGTACGGACCATGCCGTGCCCGTTGTCCTGCAATTCGTTGACGCTGGCGGGCGCTATGGGCTTCGTGAAGCTCGGCCAGCCGCAGCCCGATTCATATTTGTCGGACGATGCGAACAGCGGCTCGCCCGACACGATATCCACATAGATGCCGGGCTTTTTGTTGCCCAGATACTCGCCCGTTCCGGGGCGCTCGGTGGCGCTCTCCTGGGTCACGCGATACTGCTCCGGGGAAAGCTTCGCGATGGCTTCGGGACTTTTGCCGTATTTCTGCATTTTCTCGCTCCCGCGGGATCCGACGCCCGCCCCGCTCATATAGTATCGGCCGCACCGCGCGACAAATACTACCGGTGCCGCAAATCCGGCGGCAAGCCTGTTTCAGACGTGATGATGCACAACCTCGGTTCGGGTCACACGCTTCTCAAGCGTGCGCAGCAGCACATAGAACACCGGCGTCAGGAACAGGCCGAAGAACGTCACGCCCAGCATGCCGAAGAAGACGGTAACGCCCATGGCGTGGCGCATCTCCGCGCCCGCGCCGGAGGAGAGCACCAGCGGCACCACGCCCATGATGAAGGCGAAGGAGGTCATTAGGATCGGGCGCAGGCGGAGCCGCGCGGCCTCGATGGCGGCGTCAAGCGTGGATTTGCCCTGGATCTCCAGCTCGCGCGCGAATTCCACAATCAGGATGGCGTTCTTGCAGGCGAGCCCGATCAGCACGAAGAGGCCGATCTGGGTGAAGATGTTGTTGTCGCCACCGGTGAGCCAGATGCCCGTGATGGCGGAGAATAGGCACATCGGCACGATCAGGATGATGGCGAGCGGCAGGAACAGGCTTTCATATTGGGCCGCCAGCACCAGGAAGACGAGCAGCACGCAAAGCGGGAAGACGAGGAGCGACGTGTTGCCCGTCAGGATCTGCTGATAGGTGAGATCGGTCCACTCATAGGTCATGCCCTTGGGCAGATTGTCGGCCAATAGCTGCGTGATCGCGGCTTGCGCCTGTCCGGTGGAATAGCCGGGAGCCGGCGCGCCGTTGAGGTCGGCGGAGCGGAAGCCGTTGTAACGCATCGCGCTGTCAGGCCCCGTCGTCTCGCTCACCTGCATGATGGCGCCGAACGGCACCATTTGCCCGGCGGCGTTGCGCGTCTGCAGGCGGAGGATGTCGTCCGGGCGCGAGCGGAACGGCGTGTCGGCTTGCGCGATCACTTCATAGGTGCGGCCGAAGCGATTGAAATCGTCGACATAGAGCGAACCCAGATAGGTTTGCATCGTGTCGAATATGTTCTGCACATCGACGCCGAGCTGCTGCGCGCGCGTGCGGTCGAGATTGGCGGTGAGCTGCGGCACGCCAATGTCGAAGCTGGAGAATACGCCAGCTAGCGCGGGATTGGCCCTCGCCTTCTGCTGGATGTCCTTCATCGCGTCGGCCAGCGCCGCGTCGCCGCGGTCGCCGCGGTCCTCGACCTGCAGTTTGAAGCCGGCGATGGAGCCCAAGCCTTGTACGGGCGGCGGCGGGAAGATGGCGATCATCGCCTTGCCGATGGTCGCATATTTCGCCTGCAGCTTCTGCGCAATCGCCATGCCGGAAAGATCGGCGGACTGGCGCTCGGAGAACGGCTTCAGCGCCACGAAAATGATGCCGGACGACGGACTGTTGATGAAGCCGTTGATGGATAGGCCTGGGAACGCTATTGCATTCTCGACACCCGGCTCCTTCAACGCGATATCGGACATCTGCCGGATCACGGATTCCGTGCGGTCCAACGTGGCGCCTTCGGGCAATTGCGCGAAGCTGACGAGATAGGCCTTGTCCTGTATCGGCACGAAACCCGGCGGCACGAGCTGGAAGCCCACATAAGCGAGCCCCAGCAGCACCGCATAGATCACCATGGCGCGGGATTTGTGCTGCAAGGTTCCGCCGACGCCCTTGCTGTAACGTTCGGAACCCCGGTGGAAGAGCCGGTTGAACCAGCCGAAGAACCCGCCCAGGACCTTGTCCATCCCGCGCGCCAGCGCGTCCTTCGGCGCGCCATGCGCTTTCAGAAGCGACGCAGCCAAGGCCGGCGACAGCGTCAGCGAGTTGAAGGCAGAGATGACGGTGGAGAACGCGATGGTGAGCGCGAACTGGCGATAGAACTCGCCGGTCAATCCGCTGATGAAGGCGATGGGCACGAAAACGGCGCAGAGCACCAGCGCGATGGCGATGATGGGACCGGTGACTTCGGACATGGCCTTCAGCGTTGCTTCGCGCGGCGCCAGACCCGCCTCGATGTTGCGCTCGACATTCTCGACCACCACGATGGCGTCATCGACCACGATGCCGATAGCAAGCACCAGGCCAAACAGCGACAGCGCGTTGATCGAGAAGCCGAAGGCCAGCATGAAGGCGAAGGTGCCGACGATGGACACCGGCACCGCCAGCAGCGGGATTATGGAGGCGCGCCAGGTCTGCAGGAACAGGATCACCACCAGCACGACCAGCGCCACCGCCTCCAGCAAGGTGTGGACCACGGCGCGAATGGAATCGCGCACGAAGACGGTCGGGTCGTAGACGATGCTGTAATCCAGCCCTTGCGGGAAATTCTTCTTCAGCTCCTCCATCGTGGCGCGCACGTTGTCGGAGATCTGGATGGCGTTGGAACCAGGCGCCTGGAAGATCGGGATGGCGACGGCCTGCTTATTGTCCAGCAACGAGCGCAAGCCATATTCCGACGCATCGATCTCCACCCGCGCCACGTCGCCCAGCCGCGTCACGGCATCGCCGTCGCGCTTGATGACGATGGCGGCAAACTGCTCGGGCGTGCTGAGGCGGCCTTCGACATTGATAGGCAATTGCAGCCGCCCCGCCTGGCTATAGGGCGGGCCGTTGATGACGCCGGCCGCGACCTGGACGTTCTGCTTGCGGATCGCCGCGATCACGTCGTCCGCGGTCATGTTGCGTTGGGCGATCTTCTCCGGATTCAGCCAGATGCGCATCGCGTAATCGCCGGAGCCGAAGAGCTGCACGGCGCCGATGCCGTCGATCTTGGCCAAGCGGTCCTTCACATTCAGCACCGCGTAATTGCGCAGATACAGCATGTCGTAGCGGCCATCCGGCGAGTTCAGATGGACGACCATGGTCAAGTCCGGCGAGCTTTTGGTCGTCGTGACGCCCAGATTGCGCGTGACGTCCGGCAGGCGCGGCAAAGCCTGGTTGACGCGGTTCTGCACCAGTTGCTGCGCCAGATCCGGATCGGTGCCGAGCTTGAAGGTGACGGTGAGCGTCAAGGTGCCGTCGGATGCGGCCTGCGAGAACATGTACAGCATGCCTTGCGTGCCGTTGATCTGCTCTTCCAGCGGCGTCGCCACCGTCTGCGCGATCACGCCGGGGCTGGCGCCGGGAAACAGCGCCTTCACCACCACGGAGGGCGGAACGACTTCGGGATATTCCGAGATCGGCAGCTGCGTCATCGCGATCAAACCGGCGAGGAAGATCACGACGGAGATCACGCCCGCGAAAATCGGCCGGTCGATGAAGAATTTGGACAGATTCATGGCGTCACCAGAAAAGGGTTCTTGCAAAAATCAGCGCGCGGCGAGCTTGGTGGCCGCCAGATGCGGCTCAACCGGCGCGCCGGGCTGCACACGCATCAGCCCATCGGTGATGATCCGCTCGCCGGGGCGCAGGCCCGACAGCACCACGCGTTCGCCATTCACGCTCTGGCCCAGCGCCACTTCGCGGAACGCGGCCTTGTGGTCCGCGCCGACGACGAAGACAAAACGCTTGGCCTGGTCGTTGCCGACCGCATCCTCGGGAATGAGGATGACGTTGCTGTCCGTCGCGCCGGCCAGTTTCACCGACACGAACATGCCGGGAATGAGGCTGCCATCCGCATTGGCAAAGCGCGCGCGGGCGCGGATCGTGCCTGTGCCGGTGTCGATCTTGTTGTCGAAGCTTTCGATCGTGCCGTCATAGATGTGATCGTCTCCGCCTTGCACCGTGAGCTGCACGGGGATCTTGTGCTCCTGATCGGCGGTCGTCGCATGGGCGCGCACGCTCTGCATATAGGTGTGCTCGTCCACGTCGAAATCGGCATAGATGCCGTTGTCCGACACGATGCTGGTGAGCAGCGGCGCCGCGGGCGAGGTCTGTACCAGATTGCCCACCGTGATTTCCGCACGGCCCACGCGGCCCGAGATCGGCGCCTTCACATAGGCATGGTCGACATCGAGCCTGGCCTGCGTCAGCGCGGCCTGCGCGGACTGGACACCGGCCTGCGCCACGCCGTTCTGGTTGGCATGCTGGTCGTAATAGTCGCGCGCCACGGCTTGCAGGTTGATCAGCCGCGTGGCGCGATCAAGTTCGGTGCGCGCCAGCCGCGCATTCGTTTGCGCGGTGGCGAGATCAGCCTGCGCCTTCGCGACGGCGGCTTCATAAGGGCGCGGATCGATGACGAAGAGAATGTCGCCGGCGTGCACTTCCTGGCCGGGCTTGAAGCGGATTTCCGTGATGCGGCCGTTCACTTCGGGGCGCACATCGGCCGAATCCACCGCCGTCATCCGGCCGGAGAACTCCGACCAGATGCGCACCGGGTGAGAATTTACGGGTTCGACCGTTACCGGCACGGCAGCGTTAAGGGCGGGACCGGCCGGTGCGCTGGCCGAGGCATGCCAAGCCACCAAGCCCGCGACAGCCAACGCCACCAGCGCCGAGCCGCCCAGAAAAGCGCGATTTCTCAAGAGCTTGGCGCCGCCGACAGGCTTGCTGCCAGACTCGAACGTTCCGGACTTCATCAGTTCTGCGATGTGTGACATGGCCTGGCCCTCCTACTTCTGTATCGAACGATACGGATATAGGGGCTGGATTGAGACCGTCAAGGTCATTATGTATCATCCGCTACAATAATAAAAGAAGGAATGCCCGATGAGGACGGGTCGGCCCAGGGGTTTCTGCACGGATACCGCGCTCGACCGCGCGATGACCGTGTTCTGGCGCCAGGGATATGAAGGCGCCTCGCTCGCCGACCTCACGGAGGCGATGGGCATCAACGCGCCCAGCCTCTATGCAGCGTTCGGCAACAAGGAGGGTCTCTTCAAGGCCGTGCTCGAACGCTATGACGAGCGGCGCAAGGGCATGATGGAAAGTGTGCTCACTGCGCCGGATGCAAAAACCTCCGCGCGGCTCTTCCTCGAAGGCGTCGCCGGTTTCGCCGCCGACACCAGCGGCCAGAACCCGCCCGGCTGCCTGCTCGTGCAAAGCGGCCTCTCCTGCGCCGATCAGGAGATCCCCGACGAGCTGGCGCGTCATCGCGCGGAAAAAGAAACGGCCTTGCGCGACCGTTTCGCCCGCGCGCGCGACGAAGGCGATCTGCCGGAGAGCGCCGATCCCGCCGCATTGGCCCGCTATCTGATGGCCATGGCGAACGGCATGTGCGTGCAGGCCGCCACCGGCGCTACCGCCAGGGAATTGCAGGACGTGGCGAACCTCGCCATCGCCGCGTGGCCGGTGCGGGAAAAACCCGCGGCAAAAAAGGCCATGCGCAAACTGCAGAAGGCGCAGTAGCGCCGCGCAACCCGCATTCCCCTTGAATTTGTAGTGACCATTACATAAATCAGCCCGGTGTTGGAAACCGCGCATTTGCCGCGCGACCGAGGGCATCATGGCAAACATCTCGATCTTCACCGCAATCGCCTGGGCAATCGCCGCCGTGTTCGCGGCGAGTGGGCTTACCCATCTCGCGGGCCCGGGCTTCATCCGCCGCGCTTATGCACGGTGGGACTTCCCGCCGCGGTTTCATCTCGTGACGGGCGCTCTCGAACTGCTCGCCGCCGTTTGCCTCACCAATCCGCTCACGCGCTATTGGGGCATCGCGCTGGCCGCCTTCGTGACGTTCTGGGCCGTGGTCACCCTGCTCCGGCGCGAGCAATACACTTACAGCATACCGGGCATGATCCTGCTGGTCGCCCTGGTCCCAGCCTCGCTCGCGCAGGCGCCGTTCTGAGTTACGTCAGATGCTCGCTGTGATAGAGGAAGCCGCGCGCCCAGACGTCCTCGATTAGCTGCACCACATTCGCCGCGTGAGAATGCGTGACGGGGTCCGTGGTCTCTGTAGAGATGGGGTCCACTGATCCGGTGTGGCTTTCGCTCGATCCCGAACCGAAAACGAGATCCGAGCCATTCGCACCATCGCCCTGAATGGTGAAGTTGTTGCCGGTGAGGCTTCCCGCGATGTGGAACGTGAAGGTGTCGTTGGTCGTGTCCGTCACCGTGAGGATACCGCCGGCGACGGTCGCCGTCTTGGCCGTGATCGCGACGAGATCGATGATGTCGCCGCCCTGAAGGCCGCCGATCTGCCCGGTATCGCCCGCCGGCGCGTGCAGTTTGAGCGTGCCGGTTCCGTCCAGGAATTGGACGCCTGCCGACAGGCTTCCCGAAACCTCGAGCGTGGCCGCACCGCCGATCGATATCTGGCCCGCGCCGCTGACATTGCCGGTGATGCTCAGCGTGCCGCCAAATGCCTCCACCGTTCCGGCGGTCGTGACCGACAGATTGGCCTGGACCGCAGCAGTGCCTTCAAACGTTCCGCCCGTGCCGACGGCGATAGCTCCGGTTGTCGCCGTCACGCCATGGCCCACCACGACGGAGCCACCGGTGGAGATAAACGTGCCGCCGAGCTCGATATCGTTGCTGACGATCGTGCCGGTGTTGGTGATGGTCGCATCGCTCCCGTTCAGGAAGAAGTCGCCCACGATGTGTCCGGAATTCGTGAGCGCGGGCGGCACAATGCCGAACAGGGATGGGTTGGACAACGGCTGCGTCATGGCCAGGAACGTGATGTCGCCGTCGATCGCGCCGGTGTTCGAAAGCTGGCTGTAGCCTCCGCCCAGGTTGACGTCGCCATTGAGGGTTCCGCTGTTCGCGATCGAAACCAGCGTGTAGCCGTATCCGGTATCGGCAACCATGATCGCGGTCTTGGCCGTGATCGTTCCCGTGTTCGTGATGTGACCGTATTGGACATCGTTGGCGGTATTGCTCACCACGATGCCGAAGGTTTCCCCATTGGGATCGGAAGACAAAGCCGTGATCGTTCCGTTGTTGACATAGGTTCCCTGATTGAATCCGGTACCGCCGCCGACCTGGAGGTTCGAGACACCCGCGGCCGTGGTGGCGGCGTGCACGGTGATCACGCCGTCATTTTCCACACTGTCCGAAAAATCCACGCCGATGGCGGTCGCCGTAGCCGACGTCACGGTGAGAACGCCATGCACATAGTTCGTGAGCACGCCCTGGTTGACGCCGATGGCGGAGGTCTGACCGCTGACATTGATCGTGCTGTAGTTCCTGACCAGCCCGTCCTCGTTCACGCCCGAATATCCGACGGTGATCCCGGTCACCGATCCTGTCGTATCGGTGATGGAAATCGTCGCGTGCGCCCTGTTGGTGACAAGCGTGGTTCCGAAACCGATTTGCGAAAGCACCCCGAAGAAATTGTCGTCCGCGGAGGTGAAGTTGATCGTTCCCGAATTGTCGAGCAGGGGTACGGTGTCACGTTGCAATGAGAAGCGCTGGTCGAGAATGGCGATATTCTGGTTCAGGTTCACGTCGCTTATGTGCGACACGACCTGGAGCGTCTCGCCTTTGTAGATCACGACCCCGTCTACCAGCCCATAGTCGACGCGAATCGCAGCATGGCTGCTGAAAAACACCGGCGGTGAGGCCGGAACGGATGGGCCGGCATAGGGATGCGCGTCGAACACCAGATTGCCGGCGTTCAACGCCGAGGCCTGGAAATTCTTCAGCGTGACGCTGTCGCCACCGGCCAGCGTGATCACCGTGTTCGCGCCGGCCTGCTTGATCGATGAGGCGGATGCGTAGCCGTCTATCTCCAGCACGTCCTTGTCGCCGTTCGCGCCGAAATCGGCGATGACGTCCTTATGGTCGCCGCTGGAATAGATGAAGGTGTTGTTGCCGCCGCCGCCGAACATGTCGTCACCACCGGCGCCCGCTACCAGCGTGTCGTTGCCCACGCGGCCTTTCAGCGTGTCGAAGCCCGATCCCGCGATCAGCGTCGAGCCGGAATCCGCGGCGTAGAGCGTGTCGTCGAACGTCGAGCCGATGACGGTCTGGATGCTGGAGAATTTGTCCGTGCCGCTGACGGTCGCCGTGCCTGCCTGAAGATCGGCGATGACGCCCTGGTCGGCATCGGCGAAGGACAGCGTGTTGGAACCGCCGCCGCCATTGATGGTGTTGACGCCGCGCCCAATCTCGAAAAAATCGTTTCCGGCTCCGCCGGTGATGTGGTCGATATAGCCGCCGCCGATCACGGCTTCGCCGTCCTGCCCCAGCACCACAGTGTTCCGCCCATAGCCCAGCGTGAGCGGGCCGGTCAGTGTCGCCGTCGCGCCGCTGTAAACTGAATCGCCGTCGCCCAGATGGATCGCGCCATTGATGGCGCCTGTGTTGCGGATCTGGGTATTGGCCGCGTCCAGATCGATATCGCCGTTGATCGTTCCGCTGTTGGTGACGACATAGGTCGCCTGCTCGACCGCGAAGCCGAAACCGTCGATAGCCGTCGCCGCGGTGATCGTGCCGGCATTGGTGATTATGGCGCCGGGGGCGATGTAGAGTCCGTAGGTCTGTGTTCCGGCGTCCACGCCGTCGACGACGATGCTGCCTTTGTTGACGAGAGTGACCCCTTCAACGGGACCACCGTCCTGGTAGGTGAATATGCCGTAGGCGTCCAGATCGCCCGTGACGTGCAGGCTGCCGTAATTGACGATTTTGCCGCGGCCGTCGTCTCCGTTGTAGGCGTAGATTCCGGTGGCGTCGCCGGTGGCGGACGAAACGGAAATCGTGCCCGTCGCGAAATTCGTGAAAGGCGGGTCGTCCGCGAACTCCAATCCGATCGCGTCACCCTGCGCGGCAACCGAAAACGAGCCCGCATTCTGAAAGGCGGCTATATCGAAGTTGATGCCCGTGGCAGTGCCGTTGGGATCGGTATCGGTCACGGAGAAGATCGCGCCCGCCTTGTTGGCGATATTGCTGCCAAGGCCGCCCGAAAGCTCGCTTCCGAGACCCAGTACATCGCCCGAAGACGCCGACACCAGGATATGCCCGGAATTGTCCAGTCTGCTGAGATGTTCGTTAAGGTCGGGATCGTCCGACAGTCCGAGATTCTGGCCCGCCTCATCGATCGTCTCGCCCTGGGCGATCGTCAGGCCCGCGATGAAATGAATGGTCTGCGTGCCGAACACCGGCGGCGCTATCGGCGTGGCCGGCGCCTGGTATGGGTTCGCGCTGAAGACGACATCGCCGCCCGCGAGTTCTCCGGGCGTCACATTCTTGAGCAGGATGGAATCGTCCGCCGACAGCGTGATCAGCGTGTCCGAGCCGCTTTGCGTGATCGAGGTGGCCGCGGTGTAGCCGTAGATCGTCAGGACATCCTGATCGCCATTGGCCCCGAAGTCGGTGACCATCAGCTGCTGGTCGCCCGCGGAGTAGATCAGGCTGTTGTTTCCGCCACCGCCCGTCATGGTGTCGCCGC
The DNA here is from genome assembly GCA_036489435.1 of Rhizomicrobium sp. Classification (GTDB taxonomy): domain Bacteria; phylum Pseudomonadota; class Alphaproteobacteria; order Micropepsales; family Micropepsaceae; genus Rhizomicrobium. Next base: position 24,033 of record DASXFU010000005.1, on the reverse strand, counting down.
CGGCGCCGGCTATGAGCGTGTCGTTGCCCGCTCCGCCCGTCAGCGTATCCTGCCCGGCACCCGCGATGAACGTCACCGCGGAACTGCCCGCGATGAGGGTACTGCCGTAGTTGGAGCCGATCACCTCCTGGATATTCGACACCCTGTCGGTACCGCCCGCCACGGCCGCGCCTGTCGCCAGATTGACGGTGATCGCGAGCGGCGCGTCCGCGAAGGAGAGCGTGTTGAAACCGGTGCCGCCATTGATGACGTTGTGCCCCAGCGCGATTTCCACGAAATCGTTGCCCGTGCCGCCGGTGATCTTGTCCACGCCGCCGCCGCCAACCACGGCCTCGCCGTCATTGCCGAGCGTGACGATGTTGTCGCCGTGGCCCAGGAAAATTCCGCCCAACTCCGTGCCGCCCGTGCCGTTATAGGTGGAGTTGCCGTTGCCGAATTGAATCGCGCCGGTGATCGATCCGCTGTTGATGATCGAGCTGTTCGATTCCGAGAGCGCGATGACGCCGTCGATCGTGCCGGTGTTCGTGATCGTGAGATTGGCGAACGCACCCAGGAACCGCGGATCGACCTGGAACGCGTATTGCCCCTCGATCGTGCCGGAATTCATATAGGCCGAGCCGTAGGGCGCGGTGACGTACACCGCCGTGCTCGTCGCGCCGTCGCCCTGGCCGATCGCTTCGATCGTGCCGCTGTTGTTGAACGACGTCATTCCCGATGCGCCGATGGCGTGCAAGCCGGTGACCTGGATCAGGCCCGCGTTCAAAAACAGGCCGCCATCGAACCAGGAATAGTTGATGCCGGTCGCATGATCCGCCGCCTGCACGATGAGCGTGCCGGTGCTGGTGTTGGTGAAAGATGTGCCGAGTTCGCCCCAGGCGTCGGCCTGTTGCGAGGTGACCTGGATGAGCCCGGAATTCACGATCCGCGCATACCCATCCGCGCCGACAGCATCGGCGGCCTGGGCTGTCGCCGTGACCGACAACACGCCGCCCTGTTCGTTGGTGAACACGGGAATCGTGCTGTCGCCGCTCGCGATGCCGATCACATCGATCATGGAGCGCACACCGCTGTCCGTGATCGTGCCGGAATTCTCGACGGAACCAGCCGTTCCCAGGATGATGGCGCGCGGGCCGTCGAAGGTGAGCGTCTGCCCGCTCGCGACCTTCAGATCCGAAGTGAGGCTTTCGGGCGCGACGGGGGTTCCGTTCGGCGTCGGCGCTGTGAAAGAGATGGTGTAGCCGAGCAGCTCCATCACGCGGACGTCGACAGACGAAACCGATAACTCGGTTCCCGGATCAGCGAACGCATCGAAGGCATCACCCGTCACCGACGGCGCCCAGCCAGCCGGATCGCCGCCATCGCTGGGATCGTTGAACGGCAAAAGAAGCTGATCGCCATTCAAGGAGAAATAGCTGGGCCCCGGCGTCCAGGTATGCTGACCGGGGGCGGAGTAGCGGAAGTAGTCCAGCGGCGCGTATTGCTGGAAAAAAGTGCCTATAGGGTTGCCCGGGGATTGAGCGCCGTCGAAAGCCTCGCGCCCGAGCACCTCCGAGATCTGGCTTTCGAGCAAGCCGATGGCGTCGTACTTGCCGGCCACCGCGCGGTTGTTCGGGTCGAACGTGTAGGAAGCGCCCTCGCCGAGCCCGACATAGCCGTCCTGCACCGTGTTATCGGCGGAAGCCAGGCCAAGCGTTCGCGCCAGTGCGAACGGGAGTTCTCCAACCTCGTGCACACCTTCGGGGGCCCCGCCGCGAAGCTCCTGCAAGGCATCCGCGATCGCCGGCGAGTTCGTGTACGACAGCGGAATGATCGGCGATGCCGAAACCGGATAGACATCCGTCGTGACGTTGGCCGCCAGATCCGTAGGGGTGAATGGCTGGCCTGCCACTTCGCCCCAACCGAAGGTGATGTTCACCGTGATTGCTGTGCTGATGGTCTGCTCGAAATATTTGACTGCCGTCTTGATCGCGGTCTCGTATCCGCTCGGCGCATCCGCGATCGAGGAATCGTAGGTAATGTTGATTTTCACGCGCCTGCCCCGAGCTTTGCCAAACGCCGCGTGCAGGTCTTTCCGCTGTCTGGGCGATGCCAGCCAGTAGCCCCCGATACTGGCGCCCTTCGTAGATTACAAAGCTATCATTCTGCTTCTATCCCCGCAATTGGGAACAGCTTTTTACAATTATCAATTCCAGTCTTGGCGGTTCCAATACAGACATCGCGCCACGATCTGTGCGCAAACGCACTTATGCTAACCATACGTCGGTCAGCCATATGTGAAATCCGGCTTGCTCTGTCCGACCTCGATGATATAGCCGTCGGGATCGCGGATGTAGCAGCGCGTCTCGCCGTATTTGTCTTTCGGCTCCGTGATGAACTCGGCGCCCCGGCTTTTCCACAATTGGTAGCAAGCCTGAATATCCGCGACGCGGATGTTCATGAAGCTGCTGATCTTGTCCGGATCGGGGGGGACGCTGAGCGTTACCGCCGGCTTGTCGGGGGTCGGGCCGCCGCCGACATTGACGATAAGCCACGTATTGGCGATCTGGATATATCCCGGCGCGCCCTTGACGTCGCCCCTGCTCAGGATGCGGCTGCCGAAGACCGTTTCGTAGAAGCGCATCGACCTGTCGATGTCGGCGACGGTGAGAAAATGCGCGACGGTGATCCCGTCCCGTGGGGGCATCTCATAGCTCTTCTGTTCGACTTGCACGGTGCTCATGAATGGCTCCTGTTTCAGTAAGGCGGTTTCCTTTGCAGGCGTTCGTTGCGGGCGGCCGAAGTCCACCAGGCGAGGTCGTCGATGAGGCGGCGTAGCGCCCCTTGCGCCTTGCGGCCGACCTCGCCGATCGGCTCGCCTTGCGCATCAAGCGTCTCGGCGAGAGGCCCCACGGCGACCGTGCTTGAGATGACGACCATGCCCATCTCCGACAGGATGGGATGCCAGGCCAAACCGGCGCGGACGCCCGCCAGCCGGCTCGGCGAGTAACTGACAACGGCGGCGGGCCGCCAGTACCATTCTTCCAGAAAGTGGTCGGTGAGATTCTTCAGGCCCGGCTGCGGCCCGAAATTGTATTCGCCCACGACGAACACAAACGCGTCCGCCGCCCGAATCTTTTTTGCGAGCGCTTCCATCGCCGGAGGCGCGGAGCCTTTGGGGTACTCCTTGTACATCCGGTCGATGATCGGAAGTCCCACCTCGCGGGCGTCGATCAACTCCGCGAGAGCGCCGCTGGCGCGAAGCTCAGTGATGACGAAATTCGCCATCCGGATGCCGATGCGCGTGGTGCGGTAAGAACCGTAGAAGACCAGAATATTGTCCGGCATCGTTGCGTCATCCCTCGCGGCGGCGGCCCGGCCGTGCTGCCTGTCAGGCCGCCTTCAATCCGATGTCATACGCCCCGATACTATAAACTGCTCTGTGCCCATTATCGCGCGTGCCAGGCGATTTGAGGGTGTGGAAACCGGATGGTAAACTGGAATTCACGATCAAACCCTGCTCAAAAAGCATACAGGCGGCCCGGAGCAAGTCCGTGTTCGGCCAAGCGCCCCCGGCTATACCGCCATTCGCCGCTCGCCGGTTGCGGCCGAACACATGATATAGCATATACACGGTGGGCTCACTCACTATGGCTTTGATGAAGGCTGCCACGGCACGCTATTCGGGACTCCGGCGCACGGGTTTGGCGTCTCCCTTTGTCGTGTTCGTGACCGCGCTCGCCTTCCTGCTGCAGTCCTTCATCACCCAGACGCATGTTCACGGCGATGCTGCCGATCATGCTGACCAGGCCTCGGCCCATATCTCGGGCCAAATCTCCGGCCAGTTTTCCGCCTCGCAGGGCGATATCCCCTTCGAGCAGAGCCAGTGCCCCTTCTGTCAGGCGATTGTGCACGCCGGCGCATTCCTCATGCCGTCGTCGCTGCCGTCGCTTCTTCCGGTTGCGACAGTCAGCGTCGCGCTGTCCTTCGTAATGCGCGCGGCCTCCGCCGCTGCCCACAACTGGCAAAGCCGGGCGCCACCTTCGCGTTGATCGTTATATCCAGGTGCATGCCGCAGCCGTGAGAACGGCGTGGTGTGCCTTCCGGGCGGCGCATTCCTGTGCCGCTCCGGCCGATCAACAAGATGGTTTTCGCCGTGATGACAGCAATGAAACATTTGAAGCCGGTCGCCAAAGCGATCTCGCCGCACAGGCGTGCACTGCCCTTGATGGCGTTGTTGCTGGTTACCGGCTGCGCGGTGGGTCCCGATTTCCAGAAGCCCGCGCCGCCCGATGTCAGCGGCTACACCGCCACGCCGCTTACGCCGACCGCCGCCACGCCCAACGTCGCCGGGGGCGAAGCGCAGACCTTCGACATGGGCCACGACATTTCCGGCGACTGGTGGACGCTGTTTCATTCCAAGCCCCTCAACGACCTGATCGACCAGTCGCTCGCCAACAATCACGACCTCAAGGCCGCGCAGGCCGCGTTGCGGGCGGCGCGGGAAAACATGTTGGCCCAGAAAGGCGCCTATTATCCCACCGTTACGGCAGGCGTCGCGGCGGCGCGCTATTCGCAGCCGGGCACGCTGGCGCCCGTGCCCAGCAACAACGCCTTCGAATACAATCTCTTCACGCCCGAGGTTGAGGTGTCCTTCGCGCCCGACATCTTCGGCCTCAACCAGCGCACCGTGGAATCGCTCAAGGCCCAGGAGCAGGCCACCCGCTTCCAGCTGGTCGCGACCTACACCACGCTGACATCCAATGTCGTCGTCACCGCCATCCAGCAGGCAGCGACCCAGGAGCAGATCGACGCGACCCGCGAACAGATCGACGCCGATACCAAGGCGCTCGAAATCCTGCGCTACCAGCTCAAAAAAGGTTACGCGAGCGGCGTCGACGTCGCCGGGCAGCAGGCGCAGCTCGCGAGCGTCGCCGCGGCACTGCCGCCGCTTGCCAAGCAACTGGCCCAGCTGCGCGATATGCAAGCCGATCTGGCTGGACAGTTTCCGAACCAGGCGCCACCGCAGAATTTCACGCTCGAAAGCCTGCAACTGCCGCAGGATATTCCCGTGAGCCTGCCCTCCGCGCTGGTGGCGCAACGGCCGGACGTCCGCCAAGCCGAGGAAAACCTGCATGCCGCGAGCGCCGCGATCGGCATCGCCGTCGCCAACCGGCTGCCCAATATCCAGCTCACAGGCAATGCCGGCAGCGAAGCGCTCCTCTTCAGCAAGATCTTCGCGCCGGGAACGGGGTTCTGGACCATCGCCGCGGGGCTAACGCAGCCCATCTTCGACGGCGGCAAGCTGCTGCATGGAGAGCGCGGCGCGCGCGACGCCTATGTCCAGGCGCTGGAACAATATCGCAGCACCGTGCTCTCCGCGTTCCAGAACGTCGCCGACACGCTGGCGGCGCTGCAGCAGGATGCCGAGGCGCTCAAGGCCGCTGCTGTCGCCGCCGACGCCGCGAAAGTGACGCGCGACCTGACACAGCGGCAGCTGAAAGACGGCTATGTCGGCACGCTGGCGCTGCTCAATGCCGAGCAGGCCTATCAACAGGCGCGCGTGGCGCTCATCCAGGCCCAGGCAGACCGCTACGCCGACACCGCCGCGCTGTTCCAGGCGCTGGGCGGCGGCTGGTGGCACCGCACCGACATCACCGGGGACAAACATGACCAATAGATCGCACCCCGGCATGCTTGCCGTCATCGCGGTGGCGCTGTTGCCGCTCGCCGCCTGCGGGCCGAAATCCGGCGACGCGCCCCAAGCCGCCTCTGGCAACGTCATGCTGACGCAAGACCAGTTGGCGCACGTCAAGCTCTACGCCGTCGCCGTCTCGACCTATCACAAGGCCATCGAGACAAGCGGTGCAGTCGACTTCGACAACGATCAGGCGGCCAGCGTACTAGCGCCGTTCTCCGGTCCGGTCACGCGCGTGCTCGTCAACCCCGGCGACAAGGTCGCGAAGGGACAGGCGCTGGCGGTGGTGGATTCGCCCGACTATGCAGCCGCCATCGACGCCTATCAAAAGTCGATCACGCTGGCGCAAACCACGCGCCGCCTCGCCGATCTCGACAAGGACCTGCTCGCGCATCAGGGCGTGGCACGGCGCGAGGAAGAACAGGCGCAGACCGACGCCATCAGCGCGGAGGCCGATCGCGAGGCCGCGCGCCAGGCCCTCGTTTCGCTCAATGTCGATCCCAAGCTCATCGACGCCATCCGCCATGGCCGGCGGGTTGCGCATATCGACGGCACGATCCGCGCGCCCATCGCTGGAACGGTGGCCGAAAAGCTGATCTATCCCGGGCAGACATTGCAAGCCGGCACCACGCCCGCTTTCACCATCGCCAATCTCTCGCGCGTCTGGGTGACGGCGCAGGTCTTCGGCTCCGATCTCGCTGCCGTGAGCGTCGGCGATGGCGCTGAGATCGACACCGGCGGCGATGCGAAGCCGATTGCCGGGCATGTGGACAACATCGCCGCCCTCGTCGATCCCAACACGCGCTCGGTCGGCGCGCGCGTGGTGGCCGACAACCCCGGAAACCTCCTGAAGAAGCAGATGTATGTGCGCGTGCGCATCGAAGCCCGCGCGGAAAGCAGCGGATTGCTCGTGCCGGTTTCGGCGATCCTGCGCGACGATGAGAACCTGCCCTTCGTCTATGTCGCCCAGCCTGACGGCAGCTTCGCGCGGCGGCATGTGACGCTCGGCTATCGCAGCGGCGACCGCACCGACATCTCCGAAGGCCTGAAATCCGGCGACCGCGTGGTGGTCGATGGCGCGCTCTTCGTTCAGTTCATGCAGAGCCAATGAGCGAAGAACACATCACGCCGCCCTCGCCGCCGCGAACCGCTTCGCTCATGAACCGGGTCGTCGCCTCCTCGCTGGGGCAGCGCCTGCTCGTTGGCCTCGTGACCTTGCTGCTGGTCTGCGCGGGCATCCGCGCGCTGGATAGGCTGCCGGTCGACGCCTATCCCGATCTTTCGCCGCCCATCGTCGAGGTCATCACCCAATGGCCCGGCCACACCGCCGAGGAAGTGGAACGGCTGATCACCGTGCCCGTCGAGCGGTCGGTGAACGGTACGCCGCAGATGGTCTCGCTCCGCTCGATCTCGCTTTATGGGTTGAGCGACGTCATCATCAATTTCGAAGACAGTACCGATAATTATTTCGCCCGCCAGCAGGTCCTCAACGAGATGACCGGCTTGGGCCTGCCCGATGGCGTGACGCCGTCGATGTCGCCGCTCTCCTCGCCGTCGGGGCTCATCTACCGCTACGTGCTGCAAAGCCCCGACCGTTCGGCGATGGAGCTCAAGACCTTCGAGGACTGGACGATCGAGCCGGCATTCCGGTCCGTGCCCGGCGTGGCCGACGATTCCGGTTTCGGCGGCGGCGAGATGCAATACCAGGTGTTGCTCGATCCCATCCGGATCGCGGGCCTTGGCCTCTCGGTGCAGCAGGTGGAATCCTCGCTCGCGGCAAACAACGGCAATGCCGGCGGCGGATTCTATTCGCAAGGCGGCCAGTTCTATTACGTGCGCGGCACCGGGCGGCTGGAGACGCTGGAAGACATCGGCAACGTGGTGTTGATGACGAACAACGGCACGCCGGTGCTGGTGAAGGACGTCGGCCGCGTGGTGATCGGCATCGCGCCGCGCCTGGGCGAGTTCGGTTACGAGAAGCAGGACGACGCCGTGGAAGGCGTTATCCTGCTGCGCACGGGCGAAAAGGCGCAGGATGTTCTGAAGCGCGTCGAGGCGAAGACCAAGGAGCTCAACGAGCAGATCCTGCCCAAGGACATCAAGGTCGTTCCGTTCTACGACCGCACGGACCTGATCGCGCTGACCACGGACACCGTTGAGAACAACCTGCTGCGCGGCATCGTGCTGGTCGTCGTGGTCCTTATCTTCTTCCTCTACAACGTCCGCGCCGGCCTGATCGTCGCCGTCACCATACCGCTGGCGCTGCTGTTCGCCTTCGTCTGCCTCGACCTGCAGCACGCCTCGGCCAACCTGCTCTCCATCGGCGCCATCGATTTCGGCATATTGGTAGATGGCGCGGTGGTGATGGTGGAGAACATCTTCCGCCAGCTCGCGCTCAGGCGCGGGACGCAGTTCAACGTCCTCGACGTCATCAAGGACGCCGCGGCCGAGGTCGATCGCCCGCTGTTCTATGCGGTCGCAGTGATCGTGGTCAGCTTCCTGCCGATCTATGTGCTCTCCGGGCCGTCGGGCACGCTGTTCAAACCGATGGCGGACACCATGGTGTTCGCACTGATCGGCTCGCTGATCGTCACGCTGACGCTGCTGCCGGTGCTCTGCGCGTGGCTCATGCGCGACGGCGTAAAGGAGCGGCGCAACGCCATCTTCGAGGCCATCAAATCCGTTTACATCGCCGGGCTGGACATCTGCCTCGCCTGGCCCTGGGTGACGACGCTCGCTTCCGCGGCGTTGCTTGCCGTATCGCTGCTGCTTATCCCCAGCGTGGGCGCGGAGTTCATGCCGCATCTGGACGAAGGCGCGCTGTGGGTGCGCGCCACGATGCCCTACACCATCTCCTTCGACGAGTCGGCGAAGATCACGCCCAAGATCCGCGACATCCTGAAGACCTTCCCGGACGTCACCACGGTCGCATCCGAACTGGGCCGCCCCGACGACGGCACGGATTCAACCGGCTTCTTCAATGTCGAGTTCTATGTCGGCCTCAAGCCCTATTCGCAATGGACCGGCCCTTATCGCGACAAAGCCGCGCTGATCGAAGCGATCAACCGCAAGCTCCAGGTCTTTCCCGGCATCATCTTCAACTACACCCAGCCGGCCGAAGACGCGGTCGACGAGGCGGAGTCCGGGTTGAAGAGCGCGCTTGCCGTGAAGATCTTCGGCTCCGATCTGAACGTGCTTCAGGAGAAGGGCAAGGCGATCAAGCAGATCCTGCAGAATGTGCGCGGGATCAAGGACGTGACGCTGGTGCGCGAGCTCGGCCAGCCGAGCCTCAACATCAAGATCAACCGTGCGGCGATCGCCCGCTACGGCTTGAACGTCTCCGACATCAACGGCCTTATCACCACGGCCATCGGCGGTGACGTGGCGACCGAAGTCGTGCAGGGCGAGAAGGAATTCGACCTCGTCGTCCGCCTCGACCGCCAGTTCCGCGACAATCCGGAAGAGATCGGCAACATCCCCGTGCCGACGCCCGCGGGGCAATCCATCCCGCTCAAGGAATTCGCTGATATCCAGGTGACGAACGGCGCTTCCTTCATCTATCGCGAGGACAATTCGCGCTATATCGGCGTGCAGTTCTCGGTGGAGGGCCGCGACCTGGCCGGTGCGGTCGATGACGCCATCCAGCAGATCGGCGCGAAGGTGCCGCTGCCGCAAGGCTACCATCTGGATTGGGGCGGAGAGTACACGGACTATCTCGCCTCGAGCCGGCAATTGGCCGTCATCCTGCCGCTGACACTGTTCCTGATCTTCCTGCTGCTGTTCGCGCTCTACAGCAATTTCAAATTCCCCTTCATCACCGTGCTCGGCGTGCTGTTGTCCGCGCCGGTCGGCGGCATCGTGGCGCTGTGGATCACCGGCACGCCCTTCTCGGCATCGTCGGGCATCGGCTTCCTGGCTCTATTTGGTGTGTCGGTGCAGACGGCCGTCGTCTACATCTCCTATGTCAACGAACTGCGCCGCGACGGCATCCCGCTCGAACAGGCCATCCGCGAAAGCGCGATCCTCAGGCTGCGCCCGATCATGATGACGGCCTTGGTTGCGGCACTGGGCCTGCTGCCCGCCGCGCTGGCCACGGGTGTCGGCACGGACACCCAGCGGCCCTTCGCCCTGGTGATCGTGAGCGGCTTGTTCACGCGGCTGGCGATCAGCATCTTCCTGATGCCGGCCCTCTACGCCCTCGTCGCCCGCCCGGACGACCGGCTGGAAGTGTGACGGCGGCGGAATCCCTCCGTTTGGCGAGCCCTGCAGGCCCCGCGGAGTACGCGAAAGCCAGTGCGCCTCGCTGCATAAGGCGACGCGCATCCAGCCGCGGAGCGATTCGCGATATACGCTAGGGGCAATGCTGGGTATCGGGGCGCAAAACGATCGCGATCGTTCTGGTTTCATGAGCTTCGTCCACCGAGGACGTCGCGCGGCAGGGGCCGGATGTACGGCAATATCTGTCCGGCGGAATATCATAACTCTGGCAAATCGCTTCGGTGCTGCGCGTGTCGCCAGCGGGTAGCAAAATGTGCACCACCGAACCTTCGTCATAGCTCACAGTCTGCGAGGAAACGGCCTTGTGCACGCTCCATCCCTCATACGCGATGTAGACCGCAGTCAGCAGCGTGATCGCGATCCCGGAAACAAGCTTGCGGCCGAGGCCACCGGACCGATGGGCGGCACCGTCGCGCGGCGGAGAAGGCTTGTCGGAAGGTCCTGCGGCTCCGCGATATGCGCGCGCCGCGTCGGACTGGGGGGCTTCGCGCCCAGATGGTCCGGAGTCGGTCATCGCGACGTTTCCTGATTGCCACCCGCCAGGCGATCTTGGAGCAGCGTCTTGATGATGTCCGCGGCCAGGTCCGCGGCTGCGTTTTCGGATCGCTTGTCGTAAAACTGGAGGTTCACAACGATGCTGTACGCGCGCACAGGCATTTCCGAACCGTCTTCGACCGGGGACAGCGGTGTCTTGCCCGTCCCCGGCTTGTACGCACCGACGACGACCGCCACGACCTTGCCTTCGCTATCGTCCGGATCTTCGTCAACATCGTCCAGTTCCGAGCGCCCCGCGACCCGGACGAGCAATCTGCCCCGCTCCAGTTTGAACGGCGTACGACCCGCTGCCATGTCTTCATTGTCCCTTTGAATCGCGCTTATTACAGCTTCGGGCCGCTCGCGCTGAAGCGCCTCGGCGCTGGCGGGATCGGCGCGCAGCAGGGCCGCAACCTTTCGCCGGGATCGATTCCCGGAATTCAAGATTATGTGGTCGCCACCAAGGTCAAGGTAGACCCTGTTGATGCGCTCGTCGTATTTCAGCTTGCCCATTCTGATGAGCGCATTAATTGCGCGATCGACCGGCGTGTAATCGACGAGCGGAACATCTGGCGTTCCCGTCTTGCTGAACATGCCGGCGCGCAAACCCACTCTCTGCAGCCTCGCCGACAGCAAAGTCAAAGCCCCGGGCAATTGCGTGCGCGCCTCGGTACCTTTTGTGACGAGCGTCAAAGCGTGCGTGATCGCTATCCGGCTGCTGTACGCCGCGGGCATCTGGGCGAATTCGGCTTGCGGCCCGTGTACGAGGCTGGCGGCTACACGGCGGCCGGTTACAATACGCGCGTAGGCTTCGGCCACTTTCACGGTACTCCAGCGGCCCTCCCCATTGCCGAGCATTATCAGGAGCAGCTTGCGCCGAAAGTCGTCCGCTTCGCGCACCGCCAGGCCTTCGCGCGAAGGAGCCGCTTCGCGGAATCCACAAGCATTCAGCTCGTCGTCTTCGAACAGAGCACGCCATGGCGACGCGTCGACCACATCGTCTCCATAGATACCGCCGCCGCCGCTGCAGCGCTGGTCGAAGTCGAGCGAATGATCGTGCCCCCGCGATGAAGCGCTGACGTCGAACAGCAACTCGATCTTGCCGGGCCACGCCAGTTGCTCCTGGCTTTCCGGCTTGGCCACCACGAAACCGCCATGTCCGTCCGGCGCCTCGAAGATCGATTTCGGTCGCGTGCGAAGGGCATGGCCGTCGATGGCATAGCCGGTGATGACACCGGGCGGGATTGCCACCTGCTGCTGCTCCCCGCGGTCTGCCGACGCCAACAGGAGAAGCGCGCCCGCGTAGATGTTGTCGGACTGCTCGATGAAGCGATCGAGATCGATGCGGCCGCCCCCATGTTCTTCCGCGGTCTTGGGTGGCGTCAGCGGCATTCCCAGCAGGTTGGTGAGCGAAACGCGATACGTTTTATCAGCGATATCGACCGTCAGGCTTGCAAGGCGCGGGTATTGCGTCAGGATCGCGGAGGCGATCAAGGGCTTCGCGACGGATCCGACGGGAAGAAGTTCGAAATTCTGGTTTTGCCGCACACGCCGTGCCTCGGCGTTGTCCGCATCGAAGGCAGCGCGAACGCCTTCTATCTTGTGCGGATAGCTTGCAAGAGCGAGCAACTCTCCACTTTTGGCATCCATTACGGTGATGGCACCGATCAAAGGCTTGCCGCCCGCGTTGAATGAATTTACGAAATCGTCGAGCTTCTTCTGCACCGCGGGCTGCAAGACAGGATCCAGGCTCGTGCGTATGTCTCTGTCGTAGAGACGCTCCGGCGCGGCGGCAGGGAGTGCATTCTGATAGTCGCGCTCAATCGCCTCGGCGAGCTGCTCCGCGCTTGGATCCCGGTATCGTTCTCCGGACGGCGTCAGCGAAGATAGCATTTTCTCGCCGCTGTCTATGGGTGCCGGCACGAACTCGAAGTGGCGTCCATCGCGCGTGGAGTAGATATCGATCTGGGAGCCGGTGCCGAGCGGAATGAGCTGATCCTCATCGCCGTTCTGCTCCTTGAACGATGTGACGCCAACTTTCGTCTCGCAGGAGGGCTCGGTCCCAGGGCTGAATATCACCCGGTCCCCAACGCGCCATAGCGTGGCCGCCGGCGTCTTGTCGCCTGTCCGGCAGAATATCAGGATTTTTGCTTTTTTTAGATATGCATCTCCGCCGGGCGCATCGAGAAACAGATAGCCGATATTCCCGTCACCGGTTTGGAGATTACCGTCGTTCCGGACAAAATAGAGCGAAGATGACTTGGCCCCAACCGACTGAAACGCAATGACGTCGTCCGCCGGGCCCAGCAGCGGCCAGCTGAAGAGCAGCCGTCCGCGCCAGCTGCCATGTGAAGAAAATGGTGTTGGCGTCAGGTGAGCAAAACGGCTGATATCGACGACACGTCCGTTCTCGATCGTCCAGATCGAAGGATCGCCTCGGCGAATGTCTTCCATCAGGAAGGACTGGTTTGCAAATGTGAGAGCCGCCGGCTCGCCCCCACCATAGATCCGGGGCGCCAGATCCACGATCGGTGTATCTGAATCCCGATCCGCCTCCTCGTGGACGGTGAGGAGGCCTTTGTCGATAAATTGCGATCTGACAAAATTCGTGTACGCATCGGCTGCGGGCCGGCAGGACGGCTTCGGGCGGACTGAGCCCGTATCCGAATCCTGCTGGCTCGAAGAATCCGGTGTTTCGCCACCACACCCGGATGGGGCTGCCGGAATATGACCGCCAAACAGAACCGTCACGCCCAAAATCGCCGTCGCGACGCACACGGCCCCGATACTCGAACGGACGGGCTTGTACGTCATGGCGCGGGCTCCGCCGGGGGGCGTATGCCAAGCGCGGAAACGGCAAGAACAAACAGCAGAAGACCTTCGATCAAATCAGAGGTCGATGAAGCCGCCAGCAGATAGACGTTCCGCCCGGTAAACGGCACGGCCGGCAAATTCGCCAGGATCATGTATGCGGATACCAGGAGCAACGTCATCGCGGCCAACACCCCACTCCAGCGTCTCGCCGTGGGCGTCGCGCTCATCGCCCGTCCCACCGTCACCAGCACCAGGGCCGCCAGCGCGAAAACAAGCGCCAACGCGCCCAACCGGCCGAAGGGCGACATCAGATGAATCGCCGAAACATTGTCGGTCAGATGAAACGGAAGCAGCAAAGTCGGCGTCGGCAGCTCGAAGTAGCCTCTGCCCAGCACCGTGCTGCTGTAGTCGCGCATGTGGTCAATCGAGTTCTGGAGATCGTAAGCGCCGCGCGTACCGACCGCCTCGAGTTGCGATGGATCCAGCGCCGCCAGAAGCCGCAGATCATTGGTTTTCAGGCTAACTGCCTTGGCAAGCGCGACGTTCGGGTTCGACAGCTCGGAGAAATTCTCGACGAGTGCGATCATGAGTGTAAGTCCCGCGGCAGCGGCGGCAGGTGCCAGCCACAATGCAACAGGCCGCACGATCAGCGTGACCGAGAGCATCGCCACGGCGAGAGCACCCAGCCCCCACAAGAGCGTTTTGTCCACTCCCACGGTCACGCACAACAGCATGGCCAGCGGCGGCGTGACGGCGGCGATCGCGATTGGCCAATTCCAGACGGAACGCGTGCGTGAGCCGGAACCGGCATAGGCCACGGCGGCGCCCAGGATCGGCGCAAGCGCATAGATAAAGAAGCCGTCGTCACTCACAACCCAGCTCGCGGCCGCGATGCCGATCGCCAAAGACGCGCCCAGCACCAGTGCGGCAGCGGCTTCTTCGCAGCGACTGCGCCAACCTGCCTGCGCCTGCGCCAGGAGCGGAGAAAACACGAGCAATGTGAGCGGCACGAAAAAGATGCTCATGGAAACGCGCACGAACCCTGGAAGCTGGAGTTCTTCGCGAATGCCAAAAAGACTGCCCAGAAATCTCAGGGCAAGAATGAAGCAGGCCCCCGCGAGCGCGGCAACCATGGGCGGCGAAGTGACTGCTCCGCGCAATTCGATAAAACAGGCTCCCGCCCACGACAGCCACGGTGATCCACCAGCCGCTCGCGGTGTTTGCACCAGCGCGGTTTCATGGCCAGCCTCCTGCGGTGCAGCCGCATGGACGCCCCGGTCCGCCCCGGTGAGCAGGCCGGCGGCCCATCGGCGCATATTCGCCGCCGGCACATGCACCATCCCCAGCAGACAGCTCTTGATCGCCCGCCATGCGCGACGAACCAGTTCCGCGACCCGCGTCCACGCATGTTCCGGGATCCAGACGACAGCCATGCAGAGCACAACACCCGCCAGTGTGACGCGAGACGCTTCGGTCATCCCGGCTCCGATGGCGGCGGGAGCACATGCGACAATCGCGGCGAGAGCGCTGAGGCAGGTCAAGTTGTTCCGGAACTGGCGCCGCAGCGGGGACGCACATGCGACAAGCGCCGGGCCGAAGGCGAGTGCGACCAGCGCGGACGGCACGGCCATCTGCGCTTTTTCCGATGCGTCCACAAAGGAGCCTTCGATGGCGATCAGAAGGCGCATGGACAGCAGAAACTCGAGAAGCCCCAATGCTATCGCCATCACGGCATCCCGGCGGCGCATGTCGAAGGTGAGCAGCGCGGAAACCAGCAAGATGAGGGGCGTCAAGCCACGAACCAGCGCGAAAATTGGAGAATTGAAATCCAGCGTATCGACCTGGAATACGGCTCTCCGCTCGCGGCCGAGCACGGCTGTCCGGCCGGAAATTGATATTCGCCCGCGTGCCACGTTTGTGCTCAGCGGCAGGTCGCCCCGCCGCGGCACCTCAAGCCGAATACCGGCAAGCTCCGGATCGAACTTGTGGCCCAGCAGCGAGAAGTTCACGGTGGCATCGCTGGGACTGAGGGGTACGTCGCGGGCGGAATTCGCATCGAACGTCAAATCAAGGCGGGCATCTCCCCCTCTTTCGAGCGAGACTTCCCTGGTCTGTGGCGTGTCCAGCCGGATCTCCAGATAAGAATTCGCCCCCTCACTGGCGCGCTGAACCGAAAAGCTGCGCTTTGCGATCACGCGCCCGGGTTGGCCTTCGCCATTGCCCCGGCGCGGGCTGCTGTGTTCGATCTCGAATATCCCCACCGCGGCTTTGTCGTGATAGGGCAGGAGGTAAGAGGTTCTGCCGGCCTGCGCACGCCAAACATACGGCGAGCCAGCATCGCTCATTGTGAACACGAATGGCCCCGGCGGATTGAAGTGGCGCCCGCCGCGATCGAAGAAGTCGTACTGCGCCACGTCATACACCGACATTTTTTTCAACGAAGCCGCGCCGCTTTCGCTGCATGGCGAATCGCAAGCCCGAAGCGCGGGCGCGGCAACCGCGCCCAGATACACGTCGTCCGAGTCGCCTTTAACTTGGATCACC
This sequence comes from Rhizomicrobium sp., assembly GCA_036489435.1. GTDB lineage: Bacteria > Pseudomonadota > Alphaproteobacteria > Micropepsales > Micropepsaceae > Rhizomicrobium. The sequence goes on along the minus strand of DASXFU010000005.1, from coordinate 8,189 downwards.
GATGCGCCGCCCCGCCCGGCAGGTTCCGTTCCCAAATCCATGCGGTCTCCACCCTCGACGGACCGGATCAGCAATATCCCGGGGGCGAGCCGGCCACGACTTGCGCGCAGTACTGCTGCGCCGGTGGATTGCACGACGGCCATGTCGTCGGTCTGCGCATCTCCACCAACAGAGATGGCTTCTTTTTCGGGCAGAGCGAACCGCATCGCGGTCAGCACAATGCGCGTGTGCCCATATGGCCCGGTGACCGCGTCTGGAGCCGTGCTCAAACCCAGTTCCACCAGGAGGATGGCCGCGATGGGGATCCAGAGCACCGACCACCCGAGTCCAGGACGACCGAGCGTGTGACCCAGGGCCGCCGCCATCAGCGCGACCGAAATCAGGATCTGTATCGCAAGCATCATGACTCTGCGGCAGGCGGTTTGGATTGCGGCGATGGCCGCACGCGATCCTCGGAATGCCGCGTCGTAAAGGTTCGATTGTACCCCGCCCGAATGTCGAAGTGCAGGAAAGCCAGAATGGCCAATACAACGAGAATGGAGATCTGAATCGCCAGCGCGCTCGCCACGGAGCGATCAAACCAGATGATTTCACGCGCTTGCACGCGATAGAGCATGGGCATGCCAGGACTGGCTATGAATTCCAGAAGCGGCCGTGCCTCGGCCATTCCCCCGTTGCTTCTCACGGTTTCCGCCTGATCGAGGAGTATCCTTGCGTAGCGGCCCGCCTCCTCACGCCGCCACTCGGTCAGAAATTCGCGATCAAACGGGCCAAGATCATCGACCACACTCCCGTCATTCTCGAAATCCGCCAACTGGCTCGCCGCGAGCAAGTCCTTTTCGCGGCGGATGAAGAGCCAGAGATCCAGCTTCTCGGTATCGCCGTCGGACAGACTGACCGGTGCGAACCAGGACGCGTCCGTTTTTCCGATCCGATTCTCGAATTTCGTTCTTAAGTCGGACTCCTCTCCGGCTGGCGGCCACCAGTCGCGGTCTGCGGCCGCGTAGACACGGTCGGACTCTGTGACGGCAAGCGCTGTCAGCCGCGCCAGCGCCAAAGGATTTGCTTTCCACGCAGCAGCGGCTGAATCCGTGTTTCCAGCATTTTCCATGTCTCGCCGGACCAGCTCGAACAACGTTCCTGCCAGGCCGGGGCGATCGGCAGCATGGCCACAAAGTGTGCTCGCGGTCGCGAGATTGGCCGCCAGAACAGGGTAGTGTTCGACATAAGTGGGTTGCGCGGTAAGGTCCGGTTTGAGGTCAAGTGCTCCGCAGGGATCGTGCTGGCTCAACAACGCGTACACTTCGGCATTGAAAATTTCCGCGGTGGAGAAATCGAAGAGATCAGGGGCGGCGGAAACGCGGGGTGCGGCAGAAAGCGTCACAAACGCTCCAGGCTGCCGGAACCGGCGAATATTGTCGGCGGCCGCCAGCGCGCTGGCGAAGTATTGCTTCGCCTCGCTGCTTTTGCCGTGGCCGGCAAGGACGGCAACACCCCAACCGTAATATATGACGGTGCGATACTCCCAAAAGCGCGCGACATCTTCGGCGCTCTGCTTTTTGGGATCGATCTTGGCGAGGTTTCCGTCAGCGGCGGCGAACTCTCCGGCAGCGCTGCCGGGGTCTGATTTGCACAGATCGATTATGCCCTGATGATAGTGCAGGATCGCGCGATTGGCGGTCGCGGGCGTCATGAGCTTCGAGAAACCCTGCTCCGCCGCGCCGATATCGCTCACATAGCTGGCACGTTCGGAACAGGTGCGCGGAAGAGCGGCCAATATCTTGGTTGCCGCGTCGAAGGACTGTGCGGCATCCGGCTTGAAGCCGCCGATCCGCCACGGATTCGTCGGAGCCGGTATCGCCTGACTGGGTGGCACGGCATAGTCGAGCGGCTTATTCGGGAATGACAAGCTCTCAAGCAGCCCTTTTTCCGCCGAATTCACGTCGCCACCAGCCGCATCCGAACGACTCTTGACGAACTTGCCAGGATCGCCCTGGGAGGATTCCGGAGGCGTAACAAGCGCCGCCGCCGCCACGCCAAGAAGCGCGATTACAAAGATCGCGGACCAGAACAGCTTCACCGCCGGCCGGCTGCGCGGAAGCAGCACCACCAGCAAATTCCGTCGAATTGTATTCAACCAATTGGGCACCAATATATTCCTTCGTCGCGAACGTCCCGATTTGCGTCAACTCTTCCAGTGTCTTCCGAAATCCGCGTCCAGCCAGCTGCGCAGCTTCGCCACCAGATAGGGCCGCTGGAGAGCAAGCCACCAGCGCGGACGGCGGCAATGATCGATCGCCGGCAACAGCCAGTCGTTGACCAATCTCGCCGCGCCATAGCTTGGCCGATCCGGCTGGAAGTTCTCATCGCCCGGCTGCTCGCGGCTTTCGGCGGTGAGGAAATCCACCGAGAAGGCCGCAAACCGGCGCGCGAGATGATAGAAATAGGCACTGCGCCGCTTCAGCAGATAGAGCGCGGGGTCGCGATCGAAATCGTCGCGCGCCGCTTCATCCAGTCTCCGGCGCAGTTCGTCCGCGCGCGACAACAAAAGCAGCACCGGAACCGGCAAGGGCAGCGACTTGGGGTGTGAATTGAGGATGTTGCGGAAATTCATCGCCAGAACGGTGTCGACAGCTTTGTCGACGGCCGCATCGTCGACCGCGCCGCGCGGCCTGACCTGATCTTTCAGCAGGGCGATAACCCTTGTCATGGGATCCAGGCTGTCGACGAACTGCTCGACGTCCCGCGCACGGATATCGCGCGCGCTTCGGGTCGGCAACGGTATATTGGGATTTCGCCGATGAAGCTCCCGCTGATAGTCCTCGACATCGTCTCCCTGCTGGTCGTAGATCTTTGGCTCCAGCACCTGAAGCGCCGGCGCGATCACGATCACCGCGTTCGCGAAGGCGAAGATCGCGAAGAAGAGCCGGAGCATCTGGCGATCCTCGCCATCGATCTCGCCGGCCCATCCGCCGTTCATGTATTTGGTGAACTTGTCACCCGGAACATCATAGATGTCGAAGCTCTGCGGCGAGTTGATGGCGCCCGCATGGCTGAACCGGTACAGCAGCACTTCCTTCGTGCGATCGACAACCTGCAGACCAGCCGATTTCGGCAAGCCGCGCATCGTGGCGCAGGTGTAGTCATCGCCCAGGACCGTACGCAGCCGCTTCACCAGGAAGGACTTCCCGGTGGCCGCCAGCCCGAGGACCACGATCGTTTTGCGTCGCTGCTTGCGCGCATTGACGCAACAATCGCGTATATCTTCATACCCGACGGAGGCAATCGCATCGTCCGAAGTGCTCGCTTCGCGCGCCGCTTCGCCCTGACGTGGGCCCGTCTGCTCGCTTGTCCGTGCAGAGTCGGTATCGCCCCGCGCCCCTTCGGCGCTGGCTTTCTCCGCATTCTCGTGCGCCCGGTCCCCGGCGTGGTCCGCTTCCGCGCTACCCGTATCGATCCGTCCGGGCGGGCGCCGCGCGAAAGGAATGCGGGGCACGCGCGCCTGGCTTCCGTCCTCGGCGGGAAGCTCAAAGCGCGCCGCGGGGTTTACCGGCTCGTTCGCGGCATCGCCGTCGGGAGTGCGCGGCTCCCCGTCATCGCGCGATTTTTCGGAGTCGCTATTCGACACGGCTTTGTTCCCTGGGCCATCGGGCCGGGCGCAGCTTGTTGACAAGCCTGATGTTGTTTCCAAACGTTTCGCGCAATGAGTTCCGTCTGTAGAGCCCCTCGCGGATATCGATGTAGGGCCTCATGCTGACAATCGCCCGGCAGAGAGACTGGTAGACCTCTCCCGACAGTCCATTGAGCAGTCCGCGCGCATAACCGGGGCCATAGCGGTCGGCGAAAGACTGGATCAATCCAAGCGACGGCGCGCGCAAGGACGGATCGCGCCAGCAACCGCGGATGACGCAAGAGACAAATCGGCCATCCATCGGATTGTCGCGAGACACTCTCTGCTGAGCCAGCACCAGCATCTGCCCCCAATCGACTTCGTCATGCGCCGCCTTGCCGACCTGCGACACGAGCGCGATGTAAGAATGGAAATCGTCGCCGTCGTCGTTGAACAGGAGGGGGGAGATGGCCTGTAGGGAATTCTTCGAAAGAATCGCGAGCAGCCCGTGCTCCTCGGCAAGCTTCAGGATCTGCGGGCGGCAGTCGGGCGTGCCGGGTACCAGTTCCATTCGCGGCAGCACGAATTCGACGAAGCAATTGACCGCTTCAGCGGCTTTCAGCCGGCGTTTCGGGGCAAGGCGGTCGACTGTATAACGAAGGAAATCGGGGAACGCCTGCGCGAAGACGCGGTCATAGTTCCTGGGCATCCAGGCCACGTCGCGCAGCATTTTTTTGGAAAGCATCTCGAACGAATTCGGGGCCCGCTTTTCCTCGCGCTGCTCGAGCTCGTCATCCCGGATGAAATAGGCGAGCGCCGCGGCGATGTTCTCGGGCGTCGGCTCCTGATCGGGCATGCCCCGCAGTGAGGGCAATTGGGTCTTCGTGAAGCGGGCGATATCCTCCGCTTCGCTCGGAAAGTCGTTGCGGCCTCCCATCGGATCCTTGCCCAGTGAGACAAGCTCGCGTGGTGTCCGTGCACCCATTCCGCCGGTGCCGCTGTCGTCGAGCGCGATGTTGAAATGGTCGCCGCTCGGCGGGAAACCGTAACGTTCTATGCCCGCCCAGGTGCAGTACGATTTCTCCACGCGCTCCGCGCCCAGGCGGCTAAGGACGCCGAACAAAACGCCGTCGGCGCTGAGCGGTGCGATGTCCGACACCGCCGGCCGTTCGACCAGGATGCCGATGTGACTCAATTTCCCGGTGACCATTCGAACGATCAGCCATTCGATCGCGCAATAGTAATTCGTGACGACGGCGGGATCGTCCATGTACAGCTGCGCGGAATGAGGGCGCAGCCTTGTTCCCGGTTCGGGAAGATAGATCGGCGACGGGAAGCCGGTATCCAGCAACCGGTGCGTCTGCCACCCGATGCTGTCGAGCTGCGCCTCGGTGAGTATGGCAACCCAAACGACCAGGATCTCGCCGGCGGCGCCCCGCCCCATCGCGCAAACCCGCGCAAGCCCCCACAAGCGCTCGGCGCCCGGCTTTCCTTCGGTCTCGTCCAGCCTGAAAAACGCGAAGTAAGGCGATTTGCGCTCCGCGAGCGCTTTCCAGGCGGCGTAGAAAAAGGCTTCGATTCTGGATTTCGCCTCAGCCGAGAGCGTCATGCCGTCCGGTTCGGCGAGAAAGCGCACGTCCGACCCATTTGCCAGCGTCCCGAACGCGGCCAGCGAAACGGCGATGCCGCGCGGTGTCCTTGGTGCCGTTTCCAGCGGCACGACATTGCCCGCCGGATTGATCAAGGGGCGTTCTCCCCGGTCAGGACGCAAGTCCAAACCTTCACGAGATCATTTCCCCACTGTCCGTTTCCAATTCGGTCATCGCTACGCCACGCCTGAGCGCAAGGCATCGCGGAGATGGCAAGCATGGTGGCCAGCGCGTTCCTGGTCTCAGGAGTTTCCTTGAGCAGCACAGGCACGCGATCCTTTAAAGAGCACGACTTGGCGCTGTTGCAGAGGTAGCGCGACGCCACGGATACGTCTTGGTCCAGCGGCCAGTGTTGGATTGTTTCCAACAGGTCCTGCCAATTGTCCTCGAAGCTTGCTCCATTGGTCTTGACGTTTTGTGAAAAGCTATCCGCGCCATAATGCGAGAAAGGGATTGTGCCCTTTATCAAAAGGCATGCCCATGTTTTATTCTTTTGAGCCACATCGGCGGCGGGAATGGCGCACGATGATCCTGCTGCCAGCGCGGTAAACGCCGCGCGCAGCAGCACATCTTGCTCGCTGTCCCGATGGCCTGAGTCATACCAGTCCTTGAACGACATGCAGCCACCGCCGCTGCTGTTGTAGCACAGCGACTCGCGCATGTTTTTGACGTCGCCAAGGGGCGGTGCAGTCTTCAGGCGCGCCTGAAGCCTTTGCCAGCCGGCTTCGTATTTCGCGCCCTGCAACGCCGTGCTGGTCGGCTCTGTGACGGCATTCGGCTGCGCCGGAGCAGGAATTGGCTGGGCAGGGTTTATATTTTCCACCGTGTGCTGAACTGGCGCCGGAGGGAAGATTTCCTGCCGAGCCCATCCGTAAATCGGGTTCGCGATGAGGATCGAAACAATCGGAATGACGACTGCCATCGCGACGACGACCCAGACCGGCACTCGGCGGCGAAAAAAACCCCACATGCCGCTTTCCGGATAGGTGGTAACGGCGCCGGGCCCCGCGCTCTGTTGCTTGCGAAGGAAAGCCTCCATCCGCGCGAGCGCTGCGGTCAGCGGCTCCAGCTGCCTCTCGAGCGTCTTCAGCGAATCGATCAGAACTTTGCGTTCGCTTTGCGCGTCGGAGACCTGCTGCTGACGCGCCTTGTTCAGCTCTTCGGATAACGCATCGATCGACTTGCGAATCTGCACCCGCTCATCGGCGAAGGCCTTTCGCAAGTCGTTGAGGCCACTGGCGAAGATCGTTCGATCTTCCGACGCGACCGCATTGAGTTCCCGTTTCAGGGCGTCCGGCACAATTCCGCTCAGCGCATCCTTGAAGCGCTGCGCCACGTCGCCATAGGGATCGTCCTTGATCGCGCTCAGAACGAACTCCGCGACCTCCCTGCGAAGGTCGGCGAGATCTTCTTCAAAGCCCTCGGTCACGCGCCCCTCTCAAAAACATGCCCCCGAAGAGTACCGCAAATTTCGGGCAACCGGCCGACCTCGCGGTCCTCATCCCAGATTCATATGACAAATAGTGATTGCACAATTCCGGCTACTTGCCATATCTAGGCCCGGCCGCCCGGCCATTGTTGTTACCTAATTTGTAGAAGTCAACTTGCGGTGGAAATCGCGGGGAATTGCAATTTTTGCCGAATATCAAAGCGTTACGATCGGGAGAAATTCATGGTCTCGCATCCCCCGGGCAACCAGGACGGGCCCTCACCATCGGATGCCGCCACCCAGCGCAGCCCGCCGTTCCCGTCGCGTGGCTTCTGGGAAAACCTGACCCTGCTCCTGATCGGATTTGTGCTGACGGGCGTAGTGGGCGCCTTTTTGAGCTTCTGGTTCCAGCGCGAAATGGCACGGCGCGAAGCCTATCTGATCGCCGAACAGTCGGATCTGGCCCAATCGATAGACGCTTTTCGAACCGTTTCCGATGAAGTCGGCAAAAGGCAATTCCGAATGAACCGGCTCGTTCAGGCGCTAACGGGCGTTGCACCGGAAAATACGCGAAACGATCGGGCCCGGGATTACAAGGAAATATTCGTCGAGTGGAACGAGCAATTGGGCCGCAATACCGCCCTCTATAACTTCTACTTTCACGACGACGCCGCCGCCGACCGCGTCTGCGCGAGCCTCCTTTCGATCACCCGCCGCTTCGAGAACATGCACAAGAATCAACTCGAGCCGATTCTGGAAGGCACGCCCGGAAATCTCCAGCAGCTCCGCGACGACACCCTCAAACTCGGCGATTGCATCGCAACGTTCGATCAATCGATGCTGTCGAGCATTGAGAACAAGCGGCAGAAATACCTCGCCGCAGTCGGCGATTGAGAGAGTTCGGCCGCTCCCGCTGAATACCGCGCCGCACGCGCCCGTTTCGGTGCGGCGATCCGGGGATCGGAGTTTGCCGAAATCAGACCGTGCGCCAATCGAATAGGCGCCACCCGGCAAGTTCGCGACCATTGGTGATTTGAACGCGGCGGTCTTCCACCAAGACCATGTTTCCGTTCAGGTAGACGGCCGCGAAATTGCCGGAGAGGTAGCCGTTCAATCTGTCATGCATGATGAAGGCGATGGATATCCGAGCCGGCGTATCGCCTTTCCTCGCCGCTGGAAGCAAAGTACGGTTGCTGAACGACTGCGCCGGCACCGAGCAGGTCGTGTCGTCGGCGCCGGTGGCGGCGTTCCTCTGTTTGCCCCAGGCGTCGTAGGCGTCGGATTCGGCGAGGGCGCCGGTCTCGTCGGTGAGCGCGGCCGTCGAGCCCAAATGATCCAGCACGAAGTAGCGCACATGGACGGTGGCGCCGGTGGTCGTGCGTTCGGCGACGATGTGGCCGTCGACGGTGATGTAGTTGCGCCAGGTCACCGCGCCGGTGATGGGCTGGAAGCGTTCGGCCATGGCGCCGAGGGAGGCGTCGTTCAGATAGAGCGTGGTGCC
>DASXFU010000018.1:0-37443 GCA_036489435.1 Rhizomicrobium sp. | reverse complement strand
TTTCTCGATCAATTCCTTCATCGGAATGCCGAGCGCCTCTTCAACGACACACGGCGCATTCACATGGCCGGAAATCTGGAAGAGCTTGGTGCCGGTGTTGTTCGGGCGACCGAAACTGGAGAACCATTCCGGGCCGCGGCGCATGATCGTCGGCACAACGGCGATGCTTTCGACATTGTTCACCGTCGTCGGGCAGCCATAGATGCCCATGTTGGCGGGGAATGGCGGCTTCAAACGCGGCAAGCCCTTCTTGCCTTCGAAGCTTTCGAGCAGCGCGGTTTCTTCCCCGCAGATATACGCGCCAGCACCGTGGTGGACGTAACAGTCAAAATCCCAGCCGTTGACATTGTTCTTGCCAATCAATTTCTCAGCATAACACTCGTCGATCGCTGCCTGCAGCGCCTCGCGCTCGCGAATGAACTCACCGCGCACATAGATATACGCCGTGTGCGAGCGCATCGCTCGGCACGCGATCATGCAGCCTTCGATGAGATGATGCGGATCGTTGCGCATGATCTCGCGGTCTTTGCAGGTGCCCGGTTCGGACTCGTCCGCGTTGACGACGAGATAATGCGGACGCTCCTTCACCTCTTTTGGCATGAAGGTCCATTTGAGGCCTGTCGCGAATCCTGCGCCGCCGCGCCCGCGAAGGCCGGACTTCTTCACCACCTCGCAAATTTCCTCGGGCGTCATATCGAGGATTTTTTTGGTGTCGTCCCAAAGTCCGCGCGCGCGAACGCCCTTCAGGCTCTTGTCTTCGAGCCCGTAGATATTCGTGAAGATGCGATCCCTATCGGCGAGCATTATGTGGCCGCTCCCGGAGGTTTTTGCGCTGGCGCTTCGCGATCGGAAGCTGCCTGCGTCGGTTTCTTTGCCTCGGCGTCAGGCGCATCGCCGCCGCCGTCATTCTGATTGGCCCATAGCGAACGCTTGCCGCTATAGAGCGATGAATCGGTGAGCGTAGTCTTGCCGCCGATGGGTTCCGAACCGATACGGCCGCCCATCTGCGGACCCGGCTTCGGCGTTTCGCCGCGCTTGAACGCTTCGATAAGTTTCTCGGCCGTCTCTGTCGTGAGGTCTTCGTAGAAATCTTTATAGACCTGGAACACTGGCGCGTTGGTGCATGCGCCAAGACATTCCACTTCCGTCCACGACAACTTACCATCCGCCGACGGCGTCATTTGCGACGGGCCGATCAAGCGTCTGCAGACGGCGACCACATCGTCCGAACCGCGCAACGAGCACGGTGGCGTCGTGCAGACCTGCAAATGGAACCGGCCGACCGGGGCCAGATTGAACATCGTGTAGAAAGTCGCGACTTCCAGCACGCGGATATAAGCCATCGAGAGGATGCGCGCGACTTCCTCGATCATCGGCTTGGTTACCCAGCCTTCCTGCTCCTGCCCGATCCACAGCGCTGCGATCACCGCGGACGCCTGACGGCCCGGCGGGAATTTCGCGATCCACACATCGACCTGTGCTTTGCTCTGCGCGCTGAACGCGAAGTTGGCTGGTTGCTGCTCGGCGAGACGGCGAACGCTCATCGATCGATCTCCCCGAACACGACGTCGAGAGAACCGAGTACGGCGGAAACATCCGCTATCATGTGGCCTTTGCACATGAAGTTCATCGCCTGCAAATGCGCGTACGAGGGCGGCCGGATTTTGCAGCGATAGGGCTTGTTGGTTCCATCCGCCACGAGATACACGCCGAACTCGCCCTTGGGCGCTTCGACCGCGGCGTATATCTCGCCGGCCGGAACGTGGAAGCCTTCGGTGTAGAGCTTGAAGTGATGGATGAGCGCTTCCATCGACATCTTCATCTCACCACGGCGCGGCGGCACGACCTTGTGGTCGGGAGAGACGCTCGGACCTGACGGCATTTTCTCGATGCATTGCCGCATGATTTTCGTCGCCTGGCGCATCTCCTGGACGCGCATGAGATAGCGGTCGTAATTGTCGCCGTTCTTGCCGACAGGAATTTGGAAGTCGAGATCGTTGTAGCATTCGTAAGGCTGAGCGCGGCGCAGATCCCATGCGATACCGGTCGAACGCAACATCACGCCGGACATGCCCCAGCTTTCCGCATCCGCGCGGCTAATGACACCAATGTCTACATTGCGCTGCTTGAAGATGCGGTTCTCAGTGAGAAGACCTTCGATATCGTCCAGCACTTTGGGAAAGTGGTTGGTCCACTCGTAGATATCGGTCAGCAATACGGGCGGCAGATCTTCATGCACGCCGCCGGGCCGGAAATATTTGGCATGCATGCGCGCCCCGGAGGCTCGCTCATAGAACACCATCAACTTCTCGCGCTCTTCGAAGCCCCATAGCGGCGGGGTGAGTGCGCCGCAGTCCAACGCCTGCGTGGTGACTTGCAGCAGATGATTTAGGATGCGGCCGATCTCGCAATAAAGCACGCGAATGTACTGCCCGCGCGGCGGCACTGTCATGCCGATCAGCCGCTCGATCGCCAGACAGAATGCATGCTCCTGATTCATCGGCGCGACATAGTCGAGCCGGTCGAAATAGCCGATCGCCTGCAGATAGGTTTTGTGCTCGATCAATTTCTCGGTGCCACGATGAAGCAGCCCGATATGCGGATCGATGCGCGTGACGATCTCGCCGTCCAGGTCCAGCACCAGACGCAACACGCCGTGCGCGGCGGGATGCTGTGGACCGAAGTTGATTGTGGTCTGGTTCTCTTCGGCGCCAGTATCTTTGTGCAGCGGGGCGCTCATGGCTTCTTCCCCGGATCGCCGGACGTTGCGTTCGGAGCCATCGCAGCCTTCTCGTCGCCGGGAAGAATGTGCGGCGCGCCTTCCCAAGGCGACATGAAATCGAAATCGCGGAATTCCTGCACCAACTTCACCGGGCGATAGACGACGCGCTTGAGTTCATCGTCATAGCGAAGCTCGACATACCCCGTGAGCGGAAAATCTTTGCGCAGCGGATAACCGGAGAAGCCGTAATCGGTGAGCAACCGGCGCATATCCGGATTGCCGTCAAACACGATGCCGTACATGTCGAAGGTCTCGCGCTCGAACCAGCCGGCAGCGGGGTGGTTGGAGACGATCGAGGGAACAGTTTCGTCTTCCGCGACCTGCACTTTCAACCGCACGCGCGCATTCTGCTTGAGCGACAGAAAGTGATAGACGACGTCGAACCGTTTGGCGCGTTGCGGCCAGTCCACGCCGCAGATGTCGATCAGCACAGTAAAGGTGAAATCGTCGCATAGCATCTTCACAACGCGGGCGATTTCGCCAGCTTCGATGTCGAGCGTGAGTTCGCCAAGCGTAGTGCGCTTGTCTTTCACCGCAGTCGCGCTTGCGATTTTCTCGCCGAGGTCGTTGAGGTCCACTATCGCGCCCTCAACGATCGATATTGCCGGTGCGGCGGATCTTCCGCTGCAGCATCAACACGCCATAGACCAACGCTTCCGCCGTCGGCGGGCAACCCGGCACATATATATCCACCGGCACGATGCGATCGCAGCCGCGCACGACGGAATACGAATAGTGATAGTAGCCGCCGCCATTCGCGCATGATCCCATCGAGATCACGTAACGCGGATCCGGCATCTGGTCGTAAACCTTGCGCAGCGCCGGCGCCATCTTGTTGCAGAGCGTGCCCGCAACAATCATCACGTCGGCCTGCCGTGGTGAAGCGCGCGGCGCGAAGCCGAAGCGCTCCAGATCGTAACGCGGCATCGAGGCCTGCATCATCTCCACGGCGCAGCAGGCGAGACCGAAGGTCATCCACATCAGCGAGCCGGTGCGTGCCCAATTGATCAGCGCGTCGGCCGAGGCGACGAGAAAGCCCTTCTCGTGCATCTCAAGCTGCATCTGCTTGAAATAGGGGTCGTTGTCGGGGATGGGTGCTCCACCCTCGACGTTGCTGCGCGCGCCAGTTCCGTATCCTGGGCCTTGCGGAACGATCACTCCCATTCCAGCGCGCCCTTCTTCCATTCGTAGATGAAGCCGATGGTCAGCACGCCCAGGAACGCCATCATCGACCAGAAGGCGAAGACGCCCGTCTTGCCCAAGGTGATCGCCCAGGGAAACAGGAACGCCACTTCCAGGTCGAAGATGATGAACAGCAGCGACACGAGGTAGAACCGCACGTCGAATTTCATGCGCGCGTCGCCGAAGGCGTTGAAGCCGCACTCATAGGCGGAGAGCTTTTCCGGATCGGGCTTCTGGGGGGCGATGATGAACGGCACTGCCGTCAGCGCCAGGGCCACACCGCCCGCGACCCCGATGAAGATCAGGATCGGCAGATATTCGTAGAGGAGGCCTTCCATGGTGTTTTCCCAACTGGCCTTGTTCCGTCCAAACCCGCCCGGGACACGGACGGGACCGTCCGCTCAGGCGCGCTTTTCGCAGGTGCAGTAACAGAGATGTCCACCCGCATGCAACGCGGGTTTAGACCAAGATTCGCCGCCCGGAAACAGCGATTTTTCAGGGTTAGTTGAGAACGAGTCGCGACTGGCGCGCGGTCCTTCAGGGTTGCGGCAAAGCGAGCGCCGTGTGCTCGCGATGGCTGAAGCCGAAATTCCAATAACCGCCGCAGAGGTCGCCCAATTGGGTGTGCGGATCCTTCTGATCCTCCGCCTGGAGCTGCGCCAACACGGCGGCCAGTTGTGTGCTGTCGGTGGTCAGGCTGAGCGAGGGCACCGCGTCGATATGCTGCGCCGCGTGCTCGTCCACCGCCAGGCGCTGCATGGCGACGGCCTCGTCCAGCCGCCCCGTCTGGGCCAGCGAGCAGGCGCGATAGGCGTGCGCCCACACGTAATCCGGCTGGAGGGTGAGCCCCGCGGCGAGCGCGGCCGCTGCATCATCGTAGCGGCCCATGGCATAGAGCACCCGGCCGCGGTGATAGTAGTAGGACATCCCCAGCGTTTCAGTTGAGGTGGCGGCGAGCTGGTCGAGCGTCTCCAGCGCCTTGGGGAGGTCGCCTTTCTCGCGATAGGCGCTCTCCGTCATGATCCGATTCCAGAACCGTAGCTTCGGCTGCTTGTCATAGTTCGCCCTATAGAGCGCCAGCCCCTCGTCATAGGCGCCAAGCTGTAGCAGCACGCCGGCCTGCATGGAGATGGGAGAGATATCGTTCGGCGCCGCTGCCTGCCAATCGCGATAATCTTTCAGCGCCGCCAGCAGCAATTGATCCCGCTCCGGCCCGGGCGGCACATTGGTCTGCGCTTCATCCGACTCCGCGGCGCCGCGGGTCTGCAGCGCGTAAGCCTTGAGCCCCGCTGGAAGATCGGGTTGCTGAAGCGCCGCATCCAACAGGTGCCGGGCGGTCTCGTCGTCCATGGCCGCCATATAGGCCGCCGCTTGCGCTGTCTCGCGCTCGGCCTGTTCCAGTGGAGGCAGCCCCGCATCGTCCGGCCCGGCGATTGGATCGCCGGCAAGCGTCTTGCCGTCGATCAGCACGTCATGCGCGAGAAAAACCGGCACATAGACGCTTGGGTCCATCCACCCCGCCGTCACATCGACCCGCACCGCTGCGGTATGTCCGCCGGAGGCCGCACCCTGCAGCGCCGCTAACAAGCCATCGGGATCCGCCACATGCGACCGGATGATGGTGAACCATATGTTCGGGCCCATCGTGAACCTGATCTGGTCTTGGATCGCGTTCAGATTTTCGACGCTGCCGCGGATCGTAACGAACCGCGCAGGTGCATCGGCAGCCCGCGCGGCACCGCCGGCCATCACGGCTACCACAAATCCGATCAGCAATTTGCGAAACATCGGTGTCCCCCCGGGACGCAATTGTCGGCGCGGGCTGGGAAGACGTCAATTGACCAAAACCGCGTCATGGCCCGCTTCATGCGGGCCATCCAATTTTCTTCTATGAGGAAAAGGAAAATGGGTGGCCCGGACAAGCCGGGCCATGACGAGAACTGAGAGAGAGGAGTGAAGATCATTCTTCGCTCGCGAAGCGAACGAAGAATGGCGGGAGCGACGGGGCTCGAACCCGCGACCTACGGCGTGACAGGCCGTCACTCTAACCAACTGAGCTACGCCCCCGCGGGCGTTCGCGGGCCAAACATTGCGCGCGAAGGGCGCCGATGTAGGGCCCGGGCTGGCGGGTGTCAAGAAGTCCCTCAAACGCCCGGGAAAGCAGGCCCCGGGCGGGAATCCGTGCGCCCTAGCCGCCATCTCCCGGCGAGCGCTTCATCTGCGGCGCCTTGTGCTGTTCCACAGGGGCGGGATGGATCTCGTCCGGTGTCAGTTTGCCGTCGCCGTTGCGGTCGAGCTGGTCGAACAGCGAGCGGGCATTGGCGGCGAATTCGTCGAAGTCGATGTAGCCGTCATGGTTCCAGTCGATCAACGGAGAAGCCGTCGATTCGTCCGTCGCCAGGCGCTGCTGGTTGACGGCGCGGGCCTCTTCTTCGTCGAGCTTGCCCAGATGCTTGTAATCCGCCTTGGCGAAATCGGCCCTCAGGCCCGCTTCCAGTTCCGCCTTGGTGACAATGCCGTCGTGGTTCGTGTCATAGGCCAGCAGGATGTCCGTCGCGGGATGGAACGGCGCCTCCTGCTTGCGCGGCGGCGGCTGCCTGCCGCCGCCAAACATGGAACAACCCGCCAGGAAGACCGAGGCGAGGAGGAGTGCCGAAGCGCGCTTTGCCATCATGTGCTGAACTCCGCCACTGCCCGCCCCCGCCGTCAAGGGCGCGCGGTTTTAATAAAGTCCCTCAGTAAAGCCCCGCGGTGCCCTTCAGCGCGTCGAAAATCGCGTCGCTGCGGTAGCCCACGCCCTTCTTGAAGACGAGCTTCATCGCCTCGATGGCGGCGGGATCGTGCATGGGGTCACCATCCACCACCGCGATATCCGCCCGCTTGCCGGTTTCCAGCGAGCCGACATCGCCGTCACGCCCCAGATAGCGCGCACCGTTCAGGGTGGCGATCTTGAGCGCCTCCGGGAAGGTGAACCCTGCCTCGACCAGCAACTCGACCTCGCGCTTGCCGGAGAAACCGGGGATGACGCCGCCATAACCCGTGGGATCGGTACCGGAGATCAGCATGCCGCCGGCATCCACGAACATCTTCTCCAGCTTCATCAGCTTGGGGAAGATGACCGTGTAGGGCTTGTAGGAATCGAGCGTGCCGGTCTGCGCCCAGCGGTCTTCGTAAGCCTTGCGCAATTGCGGGATCAGCATGTCCAGCGCGCGCGCCGGCGCCTTCGGCCTGCCCGGCGTGAACGTCTCGAACACGGTGAGCGTCGAGGTCAACGCGACGTGCTTCTTCACCAGCAGCTGGATCAGCGACTTCACGCCCTCGCTGTTCACATCCAGATCGGCCAGCGATTGCTGCGATCCGGCGGGGCAGAGATCGGGCTGCTTGGCCTTGTTGAAATCCGTCATCACGGCGAAACCGTGCTCCAGATTGTCGATGCCGAGTTCGGCCGCCTCGCGATAGGTGACAGAGCACAGATGCCCCGTGACTTTGAACCCGCGCGCATGCGCGGCCTGGATCGCCGCGCGCAACTCGTCGCGCGTGATGTTGATATAGGCCTTGAACGAGGTGGCGCCCGCATCCGCCCAGAAATTCACGGTCTTCGTCGCGTCGTCCGGCCCCGTCAGCACATGCATCTTCAGGACGGGGAAGCCCGGGCCGTTGAGGTACGGACCCGTGACGTCGAGATCGGGGCCGATGGCCTCGCCCTTGTCGATGGCCATCTTCAGATTGAGATCACCATAGGGCGACATCGATCCGCCGGTGCGCGCCGTGGTCGTGCCACCGGCCAGATAGAGCCGGGGGAAGCTGTACAGCAGCGAGGCGTAGTTGCGCTGGCCCGTGGGATAGAACAGATGCTCATGCACCATCACGAAGCCGGGAAGCAGCGTCTTGCCGCGCGCATCGATGACCGTGGCGCCGGCCGGCACTTTCACATGCGGGCCCATCGCTATGATGCGGCCGTTCTCGATCACCAAGGTCTGGTCATACCGCGCGCGTCCGCCCGTGCCATCGACGATCTCCGCATGGGTGAAGGCGATGACGGGCTGGGCATAAGCGACGAACCTCGCATCGTCGGAGGCGGCTGACGGCACCGGCGGCGCGTCGTCGTCATCTTGTGCCAGCGCGACAGCAGACAACCCGGCCAGGGCCATAGCCAAGACCAACACCGACAACAGACGCATGCGCATTCCCCCTCGCAACCGTCGCAATCTTGGCACCAATCCGCGCGCAAGCGAAGCCGTTCACAAACCGGCCCCGCGGGCGTCATTCCAGGATCAAGCAGAGGAGCGGCCGATGCCGAACTATCCACTCAATCCCGGCGATTCACACAAATTCCACGACACGGAAGGCGGCAGCGACCTGGTCGTCGCCAACAAGAGCGACGCGACCGGCCAATACACGATCTCCAATGACGATGGCCCGGCCACGCAACACAGCGTCGCGTCCGGCCACCATGCCACCTACGAAGTCGCCTATCACCAGACGGCGACCGTCACCAATACCGGCACCGTCCAACTGATCGCGGAATTCCCTGAACAGGGACGGGCGTAATCGCCCTATTTCGCTTCCTTCGCGAGACGCTTGTCGAAATTCGCGCGCGCCGCGGCGGCGAGGTTGCGGCATGCGCTCGGATCGATCAGCGCATCCGGCGCGCCATGCGCGCGCTTATCGAGCCGGCTCCACAGATCGTTGACCTCCGGATGGACGGTCACCAGCACATCGCAAGGCAGCGTCTCCATTACCGCGAAGCTCTTGCGGAAATCCGCGACCGTCTTGGGATGTGCGCTGAAACGGAAGTCCGGCTCCGAAATGGCCGAGAGACTGTCCGCATAGACCATGTGCAGGCAGCGCTTGCCCGCGCACGACACCCACGTCCAGCTCGTGCCGCCCGGCGTATGCCCCGGCGTGAAATGCGCCGTCAGCGCCAACGATCCCAGCTTGATGGTCTCTCTATCCCCGATCGTGCTCACCCGCGCCACCGCCGCGATAGGCTCCTCGATCCCGTATTGCGGATCATCCCGCCCCACCCCGCCATGCCGCAGCACCTCGGCGCTCCACGGACTGGCCTTCACCTCCGCCCCACTCATCGTCTGCAGCGCCGCGATCCCACCCGCATGATCGCAATGCACATGCGAATTCAGGATGAGCTTCACATCCGACACGCGAAAACCCAGCGCCGCGATATTCGCCGCGATCTGCGGCACCGACCGCGCCAGATCCCCATCGATCAGCACGAGACCCTTGTCGGACACAACCAGAACCGAACTCACCCCATGCGTGCCGACATAATAGGTGTTGCCGTAAATGCGGAACGGCTTCTGCGGCGTGTTGAGCTCCGGATTGCAGACGGGCGTGGCGGCGTGTGCCGTTGTAACGAACGTGAAAGCGAGCAGCAGGGACGGCAACAAGCGCATCGGGGCTCCGGGCGAAATTGGTTAGTCGAAGTAGCGATACGGAATGGGCAGAAATATGGCTTGCCCAAAGAATTCGGCAGAGGCTGCGAAATGCGATATTCCCGTCAAATCCATAGCGTGTTTTTGCGCTGACGCACGACGCGGAATGACCCGAATGCGAGCCGAGCTTTTAGAGTCTCTACTCTCTCGCTCATGTCGCCTAAAGCATCGCCGAGTTCAGCTCGCGACAAATTAGACTCAGCACCAACAATCACTTGAGCCAATTTGAGGCGAGCAGAAAACTCAGCAAAATAAAGGCCCGTGTCGGGATCACGATCTTCGAGGGTTACGAAGCTCCGAACTTCATTCTCGTATCGCCAATGCGAGAATTTCGTGAATAGCAATTTGGTGACTGTCGGTTCGTCAATCTGTCGAGGATTGAGCAAACGCTCCGCCTCAACAGCAAATCGTTTTGCTGAATAATTGACTAGCCCGAGATGTTCATCGGGTATGTCGAAACCTAGGCAAAGGCCGGTATGTTTTCCTGCATAATGGCTCCATTGGACGGGGTTATGCCAAGCACGGCTAAAACAAAGAAGGCCGCGATTTGCAGACATCTGTTCTTTCATCTGCTGAAACGCGTGGCGGAGAGATGCATCCTTCAAATTTATGCCAAAGAATTCGAATGGGTCATTGAGCTCTTTTAGCGTTGCAATTTTAAGCCGCCGCCGTCGCAAATCATCGAGACCGTAGTGGCGCTCGACGAAATGGTAGACGCGCATGGCCGGATTCCTGAGTCGTTCAAAGCCGAAACCGCCTGACTGGCTCGGCTCAGAAACATGGTGGGCGGTGACGGGTTCGAACCGCCGACCCTATCGGTGTAAACGATATGCTCTACCAGCTGAGCTAACCGCCCGGTGGGCGGCTTATAGCGCGAGAGGGTGGCGCGCTCTAGGGGTGGGGGTGGGGCTCCGAACCTCTGACAAAACCATCCCCAAATTCACCCCAATACCGTCATGGCCGGGCTTGTCCCGGCCATCCATAAACGCGGTCTTTGCCGAAAAGATAATGGCGGCCCGTGCTTTTACTTTTCCCACCGAGGGTATGGATGGCCGGGACAAGCCCGGCCATGACGGTTGAGGGTTGAGGGGGTTGAGGGCCGCGGAGTGACACGGATACGTAGATACTGCGATGCACGGATAGGCGGATATACGGCGCCAGAAGAAACAGCTTCCGCCCCACAAACCCGGTGCCTTTCGCCCTTCCCCGCCTTTCAATCCGACCCCAGCACGAAGGCGTTGCCCTCGCTGTCTTTCATGATGACGAAGGTGCCCCAGGGTTCCTTCTTGGGCGGAGCCTCGAACTCCACGCCGCGTTCGGAGAGCTGGCGCCAGGTGGCTTCCACATCGTCGCAGGCGATGGAGCAGTTCATCCGTGTGCCGATGCGGCCCTCCTCGCCGTCCATGGTGAAGAGGACCACGCGGGTCTCCGCCTTGCCGATGCGCAGCTCGATCCAGCGCTTGCCGGGGCCCATCGGCTGGTCGGTGGCGACCTTGAAGCCGAGCTTCTCGGTATAGAATTTCAACGCACGATCCTGGTCGGCGACCGGGATGCTCATGAATTTCAGATGGGTGATCATGGCGGGTCTCCTGGGCTGTTCGCACAATGGCTAACGCGCGCTGCCTTGCGCGGACAAGGATGCCAATGCCTACTATAGCGATGGTCAGCAAAGCGCCCCAGCCGCTCGATGCGTATGTCGTCGAGACCTTGATGCCGGATCTGATCGGCCACGACCGCGCGGCCTCGGCTTTCATCGTCTATGTGAAATTCTGGCACGCGACAGGCGGGCCGGGGCGGCGCGGTGTGGCGCTCAGCCTTTCGACCCTGGCTGTGGAGACGGGGCTGTCGAAATCCTCCGTGCAGGCGGCCGTGCGGCGCCTGCGCAAGCGCGGCTATCTGGGCGTGAAGCACACGTCTCCCACCGCGATTCCGGTCTATGCGGTGTTGGCGCCTTGGCGGCGATGAAGCCTCTTGCGCAATAGTAACCTATAGGTTACATCACGAGGACAGACGCAACGGAGGCACCGATGACCAGCCGGCAGGACCGCGACGACAGACTTGTGGGGCAGATCCGAAGCGGCATCCGCGCCGAGGGGCGCGTGTTTGGGTCGCTGCTCATCGCAGCCCTGCTTATAGCGGCGATCTCTTTCAGCGCATGGAAATTCCACCTGCCGGTCCAGACCGCGGGCCTTGCCGCACTGTCGGTGCTGATCCTCTGGATCGTCTTTGTCTATAGCGTCGTCCGCGCGGTGCCGCCGGGGAGCGGAAACTACGACGAAGCGATTCTGCGCAGGACGATCGACGACCAGCAGCGCCGGTGGCGTTGGTACTTTTTATTCATGTTCATCGTCATCGGCTGCCTCGCGGCCGTGATCACCGGAACGGTATTGTTCCTTGCGGGCCATTCCCCGGCGAAATCCGGTCCGCTGTTTGTGGGCCATTCCATGTTGATACCCGGCCCGCAGGCGTCGGTCCTGGGCGTGGCCGTGGACCTTGCCCTTTTCGCAATCGTCGCGGCGTTCCAGGTTTGCTTCGGTCCGGGCTTTCTCGCCGGCGCCCGCCGCCGCGCTTTGAACGACGAACATACCCGCGCGTTGCAGCACAGCGCCGCGATGTTCGGCTATCTTCTCTCGGTGATCGTCATGTGCGCGGTCTTTGGCGCCATGGCGATCCGCCCGCAATGGGGCCTTGTCGCGATGCCCGGCGCGCTGGCCGCGTCGGTCATCCTGCCGGGGCTCTATTTCCTGATCCTGCAATGGCGCGCCGGACACGATGGCTGAACGCCGTCTCGGCAACCGGCTCAAGGAAGCGCGCGCGCAGCACGGCCTGACCCAGGCCGATCTCGCTGAGCGCGTTGGTGTGTCGCGCAAGACCATCAACACGGTCGAGAACGGCGTATTCGTGCCGTCGACGGCGCTGGCGCTCGCATTGGCCGAGGCGCTCGACGTGCGCGTCGAGGCGCTGTTCTATCTCATCCCGGCGAAGGCGTGAGGATCAGCCGTTGACGGCGTCCTTGAGCTGCTTGCCGGCGCGGAAGCGGGGCTGCTTGGAGGGCGGGATGGTGATCTCTTCGCCCGTCTGCGGATTGCGGCCCTTGCCGCCGGCGCGGCTGGCGACCACGAAGACGCCGAAGCCCGTGAGCCGCACCTCGTCGCCGCCCTTGAGCGCATCGGTGATGATATCGAAGACGCCGTCCACGGCGCGCGCCGCATCGTGCTTGGCAAGCCCAGAGCGGTCGGAAAGCTGCTGGATGAGATCGTTCTTGTTCACGAGGCGGCTCCTTTTCGGGCGAATCTTCCCGGTCCAACGATCCTAGGACCGCAACCGTTGCGCCAACAAGCCCGGATTTCTTGGTTTTCGCGGCGAAAATTGACCTTATGTACTGGAGAGTGGTATTACTTTTCCCAGAAAGTAAGGATTAACATATGAATTCGACCATTACGGCCAAAGGCCAGACAACGATCCCGAAGGAACTCCGGGACAAGCTTGGCATCAAGCCAGGCGACAAGGTGAGATTCTTCATCGACTCTCGGGGCGGGCTAGCCATGTTGCCGGTCAAGCCTGTTACGGCTCTGCGCGGAATGCTCAAGTCGGATAGGACCGTGAGCATCGAGGAGATGAACGAGGCCATCCTCGACGAAGCCGCCGAGCGCGATCGCCGGACGAGATGATCGGCCTCGATAGCAATATCCTGCTGCGTTACATCGTGCAGGATCATCCCCTGCAATCGCCAAGGGCGACGCGATTCATCGAAACAGAATTGACGCCGGACAACCCGGGCTTCGTCAGCACTGTCGCACTGGCGGAGACAGTCTGGGTTTTGGGACGATCCTACCGTTTCAAAAATGAAGCCGTCGCGTCGGCCGTCGAACGCATTCTCGAAATTGATGTGCTCGTGGTGGAGAAGAAACAAGAAGTGTTCACGGCAATGGAGGCGATGCGCCTCCACAACCATGGTTTCGCCGACGTCCTGATCGGGGCGCTCGGCGCCAGCGCGGGATGCACGCACACCGTGACCTTCGATCACGACGCCTCGGGAATTCCGGGCTTCGCATTGCTCTGAACGTCGTCTCCAAAAACGAAAGAGCCGCCCGTTGCGGGGCGGCTCTTTGCGTTTCAGGCTGTGACGAAGGTTAGTGCGTCACCATCGCGTCGGCATCCGCCTTGGCGACGGCGGCAGCCGCGATCTCCGGTTCGACCCAGTCGATGGCTTCGGGCTGACGCACCAGCGCCACCTTCAGCACCTCTTCGACGTTCTTGACCGGAACGATGGTCATGCCCGTCTTCACATTGTCCGGGATCTCGGCGAGATCCTTTTCGTTGTCGGCCGGGATGATGACCGTCTTGATGCCGGCACGCAGCGCCGCCAGCAGCTTCTCCTTCAAGCCGCCGATAGGAAGCGCGCGACCGCGCAAGGTCACCTCGCCCGTCATCGCCACGTCGCGGCGCACCGGGATGCCGGTGATGACGGAGATGATGGACGTCGCCATCGCAAGACCAGCCGACGGGCCGTCCTTCGGCGTCGCGCCTTCCGGAACGTGGACATGGATATCCTTGGTCTCGAAGGTGGGCGGCTTGATGCCGAAGCTCGTCGCCTTGGAGCGCACGTAAGAGCGCGCCGCGTCGATGGACTCCTTCATCACGTCGCCGAGCTTGCCGGTCGTCTGCATGCGGCCCTTGCCGGGCAGCATGACGGACTCGATCTGCAAGGTCTCGCCGCCGACTTCCGTCCACGCCAGACCCATCACCACGCCGACCTGGTCCTCGCCATCGATCTCGCCATAGCGGTGCTTGCGCACGCCGGCATACTCGCCGAGGTTTTCGCTCGTCACGTGGATGGACGTCTTCTTGCCCGAGACGATGTCCTTCACCGCCTTGCGGGTCAGGTTCGCGATCTCGCGCTCGAGGTTACGGACGCCCGCTTCCCGCGTGTAGTAGCGGATGAGGTCGCGGATGGCGGAGTCGTCGATCTTCCACTCGCCGTCCTTCAGCCCGTGCGCCTTGATCTCCTTGTCGATCAGATGGCGCTTGGCGATCTCCAGCTTCTCATCCTCGGTGTAGCCGGGGATGCGGATGATCTCCATGCGGTCCATCAGCGGCTGGGGCATGTTCAGCGTGTTGGCCGTGGTCAGGAACATCACATCCGACAGGTCGAAATCGACCTCCAGATAGTGATCGTTGAAGGTGTGGTTCTGCTCCGGATCGAGCACCTCGAGCAATGCGCTCGACGGATCGCCGCGATAGTCCGCACCCAGCTTGTCGATCTCGTCGAACAGGAAGAGCGGATTGGCGCTCTTCGCCTTCTTCATCGACTGGATCACCTTGCCCGGCATGGAGCCGATATAGGTGCGACGGTGACCGCGGATCTCCGCTTCGTCCCGCACGCCGCCCAGCGACATGCGAACATACTCACGGCCCGTGGCGCGCGCGATCGACTTCGCCAGCGACGTCTTGCCGACGCCCGGCGGTCCCACCAGGCACAGGATCGGCCCCTTCATCTTGCCGGCGCGCTGCTGCACCGCGAGATATTCCAGGATGCGTTCCTTCACCTTGTCGAGGCCGAAATGGTCCTCGTTCAGGATGTCTTCCGCGAGCTTGATGTCCTTCTTGACCTTGCTCTTCTTGCCCCAGGGCAGCGAGAGCATCCAGTCGAGATAGTTGCGCACGACGGTGGCTTCCGCGCTCATCGGGCTCATCGAGCGAAGCTTCTTCACTTCGGCCGCGGCCTTCTCGCGCGCTTCCTTAGAGAGCTTGGTCTTGCGGATGCGCTCTTCCAGCTCGTTCATCTCGTCGCGGCCTTCCTCGCCTTCGCCGAGCTCCTTCTGGATCGCCTTGAGCTGTTCGTTGAGATAGTACTCGCGTTGCGTCTTCTCCATCTGGCGCTTGACGCGGCTGCGGATTTTGCGCTCGACCTGCAACACGCCGATCTCGCCTTCGATCAGCGAGAGCACCTTCTCCAGCCGGTCGCTGGTGCTCAGCGTCTCGAGCAGCGCCTGGCGGTCGGAGATCTTCACCGACAAATGCGAGGCGACGGTGTCGGCGAGCTTGGCGGGATCCTCGATCTGCGCGACCGAGGCCAGCGTCTCGGCCGGCACTTTCTTGTTGAGCTTGATGTACTGCTCGAAGTTCGCCTTGACCGTGCGGATCAGCGCCTCGGTTTCCTTGGCGTCGCCGGCGCCATCGGGAATCTTCTCGATGGTGGCCTGGAAGAAATCGTTGCGCTGGATGAAGCCCGTCACGCGGGCGCGGCCCTTGCCTTCGACCAGCACGCGCACGGTCTGATCGGGCAGCTTCAAGAGCTGCAGCACCGTGGCCAGCGTGCCGATGGTGTGCAAGCCGTCGGAATTGGGATCGTCTTCCGCCGCGTTCTTCTGGGTGAGAAGCAGGATCTGCTTCTCCTCGCTCATCACTTCCTCAAGCGCGCGGACGGATTTCTCGCGGCCAACGAAAAGCGGAACGATCATGTGGGGGAACACGACGATATCGCGAAGAGGCAGAACGGGCGCCACAAGCTGGCCGCCACTGGGGTCCTTTGGGGTACTCACAACGTCTTGATCGGACATACTGTTCTCCTGGCCCGGCATGATTCCGCCGGGTTTTATACGGTAGCGTACCCCATCCGGGCTTACGGAACCGTGATTTTTTGTCGCCCAGATGGGCCGACTTGGAAATGATAAGTAACCCCGCATCCCGCAGTTTCAAGACGTTACGGGAACGCGCGCATTTACCGCGGCAAAGCAGGCGCCGATGCCGCCACCGCCAGCAAAAGCGCCGCCACGCCCAGTAACGCGGTGGACAGGTTCGTCGCCCCCGCCGCGAAGCCGATCAGCGCCGGGCCGCAGAGGATTCCCGCGTAGCCCATGACCGTCGCCGCCGCGACCGCCATATTGAGCGGAACCCGCGTCTGCCGTCCCAGCGCCGAATAGAGCACCGGCACGATGTTGGCCGCGCCAAGCCCCACCAATGCAAAGCCCGCAAGTGCCGCGATCCGCCAAGGCATCAGCACCGCCATACCAAGGCCTGCGGCAGCGGATGCCGCGCCCAGGACAAGGACGGTTCGTGACCCGAGCGCGTGAACCACGCGATCGCCGGTCAGCCGTCCCACCGTCATCGCCGCCGCGAACACCGCATAGCCGAGCCCGCCATAGGCCGCGCCGAACGCACGATGCGTGGTGAGGAACACCGCGCTCCAATCGAGCATCGCGCCCTCGGCCAGGAACGCTATGAAACACAACGCGCCAACGAACAGCACCACGCCGCGCGGCAATGCGAACCACGGCCCCTCGCCTTCATCCGCATAGCCCAGCAGATGCGCCTGCGCCGCGAGCAACAACGCCAGCACCGTCGCCGCCGCGATACCGGCTGCGACAAGCGGCGACGCACCCAGCCACAACAGCGCACTGACGCCGCCGGCACCCGCGATGCCACCCACGCTGAAGAGGCCGTGAAAGCCGGACATCATCGCCCGCCCGCTCGCGCGCTCCACGATCACCGCCTGGATGCTGATCGTGACATCGACCGTGCCGATAGCCGCGCCGAACACGAAAACGCATGCCGCCAACACCGGCGTCTGCGCCACCACCGCCAGCAACGGGGTCACCACGCACAACACCGACGCCGCCGCGCGTATCACCACCCGGCACCCAAACCGCGACACCAACGCCGCCGTAAACGGCATGGTGCAGATCGAGCCCAGCCCGAGACAGAGCAACACGAGCCCCAACGTCCCGTCATCCGCCCCCACCCGCGCCTTCGCGAACGGAACCAACGGCGCCCATGCGGACATCGCAACACCGGCGAGAAAGAAGATGAGACGGGTAGAGCGCTGTTCGGCGATGCCGGGAGTGGGTATTTCAGCCAACGGCTTAGATCTTCTTCAGGCCGTCGATGAAACGGGCAACGTCATCGGCGGTCCAGTACTGTCCACCGTTCCAGAATTCGAGCAACGCGATGCGGTTCAGCGCTACCCAGGACGTCACGTCTCCGAGTGCCTGATCGACAACTCGTTGTGGCAGGCTGTTGGCCAACAGGCTTGGCACTTCGGCGATCGACACGGAAAAACTGGACTGCCCTCTCCCGGTCTTCTCGAAAAACTTCACGCGTGGACCGTGTTGGCCCACCGCTGTGGAAATGAACAGGACTCCGGCGACGCCGGTCCGGGCGGACGGCAGATTGGTCATGTCGAAAAGATCGTCTTCCCCAAGGCTGGCGAGTTCTTCCTCGAGCGTCGGGTCCTTCAGTGACAATCCTATTAGCGAGTTTTCTGACGGCATTCACACGCAGCAAAAAAAAGCTGCCTCAATAATCCACTTGTGCATAGTAGCATCCGAAGTTGCGAAAATCGCAAGTTTGCATTGCCAAAATCGCAAGTTTCCAGCATCGCCAAAATCGCAACGCCGGTTCGTCAGCGTCTTCTGCTCCGCGGCGCGCTGGACCAAATGCGCTCGCGCACCCGCACAAACCCACCACCGTCATGGCCGGGCTTGTCCCGGCCATCCATTAACACCGTGATGGAGTGTTCGCGCGAACGTTGCCTCGTGCTGCAAGCAGCGAGGGAATGGATGGCCGGGACAAGCCCGGCCATGACGGTTGGTGTATGTTGGAGAGAAGACCGAGTCCTAAGACGCCGTCTTCTGCGCTTCGCCCTTGTCGGAGTAGGTGTAGAGGGGGCGGGACTTGCCCTCGACCACGTCCGCGGTGATGACGACTTCCTGCACGCCGTTCAGCGTGGGGAGTTCGAACATCGTCTCCAGCAGGAAGCCTTCCATGATGGAGCGAAGGCCGCGGGCGCCCGTGCGGCGCGCGATGGCCTTGCGGGAGATGGCGTGCAGCGCCTCTTCCTGGAAGCGCAGCTTGACGCCTTCCATCTCGAACATGCGCTGGTACTGCTTGGCGAGCGCGTTCTTGGGACGCGTCAGGATTTCGATCAGCGCCGGCTCCGACAGGTCGCCAAGCGTGGCAAGGATCGGCAGGCGGCCGATGAATTCCGGGATCAGGCCGAACTTCAACAGATCTTCCGGCTCCACTTCGCGCAGCACTTCGCCGGTGCCGCGCTCGTCAGCCGAGCGGACATTGGCGCCGAAGCCCATGGACGAGCCGTGGGTGCGCGAGGAGATGATCTTGTCGAGGCCGGCAAAGGCGCCGCCCACGATAAAGAGGATGTTGGTGGTATCGACCTGCAGGAATTCCTGCTGCGGATGCTTGCGGCCACCCTGCGGCGGAACGGAGGCGACGGTGCCTTCCATGATCTTCAGCAACGCCTGCTGCACGCCCTCGCCCGAGACGTCGCGGGTGATGGAGGGGTTGTCCGACTTGCGGGAAATCTTGTCGACCTCGTCGATATAGACGATGCCGCGTTGCGCCCGCTCGACATTGTAGTCGGCGTTCTGCAGCAGCTTGAGGATGATGTTCTCCACGTCCTCGCCCACGTAACCGGCTTCGGTCAGCGTGGTGGCGTCGGCCATGGTGAAGGGCACGTCGAGAATGCGGGCCAGCGTCTGGGCGAGCAAGGTCTTGCCGCAGCCGGTGGGGCCGATCAGCATGATGTTGGATTTCGCGAGCTCGACGTCGCCGTTCTTGCCGCTGGAATTGATACGCTTGTAGTGATTGTGGACGGCGACGGAGAGCACTTTCTTGGCATGCGCCTGGCCGACCACGTAGTCGTCCAGCACCTTGAAGATTTCCTGCGGCGACGGAACGCCGTCGCGGCTCTTCAGGATGGAGGCTTTGTTCTCCTCCCGGATGATCTCCATGCAGAGCTCGACGCACTCGTCGCAGATGAAGACGGTGGGGCCCGCGATGAGTTTCCTCACCTCGTGCTGGCTCTTTCCGCAGAACGAGCAGTAGAGCGTGTTCTTGTTTTCGCCGCTGCCAGCCTTACTCATCGACGCCTTCCCGACTCCCATCCTGGGCCGCATGATGCGAACCCATCACTCTCACCAACTACCGAATATAATCACTGCATCCGGCTTTGCACGATCTGCGCCAACCGGATTCGGTTTTCGGCGCAGACATTCGACCACGATAGGCGGTCCCGGATCAAGAATTGCTTAATCGCCTCAAATCCTGAGATTTTCTGCCATTTGAGGTGTTATCCCGGGCTATGGAACTTTCAAGGCGCCTCGCCGGCTTCCGGCCGGATGGCCAGGACCTCGTCGATCAGGCCGAAAGTCTTGGCCTCGTCGGCGGTCATGTAGGTATCCCGATCCAGGGCTTTTTCAATGGTTTCAACGGTCTGGCCGGTGTGGCTCGCGTAGATCTCGTTCAGGCGCCGCTTCAGCTTCAGGATTTCCTGGGCGTGGCGGGCGATGTCTGAAGCCTGGCCGTAATAGGAGGCGCTGGGCTGGTGGACCATGATCCGCGAGTTCGGCAGCGAGAAGCGGAAGCCCTTCTGGCCGGCGCAGAGCAGCAGCGAGGCCGCCGAGGCTGCCATGCCGATGCACAGCGTGTGCACCTTGGGGCGGACATATTGCATGGTGTCGTAGATCGCCAGGCCGGCCGAAACGACGCCGCCCGGCGAGTTGATGTACATGTGGATTTCTTTTTTCGGGTTCTCCGCTTCCAGGAAGAGAAGCTGGGCCGTGATCAGGCTGGCGCCGTGATCCTCGATCCCACCGGTGATGAAGATGATCCGCTCCTTGAGGAGACGGGAGTAGATGTCATAGGCGCGCTCGCCCCGGGCGGTCTGTTCGACCACCATCGGCACCAGCGTGTTCATATAGACGTCGCGCGGGTCCTTCATGGGACCTCCTGATTCGGGGAAAACCAAAGTGCGGCGCGCCGAAGCGCGCTGTCAACGTGGCGTATATAGAGTGACGCTTCGGTTAATGCGACCCCTGGAGCTGAGGGGTTAATTCGGGACCTGTTTTGGGACATGAGCCTCGACCGCAAACCCACTGTCCCGCCACGCTTTCATGCCGCCGTCCAGCGCCGCCACGCGCTGGAATCCCAATTGCCGCAGGGTGGCCGCGGCGAGCGTCGAGATCTTGCCGAATTCGCAGCAGACCACGATGCGAAGCGTGGGATCGGGCAAATCGTCATTGACCCGAAGCTCGAGCTGGCCCCGCGGCAGATGGCGCGCGCCGGGAACATGGCCGGCCGCGAAGGCATCCTTCTCGCGCACGTCCAGCACCACGAAATCATTCGTCCGCGCCGCCACGCGCTCCCGAAGCTCCGCCAGCGACATGAAGGGTACCGCATTGCTGGCGTCGGCCAGCATCTGCATCACCGTCTTGCCGCCGCTCATATTGGTGCGCAGGGCTTCGGTGAGGTGCGTCGGCGCGCTGAGGTTCAGATTGCGCATCATCTCCACGAAAGCGCCGCGCTCGCGCTGCTGCAGCCGCGCGTTGGAGGTGAGTTCGTTCGCGATGGTGGAATGCGTGCGGCCTTTGTAGTCATGCGCCGGATAGACCATCAGCGCCGGATCGAGCTTCAAGAGCTTGTCGAACAGGCTGTCGAACAGCGCATCGGGATCGCCGGTCGGCAGATCGGTGCGGCCGGTGCCGCCGATGAGAAGCGTGTCGCCAGTGAAGACGCGGTCTTCCATCACCAGACACATGGAGTCGCGCGTGTGTCCCGGCGTGTGCAGCGCCTTCAGCCTGAGAGCACCCACCGCCAGCATGTCGCCATCGTCCAGCCGGAGCGACGCGAACGGCGCGGGGCTCGCGCGATGCATCACCACCGGCACGCCCAACGCCTCGCCGATCTGCTTGGTGGCGGAGAAATGATCCGCATGGGTATGCGTGTCGATGACAAAACGGACATGAAGCCCCTCGCGCACGGCGAGCGCGCGATACCGCTCGATCTGGCGCAATTCCGGATCGATCAGCGCGGCGGAGCAACTCTCCGCGCAGCCGATGAGATAGGACTGGCAACCGCCGGTCGCGATCTGCTCGAAAATCATGCCCGACACCCCCAAGCTCACGCAAAGCTAACACGAGTCCGGCTTCCCACATGCCGGGCCGATGGCTATATGACACGCGATGAGCCACGCACACGATCACGCGCATGACCACTCCCATAGTCATGGGCATGGCCACAGCCACGCGCCCACGGAATTCGGCACGGCGTTCTTCATCGGCATCGTGCTCAATTTCGGCTTCGTGGTGGTGGGCGCGACCGCCGGCGTGATCGGCCATTCCATGGCGCTGATCGCCGATGCGGGACACAATCTGGGCGACGTTGCGGGACTCGCCGCTGCCTGGTCCGCCGCCATCCTCGCCAAGCGCGCACCCTCCAGCCGCTTCACCTATGGCCTGCGCGGCTCCTCGATCCTGGCGGCGTTGTTCAACGCCGTGTTCCTGCTGGTCGCCACCGGCGCCATCGCGCTGGAAGCGATCCAGCGCTTCGCGGACCCGCAACCCGTCGCGGGCAAGCTGGTGATGGCGGTCGCCACCCTCGGCATCGTGATCAACACGGCCACCGCTTTGCTCTTCATGCGCGGCCGTCATGGCGACCTCAACATCAAAGGCGCCTTCCAGCACATGGCGGGCGATGCGGCGGTCTCGGCGGGTGTCGTGATCGCGGGCGGCGCGGTTCTCCTCACCGGCAAAAGCTGGATCGATCCGGCGGCGAGCCTGCTTGTGTGCCTGGTGATCGTGGCTGGCACCTGGAGCCTGTTGCGCGACGCGCTCAGCATGTCGATGCAGGCGGTGCCGCCCAGCATCGATCCCGCCCGGGTGCAGGCCTATCTCGCCCAATGCCCCGGCGTCTGCGCCATCCACGATCTGCACATCTGGCCCATGAGCACGACGGAAACCGCGCTGACCGCGCATCTCGTCTTCCCCGACGGCCATCCCGGCGACGAAGCGCTGCACACCATCTCAGGCAAGCTGCTCCACGATTTCGGAATCGCGCACGCCACCTTGCAAGTCGAAGTCGATGTCAACGCGGACTGCGCGCTGGCGGATGAGAAGGTGGTTTAGGATCGCTTCGGATTGAATTGAACCAATCTCTCCACCGTCCCCTTACTCGTCATGGCCGGGCTTGTCCCGGCCACCCATACCCGCAGTGGGAAAAGTAAGAGCGATGACCGTCATCATCTTCTTTTGCAAAGACCGCGTTTATGGGTGGCCGGGACAAGCCCGGCCATGACGGCAAAGGTAAGGCACGCTAGCGCTACTCTTTCTTCTTCTTGCTCTTCTTCTCCGGCGCGGCTTCGGCCTTCATCTGCTCGGCCGCTTCGTCGGGATCCATGAACAGGGTCTCGCGGTCGACCTTCTTCTCGGTCACGTCCGCCAGTTCGGCGATGAAGTCCACGACCTTGTCTTCGAAGATGGGCGCGCGGATTTCGGCCTGTGCCTGCTGGTTCTGGGCGTAGAACTGGAAGATCTGCTGCTCGTCGATCTGCTGGCCCTGCATGCGCATCTGCATCGCCGTCTGGCGGGCGCGCTGGGCGATGGCGCGGTTCACTTCATCCGCCGTCACCGTGATGCCGTTCTGCTCGCCCAGCTTGGCCAACACCAGGCCGAGGCGCACGCGGCGCTCGGCGATGTCGTGATATTCCTTCTTGACCTCTTCCTCGGTCTTGCCCTCGTCCTCGACCTTCTTGCCTTCGCGCTCCAGCTCCGCCTGCACGGCGCGCCAGATGGAGTCGAACTCGCCTTCCACCATGGTGGGCGGCAGCGAGAAGGAATGGGCCACATCCAGCGCATCCAGCACGCGGCGCTTCATGTGCAGGCGGCTGGCGCGGTTGAAGTCGCTCTTGAGCTGCTCGCGCACGCGGTCGCGCAGCGCGGAGAGATTGTCCATGCCGAGCTTCTTGGCCATGTCGTCGTTGACGGCGACTGCGTCGGCCTTCTGGATCTCGTTCACCGTGGTGTCGAACACGGCATCCTTCGACGCGAGGCTGGGCTCGCCGTAATCGGCCGGGAACGTCACCTTCACTTTGCGGGCCTCGCCCACCTTGGCGCCGACGAGCTGGTCCTCGAAGCCTGGAATGAACCGGCCCGAGCCCAGCGTGAGGTCGAGGTTCTTCGCGCTGCCGCCTTCGAACTCCACGCCGTCCGTCTTGCCCACGAAATCGATGGTGACGACGTCGCCGTTCTCCGCCGCCTCGCCTTCGCCACGCGGCGAATAGGTGCGGGTCTGCTCGGCCAGCTTCATCACGGCGTCATCGACTTCTTCGTCGGTCACGTCGGCCACCAGCTTCTCGATGTGCAGCTTGGAAACGTCCGCCACCTCGAAGTCGGGCATCAGGTCGACCTTGACGGTGAATTCGAGGTCGGACTTGCCGTCCACCACCTGCTCCAACTCGCTCGCCAGATCGACGCGCGGCGGGAAAGCGGGCTTCAGGTTGTTGTCCTTGATTGCCTGCTGGCTCGTCTCCGACACCGTCTGCTCGACGATGTCGTTCATCATCTGCTTGCCGAAGGTCTTCTTCAGATGCGCCGTCGGCACCTTGCCGGGCCGGAAGCCCTTGAGCTGCATGCGCGGCTTCATCTTCTCCAACTCGCCATTGAGCTTCTGGTCCAGATCGCCCATGGGCACGACGATCTTGTACTCGCGGCGGAGGTCCTGATTGACGGTCTCGATGATCTGCATCTGATGGTCCTAGGTCTGAATCCAAACTCGGCGCGAGTTGCCCGATTTGGCCGCAGGAACCTAAAGGCAGACCGTGCCCGTGACAATTGCCGAATTACCGTGCCTAATCAGACACTTACGGCACACAGGCGCATTGGAGCCTCAAAGCAACAGCAGACGGAACCGGGAACGCCGCGCAACGGGGTGCAGCGCATACGATGTTCGATGCCCCTTTGCAAATTCCCGGGGTGCCGCCTGCTCAGGGGAAAAGCGCCGTGAAAGCCTTCCCGTTCGTCAGCACCGACCAGGCCGTGAGGCTGGAGAGGAAGCGCACCTGGGCCGGCGAGAGCCCGGTATTCATCGTGCCGTAATTCGGGAAGTTGTTGCTCACCATCTCGTCGCTGAGCATCTCGTTCACATCATCGCT
This sequence comes from Rhizomicrobium sp., assembly GCA_036489435.1. Classification (GTDB taxonomy): domain Bacteria; phylum Pseudomonadota; class Alphaproteobacteria; order Micropepsales; family Micropepsaceae; genus Rhizomicrobium. The sequence goes on along the minus strand of DASXFU010000018.1, from coordinate 13,079 downwards.
CTTGATACCGTCCGACCAATCGGTCGCCATCCCGAGATAGACCCACAGCACCGTCACTTCGATCCCCTTGGGAATGCCGAACCAGTCGTTTTCGACGGTGACGAGATTCTGCTGGAAGATCGGCGGCGCGCTTTCATCGCCCTTGGTGGCCATCCACAAACCGTTCAGCAGCTGATCGAGAAGACTGCTGTCGAACACCTGGTTCTTGCGGTGCAGATCGCTCGTATCCTGATAGGGAAGCGAGGCGTAGGGCACGTATTGCTGCGACGCGTTGGCGTCGTAGGGCCGGCAGCCGAAGAGCGGCGGGATGGAGGAATCGATGATGATGTTGCTGTGCGCATCCCATTTCAGGGCCACGCCCGCATTGACGAAGGCGATGATCTTCTTCAGGCCCGGCTGAAGGAGCATGGAGGTAATGCCGGTGTTGTCGAGCGAACCGCCATCGGCGAATTTCAGCGACGTGCCCGAACGGCTGCCTTGATTGTCCGGCGACCAATAATCGTAAGTGGGCACGAGGCCGGTGAAGATGCCGAGGCCGCCGAGATGGCCCTTCAGCGCGTCGATGCCGCCCGTTTGCGCGATCGTGATGATCTTGTCGAAAGATGCGCCCACCTCCGCCGCGTCGCAACCCGCCCGCACCAGCGACCGCGTGGCCGGTCCCCGATAGTGGCGCACCGCCGCCGCCATGCGCTGCGGGGACTTGGACCATTCGGCCAGATGCTGCTCGAGAAAGGCAGCGAAGGCGGCGCTGCTGGTGCCCATCGTGTCGAGCAGGGACCATTGCCGGTCCTGATCGACGGTGGCCGTGGTATCGCCCAGATCGTCCAGGGTCGAATTGAATGCGAAGGAGGAAACGCCGCCGCCGCCCACCGGCTGCCGATGCTTCCCATAGGTGGCTTTCGCCGGTGTGGGCAGAACTCCCGTCCAGATCGGGGTGGATTGCAGCGGCGCCAGCATCTGGATGGTTTCGCCCGGATCGCTGCCATCGCTCGGGATATCCACGAACATGCCGGAGACGCTGATCAGATAGGGGCGGTGCTGGCCCGTCGCGTTCACGAGGAACGCCGGTGTCTTCTTCAGGCTGTCGTTCGCGTTCAGCACATCGTGTTCGAGCACCGTCTTGTCGAAGGAGAAGAAGGCCTTCGGCTCGTGGTAGTTCTTGGCATTATAGAGATTGTAGGGCGCGAGAAAATGGATGCCCATCAATATCTGCCAGATCATGCTGTGCGGAACGCCGACGGAGCCCAGATAGAGCGCCATTGCCGCAAGCTTCCCGATCGTGAAATCATCCGCGGTACAGCCGCCGATCCAGCCCGGCGGCGACGGCGCGGTGATGTTGTCCACTGTGAAGCCGGCTGGATCGGCGTAGCTGCCGAGAAACACCGCATCCGGGTATCGGGACTGATAGATGAAGGGGACGCCGATCCAGCCGCCGCCGGAAACCGTGGTCATATAGTCGGCACGGCCCAGCAGTCCGAGCTTCTCCAGCGCCTGAAGCTGCCCGATCCCGGCCGACATCGCGCGCGAGCCGCCGCCGCTCAGGCAGATACCAACCCCGCTGCCTTGTCTCGGCGGATCGTACGCCCGGAATAGAGGCGTGGTGAAAGTACCGGATTTATTGGACATTTTGGCCCCCCAGCCGAATTTATGCGCAATACTTTTGAATGCTAGCATCGAAAGTATAGATCGGGGAAGGCAGTGCATTGATGAAATAAATAACAAACCTGGCGCGTGGGGATTTTGACCTGCCCGCGAAACGCTTTGCGCGCCTCGCTCTGCCCGCTATACACCCGTCCCGATGCGGGCGTGGCGGAACTGGTAGACGCACTCGGTTTAGGTCCGAACGCCGCAAGGCATGGGGGTTCAAGTCCCTCCGCCCGCACCAAATAATCCGGAGACGGTGGCTTGGACGAGGCGCAGCGCTTCCAAAGCGCGCGCTCGTAGAGCGGACCTAAAGCGCGCGCTCGTAGAGCGCGACGTCCCAGAACTTGCCGAATTTGCGGCCGACTTCGTGCTGCGTGCCGATATGCTTGAAGCCGAACACCTTGTGCAACCCGATCGAGGCCGCGTTGGGGAGCGTGATGCCGCCATAGACGCGGTGGACGTCTTCCGTGGCCAGCGCCGCGAACAGGGTGGAATAGAGCCGGTGGCCGAGGCCTTTGCCGTGATGGGCAGGCGCCAGATAGACGCTTGCCTCCACCGAGGTGTCGTAGGCCGCGCGCTCCTTGAAGCGGCCGCTGCTGGACCATCCGATGGCCTCGCCATCCGCCACCGCGACGAAACACTGATGCCGCCCGCCGGCCGCGAATTGCGTGAACCAGTCGCGGCGCTGATCCAGCGTGCGCGGCTCGACGTCGAAAGTGATGGGCGTGGTGGCGACGTAGTGATTGTAGATGTGGAGCAGCGCGGGCAGATCGCCGTCTGTCGCGCGTCGAATACCGGTATCGCTCATGACGCAGCGCTGGTGAAGGACTCGGGAACGAACGTTACCACGGTCCGCTAGCGCGCGGAATGATAGCCGCCGTGCAGCGATTGCAGGACTACTGGCAAGGTTTCCGGAATGTCCTCCGCGATCAGCCCGATTCCAAAGCGGTTTGTCGCTTCGCCATGCAGCCACACGCCAATCGCGGCAGCGTCAAACGAATCAACACCCTGCGCGAGCATTCCGCCGATGAAGCCCGCCAGCACATCGCCAGATCCCGCCGTGGCGAGCGTTGGCGGCGCGTTGGTGTTGACGAAGACGCGGCCATCCGGCGCGGCAATGACAGTGTCGGGCCCTTTGAGCAGCACGGTGCATCGCGCCGTCGCTGAGGCAGTGCGCACCGCTTCGATCCGGCCCTGAGCTTTCGCGAGCAAGCCCGGGAATATCCTCTCGAATTCGCCTTCATGCGGTGTGAGGACCGCGGGCTCGCGCAACTGCGCGAACAGCGCCCCCGGATCGTCCTTGAATGAGGTCAGCGCATCCGCATCGATCACAGCAGCGGCTTTGCTCGCGAGGACGGTGGTGGCGAGACCGCGCGTCGCCTGCCCCACGCCGCAGCCGGGGCCCACAACCACCGCGTTGAGTCGCGCATCACTGAGCAGTTCGGCAAGACCGCCTGCGCCCTCGAACGGCTTGACCATGATCGCCGTCAGCGCGGCGGCGTTCACGATCATGGCGTCCGGCGGGCTCGCCACGCTGACCAGCCCCGCGCCCACGCGCAGCGCGCCCCGTGCCGCCAGCCGCGCCGCGCCGGTCGCATGGGCCGGTCCGCTTACCACCACGCAATGGCCGCGGCCATATTTGTGGCCCTCCGGCTTTGGCCAGGGGAATTTCGACGCCCAGAATGCGGGGGTGTTCTCGAACAGCTTGGCATCATGCGCGGCCGCGTCGGGAATACCGATATCGGCGACCACGATCTCGCCACACAACAACCGTCCCGGCATCAGCACATGGGCAGGCTTCTTGCGGAAGAAGGTGACGGTGAGACCGACGCGGACACAAACGTCGCCCAGCACCTTGCCTGTATCGCCCGCGAGCCCGCTCGGTACATCGATAGCGACGACAGGTGCGTGCAGCGACTTCGCAACCCACGCATAGCCGCCCTCCAGCGGCCGCGAGAGACCGGCGCCGAACATGGCATCGACGATCAGCTCGCCCTGCGAGGCTGCATTCCCGTCCAGCGGAATGACAGTCCCTATCCAACGCGTCGCCATCTCTGCCGCATCACCGCGATAGGACTCGCGTGGCGCGGCGAGCGCCACCTGCACCGGCCAACCGCGCTCTGTCAGGAGCCGCGCCACCACGAACCCGTCGCCGCCATTGTTGCCCGGTCCGCACAGCACCACGACCGCGCGCTTCGTCCACCGCGCCACGACCGCATCGGCCACCGCGCGGCCGGCATTTTCCATCAGCGTGAGCGTGGGCGTGCCGTGCGCCGCCGCGTAACGGTCGGCCTCGTAGCATTGCGCGACGGTGAGGATTTCGCCGGTCATGGAGCCGAGTGTGATGTCCACGGCTCGCCGGGGCAAGGAACAAAAGACGGCCCTGCGCCGTTACCTCACTCGCATCTCTCTCGCGGGCGCGCCATGTCAGCTTTCATGCTTTACGTCGCGGGATTCGTGGTCCTGCTCGGCGGTCTCATCTATGGCGCCGTGCTGCTCCACGTTCCTCACACTTGGATCATCGTGGGATCGCTGGTGCTGGTCGGCGCCGGCATCATGTCCGCCGTGTCGCACACCAAGCGTCGCGATCCGCCGAGCGAAGCGCCGTCTGTCTAAAATCCAGGCGGCGTTTTGTCGAAGGTCGGATCGGCCATTTCGTAAGCCGCGCTCGCGGCCAGTACGCCCATGTCGTCGAACATGCGGCCGACAATCTGAAGCCCCACCGGCAATCCATCCGCGGTGAAACCGCAATTGATGCTGGCGGCGGGCTGTTGCGTCAGGTTGAAGGGGAAGCTGAACGGCGTCCACTGCATCCAGGCGCGGCCGTCATCCTCGAGCGGCGATAGTTGGCCGACATCGAAAGCCGGCGTGGCGACAGACGGCGTCAGCAGGAAATCATACGCTTCCATGAACTGCCGCATCGCGCTGCCATAGGCGCCGCGCGCGGCATTGGCTTCGAGATAGGTGCGCAACGGAATCGCCGCGCCCTCCTCCGCCATCTTGCGCAGGCCGGGATCGAGCTGCGCCTTCTTCTCCGGCGGATAGCCGCCGAGCAGCAGCCCCGCACCAGCCCACCAGACATTGCGGAAGGTCTCGCTGATGTCGCCGCCGGGCGGATCGACCTGTTCGACATGCGCGCCCATCGCCTCGAAGCGCTTCGCGGCCGCCGCAACCAGCGCTTCCACTTCCGGCACGACTTTCTTCGCGTAGCCGAGGCGCGGGCTGAAGGCGATGCGTTTGCCGCGCATCGGCACCTCAAGCTCCGCCGCGTAATCGGTGGCTTCGCGCGGCAGGGAGTACCAGTCGCGCGCATCGGGCCGCGCGATCACATTCATCAGCATGGCGCTGTCACGAACCGTACGGCTCATCGGCCCAACATGCGCAACCGTGCCGAACGGCGACAGCGGATAGGCCGCCACACGGCCAAAGCTGGGCTTGAGGCCATAGCAGCCGGAGAAACTGGCCGGAATGCGGATCGATCCGCCGCCATCCGTGCCCAGCGCCAGCGGACAGAACCGCGCCACCACCGCGGCGGACGATCCTCCGGAGGAGCCGCCCGGTGTCTTGGCCTTGTTCCACGGATTGCGCGTGATGCCGGTGAGCGGGCTGTCAGTGGAGCCCTTCCAGCCGAATTCCGGCGTCGTGGTCTTGCCGATGAACACCGCGCCCGCCTCGCGCAGCCGCGCCACGGTCGGCGCATCCTCCGTCCACGGACCTTTCGGGTCCACGGTGAGCGAACCCCGCCGCGTCGGCCAGCCCTTGGTGAGCAGCAGGTCCTTCACCGCGACCGGCACACCGTCCAGCGGAGACAGCGGATTGCCCTCCGCCCATCGCTTCTCCGACGCCTCCGCCTGCGCCAGCGAAGCATCCGCATCGACGAGGCAGAACGCATTCACCTCCGCATCCAGCGCCTCGATCCGCGCGAGACATCCTTCCGCCACCTCCACCGGCGACAGATCGCCGTCGTGAAAGGCACGGGAGAGTTCGTGCGCCGTCATCTCATGCGGTTCGGACACGGTCGGTTTTCCTCTTTTATTTAATCGTCATGGCCGGGCTTGTCCCGGCCACCCATTGCCTCGGTCTTTGCCGGAAAGATAATGACGGTCATCGCCTTTACTTTTTCCACTGCGGGTATGGGTGGCCGGGACAAGCCCGGCCATGACGATTTTGTTTGGTTTGTAAATTCAGTTCACCTTCGTCAACGACGCTTCCGCGCCCTTCTCGACCAGCGTAAGCGTCTTCCCATCCGTCTCGAACACTGTCACCGAGCAATTGTCCGGCGAGAATACGATCACGCGGTTATCGCCCAGCGCGGCGCCGGCGATGACGTTGATGGCGACGTAGTGAGAGAAGATCACCGTATTCGCCGGGATCGCCGTCACGGTGGCGATGCAGTGCTCGCGCCAGGCGGCGAGTTCGGGCGAGGCGTCGCGCCAGTTGCCGCCCATCAGCTTGCGCAGCCAGGCGACGCGGGCTTCGAGCGTCATGCCCTTGGGCGAGGGGATTTCGGCAACGGCCTCCTCGATCACGGGCTTTTGATTCCATGCCGCGGCCAAAGGCGCCGCCGTCTGCTGCGTGCGGGCGAGTGGGCTGGAGAGGATCGGCAGCGGGCCCAACGCGCGCAGTGTCTCGGAAACCGCTGTGGCTTGGGAATTTCCGAGCGCATCGAGGCCAGGGTCCATCGACTCGCCGAAGCCGGCTTCGGCACGTCCGTGACGAACCATATAAATGCGTGGCATAGCTGATCCGTCTGAATTGCGAGGGCTCACACTAGTGACCGCGCACGCGATTTTCCACATCATATTCGCGGCTAGGACCGGGGACATGCATGAACACCGCGATGATCTTGAATTGCCTGATTGCGCCCTGCGCGCTTTTGCTGCTGGCGTTACCTGCTCTGTTCAACCCGGAGGCGCGCAAGTGGATGCCGCTGGTTGTGCTGGTGTCGCTCGCCGACAGCATCGCCACGATCGTGCCCCTGATGACCCACGCGCTGCGCATCCCCGGCACGCATTGGAACTGGTCCGGCAAGGCCATCGACATCGCCGCCATCAGTCTCGTCGCCATCGCGCTGATCGCCACGCGGCGCTTCACGGCTGCCGAAATGGGTTACACCGTCCGCCAGGCACCACGCACCGGCCGCGCGTTTCTGACGGTGGTGGTGCCGTTCCTGCTCATCACGGCGTTCCTGACCTTGATGTGGTTCGGCGAGACCAAACCGCAAAGCGTGGAGACGCTGTGGTTCGAAGCCACCATGCCGGGCCTGGCGGAGGAGCCGTTGTGGCGCGGCATCCTGCTCGCGCTGTTCATGAAGATGTTCGCCGCCCGCAACAAACTCCTCGGCGCGGAGTTCGGCTACGCGGCCATCGCGGTGTCGCTTGTGTTCGGGCTGGTGCATGGATTGCAGTTCGACGACAAGCTGGCGATCCACACCTCGCCCATCGAAGGCGCCTGGGCCACGCTCTGCGGCCTCATCTTCGCCTGGCTGCGCCTGCGCACCAAGAGCCTGGTCCTGCCAATCCTCACGCACAACGCGACGAATGTGATCCTGGAATCCGTGCCGCTCATGCATTGAAGCGGAAGAGGTTCGGCGTGCCGGGCGTGACCTCTCCGGCCCGACCCAGCATCTCCTCGCGCATCATGTAGTCGAGCGTCGCGTCATCATCCGGCGTGTTGGCGAGGAAACGGCGATTCTCAGCGTCGCGGCCGACGACGATGCCGAAGCGCTTGCCCTTGCGGTCGGTGACAACGGTGTAAGTCTCGACCGTCGACGCACCCTCCGGCTTCTCGATCAGTTCGGGATGCGGCTCCGCGTCGATCTCTTTCTGATAGCTCTTGGGATCCTCGCGCGTCCACGCGCCTTGCGTGGGCGTCGTGGAATAGATGCCGGCGGAGTGCTTCGTCACGTACCAGCCATTGCCAGTGCAGAGGCCGAACTTCCCCGGCGCGGCGCGCAGCTTTTCCATCATGGTGACGATGGAGTGCATCACGTAATCGTTCCCCGCGCCGCCGAAATAGGGCAAGCCGCCGGTGACGGTGAGGCCGCGCGGATCGTCCTCCGCGATGCCCAACTCCTTGCAGCCCAATTCCACCGCGCTGGGGAAGCAGGAATAGAGATCGATATACGACAGATCGGCCACGCTCTTGCCCGCCATGGCGAAAGCCTTGCGGCCGACAGTGCGGATGGCGGGCGAGGAGTAATAGTTCACCCGCTCGCCGACATTCCAGATGTCGTTCGCGTCGCCGCAGCCATGCAGATAGACCCATTTCGATTCCGGAATGCCCATCTCGCGCCCCTTCGCCACGCTGGTCATCACCACGGCGGCGGCCATGTCCACTTCGATCACGGCGTTGAGATATTTCGTGTAGGGAAAGCCCACGAAGCGGTTCTTCTCCGACGGCGTGGAGATTTCTTCCGGCGGGCGGTAAGTGGGAAACCAGGAATAGGGATTCTCCGACGCCACTTTCGTGAAAGGCGAGAAGAATTCGCCCAGCCATTTCAGATGCGCGGCGGGCGTACGCCCCTTCTGGCCGCGGATCGCATTCTCGAACAGCGGATAGGCGTTGACGGGGAATGCGAGGCCGTAGGCGCGCTCGTAATCGCTCGTGCCAGCGCGGCCGTCGCCGATCTCTTGCGGGTCGCTGCCCGGATCGGGCTCGTTCGCCCAGCCCAGATCGATGCCCTGCTTCATCGCGCCGAGCAGTGTCGCGATATATTCCGCGCCCGCCAGCAGCGCGACTTCGCAGTCGCCATTGGCGATCTCTTCCGCCGTGCGATTGACCAGCCATTGCGGCGTGTTCCCACCCGTCGCGGAATAGAGCGCGCGGCGGGGCGTGGCGCCCAGATGTCGCGCCAGCGATCCCGGCGGATTGCGGAACATGCGCTTGGGCAACCGCCCCTGATCGCCCGGCGAGTCCGCCGTGAAGCGCACGACAGCCACCGTGTCGAGCGCACGGATCAATTCGTTCTCTTTGCCGGTGTCGGAGAGCGCCAGCCGCGCCGCCTTCTCCAGCATCGCGATGGGCGACAGGCTTTCGTGGATATTGCCGCGCGCGGTGCGCTGGGTGAACTGTCCGCAGCCGATGAGGATGGGTGTGCGAGGGTCTGTCGTGCCGGTCATGGTTTGCCTGGATGCGGAAGGAGGCATACCGTAACGCGATCATTTGCGAGGGGGAATAGGATGTTCAAATCGATCGGGTTTGCCGCAGCGGCAACTTGCGTTCTTCTCACGGGCGCCAGTGCCGCCACGCCACCGGCGCTCGCGCCGTTCACGCAATTCGTCGACGCGATGAACGCCGGCGACGCCAAGACCGCCGCGGGCACGTATGCTCCCACAGCCGTCATCATCGACGAATTCGCGCCGCATATCTGGATGTCCTTCGCGAGCTGGAACGCCGATGCCGGCGCCGAGTTCAAGAAGAACGCGGTGACGGACTTCCACATCGCGCTGTCGCCCGCCTCGTTCAAGAACATGGACGCCACCACCGGCTACGGCGTCGCGCCCGCGACCCTGACCTACAAAGTGAAGGGCAAACCCATCGTGGAGAAAGGCCTGTTCACCGTCTCCACGGCAAAGGGCGCTGGCGGCTGGCACATCACCGGTTGGGCCTGGTCGACCCTCTGACAGCTTCGCGGCTGCGCGAGGGATTGATTCACGCAGAGACGCAGAGACGCAGAGACGCAGAGACGCAGAGACGCAGAGGAGCGAGTTTGTGGCACCGTCGGCGTTTTGCTCCCTCTATCCCAATTCGTCATGGCCGCCCTCGTGGCGGCCACCCATTGCCTCACGTCTTGGAGGGAGTGAATGGGTGGCCGGGACAAGCCCGGCCATGACGGTTTTGGGGAGTGGAGCAATGCGTGCCGCAAACTCGCTCCTCTGCGTCTCCGCGGCTCTGCGTGAATCCTATGAGGTTTCTCCGCCTCACCGTTGCGGGGGCTTGAAATATGTCCGAAGCCGCTCGACCGCTTCCGCGATCACGCTGCGTTTCTTGCAGAAAGCGAAGCGGACGAGGTTGTCGGGCTTGCCGCCGGTGAAGAAGACGCTGAGCGGGATCAGCGCCACACCCGCCTCGCGCACCAGGCGTTCGCAGAAGACGGTGTCGGGCTCTTTGGTGATGTCTTCGATGGCCGCCGTGAGGAAGTAGGTGCCTTCGCAAGGCTGCAGCAGGAAGCCCATCGTGGCCAGCGCGTTCTCCAGCACGTCGCGATTGGCTTGCAGGGTGTGCGTCAGGCGCAACGTGAAGTCCATCTCGTGTTCCAACGCGTGCGCAATACCAAGCTGCAGCGCGGGTGGCGTGGTGAAGGTGATGAACTGGTGCGCCTTGGCGATGGCGTCCACCAGCTTGGCCGGTCCCGTCACCCAGCCGATTTTCCAGCCGGTGAGCGAGAACATCTTGCCGGCCGAGCCCACGCGCACCGTGCGCTCCGCCATGCCGGGCAAACTCATGAACGGGATATGCTGGCTGCCGTCAAAGACGAGATGCTCATAGACCTCGTCGCAGATCACCGCGGCATCGGTTTTGGCGACAACGCGCGCCAACGCTTCCAGCTCCTCACGCGTGAAGACACGGCCGACGGGGTTCAGCGGCGTGTTGAGCAGCACCGCGCGCGTGTTCGGCGTGATGGCGGCGGCAAGCGCCTTTTCCGTCAGCTCCCAATGCGGCTGCTGGAGAACCACCGAGCGCACCTTCGCGCCCATCGCCTCCGCGATCGGACGATACGAGTCGTAGGCCGGTTCGATCAGCACCACCTCGCCGCCCTCGCCCACCAGGCCCATGATCGACGCCGTCAACGCCTCCGTGCCGCCGGAGGTGACCACCACCTGCGTCTCGGGATTGAAGTCGAACCCGTAGAAGCGTTTGGCGTGGCCCGCGATGGCCTTGCGCAGTTCGATGCGGCCGCGCGTGGGCGGATATTGGTTCGGGCCCTCCACCAGCGCCTTGGCCGCCACATCGCGGATGGCGAGCGGGCCGTCCTCGTCCGGGAAGCCCTGGCCGAGATTGATGGCGCCATGCTCGGTGGCGAGCGCGCTCATCACGGTGAAGATGGTGGTGGGAAGATTGGCGAAGATGGGATTGGGATTTGGCATGGCCGCACTTTGGCAGCGTAGGCCTGCTGTTTTCAAGCCAGTCTTTTTCAAGGACGCGCGTAACGCCAGCCCAGCACCCAGATCGCATAAAGCGCGCCCGCGACGAACAGGCCCGGGATGATGGCGGCCTCACGCGGCGTGCTGAACGTCACGACCAGGGCGGCGAGCAAAACAAATGTTGTGAAAATCAGCGCGACCACACGCGCCCAACCCGAATGCGCCGCGACGCCGTTGCCGATCACGAACAACAGGATTGCGATCACCAACACCACCACCGAAACGATCGTCATCGCGACGCCGACCCACAACCCGATCTCGCTCAGGAAGCCGAACATCTTGGCGAATCCAATCGCGCCGTTCTGGAGTAGCGCCACGATGCCATAGGTGCTCACGCTCAACGGGTGCGATGGGTCCGGCGGCGGGCGGTTGAGCGCGAACAGGCTGCCCCCGAACATGATGAGCGAAACCGTGGAAGCGGCGCCCAGAAGAAGCCCCACCACCCGGAAAAAACCCGCCACGAATCCCACCTGGCTCATAGGGCCGCCCCTACCCAAATCCCACTCCCCGCTTGCGCCAGCCGCATCGATCCGTCAAACTGACAAAAAATCAGTTGAGGGCGGACGATGAGCGAAGCAGCCACGAAGAACGACGAGTTGGGTTTCGATCCGGCGGCGCTGAAGGCTCGATACCGCGCCGAGCGCGACAAGCGCGTCCGCACCGACGGCAACGAGCAATATGTCGAGATCAAGGGCCAGTTCGCGCATTACCTCGAAGACCCCTATGTGAAGCCGGTCACGCGCGCCACCCTCAACGACGAGGTCGAGGTGCTGGTGGTTGGCGGCGGCTTCGGCGGCATGCTGGCGGCGGCGCGGCTGCGCGAGGCCGGGATCAACGACATCCGCATCGTCGAAAAGGGCGGCGATTTCGGCGGCACCTGGTATTGGAACCGCTATCCCGGTGCGGCCTGCGATATCGAGAGCTACATCTATCTGCCGCTTCTGGAGGAGGTGGGCTACCTGCCCGTCGAGAAATATACCCGCGCGCCCGAGATCCTCGCTTATTGCCGCCGCGTCGGCGAGCATTTCGATCTCTATCGTGGCGCGATCTTCCAGACCGAGGTCACCGAGATCCGCTGGGACGACGCGGCATCGCGCTGGATCGTGAAGACGAACAAGGGCGACGCCATGCGCGCGCGCTTCGTCATCATGGCGAACGGCCCGCTGCATCGCCCCAAGCTGCCGGGCATTCCGGGAGTCGAGACCTTCAAAGGCCACTCCTTCCACACCTCGCGCTGGGATTACGATTACACCGGCGGCGATTCCAATGGCGGGCTGGACGGGCTTAAGGACAAGGTCGTCGGTATCATCGGCACCGGCGCCACCTCCGTGCAGTGCGTGCCGCATCTGGGCGCCTCGGCGAAGCACCTCTACGTCTTCCAGCGCACGCCCTCTTCCATCGACGTGCGCAACAACCGGCCGACCGATCCGGATTGGGCGGCATCGCTGAAGCCGGGCTGGCAGCAAGAGCGCATGGACAATTTCAACGCGCTCATCAGCGGCATTCCCCAGAAAGAAGACATGGTGAATGACGGCTGGACGGACATCATCGTCAACCTCGGCGTCATCGCGCGCAACAAGAGCGCACGCGCCGGCGCGTCCAATCCCGGCGAACTGCTGGAGCTCGCGGACTACCGCAAGATGGAGCAGATCCGCGCCCGCGCCGAGGAGATCGTGAAGGATCCGAATGTCGCGGAGTCACTGAAGCCCTATTACCGCCAGTTCTGCAAGCGCCCCTGCTTCCACGACGATTATCTGGGCACCTTCAATCGCGCGAATGTCACGCTTGTCGATACGCAAGGCAAAGGTGTGGACCGCATCACGGAAACCGGCATCGTCGCCAACGGCCAGGAGTACAAGCTCGATTGCCTGATCTACGGTACGGGCTTCGAAGTCGGCACCGGCTATTCGCGCCGCGCGGGTTACGAGATTTACGGCCGCGGCGGCCAGTCGTTGACCGAGAAGTGGGCGGACGGCGTCGCCACCTTCCACGGTTTTTTCAGCCGCGGCTTCCCGAACCTGTTCATCGTGAGCAATTCGCAGTCCGGCTTCACCGCCAACTTCCCGCACATGCTGAACGAGCAGTCCCGGCACGTCGCCTATGTCATCAAGACCGCGACGGACCGCCAGGCCAGGGTGGTGGAGACGACTCAGGCGGCACAGGACGCCTGGGTCGAGACGATCATCAACTCCGCGCTGCAGCGCCAACGCTTCCTGGAGGAATGCACGCCCGGCTATTACAACAATGAAGGCAAGCCCTCGCCGCTGGCCGCCCGCAACGGCTCCTATG
>DASXFU010000014.1:0-1738 GCA_036489435.1 Rhizomicrobium sp. | reverse complement strand
AGATCGACTACGCCTCCTCGAAGCTGAATTGCTTGAGCGCCGTCGGATCTTCGGTACGCTTCGAGGCGTCGAGAATTTCGATGCCGACGATCCGGCCTTCCTCGTCGTAGTCGACGACAATGCCGTCAGCGACCTCTTCGCTGTCCTTGATCGGGCGGTCGGTTAGGTTGAGATAAACCGCATCCGCCGCATGATCGACTCTCATCCGCATGGCTTGGTCCTGTCGAAATAGGCGGTAATCACGTATTCCGGATCGTGCAGCGCCGTAACGACGCGGAGCATAACATGCCGGCCCGGCAGGCGCTTTAAGAAAGATCGCCGGCTGCCCTTGGCTTCTGTTTCGTCAGGATTGCGGATCGTATCCTCAATCCATGCTTTAGCAATGCTGCGGCGTCCGATCTGAAATTCGGCGTGTTCGTCATAGCGGACCACCGACGACCCCCTCGCTCACTTCATGCGCCTTCGCGTGCCATGGACGGCCTTGTAGGCAGCGCGCTTTAGAGCGGCCTCCATCTCCTCAAAATTAGTTCCTCGTGACCTGTTGTCTCGACGCTTCATGGCGCATCTGAGCATGGATGCCCGGCACAAGGCGCACAAGGCGGGCATGACGGCGGAGAGAGCGGCACGTCCGCGATCCTTCAAGGCCCGCCTTCGGCGGGCACCTCAGGATGACAACTACAGCGCCTTGTTACTCTCCTTCGCCGCCTCGGCCTTATCGACATAAACCTCCGCGCCCATGTCCAAGAACTTCTTCGACATCTGGTCCATGCCAGCCTGCGCCGCCTCCGGATAGAGCGCGGCCTTCTCGTTGTCGGTGAGGCCGGACGCGTACTCCCGAACATCCGCCGTGATCTTCATCGAGCAGAATTTCGGCCCGCACATCGAGCAGAAATGCGCCACTTTGTGCGCTTCCTTCGGCAGCGTCTCGTCGTGGTACTTTAACGCCGTGTCGGGATCGAGCGAGAGGTTGAACTGGTCCTTCCAACGGAAGTCGAAGCGCGCGCGGCTTAGTGCATCGTCGCGCAGTTGCGCGGCGGGATGGCCCTTGGCGAGATCGGCGGCGTGGGCGGCGATCTTGTAGGCAATGACGCCGTCCTTGACGTCGTTCCTATCCGGCAGGCCGAGATGCTCCTTCGGCGTGACGTAGCAGAGCATGGCGGTGCCGAACCAGCCGATCATCGCGGCGCCGATGGCGGAGGTGATGTGGTCGTAGGCCGGCGCGATGTCGGTGACCAGCGGGCCCAAGGTGTAGAACGGCGCCTCGCCGCATTCCTTGAGCTGCTTGTCGACATTGATCTTGATCTTGTGCAGCGGCACGTGGCCGGGGCCTTCGATCATCACCTGGCAGCCCTTCTTCCAGGCGACCTTTGTCAGTTCGCCAAGCGTTTCCAATTCGGCGAACTGGGCGCGATCATTGGCGTCGCGGATCGAGCCGGGGCGCAAGCCGTCGCCCAACGAGAACGACACGTCGTATTTGCGCATCAGGTCGCAAATCTCGTCGAAGCGCTCGTAGAGGAAGCTTTCCTTGTGATGCGCCAGGCACCACTTGGCCATGATCGAGCCGCCGCGCGAGACGATGCCGGTGACGCGATTGGCAGTGAGGTGGATGTAGGCAAGCCGCACGCCGGCATGGATAGTGAAATAATCGACGCCCTGCTCGCACTGCTCGATCAGCGTGTCCTTGTAGCATTCCCAGTCGAGCTTGACCGGATCGCCGTCGACCTTTTCCAGCGCCTGA
>DASXFU010000022.1:0-9343 GCA_036489435.1 Rhizomicrobium sp. | reverse complement strand
AATGGGTGGCCGGGACAAGCCCGGCCATGACGATTGAGGTTGTCGGAGTTTGTAACGCGCAGTTCACCGCAAACTCGACTCCTCTGCGGCTCTGCGGCTCTGCGTGAATCAACTCACACTCTCACGCGAACTCCGCGGCCGCTCGCGAGCCCCCAATAAAAACCCCGCGCGCCCGGATGTGACGGGCGCGCGGGGCAGGGGAGGGATGGGCTTTATGTCAGCGTGAGGGAGTGGTCGCCGAAGTTGGCGGTGCTGAGGTCGCTGAGGTTGGTGGCACCGGAGAGCTGGATGACGATGTCGCCCTTGCCCTGGTAGCCGGCCTCACCATTCACATCGATCACCAGGAACGTGTCGCCCGAGAGATCGCCGCTGTCGGCCGTGAATAGCACCGCGTGGTGAATGCCCAGATGGCTCGCGCCGAGGTCATGCGCCAGGTCGGTGTTGAACGTCGCGGTCGAGAGCGCGCCCGTGGTGACCGCGGTGTTGATGGCTGTCACGGTCTCGTTGTAGAGCACGACCTTGTCGCTATCGGCGTTGAAGCCGCTGATCGCGTCATAATGCGTGCCGGTCGAATCCGCCGCGCTTTCATAGACGAAGTGATCGGTGCCGCCGCCCGCCGTCATGCGATCCGCGCCCGCGCCGCCGTTGAAGACGTTCAAGGTGCCGGTGCCGCCCTGCAGCACGTCAGCGCCCGCGCCGCCGTCGATGGCAAGATTGCCCGCCACCGCGGTGCCGTCGAAGGTCAGCGAATCCGCGGCGTGCAGGTCTCTGCCGTCGATGGTCATCGTGTTGCCGTTGGTGTCGTTCGCGGCATCCAGCGAGACGTGATAATCGTTGCCGTGTTCCAGCACGAGCTTCTGGATATTCTGGAGATCGGTGGCCGTGAAGGCGAGGCCGGCGGAATAATCGCCATCCAGATGCAGCACATTATCGCCGGAGCCGCCATTGATGGTGTCCGTGCCGTCGAAGTTGCCGCCGAAGTAGAACGTGTCGTTGCCGGCGCCGCCATTGAGCGTGGAGTTGGTCCCGCCGCCGTGGAACACGTCGTCACCCGCGCCACCCGTGATGTTGGACGGATTGGTGCCGGCAAGCTGGAAGATGAAACGGCCGTCGGTCTCGGCCGAGCCGTCGAAGGTCAGCGAACCGTCGGGCCCGACATTGCGGGCATCGACATCGAGGGTTTCGCCGGTCGCCACCGTCGCGTCGGCGGTGGTGATGTTGTAGGCGTTGTGGCCGGTGAAATCGAGGCGCTGGATATTCTCAAGCGTGGTCGCGCCGAGCGTCAGCCCGTCCGAATAATCGCCATTGAACACGACGGTGTTGAAGCCGCCATTGCCGTTGATGGTGTCGCCGGCCGCCAGCGATCCGCCGACCAGGAAGAGGTCGTTGCCCGCCGCGCCGAACACGTTGTTGTTGCCGTTGCCGGAAGCGAGATTGAATTGGTCCGCGCCCTTGAACATCTCGTCCTGCAAGCCGGTGCCGTTGTCGTCGGCGACGAAGGTGTTGAAGTCGGCAACCGACAGACTGAGGTTGCCGACGATGACGTTCGAGGTGCCGTCGGTGTCGTTGATCTCCTTGAAGGTCGTGATGGTGCCGCCGGTCGGCAGGGTGCTGCCGGTGCCGCCGCTGAAGTCGCCGAACAGCTCATAGGTCGTGCCGCTCGCGCCCTTCACGACCACTTCGCTGGAGGTATTTTGGGTGACGGTGCCACCGGAGAAGTCCGATAGATCGAGGGCAGTCATGTCGTTGCTGCCCGTTACGTGAAAATTGGCCATGTCTGGCTCCCTGAATTGGATTTGCGTGGCGCGTCCCCTCTGCACCTAGGAAGCCAAAATGGAGCAATCGGTTCCAATTATTCCGCATTGCATCGCGGTCATGCGCGAGAAAGGGCGCTGGGCTTATCAAATGAAATGAATGAGGGCGGATTCTCGCGGAGCCGTGCTACGGTATCGCCATGAAAGTGTATTTCGCCTCGGACCACGCCGGATTCGAAACCAAGAACGCGCTCGTCGAATATGTCCGCGATCAACTCAAATGCGAAGTCGAAGACTGCGGCGCATTGGTGAACGATCCGCAGGACGACTACCCGGCAATCATCGCCATCGCCGCCAGGAAACTTTCGCAAGACGCCGCCGCGGGGAAAGACAGCCGCGCCATCGTTGCCGGTGGTTCCGGACAAGGCGAGGCCATCGTGGCCAACCGGTTCAAAGGCGTCCGCTGCGCGCTCTACTATGGCGACCCCGGGAACGAGCAGGTGGACGCTTCCGGAAAACATCTGGATATTCTCGCGTCGACACGGGAACACAACAACGCGAATGCGCTCTCCCTCGGCCTCCGGTTTCTGACCCTCGATCAGGCGAAGGACGCCGTGACACGGTGGCTTTCAGCACCGTTCCCGGGCGACGCGCGCCATGCGCGACGAGTTGCTCAGATCGATCAGGTTTCGTGATGGGTGGCGAGTTTAAACGCCCCTCATCGCGCTTGGTCGCGGCATCGCGTTGATTCACGCAGAGCCGCAGAGGCGCAGAGGAGGGGCGTTTGTAATGACGCCTTTGCTCCACTCCCATCTATCCGATTTCGTTATGGCCGGGCTTGTCCCGGCCACCCAATTTTCTGCTGCAAGGAAGAAGGAAAATGGATGGCCCGGACAAGCCGGGCCATGACGCGTTTGGGGTTGTGGGGGATGAGGTGGGACGGTGCTGCGAGCGCAACTCCTCTGCGCCTCTGCGGCTCTGCGTGAATCCCTTCGGTCTTACCGAATTGAGGACGCAGTGAGCGGCGCACCCCGCCCATCACCCGCGTCTCCACGGCTCCGCGTGAATCAACTTCCCTATTGCCCGCGCTTCGCTGTCGACGCGAAACGTACGGCTTCTTCGGCGGCGGCCATCAGCGCCTTCGCCTTGTTCACCGTCTCCTGGAATTCGGCTTCGGGGTCGCTGTCGGCGACGACGCCGCCGCCGGCCTGGACATACATCACGCCGTCCTTGACCAGCGCGGTGCGCAACACGATGCAGGTGTCCATCGAGCCGTCGGCGGCGAAATAGCCGACCGCGCCGGCATACGCGCCGCCGCGCTTCTCTTTCTCGAACTCGTCGATCAGTTCCATGGCGCGGATTTTCGGCGCGCCGGAGAGTGTGCCGGCGGGCAATCCGGCGGCGAGTGCGTCGATGGCGTCGAGGCCGTCGCGGATGTGCCCCTCCACGTTGGAGACCAGATGCATCACATGGCTGTAGCGCTCGATGAAGAAGCTGTCCGTCACCTTTACATCGCCGATTTTGGCGATGCGGCCGACATCGTTGCGGCCGAGGTCGATCAGCATCAGGTGCTCGGCGCGTTCCTTGGGATCGGCCATCAACTCTTCGGCGAGCGCGGCATCCTCGGCGGCGGTGGTGCCACGTTTGCGCGTTCCAGCGATGGGGCGGATGGTGACGACGCCGTCGCGCAGGCGCACCAATATCTCCGGGCTCGATCCCACAATGGCGAAGCCGGGGAAGGCCAGGTGGTAGAGGAACGGCGAGGGGTTCAAGCGGCGCAGCGCGCGATAGAGCGCGAAGGGCGGCAGCGCGAAGGGGCGGCGGAAGCGCTGGCTGGGCACGACCTGGAAGATGTCGCCGGCGCGGATGTACTCCTTGGCGCGCAGCACGACGTCGAGATATTCCGCATGCGTCATATTGGATTCGACGGCCACGTTCGCGGGCAGCGAGTCCAGCGTGGGCATCGGCGGCGCGGCGCGGTCGAGATCCTCCATGGCGCCCATCAGCCGTTCGCACGCGCGGCCATAGGCGGCGCGCGCGTCGAGGCCCGCTTCCGGCCAGACGGGGGAGACGAGCAGGATCTCGTCGCGCACCGTGTCGAAGATGGCGGTGAGGGTGGGGCGCAGCAGGATGGCGTCGGGCAGGCCCAGCGTGTCGGGCGGCGGCGCGCCGAGCTTGGTCTCGATCAGCCGCACCATGTCGTAGCCGAGATAGCCGAACAGACCGACGGCCATGGGCGGCAGGCCCGCGGGCAATTCCATGCGCGTGTCGCGCACCAGCTCGCGCAACGAGTCGAGCGCGGGTTGCGCGATTGCGCCGAAGCTGTCGGCATCGGCGCGGGCGTGGCGGTTGATCTCGGCTTTGCCGTCGCGGCAGCGCCAGATGAGATCGGGCTTCAGGCCGATGATGGAGTAGCGGCCGCGTGCTTCGCCGCCCTGCACGCTTTCGAGCAGGAAGGCGTTGTCGCGCCCGGCGCCCAGCTTCAGGTAGGCGGAGACGGGCGTCTCCAGATCGGCGATCAGCCGCGCATAGACGGCTTGCGGGCGACCCGCGTCATAGGCTTTCGCGAACGCCGCGTAAGACGGTTCGATGGCCATCGCCCGCTCATGATCCGTTGTCGTTGCCGTTGCCGTTGGCGAGATCGAGCTGCTTCTGGTTGATGGTGACGCCCTGCTTGGCGCGTTCGCCCGCGGCGATGCCCGTCGCGATGGAGTCCGCCGTGTTGGCGTTCACCTGGCCCTGGAACTGCGCAAAGACGGGATCGCCCGGCGACAGCGGCACATGCGACACGCCGCTCACCCGCGCCACGATATAGCCGTCGCCCTTGGCAGCAGGACCGGCGACGACGCTGCCGCCCGGCACGGCGAAGAGCCTGGTCACCAGATCGGCGGTGAGGTCGCCATTGCCTTTGCCGCGATCCAGCGCGGCGCTGTTCTGCACCGGCACGTGGAGGCTGGCGGCGAGGCTCGAAAGATCGCCCTTGCCACTGGCTTGCGCGGCGAGTTGCTGCGCCTTCACCGCGAGCGCCTTGCGGCGCGCTTCCGCCGTCCACATCGCCGTGGCCTGGTCGCGCACGGCGGAGAGCGGCTTCAGCCTGGAGGGCGTCTCGCTCTCGACATTGATGACGTATTTGTGCGCGTCCTTGCCGGAGAAGGGATCGCCGTCGGTGGCGGGCTCCTGCAGCATCATCTGGGCGAGGAATTCCGGATCCTGCGGCACGTTCGCCTTGGAGCCATCCGGCGCGTGGCCGGTGGCGTCGACGGCCGGCACATGCACGACATGCATGCCGACCTTCTGGCCGGACTGCGTGATGCTCAACCCGCCGCTGTTGGCTTCCATGTAGGCGTTGCCGATGTCCTCGAGCTTGGCGCCGGCCTGCTCGTCGAGCAGCTCCTTGCGGATGGAGTCCTTCACTTCGGCGAGCTGCTTGCCGCCGCCGGGCGTGATCTTGCTGACGTGGAACAGCGCGAAGCCCGCGAGGTTCTTGACCGGCGCCGACACGCCGTCCATCGGGGCCGCGAAGATCGCCTTGCCGCGATCGCCCATCTGCTCTTCGGTGACGCTGCCCAGGCTGATCGGCGCGGTGCCGAGCGATCGGGCGAGATCGTCGAACTTCATGCCGCCGTCGATCTTGGCGCGGGCGGCGGTGACGCTCGCCTGGTCCTTGAAGTTGAGCTGCTGCACGTCGCGCTTTTCGGGGATGTAGTAGCCGTATTGCGGATCGTTCTTGCGCTGGTCGTAGACCTGCTGGATCTGGCCGTCGGTGATCTTGAACTGGCCGGCCACGTCGTCCGGCGACACTTGCGCATAGGTGATGGCGCGGAAGGCCGGCACGCTGAACTGGTCGGCATGCGCCTTCACATAGGCGGTGAGTTGCGCGTCGGTGGGTGCGGGCACCGCATCGGCGGCCGAGGCCGGCACGATCACATACTGCGCGGCGCGCGTCTCCCGCGCGTAAGCGTAGAAGGCGCGCACGAGGCCCATCGGCGCGACGAAGCCGTTGCGCGCGGCGCTCAACACCTGCTGGCGCTCGATGTCGTTGCGCATCGCCTCGATGAAGCCGGGCTCGGTGAAGCCGGAGGAGGTGATGGTCTTGAGGAAGGTGTCGTGGTCGAAGGTGCCGAGCGGCCCGGTAAAGCCCATCGAGTGCACCGTGGCGTTGACCTGTCCGTCGCCCACCGCAAGGCCCAGCCGGTCGGTGACCATGTCGAGTGCGGTCTGATTGAGGAGGGCGTCCAGCGCGCGGGTCGGCAGGCCCATCTTCTGCGCCTGCTCCGGCGTGATCTGGGTGCCGGCCCGCGCGGAGAGGTTGCGCTTCATGTTGGTGTAGTCGCGCGTATAGATCTCGTAGGGGATTTTCGTGCCGCCGACCGAGGCCACGCTGGTGTCGCTGGTGGCGCCGCGGATGACGTCGCCGATGCCCCACAGCGCGAAGCTCAATATGAGCGCGACGAAGAGGATCTTCACCGCCCAGGAGTTGGAGAATTTGCGCATCTGTTGAAGCATGGGACGGGTTTCCGTGAACGTGGCGGCGAAAGGCGGCGGATGATAGGGAGGGGTGCAACCCAGAGCAAGGCGCGATTCATGGGGGAATTGGGGGAGCCGTCGTGACGGAATGGGCCGATTTCTTCGCCGCCGAGCTGGGCGCGGCGGCCGCCCTGACGGGGCTGGTGATTGTGGGTATTTCCATCAACGTGACGCGCATCCTGGCCGATCCCGGCCTGCCCGGACGCGCCGCCGAAACGCTGGTGACGCCGGCCGGGGTGATGATCGCCGCGACCTTCGCGCTGGTGCCCCATCCGCCGGACTGGCTGCTCGGCCTGGAGCTCGCGCTGACCGGGCTCGTGATGTGGGCCATCCCCACGCGCATCCAGTTACGCGCCTGGCGCTCCGGGGGCGGACAAATCGGCCCGGCAGGCGGCATGCCCCGCGTGGCGCTGGCCTTCTTCTCAAGCTGGCCCTTCATCCTCTGCGGCATTCTGCTGTTGCTGCATGTGGGCGGTGCGCTTTATTGGATCGTTCCGGGTGTTGTGGTCGCGCTGATCGCGACGGTCATCAATGCCTGGGTCCTGCTCATCGAAATCCTGCGCTGAGGAAACCATGCGCCCATTGATCGCCGGAAACTGGAAGATGAACGGTCTCTCTACCTCGCGCGCCGAGATCGAAGCGGTCTGCGAAGCCGTGACCGCCACGAAGCCGCAAGCCGACATACTGATCTGCCCGCCCGCCACGCTGATCGCGCAAGCGGCGTGGGTCGCGAAGGGCCGCGTCGCCATCGGCGGACAGGACTGCCACACGGAAGTCTCCGGCGCCTTCACCGGCGACATCAGCGCGGAGATGCTGAAGGACGCGGGCGCCAGCGCCGTCATCGTCGGCCATTCCGAACGGCGGCAATATCACGGCGAGACGGATGCCATCGTCGCCGCGAAAGCGAAGGCCGCCTGGCGCGCCGGGTTGATGGCCATCATCTGCATCGGCGAGAGCGAAGCGCAGCGCGAAGCGGGCCATGCGCTCGCCGTCTGCGGCAGCCAGCTTGCGGGTTCGGTGCCAGATGGCATGACGGCCGAAAACACAGCCATCGCCTACGAACCCATCTGGGCCATCGGCACCGGCAAGACGGCCACGCTGGCCGACATCGGGCAAGCCCATGACCACATCCGCAAATGCCTGATCGAACGCTTCGGCGCGGGTGGCGTGCGCATCCTCTATGGCGGTTCGGTCAAACCCTCGAACGCGCGCGAAATCCTGGCCGTGAGCAATGTCGGCGGCGCGCTGGTCGGCGGGGCGAGCCTCAAGGCCTCAGATTTCCAGGGAATTTTCTCCGCAGTTCCCGCGAATTAACCACGCCGGGCCACGTTTCTTTAACGGGGATTGCCGCATTCTTGCCGGGCAGGCGGGTGCCATGGCGAGACTGAGCTACGACAACGCGGAAACGCTGGTGTACGACCCCGTGTCGGCCAATCGCGCCAGCACGCGCGCCGCGCTCTACAATCTCGGCTTCCGGCATATCGAGACGGCGGCCACGCTCGACGCCTTCGCCGAATGCATCAAGCGCCGCCCGCCGGATCTGGCGCTGTGCGAGATGCTGGGCGCCGAGGGCGATCTCAGCCGCATGATCCAGGGCATGCGGCAGGGGACGGACGGCTACAACCCCTTCATCGTCATCATGGTGACGGCCTGGGAGAATTCGACCGCGCTGGTCTCAAGGGTGCTGAACTCCGGCGCCGACGATCTGCTGCTGCGCCCGTTCTCCACCACGCTTCTCGGCCAACGCATCCGCACCCATATCGAGCGCCGCAAAGGCTTCGTCATCACCTCGGAATATGTCGGCCCTGACCGGCGGCGCGACAGCGTGCGCCCGTCCGAGGTGACGCTGTTCGATCCGCCCAACTCGCTGAAGATGAAAGCGCAGGACCGCCTCACCGGCGAAGAAGCCGCGCAGCGTCTCGACGCCCAGCTCAAGACCGCGCGGGAACAATTCGCCGCCGAGAAACTCCGCCGCGACGCCTTTCAGGTCTGCGTGCTGTGGCGCCTGTTGCAAAGCTACGTCCCCGGCACCGAACGCTACGAAGCCGATCTCTCGAAACTCAAGGACATGGCCGGCGCCATGGCGCTGCGCTGCCGCGGCAACACCTACGAACCCGCCATCGCCTGGTGCGACTCCGTTCTGGCGGCGGCGGAAGGGTTGGAAGCCGGCGTCGACCGCAACGCCTCGATGCATCTGCTGGGTCACGCCGCGCTAAACCTGAACCAGGTCTTCGATCCGGAGAAGACCACCTCGCAACACCTGGCGCAGATCGACTCGACCGTCGCGATGGTGAAGGCCCGCAACCAGCCGGCGCTGGCGAGCTAGCCTTCGGGCGCAGTTGCCGCTAAAATCCCGCCATGGTTGCGAAGATCGATCTCACCCGCGAGCTTGAGCATTTCGCCGAAGACTGCGTGGCGAGCGGCCGCTACGAAGACGTGAGCGATGTCCTGCGCAGCGCGCTTCGCCTGCTGCAGGAGCGCGAGGAGCGCCGGCTGGCCTTCAACCGCATGCTGGAGGAAGTCGAAGCGTATACCGACCTCCATGGTTCTGTCGATATCGAGACCGTAGCCGCCGAAATGGACAAGGCGATCGCCGAATCCTGATGGCTTCCTCCGCGCGCCTTTCCGAGTTGGCGGAAAACGATGTAGTCGAAGCTGCCCGCTGGATCGCCAAAGATAACAAGGCAGCGGCTCGAGGCCTTCGCGAAACGGTCGTACGTGCTGCTGCACGCATCGGTGATTTTCCTCATATCGGCGTACTGCGCCCCGATCTGGCGTCCGACAAGATTCGGTTCGTCTTCCTGACAGGGTATCCATACGTCATCGTCTACAATGCAACGCGAACGCCACCGCTGATTTTGCGCGTATTGCATGGTGCCCGCGATCTGCCGGATTTGTTGCACGGGCTGTGACGGGAAGAAGACTCACACAGAGCCACAGAGACACAGAGGAAAAGTAAGAAGTTGATTCACGCGGAGCCGCGGAGACGCGGGGGGAAGAGCGAGCTGTTTCACGCGGAGGCGCGGAAAGTGCAGGTGATGGGCGGTGTGCGACGCGTCCTC
>DASXFU010000011.1:0-70071 GCA_036489435.1 Rhizomicrobium sp. | reverse complement strand
CAATCGTCATGGCCGGGCTTGTCCCGGCCACCCATTAACTCACCTCTAGGGCGTGAGGTAATGGGTGGCCGCCGCAAGGGCGGCCATGACGGTTAGGGACTGGAGCAGAATGGCAGCCGCAAACTCGCCTCCTCTGCGGCTCTGCGGCTCTGCGTGAATCGACTCGCACTCTCCACATCTCGGCAGCCTGAAGCGAGCGCCTACTTCTGCGCCACCTCGCGCTCGGTCTTCAGCCGGATCGCGACGGCTACCGGCACGAGGTCTTTCCGCCCCGCGACCCATCGCGTCAGCGCGTCGAGCGTGGCCTGATGGGGATGGCCTATCGCGATGACCACGCCGTCGCGTTTGGCGAGCGCCTCCGTCTGCGCCAGCGCGGCGGCGATGGCTTGCGGGGATTGGTCGTCGTCCAGGAATACGTCGCGCGCGGCGCTCGGCACGCCGAAGGCGCGCGCCACAGGCACGACCTGGGAATTCACCGTCGTCCGGGAGTCGAGGAAGAAAACGTGCCGATCCGCCAGCGCTTCCACCACCGGCACCAGTGCGGTGCGATCGGCGGTGAAGCGGCTGCCTTCGTGATTGTTGATACCGGAGAAGCCCGGCACGCGCGACAGGTCCCAGTCGAGCCGCCGCGACAACTCCTCGCGCGGCAGGCCGATGCGCAACGCGTTCGGCCCCGGATCCGCCGCGCCGTCCGGCTCCATCGGCACATGGACCAGGATCTGATGCCCGCCGCGCACGCCCTCGCGCACCAGCTCCGGCGTCGTGTCCGGATAAGGCAGGAACGACAGGCTCACAGCCGCCGGCAGCGCGATGGCACGTTTGGTACCCACGACATCCGCGCCGAGATCGTCGATCACGATTGCGATCTTTGGGGCGATCACCGGCGCATGGCTCGGCGTAGTAGCTGCAACCGGCGCCGCCCCACCCTGCCCGGCCGACAGGCGCGCGGCCAGCCAATCCGGCATTGAGCCAGCCTCCACCGGCGTCAGCCATTGCGGCGAATAGGGGCTCACCGGAAACCGCTCCGTCAGCGGCAGCGCGACACGCGGCTGCGCCACGCTCTGCGCCTCGGCCGCGAGCAATCCCGGCGGCACCAGCATCTGCAGCAGCGCCGGCGCGCCCTCCAGCGCGCGCATCCCGCCCACGGCCACCGCCAGCACGAGCAGCAGCCAGAACGCGGCGCTGTGCAGCCGCGCGTCCCGTCTGCGCCGAATCGAGGGCCTCGCCGTCATGGACCAAGTGGAGGCCCATGCCCCGCGCTGTCAATGTAGTAAGACCAAGCGCTTGACGGGCGCACGCCCCAAGGCTTTTCTCGCGCCACGAAAGGCGAAGGCGATGCTCCTCCTGATCGATAATTACGACAGCTTTACGTACAATCTCTTCCATTATCTGGGGGAGTTGGGGGCGGAGGTTGTGGTCAAGCGCAACGATGCGCTTTCGGCGCGCGAAGCGTTGGGGATGGGCGTGGAGGGGATCGTGTTGTCGCCGGGGCCATGCACGCCGAATGAGGCGGGGATTTGCCTGGAAGTGATCCGCGAGGCGAAGGGGCGCGTGCCGATATTGGGCGTGTGTCTCGGGCACCAGGCGATCGGGCAGGTGTATGGTGGCGAGGTGGTGCGGGCGCCACAGCCGATGCATGGCAAGCTGAGCCGCATCCATCACACCGGCAAAAGCGTTTTCCGCGGCCTCAACAATGATTTCGAGGCGACGCGCTACCACTCCCTCACCATCGCGCCGGAAAGCATGCCGGCGGCACTGGAGGTCACCGCCAGGGCCGACGATGGCGTCATCATGGGCGTGATGCACAAGAGCCATCCGGTGCATGGCGTGCAGTTCCATCCCGAAAGCATCGCGTCGGAGAACGGACACGCGCTCCTGGCGAACTTCCTCACCCTCGCGCGCGACTTCGCCAAAGAAGCAGTATGAGCGAACATTTCGCGCGCGTTCAGGGCGGCGGAATACTTGACGCCGATCAGGCTTCCGCCGCTTTCGAGACGATCATGTCCGGCGGCGTGACCGAGAGCGATCTCGCGGCGTTCCTGCGCGCGATGTCCGAACGCGGACCGAAGGTGCCGGAGATACTCGGCGCGGCGCGGGTGATGCGGGCGAAGATGACCGCCATCGCCGCCCCGCCCGGCGCCGTCGATCTCTGCGGCACGGGGGGCGACGGGCAAGGCACGCTCAACATCTCCACCGCCGTATCGTTCGTGGTGGCGGCTTGCGGCGTGCCGGTCGCCAAGCATGGCAACCGCAACATGTCGTCCCGCACCGGAGCCGCCGATGTGCTGGAGGCGCTGGGCGCGCGGATCGCTCTTTCGCCGGAAGCATCGGCGCGCTGTCTCGCCGACACCGGGCTCTGCTTCCTCTTCGCGCAGGCCTATCATCCGGCGATGAGACACGTCGCCAATGTCCGCAAACAGCTCGGCATGCGCACCATCTTCAACCTGCTGGGCCCCTTGTCGAACCCCGCTCGCGTGCGCCGCCAACTTCTGGGCGTCTACGCGAAGGAATGGGTGCGCCCGGTGGCCGAGGTGCTGCGCGAGCTGGGCGCCGAAACCGCCTGGGTCGTGCATGGCAGCGACGGCCTCGACGAGATCACCACGACAGGGCCGACGCATGTGGCCGTGCTCGCCGATGGCGTCATCACCGAACGCGAGGTCACGCCGGAAGACGCGGGCATCGCGCGCAGCCAGCCTGGTGCGCTCAAGGGCGGCGCGGCGGAAGAGAATGCCGATGCCCTGCGCCGCTTGCTGCAAGGCGAGCCCGGCGCTTATCGCGATATCGTGCTGATCAATTCCGCGGCCGTGTTGATCGTGGCCGGGAAAATCGCCAACCTGCGCGACGGCGCGGCGCTGGCGGCCGAGGCCATCGACGACGGACGTGCGCTGCAAACCCTGGAGCGGTTCGTGACCGCCACCGCCGCATGAGCATCCTGGACGACATAGCCCGCTACAAACGCGTCGAGATCGCCGAGGCGAAGGCGCGCGTTCCGCAGACCGAGATCGAGCAACGCGCGGACGCCGCCGATGCGCCGCGCGGCTTTCGCAATGCGCTGATGCGGCGCCGCGCCGAGGGGCAATTCGGCCTGATCGCGGAGGTGAAGAAGGCCAGCCCCTCGAAAGGCCTGATCCGCGCCGATTTCGATCCGCCGTCGCTGGCGCGCGCGTATGAAGAGGGTGGTGCTGCCTGCCTCTCCGTGCTCACCGACACGCCGTCTTTCCAGGGCGCGCCGGAATTCCTCATCGCCGCGCGTGCGGCCACGCGCCTGCCAGCTCTGCGCAAGGATTTCCTGTTCGAGCCCTATCAGGTGGCCGAAGCCCGGGCCTGGGGCGCCGATTGCATCCTCATCATCATGGCGGCCGTGACGGACACCGAGGCACAGGCCCTGATGGCGGCGGCGCATCACTGGGCAGTCGACGCGCTGGTCGAGGTCCACAACGAAGCCGAGCTCGATCGCGCGCTGGAATTGCGCCCAGACATGATCGGCATCAACAACCGCGACCTCAACACGTTCGTGACGGATCTGGCGGTGACCGAACGCCTCGCCCCGCGCATCCCCGCCGATGTGCTGGTCATCGCCGAAAGCGGATTGTCCACCCCCGCCGATCTGGCGCGGCTGAAGGATATCGGCGTCACCACCTTCCTCATCGGCGAAAGCCTGATGCGCAGGGACGACGTGGCGGCGGCGACAAAGGCGCTGCTGGGATAACGCCATTGCCCCCGGCTGGGCCCTACTCCCTTCCCGTCATGGCCGGGCCAGCGCGGCTTGCCGCGCATCTTTCAATTGGCGTGCAGAGCACGCCGGGCCGGCCACCCATAAACGCGGTCTTTGCAGAAAAAGATAATGACGGTCGTCGCTCTTACTTTTCCCACTGCGGGTATGGGTGGCCGGGACAAGCCCGGCCATGACGATGGTGGGTGTGGGTGTGAGCGGAAATCGTCTAACATCGCGTCATGGCAAAACTTACTCACCTCGACTCCAAGGGCGCGGCGCGCATGGTGGATGTGTCGGACAAAGCCGCCACCGCGCGCGAGGCCACCGCGGAGGCCGTGATCGTGCTGTCGCGAGAGGCGTTCATGGCCGCGACATCCGGCAACGCGAAGAAGGGTGATGTGCTGGCGGCGGCGCGGATCGCCGGGATCATGGCGGCGAAGAAGACGAGCGAGCTCATTCCGCTTTGTCATCCCATCGCGCTGACCAAGGCGACGGTCACGTTCGAACCGGTGAAAGCGAAACATTCCATCCGTATCCTCGCCACGGCGAAGACCACCGGGCAAACCGGCGTGGAGATGGAGGCGCTGACGGCGGCCAGCATCGCCGCGCTCACCATCTACGACATGGTGAAGGCGGTGGACCGCGCGGCGGTGATCCGCTCGGTGCGGCTGCTCGCCAAGTCCGGCGGCAAGAGCGGCGATTACAAGGCGAAGACATGATCTCCGTCGACGAGGCCACGCAGCGCATCGTCTCCGGCTTCACGCCGCGCGCGGTGGAGAGCGTCGCCATCGCCGACGCGGCGGGGCGTGTGCTGGCCGAAGACGTGACCGCGAAATCCGACCAGCCGCCCTCTCCCGTCTCCTCGATGGACGGCTATGCCGTGCGCGCATCGGATGCGCGGAGCCTGCGGGTCATCGGTGCGTCGCCCGCCGGCAAACCGTTTGCGGGAACTGTGAGCGCGGGAGAAGCGGTGCGCATCTTCACCGGCGGTGTCGTGCCGGACGGCGCGGATGCGGTGGTGATCCAGGAAGATACCGAGGCGAACGGCGATACCGTCCTCATCAAAGAGACGCCAAAGCCCGGCCAAAACATCCGCCGCGCAGGTTTGGATTTCGCGCGCGGCGATGTGCTCGCGCGCGCCGGACAAAGACTCACGCCGCGCGATCTCAGCCTGCTAGCGGCGGGCGACGTGGCGCAGGTCGGCGTGCGCAAGAAACCCGTCATCGCCTTCGTCGCGACGGGTGACGAACTGTCGAAGCCTGGCGAGGCGCGCAAGCCGGGCGGCATTGTCGCGTCATCCGGCTATGGGCTGGCTGCGATGATCCGCGATTGGGGCGGCGCGCCGCGCGATCTGGGCATCCTGCCGGACTCAGCCGAAGCCATCGCGGCGATTCCACAACTGGCGCGGGGCGCGGACTTGATCGTGACGCTTGGCGGTGCGTCCGTCGGCGATCACGATCTTGTCCAGAAAGCGTTGGGGCCGAAAGGCTTCGTGCTCGATTTCTGGAAGATCGCGATGCGGCCGGGAAAGCCCCTGATCTTTGGCAAGCTCGGCGAGACACCGCTGCTCGGCCTGCCCGGCAATCCGGTGTCGACCTTGGTTTGCGCGATCCTGTTCCTGAAGCCCGCCATCGCGGCGATGCTGGGCGCGGAGACGAAGAGCGATATCCGCTCCGCCCGCCTCGCCCACGATCTCCCCGCCAATGATGGACGCCAGGATTACCTGCGCGCGCGGCTCGACATTCGTGACGGCGAAGTTTGGGCTGATCCATTTTCCATTCAGGACTCGTCCATGCTGGGAATTCTGGCGGCGGCCGATGCGCTGGTCATTCGTGCGGTGCGGGCGCCGGCGGCGATCATAGGCGAGCGGGTCGACATCCTGCCGCTCTAAAGCACCCTTCTGAAAACGAACGGGCGGCGCATCGCTGCACCGCCCGTCCAAGCTATAAACAGCGAGGGATCAGAACGTGACCCACACGCCGTTGCGCCAGTAACCGCGGCCACGGTGTTCGTGCCAGCGGTAATGGTCGCCGTTACCCCAATGCCAGTTGTCCTCATGGACCGTCAGGCCGAATTCGGGGTGGTAGACGTAATTGTTGCGCACGTGCCAGCACTCACCGAACTGGTTGCACACGATGCGAGCCGACGCGTCACCGGCGGTCAGCGCCAAGGCGCTAGCCCCCAAAACAGCCGCCATCGCGACTTTGCCAAGCGTATTCATCCTAGGATCTCCGTTTTGAACCCCTGCAACGTCACTAACGCGGCAAGTTCCCGCCGGTTCCCGTTACAAAACCAACAAAGGAGCGGCTTGACCTGCTTTCAGAACTAAACTAGAACGATTCGTTGTGTTTCGGATTTGTTTCAGGAGATTCGCCCTATGCTCACTCGCAAGCAACACGAGCTGCTCATGTTCATCCATGAGCGCGTGCGCGAGACCGGCATCCCACCCTCGTTCGACGAGATGAAGGATGCCCTCGACCTCAAGTCCAAATCCGGCATCCACCGCCTGATTACGGCGCTGGAGGAGCGCGGCTTCCTCAAGCGCATGGAGAAGCGGGCCCGCGCGCTCGAAATCCTGCGCCTGCCGGAGAACGTCGCCGATACGCAGCGCCCCGCCACCACCCGCAGCCAGGCACTCAGGCTCAGCCATGTGCCCCCCGCCCGTGGCGCGCGGGGCCCGGTGTCCGACACCCGCGCCGCCGGTTCGCCCCGCAAGAGCGAGGGAGACGGCGCCGTCACGGTGCCCGTCCTTGGCCGCATCGCCGCCGGTACGCCGATCGAGGCGCTACAGAACAAGGTCTCCGAGGTGCCCGTGCCCAGCGGCATGCTCACCCGGGGCGATCACTACGCGCTCGAAGTCACCGGCGATTCCATGATCAACGCCGGCATCCTGGACGGCGACACCGTCATCCTGCAGCAGATCGACACCGCCAGCACCGGCGAGATCGTCGTGGCGCTGGTGGATGACAGCGAAGCCACCCTGAAGCGCCTGCGCCGCCGCGGCGACTCCATCGCGCTCGAAGCCGCCAACCCGGCTTACGAGACGCGGCTCTACGGCGCGGACCGCGTGAAGATCCAGGGCAAGCTGGTCGGCCTCATCCGCCGGTACTAGGAGCCTTGTCAAAGGGATGCGCGCGCGGCGCCGGGCTCCACAGCCTGTCGCCGCGCTCCTCCCGCACCGTGCGGACCCTGATCGCGTCTCCCTGACTTCCCGGTCCCAGCCAGATGGCATAAGCGCCGTTGCGCGAGACATCGAAGCGGTCGATCACCAGCTTCGGTCCTGTGCAGCGATGGCGCGTAGGCACCGCGCTGATGACAATCTGCGCCACCGCGCAATCTTCCGCCAAAGAGTCTGGCCGCGCCGACGCTGCCAGCAGCATCCCGTTCGGGGCGCGCATGGTGCAGCCCAGCGCATCGCATTTCGCGCCATCGGCAGCGGTGGCGAAAGCGGCATCCGCGATGCGTTCGTCACCGTCACGCTTCAGCCAGTCCGACGCGGAGTATTCGTCCGTCGCGCCGGGCAGGATCACCAGTTTGCCCGCGCCCGTGCGCACCGCGATGGTCGTGGCGTCGCGGGAGATCAAAACGTCCGGCGGCTTCGCCAGCAGCGCCATCGCGATTCCGCCAAACAACGGAACGAGCCCCAGCCAGCGCCAATTCCCGCGCCATAGCGCCATCCACAATCCGCCGAAGGAGAGCACCAGCAGCGCCGCGACCGGCCAGGCCGACACCACCGACACCGCGCCCGGCAGATGCGACACCCAGCTTCCCACCGCCAGCATCGCATCGATCCCCCAGCCCATCACTTTGAGCGGCCAGGCGTCCAGCCCGAACGGCATCAGGATGACCGACAGCGCGGCGGCGGGCATCGTCACGAATCCCATGATCGGCATGGCGCCCAGATTGCCCAGCACCGCGTAATGCGTGGCGCGGTCGAAATGGAACGCCGCGAACGGCAAGGTCGCGATGCTGCCCACGAAGCTCGTGGTGGCGATGCCGCGCAGATAGCGGCGCACCGTGGGAAACGGCAGCGTGCTGAATTCCGTGCGAGCAGCCGCACGCTTTTGCTCCCACTCCGCCACCGCGACGAGGCCGATCACCGCCGCGAACGACATCTGGAAACTCGGCCCGATCAGGCTCTCCGGCTCCGCGAGCAGGATGATCGTCGCCGCCAGCGCCACGGAGCGCATCGAGAGTGCCGGCCGGTCGAACAGGATGGCGCTCAACATCGTCGCCAGCATGATGAAAGCGCGCACCGTCGCCGGCGCGCCGCCGCTGATGATGAGATAGAACGCGGCGCCGCCTAGCGCCGCCACCGCCGCCCATTTCTTGATCGGCCAGTTGAGCGCGATGGACGGGAACAGCGCCAGCAATGCCCTGACCGCCCAGAACAGGCTGAAACCCACCAGCGCCATATGCAGCCCCGCGATGGCGAGCACATGGGCGAGCCCCGCATCGCGCAAGGCCTGGTCGTCTTCCTCCGAGATGCCGCCGCGATCGCCGGTAATCAGCGCCGCCGCGATGGCGCCAGTGCTTCTCGGCAGCACGGAATGAATCCGCTGCGTCATCCGCCAGCGCAACTGTTCGACAGCGAGCCGGGCACGTTCGTTCCACGTAGCTTCACGCGGCGCAGCGATGGTTTGCGGTCCGCCATAGGAATAGCCGACTCCACCGAGCCCCTGAAAAAACGCGGCGCGTCCGAAATCATAGGCGCCGGGAACAGTGGGCGACGGCGGCGGCAGCAGCACCGCCTTGATGCGGATCCAGTCGCCCGGGACCAACTTCTCGCCGCCGCTGCGGATGGAGACACGCACACGGTGCGGTATCTCATTCGCCACCAGATGTCCGGCGCTCGTAAGCGTCAGTGTGACGCGCACGCCCTTGCCATGCGCCTGCGCATCCTCGACGCGGCCCTCCATCGCCATCGGTCCGCTGCGATGGGCGATCACCGGCGCGGCTGCGCGCTCCGCCGACGCTTTCGCCGCGACGAAGCCGATGGCCAGCGCCGCCGTCAGCGACAGTACCGCTTTCACCGCGACATGCGGGCTCAACGCGCCCGCGATCCCCACCAGCACGCCCGCCACGCCGATGCCGATGGACAGCGCCACCGCCGGCTCGACAGGCACGGCAAAATACAGCGCGACGCCCGCCGCCAATCCCACCGGCAACCACAGCACGTAACGCTCGCGCTCGGCGCGGAAGGATGTCGCGAGCCAGCTCCAGACACGCGCCATCGCACCCAGCGGGGATGCCCACGCTGGCCAGACACGCAACCGGATCGGTGCTACCCCCATGGGACGGAAATTTGCTAGAAGCCTCGCCAATATTCATCAGGTCCCGAACGCCACCATCATGACTGAGAACAAGAAACCCGTCCTGCGCTTTGCGCCCTCGCCCACCGGATATCTGCATATCGGCGGCGCCCGCACGGCGCTCTTCAACTGGCTCTACGCCCGCCACACCGGCGGCACCTTCCTGCTGCGCATCGAAGATACAGACCGTGAACGCTCCACGCCCGAAGCCGTCGAAGCCATCCTGAAGGGCCTGGAATGGCTCGGCCTCGATTGGGATGGCCAGACCGTCTACCAGTTCGCCCGCGCCGGCCGTCACCGCGAAGTCGCCGAGCAATTGCTGGCCGAGGGCAAAGCCTATCGCTGCTTCGCCACCTCGGCCGACCTCGAAGAGATGCGTGCCGCGCAGAAAGCCGCCGGCAAGCCGATGCGTTACGACGGCCGCTGGCGCGACCGCGATCCGAGCGAGGCGCCCGTTGGCGCGCCCTTCGTCGTGCGCCTGCGCGCGCCGCAAACCGGCGAGACCATCGTGCATGATGTCGTGCAAGGCGACGTGCGCTTCGCCAACGACCAGCTCGACGACATGGTGCTGCTGCGCTCCGACGGCACGCCGACCTATATGCTGGCCGTGGTGGTGGACGACCACGACATGGGCGTCACCCATGTCATCCGCGGCGACGACCATCTCAACAACGCCGCCCGCCAGCTCCAGATCGTCCACGCCATGGGCTGGGACACTCCGATTTACGGCCATGTGCCGCTGATCCATGGGCCGGACGGCGCCAAGCTCTCCAAGCGGCACGGCGCGCTCGCCGTCGAGGCCTATCGCGACATGGGCTATCTGGCGGAGACCATGCGCAACTACCTGCTGCGGCTGGGCTGGAGCCATGGCAATGACGAGATCATCTCCACCGACCAGGCCATCGGCTGGTTCAACCTGGAGAGTATCGGCCGCAGCCCCGCGCGGCTGGATTTCAAGAAGCTCGACAACCTCAATGCCCATTACCTGCGCCAGATGCCAGATGGCGCGCTGGCCGACGAGATCACGCGCATGCTGGCGCTGGAATCCCCGCCGCGCGAACTGGACACCCGCACCCGCGAGCGCCTGATCGAGGCGATGCCGAGCCTGAAGGAGCGCGCCAAGACCGTCGTCGAACTCGTGAAGGCCGCTGACTTTCTGTATACGGACGGCCCGCGCACGCTGGAGCTGGATGCCGAGAAAATCCTGACGCCGGAAGGCCGCCAGACGCTGGCCGCGCTCACGGCCGAGCTGGAGGGCACTGCCTGGAACGCCCCCGCCCTTGAGGAGAAGGCCCGGACCTTCGCCGAGGCAAAAGGACTGAAGCTCGGCCAAGTGGCGCAACCGCTGCGCGCCGCCCTTACCGGCCGCACCACCTCGCCCCCCGTCTTCCACGTCTTGCAGGTGCTTGGCCGGGACGAATCCCTAGTCCGCCTAAGGGCTTACGTCACATGACATTCGCGTTGGAATCCGCCGGAAACAGGTGACGCGGTTAACCGGGCCGGTCTATAATTGCTGCAGTGCAAGATATGAGGGACCGCGGATGAGAGAGAGCAAAGCCACCAAACAGGGCTCCGCCTCGCTGACCTACAACAACAAGACCTTCGACCTGCCCGTCTATAGCGGCAGCGTCGGGCCGAACGTGGTGGACATCCGCAAGCTCTACGGCGAAGCGGACATCTTCACCTACGATCCCGGCTTCACCTCCACGGCGAGCTGCGAAAGCGACATCACCTATATCGACGGCGACAAGGGCATTCTGCTCTATCGCGGTTATTCGATCGACCAATTGGCCGAGCATTCCAGCTTCCTGGAAGTCTGCTACCTGCTGCTGCACGGCGAACTGCCGAATGCGGAGCAGGGCAAGAGCTTCAACACCTCCATCACCATGCACACCATGGTGCATGAGCAGCTCGCGACGTTCTTCCGCGGCTTCCGCAGGGACGCGCATCCGATGGCGGTGATGTGCGGCGTGGTGGGCGCTCTCTCGGCCTTCTATCACGACTCGACGGACATCACCGACAAGCGCCAGCGCGTGATCGCGAGCCATCGCCTCATCGCCAAGATGCCGACCTTGGCCGCGATGGCGTACAAATACACGGTGGGCCAGCCCTTCGTGTATCCGCTCAATCATCTCGGCTACACCGAGAACTTCCTGCGCATGACCTTCGCGGTGCCGGCGGAGGACTACAAGATCAATCCGGTGCTGGCGAAGGCACTGGACACCATCTTCATCCTGCACGCCGATCACGAGCAGAACGCCTCGACATCCACCGTGCGCCTTGCCGGTTCGTCGGGCGCCAATCCGTTTGCCTGCATCGCGGCCGGCATCGCCTGCCTCTGGGGCCCCGCGCATGGCGGCGCCAACGAGGCGGCGCTCAAGATGCTGGAGGAGATCGGCACGGTCGACCGCATTCCGGAGTTCATCAAGCGCGCCAAGGACCCGAACGACGATTTCCGCCTGATGGGCTTCGGACATCGCGTCTACAAGAACTTCGATCCGCGCGCCAAGGCGATGCAGATCCAGGCGCATGCCGTGCTGGACGAAGTCGGCCATGGCGACGATCCGTTGCTCAAGGTGGCGATGGAGATGGAGCGCATCGCGCTGCAGGACGATTACTTCATCTCCAAGAAGCTCTATCCGAACATCGATTTCTATTCGGGCATCACGCTTCGCGCGCTGGGCTTCCCCACCTCGATGTTCACGGTGCTGTTCGCGCTGGCCCGCACGGTCGGCTGGATCGCGCAGTGGACGGAAATGATCGAAGACCCCGCCCAGAAGATCGGCCGCCCCCGCCAGCTCTACACCGGCGTGACGCAGCGCGATTACGTGCCGGTCGCCAGGCGCAAGTAACGCTCGACGAGATCCGCCCGCGTCTCCACAGGCGCGGGCGGGATGTCGATCAACTCATAGCCCTGTTCGCGGTAGACCTGTTCGTGGACAGCCTCGAATTCGAGCGCCTCCGCGAAGGAGATGCGCCGCGCCGCCGTCTTCTCGACATGCCCGAGGTTGCGGATGAAAAAGACCTGGCGCTGGTAAAACTCCGGCTCCGGCGCCGGCTCGAGATATCCAAGATAGCGCGCCAAGGCGGCCGTGCAGATCGTCGAGCGGTCGTGGAATTGCAGTGGTGCTGTTGCCCACTGCCGCCGCGCACGCTGCAAGGCGAGGATTTTCCCGATAAAGGACGGATCGGTCCACGGCTCGGCCACACCGCGCGCCTGCTCCAGCGCGATGACATCGGTCGCCGCTTCCGCGACGACGCAATGCCCGCGCACCTCCAGCGCGCGCAACAACGCGGTTTTGCCGGAGCCTGGTGTGCCGGTGAGGATGTAACGGCGCATGGGTGAGACCTTTCTTCTCCCTCTCCCCTTTCGGGGGGTGCTGAGCAACAGCGAAGCACGGTCGGGGTGAGGGGGTGGTGCAGCGAGCCAAGTGTGGGAGCAGTCAGTGGGCGAATAGGCCCCCTCACCCCCCAACCCCTCTCCCCCTGCGGGGGCGAGGGGCATTACGAGCGAGCAAACTCCAGCAGCACGCGCGCGGCACGCACGCTCGGCGGGTCGTCGCCTTGGCCGAGATCGGCGGCGGCTTCGGTGAGGGCTTTGACTTGCTCGGCGCGGGCATCGGCGTCGCGGAAGAGATGGATGACGGCGGCGGCCAGATTATCCGCCGTCGCGCGTTCCTGGATGAATTCGGGGACGGCTTCGCGGTCGAGCAGGATGTTGACCATGGTGGCGTGCTTGACGCGGATGAAGCGGCGCGCCAGGAAATAGGTGAGCCAGCCCAGCTTGTACGCCACCACTTCCGGCACGCGGGCGAGCGCCAGTTCCGTCGTCACGGTGCCCGACGCCGCGAGCGCCACATTGGCGGCGTTCATCGCGGCATATTTGTCGGCGTCGCCTTCCAGCAGATCGACACGAACCGTCCAGTCCTTCACCGCCTCGCGCACCTGCGCCGTCACGTTCGGGACAGTGGGCAATACACAACGCAGTCCGGGAACGGCGGCGGTTACCTTCGCGACCGCATCGCGGAACGGCGGCATCAGGAAGCGCACCTCGCTGGCGCGGCTGCCGGGCAGCACGCAGAGCACCGGCGCGTCGGGCGCGATGCCGAGCCGCGCGCGCAACTCCGCACCGCCCTTCATCCACGATGCGCGCTCGATCACGGGATGGCCGACGAATTTCGCGTTCAATCCATAAGTCTCGAAGAATTTCGGCTCGAATGGAAACAGCGCCAGCACGAGATCGAAATAGTGCGACATCTGCCGCGCGCGATATTGCCGCGAGGCCCAGACTTGCGGCGCCACGTAATTCACCGTGCGGATTTCCGGCGCCAAACGCTTCACGCGCTTGGCGATGCGGTGGGTGAAATCCGGACTGTCGATGCAGACGACGGCGTCGGGACGCTCCTTCAAAGCGAAGTCCGCCGCCTGGTTGACGCGGCGCAGGATGGCGGGGATACGCGGCACCACTTCGCGCAGGCCCATCACGGCGGTGGCGTCCAGCGGATAGAGACTGTCGAGACCACGCGCGGTCATCGCGGCGCCGCCGACGCCGATGATGCGCACGCCGTCGCCCGCCAGCGCGCGCAAGCCGTCCATGAGCTGCGCGCCCAGGATGTCACCGGACGGCTCGCCGCAGACCAGCATGAGCGTGAGCGGACGGGTGCCGCTCATGCTTCCGCGATGTCCTTGTCGAACGCCATGACGAAAAGCCCCAGTCGGTCGGCCATCTCCACGATCTTTTCCTTGCGTATCACAAGCGAGGCGCCTGCCTCCACCGCGATTCCGGCGAGGCCCGCTTCCGACGCCAGCTCCACCGTGCGCGCGCCGATCACTGGCAGGTCCACGCGACGGTCTTGTGTCGGCTTCGGCGCTTTCAGCATCACGCCGCGCCGCGCCTGCGGCGTGCCGCGCAAGGTTTTCGGCAGATTCACGAGACGCGCCATCATCGCGTCGGTGCCCTCGGCTGCTTCAACAGCAAGCGTGAGGCCTTCGCAGACGACGGCAGCCTGCCCGATATCGAGCTCGCCCATGCGGCGCACGATGCGCAAGGCGTAGGCGATGTCGTCCATCGCCTGCGCGTCCGGCTTGTAGCGACCGTAGATTCCGGCGGTCGCTATCAGTTCGGGCGCGGCTTCGGCCGTGCCGATCACCTTGAAGCCGTCTTTCTCGAAGATGGCGAGCATGGTGCGCATCAGCGCGTCGTCGCCTTTCAGCGCCGCGGCCACCACCTTGGGCAGCGCCAGCGCGCCGCGCACGTCCATCTTGATCGACTTCCAGTCCGGGCGGTTGATGCGGCCCGCGAGCGTGACGGTGTCGCAGCCATTCTTATGAAGCAGCGCGAAGCTCTTGCCGAGTTCGCCGAGGCCGATCTCCTCGCGCGGGAAGCCCGCGAAATCGGGCTCGGAACCGTTGAGCGCCAGCACGAAGGCGTCGCGGCCTGCTTTGCGCGCGCATTCGGCGATGGCGACGGGAAGGTCGCCGCCGCCCGCGATGATGCCAAGGCGGGACATCAGTCCTCGTCTCCGCCGGCGTCATCGCCACGGCCGCGCCGCGCGGGACAGATCGGGCGCTTGGCGGGGGCGAGGATGAAGTCGGTCACGTCCTTCACCTCGGGCACGTCGCCCCATTGCTCTTGCGCGCGCAACGCCTTGTCGCGGAACGAGCCTTCCCATTCCTGGAAGATGGCGCGGAAAGCGGCGCGCAAGGCGTGGATGTTTGCGCGGGGAACGCCGCGGCGCTTCAAGCCAATGAGGTTCAACCCGCCGAGCCGCACATGAAGCCCGATGGCCATGCCGTAAGGGATCACATCCGTCGAGACGCCGGAGAGCCCGCTGATGAACGCGTAACGCCCGATGCGCGCGAATTGCTGCACGGCGGCGAGACCGCCCATGATGACGCCGTCGCCAACGTCGCAATGGCCGCCGAAGACGGTGCCGTTCGCCACCGTCACGTCGTTGCCGATGTGGCAGTCGTGCCCGACATGGCTCAGCGCCATCAGGAAGCAGCGGTCGCCCACTGTGGTGCGGTTGCCGCCGCGCTTGCTGCCCAGCGAGATGGTGACGCCTTCGCGGATCGTGTTGTCCGTGCCGATCTCGAGCCGCGCATCCGGCGCATCGTTGCCCTTGATCTGCGCTTCGCCGCCGATCACGGCTTGCGGATGGATGACGGTGCGCGCGCCGATCGTCGTGCGCGGACCAACCGTGACGTGGGAGAGGAGCCGAACGCCCTCGCCCAGTACGGCGGTCGCATCCACGACGCAGAACGGCCCGATCTCCACCCCGGCGCCCAGCTTGGCGCCATCGGCGACAAGGGCCGTCGGGTGGATCGTCATGGCTTCTGGATCATGGCGGAGAACTCGGCCTCCGCGCAGAGCTTGTCGCCGACATAGGCCTTGCCTGCGAAGCGCCAGACCGCACCGCGCTTCTGGATCGCCTTGACCGGCATGCGCAGCATATCGCCGGGCACCACCGGCTTGCGGAAGCGCGCCTTGTCGACGGTCATGAAATAGACCCGCAGTTTCTGGTCCTCGAGGCCCGAGGAATACACGACGAGCGCGCCCGCCGTCTGCGCCATCGCCTCAACGATCAACACGCCCGGCATCACGGAATATTCGGGGAAATGCCCCAGGAAGTGTGGCTCGTTGAACGACACAGCCTTGTGGCCCACAGCGCTTTCGCCGGACACGATGTCGGAGAGCTTCTCCACGAACAGAAACGGCGCCCGGTGGGGCATCAGTTTCTTGATCCGCTCAACGTCGAGAACTACGCCTTCAGACATCGCTCTTCTTCCCACGGCGCTTCGTCATGATCTTCAACATGGCAGTCTCGCGTACCCATTCCTTCATCGTGCGGGCGGGATATCCGGCATAGTCCTGCCCGCCGGGCCAATAGCCCGGCATGACGCCGGTGCCGCCGACAAAGCGCGCACCCGCGCCGATCGTCACATGATCGGCAAAGCCCACCTGCCCGCCAACGACGACGAAATCGCCGAACTCGCAGCTTCCGGACATTCCAACCTGGCCCAGGATCATGCAATGCCGGCCGAGATGGTTGTTGTGCGCGATGTGGACCAGATTGTCGAGTTTCGTTCCCTCTCCGATCACGGTATCGCCCAGCGCGCCCCGGTCGATGGAGCAGTTGGAGCCGATCTCCACCTTGTCCTGCAGGATAATGCGGCCGAGCTGGGGAATCTTGTTATGGCCCGCGGCGCTGGAAGCGAAACCGTAGCCCGGCTGGCCGAGCTGCGAACCGGGATGGACGATGACGGCGTCGCCCACGAAGCCGTGGCTGATGCTGACGTTGCTGCCGATCTGGCAATCGCGACCGATGGTGACGCCGCGGCCGATGACGGCGTTGGGGCCGATGCGCGTGCCCTCGCCGATCTCGGCATTGGGGCCGATGACGACGCCGGGCGCCAACGAAACGCCCGCGCCGATTTTCGCGCTCGGGTGGATGGCCTCTTTCTGGTCCCACACCGGCAGGTCGCTGTCGGCATAGAACATCTTCGCGGCGGTGACGAAGGCCTGCTGCACGGCGGCGCTTTTCAGCACCACCATGCCGGCGGGGATCGCGGCCGGCGCGAAATTGTTCGGGATCAGGCAGAAGCCGGCGCCGGATTGGGCGAAGGCTTTCTCGAAGCCCTTGCCCATGCAGAAGGTGAGATGTTGCGGCCCGGCGCTGTCCAGCGCCGCCACGTCCGCGACCATGGCCGAACCGTCCGCGCCGCCGATATCGGCTCCCGTCCGGGAGGCGATGTCGGCGAGCGCGAACGGCCCGCGATTGTCGAAGAAGCGTGGATCAGCCATGTCCGTTCCAGCCGGGGCCGGCGCGGGTTACTGACCGCCGCCCTGCTGGGCCTGGGCCATCATCTGGCGCAGGACATCCGGCGGCGGGTCCGTCAGCTGCACCTTGTAGGACGGCATCTTCTGGTCGAGCCGGTCGATGGCGGCCTGGGTGATGTCGAGCGAGCCGCCCGTGCCCTTGATGATGGCGGCGCGGTCGAAGAGGAGGTTGGCGCCGCGCTCATTCATGAGCTGCGTGAGAATGGGATCGAGCTGCTTCTCGATTTCCTTCTGGGCCAGGAAGACGCCGTAGCGGATCTGCGCCTGGCGCTTGAACGCCTTCTGCTGCAGACCGGCCTGGCGGTTCTGGAAATCCTTCATCTTCCGGGCCTTCACGTCGGCCGAGAGGATGGCGGCCTGGGTCTGATAGGCCTGGAAGTCCTTCTGGAGCTGGTCGGCATCCGGCTTCAGGTCATGGCGGATGGCGGCGATATAGGCCTGGCCCTGGCGGGCGATGTCCTGCGCCACCTTG
This sequence comes from Rhizomicrobium sp., assembly GCA_036489435.1. Classification (GTDB taxonomy): domain Bacteria; phylum Pseudomonadota; class Alphaproteobacteria; order Micropepsales; family Micropepsaceae; genus Rhizomicrobium. The sequence goes on along the minus strand of DASXFU010000011.1, from coordinate 52,732 downwards.
GAGCCGTTCAGCAGCCGGTTGCGGTCGACGACCACGATCTTCGGCGCCGGAACGGAGGCATTGGCGGGCGGAGCCGGCGGTCCGGCGAGGACCGGGCTGGCGGCCAGCATGCCGAGGGTTACCACGGCGGCGGCGGCCGCGCGGGTCAGTCCAACGAATTTGCTCATATCCTCAGTTTCCTGTTCCTGCGCTGAAGCGGATGATTTGCGTCTTATCGTAGCTCTGCTTGATGAAGGGAAGACCCAGGTCGATCTCGACCGGGCCGAAGGGCGACTTCCAGCCGATAGCGATACCGGCCGAGGCGCGTATGGCAAGGTTGTCCTTGATGCAGCTCGGATCCGTTACGGCGATGCAGGTCACGCCCGTGTCGATATGACCCAGCGTGCCGAAATCGCTGAACAGCGAGGTCGAAATGCCGAAATCCTGGGGCAGGAAGTCCGGCAGGCGCAGCTCGAAGGTGCCGATGGCATAGGCGTTGCCACCGATGGCGCCGCGCGAGCCTTCGTTGACCACGCGCGGGCCGATGCCGGCGATCTGGAAGCCGCGGAAGCTGTCGCCGCCCTTGAAGAAACGGTCGTTGAGCCGGATGTCCGAGCCGCCGTAACCGCCGATATAACCGGCGGAGAAGGAGAACTTGGCCACGAAATTGTCCCACAGCACCTTCTGGCGGACGCTGAACGAGGTCTCCGTGCGGAGATATTTCAGCGTGCCGCCGAAGCCCGCGAAGTCCTGGCTCAGGTCGAAGGTGACGCCCTTGGTGGGCTTAATGGGATCGTCGAGCGTGTTGTAGTCGTAGCTGTAGCCGATCGAGGAGGTGTCCGCCGTACCGGCCGCCTGCTGGATGGCCAACGGCGCGTCGAGGAACGGGCTCACCTTGTCGACGCGGAAGGTGTAGCGCAGGCCGACCGCGCCATATTCCGAAGTCGGGAAGCCGAGGCGGATACCCGCCGCGGTCGTGTCGCCCTCATAATCCGCCTGCTGATAGTCGGTCAGGATCTTGTAGAGGTCGAAACCGGCGCCCAGCGGACGATTGAGGAAATACGGCTCGGTGAAGGAGAGCTGGAATTCCTTGCTGATCGCCGACGCCGAGATGCTGGCGCGCAGGAACTGGCCGCGGCCGAACAGATTGCGCTGCGTATAGCTGAACTGGCCCACGAAGGAGCTGGTCGACGAATAACCCGCGCCCAGCGAAAGCTCGCCGGTGGATTGTTCCTGCACGTTGACGTTCAGCACGGTGCGGTCCGGCTGGCTGCCCGGCGCGGGCTTCACGTCCACGGTCTTGAAGAAGCCCAACGACCGGATACGCGTGCGCGAACGGTCCACCAGCACGCGGTTGAAGGCATCGCCTTCCACCAGGCGGAATTCGCGGCGGATCACCTTGTCGAGCGTCTTGGTGTTGCCGGTGATGTTGATCTTCTCGACATAGACCCTGGGGCCCTGGTCGATCTCGAACATCACGTCGATGGTGTGGGTCTCATGGTTGCGCTTGATGCGCGGATGCACCTCGGCGAAGGCGTAGCCCTTGGTGCCGGCCGCGTTGGTCAGCGCGTCGATGGATTTGTCGACCAGTTCGGCGTTGTAGATGCTGCCGTCGCGGATCGGCACGGCGGGACGCAGCGCCTCGGGCTTCAGCTCCTTGATCTTGGAGTCGATGACGATCTTGCCGAAATTGTAGCGCGCGCCCTCGTCCACCGTGAAGGTGATGTAGAAGGCGGACCGGTCCGGCGACAGCTCGGCCACCGCGGAGACGACGCGGAAGTCCGCGTAACCCTGCTTCAGGTAGAAGCGGCGAAGCTGCTCGCGGTCGAAGGTGAGCCGGTCGGGATCGTAATTGTCGTTGGTGGCGAGGAATTTCCACCACTCCGACGTTTCCGTGGCGATCTGCTGCTGCAGCGTGTTGTCGTCGAAGAACTTGTTGCCGATGAACGAGATGCGCGCGACGCCGGTGGTCGGGCCCTCGCTGATGGAGAAGATCAGATCGACGCGGTTCTGCGGGCGCTGGATGATCTGCGGATCGACGCTGGCCGCGAATTTGCCGTTGCGGCGATAGAGCTCGATGATGCGCTGGACGTCGCCCTGCACCTTCGAGCGGGTGAAGACCATGCGCGGCTTGAGCTGCACTTCCTTGGTCAGGTCTTTTTCCGAGACCTTGCTCTCACCCTCGAAGATCACCTGGTTGATGATCGGGTTCTCGACCACGTTGATGGTGAGGATCTTGCCGTCCCAGCCGAACTTCACGTCGGAGAACAGACCGGTGGCGAAGAGGGTCTTCAGCGATTTGTCGACGACCTCTTCGTCATACGCATCGCCCTCGTGGATCTGCAGATAGGACAAGACCGTGCCCGGCTCGATGCGCTGGGTGCCCTTGACGACGATCTGCCGCACTGGCGGACCGGCCGGCTGCACGGGCGCGGGCGCCTGTGGAGTCGTCGGCTGGTCGGCGCCGGGTTTGTGTTGCGCCGTGGTGTTGACGTCCTGTGCGGAAGCCATGCCGGCCGCGACAATGGTTACGGCGGCCACCGTCGAAAGGGCCGCGCGCCAGTGCCGGGCGAAAAGGAAAGCGTTCAGGCTCATCCGCTCGTCTCAGAGGCCCGCAGCGCCACGAAGGCGCCACCGGGCGTCGTTTCAGAATAAATTCAACCGGACGAGATCATTCCAGGTCACGAACAGCATCAGACCCAGAATCACCGCAAACCCCAGCCGAAACCCAACGTCCTGGGCTCTGGCACTCAGAGGCCTACCCAGGACCGCTTCGAATGCATAGTACAGAAGATGGCCCCCGTCGAGCACAGGAATCGGAAAAAGGTTTACCAAGCCGATGCTTACCGAAATGAAAGCCGCCAGGCTGATGAGGGCGCTCAGCCCTATGGAGGCGATATCGTGGGAAATCTTTACGATGCCCACGGGACCCGTCATCTGGCTCGCATCCGCCTTGCCCCGGACGAGCGCCAGGCGGAATTCCCAGATGCTCTCGACCACATAACCGACTTTGCCGAAGGCCCCTTCCACGGCCTCGACCGGCCCTGGATGAACAATTTTTATAGCATTCTTGTCGGACACCGAGCCGACGCCCAGCCTGGGCACCTTATAGCTGTTCCCGAATCGGTCCTTGTCGGCCGTGAGCCGGGGGGTGGCGTGCAGAACCAGGGTCTGGTTGTGGCGCAGCACGGTGATGGCGAGGGGATCGCCGGCATTGATCGACACGGTGCGCACCATGTCGTCGAAACTGGTGACCGGCGAACCGTCGATGGCGCGGATCGTATCGCCCGGCTGGAAACCGGCCTGGGCCGCCGCACCACCCGGCACCACGGAGCCGACAACAGGCGGAATCACGACGATGCCGTAGATCAGCGCCATCGCCGTGAAGATCACAATGGCGAGCACGAAATTGGCGAAAGGCCCGGCCGCCACGATCAGCATGCGCTGCCAGACGGGCTTGTTGGGCAGCGCGCCTTTCAGCTCCTCGGGCGTCGCCTTGTCGAGCTTCTCGCGGTCCGGCGTGCTGGCCGCATCCGCGTCGCCCCAGAATTTCACGTAGCCGCCCAGCGGCAGCCACGAGAATTTCCAGCGCGTGCCCTTGCGGTCGGTGAAGCCGAAGATTTCGCGGCCGAAGCCGATGGAGAAGGTTTCGATCTTCACGCCGAACAGTCGCGCGACGGAGAAATGTCCCAGCTCATGGAAGAACACGATGGGCGTGATGAGCAGCAGGAACGGCCAGACATAGGACAGGATGTTCAACATGGGTCTGTTCCTTACGCCGCGATGCGTCCGCAGCAATCGACTGCCGCGACACGCGCCCACTGATCCGTCGCCAATACCGCCGCGAGGTCGCCCGCCGGTCCGTTCCAGCCGCCATCGACCGATAGAGTCTCCTCCACCACGCGCGCGATATCCAGAAAGCCGATCCGGCCGTCCAGGAACGCATCGACAGCGATCTCATTGGCGGCGTTGAGGATCGTAGGCGCGCGCCCACCCTGCCGCAAGCAATGCTGGGCAAGGCCGAGGCAGGGAAACTTGCCGGGATCCGGCGCTTCGAAGCTCAACGACTTCACACTTGCGAGATCGAGCATCTGCACCGGCGCCGCAATCCGCCTCGGCCAGGCGATGGCATGCGCGATGGGCGTGCGCATATCGGGCGACGAGAGATGCGCGAGCGTCGAACCATCTGCATAGGACACGAGGCAGTGGACGATGGATTGCGGGTGCACCAGCACGCCCAATTTCTCCGCTTCCACGCCGAACAGGTAATGCGCCTCGATCAGCTCGAGGCCTTTGTTCATCAGCGTGGCGCTGTCGAGCGAGTTCTTCTTGCCCATCGACCAGTTGGGATGGGCGATAGCCTCAGCCGGCGTCGCAGCCCGCATGCGCTCCAGCGGCCATTCGCGGAACGGGCCGCCCGAGGCCGTGAGGATCACCTTGCTGACATCCTCCGCCGTGCCGCCATTCAGCACCTGGAAGATCGCGTTGTGCTCGGAGTCGACGGGGATGACGGCCGCACCCGATTGCGCCATCGCCGCCTGCAGCAGCGCGCCGCCCGCCACGATGCATTCCTTGTTGGCGAGCGCCACCGTCGCGCCGCGTTGCACCGCCGCCAGCGCCGGCTCCAGAGCCGCGGCGCCCACGATGGCCATCATCACGACATCCGACGCACGCTCCGCCGCGGCGATCACGCCCGCGCGGCCGGACATCACGGCGATGCCGGTGCCGATCAGCATGTCCTTCAGCCGCGCTTCGGCCGAGGCATCGCCGATGGCCACCATGCGCGGATGGAAACGCCGCGCCTGCGCGGCCAGCATCTCGACATTGGATTGCGCGGTCAGCGCCTCGATGGGCAGCGCGTCGTCGCCATGGAGCTTGCGGGCATGGGCGATCACGTCGAGCGTATTCTTGCCGATGGAGCCCGTGGAGCCCAGCACGGCAATGCGCCGCGACAGCACCGTCGACAGATCGGGCAGTTCGGACGAGGAGAAGCTGGCGGCAATCGGGTTCATGGACCACCCAGCGGATTGAAGCCCAATCCTACCACGGCAAATGTGACCAAAGGTGCCACGAACAGGATGGAATCGATCCGGTCCAGCACGCCGCCATGGCCCGGAATGAGGCTGCCGCTGTTCTTGCGGCCGACACGGCGCTTGATCCAGGATTCGAACAGGTCGCCAAGCTGCGCCACGGCCGACATGGCGAGCCCGAACAGCGCGCCCAGCGCGATATTGCGGCCCAGGATCATGAACATGACGGCGATGCAGGCGATGGCGCTCAGCGCGCCGCCGAACGCGCCGGCCCAGGTCTTGTTGGGCGACATGCGCGGCCACAGCTTGGGCCCGCCGATCAGCTTGCCCGCGACCAGCGCGCCGGTATCCGTCGCCCACACCGCGATGAACACCGCCAGCACGAACAGGAATCCGTGATCCGGCTCGCGCAGCACCAGCAGCGACAGTGGCGGCACGCCGACATAGAGCGGCCCGAAGCCATGCCACAACGCATCGCGCTTGCGGAACAGTCCGACATCCAGCAGCGCGCCGATGCCGAGGATGACCCACGGCAAGGCGCGCTCGTTGAGCTGCATCGGCTGATGCCAAGCGATCAGGTTCTGTGCGACCAGTGCTCCCGCGATGGCGAGCGCGCTGATGCTAAAGAGCCAGCCGGTGGCCTTGCCGAGGAAGATGCGGTGCCACTCGCGCACGGCGGCGATGGAGCCGACACCGAGGAATGCCACGAAATACCATTTGCCGTCCGCCGCCGCGAGAATGGCGATGACGGCGAGCCCGATGCCGAACACCGGGCGCAGGATCCAGCCGAAGCTGGAGCCTTTCTCGGGCGCCGCGGCAGTTGTGTCGGGGGCGCCGTTCAAGCGACGGCTTCCGGTGCGACGGCGCCGAAGCGGCGCTCGCGCTGGGCGAATTTGTGCAAGGCGTCGAAGAATTCCTCGCGGCTGAAATCCGGCCACAGCGTGTCGACGAAAACGAGCTCCGCATAGGCCGATTGCCAGAGCAGGAAGTTGCTCAGCCGGTGCTCGCCGGAGGTGCGGATGACGAGATCGGGTTCCGGCAACGTCGCCGTGAACAGGCGCGCCGCGAACAATTCCGTCGTGATGGTCTCCGGATCGAGGCGGCCTTCGGCGGCGGCGCGCGCCAGCTCACGGGCGGCGGAGACGATCTCTTCCTGCCCGCCATAGTCGAAGGCGAAGGTAAGATTGAGGCCCTTGTTCTCCACCGTGCGGCCTTCCGCGTCTTCGATCATGGCGCGGATGTCGCCCGCCACGCGGGCGCGGTTGCCGATGATGCGCACGCGCACGCCGCGCTCGACCAGCTCGTTCAGGTCGCTGCGGAAATACATCCGGAACAATCCCATCAGCGCGCCCACTTCCGTGGCGGGGCGCTTCCAGTTCTCGGATGAGAAGGCGAAGAGCGTGAGATTGGAGAGGCCGATGTCGCTGGCGGCGCGAACGATGCCCCGCACCGCGCTGACGCCGGCCACATGTCCGGCCTGCCGGGGCAGATGACGGCGGCGCGCCCAGCGCCCATTGCCGTCCATGATGATGGCGACGTGCTGCGGCAATGTCTCGGGTGCTGCGCTCGTCGTCATTCGCGTCCTAATTCCTCATCGCCAAATCAGAGTGCCGAAACGAACTTAGACTTGCATCACTTCCTGCTCTTTGACGTGCACCGCGGCATCGATGTCCTTGATGTGCCCGTCCGTCATCTTCTGCAATTCGTCGCCCTGCTTGTGGTGCTCGTCCTGGCCGATCTTATGGTCTTTCTCGGCCTTTTTCAGGGCTTCCATCCCGTCGCGCCGCACATTGCGCACGGCGATGCGGGCAGACTCCGCATATTTATGGGCAAGCTTTACCAATTCCTTGCGGCGCTCCTCATTCAGCTCCGGAATCGGGATGCGCAGGAGCTGGCCGTCCACCTGGGGGTTGAGGCCGAGGCCGGCATCGCGGATCGCCTTGTCCACCGCCCGGGCCAGGCTCTTGTCCCACACTTGCACCGTCAGCAGCCGGGGTTCCGGGGTGGAGATCGTGCCCACCTGGGAGACGGGGGAGATGTTGCCATAGGCCTCGACCCGCACGGGGTCGAGCAGGGCAGCGCTGGCGCGGCCGGTCCTCAGGCCCCCCATCTCCTGCTTGAAAGAAGATACCGCGCCGGACATCCGGCGGTCGATTTCGGCCTTGTTGTAAGCGTCCATGGCTATGTCCCGCTATGCGATCACCGTGGCCCGGCCGCGGCCCGACAGGACCTCGACCAGGGCGCCCCGATCATGGATCGAGAACACGACGATGGGAATCTTGTTTTCGCGCGACAGGCTAACGGCGGATGCATCCATCACCTGAAGGTCGCGCGATAAGACCTCGTGATGGCTCAAGGTTTCGAAACGCACCGCCTTGGGGTCTTTCTTGGGATCGGCGGAATAAACGCCGTCCACCTGGGTGCCCTTCAGCAGCGCGTTGCAGTTCATCTCCGCCGCCCTAAGCGCCGCCGCCGTGTCGGTGGTGAAGAAGGGGTTACCCGTCCCGGCGGCGAAAATCACCACCCGGCCCTTCTCCATGTGGCGGATGGCCCGGCGGCGGATATAGGGTTCGCAGACCGTGCTCATGGGGATGGCCGATTGCACCCGGCTGGGCACCCCCGCCCGCTCCAAGGCGGCCTGGACCGCCAGCGCGTTCATCACCGTCGCCAGCATGCCCATGTAGTCGGCAGTCGCCCGGTCGATGCCCTGGGCCGCCCCGGCCAGCCCGCGGAAGATGTTCCCCCCGCCGATCACCATGCAGAGCTGGACCCCGGCGGCCACCGAGTCCTTCACGTCGGCCGCCACACGCTCCACGGTCTCCACGTCGATGCCGTAGGACTGCCCCCCCATCAGCGCCTCGCCGGAGAGTTTCAGCAGGACGCGGGCGTATTTCGGACCGGATGCCATCATTGCCCCTTGTTACCCTCCCCTTGAGGGAGGGTCGACAATTTGCGCAGCAAATTTCGGGGAGGGGCTCACTCCGGATATCTCCGCGTCAGGTTCCCTAAAACGGCAGGCATTCCGGAGTGAGCCCCTTCCCGAAAAATCCTCGCGGATTTTTCGACCCTCCCTCAAGGGGAGGGTAAAACTAAACTCCGCTCAGCTTACTCACTTCGCCGCCAAAGTCGCTGTCGGCCTTTTCGATGCCCTCGCCCACCTGGAAGCGGATGAAGCCTTCAATAGTGACCGGTGCGCCCAGTTCCTTGGAGGCCTGCTCCAGCACCTTGGAGATCTTGGTCTCGCCGTCGCGGACATAGACCTGCTGCAGCAGCACCACTTCCTCGAAATACTTGCGCATGCGGCCTTCGAGCATCTTCTCGATGACGTTCTCCGGCTTGCCGGACTGACGGGCGACCTCGGCGTGGATCGCCTTCTCGCGTTCGATGGTCTCGGCCGGGATGTGCTCCGCCACCAGCGCGATGGGAGCTGCGGCGGCAATATGCATGGCGATGCCGCGGGCCAGCGGCTCCAGCTTGCCCACGTCGCCTTCGGACTTCAGCGCGACCAGCACGCCGATCTTGCCGAGTTCCGGCGAGTCGGGGCTGGAGTTGTGGATGTAGGTGCCCACGACGCCGGGATTGACCGCCAGCAGGTACGTGCGGCGCACGCTCATGTTCTCGCCGATCTTGGCGATCAGGTTCTTGAGCGTGATCTCGACATTGTCGCCGCCCATATCGGTGGCGAGCAGCTTCTCGAGGCTGCCCTCGGCCTGCAGCGCCAAGGTCGCCGCGTTCTTTACGAACGCCTTGAACTCATCGTTGCGGCCGACGAAGTCGGTCTCGGCATTCACTTCCACGAGCGCCGCGGCGCTGCGGTCGGCGGCGACGCCGATCAGGCCTTCGGCGGCGACGCGCGACGCCTTCTTCGCGGCCTTGGAAATGCCCTTCTTGCGCAGCCAATCGATGGCGGCTTCCATGTCGCCATTGGTTTCGGTGAGCGCGGCCTTGCAGTCCATGATGCCCGCGCCGGTCTTGTCGCGCAGGTCCTTCACCATGGGCCCGGTGATGTTCGACATCGTAGTTCTCCGAATTTAGACGTTTGCCTGCGCGGCGACTTCCTCAGCCGGACGCAGGTCGGGCAGCACTTCCGCCTCGCCCGTGTCCACGCCGGTATCGACCTGGCCCTGCGAAAGGCCGTCGATCACCGAACGGGCGACGAGATCGCAGTAGAGCGCCAGCGCACGCGCCGCGTCGTCATTGCCGGGAATCGGGTACGCGATGCCGTCGGGATTCGAGTTCGAATCCAGGATGGCGCAGACCGGAATGTCGAGCTTGCGCGCTTCGGCGATGGCGATGGCTTCCTTGTTCGTGTCGATCACGAACAGCATGTTCGGCAGACCGCCCATCTCCTTGATGCCGCCCAGCGAACGCTCCAGCTTGTCGCGCTCGCGCAGCAGGCCCAGCAGCTCTTTCTTCTTCAGGCCGGACGACTGCGCCGAACCCAGCGTCTCCTCGATCGTGCGCATGCGGCGGATCGAGTGCGAGATGGTTTGCCAGTTGGTCAACGTGCCGCCGAGCCAGCGGGAATTCACATAGTACTGCGCGCAGCGCTTGGCCGCGGCGGCGACAGGCTCCGACGCCTGGCGCTTGGTGCCCACAAACAGGATACGCCCACCGCCGGCCGCAATGTCGCGCAGCGCGACAAGAGCCGTGTGCAGCAAAGGCACCGTCTGGGTGAGGTCCATGATGTGGATGTCGTTGCGCGAGCCGTAGATGTAGGGCGCCATCTTCGGGTTCCAACGCTGCGTGCGGTGACCGAAATGGGCGCCGGCTTCCAAGAGCTGACGCATGCTGAATTCAGGCAAAGCCATGACGGGACGTCTCCTTTACCGGTTGGCCAGACGCGTGGGCTATTCCCTTGGGAACACCGGACGGCGACGAGGGAACACCCCTCGAAAGCCACCCACACGTGCGAGATGGCCGGGCTTATAGGGGGCGGAGGGCGGCAAGGCAAGCCGCAAAACCCGCAGAAACCGAACGGAACTCTCCAAAAAATCGTTATCTATCAACCGTCATGGCCGGGCTTGTCCCGGCCACCCATACCCGCCGTGGAAAAAGTAAGAACGCGAACCGTCATAATCTTTTCGGCAAAGATCGAGGCAATGGATGGCCGGGACAGGCCCGGCCATGACGGTTGAGGTGGTAGGGGGTGGTAACGGTTAAGAGGGTTGCGATCACACCGCGCTCCCCTCTTCGTCCTGCTCCCACAGAATACCCGGCACACGCATCGCGCGGGTTGACGGATCAAACGGGGTGGACGAAACGGAACCATGGACCAGAAAACGCCCCGCAAATCCCCCATCCGCCCCGCGATCCTGAACCTGCCGCCCAATGGCATCGCCGAGGTGTCGAACCTGGCGCTGGGCGAGCCGGACCTGATCCCGTTATGGTTCGGCGAGAGCGATCTCGTCACGCCGGATTTCATTCGCGACGCGGCCAAGAAAGCGCTGGACGACGGCAAGACCTTCTACGTCCGCGCCCGCGGCATCACCGAGCTGCACGAGGCGATCCGCGCCTTCCACCGCCGCACCGTGAATGCCGACGTCGCCCTGGAGCGCATCACCGTGCCGGGCGCGGCCATGATGGCCGTGATCTGCGCGCTGCAATGCGTGGTGGAGACGGGCGACAACGTCGTCTGCATCTCGCCGGTCTGGCCGAACATCTTTCAGGCGGCGCTGATCTGCGGCGCCGAGATCCGCCATGCGCGGCTGGACGAGGATTGGGCCGCCGGCCGCTGGGTGCTCGACCTCGACAAGCTGTTCGCGACTTGCGACGCGCGGACCAAGGCCATTTTCATCGCCTCGCCCGGAAACCCCACCGGCTGGATCATGCCGCGCGAGCAGCAGCGCGCCGTGCTCGAATTCTGCCGCGCGCGCGGCATCGCCATCATCTCCGACGAAGTCTACGGCACGCTCGTCTATGATGGCACGGCGCATGCGCCGTCCTTCCTGGAAGTGGCGGAAGAAGACGACGCGGTGTTCGTCATCAACTCCTTCTCCAAGCCCTGGGCGATGACCGGCTGGCGCGTCGGCTGGCTGGTGCATCCGAAGAACCTGACCCACCAGCTCGCCATATTGGCCATGGCCAACAACACCGGCGCCACCGTCTTCGCCCAATACGGCGCCATCGCCGCTTTGTCACCGCAGGGGGACACTTTTCGCGCGGAGATGCTCGCCCGCTGCGCCAACGGCCGGGCCGTGATGGAACGCTTCCTCGCCGAGCAGAACCGCATCCGCTGGATCCCGCCCGAGGGCGCTTTCTACGGCTTCCTCCACATCGACGGCATGAAGAACGGCCTCGCCTTCTGCCAGAACCTGGTCCGCACCACCCGCGTGGGCACCGCGCCGGGATCCGCATTTGCGCCGGCGGATGACGCGCGGAGTGACGAGTTCATCCGCCTGTGTTTCGCACAGGACGCGAAGCTGCTTGAGATCGGGCTAGAGCGCATCGGCAAAGCGATCGCGGCGATGTAGCTTCTTCTGCACCTCCCCCTTGTGGGGAGGTCGATAAAATCTCGCAGCGAAGCGGAGAGATTTTTCGGGTAGGGGGCCGTCGCGGCCGATGGAGCGGCCCCCTACCCGAAAAATGCGAAGAGCATTTTTCGACCTCCCCACAAGGGGGAGGTGCATTCTTCTTCAAACCGACTCCACCATCGCGACGCCTGGCAAGCTCTTGATCGCGTTGCGCAAGGGGCCGGTGATGAGTTGGCGTTGGGGGAGTTTGATCTCCACTTCGCGGCCTTCGCTGGCGGGGACCACCAAAGTGACCAGCCCCTTGCCGGGTTTGGTGAGCTGGCTGGAGATGGCACTCAAGGGGCGCGTGTCTTCGAGATAGATGCGCAGGCCCTCGCCCGCGTCGGCGGCGGCTTTGTCGAGGTCGTGGATGGCGAGCGCGCGGAGTTTCAGTTCTTCGTCGATGGAGTCCGCGGCCACGGTGATCTGGACGGACTTGCCGGCTTCCAGCAGAGGGCGCGCGGCCATCAGCACTTCGGAAAACACCATCACTTCGAACATGCCGGTGGTGTCCGACAAGGTGACGAAGCCGTAGGGCTGGTCGTTGCGGCCACGGCGCTCCTGTTTACGGATGATGGTGCCGGCCAGCATCGCGCGGAAGTTGGAGCGGCGGTCGTCCGCCAGCGACGCGCTGGTCACCACGCCCAAGCGCTTCAGCGCCGCGCCATAGGCATCGAGCGGATGGCCGGAGAGGTAGAAGCCGACGGCGCTGAACTCCTCGCCCAGCCGCTCATGCGGCGCCCAGTCGCTGGTGGCGGAGAGGCGCAAATCGGCGGAGGCCGCGGCCTCGCCGAACAACGTCGACTGCCCGCTCTCACGATCCTGCACGGTACGGCTGGCGGCATTGAGGATGATGTCCGACGAATCCACGAGCTGCTTGCGGTTGCGGTTCAGCGCATCGAACGCACCGGCGCGCACCAGGCTTTCGAAGGCGCGCTTGTTGACGAGGCGCGGGTCCACGCGTTTGGCAAAATCGGCGATGGACTGGAACGGGCCGCCGGCGTTGCGCTCCACCACCACGTGATCCATCGCCTGCTTGCCGACGCCCTTCACGGCGGCCAGCGCATAGAAGATAGCGCCCTTCTCCGCATCGCAGGCGAAATAGGATTCGGAGCGGTTGATGTCCGGCGGCGCGATGCGCAGAGACAAGCGCTGCGCCTCCTGGCGGAAGATGTTGAGCCGGTCAGTGTTGCCGATATCCAGCGTCATCGAAGCGGCGAGGAATTCGACCGGATAGTTCGCCTTGAGGAACGCGGTCTGATACGCGACCTGCGCATAGGCGGCGGCATGGCCCTTGTTGAAGCCGTAGCCCGCGAATTTCTCCGCCTGCTCGAAGATCTGTTCGGCGATGTTCTTGGCGATGCCTTTTTCGCCCGCGCCCTTGATGAAGCGGTCGCGATGCACCGCCATTTCGCTGGCGATCTTCTTGCCCATGGCGCGGCGCAACAGGTCTGCCTCGCCCAGCGAGTAGCCGGCCAGTTCGCGCGCGACGTTCATCACGTCTTCTTGATACGTCATGATCCCGAAGGTGTCCTTCAGGATCGGCTCCAGCGCCGGATCGAGATAGAAGGCGGGCTCCTTGCCGCGCTTCACTGCGATGTATTTCGGGATCGAATCCATCGGGCCCGGGCGATAGAGCGCCACAAGGGCCACGAGATCGTTGATGTGGTCGGGCCGCATCTTGCGCATCAGGTCGCGCATGCCGGCGCCTTCGAGCTGGAACACGCCCACGCTCTCGCCCCGCGCCAGCATCTCGAAGGTCGGCTTGTCCTCGAAATCGATGCTCTGGGTGTGCAGCGCGATGCCGCGCTGCTTCAGCAACTCCTCCGCCTTGGCGATGACGGTGAGGGTTTTCAGGCCCAGGAAGTCGAACTTCACCAAGCCGGATTTCTCCGCGTCTTCATAGTCGAACTGCGTCACCGGCATGTCGGAGCGCGGGTCGCGGTAGAGCGGCACGATCTCGTCCAGCGGCCGGTCGCCGATGACGACGCCCGCCGGATGGGTGGAGGAATGGCGGTACAGCCCCTCGATCTTGCCGACGATGGAGAACAGCGCGCCGACGCCCGGCTCATTCTCCGCGAACTGCTCCAGCCGCGGTTCGCCCTCGATGGCCTCCTTCAGCGAAATGGACTTGCCAGGCGGATTGGGGATCAGCTTGGCGATACGGTCGACCAGGCCGAGCGGCAATTGCATCACGCGGCCCACGTCGCGCACCGCAGCGCGCGCCTGCAGCGAACCCAGCGCCATGATATGCGCCACGCGGTCCGCGCCGTATTTGTCGCGCACATAGCGCACGACTTCGTCGCGCCGTTCCTGGCAGAAATCGATGTCGAAGTCTGGCATCGAGATGCGTTCGGGATTGAGGAAACGCTCGAACAGCAGCCCGAAACGGATAGGATCGAGATTGGTGATATCGAGTGCCCAAGCAACCAGCGAGGCGGCGCCCGATCCGCGCACGCCGACGGGAATGCCCTGCCCGCGCGTCCACTTCATAAAGTCCGACACGATCAGGAAGTAGCCCGGGAAATCCATGCGGATGATGACGCCCAGCTCGAAGGCCAGCCGGTCGCGATAGACCTGCTCCTCCGCGAAGGTGCCGTTCTCTTTCAGACGCCGCGCCAGACCCGCTTCGGCTTGCGCCTGCAATTCGTCCGCCGGCGACAGGCCAGACTCCGGCACGAATTGCGGCAGGATCGGATTGCGCTTCTTGGGGCGGAAGGCGCAGCGTTTGGCGATCTCGATCGTGTTGTCGATCGCCTCGGGCAGGTCGGCGAATTGCGCCACCATCTCGGCCGCGCTTTTGAAGCGGTGCTCGCGGGTCAGCTTGCGGCGATCCTGCTGCGAGACGAAGGCGCCGTCCGCGATGCAGAGCAGCGCGTCATGCGCCTCATACATCTCCGCCTTGCCGAAATGCACATCGTTGGTGGCGACGAGCGGAATGTCCTTCGCGTAAGCCAGCTCGAGCAGCTTGTCCTCAGCCGCGCGTTCCTCGGCCAGGCCATGGCGCTGCAATTCGATATAGAGCCGGTCGCCGAAAATCCCGTGCAGCCGGTCCAGCACCGCTTCCGCCGCCGGCTGACCCGCCACGATCAGCTGGTTGAGCGGACCGCCTGGCCCACCCGTCAGCGCGATCAGGCCTTCCGCATGTTCCGCCAACTGCGCCGCCGTGACATGTGGCCAGTCTCCCGGCGCGGCACCCAGGAACGCTGCGCTGAGCAGCTTGGAGAGGTTGCGATAGCCGACATCGCTCTGCACCAGCAGCGGCAGCATCGGCGGCTTCTGCCGCGAGCCAGGGCCGATCTGCGGCGTGTCGTCCAGCTCCACCGACACCAGCGCGCCCACGATGGGCTGGACGCCTTCTTTCGCGAGCGTCTCGCTGATCTCGAACACGCCGAACAGGTTGTTGGAGTCGGTCACCGCCACGGCCGGCATGGCGTATTCCCGTGCCAGCTTTGCCAGTTCCTTCGCGCGCAGGGCACCTTCGAGCAGCGAGTACGCGCTCTTCACCCGCAAATGCACGAACGAGGCAGGTTTGCGATCCGTCGCCATCCGATTCCCTTTTGGAGAACGCTAGCCCAAAGGCGTCCGGCGCAGATAAGCCGCGCCAAGCCATCCACAAGGACTTGGCCACAAGGACTAATGGACCAGCACCGCCGCATGGGCGGCGGCCGAGGCGAGCGCAAAACTGCCAACGATGAAAACCAGAAGACCGAGACCAGCGGCCACATCCTTTGCCCAGAGCATGAGTTCCTCCTTTGTTTTCCGGAGCTCACGTTCTCGTATAGTTCTTTCTGTGTCAAGAACAAATCGTGATCGAGATGTGGTGGTCATTGCCATGACAGACACAACGTCCTGATTCGAAAACGGATGACGACTTCAGCAAATGTGGGTTCCCGGAAAACCGCGCTTGACTTAACCAGTATGTTATTTAATATACTCATTAAATGAATCATCTCGACGCCACCTTCGCTGCCCTCTCCGACCCGACCCGCCGAGCCATCCTCGCCCGTCTGGCACTGGGCGAGGCCACGGTCGGCGAGCTGGCCGAACCTTTCGCCATCTCGCTTCCCGCCATCTCGCGGCACCTGAAGGTGCTGGAGGAAGCGGCGCTCATCAGCAACGAGCGCGCGGGCAAGCACCGCCGCTGCCGATTGCGCGCCGGCGCGCTGCGCACCGCCGACGAATGGCTCGCTTATTACCGCCGCTTCTGGGGCGGCGCGCTGGACCGCCTGGACACGCATCTCAAGGAGACCAAGTGATGGCTGAAGATGCCACCCTCGAAATCAAGCGCCTCTACGACGCTCCGCCCGAACGCGTGTTCGACGCCTGGATGCAGCGTGAGCAATGGCAGGCCTGGATCGGCCCCGAAGGCACGCAGAGCGACGTGCCGTTGCATGAACCGCATGTGGGTGGCCGCTACAAGGTTGTCATGAACCTGTCCAACGGGCAGACGATGCCAATCGTGGGCGTCTTCAAGACCGTCGAGCGCCCGAGCCGTATCGCCTTCACCTGGGCGCTGGAAACCCATCCACCCGACTTGTTGGCCCATGACTCGCTGGTGACGATCACTTTGCGCGACGCGGGCAACGGCAAGACCGAACTCACCCTGCGCCACGACAACCTGGTCACCACCGAGAACCGCGACCAGCATGGCCGCGGCTGGAACAGCGCGCTGAACAAGCTGGAAACCTTTCTGGGGAGAGCGTGATGGATCGCGAAATCCTGCTGGGCGTGATCGTGACGCTGCTGGCGGCGGTGCTCTATCTCGTCATGGGCGCGCGCGTGGGAATTTTGCGCGGGCGTTTGAACATCCAGGCGCCCGCCACCACGGGCCATCCGCAATTCGAGCGCGCCTATCGCGTGCACCTCAACACCGCCGAGCAGTACATCGCCTTCCTGCCTTTGTTCTGGATGGCGACGCTGACGTTCCATTCCTACTACTGGCTGCCCGCCGCTTTCGGCGTGGCCTTCCTGCTCGCACGCCTGCTCTATATGCGCCTCTACATGGCGGCGCCCGCCTCCCGCATTCCCGGCGCCTTCCTCACCATGTTCACGCAAATGGGACTGCTGGTGCTGGGTGTGATCGGCGTCGTGCAGGCATGGCCGTGGTAGCGCGCTAGTCCCAGCACAGGCTCCAGCCCTGCGCGCGCAGCCAGCAGCGCTCTTCAGGAACATCGTCGCGCCGCACGAGCCGCGTGACCTTGGCCGGACTGTCCTTGGCGAAAGCCTCGGCGAGCGCCCGCTCCGATGTTTCGTCGCGCGCACCCTCGCAAGGGAAAATCGCGACGGGCGAGATCCAGTTGGCGAGGAAATCGTCGCCTTTGCGCGTAATGCGGAACACCGCGCCGTGGCGCATCACCTCCAGCGGACTCTTGTCGACTGAAAGGCCGAACGACTGGTCTGTCGTCAGCGGCAGGATGAGCCGGCCGCCGTCCTTCAACCGGTCCAGCCAGATATCCGCCGGACGCGTCGCGCCGGCATTGACGTAGATCACATCGGCCGGCGCGAAGGACGCGAGCGCGCCGTCGCCGTGGATGACTTCCACCTGCCCGAGCGGCGCGAGATTGGCCGTGGCGCGTGCCGCCAGCCCTTCGTCGAACTCGATGCCGGTGACATGACCGCTCGCGCCCGCCAGATGCGCCATGATGGCGGTGTAATAGCCGGTGCCCGTGCCGATATGGACGACGTGCTCGCCGGGCTGGATCTGGGCACGTCCCAGCAGATGGGCATGCAGCGAAGGCTGGCCGTTGTTGATCCGGCGTTCCGGCACCAGCCCGATCAATTCATCCGTATAAAGATAGACTGGATCGGCGCTGGGCAGCGTCTGATAGACCGTGCGGAAGCGCAGGATCTTCCACGGGCCCGGGCCCACGTAATCCTCGCGCTTCACGGCCGCGAACGCCGCCTCGATCCGTGCATCGTCCAATGCCACCGCCGCCAGAATCTGCTTGGCATAGGCGCGGCGCACCACCTGCAATTCGTCTTCCGTCATCGGACCCACTCTCTTGTGTGTGAATAGACACATCTCGTTGAGTGTGTCATAACACACACTGAAACAGGGAGGCCAGTGGGTGAAGCGTTTCTATCCGGCGGTTCTGGAGCGGGCGAGCAAGGGCGCTTATGGCGTCTGGTTCCCGGATTTCCCCGATTGTGTCGCGGCGGGCATGACGCAGGAAGAAGCCATCGCCAAGGCGGAATTCCGCCTCGCGCAGACCGTCGTGGTCTGGAGCGAGCAGGAGCGCGCACTCCCCTCGCCTACTCCCATTGAGAAGATCACCCAACCAAAAGGCTTCCTCGCCTTCATTATGATGGGCGTGGAGCCGCCCGATCCGTCGGAGCGGGTGAACATCTATCTGCCCAAAAGCCTGCTTGCGAGCGCGGATGCGCGGGCGGCCGCACTGGGCATGAGCCGGTCGAGCTTCTTCGGTTTCGCGTTGAGCGCGGTGCTGGGCCGCTTCAAGGAGTTCGGGATCGTCGCCATCAAAGAACCCCGCGTGAAGGCGAAACGGGTGGGCAAGTAGGCATCGGCACAGTCCTCAATCCCATAACCGTCATGGCCGCCCCTACGCTGTCGCTAGGGGCCGTGGCGGCCATCCATATTCCAGAGTTTCGACGGATGGACTCTGGAATATGGGTGGCCGGGACAAGCCCGGCCATGACGGTTTGGGAAGAGGAATATGTGGCTACGTCCCCAGCTTGCCGCCGTCGAGTAACCTGCCTTCGTGCAGGATGAGGGCGCGGTCCATCTTGGCTGCGAGTTCGAGATTGTGCGTGGCGATGAGGGCCGCGAGGCCTTCGTGGCGCACAAGGTTCACCAGCGCGTCGAACACGCCGGCGGCCGTGCGCGGGTCGAGATTGCCGGTGGGCTCGTCTGCCAGCAACAGACGCGGATGGTTGGCAATGGCGCGCGCGATGGCGACGCGTTGCTGCTCGCCGCCGGAAAGCTGCGACGGACGGTGCTCCACGCGGTTGGCGAGGCCCATCATGCCCAGCAGGCGCTGCGCCTCGGTTTCCGCGGCCTTGTAGGACTTGCCGGCAATGAGCTGCGGCATGATCACGTTTTCCAGCGCGCTGAATTCCGGCAGCAAATGATGCGCCTGGTAGACGAAGCCGATCATGTCGCGACGCAGCCGCGTGCGCTCCGCATCCGGCAGCGTGGCGGCGGATGCGCCACCGATGACGATGTCGCCACCCGTCGGCTGCTCCAGCAAGCCAGCCATGTGCAGCAGCGAGGATTTGCCGGCGCCGGAAGGACCCACCAGCGCCACCAGCTCGCCCGGCATGATGGCGAGGCTGATATCGCGGAACACATCCAGATTGATGCCCGCGCCCTGCGTGTAGGTGCGCGCGACGCCGGAGAGGCGCAGGGCGGCTTGCGCGAAGATGCTGCTACTCATAGCGCAGCGCCTCCACCGGATCGAGGCGCGCGGCGCGCCACGACGGGTACAGCGTTGCCAGCAGCGACAGGCCGAGCGCCATGCAGACCACCGCGATCAGGTCGCCCGCTTCCATCTTCGCGGGCATGTGGGTGAGGAAGTAGACGTCCGGATTGAAGACGTTGGTGTGGAAGATCCAGGAGATGAACCGCTCGATCGCGTCGATGTTGAGGCAGAACAGCACGCCGATCAGTACGCCCAGCAAGGTGCCGGTGATGCCGATGCTGGCGCCCGCGATCAGGAACACGCGCATGATGCTGCCCCGCGTGGCGCCCATGGTGCGCAGGATGGCGATGTCGCCGGATTTGTCCTTCACCAGCATGATGAGGCCGGAGATGATGTTCAGCGCTGCCACCAGCATGATGAGCGTCAGCACCAGGAACATCACATTGCGCTCCACCTCCACCGCGTCGAACAGGCTGAGGTTGAGATCGTGCCAGGTGCGCACCCGCGCCTGCGGCCCGGCGGCGGCCTGCACCGCGCCCACCATGCTGTCGACGCCATCAGGATTTGAGATCATCATCTCCAGGCTGGAGACAGCGCGCGGCAGGTTGAAATAGAGCTGCGCCTCGTCCAGCGGCATGAAGACGACGGCGTTGTTATATTGCGAGGCCCCGGCATCGAACGTGCCCGCCACCGTATAGGCCTTGACGCGCGGCGTGGTGCCGAACGGCGTGGAATTGCCGCGCGGCGCGGTCAGCGTGATCTGCAATCCCGGCACAAGGCCCAGCCGCGTCGCCACGCCCGAGCCGATGATGACGCTGTCGCCGCCGTTGAACTGCGCCAACGCCTGCGGTGCTAGCGATTTGGCGACCGTCTGCATCGCCATGAGGTCCGCCTTGCGCATGCCGCGAACCTGCACGCCGGAGGACGCACCATTCGCCGTCGCCAGCGCCTGGCCGTCGATGACGGGATAGACCATCAACACACCTGGCACGCCGCGCAACCGCTTCGCCACCTGGTCGAAATCGGTGACGCCATATTGCCCCGCATCGACCGTGATGTGCCCGGTAAAGCCGAGGATTTTGGACAGCAGCTCGATCCGAAACCCATTCATCACCGCCATCACGATGATGAGCGTCGCCACCCCCAGCGCGATCCCCGCCAGCGAGATGATCGAGATCACGGAAACAAACCGCTCCCGCCGCTTCGCCCGCAGATAGCGCAACGCGATCATCCACTCGAAGCCGGCGAAAGGCCGCGTGGCGTTGGAAGCCGGGCGCGCATCATCGCCTGCCGCTACAGCCGCGACATTCACGCCGCGTGTCCCGAATTGTGTCCGCTGATCGGTCATTCAGAAGGCAAATTTCATCGAGATACCGAGTGCATGGATGACCTTGACGACCGTTCCGATATTGGGGTTGCCTTTTTTGGAAAGCGACTTGTACAGGCTTTCACGTCCCAGGCCCGCGTTCTTGGCGACCTCGGTCATGCCCCTTGCGCGCGCCACTACGCCGAGCGCATGCGCGATGAGCGCGGGATCGCCATCCTCGAAAACGGCTTCCAGATAATTCGCGATGTCTTTTTCCGTTTTCAGGTATTCGGCGGAATCATATGGACGTGTCTTCAGCTTTCCCATGTCTACTCCTTGTCGCTTCGGGCCAAGTCGATGGCCTTGGCGATGTCTTTTGACTGCGTGCGCTTGTCGCCACCCGCCAATAGAACGATCAGGGCTTGGCCCCGTCTTATGAAGTAGACGCGATAGCCCGGCCCGTAATCGATCCGCAATTCGGAAACACCGGATCCGACTGCTTTTACATCGCCGGGATTACCAACCGCCAAACGGTCGATACGGGCGTTAATCCGCGTACGCGCCTTGCTGTCTCGCAACGCAGCCAGCCAATCCGAAAACTCGGCGGTTTGTTCGATCTTGATCATCTGTATCCTATAGGATACAACACGTCAAGCCCCAAACCTGTTCACGACTGCTTCGGCGCTGAGTTCTTCCTTGGCGCCGGTGGCGCGGTTTTTGATCTCGATCAACCCCTTCTCCAACCCGCGGGGGCCGATGGTGACTTGCCAGGGGATGCCGATCAGGTCGGCGCTCGCGAATTTGGCGCCGGGGCGGTCGTTGGTGTCGTCGTAGAGGACTTCGCGGCCCGCCGAGGTCAGCTTGGCGTAAAGGTCCTCACAGGCGGCATCGGTCTTCGCGTCGCCCGACTTGATGTTGATCAGCGCGATGTCGAACGGCGCCACGGGCTCGGGCCAGATGATGCCGTTGTCGTCATGGCTGGCTTCGATGATGGCGCCGACGAGGCGCGACACGCCGATGCCGTAGGAGCCGCCCTGCACCGGTACATCCTTGCCGTCCGGCCCGGTCACGACGGCCTTCATGGGCTTGGAATATTTGTCGCCGAAATAGAACACCTGCCCCACTTCGATGCCGCGGGCGACCACGCGCTTGTCCTCCGGTACTTCCTTCTCGAAGCGCTCTTCGTCATGCACATCCGACGTGGCGGCATAAAGCGAAGTGCGCTGCTCAACGATGCCGGAGAGATCGGAATTGAAATCCACATCCTCGCCCGGCACGTCCATGTCGAGCAGGTCCTTGTGGCAATAGACCTGGCTCTCGCCCGTCTCGGCCAGCACGATGAATTCGTGGGAGAGATCTCCGCCTATGGGGCCCGTCTCCGCGCGCATCGGGATGGTAGTCAGCCCCAT
Source organism: Rhizomicrobium sp. (assembly GCA_036489435.1). GTDB lineage: Bacteria > Pseudomonadota > Alphaproteobacteria > Micropepsales > Micropepsaceae > Rhizomicrobium. The sequence goes on along the minus strand of DASXFU010000011.1, from coordinate 31,114 downwards.
GCGGCGGAAGGTGCGCAGGTACGCGACATACATCCGGTTATAGGAGCGGCGCGCGGCTTCCGCGTCGATGTCGAACGAGTACGCGTCTTTCATCAGGAATTCGCGCCCGCGCATAACGCCGAAGCGCGGCCGCACCTCGTCGCGGAATTTCCACTGGATGTGATAGAGGTTCAGCGGCAGCGCCTTGTAGCTGCGCACATAGGCGCGGAAAATCTCCGTCACCATGTCCTCATTGGTCGGGCCGTAGAGCATCTCGCGGTCGTGCCGGTCCTTGATGCGCAGCATCTCGGGGCCATAGGCGTCATAGCGGCCGGTTTCCTTCCAGAGGTCGGACGGCTGCAAGGTCGGCATCAGGATCTCGATGGCGCCGGCGCGGTTCATCTCCTCGCGCACGATCTGCTCGATCTTCTTCAGCACGCGGATGCCCAGCGGCAGCCAGGCATAAATGCCCGCGGCCTCCTGGCGGATCAGCCCCGCGCGCAGCATCAGGCGATGCGAGACGATCTGCGCCTCGGACGGCGTCTCCTTCAGGAGCGGCAGGAAATACTTGGACAGGCGCATGGCACGAAAACCGGGTGATTGCTGCGGTGCACTGTTGTACGGAAACGCCGGGAGAAGGGCAAATCGGACCTCTTTCCCCTTGACCCTCCGTGTACTGCGCGCATTCCTAGGCGGGACGCCAGGAGGCACACACATGACCACCACGCGCATCACCCAGATCGTCATCGGCCTCGTCCTCGCTCTGGGTCTGCCGTTCTGTCACCTGGGCGATCTGGGGCGGAACCTGTTCGGCCCGCTTTGGGGCGGCGAGGTGCTGTGGTGGGCGCTGTTCGCGGCCGTCATCGCCTATGTGGCGTTCGTCGAGCACAAGGCGCTGTCTTCCATCGGCTATCGCGCGCCGGGCACGATGGATATCGTGCTGGGCGTGATCGCCGGCATCGTCGCGGTGATGGGCATCGGGTTCGCCTTCCAGGTCGTGCTGCCCGCGATGCATCTGGGCGTGAACCGCCAGCTCGGCGCGCTGATCGCCACGCCGCTGCTCTTTCGCGTGGCGACCGTCACGCGCGCCGCCGTCGTGGAGGAGACGCTGTTCCGCGGCTACGGCTTCGAACGCCTCGCCGAACTCACGAAGAGTCCGCTCGCCGCCGCGCTCCTGACCTGGGTGCTGTTCTCGATGGCGCATCTGCAGTCCTGGGGCTGGGGGCAGGTTATCATCGCCGCCTGGGGCGGGCTGGTGCTGACCGTGCTCTATCTGTGGAGGCGCAATCTCTGGGCCAACATCATCTGCCACTGGCTGACCGACGGCACGGGCTTCATCCTGATGCCGCTCCTGATGGCGCACCATTCGTAAGGCGCTATTCGAGATAGACCCTAGCCGAAAGCTGGAACTGGGTTTCGCTTTGGTCCGGCGCGAGGCCGATGACGATACGCTCGCCGCGCGTGCTGACGATGGCGAGCACCTCGCCTGTCAGCTTCAGCCAGTCGTTGGGGAGCCAGCTCACGGCGGCAGTCAGCGCGTGGCCGTCCTCGCTGGTGGCGGGCGACGCGCCGAAGCTGTTGTGCGCGCGGGTCTGGAAAAGATCGGCACGGACGGCGACGCGCCATTCGTCGCGCTCCCAGCCCAGCAACGCGTAGGCCGAACGGAAATCCGTGATGCTGGAGAAGGTGGGCGACGGCGATATCTCCGTGGTGCCGGTCACGGCCTGGGCGAGCAGCGTGAATTCGTCGAGGTGGCCGGAAAATCCCGCATCCCAGAACTTGGTGCGCCAGGCGAAATAGTCGTCTTCATGCGCGGAGGGATCGGCCTCGTTGTCATAGCGGAAAAGCTGCACCTGCCATTGCGACGCATCGCTCCACGTAGCGCCGGCATACCAGCCGGGGCGGTGGTCGAACTCCTTGAACAGCGGCGTACGATCCGGCGGCGTGTCGCCCATACGGATGAGCGTGGCGTCGGAAATCCGCACGCGGTCCAGCAGACCGGTGGGGCGGTCGTCCATCGCCCAGCCGCGATCGGCCATCAGCACGCCGGCGGGATCGTTGGCGCCGTAGGCGGACGCCGTGAAGCTCAGCGTGCCCTCGTCGCGCCGCCAATCCAGCGTGAATTCCGCGCCAAACGTGCGCAGCTCCTCGCCGAACCAGGAATTGATCGCGGAGGGCGTGAGCGTCCAATATGGCGACCAGCCGAGTTCGCTGTTCTCCAGCGACATCGGCGCGAAGAAAGCGCCGGCCTTCACCGACCAGCGCCATTGCGTGGTCGAAACCGGCTTGTAGCGGACATAGGATTCGAGCACGTCCGCGAAGGTCCGCTGCTCCGGCTCCACGCGCGCCACCCCGACGACAGAGAGCTCCGGCGTAAGGCGCAGCGTGCCCTCGCCCACCGCGCCCGCGAACTGGAAGCCGGAGCCGCCCTTGCCGTAACGCAGCTTGCCCAGGCCGCCGTCGAGCCAGGACCGTTCGTTGCCGCCCGGCACGACCAGACGGAAATCCGCGTAGCCGCGGAAGTCGAATTGCTGCGCCGTGGCGGGCGTCGCCAGCGCGAGTGCGGCCAAGATCAGTCCCCAGCGCATCGTCACGCCGCCTTGCTGATCGCGCCCGCCACCGGCAGGTGGATCGTCACGATGGTGCCCTGGCCCACACGGCTCTCCAGCGACAGCGCGCCGCCATGCAGATCGATGACGGCCTTGGCGAAAGAGAGGCCCAGGCCGGCGCCCTGGTTCTTGCCGTCGAAGGCGGAGCGCACGCGGTGGAACGGATGCACCACCGTCTTCAGCAGCTCGTCGTCCATGCCGATGCCGCTGTCGGCAATGCGGATGGAAACGCGTTGGCCCTCGCCATGGCCCGTGATGGAGACGCGCCCGCCGGCGGGTGTGAAGCGGATCGCGTTGTGGACGAGATTGTGGAATGCCTCTCTCAGCTTGGGCGCATCGCCCTCCACCATCGGCCACGTTGCGAAATCATCGCGAGCGATCTCGACATCGGACGCCGCCGCGAATTCCGCCAGTCCATCGACGGCGGAGGCCATCTGCGCGCCCGGCGAGAGCGGCGCGCGGGCGAGAACGAGCCGGTTGGCCTCGGCTTCCGCCAGATCCAGCATGCGCTCCACCAGCGCCAGCAGATGCCGCCCCGCGCCATGGATGTCGCGCGCGTAATCGGCGTAGCGCGGCGTGCCAATGGGCCCCAGCACCTGCTCGCGGATCATCTCGCTGAAGCCCACGATGGCGTTGAGCGGCGTGCGCAGTTCGTGGCTCATATTGGAGAGGAATTGCGACTTGGCGGCGTTCGCGCGCTCGGCCTGGCTCACCGCCTCGCGCAGCGCATGCTCGCGCTCGGAGATGGATTGCGTCATCGTCGCGAGTGCGTCGCCCAGCTGGCCCACTTCGTCGCGCTGCGCGATGCGCGGCGGCGGAGTGTAGTCGCCGGTGGCGATGCGCCTGGCGGCGGCGGCCAGCATCTCCAGCGGCCGCGATACGCCGCGCGCGATCAACGCCGCGCCGACCAGCATGGCCATCAAACCAATCAGCAGCATCGCCAGGGTCGGCATCACCACGCCGCGATAGGCGGCGAGCGCATCGTCCAGCGGGTAGTCCAAGATCGCTGCGACCGGCGCGCTGCCCGTGGCCGTCTTGAGCGGCGCTGTGACGGTGAGATGTTCGCTGCCGTCTTCCGACGTCACGGCTGCCGTCGAGCCGAACAGGCCCGAGGCGGGAAGCTCGACATGACGCGGATGGCTGGCGCTTTCCGCCGCGATCATCCAATGGCTGTCGGGCGAAAGCGTCGCCAGCACGATGGCGCGCGGCGCCGACGAGATGGCGCGCAACCGCTCCAGCAATGCGTCGTCGACCGGAATGTAGGCGGCGATGAAAGCGATAGGGACCGGCGCGCGTACCGGCACCACGACGATCCAGAAGATACGCCCGCTTAGGGTGGCGAGCGCCGTGCCTTTGTCCTGCGCGGCAGCCTGCTCCAGCAATCCGGGATAGGCGAAGGTGCCATGGCCACCCGCCTCGCCCGTATCGGCCGTGGTGCGGCCATCCAGCCCCACGATCATCATGCGCGTGGCGCCGATGCGCTTGCCGTGGTTGCGCAAGGCGGAAAGCTCCGTCGCGGAGTCCTGCTGTGCGATGGCCGAGCGCAGCGCGAAGTCCAGCGACAGCACCTGCACGCCATCCGCCACGCGCTCGGAGAGGAAATCGAGCTGCTTGGTGAACACCACCATGGCGGCGGCCAGTTCGCGCTTGCCGCGCTCGACCAGGTCGTGGCGCAGATAGGCATAAGCGAAGAAAGCTGTCAGCGCCTGCACGGCCGCCAGCGTGATCACCAGGAAGAGCGCGAGCCGGCGGCGGAAGCTCATCGTCTGCCCCTCAATAGCTTCCCATATGCATGCGCTTCATCGGCGCACTCGACGTGATGGGAAGCGCGAAGCTGAGCGACGCGTTGTCCTTGGCGACCGTTATCGCCTGTTGCGGCACGGGCTTGCCGGGCGTCAGCATCGGGTGCCAGACCTGTGCGCGATAGGCGCCGGCGGGAACGTTCTCGAAGCTGACATCGCCGGCCGCATCCGTCATCGCCGCATAGGGAGACTCCGCGACATAGACGTAAGTGATCATCTGGTCGTGAATGTTGCAGCCGATGGAGGCTACGCCCGGCTTGTCGAACACCACGGGCTTGGACCGCTGCCCACGATCGATCTCGAACTGGAACTGCTTGATGGGCGAGAACGAATAGACTTGATGCATGGTCGTGTCGTTGTTGGTGAAGGTCACCGCGCCGCCCTTGCGCACCAGGCTGACGAGCGGAAGGAACGTTTCGTGCCGCTGATCGATCACCGCCTCGGCGGGGACGTGGCCGCCAGACGCAGCGGATGGCGCATCGGCCACCAGCTCGACCACGGCATTGGCCGCGGGTTTCCCGCCCATGTCGGAAACCGACACGGCGACCGTCGCCGCCCGCGCCTGTACGGCAGCGCACAATAGAACCGCGCCTAGGATTGTCGCTTTCCCTCTCATGGGAAGGGACTTTAGATGCAACTGGTTACTGATCGCTTTGCGGCCAGTAAAACCAAAGTGATTATCAAATGTTAGTCTTGGGAGTTCTGTTGCGAGGTGGACCCTTGACCGATGCATATCCAGACGGTTATACATCCGTCCCATAGCCAATGGGTTATCAATCCGCCATGCAAAGTGCGCACGACCTGCTCTTTCGAACGCTCGCCGATCCCACCCGGCGGGGCATTTTCGAGCGGTTGTGCCGCGAGGGCGAGCAGACGGTGGCGGCGCTCACGGCGCAGGCCGGCGTCTCGCAACCGGCCGTCTCGAAGCATCTCGGCGTGCTGACGCAGGCGGGCCTGGTCAGCGGCCGCCATGAAGGGCGCCAGACGCATTACAGCGCGCAGCTCACCGCGCTGGCCCCGCTGATCGACTGGACGAGCGACATGGTCGGCTTCTGGCAGAGCCGGTTCGATGCCCTCGAAGATCTCCTCAAAAGGATGGACCAATGAACACGGCCGAGACGCTGTCCGTCGTCGTCGAGCGCGACATCCCGTTTCCGCCGGAAAAGATCTGGCGCGCGCTGACCCAGCCGCACCTCATCGCGGAGTGGCTGATGAAGAACGACTTCGCGCCTGTCGTGGACCACCGCTTCACGCTGAGCGCCAACTGGGGCAGCGTGGACTGTCAGGTCCTGACGGTCGAGCCGGAGAAGGCGCTGGCCTACACATGGGGCGCGATGGGCCTGGGGACCGTCGTCACCTGGACTCTTACGCCCACGAGCACCGGCACCCATTTGCGCATGGAGCAATCCGGCTTCAGCCCGGACCGGCCGCAGAATTACCAAGGCGCGAAATTCGGCTGGCAGAAATTCTTCGCGAACCTCGAGCAGGTCGTGGCGCGCGACGATTGAAGCTACGGGTGAAAAGCCCCCAACCAAGGACAGGAAAATGAAGATCAAGCTGACGAGCGTGTATGGTGGACGATCAGGAAAAGGCTTTGCGCGTCTATACCGAAACGCTGGGCTTCACCAAGAAAGCCGATTTCAGCAACGGGCCGTATCGCTGGCTGACCGTCGTCTCGCCCGATGAGCCGGAGGGAACCGAGCTGCAGCTCGCGCTCAACAACAACCCCGCGGCCAAGGCCTACCAGCAAGCCCTGTTCCAACAGGGCCAGACCGCGGCCAACTTCTTCACCGACGACGTCAAGGGCGATTACGAGCGCATCAAAGCGCGCGGCGCCATATTCGCCAAGCCGCCGGCGGAGGTGCCCGGCGCGACCATCGCGCAGCTTGACGACACTTGTGGCAACCTTATCCAGATCACCCAGTTGAAGCGCTGGTAGGACATTTCCGAAAGGCAACGACCATGGAAGAAGGCGCAGCCGCCTCGAAACTCATCGATGCGCGGATCAAGGAGTTGGGCGATTGGCGGGGCAAGATGCTCGCCCGCCTGCGCGCCTTGATCAAACAGGCCGACCCCGAGGCGATCGAGACCTGGAAGTGGCGCGGCGTTCCGGTGTGGGAACATGACGGCATCCTCTGCACCGGCGAGACCTACAAGGCCGTGGTGAAGCTCACCTTCGCCAACGGCGCGGCGCTGAAGGATCCCGCGCGCCTCTTCAATTCGAGCCTCGAAGGCAATGTGCGCCGCGCCATCGACTTCCACGAGGACGAGACGGTGGACGAGAAAACGTTCAAAGCGCTCGTCAGTGCGGCTGTGGAATACAACCGGGGCAAGTCTAAGAAGAAAGCGCCCGCGAAAGCCGCCAAAACCAAGAAAGCCTAGATTCCGTTACTGCGATATCATCCCAATTGTACGCAGCCACCTCTCGGCCAATTGCGGCCAGCCGGTGATCGGAAACTGTGTCCGCCGCAGGCCAAACGCATGCCCGCCTTGCGCGTAGAGATGCATCTCCACCGGGACGCCGGCTTTCTTCAGCGCCGCGTAGTAGGCCAGGGATTGATTCACGCCGTCTGTCTTGTCGTCTTCCGCCTGCACCAGGAGTGTGGGCGGCGTTTCGGGCGTGACGGGAACATTCGGATTCAAAGTGGTTCTATCCGCCTTGCCCGGCGCGAGATGTCCCGGATAGACGAGCACGGCGAAATCCGGGCGGGCGCTTTGCTTGTCGGCGTCGTCCAGCGGCGTGTACAGGCGTCGCTGATATTTCGTGCTGATTTCCGCGGCCAGGTATCCGCCCGCCGAAAACCCCAGCACGCCGATCTTGTGTGGATCGATATGCCACTCCGCCGCGTGGAGGCGCAGCAGCCCCATGGTTCTTTGCACATCCTGAAGCGACCGCGTCGATGTCGCGAGACCGTCGGGGCGGCAATCGCAGTGCCAATCATAAGGCTCGCTCGGGACGCGATACTTCAAGAGAACGCAAGTGATGCCTTTGGATGTCAGCCAGTCGCAGACTTCGGTGCCTTCGAGGTCGATCGCCAGCACTTCAAAACCGCCGCCGGGAAGCACCACCACCGCGGCCCCGGTGTTCTTCCCTTTGGGGGAATAGACCGTCAGCGTCGGCCGCGAGATGTCCAGGATCGCGAGCCAAGGGCGCCCGGCGACGGGATGGTTTACGGTCACCACGGATTCCGGCCCCGGCGTGGGCTTGGCGTCTGGCGCCGCGCTCGGCCATATCGGCATTTGCGCATGCCCCGGAGAGGGCTGCCAAACAGCCGCTGAAGCGTGTTCGCAGCCAAGCGCGATCAGCGCACAAAGACCAAAGATCGAGAAAACCCGGGTCACGCGCCCATCACCTCGCAACTAGCGTCTAATGCCCCACCGCCGCCATGCCGGAGAACGGTACCTGGTCGCCCATGGTGTCGATCAGGCTTTTCACGTCCACGGGTGGCGGCGTGTCGATGCCGGTCCATTTGGCCTTTTCGTTCAGCTCGGCGATGTTGAAGCCCATCTGCGCTTCGTAGGTCCGGTCGGGCTGGTTGCGCAGGCGTTGCTCGGCGCCGTACCAGCGGCCCTTGTCCTTGCCGTCCGGACAGCTCGCGCGTTCGTCGCCTTGCGCGCCCCAGCGCAGCTCGATGCAGTGATAGGGATCGAACGACATGAGGAACAGCCGCTTCATCATGTCGTCATAGGTCATCGTCACCGGATGCTTGCCGGAGGAGAGATAGGTGATCTTGCAGGCCTCGCTCTGCTCGTCATAGGCCTTCTGCAGATCGGCCTTCAGGAACTCGCCGTCATAGGCGATGCGCGGATCGCGGTTCTGCCACAGCCGGATCATCTCCTGCATGTCCTTGTAGAACTGCGCCGCCGCCGTCTTGATGCGGGCATCGCGCGAGGGCGTGGAGTATTGCTCCCAATCGTTGTTCTGCGAGCCGTAAATATTGTCCGGCAGGCGCGCGGGATGATCCTTGTTGGGATAACCCTCTGACACGGCCTGGTCGACGAATTGCGCGCGGTCGCCCAGATCGTTGCAGAGCGTCTGCATCGTGATCTTCAACTCGTAGATCGGATTGAAATCCATCTTGCCGCCGGAAATCGCCACGCGGGCATATTCGTAGAAGCCCAGCGCCGTGCCGTTATAGACATAGCGCGCCTTCAGCGGATCCTCTTTCGGATTGGGCTCCGTGCCGTTGTACTGGACGAGCGAGTAATCCGCGATCTGGTTGTTCTCCGCGTAAGCCATGTGCCCGCCCATCAGATGGCCCGCCGAGTCCTTGTGCGCGCCCACCAGCTTGAACGGCCGCCAGTTCTTGAAGCCGCCGCCCAACCGCGCGGGGCTGCGGCCGAACTGCGCGCCATAGACGCTGCGGCTGATGGAGAAATCCGGATGCGCGTCCATGTAGTAGACGCGGCCATGATCGTCGACCTTGTAGACGATGCCGACATGGCCGTTCACGTCATAGACAATGGAGCCCGGGTGGATGGAGCCCGGCTGCAACGCCGGCGAATAGAAATCCGACAGCACGCCCGCCTTCTCGCCCGCATCGGTACGGTAGGTTCCGGAGAACACCGTCTCCAGCATGCCCACGATCTCATGCGGCGCGTCGATCCCCGCGCCGCGGTCGATCATGTCGTGGCGTGAGGTCGCGCGGTTGGCGGTCTTGGTGTAACGCAGATCACCGCCCTCGCCCGACACGCCGTTGACGAACGACATCGGCAGCCCGTTCTTCCAGGCGTAATAAGCCCGCAGCAGGTAGGGCAGCTTGGCGCAATCCACGTCGATGTCGACGAAATGCTGGTCGGTCTTGCGGTACGGGTTGGCCGCGTTGCGCAGGCAACTCTCGGAGGAGGAGCAATCGGTCTCGCCCAGCGCCTGGACGAACGCGCCGAAGCCCTTCTCGTCCGCGTCCGACCAATGATCTTTTGTTACCCGCCACGGCGCGGCATTGGCCGGCGCGGCGAGGCCAGCGGCCACCAAAATCACGAAAATCCAGGCAAATCCACGCATCGCACACCCCATGGGCGGAGCGTTCCGTCCGGCGGCTTCTGAGTCAAGCCTTGGCCTTCAGCTAGTTAATCGCGGCTAGTCCACAGGGCGCCAGACGAAGTGGCCGCCCGACATTATCGTGGTGGTGGCCGGCCCGACGATGTCGGCGGCGGGCACGTAGCCGTCGTCGCGGCTGTCTTTGGAGTTGTCGCGGTTGTCGCCGATCATGAAGTAGTAGCCGGCCGGCACGACATAGAGACCCGTGTTGTCGAGCGGACCATACCGGTCGCGGTCGAGCGTCAGATAGCTCTTGCCGCCGGGCAGGGTCTCGCGGAACTGGTCGACGTGGTGGGCGGTCCCGTGGACCGTCTCGACATAGTCCTGCACCTTCACCCGGGGCACGATCTTGCCGTTCAGGTAGAGGCAGCTATCGATCATCTGGATGTGGTCGCCCGGCAGGCCGATGACGCGCTTGACGTAATCCTTCATGTAATCCGGCGAGTACTTGTTGGCCACCTTGAAGATGACAACGTCTCCGCGTTTGGGCGTATAGGCGCCGCCGACCGTGACGAGGAAGATGTCGCCCGCCTCGAAGGTGGGCTCCATCGATACCGACGGTATGGTGTAGGACTTCGGGAACGCGACCAGCATCATGGCGAAAATGGAAGACAGCACGGCGCACCCCTAACCCAGGCGCAGTCACTATAATCCGCACGAGGGATCGGCGAAACGGCCCGCTAGACGTCGATGACCTTCGTCAGGATCAGGATATAGAAACCGATATAGAGGACAGTGGCGATCCCCGTGGCCCAGCCCATCTTCAGCAACAGGCGCGGACTGGCGGGCGCGCCCGTCTCCTTGTCCACCGTGCCGAGGCCGATGGGGAACAGGCAGAACAGCGTCAGGAACCACAGGATCGTGTAGGCGCTGACGAGAACCGCCCAGTGGACGATGAGGAAGGTCACGCCTGTTCCAACTCGACCAGGGTACCCACGAAATCCTTCGGATGCAGGAAGATGACCGGCTTGCCATGCGCCCCGATGCGCGGCTCGCCCGTGCCGGTGATGGTGGCGCCCATCTTCTTCATCTGGTCGCGCGCCGCGTAGATGTCGTCTACCTCGTAGCAGACATGATGCATGCCGCCGTTCGGGTTCTTCTCCAGGAACTTGGCGATGGGGGAGTTGTCGCCCAGCGGCTCCAGCAGCTCGATCTTGGTGTTGCCGAGGTCGACGAACACGGTGGTCACGCCATGATCCGGCTGCGCCACCTCGCCGGAAACCTTGCCGCCCAGCGTATCGCGATAGACCGCGGCGGCTTTCTTGATGTCCTTCGTCGCGATCGCGACATGGTTGAGACGGCCGATCATGGAGTGGTTCCTCGAAATAGCGCTGGCGCCATATTCGCGCGTTGGCCGGAAAAGCTCAACCAACCTCCCCCTTGCGGGGAGGTCGTAAAATGCCCTTCGCATTTTACGGGTGGAGGACTCTGCGCGCGGGGCCCTCCCCCAACCGAAAAATGCTTCGCATTTTCGTTGGTACGCTGTCGCTACCAACCCCCGCAGGGGGGAGGTGAAAAATCCTACACCCACACCACTTCCACTCGCGTCACGGGCTTCTTGCCCCAGGCGTCGTTGGCGGCTCTACGGGCGGCGCGGCGGATTTGTTCTTTGAGCGCCTCTTCGTCGCCCTTTTTGGGATTGTAGCGGCGGAGCGCCTCCTCGACGGCGGCCTGGATGTGCTGATGCACAGGCTCCGGGATGCCTTCGAGGAAGAACGCGGGTTCGCCGGCGACGCGGCCCTTCTGGTTCAGCGGAAGCGTGACGCCGATGAAGCCCGCAAAGGCCAATGAGCGGCGCGCGCGAGTAAGCCCGAGGCCTGACTCCACCTTGATGCGGCCGTCGAGATAGATGCGGCCCGAGGGCACTTCGTCGATGATCGTGGCGCGGCCAGGGGCGAGTTGCAGCATCTGGCCATTCTCGATGGTGACGGCCTGCGGCACCTGTAACGAACGTGCCAGCCGCGCATGCTCGGCCATGTGGCGCACCTCGCCATGCACCGGCACGGCGATCTGCGGCCGCGTCCAGCGATACATCTCCGCGAGCTCCTCGCGCGCCGGATGGCCGGAGACGTGGACGAAATGGTCCTCGGTGGTCAGCACTTCGACACCGAGCGCCGCCAGCTTGTTGTGCAACTCATGGATCGCGATGTCGTTGCCGGGGATGATGCGCGAGGAGAAGATCACCGCGTCGCCCTGCCCCAGGCTCACATTCGGATGATCGCCGGACGCGATGCGCGACAGGGCCGCCCGCGCCTCGCCCTGGCTGCCGGTGCAGAGATAGAGCACCTTCGATGCCGGCAGATGCACGGCATCCGCCTCATCCACCACGTTGGGGAAATCCTTGAGGTAGCCCGTCTCCTTCGCGGCGCCGACGATGCGGTGCATCGAGCGGCCAACCAGCGCCACCGTGCGGCCATGCGCCTTCGCGGCCTTCGCCACCGTGTCGAGACGCGCCACGTTGGAGGCGAAGGACGTTACCGCCACCCGGCCCTTCAAGGTGCCGATGAGATCGGTGAGGCCTTTCTTCACGTCGGCTTCCGAGCCCGAATGGCCCTGCACCAGCGCATTGGTGGAGTCGCAGACGACGGCGAGGATGCCTTCGTCGCCGACTTTGCGGAACGCGGCTTCGTCCGTCGGCTCGCCGATGATGGGATCGGGATCGAGCTTCCAGTCGCCGGTGTGCAGCACGGTGCCCAACGGCGTACGGATGACGAGCGCGTTGGGCTCGGGGATCGAATGCGTGATGGAGAGGAATTCGATGGCGAACGGCCCCAGCGTCAGCTTGCCGCCCAGCGGCACCACGCGCGGGCGCACGCGCTCGTCCAGCCCCACCTCGAACAATTTGTCCTCGATCAGCCGCGCGGTGAAGGGCGTGGCGTAGACGGGGCATTGCAATTGCGGCCACAGATGGCCGATGGCGCCAATGTGATCCTCATGCGCATGCGTCGCCACGATGGCCAGCACGTCCTCGCGGTTTTCGGTGAGGAATTTGATGTCGGGCATGATGACGTCGACGCCCGGCGTGTCGGTCTCGCGGCCGAACAGCACGCCGCAATCCACCACGATCCATTTGCGCGCATCGGGCGGCCCGAAGCCATAGGCGTTGAAGTTCATGCCGATCTCGCCCGCGCCGCCGAGCGGGAGAAGCACCAACGCGTCCTCGTGTTTCGTCACGAAGCAGGCTTCCCGATTTTCGAGGCGTTGCGCTGATAGATCATGATGAGGCCGCGGATGGTGAGGTCTGGATCGAGATGGTCGAGCACTTGCGTCTGGCGATGAAAGAGGTTGGCGAGGCCGCCCGTTCCGATCACCGTCATCGGCGCGCCGTATTCCTGCTTGATGCGCGCCACTAAGCCCTCAATCAGCCCGATATAGCCCCAATAGAGGCCGGATTGCATGGCCGGAACGGTGTCCTTGCCGATGATGTTCTGCGTGCGCTGCACGGCGACGCGCGGCAGAAGTGCCGCGGCCTGATGCAGCGCCTCCGCCGAGACATTGGCGCCCGGCGCGATGACGCCGCCCTGATAGTTTCCAGCTTCGTCCACCACGTCGAAGGTCGTCGCGGTGCCGAAATCGACCACGATCAGCGCGCCCTTGTAACGTTCGTGCGCCGCGACCGCGTTGACCAGACGGTCCGCGCCCACGGTGGCCGGGCGGTCCACCAGCACCTCGATGCCGAGATCGACATTGACCTCGCCGATCACCAGCGGCTCGCATTTCACATAGCGGCGGCAAAGCTGGCGCAATCCGAACAGCGCCGACGGGACCACGGTCGCGATGATGGCCGCATCGATGTCGCCGAAGCTGAGCCCTTCGAGCTGCAGCAGCGGCTGGAGCAGCACGGCATATTCGTCGGCGGTGCGCGTGGCCTGCGTCACGGCGCGCCATTCCGCGCGCGTCTCCTGGCCGTCATGCACGGCGAAGACGATGTTGGTATTGCCGGCATCGATGGCGAGCAGCATGACGCTATTTCCTACCCCTTCCCTTCGTCATGGCCGGGCTTGTCCCGGCCACCCATAAACACGGTCTTTGCAGAAGAAGACGATGACGGTCGGCGCTTTTACTTTTTCCACTGCGGGTATGGGTGGCCGGGACAAGCCCGGCCATGACGTTTTGGGTGTGTGGGTGTGTGGCTTCAGGATAAAGATGTGTCATCCGAAAAATACTTCCCCTGCCGACACTGTCCGCGTCTTGCCGCCGTCCTCGCGCAGGATCAGCGCGCCTGTTTCGTCGATGCCTTCGAACACGCCCACATGCTCCCCTTGCGCGAGACGGGCGCGGATGCGTTTGCCCAGTCCCGCCGCGCGCGCCAGCCATGCCTCGCGGATGGGCCCGAAGCCCTGGCCGCGCCATGTCTCATACCATTTCGCGAATTGGGCGGCGAGTTGGGTGAGTGCGTCGTGGCGATCCGGCGCGGGCACGCCCAAGGCCGCGAGAGAGGTCGCCGGAAACTCCGTATCGGGAGGGAAATGCGCGAGGTTGATGCCGACGCCCATGGCGAGCCAGTCGCCTTGGGATTCGAGCAGGATGCCCGCGAGCTTGCGGCCATCCGCCAGCACATCGTTCGGCCATTTGGCCTTCACCTCGGCATTGCCCGCGAAACTTGCCACTGCGTCAACCGCGGCCACGGCGGCGACGAAAGAGAGCTGCGCGCATTCGGCGGCCGGTTTGCCCGGCGCGATCAAGAGCGTGGCGGCGAGGTTTCCGGCGGGCGACTCCCAGCTCCGGCCACGGCGGCCGCGGCCGGCCGTCTGCCGCGCGGCTTCGATCCAAAGAGGGCCGCGCTCGCCCATGGCGGCCAGGCGGCGCGCTTCTTCGTTGGTGGAATCGATCGCGTCGAAGCTCTTCAGCGCGTAGCCCACCGGCCATGCCGTCACGGGATCAGCGTCCGCGAGGCGGCGTCGGCCGCGTTGACCACGAAAGGCGCGCCCACGATGAAGAGCAGCGTGAAGGCAGCTGACGCGGCGAGGATGAAGTTGAGCGGCGCGCCCAGCTCGCGGTCGAACGGCGCGGCCGGTTCGTCGAAATACATCACCTTGAAGATGCGCCAATAGTAATAGGCGCCAACCACGCTCGCCACCACGCCCAGCACCGCCGGGATGTAGAGATGCGCGTCGATGGCGGCGAGGAAGACGTAGAACTTGGCGAAGAAGCCCGCGAAAGGCGGAATGCCGGAGAGACTGACCATGAACATCATCAGCGCGAAAGCGAGGCCCGGCCGCGTGCGCGCCAATCCTGCGAGATCGGCGATGGTCTCCACCGGCTCGCCGTCGCGCCGCATGGCGAGGATGCAGACGAAGACGCCGGCATTGGTCAGCACATAGATGGCGAGATAGATGAGCACGCCCTTGATGCCCATCTGTGTGCCGGCGGCGAGGCCCAAGAGCGCGTAGCCCATATGGCCGATGGAGGAGTAGGCCATCAGGCGCTTGATGTTGGTCTGGCCGATGGCCGCCACCGCGCCCAGCGCCATCGACAGCACGGAGATCGCGATGATGATCTGCTGCCATTGATGGATGGCGGGCCCGAGCGCGCCCAGCATGGCGCGCAGGAACAGGATCATCGCCGCCACCTTGGGCGACATGGAGAAGAAGGCGGTGATGGGCGTCGGCGCCCCTTCATAGACGTCCGGCGTCCACATGTGGAACGGCACGGCGGAGATCTTGAAGGCAAGACCGGAGATCAGGAACACGATGCCGAAGATGAGCCCGATGCCGACGCCATGGCTGGCCACAGCCGCCACGCCCGCGAAATCGGTCGTGCCGGTGAAGCCGTAGATCAGCGAGATGCCGTACAGCATCATGCCGGACGAGAGCGCGCCGAGGACGAAATACTTCAGCCCCGCCTCCGTCGAGCGCAGCGAATCCCGGTGGAAGGCGGCGAGCACATAGAGCGCCAGGCTCTGCAGCTCCAGCCCCATATAGAGCGCGATGAAGCTGGAGGCGGAGACCATCAGCATCATGCCGGTGGTCGCGAGCAGCACCAGCACGGGGAATTCGAACTTGGCGAGGCCCTCGATCTTCAGGAAATCCTGCGCCATGAGCAGCGCGAGGCCCGAGCCCAACAGGATCAGCACTTTCGCGAAGCGCGCGAAGGGATCGACCACAAACGCGCCGCCGAAGGCATGCGTCGCCTGCGAGACGGGCATCATCACGAGGTACGCCACCCCGGCCAGCAGCACGATGGCGAGCCAGGAGACCAGCGCCACCTGCTTCTCGCCGCGTATCGCGCCCAGCAGCAACAGCACCATCGCCCCGCCCGCGAGCACCAGCTCGGGCAGAAGCGTCATCACATCGGTGGAGAACCCGTTCATCGCGCGGCCTCCTTGACCGAGGCATGGTCGAAGGCGAGCGACACCTTGTTCTGGTCCAGCAGGTGCTGCACCGAGGCGCCCGTCACCTGGAAGACGAAGTTGGGATAGATGCCCATCACAAGCGTGGCGACCACAAGCGGCGCCAGGATGGCGATCTCGCGCACGCTGAGGTCCTGGATCGTCTGCAGCGCCGGCTTCACCAGCTTGCCGAAGATCACGCGGCCATAGAGATAGAGCATATAGGCGGCGGAGAGGATCACGCCGGTGGCGGCGAAGATCGCGACCCAGGTGTTGACGCGGAACGCGCCCAGCATGGTCAGGAACTCGCCCACGAAGCCGCCCGTGCCCGGCAAGCCGACATTGGCGAGCGCGAACACCATCAAACACGCGGCATAGATGGGCATGCGCGCCACAAGGCCGCCATAGGCCGAGATCTCGCGCGTGTGCATGCGGTCGTAGATCACGCCGACGCAGAGGAACAGCGCGCCGGAGACGACGCCGTGGGAGAGCATCTGGAAGATGCCGCCGTCCAGGCCCTGCCGCGTGAGGGTGAAGAGCCCCATCGTCACGAAACCCATATGCGCCACCGACGAATAGGCGATCAGCTTCTTCATGTCCTCCTGCGCCAGGGCGACATAGGACGTGTAGATGATGGCGACGATGGAGAGCGTGTAGATCAGCGGCGTGAACTCGGCGGAAGCGCTGGCGAACATCGGCAGCGAGAAGCGCAGGAATCCGTAACCGCCCATCTTCAGCAGGATGCCGGCCAGGATGACGGAGCCCGCCGTCGGCGCCTCGACATGCGCGTCGGGCAGCCAGGTGTGCACCGGCCACATCGGCATCTTCACCGCGAAGCTTGCGAAGAAAGCGAACCACAGGAAGGTCTGCATCGCCACCGGGAAATGGGGATGGGCCAGCAGCGCCTCGATATCCGTGGTGCCCGCATAGAGATACATCCACATGATGGCGAGCAGCATCAGCACGGAGCCGAGAAGCGTGTAGAGGAAGAACTTGAAGCTGGCATAGACGCGCCGCTTGCCGCCCCACACGCCGATGATGAGGAACATCGGGATCAGCCCGCCCTCGAAGAAGACGTAGAACAGCACGAGGTCCAGCGCGCAGAACACGCCGATCATCAAGGTTTCGAGTACCAGGAAGGCGATCATGTATTCCGGCACGCGGGTCTCGATCGATTTCCACGAGGCGAGGATGCAGAACGGCATCAGTCCCGCGGTGAGCACGACGAACAGCATCGAGATGCCGTCCACGCCCATGTGGTAATCGATATTACCGCCCAGCCAGTTGGCGCGCTCCACGAACTGGAAGGCCGCCGTCGATCCGTCGAAATGCGCCCACAGCCAGATGGCGAGCGCGAGAGTCACGAAGGTGGTGCCGAGCGCGATCCAGCGTGCCGCATTGGCGGTGCGGAAGGCCAGGATGAGCGCCGCGCCCAGCATGGGAACGAAGGTGACGATGCTGAGGATGTGGTTGGCGAGAAAGCTCATGTCAGCCTCCCACCATCTTGGCGACGGACGTAACCCAGCCTTCGAAAGCGGGCGCCCCTCCCAGCATGAACCAGGTCGCCAGCCCCACCACGCCGAGCAGCATGGCGAAGGCGTAGTGGAAGACGTAACCGGATTGCAGGCGCACGGCACCGCGCGTGGCGTCCATCACGCGGGCGGCGATGCCGTCCGGCCCGAACCCGTCGATGATCTTGCCGTCGCCGATCTTCCAAAGTGTGCGGCCGATCCAGAAAGTGGGGCGCACGAAGAGGAAATCGTAGAGCTCGTCGAAGTACCACTTGTTGTAGAGGAACTTGTAGAGTAGCCCGCCCTTCGCCGCCATTTTCGGCGGCAGCTCGGGATGCAGCACGTAGTAATAATAGGCCACGCAAAAGCCCAGGATCGTCACCACGAAGGGCGCGAACTCCACCCAAAGCGGCACTTCGCCCTCGCCGCCGTGACCCGTGACGGCCGCGAGCGATGTGCGCCAGAAATCGTGGCTCACGCCACCGACAAACATGTTGTCGAACAGCGCGCCCGCCATCAGCGCGCCCACCGCCAGCACCGCCAGCGGCGCCAGCATGGAGAGCGGCGACTCGTGAACTTCGGAGAGGTCGATGGCGTGATGGCCATGATCGTCGCCGGGCTCCTCCGCCTCGGCATGGTCGAGATGTTCGGGCGCCTTGGCGCCGCGATAGGGGCCGTGGAAGGTCATCAGGAATTGGCGCCAGGAATAGAACGAGGTCATCAGCGCCGCCGTCAGCGTCATCACGAAGGCGTAGGTCGCCATCGGCGCGTGCGAAAGGAACGTCGCGTTGATGATGCCGTCCTTGGAATAGAAACCGGCGGTGCCGATGCCCAGGATCGGGAGGCCGACGCCCGTCAGCGCCAGATTGCCGATCAGCATCATCGCCCAGGTGAACGGGATGTATTTGGCGAGCCCACCCATCTTCCGCATGTCCTGCTCGTGATGCATCGAATGGATCACCGCGCCGGCGGAAAGGAACAGCAGGGCCTTGAAGAAGGCGTGCGTGAAGAGATGGAACATGGCGTTGCCGTAAGCCGAGACACCGGCGGCGGCGAACATGTAGCCAAGCTGCGAGCAGGTGGAATAGGCGATCACCCGCTTGATGTCGTTCTGGAACAGGCCGACCGAGGCCGCGAAGAAGGCGGTGGTCGCGCCGATGAAGGTGACGAACTCCAGCGCCACCGGCGCATGCTCGAACATCGGCGAGCAGCGGCAGACCAGGAACACGCCCGCCGTCACCATGGTGGCGGCATGGATGAGCGCGGAGACGGGCGTCGGGCCCTCCATCGCGTCCGGCAACCAGGTGTGGAGCAGGAACTGCGCCGACTTGCCCATCGCGCCCACGAAGAGCAGCAGGCACAAGGTCGTCATCACATCGACCTGGTGCCCGGCGAAGAGGAAGGTGTGGCCCACTTGCGCGGGCACGGCCTTGAACACCGTGTCGAAGTCCAGTGTGTGGAAGATGGTGAACACGCCGAAGATGCCCAGCGCGAAGCCGAAATCGCCCACGCGGTTGACCACGAAGGCCTTGATGGCGGCGGCGTTGGCCGACGGGCGCTCATACCAGAAGCCGATCAGCAGGTAGGAGGCGAGACCCACGCCCTCCCAGCCGAAGAACATCTGCAGGAAGTTGTTCGCCGTCACCAGCATCAGCATCGCGAAGGTGAAGAGCGAGAGATAAGAGAAGAAGCGCGGCCGGCTGGGATCTTCATGCATGTAGCCGACGGAATAGAGATGCACGAGGCTCGACACGCCCGTCACCACCACCAGCATCACGGCCGTCAGCGTATCGACGCGGATGGTCCAGCTTGCGGTGAAGTCGCCCGACGTGATCCACGGCATGAGCGGGATGATCAGCGACTGGCCGAGCAGTGCCACATGGTAGAACGCGTAGCAGGACAGCGCGGCAGAGGTGAACAACAGCGCCGTCGTCACGAGTTCGGAAAGCCGCGCGCCGATCAGCCGGCCGAACAGACCGGCGATGGCCGAGCCCAGGATGGGAAGGAAGACGATCGCAGCGTACACCGGGTCAGCCCTTCATCACGTTGACGTCTTCCACGGCGATGGAGCCGCGGTTGCGGAAATAGACGACCAGGATGGCCAGCCCGATGGCCGCTTCCGCCGCCGCCACCGTCAGCACGAACAGCGCGAAGACCTGCCCCACCAGATTTCCCAGATAGGCCGAGAAGGCGACGAAGTTGATGTTGACCGCCAGCAGGATGAGCTCGATGGACATCAGGATGATGATGACGTTCTTCCGGTTCAGGAAGATGCCCAGCACGCCGATGGTGAAAAGGATGGCGGCAAGCGTCAGGTAATGCGTGAGCCCGATGGTCATTGCACGCCCTCGCCCGGTTTCGCATCGACCATGGCGACCGACATCGCCGGCGTGCGCGCGTTCTGCGTGGAGATGGATTGGCGCCGCACGCCCGGCCGCGAGCGCAAGGTCAGCACGATGGCGCCGATCATGGCGACCAGCAGCACAAGGCCCGCGATCTGGAAGTAGTAGACGTAGTCCGTATAGAGCACATGGCCAAGCGCCTCGGTGTTGGTGAGGCCGCCCGTCGCCGCGCGCGGCAGGCTCTGCGCGCCATTGCTCCAGACGCTGCTCACGATGATGAGCTCACCGGCGAGCACCAGACCCAAGAGCGCGCCCAGCGGCAGGTATTGCATCATCCCGCGTTTCAGCTCCGCGAAATCGATGTCGAGCATCATCACCACGAACAGGAACAGCACCGCCACCGCGCCGACATAGACGACGACCAGGATCATCGCCAGGAACTCCGCGCCCAGCAGCACGAACAGTCCCGCCGCGTTGAAGAAGGCGAGGATCAGGAACAACACCGAATGCACCGGGTTGCGCGCCGCGATCACCATCAATGCGGAGAGCAAGAGGATCGCTGAGAAAAAGTAAAAGGCGATGGTCTGCAAGATCATTGGCACACCTCGCCTTTGCTCTTAGCGCCCCAACCCCTAACCGTCATGGCCGCCCTCGTGGCGGCCATCCATATTCCAGAGTTTCTCCGGTGAGACTCTGGAATATGGGTGGCCGGGACAAGCCCGGCCATGACGTGGAGTGGGTGTGTGGGGGGGGTGTGAGAGAAAGAGATCATCTGTAGGGCGCATCCATCTCGAGATTGCGCGCGATCTCGCGCTCCCAGCGGTCGCCATTCGCGAGCAGCCGCGCCTTGTCGTAGAGCAGCTCTTCGCGCGTCTCGGTGGCGAATTCGAAGTTCGGGCCTTCCACGATGGCGTCCACCGGGCAGGCTTCCTGGCAGAGGCCGCAATAGATGCACTTCACCATGTCGATGTCGTAGCGCGTGGTACGGCGGCTGCCGTCTTCGCGCGGCTCGGCTTCGATGGTGATGGCCAGCGCCGGGCAGATCGCCTCGCACAGCTTGCAGGCGATGCAGCGCTCTTCACCATTGGGATAACGGCGCAACGCGTGCTCGCCGCGGAAACGGGGCGACAGCGGGCCCTTCTCGAAGGGATAGTTGAGCGTCGCCTTCGGGCGGAAGAAATAGCGCATGGCGAGGATAAAGCTCGTCACGAACTCCCACAGGAAGATGGAGCGGGCGGTGCGGTCGAGGAATGCCATCAGGTACCTCCAAACGGGTGGAACACGACCCAGGCGGAGGTCAAAACCACCCACAAGAGCGACACAGGCAGGAACACCTTCCAGCCCAAGCGCATGAGCTGGTCATAGCGGTAGCGCGGCACGATCGCCTTCACCATGGCCATCATGAAGAACAGGAACGAGGCCTTCAGGATGAACCACACGGGGCCCGGAATGAACGCAAGCCCGAACACCGGCAGCCAGCCGCCCAGGAACAGCACCGTCATCAGGCAGCAGAGCAGCATGACGTTGAGATATTCGCCCAGGAAGAACAGCAGGAACGGCGTTGCCGAATATTCCACCATGAAGCCGGCGACGAGTTCCGACTCCGCTTCCAGCAGGTCGAAGGGCGGCCGCTGCGTTTCCGCCAGCGAGGAGATGAAGAAGATCACGAACATCGGGAACAGCATGGTGAAACCGAACCACCAATGCTCCTGCGCATGCACGATGGCGGACAGGTTCAGCGAACCCGCGAACAACAGCACCGTGATCATCACAAAGCCGATGGAGACCTCGTAGGACACCATCTGCGCCGCTGCGCGCAGGGCGGAGAGGAAGGCGTATTTCGAGTTCGACGCCCAGCCCGCCACGATCACGCCATACACGCCGAGTGAGGAGATCGCGAAGATGTAGAGGATGCCGACATTGATGTTGGAGAACACCGCGCCCGCACCGACCGGCATCACCGCCCAGCTTGCGAGCGCGAGCGTCGACGTGATCAGCGGCGCGATCAGGAACAGCACCTTGTTGGCGCCGGAAGGGATCACCGGCTCCTTGAAGATGAACTTCAACGCGTCCGCGATGGTCTGCAGCAGACCGAAAGCGCCGACCACGTTCGGGCCGCGGCGCAGATGCACTGCTGCCCAGATCTTGCGATCCGCGAGAATGACGGCGGCGACGGACAGCATCAGCACCAGGCAGACCACGGCCATCAGCACGACTTCGCCGATGGTCCACGCCACCCAATAGGGTGGCGTCACGCCGAAGATGTGCAGCGACAGCCAGTTGAGCGCGGGGATCAGCACCATCGCCCTACTCCGCCGCCATCTGCGTCGCGCCGCTCACGAAGACGCGGCTGCATTCGGCCATCGTCACGCTGGCGCGCGCGATCGGGTTGGTGAGATAGAAGTCGCGGATGGGGCTCTCGAGGGGCGCGCTGGTATCGATCGTTCCAGCCTCGCCGATGTTGCCCCAGATCGCCGGATCGGCGCCGGGATGTGTGGGCGTCTCGTGCAAGGTGCCGAAATGCGGCGCGTCGGCGTAGATCGCTTGGCGCAGCGCATCGCGGTCGTCATAGGGAAGGCGGCGGCCCACGACGTCGGACAGCGCACGCAGGATCGCCCAATCCTCTTTCGCCTCGCCCGGCGGGAAGGCGGCGCGCTTGGCGCGCTGCACCCGGCCCTCGAAATTCACGTAAAGGCCTTCCTTCTCCGTATAGGCCGCGCCCGGCAGGATCACGTCGGCGCGATGCGCACCGGTATCGCCATGCGTGCCCTGATAGACGACGAAGGCATCGCCCAGTGTTGCCATGTCGAACTCGTCGGCGCCCAGCAGGTACACGAACTCCAGCCCGCCGAAGCCAGAGATGTCACGACCCTTGACGAAGCCGAGATCCAGCGCCGCCACGCGGCTCGCTGCCGTATGCAGCACATTGAACCCGCTCCAGCCGCCCTCGGCCGCAGAACCCGCGGGCCCGATCATGCCGGTATCGCCCGCGATCTTCGCCGCCAGCGCCGCGATCGCCGCGCCATCCGCCCGCGACAGCGCGCCGGTGCCGAGAATGACCATCGGCCGCTTCGCATCCTTCAGCACTTTCGCGAAATCATGGCTACCATCCGCGAGGGACGACAGCACATCCGCGCCGCCCAACTGCTGGACGGGATAGGTCAAGTCATACGCCGCGCCGATGTTCGCGATCTTCACCGCGCCGTTCAGCCACGCCTTGCGGATGCGCGCATTCAGCACCGGCGCTTCCCAGCGCGGATTGGTGCCGATCAACAGGATCGCATCCGCCGCTTCCACGCCGGCGATGGTCGAATTGAACAGGTAAGACTGGCGCGGACCCATCTTCCCATTTTTTGGGCCGATCTTCATCCCATCCTGACGGCACTCCAGATTCGCGGCGCCGACCGACGTCATCAGATCCTTCAGCGCCTTGATCTCTTCGGCGGCGGCGAGGTCGCCCACGATGGCGCCCATGCGCTCCGGCAAGGTCGAGCCCATCTTCGCGGCGATGGCGGCGAATGCCTCGCCCCAGCTCGCGGGTACCAGCTTGCCGGCCTTGCGGATATACGGACGGTCCAGGCGCTGGCGGCTCAAGCCGTCACAGGCATGACGCGCCTTGTCGGCGATCCATTCCTCGTTCACGTCCTCGTTCAGGCGCGGCAGCACGCGCAGCACCTGCGGCCCACGCGTATCGACGCGGATGTTGCAGCCTTGCGCGTCCATCACGTCGACGGATTCCGTCTTGCGCAATTCCCACGGCCGCGCGGTGAAGGTGTACGGCTTCGAGGTCAGCGCGCCCACGGGGCAGAGATCGACCACATTGCCGGAGAGTTCGCTGTCGAACGCCTTCTCCAGATAGGTCGTGATCTCCATATCCTCGCCGCGCCCCGTCGCGCCGAGATCAGGCACGCCTGCGACTTCGGTCGCGAAGCGCACGCAGCGGGTGCACTGGATGCAGCGGGTCATGATCGTCTTGACCAGCGGGCCCATATATTTGTCTTCGACGGCCCGCTTGTTCTCGTTGAAGCGGTGGAACGCGGCGCGGCCATAGCCCATCGCCTGGTCCTGCAGATCGCACTCGCCGCCCTGGTCGCAGATCGGGCAATCCAGCGGATGGTTGATCAGCAGGAATTCCATCACGCCCTCGCGCGCCTTGGCGGCGATAGGCGAATTCGTGTTGATCTTCGCGGGCGTGCCGTCCTTGTTCGGGAAGATGTCGCGCACCTGCAGCGCGCAGGAGGCCTGCGGCTTGGGCGCGCCCACCCACTCGACGAGACACATGCGGCAATTGCCGGCCACCGACAGCCGCTCGTGATAGCAGAAGCGCGGAATCTCCGCCCCCGCCTGCTCGCAAGCCTGCAGCAGCGTGATGGAATCGTCTGCCTCGATTTCCTTGCCGTTGACGATGAGTTTCCGCGACGGCATCAGGCAGCCCTCTGCTTTTCAATCAGCTTGCGCATCCGCGCGGAGTAGTGCGGCAGGTAGTCCTGCTTCGCGTAATAGTCCGACGCGAAATAGTGCTTGTGGCTGGCGAGCTGCGTTTCGGCCACCGCATGCCATTGCGACGAGGGCCACAGGCGCAACGCCTCATCCAGCACATAGACGAGACGGGCCACATACCACTCATATTGCTCGAAGCCCGTCTTCTTGCCGTCGACCGTCTTGGCGCGCAGGTCGAGCGTGTCGTCCGGATTGGAAAGCTCCGGATGGGCGATGGCGACATCGCACTGCGCGAGATAGAGCTGCTTGGCCGATAGCGAACGCCAGCGCATCGCCTGCCCCACGGCCACGACCACGACGATGAACAGCATCGCCGCGATCATGATCTGCGTGAAGGCAAGAGATTCGAACATCGCCTACTCCGCCGCTTGTTTGCGAGCGGCCATGCGGCGCTCCATTTCGGGGCGGAAGTGGCGGATCAGGCCTTGCACCGGCCATGCCGCGGCGTCGCCCAGCGCGCAGATGGTGTGGCCTTCCACTTCCTTGGTCACTTCGTAGAGCAGATCGATTTCGGAGGGCTGGGAGTCGCCCACCGTCATGCGCTTCATCACTCGCCACATCCAGCCGGTGCCTTCGCGGCACGGCGTGCACTGGCCGCAGCTCTCATGCTTGTAGAAGTAAGCGAGCCGCGTGATCGCCTTCACGATGTCGGTGGACTTGTCCATCACGATCACGGCGGCGGTGCCGAGGCCCGACTGCACGTCCTTCAGCGAGTCGAAATCCATCAGCACGGTGTCGCAGATCGATTTGGGGATCAGTGGAACGGATGCGCCGCCCGGAATGATCGCCAGCAGATTGTCCCAGCCGCCGCGCACGCCGCCGGCATGTTTCTCGATAAGCTCCTTCAGCGGGATGCCCATCTCCTCTTCCACATTGCACGGCTTGTTCACATGGCCGGAGATGCAGAAGACCTTGGTGCCGGTGTTGTTCTTGCGGCCGATGCCGGCGAACCACTCCGCGCCACGGCGCAGGATGGTCGGCGCCACCGCGATGCTCTCGACATTGTTGACGGTGGTGGGGCAGCCCCACACGCCTGCATTGGCCGGGAACGGCGGCTTCAGGCGCGGCTGGCCCTTCTTGCCTTCGAGGCTTTCAAGCAGCGCGGTTTCCTCGCCGCAGATGTAAGCGCCCGCGCCGTGATGGACATAGCAGTCGAAGTCCCAGCCGTTGATGTTGTCCTTGCCGATCAGCTTGGCTTCGTAAGCCTCATCGACGGCGCGTTGCAGTGCCTCGCGCTCGCGAATGAATTCGCCGCGCACATAGATGTAGCAGACATGCGCGCGCATCGCGAAGCTGGCGATCAGGCAGCCTTCGATCAGCGTATGCGGATCGTGGCGCAGGATATCGCGATCCTTGCAGGTGCCTGGCTCGGACTCATCGGCGTTGACGACGAGATAATGCGGCCGCTCCTTCACTTCCTTCGGCATGAACGACCATTTCATGCCGGTGGGGAACCCCGCGCCGCCACGGCCGCGCAGGCCGGATTTCTTCATCTCGTCGATGATCGCATCGATGCCGCGCTCGAGGATCTGCTTGGTGCCGTCCCACGCCCCGCGCGCCATCGCGCCTTTGAGGCCCGGGTCTTCGAAGCCATAGAGATTGGTGAAGATGCGGTCTTTGTCGGCGAGCATTATGTGGCCGCTCCCGGTGGTTTCTGGACGGGGGATTCACGCTGCTCGGCGCCCGCGCCCGGCATCTTGGCGGAAGCGTCGGTCGTGCCGTCGCCGCCGTTCGTTTCGTGATGGGCATAACCGCCGTTGAAGAGCTTAGGGTCTTTCAGTGTCAGCGCGCCACCCTCGGGCTCCGAGGTGTGACGGCCGTTCTGCGGGCCGGGCTTCGGCGTCTCGCCGCGGCGGAAGGCTTCGAGCAGCGCCTCGGTCTTGGGGCCGTCGAGGTCTTCGTAGAAATCCTTGCCGATCTGCAGCATCGGCGCGTTCACGCAGGCGCCGAGGCACTCGACTTCCATCCAGGAGAACACGTTGTCGCTCGACACGGTGTGCGGCGTCATCGCGATGCGTTTCTTGCAGGCGGCCACGATGTCGTCCGAGCCGCGCAGCCAGCACGGCGTCGTGGTGCAGACCTGCACGAGATGTTTGCCGACCGGCTCCAGGTTGAACATCGTGTAGAAGGTCGCGACTTCCAGCACGCGGATGTACGGCATGTCGAGCACGCGCCCGACCTCCTCGATCATCGGCTTGGAGACCCAGCCTTCCTGTTCCTGCCCCAGCCACAACAGCGCGATCACCGCGCTGGCCTGGCGTCCGGCCGGATACTTCGCGATCTCGCCATCGATACGCGCCTTATGCTGCGGATCGAACGCGAAACTCGCTGGCTGATGCTGCGACAGACGGCGGATGCTCACCGGTCCACCTCTCCGAAAACGATGTCGAGGGAGCCAAGGACGGCGGAGACGTCGGCCAGCATGTGGCCTTTGCACAGGAAGTCCATGGCGGCGAGATGCGCGTAAGACGGCGCGCGCAGCTTGCAGCGATAGGGCTTGTTGGTGCCGTCGGCCACGAGATAGACGCCGAACTCGCCCTTGGGCGCTTCGACGGCGGCGTAAACTTCGCCGGCCGGGACGTGGAAGCCCTCGGTATAGAGCTTGAAGTGGTGGATCAGCGCTTCCATGGAATGCTTCATCACGGCGCGGCGCGGTGGCACGATCTTGTGGTTCTCCGCGACCACGGGGCCGCCCGGCATCTTCTCGATGCACTGGCGCATGATCTTGGTGGCCTGGCGCATCTCTTCCATGCGGATGACGTAGCGGTCGTAGTTGTCGCCGTTCTTGCCGATGGGGATCTGGAAATCGAGGTCGTTATAGACCTCGTAAGGCTGCGAACGGCGCAAGTCCCACGCCACGCCCGTCGAGCGCAGCATCACGCCGGACATGCCCCAGCTTTCCGCATCCGCGCGGTTGATCTTGCCGATGTCGACATTGCGCTGCTTGAAGATGCGGCTGTTGGTGAGCAGGCTTTCGATATCGTCCAGCACGCGGGGGAATTGCGCGGTCCAGGCGTAGATGTCTTCCAGCAGCTGCGGCGGCAGGTCCTGATGCACGCCGCCGGGCCGGAAATACTTGGCGTGCATGCGCGAGCCCGAGGCGCGCTCATAGAACACCATCAGCTTCTCGCGTTCCTCGAAGCCCCAAAGCGGCGGCGTCAGCGCGCCGACGTCCAGCGCCTGCGTCGTCACTTGCAGGATGTGGTTGAGGATGCGGCCGATCTCGCAATAGAGCACGCGGATATAGGAACCGCGCGGCGGCACGGCGAGGCCGGTCAGCCGCTCGATCGCCATGCAGAAGGCATGTTCTTGGTTCATCGGCGCGACATAATCGAGTCGGTCGAAATAGCCGATGGCCTGGAGATAGGTCTTGTGCTCGATGAGCTTCTCGGTGCCGCGATGCAGTAAGCCGATATGCGGATCGACGCGCTTCACGATCTCGCCGTCCAGATCCATCACCAGCCGCAGCACGCCATGCGCGGCGGGATGCTGCGGGCCGAAATTGAGCGTGACGGTGTTGTCGTCGAAGGCTTCGGCGATCTTCTGCTCGGCGGTTTGTTCGGGAAGAGCGCTCATTTCGGCGGCTCCTTCGTCGCCTTCTCGTCGCCCGGGAGAATGTACGGAGCACCCTCCCATGGCGACATGAAATCGAATTCACGGAATTCCTGGATGAGTTGCACCGGGCGATAGACCACGCGCTTCTGCTCGTCGTCGTAGCGCAGCTCGACGAAGCCGGTCAGTGGAAAGTCCTTGCGCAGCGGATAGCCGGAGAAGCCGTAATCCGTGAGGAGGCGGCGCAAATCCGGATGCTCGGCGAAGGTGATGCCGTACATGTCGAAGGTTTCGCGCTCGAACCAGTTGGCGGACGGGTGCAGCGGCACGATGGTGGGCACCGGCGTGTTCTCGTCGGTGACAAGCTTCAAGCGGATGCGCGCGTTCTTGGTGACGGAGAGGAAGTGGTAGACGACGTCGAACCGCTTGTCGCGCTGCGGCCAGTCCACGCCGCAGATGTCGATCAGGATGGTGAAGGAGAATTCGTCGCGCAGCGCCTTCACCGCGCGCACGATCTCGCCCGTCTCGATATCGAGCGTCAATTCGCCGAACGCCAGCGACTGCCCGCGCACCGCGCCGGGCAGCGCGGCCGAAATCTTCGTGGCGAGTTCGTTCAGATCCATCTGGCTCACCGGTCGATATTCCCGGTGCGGCGGATTTTCCGCTGCAGCATCATGATGCCGTAGACCAGCGCCTCCGCCGTCGGCGGGCAGCCGGGCACATAGATGTCCACCGGCACGATGCGGTCGCAGCCGCGCACCACCGAATAGGAATAGTGATAATAGCCGCCGCCGTTCGCGCAGGACCCCATCGAGATCACATAGCGCGGCTCCGGCATCTGGTCGTAGACCTTGCGCAAGGCGGGCGCCATCTTGTTGCAGAGCGTTCCGGCCACGATCATCACGTCGGCCTGGCGCGGTGAGGCGCGCGGCGCGAAGCCGAAGCGCTCCAGATCGTAACGCGGCATCGACGCCTGCATCATCTCGACAGCGCAACAGGCGAGACCGAACGTCATCCACATCAGCGAGCCGGTACGGGCCCAGTTGATGACGGCATCGGCGGAGGCGACAAGAAAACCCTTCTCGTGCATCTCGGCCTGCATCTGCTTGAAATAGGGATCGTTGTCGCTGACGGCCGGATTGCCACCTTCAACGCCAGCGCGCGCACCTGCTCCTGCGGGAACAATCACTCCCATTCGAGCGCGCCTTTCTTCCATTCATAAACGAAGCCGACGGTGAGCACGCCGAGGAACACCATCATCGACCAGAACGCGAAAGCGCCGGTGGCTTTCAGCGTGATCGCCCAGGGAAACAGGAAGGCAACTTCCAGATCGAAGATGATGAAAAGCAGCGACACCAGATAGAAGCGCACATCGAACTTCATGCGCGCGTCGCTGAACGCGTTGAAACCGCACTCATAGGCGGAGAGCTTTTCCGGATCGGGGTTGGACGGCGCGATGATGAAAGGAACGAGAATGAAAACCAGAGACAGGCCGCCTGCGATGCCGATGAACAGAAGGATCGGCAGGTATTCTTTCAGCAGGCCTTCCATGACGCGTCCTGACTGGTGAGCCGCCTCGCGGGCAAGCCGTTTGCGCGGGCCAATACCGTGTTATTTCGCGGGTGCAATATCAGATAGTAATGCCCGCTTGCAACGCGGGTTTAGACCAAGATTCGCGGCGCGGAAACAGGTTTTTTGCCGCCCAACGGGGGAACGATTCACAATCGGGTGGGAGGCGGAAATGGCGGGAGCGACGGGGCTCGAACCCGCGACCTACGGCGTGACAGGCCGTCACTCTAACCAACTGAGCTACGCCCCCGCGGGCGTTCGCGTTTTATCGCGAAGGAGCGCCGATGTACGGCCCTCCCCCTACCCTGTCAAGGCAAGAGAAACATTCGGCTAATTGCTGTCGGAACCGCCGCCGTGATGGCCATGATGATGGCCGCCCTGCGCATCGCCAGAGCCATCGTCTTTCTTCTGCGGCGCGTAGGGATTGAGCTCCTGCTTCGAAAGAACGCCGTCGCTGTTGCGATCGAGCGCATCGAATTCAGAGCGCGGCGCGGCGGCAAACTCATCGAAGTCGATGCAGCCTTTGCCTTTGAAGTCCATAAGCGGTGTGGTGGTGGACTGATCTTCCGCCCAACGCTGCGCATTTACGGCGCGCGTTTCATCGGCATCGAGACAACCGGTCTTCTTCACATCGGCCACTGCGAAGTCGCGGCGCAATCCGGCTTCGAGTTGTGCGCGCGTCAAGCTGCCATCGGCGTTGGTGACATACTTGACGAGCTTGGCGCTGGCCGGATGCCAGGGCACTTGCGGCGTCTGTTGCGGGCGATGTTCGCCGCCGCAGGCCACCAGACCGAGCGCCAGTGCAGGTATCAAAAGAAAGCGGATGTTCATGCAACGACTTCGCCACTCCCGCGCCGCATCCGTCAATGCGCGGCGCGGTAATAAAGGAATGGTGGGCGGTGACGGAATCGAACCGCCGACCCTCTCCGTGTAAAGGAGACGCTCTACCAGCTGCGCTAACCGCCCGTGGCCGTCGCTCTATATCAAGCGCCTCGATGTGCCAACTGGATCCCGTTCACCGGAAACACAGCACTTGGCGAAGGATCAGTTCAGCGAATCTTTCAGCTGCTTGCCGGGGCGGAAGCGCGGCTGCTTGGACGGCTTGATGGTGATTTCTTCGCCGGTCTGCGGATTGCGGCCTTTGCCGCCTTTGCGCTCGGCGACAACGAACACGCCGAAGCCGGTGAGACGCACTTCATCGCCGGCCTTCAAAGCCTCGGAGATAAGATCGAACACGCCATCGACCGCCTTGGCCGCGGTGTTCTTGTCCATGCCGGAATGGTCGGAGAGTTTCTGGATGAGATCGTTCTTGTTCACGGCTGAGCGCCTCCCTGTTGGGCGAATCCCAAGGCGGAGTGACTTTAGGGCGGGTTTTGCGCCGCCAACAAGCCGAAAACCCTCACTTTCTGCGGAATTCACGGGAAGCTGTGACCGGGATGGATGCGGCGCGGACCCCGGACATATCCACAAACCCCATAGAAGAAAGGCCCCGCAGACCATTGGTCCGCAAAGCCTTTCGCCGATTGCCCTACTAAGCAGGCCCGCCGAAGGCCCTCTATAGACCGACACAATCGAGCACTTTCGCGCAATTTCTACGGTTTGCATGTGGTTCGCCCCGTGGCTGCCTCGGACCAGTGACGTCCGGCGCTCATAAGAGTGGCCACGCGGGCCGCCGCAAGCCGGCGCCCTTACCTGTCTGTATCTTGCGATGGGATTACGGCGGCATCGGTAGGTGTTCTCCAAGGTAGAGAACGAATATAGAACTATCGATTTAGGAAATCAAGTCATAAAAAGGAATAAAGGTTGACGAATAGTCAGCTTAAGATTGTGCTTCCGGCCGGTCGCGTGGTTACGTTCCGGGAGTGATTTGCGGGGCGG
>DASXFU010000039.1:0-392504 GCA_036489435.1 Rhizomicrobium sp. | reverse complement strand
CCTCAACTTCGATGGAACCGCCGAGACCGACGGACATCTCACGATCATCGGCGGCGCCGGTGACGACATTCTCAAAGGCGGCAGCGACGGCGACCGGTTCGACCTGAGCCACGGCGGCGAGGACACCGCGACCGGCGGCGCGGGCAACGATCTGTTCCTGGTGGGCGGCGCGCTCGACTCCGGCGACAAGATCGACGGCGGCTTCACGCCGGGCCCGGCCAACAATATCGTGCGGTTCGACGGTGATTATTCCACCGGGCTGATGCTCGGCGCCGATACGCTCCAGAATATCCAGACGCTGCAGTTCAGCAACGGATTCGATTACAAAATCATCGCAGACAACGCGAATTTTGTCTCCGGCCCCTTGGTCCTGGTCACCGCCGCGAGCCTCGGCGCCAGCCATTCGCTCAATTTCGACGGCAGCGCCAGTGACGCTGGTTTTCATTTCATCGGCGGCGCGGGCGATGACGTGCTCACCGGCGGCACGGCGGCGGATGTGTTCGATCTCTCCCATGGCGGCGACGACACCGCATCCGGCGGCGATCTCAGCGACCGCTTCATCATGGGCGCGACCTTCACCGCCGCCGATACCATCAATGGCGGCGCGGGCAACGACATTGTCGAGATCAGCGGCATGGGCACCGCCGATACGCTGACCCTCGGCGCCACCACGCTCGTCAGCGTGGAAACGCTCACGCTCGATAGCGGCTTCGGGAGCTACGACATCGTCACCAACGACGGCAACGTCGCCGCGGGCGCGACGATGCTGGTGCGCGGCGAAGCGCTCTCCGATTCCGAACCACTCACTTTCGACGGATCGGCGGAGACCGACGGACACTTCATCATCCGCGGCGGCGCGGGCGACGACAGCCTCACCGGCGGCCAGCAATCCGACACCTTCAACCTGACGCTCGGCGGCGCCGACAGCGTCTATGGCGAAGGCGGCGACGACACCGCCAGTTTCGGCGCGGCCTTCGATTCCAACGACACTGTCGATGGCGGCACGGGCTACAACACGATCGTGCTCGACGGGGACTACACCGCGATAGACCTGAGCGGGAGCGCGCTGACGCACATCCAGAAGGTCATCTTCACGGCCGGCCACAGCTACACCGGCGTCGATCTCATCGGCGACATCACCGGCGGCAGCAGCGACGGCCTCACGCTGGATGCTTTGGGGTTGCAGGCGAGCGACCACTTTGCGATCGATGGCGGCCAGGCGACGCGAGGCTATTCTCTCGATTTCGGGGCCGGATCCGTAAGCGCCATCGGCTCGAACCTGGCCGACACGTTCTATATGGCCACGTTCGGCTCCAACGACCAGATCAATGGCGGCGCGGGCAACGACACGCTCATCCTCAACGGCGATTTCTCCGCCGGCCTGTCGATCAGCAGCACGATGCTGCAGAACGTCGAGAACATCATTCTCTTCAGTGGTTACAGCTACGACATCACGCTCGCCGACGACGGCGTCGTGACTTCGAGCCTGGCCATCGACGGCGGCTCGCTGCTGAGCACCGACACGCTGACCTTCGACGGCACGGCGGAAACCGGCGGCAGCTTCGCGATAACCGGCGGCGCGGGAAACGATGCGGTCTACATCTCCGGCGGCACGGTGATGGCAGGCTCGACCTATGACGGCGGCGCGGGTAGCGACACGCTGACTCTGAGCGGCGATCTGTCGACCGCCTTCACCATCGGCGCCATGGCGCTGACGAGCGTGGAGACGCTGACGCTCGAAGGCTCCAGCGCCGTCAATCTCACTTTCGCCGATGGCAACGTGCAATCCGGAAACACGCTCACGGTGGATGCGAGCCTGGACACCGGCAGCTCCGTCACCATCGACGGCTCCGCCGCGACCGACGGCAATTTCCGCTTCGTGGCAGGCCCGAACGCGAACAGCTTCACCGGTGGCGCCGGCGATGACGAATTCGACTATGGCGGAACCTCGTTTTTCGCCAATGGCAGCAGCGGCAACGACACGGTCGTGTTCACGGCCGCCACGTCGTCTCTCGCGCTGACGAATTCCATCGCCGAGAACATCCGCACGCTCGAATTCACCGGCGGCGCCGCCTATACGGGCGTGTCGGTCACGGGCGACCTCACGGGCAATGGCTCCACGCATAACGGCGCGCTCACCATCGATGCCTCGGCCGCGGCACAGCTCCAGATCGATCTCACGGCGGCGACCTCGAACGCCTATGACCTCACGGGCTCGAGCGGCGCGGACACTATCCGCTTCGGCACGAACTTCAGCGCCTCCGACACCATCGACGGCGGCGCGGGCAGCGACACTGTCAGCTTGTCCGGCACCTACGGCGCCACCACCTTGACCGCCACGACGCTGGTCAATGTCGAGACTTTGGACCTGATCGGGTACCACAGCTATGATTTCATCACCAACGACGCCACCGTGGCCGCCGGCGAGACGCTGACCGTCGTGGCCAGCGGTGCGTCCCAGCTCATCTTCAACGGCGCGGCGGAGACGGACGGCTCCTTCATCATTACCTCCGCTAGCGGCAACGACGTGCTGACAGGCGGCGCGGGGGCTGACACCTTCAACCCGGGCGGCGGCAACGACACCTTGAGCGGCAATGGCGGCGACGACATCTTCAATTTCAATTCGTTGGGCGCCAACGACAAGGTCG
The DNA here is from genome assembly GCA_036489435.1 of Rhizomicrobium sp. GTDB lineage: Bacteria > Pseudomonadota > Alphaproteobacteria > Micropepsales > Micropepsaceae > Rhizomicrobium. Next base: position 389,856 of record DASXFU010000039.1, on the reverse strand, counting down.
ATGGCGGCGCGGGCAACGACACGTTGAACCTGCAGGGCGACTACGTCACCGGCCTCACCTTTTCGGCGACCACGCTGGTCAGTGTCGAAACCATCAACCTGGCCAACGGCGGCGACTACAATCTCATCACCAACGACGCCACCGTCGCCGCCGGCGCCACGCTCACCGTCAACGGGAGCGCGCTTGGCACCGGCTACTACCTGGACATCAATGCCAGCGCGGAAACCGACGGCTACTATTATCTGATCGGCGGCGCCGGCGCCGACACGCTCACAGGCGGCGCGGGCGCCGACACCTTCGACCTCACCCATGGCGGCAACGACACGGTGACGGGCGGCCACGGCCAGGATCTCATCGACATCGGTTCATCGACCGGCGCCGTCACCCTCCATTACAACGCGGTCTCCGACTCCGCGGATACCCTCTACGACACGGTCGAGGGCGGCGACTTCGGCAAGCTCGTCTTCGCGGTGAGCGGCATCTCGGGTGCGGTGACGGGCGTGGACGCGGGGGTTTCCGGCGCGCTCTCCACCGCGAGTTTCGACAGCGATCTCGCCGCCGCCATCGGCGCGGACCAGCTCGCGGCCCATCACGCGCTGCTGTTCACCGCGACCAGCGGCACGCTTTCGGGCGATACTTTCCTCATTGTCGATGAGAACGGCACCGCCGGCTATCAGGCGGGGCACGATCTGGTGATCCAGCTTGAGAACGTGACGGGCACGCTGACGACGGGGAACTTCAGTTGATGCACCAACGCAAAACGGCCCGGTTTCCCGGGCCGTTTTCGCGTGTCCTCCGGTCGCAGTTCGCCGGATGTGCTCAATCTAGAGGTGCAGCGTCACGCTGTCAAGCACTTCTAGGAAAAACTTGAGCAATAATATTACAAGTTGTGCAGAGTCGCGTTACGCGGCCGCCAGTGCCTGGTCGAGATCGGCAATGATGTCCTCGGCGTTCTCGATGCCGATGGAGAGGCGCACCACGTCCGAGCCCGCGCCGGCCGCCTTGCGCTGCTCCTCGTTGAGCTGGCGGTGCGTGGTGGAGGCGGGGTGGATGATCAGGCTGCGCGTGTCGCCGACATTGGCGAGGTGACTGATGATGCGCACGCCGTTCACCAGCGCCATGCCGGCCTCGAAGCCGCCCTTGATGCCGAACGTAAAGACGCTGCCGGCGCCCTTGGGGCAGTAGACGCGGTGCAGCGCGTGGCACGGATCGTCTTCCAGCCCCGCATAGCTCACCCATTCGACTTTCGGATGCGTCTTCAGCCAACGCGCGATCTGCAATGCGTTGTCGCAATGCTTCTGCATGCGCAGCGGCAGCGTCTCGATTCCGGTGAGCACCAGGAATGCGTTGAAAGGCGAGAGCGCGGGGCCCAGATCGCGCAGGCCCAGCACGCGGCAGGCGGTGGCGTAGGCAAGGTCGCCGAAGGTCTCCCACAGCCGGATGCCGTGATAGGACGGGCAGGGCTCGCTGAGCGTGGGATATTTCCCGCTGCCCCAATCGAACTTACCGCTGTCAACGATCAATCCGCACATCGAATTGCCGTGGCCGCCCAGGAATTTCGTGCCGGAATGAACGACGATGTCCGCGCCCCATTCTATCGGCCGGATCAGATAGGGCGAGGCCAGCGTGTTGTCGACGATGAGCGGCACGCCGGCGGCATGCGCGATGGCGGCGATGGCTTCGATGTCCGTCACGATGCCACCGGGATTGGCGATGCTCTCGATGAACACAGCCCGGGTCCTGTCGGTGATGGCGCGGCGGAAGGACTCCGGATCGCGCGCATCCGCCCAACTGACATGCCAGTCGAATTTCGCGAAGCCTTGGCTGAACTGGTTAATCGAGCCGCCATAGAGCTGGCGCGCCGCCACGATCTGGTCGCCGGGGCTCATCAGCGTATGCAGCGCGATGAGCTGGGCGGCGTGACCCGAGGCGACGGCGAGGCCGGTGCGGCCGTTCTCCAGCGCCGCGATGCGCTCTTCCAGCACCGCATTGGTCGGGTTCATGATGCGCGAATAGATGTTGCCGAAGACCTGCAGGTTGAACAGCGCTGCCGCATGGTCCGCATTCTCGAAGGCGAAGGCGGTGGTCTGGTAGATCGGCGTAGCGCGCGCGCCGGTGGCGGGATCGGGCTGCGCGCCAGCGTGTACGGCGAGCGTGTTGAAACCGAATTCGTTCATGGGCGCGGCTCCTCGAAAATAGCGTGGAGCGGAGTTTTAGAGGAAGTCGGCGGTGAACCAAAACACAATATCAAACCCTCAACCGTCATCACCTCAACCGTCATGGCCGGGCTTGTCCCGGCCATCCATAAACGCGGTGCTTGCCGAAAAAGACGATGACGGTCCGCGCTCTTACTTTTCCCACCGCGGGTATGGGTGGCCGGGACAAGCCCGGCCATGACGATAAAAGTGGGGAGTTCAGTGCGCCGTTTGCGCCTTCTGCGCGGCGGCGGCTTTTTCCTCGCGCTCTTTCTTGACGGCTTCGTGGTGGCCGACGGCGCAGCCCACGACCGCGCCCAGTAAGGTGTGACGATGCATGAAATGCCCGGCGACGGCCCCCACGGCCGCGCCCTTGACGCAACCCTTGGCATTGGCACCCAGGAGGCCGGACGAAGCAATGGCGCAGACGAGGATCGCGGCGGCAAGGAATCTCAGCATGGCTCTCTCCCTGGGTCGCGCGTGCCCCGCGCACCATCTCCCAGAGATAGGCCGCCGCAACCCCCGTTAAAGGGGGCAGCGATCACGATTGGGCCGGGTCGCAAGGCGGCGCGGCGCGATCGGATTGGGCTGATGCGCCGACGCCCAGCCGGATCGGCATCCAGCCGGGTTTGGGATAGGGCTTGTCCCAGTGGAGCTGCGATGCGAGTTCCATGATCGCAAGATCCGCCTCGGCGTTGCCGGACGATTCCGTGATCCGTCCCTCGAGGACTCTGCCAGTGTCGTTCAGCTTCAGGCAGACGCCGGCATTGCCGTCGACAGCCGCCTGCGCGCCGAAGCCGGCCAACAGAAAGCCGGCTGCGAAAATCAGGCTGGCCGTTCGCGTCACCGCATTCTCGCTAGAAAGAAAGCCGCCCCTGTAGTTCGTCGAACGGTACCATGACGTTTGCGCGGAACGCCTCGCGCTCCTGAAGGCGGGCATACCAGCCTTCCACGCTGGGCATGGACGGGCGGTCGATCTCCAACTCGTAATAGCGATAGAGCTGCGCCGCGGCGGGGATGTCGGCCATGGTGAGGCTGTTGCCGCCGAGGAAGGACTTGTCCTCGAGATGGCGGTCCAGCAGGCGGAACAGGATGGCGCTGCGGGCAATGCCCTGGCGGATCAGGTTCCAGTTCCGTTGTGGCTCCGGCGTGCGATAGAAATTCCAGAACACGCCGCCGATGAAAGCGGGCTGCAGATCGGCGAGAGTCCAGTCCATCCACATGTCGGCCTTGGCGCGGACGCCGGCGTCCTCAGGCCACAGCGTTCCCGCGCCGTATTTCGCCGCGAGGTAGCGCACGATGGCGTGCGACTCCCAGATGACCGTGCCGCTATCGTCGATCACCGGCACGCGGCGGTTGGGATTGCGCTGTTCGAACTCGTCGGTATCGAGGCCGCCATAGGATCCACCAGCGGGAATGTGATCATGCTCCAGGCCGAGCTCGGCCAAGGCCCAGAGAACCTTCTGCACATTGATGGAATTGCGGCGGCCCCAAACTTTGATCATCGTGGAATCTCTTACAGGCGCCGCAGCGCGCCGCCCTTGTTGAACAGAAGCGGTTTGCGGTTGTCGATGGTTCGGCGGTTGACACCCAGCCAGCTGATCTCGCCGGAGAGCCGGCCATATTCGATCTTCGGGCAGCGATCCATCACCACGGTCAGCCCCGCCTCGCGCGCCAGCGCCGCCGCTTCCTCGCTGATGATGCCAAGCTGCATCCAGATGGTCTTGATGCCCAGCCGGTCCTTCTCGGCCAGCGCCTCGTGCACGATGCCGGGTGCCGCATCGGAGGCACGGAATATATCGACCATGTCGACCGGCGCCGGCAGGTCTTTCAGCGATGTGTAGACGGTCTGGCCCAGGATCGTCTTGCCCGCCATGCCGGGATTGATGGGGATGACCGTGAAGCCCTTGTCGAGCAGGTACTTCATCGCGAAGTAGGACGGCCGCATCTCATTCCCGCTCGCCCCCACCATGGCGATGACCTTGGTGGACCTGAGGACGGACTTGATCAGCTCATCGGAATATTGGGGCATCAGGCTCTCGCTGTCGCGCCGGGCGTTCGAGGCACCGACGCGACAGCTATTACACTCAGAGCCGCACGAGCAAAAGCTCTGCGAGGCGGCCGTGGAGCCAGCCGATGCCGCGGGCGAGGTGGAGGACGAGGATGAACAGGATCAGCGACACCACGATCATGGCCGCGAGGCCCGGCGCGGTGTTGAAGATGTGGTCGAGCCACGGGACGTCGTCGGCGCTCATGTGGGAGTGGCCGGTGACGAGGCCGACCACCGAGAACAGCGCGATCGAACCCGGCACGACAAACCCCACGATCGCCAGCACGAAATAGAAGATGCCGAGCGGCAGCCTCAGCAGCAGGTAGAACATCGTGGTCCAGTTGCCGAGATCGCCCAGCGCGTCCATGGCGCGCATCCACATTCCGGCGTCGTAGTCCGGCCGCGACGGCAGGCGGCGGGGCATGCGCACGCCCAGCAGACCTTCGATCAGGCGGCCTTCCGCGAGACCCAGGCCGCGCAAAGACGCGAAATAGGCGGGCAGGAGAGGGATGCCGATGATGAGGATGGAGAAGACGAGGGTGAGGATGCCCGTCACCAGCGTCCAGACATAATAGAAGATCCCGGTGAACAGGGAGAGCAGCATGTAGATGATTGCGCCGTAAGCGCGTGGATCGGCGAGGACGCCGAAAAAGCCGTAACGGCGGTGCTGGGGTTCTTCGGATTTCGGGAAGGGGCCCGAAAGGGTGGCTTCCATGGATTTGTACTCCTCTGCGATTTCGTCCGGCGTCCCGTAGGTCTCGATGACGGACGCCAGGATCTCCGCCTCGGAAAGTTCCGGATGTGTCGCGATTTCGTTGTTCAGATGCTCTTCGGCGTCGGCGCGCGCGTCGCTGATCAGGCCCGCGGGACAGCGCAAGGCCTTGAGCGCACTCGACAGCGCGTCGAGATAGGCGCGGACCGTGTCAGGCTGACGGCCGGTGTTCATACGTGGCTCCCTGCGCCTGCAGCGCGTCGTCGACGAACTCACGCATGTCCTTCCAGGCGCCTTGCCAATCGTTCAGCGCCTGAAGGCCGTCATTGGTGATGTTGTAGTAGCGCCTGGGCGGGCCGAAGGCGGAGGCCTCAACCCGGCTATCCAGCAGCCCCAGCGAATTCAGCGATCGGAGCACGGGGTAGATCGCACCCTGCTTGAAGATGAGCCCGCCTTCGCCCTCGGCCTTCACGGCTTTGGCGATCTCGTAGCCATACATCTCCCGGCCCGCGCGGGCGAGCACAGCCAGGAGGACGAGCGATGATAGCCCGGCCATCAGTTCTTTACGGAACTTGCGCGTGTAATCGGTTTCCGTCACGGCGCAGGTCTTCCGCCTCCCTTGCTATTACGAACTCATATCTAGCATGAAGTTCGTACTATGCAAGGGTGCCCTATAGGGCAGTTGCAAATATTTCCGAGTCCCAACGAGCATATAGCGAAATACGGGTGATAGGGCATGGAAATTGCCCTGCGAAAACAACAAAAGCGTGGGAACGAACCGGGAATTCAGCTGTCCCTGTCAAATGGCGCAGCAGGCCCGCCACAGAAAAATCCCATCCATGATATTGTTGTGGCAGGGCGATTTTCGCCTTTCCGGGAATTGTGCCGACATTTAATGTTGAGTCCTGGGGGAAACGTCGAAGGGGAATAACAATGAAAATCCATCAACTGACGGTGCTCGCGCTTGCGGGTATCGCGCTTTCCGGTTGCGCTACGATCATCAACGGCACAACCCAATCTGTGTCCATCTCGACCCCGCCGGTGGCGGGCGCGCAGTGCACGCTGACGAGTTCCGAGGGCACCTGGTACGTCACCACGCCCGGCAGCGTCACCGTCCACAAGACCAAGAACGACCTGAACGCCACCTGCAAAAAAGACGGCTATCAAGACGCGACGACGGTCATTCCATCCAAGTTCAATGCCACCACGGTCGGCAATGTGCTCCTGGGTGGTGTCATCGGCATCGGTGTCGATGCGGCCAGCGGCGCGAACTACAGCTATCCGGATGCCACGGAGATTCCGATGGTGGCCGTGTCCGGCATGACGCCGCCCGCGACGCCTCCGGCAACGGGTGCGACGCCGGTTGCGCCTCCGGCGCCGCCCGCGAAGAGCTGATCTTTCTCAGTTCGAGACGAACAGCCGGCTGTCCGCGTTATGCGCGGGCAGCCGGATTGTTTTCGTGAAGACGAAACCGAGCTTCTCCAGCACGGCGATGGAGCCGCGATTTTCCAGCGCGGTGATCGCCAGGATTTGCTTCAGGCCCAGATCCTTGCGTGCGTGACGCATCACGCCGCCGCCGGATTCCACCGCATAGCCTTTGCCCCAGAAGCGCTCCAGGAAGGCGAAGCCCAGATCGGGCTCATCGAGCCCGTCGCGCTTCACCAGTCCGCAAATGCCGATTGCGACGTCGTCCTCCTTCAGCGCGGTACGGTAGAGGCCGAAGCCGTTCTTCTCGTAGCTGGCGATGGCGCTGTTCGAGATATAGCCCCACGCGTCGTCCAGGGTGCGCACGCCGCGGTCGCCGATGTTGTTCAGGAAGCCCCGCGAATTCAGCAGTTCCAGGACGAACGTCTCGTCGCCCCGGCCCAGGCGGCGGAGCGCAAGACGTTCCGTTTCGATGAGCGTCATTGCGTCTTGGGCGGAGGTGGTGGCGGCGGCGTCAGGGTGATCGTCACGACGCCGGTCTGGGTGAAGATGTAACTCATCGTGGCATCATTGCCGTAGTGGACGGCGAAGGCCACTGCGGGTGTCACGGCCACCGCCGTGCCCGTGCTTTCCTGGATGCGCGATACGGATTGCCCGGTCACGCCGGGATCGGCTTCCACGATCAGATAGGCTTCGCCCGGATGCCCGCGAAACAGCAAACTGAGCTGGCTGCCGCGGAACATCAGCGCGTCGCCGGAGAACTTCCGCATGACGGCGCCTTTGCTGTCGGCAAGGATCACGCGGAACGGCAGGAGGCTGTTCTGCTGCGGCGTGCTCGCCAGCCGGAAGGTCAATTGCTCCGCGCCGTCCGGAACCTGGAAGGCGTGATAGAGCGCGGGCCCCTTCGCGGTCTGCACGCATGCGTCGCTCCCGGAGAACGGCACGTTGAAGCTCTGCTCCTCCTTGCCCGTGAAGGCGAGGCCTGTCGCGATGCCGAGGTCCGGCTGCGCCGCGCAGCTTCGCCCCGTCAGATCGACTTGCGCGGCCGGCAAAGGCGCGGTGGCGCAACCGGCGAGCAGCAACAGGCTGGCGCCGGCCATCAGGAGCGCGTTCCTCACTTGAGCAACGAACCGATCATTTCGGCGGACTGATGCAGCGCCGCGTCCACGCCCTGGACCGTCTTGCCATGATCGGCCTCCAGATCGTCGAAGCCGGGGAAGCTGTAGGCGGGATCCGGGGAGACGGTGAGAGCCTTCGCTGCCAGGCCGTTGACCGGATTGTAGAGGATGGCGTCCTGCATCAGCACCGCGCCGTCACCCGCGCGGATCAGCCTGCAGCGAATATAGACGAAAGGGCGGTAGGGATTGGATGTGCCGACGCCGGCCGCCATGTAGCCGTAGGCGATGCCGATGCCGGTGACGTCGAGATAGGCGTCGTAGGCGCCCGGCGGATAGGTTTTGAGGGTGCCGTCGTTTTCGCGGCCAGCGGGAACGAGCGTCGCTTCATAGCCATGCTCTGTCAGCGCCGTGACGAGATCCTTGCTGAAGGCGTCCGTCGGGACATAGCCCTTTTCCTGCATCATCGCCCAGAGCTTGTCGTTGTGATTGGTCTCGATACCGGCATCGATCAGCGCGCCGATGAGGCCGAAGCTCTGGCCGATGTCCGAGGCGAGACGCACGGTGGGATGCTCCGGCATGGCCGGCACCAACACGGCGATGCGGTGGATGTTTGTCGCGGTCGTGTGATCGAACGGAACCTCCGGCGGCGCGGAGACGCAACCGGCGAGACACAGCGCAAGACCAAGCCCCACGAGACGCGGCGCGAACTTCAGCAAAGTGGTTTTCATGGAATCCCCCCTCTATCCGCAAAACGCGGACATTCGACACATTCAGCCAATTCCTCGGCAGCCCGCGCCGTGGATAGCACGGTCAAAAAAGCAAAACCATAATATCCGCGCCGAATAATGAACGCGCGGGTTTCTTGTCATTCGATAATTCAGGAAGACCCCAAGGTCTCATTCGGCTTTGTTTGAAGCTGGACGAAATTCTCGATGCCCATCTGTTCGATCAGGCGGATCTGGGTTTGCAGCCAGTCGATATGCTCTTCCTCGTTCTCCAGGATGTGGACGAAGAGCTCGCGGCTCACATAGTCACGCACCTTCTCGCAGTGGGCGATGGCGTGCTTGAGATCGGGATGGGCGCGCTGCTCGAGCTTCAGATCGCATTCGATCAGCTCGCGGACGTTCTCGCCGATCATCAGCTTGCCGAGGTCCTGCAGGTTGGGGAGGCCGCCGAGGAACAGCACGCGCTGGATCAGCTTGTCCGCGTGCTTCATCTCGTCGATGGATTCCTCGTATTCCTTCTTGGCGAAGATCGACAGGCCCCAATCCGCCAGCATCCGCGAATGCAGGAAGTACTGGTTGATGGCGGTGAGTTCGTTCTTGAGTATGAGATTGAGGAAACGGACGACCTCGGGGTCACCGTTCATGGACGCGATGGGGGAGGGGCCTACGCCGCCTGTTCCCGTTGCGCCTGTTCCGCGCGCGTTTCGTCCAGAATTTCGGCGATCGTTTCCTGGCATCGGCCGCAGTTCCTCTTCACGCCGCAAAGGGCATAGACATCCTGGGCATGCCCCGGACCAGCCTCGCAGGCCGCCCGAATCCGTGCCTCATTGAGCCTATTGCAGACGCAGACGATCATCCAAGGAAACCGCTCTGTTCGACGGTTCCGAATGTAGTGCGATTGCGACTGATTGTCAATCGCGTGGTGACCGGGGTCTTGGCCCTAGATGAACGTCGCGGTCGTCAGGTGGGTCAAGTTGGTCGCGCCGGTGATGTCGATGACGTAGTCCTGGCCCGCCTGGTAGCCGGCGATGCCGTTGGCGTCGATGACCAGCAAGGTATGGCCGGAATAGTTGCCGATCGTCGGCGTGAACAGCACGGCGTGACCGGCCGCCAGATGCGCCGAGGTCAGCGCGGCGGTGAGGTTGGTATCGAAACTCGATGTGCTCAAGCGGCCGCTGGCCACCGTCGCATCCACGGCGGTCACCGTCACGTCGAGATCGAGCTTGTCGTAGGAGCCGTTGAAGCCGGTGATCGTGTCGTGGGCAACGCCCGTGGAATCGCTCACATCGGTGTAGATGAAGCGATCATGCTCGGTCGCCGTGGCGATGATGTGATCCGCGCCGCCGCCGCCGGTGATCCAGTTGTCGCCGGCGCCACCCGTGATCGTGTCGTTGCCGTCGCCGCCCACCAGCGTGTCGTTGGCGAGGCCGCCGGTGATCACGTAATAGCCGTCATGCTCGTCGACGCCGTTGAACTTCAGCGTTTCGGTGGCGGTCAGGGCCGACGCATCGACCGTCAGCCGCTCGCCGGCGGCGACGTTGCCATCGCTCATGGTGAGCTTGTAGCTGAAGCCGGCCCCCAGCGTGAGCTTCTCGACATTGGTCATGGTGTCGGCGGCGAACACGAAGCCGGCGGAATAGTCGCCGCTCAGGATCAGGTTGTCCTTGCCCGAGCCGCCGTCGATCAGATCGCCCGTGGTCAGGAACGGACCCATGCTGATGGTGTCGTTGCCGTCGCCACCGTCGATGACCGCGGACGTGCCCTCGGCCAGCAAGGTGTCGTTGCCGCCGCCGCCATTGATCACGTCGCTGCCCGTGCCGCCATCGAGATATTCGGAGCCCGCGCCGCCCAGCAGCACGTCGTTACCGCCCTCGCCAAAGACGCCGCGTGTGACGCTTCCCAACGTGCCGTCATAACTGTCCGGGCCATCGCCGAGTGCGATGTAGCCGACGATATGGCCGGAATTTGTGATGTCGATACTGCCGGCGCCTTCGTTCGAGGCCGTGATCGCCGCGCTCTGCGAGGTGCGGATCGTGCCGGAATTGTCGATCATGTCGACCACGCCCGCATCCGGCGTTACCGCGATGACGCCGTCATTGGTGGCGTCGATCGTCCCGCTGTTGTTGAGGATATCCCCGCCGGCATCGAAGAAGACGCCGAAGTTGCCCGAGATCGTGCCGTTGTTGGTCACCGTGCCGCCGCTGCCATACAGGCTGACGCCCGCGTTGAGGGTGCCCGAGAGCGCGGTAGTGGCACTGATCTCGCCGTTGTTGGTGACGATATCGCCGTTTCCGGACAGCGAGATGCCCGTTCCGGTGACCCCAATGACGCTGGCGCCCGTGCCCACGAACACCGTGTCCACCCCTGCGCTGCCGTAGAAGTCGAGCCCGTTGCTCTCGCCCCACAGTGTGCCCAATATCTGGGCGGAGATGCCGCCGGACGCACTCGACGCGCCCGTCTCGGCCGATCCGTTAGTGCCGCCCGCGACGGTGATGCCGCTCGCGATGAAGAGCTGGTCGCCGGAACCCAGGTCGATGCCGTCGGTGCTGGCGTTGAGAATGTTCGCGGTGATGAAATGCGTCGTCATGCGAGTCTCCTGTTGCGGTCTCACAAGGGTGGACGGAAGGGCCAGCCGGTGGTTTGGAGCGGCAGGTTAGTGGCCGCGGCCGGGGAATTCCATAGGCGGCGCTGTTAGACAGCGTTAGAGAGCGGCGTCCTTCACCATTTTCTCGACGGACACATAGTTCGTCTTGCCGGTGCCGAGCACCGGCACGTCGTCGACTTCCACGATGCGGCGGGGAACGGCGAGTTCGGGCACGCCGTGGTTGTTGGCCCAGCCGATAAGGTCGAGGCGATTGGCGCCCTTCATGGTTGTAACCAGCACCACCTGCTCGCCCTTGCGCGCGTCGGGAACGGCGATGGCGGCGTGCGCGTAGTCGGGCCACAAGGCCGACGCGATGCTTTCCACCACGGCCAGCGACACGATCTCGCCGCCGATCTTGGCGAAACGCTTCAACCGGCCGCGGATGGCGATGTAGCCCTCGTCGTCGATGGCCACCACGTCGCCCGTGTCGTGCCAGCCACCGGGCGGCGGTTGGATCACGCCGGGATTGTCGGCCTTGATGTAGCCCAGCATCACGTTCGGGCCCTTCACGAACAGACGTCCCGCATTCGGGATGCCTTCGACGGGTTCGGTGCGCGCTTCCATGCCCTGCATCAAGCGGCCGACGGTGCCCGGACGGTTCGCGCCCGGCTGGTTGGCGGCAACGACAGGAGCTGCTTCGGTGACGCCATAACCTTCCAGGAGCTCGATGGAATATTTCTTCCGCAGCAGCGCGCGCGTCTCGTCGCGCAGCCGTTCGGCGCCGCAGACGGCGAGGCGTAGCGAGTTGAGATCGCCCTGTTCGCCGGCGCGGGCATATTGCGAGATGAAGGTGTCGGTGGAGAGCAGGATGGTGGCGCCCGTCGCCTTGATGCGGCGCACGATCTCATGCGGCTGCAAGGGCGTCGGATGGAACACGGCCTTCAGCCCCAGCAGCATCGGCATCAGCGAACCGACGGTCAGGCCGAAGCAATGAAAAGTCGGCAGCGGGTTGAACAGCACGTCGCTTGGATAAAGCGCGATATGCGAACGCACCTGCTCGACATTCGACAGGATGTTGAGATGCGACAGCGCCACGCCCTTGGGCTCGCCCTCGGTGCCTGACGTAAAGAGGATCACGGCCGGCGCGTTCACCGATGGACGCGACGCCACCAGCCATGGCGCATATTGGCCGACCGCGGCGGCGACCTTGTCGCGCATCCCGAGATTCTGGCGGACATCTTCCAGATAGACGAACTCGCATTCCTTCTCGAGATCGGCGACGAGCGCCTCGTACTTGCCGAGATCGATGAAACGTTTCGCGGTGACGACGCGCTTGATCTGCGCCGTCTTGAGCGCACTCCGCAAGCCTGCGCTGCCGCTGGTGAAGTTGAGCATGGCCGGCACGCGGCCATAAGCGGAGATGGCGAAGAACGCGATCACGGCGCCCGCGCCCGACGGCAGCATCACGCCGACGGCTTCGCCGGGGCGCGTGCCTTTCTTGAGCGCATGGCCCAGCGCGAGCGACGCACGCACGATTTCGTCATAAGTCAGCACGCGTTCGTCGCCGTCGACGATGGCGGGTTTGGCGCCGCCATATTGCGACTTGGCGCTGACCAGCGCGTGAAACACGGGCTGGTCAGCGCGGGTGATGTCGAAGGGAACGATCTCCTCGCCGGACGCAGCGGCGACGGTGGCTAAGGTCAAAGGCGATCTCCCGGGCGGCCGGATTCAGCACCGGCTTTTGTTATGACCCGAGTCTAGCGCCCGCGCACGGCGCATGGCAAGAAAGCGAGAGGCCGGGTTCGGGGCCTGTTCGGGGGAATTTCCATGAAGCGTATCGCGTTGCTTTTGCTTGCCTTGTCGCTTGCGTTGACGGCGGCTGTCGCCAAACCCGCGAAAACACCCGCGCCCACATTTCCGCCGTATTTCACCGTGCCCGCATCGCTCGTCGTGCCCGAGCCCGATAACTTTCACTACGAAGATTTTGGCCAGGCGGAATTCTGGGTGAAAGAGGAATTGGTCACCAAGCAGGGCAGGCATTGGGACTCCGAACTCGTCTACAAAAATCCGCCCGCGGGTGCCGACGGCAAGGCCATCTGGGCGCTGATCAAGCCGTCGCTCGCCGCCAGCGGCTGGACGTTTCCGGACGAGTACGACTCCAACCCATTCAGCGCGATGATGCGCTACCAGAAGGACGGCAAGGATACGTGGGCTTACATGAAGCTCTTCGCGCCCGACGACATCCGCCTCAACATCGTGGAAGTGGGAACGGGCGCTTCGACGTTTGCGCTGACGCCGCCCGCGGCCACACCTGAGAAGATCGACGCGAAAAAGGGCGACTTCCCCTATCTCTCTCCGCTGCCCGGCTCGACATTCGGCAGCAGCAGCCAGCAAACCGGTGCGATGGAAGTGACGCTGCAGGGATCGGATGAAACACAGCTCGTCGGCACCGGCTACATCGTGAAATACTACAAGCCGCCGGCCGGCCTATCGAACCTCTCCTTCGTGAACGATTACGCGAGCGCGCTCACCAAGGCGGGATGGACGATCGTCTACAAGACGCAGGGCATCAGCCAGACCGACTCCACCGTCACCGCGCATTACGCGAAGAACGGCCGCGACATCTGGGCCTATCTGCACAATGGCGGCGAGGAATATTCCATCAAGGTCTCCGACAATGGCGGCGCGGATGCGATGTCCGCCAGCCTCACCAAGAGCTGCCACGTGGCGCTGACCGGCGTGCTGTTCGATTTCAACAAATCGACGCTCAAGCCCGAGTCCGATCCCGTGCTGCAAAAAGCGCTGGGCGTGCTGCAGAAGAACGCGACGCTCAAGATCGAAGTGCAGGGCCATACCGACAATGTCGGGAGCGATACCTACAACCAGACGCTTTCGGAAAGCCGCGCCAAATCGGTGATGACCTGGCTGACGCAACACGGCATCGCCGCCAGCCGTCTCAGCTTCAAGGGCTATGGCAAGACCATCCCGGTAGCGACGAACGACACGGACGACGGCCGCGCCAAGAACCGCCGCGTCGAGATCGCGAATTTGGCATGTAAGAAGTAAGGCTACCTCCCCCTTGAGGGGAGGTCGAAAAAGCGCAGCTTTTTCGGGTGGGGGCTCACTCCGGATATCTCCGTGTTTGTGTCGGCAAGCGGCAGGCAGTTCGAAGTGAGCCCCTCCCCGAAAAACGCGTTCCGCGTTTTATCGGCCCTCCCTCAAGGGGAGGGCATCTGGTCACTTCAAGGCGAGCGCCTTCGTCTGCCCTGCGTCGAGATATTCGTCGAGCCGGGTGATTTTGCCGTCGCGTACCTGCACGACAAGGCAGGCCGGCATGCGGAAGGGTTTGCCGCTGTTGAGCGTGCCGGTCAGCACATGCTGCTGGACGTAGCCGCCGGGAAAGGCGTGGCGCGCGATGATCTCATATTTGCGGTTCGAGAGGCGGCCCTTGATCCACTCCATGGTGCGCAGGTTCTCGCCCAGCGTCTGCGCGACCTCGTCGAAATTGTGCCAGATGCGGGCCTCGGGCTCATAGCAGGCGGCGATGGCATCCAGGTCGCCGGTTTCGATCGCGCGCATGACGCGGTCCGCCAGCATGTTCATGTCGTCGGTGGAGCTCATGGCGCAATGCTTGGACGGCGACGCGCTGCCGTCAAGCCACCAGTGGCATCAGGGGCGGAAGCGTCTTATATGACGCTTATGACCACCGTCATCACGCTCCGCCACCCCGAGAAGGCCCACCGGCCGGATACGCCCGTCCTGCGCAAGCCGGACTGGATCCGCGTGAAGGCGCCGGTTGGCAGCGAATATGCCGCCACCAAGGCCATCGTGCGCGAGCATGGGCTGACCACGGTGTGCGAAGAGGCGGGCTGCCCCAATATCGGCGAATGCTGGACGCACCGCCACGCCACCATGATGATCATGGGCGACACCTGCACCCGCGCCTGCGCCTTCTGCAACGTGAAGACCGGGCTGCCCGGCGCGCTGGATGCTGATGAGCCGGCGAATGTCGGCAAGGCCGTCGCCAAGCTCGGCCTTAAGCATGTGGTGATTACCAGCGTGGACCGCGACGACCTGGCCGATGGCGGGGCGGAGCATTTCGCGCAGACCATCCGCGCCATCCGTGAAGCCTCGCCCGGCACGACGGTGGAAGTGCTCACGCCCGATTTCCTGCGCAAGTCCGGCGCGCTGGAGGTGGTGATGCAAGCGCGGCCCGACGTCTTCAACCACAATCTGGAAACAGTGCCGCGGCTCTATCTTTCCGTGCGTCCGGGCGCACGCTATTTCGCCTCTCTGCAATTGCTGGCGCGCGCGAAGGAGATGGTGCCATCGGGTTTCACGAAATCCGGCCTCATGGTCGGGCTTGGCGAAAGCCGCGAGGAGATCATGCAGGTGATGGACGATCTGCGCGCCGCGCATGTCGATTTCCTCACCATCGGCCAATATCTCCAGCCGACGAAGAAGCACGCCAGGCTCGAGCGCTTCTGGACACCCGACGAGTTCAAAGGCCTCGAAGCCATCGCCCGCGCCAAGGGCTTCCTGATGGTCTCCGCCTCGCCGCTGACGCGCTCAAGCTACCACGCCGACGCCGACTTCGCGCAGATGAAGGCCAATCGCCTCGCCGGGCGGTGACACCGCTGTGCCTTCTTTAAGGCTCGCGCGGGTGCGCCATATTGGCGGAAGCGAAGTACCGGAGAATGCCATGCCCGCCGCAGCCGAGAAGCCGAGCCGTCATATCGTTCGCCGCCTGCCGGGCATGGCGACGCAGGATGGGGCGGGGGTGAAGCTGACGCGGTTGGTCGGCCAGCCGGCGCTGCCTGATCTCGACCCTATCCTGATGCTGGACACGTTCCGCTCCGACGATGCGAAGGACTACATCGCGGGTTTCCCGGAGCATCCGCATCGGGGCTTCGAGACCGTGAGCTATATGATCCAGGGCGCGATCCGCCATCTCGACAATCACGGCGGGCAGGGCGTCGTCACCGATGGCGGCGTGCAGTGGATGACGGCCGGACGGGGCGTCGCCCATTCCGAGATGCCGGAGCAGACGGAGGGCCGGATGTTCGGCTTCCAGCTCTGGCTGAACCTTCCCGCGGCTGAGAAGATGCGCGAGCCTTGGTATCGCGATATCCCGGCTTCCGAGATCCCGCAGATCGCGCTCGCCGGCGGCTCTGCGAAACTCATCGCGGGTGTGTGGGACGGCGTGACGGGTCCCGGCCCCGAACGCGCCATCCAGCCCTTCATCGCGGATGTCGCGGTCGTGACGCGCGGCGCTGTCACGGTGCCTCTGCCGCAGGGACATGCGGGCTTCCTCTATGTATTCGAGGGCGAGGCGAAGGTCGGCGCGGAGACGATTCGCAAGGGCGAGATCGGCGCGCTGTCGGATGGCGCGGACTTACGCGTCACGGCGGCGGGCGACGCGGCGCGGTTCCTGGTCGTGGCGGGCAAGCCACTCCGGGAGCCTATCGCCAAATATGGCCCCTTCGTGATGAACACGCCGGATGAAATCCGCCGCGCGATCGCCGATTATCAGTCGGGTCGATTCTAGCCGGCGGGCGCATGCCGTCACACAAGGAAACGCGAGTCGTTCCGTACACGGCCGATCTGATGTTCCAGATCGTCTCCGATGTGGAGCGCTATCCCCAATTTGTGCCCTGGTGCGTGGGCTTGCGCATCCTGAAGCGCGAGAGCGTGGGCCCACGCGAGATCCTGCTCTGCGACACCATAGTGGGCTTCAAAGGCCTGCGCGAGCGCTACACCAGCCGCGCCACCCTCGTCGCGCGCGACCATCGCATCGATGTCGAGCAGGTGGACGGTATGTTCCGCAAGCTGGAGACCCATTGGCGCTTCACGCCGGAAGGCGACGCCTGCTGCCGCATCGATTTCGAGATCGCCTTCGAGTTCAAGAGCCGCGTGCTCGGCGCCATCGCGGGCGGCGCGTTCGGCCTTGTCCTGTCGCGCATGACGCACGCGTTCGAGGACAGAGCGAAGGCGCTACAGAAGCCGCTGCAAAAGTAGAAGCGCCGCTTCCACTGCCTTGATCCGCACTTCACCGCGGCCGATGTCGCCGAAGCGATGGGCTTCGTGCAGGATCGAGCGGCGTTCGCGGCAGGCGGCGATGTGGACGAGGCCGACGGGCTTCATCGGTGTGCCGCCACCGGGACCCGCGATGCCGGTGACGGCGACGGCGACGTGGGCGTTGGAATTCTCCACCGCGCCTTCGGCCATCGCGCGGGCGACAGCTTCGGAGACGGCGCCGGTGTCGGCGATAAGATCGCCCGGCACGCCCAGCATGTCCACCTTGGCGCGGTTGGAATAGACGACGAAGCCACGGTCCACGACATCCGACGAGCCGGGGATTTCGGTGAGCAATCCCGCGATCAATCCGCCGGTGCAGCTTTCGGCGATGGCGATGCGCAAGCCCGCCTGGCGCGCATCCGAGAGTACGACCTGGGCGAGCGACAGGAGCGAAGAGGGGAACATCAGATCACTTGCAGATGCGCGAGGATGGCCACGATGACGCTGGCCATCAGCGCCGCCACGATGTCGTCGGCCATGATGCCGAGGCCGCCGGGCACGTTTTCCTCGAACCAGCTGACCGGCCAAATCTTGGTGATGTCGAAGACACGGAACAGCGCGAAGGCGACGAGATAGGCCGCGATGCTGGGCGGCGCGGGGCAGAAGGCGCAGACCAGAAGCTGCCCCGCCACCTCGTCGATCACGCATTCCGACGGATCGGGATCGAGCTTGACGCGCGAGTAAAGTTCGCAGGCCCAGGCGCCGATGGCGGCGGTCAGGATGGCGATGAAGAGCAGCCAGAAGCGGTTGCCGAACAGCACGATCAGCCAGGCGATGGGCAGCGCCGCGATGCTGGCGACGGTTCCCGGCGCCACCGGCGCGAAGCCGATGCCGAAGACGGTGGCGATGGCGCGCGGCACGTCGGGGGATTGCTGATGGGTGTTGTCTGTCATCGTGTGCTGTAGGCGGCCAGCGCGTCCTCGGTATCGATATCGGCGAGGGGTGCATCGTCGCCCGCTTCCACCTCGCAAACAAGCTCCTCATTGGCCGCGATCAGCGCCTTGGCGCCGATATCGCCTTCCAGCGTCGCGATCTCGGGGAAGAACCGCCGCGCCCACAGCACCGGATTGCCCCGTTTGCCGCCATGGCTCGCCACCACGATGGCACGGCCATCCTCCGGCGAGAACGCCGCGATCATCCGGCCGATCAGCGTGGCCGAAACGCCTGGCATATCGCCCAGAAGGACCACGACGCCGTCGCAATCTTCCGGCGCCGCCGCGACGCCGGCCTTGAGGGAGGTCGAAAGCCCCTCCGCGAACCGTTCGTTACGCACGAAGCGGACCGAGAGGTCCTTCAGCGACGCCTCCACAGCGCCCGCCTGGTTGCCGGTGACGACAAGCACCGGACCGGCCTCGCTCGCCACCGCCGTCTCGGCGATGTGGCGCAGCAGCGGCTTGCCGCCGAGCGGCGCCAGCAGCTTGTTGCGGCCCATGCGGGAAGATAGTCCGGCGGCCAGCACGACCGCCGCGATCTTCGGCGCATGCGGTGCATCGGGCAGCGGCGCGTCGCGCGGTTGTGGGCGGGCGGCGATCTCGCCCAGCAATCCGCCAATGCCCATCGCGGCGATCTCCTTGCGCGCGACGGGCTGGCGCGCCAGCAGCCGCCACAGCACGAAATCGAATCCATTGAGCTTGGGCGAGCGCGCGCAACCGGGCAGGCCGACCACATTCGTCTCGCCGAGCCTGCCCAGCAGCAACAGATTGCCCGGATCGACCGGCATGCCGAAATGCACCACCGTTCCGCCTGCCTGCCCGATGGCAGCCGGAATGACATCGCGCCGGTCCGTGATGGCGCTGGCGCCGAAGACGAGAATGGGATCGCAGCCCGCGCGATGCGCTTCCGCGATGGCATGCGCGAGCGGCTCGGCGTCATGCGCAACGCGGCGCTCGAAGGCGATCTCCGAGTTCAATCCGGTCACGCGCGCGTCCAGAGCCGCGCGGTTCTTGTCGAGCAGCGCCGGCTTGGTGTCGGGCAGCGCGGTCGAGATCAGCGCCACGCGATGCGGCAGGAACGGCGCGATGCGCACGGCGTCGCCGATGCGTTCGGCGCGCTCCACCGCCTCGCGCGGCGCGGCGAAGGGGATGATCTTCACCGTCGCCAGCATCCGCCCCGGCGCCACGCGCATGAAAGGCGATAGCGTGGCGACGGTCAGGGATTCATCCAGCGCGTTGAGTGCGTCGACGTGGGCTTTGTCGATCAGCAGCAGCCCATTCGTTTCCGCGTAGAGATTGGCGCGTCCGGTGAAAGCGGCGCCGATGCGGACGTGCTCCCCGGCGCAGACTTTGGCGACGCGCGAGGCGGCTTCGTCTTCGGCGATGTCACCGGGCTCCAGCCGCGCGACTGTCACCATCGTGACACCGGCAGCCTGCAGCGCCGCGATGTCGTCCGCCGACAGCACGCGGCCTTTGCGCAGGCGTTTGTCGCCCGCCCGTGTGGTGTGAGCGAGGATGGCGCCGAGCGCTGTGTCCGTTGGTATGGGGCCGAATTGCATCGCGGGCGAGATTAGGCGCTGTCACGCGGCAGCCGCAATCGGGCGCGCAAGCCGCCTTCGGTGCGGTTCTCCAGCGAGACGCTGCCGCCATGGCCCTCCGCGATGGCTTTCACCAAGGTGAGGCCGAGGCCGGTGCCGCCCGTCTCCATGCTGCGCGAGGTTTCCAGCCGCACGAAGGGCTCGAAGACGCGTTCGCGATCCGCGTCGGGGATTCCGGGGCCGTCGTCTTCCACCACGATCTCGTAGAAGTGCGGCTCGGCATCGAGATGCAGGTGCGCGGACTTGCCATAGGCGATGGCGTTCTCGATCAGGTTTCGCAAGGCGCGGCGGATTTCGTTGGGGCGGCAGGTGAAGGGCGCCGCATCGTGGAGCTGCCAGGTCACCGGCTTCTCCATGTCCTCCAGATCGGTGCATTGGCTCTCGATCAGCGCCGCGAGATCGATCTTGCGCATCTGCTCCCAGCCGAAGCCGCGCGCGGCATCCAGCACCGCCTCGGTCAGCTCCTGCAGCTCGCTCAAATTCTTCTCCAGCCGGTCGCGCACTTCCGCGTCGTCTACGAACTCGGTGGAGATGCGCATGGCGGTGATCGGCGTGCGCAGATCGTGGCCGACGGCGGAGAGCAACTGGCGCTGGCTCTCCATCGTGCGCTGGACTTGTCCCGTCATCGCGTTGAAAGCCTTGGCGGCGCGGCGCACGTCGTCCGGCCCTTCCTCGGGCACCACATGGGCGGGGCCGCCGCGCGCGGCGTAGGCAGCGGCGGCGGCCAGTTCGCGCAGCGGCCGGGTCATGCGGCTGGCGACGATGGCGGCGGCGGCCGAGGTGACGATGATGGCCACCAGCGCCGCGATGGCGATCTGGAACGGCCAGGGCGGCGGCGGCGGGCGGTAGTAATCCACCACGACGTAGTTGTTGCGCACGATGGGCAGGGTGATCCGCACCATCCGCGCCGTCGGCCCGCGCAAGCGGATCATGCGCGGATCGGTGACCGTCACCGTCATGGCCTGGACCGTCACCACGGCGCTGGCGCGGTTGCTCGGAAGACCAGCATGCACGCGGTCGGCCAGCGCCTTTTCCGCGCGCGTCATCGGCGCGGGCGGGATCGCGCCGTTGCCCACCGAGAAATGGTAGATGCCGCCGCTCATCGTGTGCGCCACGGCTTCGCGCTCCTTGGCAGGAATGCCTGCGAGCAACGTGGCGACGGAGACGGTACGGTCGATCAGGCGCTCGGTCTGGGCGCTTTCGTTTTCGCTTTCGCGCGTGACGGCGAACCACACTGCCACGCCGACATTGGAGACCAGCACGGCCAGCGCGGTGACGACGATGAGCTGCGCCCCCAAGGTGCGCGGCCAAAACCTCATGACACTCGACTCATGCGCTTTCCGGATCCATCGCGAACATGTAGCCGCCGCCCCAGACGGTCTTAATATAGCGCGGATTGCGCGGGTCCGGCTCCAGCTTCTTGCGCAGCCGGCTGACATGGTTGTCGATCGAGCGGTCGAACAGTTCGGCGTCCCGGCCCTTGGTGAGGTCGAGAAGCTGGTT
The DNA here is from genome assembly GCA_036489435.1 of Rhizomicrobium sp. Taxonomy (GTDB): domain Bacteria; phylum Pseudomonadota; class Alphaproteobacteria; order Micropepsales; family Micropepsaceae; genus Rhizomicrobium. The sequence goes on along the minus strand of DASXFU010000039.1, from coordinate 368,936 downwards.
GCGGGTCAGCGCGATGCGCGGCCGCTCCAGGAAGGCGCGCAGCAGGCTGAACTCGCCCGAGGAGAGCGCGATGGCCATGCCATCCGGCGAGATGAGCTCACGCTGCGCGGTATCCAGCATCCATTCGCCGAAGCGGATGCGCTCGGCCGAAGGCGGCTGCTGGCGCGGGGGCAGAGCCTGGGTGCGGCGCAGCACGGCGGTGACGCGGGCCACCAGCTCGCGCGGCGAGAAGGGCTTGGCGATGTAATCGTCCGCGCCCATTTCGAGGCCGATGATGCGGTCGACCTCCTCACTGCGCGCGGTGAGCAGGATGACCGGGATCTGCGAGGTCTCGCGGATCGAGCGGCAGAGGCTGAGCCCATCCTCGCCCGGCATCATGATGTCGAGCACCATGAGGTCGATGGCCGAGCCCTTCATGGCCTTGCGGGCCGACAGCGCATCCGCGGCCGTGGTGGTGCGATAGCCGTGGTCGCGCAGATAGCGCGCCAGGGGCTCGCGGATGTCGCGGGCGTCCTCGACGATCAGGACGTGCGGTTTGGCGTCGTCTTTCGTCATGGCAGGAAGATGATGCGCGTCGCGCTCATCTGCAAACTAAATTGTCGCAAAGCTTCGTGGGGAGCCGTCCGCGCTCCTGATTTGCGACCGCCCGCCACGGGTAGGACAAATTCCGGAAGCTGGCGCGGCGTATCAGGGTGCTCCATTTCAGGGGGATAGCCCATGTCCATACTCAGCAGGAAATCGATACGATTTGCATTGCTTGCCACCGCCGCTTTCGCCATCGGGGCAGGGGCCGCGATGGCGCAGATGGAGGCGCCGCCGCCGCCCGACATGCCCGGCAGTGGTACCGAACGTCCACCCGGCCGCATGGCGGACCGCTTCATGGACGAGTTCGACTTGAACCACGACGGCAAGGTCACCCGTGACGAGTTCAACCGCACCTTGGCGGCTCATTTCGCGGCCATCGCCGGCAAGGGCGGGGCAGTGACGGAGGACCAGTTCCTCGCGGCCCAGTCGCGCGAATTGCGCGCCCGCAGCGATGCGATGTTCCGCCGCCTCGACTGGAACGGCGATGGTCGCCTGTCGCTGGACGAATTCCTCCAGCCCGTGCGCGCCCGTTTCGAGATCGCCGACCGCGACGGCACCGGCACCATCGACTGCGCCATCAAGACTCGCGCGGCCTACACGCCAACACCGGCCGCGCAGAGCGGCTTCCATCATCCACGCGCCGGCGGCTTCCGCGGCCGCGGCAATCTCTGCGCCAAGAACGATCTCAACCAGGACGGCAAGCTCACCCGCGCTGAACTCGACAAGGCCGTGGCGGAGCAGTTCCAGGGCGCGGCCAAAGGCGGCGTGCTGGGGCCGGACCAGTTCTATGCCATCACGCTCGCCCGATTCCATGACGCGGCCGGGCGCATGTTCGAACGCGCCGACAGCGATCACGACGGCAAACTCACCCTCGCCGAATTCGCCGCGCGGGAAGAGAAGCTGTTCGCACGTCTCGACAAGAACAATGACGGCGTCATCACCCGGGACGAGTTGGCCTCGCACCGGGGACCGGGAAGAGAGGGCAAGCAGCGGCCGTTTTAACCCTGTCGCCAATGTGCCACGCGGTATTCTTGCAACAGGCTGTGGCTTGGCTACAATGGTGCCCTATTCGCGAAGCCGCACCGGCACTTAGCGAGACCTGAACAGGGCGTAATGGCACTATCGGACGCGATCAAGGCGCCGCCCCAAGGCGGAATGCCGAGCGGCTTCAGGGGCATTTCGCGCCCCTCGCTGCTGGCGTTCGGCGTGGGCGTTCTCGCCATCGTCTCGGTCGTCGCCTCCTATTGCATCGTCATCGGCGTGGTGCCTTACCGGCTGTCGCGGCCGGGGATGATGGTCCTGCTGCTGATCAATTTCGGCCTGGCCATGACGCTCGGCGGACTGGTCGCCTGGCGGGTGGTGCGGCTGTGGAGTGAGCGCCGCTCGGGCGCGGGCGCCAGGCTGCATGTGCGGCTGGTCGGCATGTTCGCCGCCATCGCGGTGGTGCCGGCGATCTTCGTGGCGGTGTTCGCGGTCGTCTCGCTCAACCTCGGCATGGACCAGTGGTTCAATCCCCAAGTCCAGGGCGCAATTTATAACTCCGCCGATATCGCCGATCGCTATGGGAAAGAGCGCACGGGCCTTTTGGGCGAGGATATCGCATCCATCGTCAATGGCGTGCAGGCCGATCCGCAGCTCGTGGGAGCCGACAGCCAGATCAACCTCGTGCAGCTTTTCAAAGACCTCCACACGCTGGTGGAAGCGCGGCAGCTCCACGCCGCGTTCGTCTTCGACCATAACGGTACGCAGATCGGCGCAACCTACGCGACGCTGGAGAAGGATCAGAACGCCAACGGCACACAGGCCACCAAGACGCAGAAGCCTTACGACACCACCAGGCGGCCGACGCCGGACAATATCGCAGTCGCGGATACCGGCGGCGTCGTGTTCGACGCCGATTACGATCACAGCGTCGAGCGCGCCATGATGAAGTTCCCGGGTTTCAACGGCTATCTGATGGTCGTGCGCAAGGTCGATCCCACCGTCTTCCAGATGTTCCGGAAAGCCGCCCGCGTGAAGCACGCCTACGAGGCGATGGATCGCGACCGCGCGCGCACGCAGCTCGCCTTCGCGGAGCTCTACGGCGTGATCTCGCTGTTGGTGCTGCTGGTCGCCATCTGGCTCGGGCTATGGGCAGCGAACCGGCTGGTGAAGCCGATCTCCTATTTGATCGACGCCGCGGAGCGGGTGACGGCGGGTGATCTGCGCGCGCAAGTGGCCGTGGAGCGCGACGACGACGAGGTGGGCGTATTGGGCCGCGCCTTCAACCGCATGACGACACAGCTTCAGACCCAGCGCACGGAGCTGGTCGAAGCCAGTCACCAGATCGACATGCGCCGCCGCTTCACGGAAGCGGTGCTGGCCGGCGTCAGCGCCGGCGTGATCGGCCTGGACGGCGACGGCCGCATCACCATCGTCAATCGCGCCGCGGCGCGCCTGCTCAACGCCGCGCATGAGGAGATCGAGGGGCGGCATTATTCCGAGGCCGTGCCGGAACTGGCGCCTCTCATCCGCAAGGCGCTGGGCGAGCCCATCGGGCGGGCCAGCGGCGAAGCCAGCGTCAAGCGCGCCGGCAAAGTGCGGAATCTGAGCGTGCAGGTGGACAGCGAAGAGGGTGGCCGGGAGGTGGGCTACATCGTCACCTTCGACGACATCACCGACCTCGTCTCCGCCCAGCGCACCGCCGCCTGGGCCGACGTCGCGCGCCGCATCGCCCATGAGATCAAGAACCCGCTGACGCCGATCCAGCTTTCCGCCGAGCGCCTCAAGCGCAAATACGCCAAGGAGATCACCACCGATCCTGACGTGTTCTCGCAATGCACCGACACCATCATCCGCCAAGTGGGCGACATCGGCCGCATGGTGGACGAGTTTTCGTCCTTCGCCCGCATGCCGACGCCCATCATGCGCCGCGAGAACGCGCAGGAGCTGGTGCATCAGGGGGTGTTCCTGCAGCGCGAGGCGCATCCGGAGATCCTCTTCGAGATCAAGGCGCCCGCCGAACCAATCTATTTCGAGAGCGACGGACGTCTGGTGAGCCAGGCGCTCACCAATGTCCTCAAGAACGCGGGCGAGTCCGTGGCTGCGCGGGTCGCCGAAGATAAGGAGCCGCGCGGGCATATCGTGGCGTCGCTCGAAGTATTGGATGCGGACCGTTTCGCGTTCCGCGTCACCGACAACGGGTTGGGCCTTCCGGCGGAGCACCGCCATCGCCTGACCGAACCGTATGTAACGACGCGCGCGAAGGGGACCGGGCTGGGGTTGGCCATCGTGCGCAAGATTGCCGAAGACCACGGCGGCGAAATCACGCTCGCCGACCGTGGAGACGAGGAAAGCGGCGCCGTCATATCGCTGATTTTCCCGCTCAGGCAAAAACCGGTGCGTGATGCGAGTAAGGACAAAAAGGGTATTGGGGATGAGCAAGAACGGATTGTTGATCGCGCCTGAAATCCTCGTCGTCGACGATGAGGAGGATATCCGGGACCTGATCTCGGGGATCATGCGCGACGAAGGCTATGAGACGCGCACGGCGTCGGAGGGCGAGGGCTGCCTCGCCTCGATCCGCCAGCGCCGGCCGCAGCTCGTGGTGCTGGACATCTGGCTGCAGGGCAGCCGGCTCGACGGCATCCAGGTGCTGGACCAGCTGAAGCGCGAGCACCCCGACCTCCCCATCGTGATGATCTCGGGCCACGGCACGATCGAGACGGCCGTCTCCTCCATCAAGAAGGGCGCTTACGACTTCATCGAGAAGCCGTTCAAGGCGGACCGGCTGATCCATGTCGTCGGCCGTGCGCTCGAATCCGCGCGGCTGAAGCGCGAAGTGGCCGAGCTGAAACTCAAGGCGGGCGACGATTCCGAGATGATCGGCTCGTCCTCGGCGATTTCGCAATTGCGCCAGCTGGTCGAGAAGATCGCGCCCACCAACAGCCGCGTGCTCATCACCGGTCCCGCCGGCGCCGGCAAGGAAGTGGCCGCGCGCCTCATCCATGCCCGTTCGCGCCGTGCCGGCAACGCCTTCGTTGCCATCAATTGCGCCACCATGGATCCCGACCGCATCGAGACGGAGCTGTTCGGCGAGGAAGCGTCGGACGGTCCGCGCAAGGTCGGCCTGTTCGAGCTCGCCCATAACGGCACGCTGTTCCTCGACGAAGTGGCGGACATGCCGCTGGAGACGCAAGGCAAGATCCTGCGGGTGCTGGTCGAGCAGACCTTCACCCGCGTCGGCGGCACCGCGCGCGTGCATGTGGACGCCCGCGTCGTCTCCGCCACCACGGCCGATCTACGCACCGAAATCGGTCAGGGCCAGTTCCGCGAAGACCTCTACCACCGCCTCAACGTGGTGCCGGTACGCGTCCCCGCGCTGTCTGAACGCCGCGACGATATCCCCGCGCTGGTGATGCATTTCATGAAGCGCCTCTCCGCCACGTCGGGCCTTCCCATGCGCGAGATCGGCGACGACGCCATGGCCGTGCTGCAATCCAACAACTGGCCCGGCAATGTGCGCCAGCTCCGCAACATCGTGGAGCGGCTCTTGATTCTGGCGACGGACGACGCCGCGCAAGCCATCTCCGCCGACCTGCTCCCCGCCGATCTCTCCGGCGGCGCGCCATGGAATTCCGGCGGCAAAAGCGACCTCGTCATCTCGCTCCCCTTGCGCGAGGCCCGCGAGATCTTCGAGCGCGAATATCTGCTGGCCCAGATCAACCGCTTCGGCGGCAACATCTCCCGCACGGCCGCCTTCATCGGCATGGAACGCTCGGCTTTGCACCGCAAACTCAAATCCCTGGGCGTCGGCCCCGCCGGCGGCCGCGAAGCACAGATGTTCAATGCCTGATCATGGCTGGCCTAGCCGCGCGCCAGTCGGTCGCATCGCATACGTCAACGGGCGTTACATCGCCCATGGCGAGGCGGGGGTGCATATCGAAGACCGTGCGTTGCAGTTCTCGGATGGCATCTACGAGGTCGTAGGTCTGTTCGGGGGCCGGGTGTTCGATGAGGAAGAACATCTCGATCGGCTGGAGCGGTCCGTCGGCGAGATCGGCATGGCGATGCCGATGGGGCGGGATGCTCTGAAGGCCGTCATCCGCGAAGTGGCGCGGCGCAATCATGTGCGTGATGGGCTTGTCTATATGCAGGTGACGCGCGGGGCGCATCGCCGCGATCATCCGGTGCCGGAGAAAGCGGGGCGGCCGAGCCTGATCGTCACGGCGAAATCGCTCGATCCCGCGGAGACGGCGCGCAAGCAGCGTGTCGGCGTGAAGGTGGTTACGCGGCCGGATGAGCGCTGGGCGCGGTGCGACATCAAATCGACCTCGTTGCTGGCCAATATTCTGGCCAAGACCTCGGCCAGGGAGGCGGGCGCCTATGAGGCGTGGCTGGTGGACCGTGACGGGTATGTAACGGAAGGTTCATCGACCTCCGCCTGGATCGTAGACAAAGAGGGAGGGATCGTCACGCGCGATCTGTCACACGCCATCCTGCCGGGTGTTACCCGCCGGGTGATCCTGGAAGCGGCGGCCGAGGCGCAGATGACGGTCGTGGAACGAAAGTTCCGTCCCGAGGACGCAGCGGCGGCAAGCGAGGCGTTCCTCACCGCTGCGTCGGCCGGCGCCATGGCGATTGTGGAGATCGACGGCAAGGCAGTGGGCGAGGGCAAGCCCGGCCCCATCACCCTGCGCATCCAGGAACTTTATCGCAGGCTGGCGGAACGCCGCGCCGGGTAGAGAAGCCCTTCGCGAACGCAGCAATCCGGCCTATGCTGGGATTCGCCTTCGGATGGGCTGGGGCGAACCACATAATAATAAGCGTGTCTGCCATGAGCGAAAAACAACAAAATCTGCAGGACACTTTTCTGAATGCCGTTCGCAAGAGCAAATCGGCGGTGACGATCTTTCTCGTCAACGGCGTGAAGCTTCAAGGGAATATCACGTGGTTCGACAATTTCTGCGTACTGCTGCGCCGGGACGGGCAGGCCCAGCTCGTCTACAAGCACGCGATCTCGACGGTGATGCCGCTGGGGCCCATCCAGTTGATGGAAGCCGAGACCGCGCCGCCCGCGATGGAAAACGCCTGACGCACGCGAAAGACAAAACGAAATCTACGCGCCCCATCTGGCGCACGGCTTTCGTCATCCATGTCGAAAAGAAAAGCGCGGTCGAAAATCTGCGCGATGCGGATGCACGCCTCGCCGAAGCCGTCGGCCTCACCGCCGCCATCGGTCTCGAGGTGATCTCCGAGCGCGTCGTGCCATTGGCGCGGCCCGTGCCCGCGACATTGATGGGCTCCGGCAAGGTGGAAGAGATCGCGGCCGAAGCGCGCGGGCTCGAACCGGAAGTGATCGTCGTCAACGCGCAGCTGTCGCCCGTGCAGCAACGCAACTTGGAGAAGGCGTGGAAGGCCAAAGTGCTCGACCGCACTGGCCTGATCCTCGAAATCTTCGGCGAGCGCGCCAAGACCCGCGAGGGCAGGCTGCAGGTCGAGTTCGCCCATCTCACCTATCAGCGCTCGCGCCTTGTCCGGTCGTGGACCCACCTGGAGCGGCAACGCGGCGGCTTCGGCTTTCTGGGCGGCCCCGGCGAAACCCAGATCGAGACCGACAGGCGCCTGATCGGCGAGCGCCTCGCCAAGATCCGCCGCGAGATCGAGGAGGTGAAGCGCACGCGCGGCCTCCATCGCTCCGCCCGCAAGAAGGTGCCGTACCCAATCGTGGCGCTGGTCGGCTACACCAATGCCGGCAAGTCGACCTTGTTCAACGCGCTGACGAAGTCCGAGGTGCTGGCCAAGGACCTGCTTTTCGCCACGCTCGATCCCACCATGCGGGCGCTGAAGCTGCCCGGCGGGCGCAATGTCATCCTCTCCGATACGGTGGGCTTCATCGCCGACCTGCCGCATGAGCTGGTCGCCGCCTTCCGCGCCACGCTTGAGGAGGTGCTGGAGGCCGACGTCATCGTCCATATCCGCGACACGGCCCATGGCGAGAGCGACGCCCAGAAGGCGGATGTCGAGGAGGTGCTGGCCGAGCTCGGCATCGAGACGGAGGGCGAACGGCCCTTCATCGAGGTGCTGAACAAGATCGACCTGCTGGAGCCGGACGCGCGGCGCGGCCTGCTCGCCCGCAATGGCCGCTTCGGGCCGGTCGCGATCTCGGCGCTGACGGGCGAGGGCATGAGGGACTTCCTGGCCCGGGTCGAGGCGGCGCTCGGCCAGAGCGAGACGGTGCTGCGGCTGAAACTCGACCCATCCGACGGTGAAGGCATGGCCTGGGCCTATGCCCATGGCCGGGTCAGCGAGCGCAAGGACGGGGCGGACGGATTGCTGCTGACCGTCTCTGTTGATCCACAATCCATCGACAGGTTCGCGAACCGCTTCGGCGACAAAATCCTGCCGAACAAAAGTCTTAGGCGCGCGTCTTGATGTGAATTGTCAGCTTGGGGATTTGTGGATAAAATGCTCTCCCGCCGCCATCTCATCGCCACCGCCGCCCTTCTCCCGCTCGCCAACACCGCCTGGGCTGGTGACAATCCCGAAGGCCTGATCGCTGCAATCGAGAGGCGGGCAGGCTGCCGCCTCGGCGTCTCCGCGCTGGACACCGGCACCGGCCATCGCATCCATCACCGGGCGGATGAGCGGTTCCGGATGTGCTCTACCTTCAAGACGCTCGCGGCTGCCGCAATCCTGTCGCGAGTGGATCGGGGCCTCGAACATCTCGATCGCTTCGTGCCCTATGGCCAGGCTGATCTGTTCTCCTACGCGCCGGTGACGCGCGCGCATGTGGACGAGGGCGGTCTTCAGCTGGGCGACCTGCTGGCCGCCGCCGTTTCGCAGAGCGACAACGGTGCCGCGAACCTCATCCTCACCGCGCTCGGTGGCCCGGCCGCAGTAACCGCCTATGCCCGCGCACTGGGCGACAAGGTCACGCGGCTGGATCGCACGGAGCTGGCGCTCAATACCGGCGCTCCAGACGATCCCCGCGACACGACTTCGCCCAATGCCATGCTGGGAGATATCAACGTCCTATTGCTCGGCCGCGCGCTCTCCGATGCCTCGCGCGCGAAGCTGACGGGCTGGATGAAGGCCTGCACCACGGCCGCCACCCGCATCCCCGCAGGCCTTCCGCGCGGCTGGACCAGCGGCGACAAGACCGGTACCAGCGGCGACGGTACGACCAATGACGTCGCCATCATCTGGCCGCCGCAGCGAAAGCCGATCCTGCTCGCCGCCTACTCGATGGGCTCGACGACCCCGCAAGCTGCGCAGGATGCGGTGATCGCGGACGTGGCGCGCGTGGTGTGTGCGACGATCTAGGCTTCCGTCTTCGCGCGCTGCCAGAGGACTTCCATCTCGTCCAACGAGGCTTCGACCGGTGAGCGACCCTCGGCGGCCAGCGACCGTTCGATGAACTGGAAGCGCTTGATGAATTTGGCGTTGGTAGCGCGCAGGGCGGCTTCGGGTTCCACCTTCAGATGGCGGGCGAGGTTGACCGCGACGAAGAGCAGGTCGCCCACTTCTTCCGCGATGTCGGCGTGCGGCGCTCCGGATTCCTGCGCCTCGACGATCTCGCCGGCTTCCTCCTGCAATTTCTCCAGCACCTTCTTCGCCGAATCCCAATCGAAACCGACGGTTGCGGCGCGCTTCTGAAGCTTCAACGCACGTAGCAGAGCGGGCAGGGCGCGCGGAACATCATCCAGGATGCCGGTCGCGTTCTTCCGGGCGCGTTCCTTCTTCTTGTGGTCTTCCCAGGCGACGGTCTGTGCCTCGGCGCCGGCGATGGCGTCCGCGCCGCCGAAGACGTGCGGATGGCGGCGGACCATCTTGGTGGAGATCGCATCCACCACATCGCCGAAACCGAACAGCCCGCGCTCCTCGGCCATGCGCGCATGGTAGACGACCTGAAGCAGCAGATCGCCCAACTCGTCCTTCAGCGCGGGCCAGTCCTGATCCTCGATCGCGCCGGCGACTTCGTAAGCCTCTTCAATGGTGTAGGGCGCGATGCTCGCAAAATCCTGCTGGATGTCCCACGGGCATCCGGTCTGCGGATCGCGCAGGCGGCGCATGATGTCGAGCAGGGTGGCGATGCGGGTTTCTTCGGTCATGGCGCACTTGCTATCATGCTGGCTATCATTCTGGTGCGCCCGGATAGAAGAGCCATGGCCGACTTCCAGACAATACAGGGCGAACCCGCCGCCGCGACCGAAATATTCAAGCGGCTCCTCACGGCCTATGACGACAAGGGCACGACTGATGTGGCTGGGCTGCTGTGCGCGGCCGGTGCGCTCGGTGGTTTCGCGTCACAGCAGGCGGTGTGGAAGGCCTGCATCGAGCCGGACAAGCGCAATCCCGGCGATTTCCTGGTGCGTGCGACGACGAAATCGGGCGAGACGCTCTATTTCGGCGAGCCCATCAACCTCTTCCTGCAGGCGACGAGCAGCGGCGTCTATTCCTTCTACAGCTTTGTCGCCGGCGCGGTGCCGGACCAGTCCAAGCTGCCCGACCTGATCGAGATATTCCGCCACGTCGCCGCCACGGCCGGTAAGCCGGAATTCTGGACCATCCGCGTGCAGGGGCCGCTGGGCGGTTTCCCCAAACCCAAGGCTTTGCTCGATACGCATTGGCCCTGGGTGCAGGAGGTGCTCATCCGCCATGGCAACCCGGCCACGGAGTGGCCGGTCATCCTGGGCTTCGTAGCCCATCGCGCCATCAAGGGCGGCGCCAATGCCACCACGGCGCCTTTGTTCGCGCGCGTGGTGATGGAGACCGCGATACTCGCGTCCAAGATCGATCCCCGCCAAGTCGCAGGCGCGACCTCGGGCTTCGATCCATCCGGCCCCTGGAACAATCGCGCCGCCGCGGGTCCGACGCAGCGCGAGGTGGTGGACGAAGTCCTGCCGCTGCTGCCACGGGCGATCCCGCGCTAGCCCTCGGTCTCCTTCAGTTTCGCCTGCGCCTTGCCCATGAAAGCGAAGATCTCCGGATTGAGCGGCAGCTTGGGCGCGGCCTTGGGATCCTTCATGGCGTCGCTCCACACCGCGGCGACACGCTGGGCCATCGCCGGGTTGCCTAACGTGAATTTCTCGACCTGCGCCTTCCAGCGCCGGGCGAGGTCGAGCGCCTCGGGCGAGGTTGGGTCGCCTTTCGCCATCAGCGTCTTGGCTTCAGCGATGAGCTGATCCCAATCGTGGCTGACTTGTTCCCGATCGAAATCGCGCCTGGCGGTTTCCTCGATCTCGGATAGGGAAAAGTGTTTCTCCACAAACGGATCGAGCAATGTCTTCATCTCGGCCTGCGAGGGCTTGGCGTTCATCGTGGTCTCCTTGGTCAGGGTCGTGAGATCGTCGATCGAGAGGGTTTCGCCGGCCAGGAGGCGCTTGCGCGCCGTGCGGACGAGGGCGAGGGCGCGGTCCACCCGCGCGCCTTCCTCGGCCAGCGCCTGTTCCTGCAGCGCCAGAACGCTGGCGAGCGTGGCGGCGCGGCCCTTCATCAGCTCCGCGATCCCCGCCAGTTTCAGGCCCAGCCGCTTCAGCGCCAGCACCTGATGCAGCCGCGCCATCTGCTCAGGCCCGTAAGTCCGCCAGTCGGCTGCGGTGCGCAGTGGCGTCACCAGCCCGCGGCTCTCATAAAGCCTGAGCGCTTTGACGGTGACGCCGAGCCGCCGCGCGGCCTCCGACGGGCTCAAATACCGTTCGTCGCTCATTTGGTTTTGGCGATCACGGACTCGAACGACACATCGCGCTTGAGCGGGCCCATGGTGAAGGTGAGGGCGAAGCCGTCCGGGTCAGCGACGGTGAAGTCCCGCGCGTTCCACGGCCGGTCGCCCGGTTCCTGCACGAACAGGGCGCCCGCCGCGCGCGCCCGGTCCGCCAGCGCGTCCAATCCCTCGGCCACGGTATAGGACAGCCTAACGCCGATGCCTTTCTTCTCGCCGGTATCCTTGGCGGCGCGGAGCAACAAGTCCGCGTATTTCGCCCAGCGCAGATGGACAAGCCCCGGCATGGCGAAGACCGTGCTGAAGCCCAACGCCTCGCGATACCAGCGCGCCGAGGCATCCGGATCGCGGACGGCGAGCGTGGGGAAGGATGGCATCGGGTAGAATTCCGGCTGGTCGGTCATAGGTTTGTTTCGCTATCTTGATCTGCCCATACATCTGTGAAGGCGGACCTTGGGGACGGGTCAAGAGGAATTCTCGAGGACCGCGCGATGAAGATGCTTTGGTTCCTCGTCCTGTCGCTCGCCGTCGCACCGGCGCAGGCAGCCAGCGACTTCGCCAGCCGCATCCTGGCCGCGCACAACAAGGAACGCGCGGTCTATCATCTGCCATCCTTGAGCTGGGACGAGGGCCTCGCATCCGACGCCGCCACCTGGGCCCGCCATCTCGCTACGACCGGCAGCTTCGCGCATGCCGATCAGGGCGACGAGGGCGAAAACCTCTGGATGGGGACCACCAAGGCCTACAGCATCGAAGACATGGTGGGCGGCTGGGCAGCCGAGAAGCAGTTCTACCGCTACGGCGTCTTCCCGGACATCAGCACCACCAGACGCTGGCAAGACGTCGGCCACTTCACCCAGATGATCTGGAAGAACACCAGGTCGGTCGGTTGCGCCATCGCCAGCAACAAGACCGACGACATCCTGGTCTGCCGCTACAGCCCGCCAGGCAATTTCGTGGGCGAGGCACCGTATTGAACGGTTTCCGGTGGCCCAGCCGGCAATTTGTTTATCGTATAAGATATATCCTAGGTATTTACTGTGTTACTCTGTTCTTCGCGCGTTCTATGCTTGCGCGAATTCTTTGTGTCTTCGTCTGCGATCGCAGGCAATCCCTTGAGCAACCGCGCATAGATTGCGCGCGCATGGCTCTTCGACCTCCACATGTTGACGAGTAACAGGCCCCGCGCCGGATCGACGTTTGCCAGTGCACAAATGCGAAGCATGGTCTCGTCGTTTGGGACGCTCTGCTTCAGCTGATACCGCGATAGGAGGCCGGAGGAGATGTTGAGTGCGCGTGCCAGTGATCGGCCCGAATTAACGCCCAAACGCGCCGCAGCGCGATCAAGTAATTCGACAATATCCATGGTGAATTTTCCCGCAAGTCTTAGTCACCAAGGCCACTATACCTCGCGTTTCGCGGCCTTGAAAGCCACTACCATTTGCGTTTCACCATAGCCGCGCCGACGCCCCTAGGGCGGAAGCACGGATCGGAAGCGGGCCCGGTCAGATCGCCCGCAAGCGCACCAGCTGGGCCCGCTTCCATCCTCTGCCAACCAGCGAGGAGCTACATCATGCGCATTCGTTCACACGCCCTGGTCGCCGCCGTCATCGCTTCCGCCTCTCTCTCCGGCTGCGCCACCGGTGGGCTGCCGCAAACGCAGACGCTTCCCCAGGTCGTGAAGACGGTGCAGTCCGTCGCGGGCATCGTGGGCGCGCTCGCCAGCGATATCCTCACCGCGATCTCCGCTACCTCCACCAATTCCGCGCCGCCTCCGGCCGCGCAGTAACGCGCTTTTCCGCGCGCGGAGTTGACCGCGACGCGCGCGGTTTCGGAGCGGGAGGGGCGGTGCGCTCGCAGTCGTGCCGCCCCAACCGACCAAAATTTTCGGCCCCGCTCTGAAAACAATAAGCGGTCTCTGCGCGAAGCGCGCGTCAACAGATGAAGGGACAAGACATGAGATTTACCTGCGGCACGATGAAGCCGGTCACCAACCACCCCAACGAGTTCAACTACGTCGGCGATATCGCGTTGATCAATCGCATGAACGGCAAGCTGGCGCTGATCAAAGCGCCTGGCGCCGGTCTCCGCGAGAATGCGCCGGATTTTGATGTGTTCTATTGCCCCGCCGATCAGCGCCAGATGTATCCGGTCGGTGGCGCATGGAACAAGTCATCGGATCGCGTTGAGGGCGGTGGTTTCCTTTCGATCAGCGTGTTCATGCCTGATTGGTCGGAGCCGGTGAACTTGACGGCCTTCCCTCCGGAGAGAGGCGACGACTGGACGCTGGTATATTCGCGTCCCCCTGGCGCGCGCCGGCAAGATGCAGCCGCCGCGTGAAACGTTACGCGGTCATCTATCGCGATGCGGCTGGCTTCGTGCTCGCCGCATCCACTTTTTTCGCGAATACGAAATGCGAGGCTATGCGGGAGGCGCTCAAAGAGCGTGGCTTTCCTGCGCGGTCGGTTGTCCTGGTCGGTCCTGAAGAGAATGATCATCCGCATACGGACATATTCGGTCACTCAGGATTATGGGCGCGGGCCTTATGAGCGGACGTGAAATCCAGGCATGGGTGTGTCTCACTTTCGACGTCGACGGTCGTGTGTCGGAGCGCGGAATTCGCTTCGGCAATTTCGCGGAAGTCTCCGAAGGCATCATGCAAAAGGCGAGAGGCGAAGAGCGCGGCTACGAGCTCGCCGGAGCGGTAATCGCCAACGCCACCGACCTTGACCCCGCCGAAGTAGTCAGCGCCGTGCGCGACGCCCTGGCGATCAAACTGTCGCCCAGCATGGGCTCGGTTCTCTCCGACCAGGAAGCCGCCAAATGGTGCCGCACGGAGCGCGCAGTGCCCGTCAAGGCACCGGTCCAAGGGGGCGTCCATCTAACAGGCCCCCTTGGGCGTACACGAGCGGAGCCGTTTTGAGTGCGATCCGCGCCGAAGGTTTCTTTGTCCCCATGCCCTCCGACCTATGCCCGGTTTCTGGCGGAAGGGTGGGATAGCGTGCAGGAAGCCTTCAACGTCGCGCTGACACCTGCCTTCGTCACCATGCTGGAAGACGCTCAGATGGAAGCTCGGCGCGCCGATCCGCGCGGCGGCGGCCTCGCGGAAATTGTTTTGAACGATGTGGCGTACCGGATGCGCGCAAAGGGCACGCGCGGATCACGATGGGTTTTGGAAAACGGCGATGTGCTCTTGATGATCGCCGCCCCGGGCACGAATTGGCCGCTCTCCGTGCGCTATCTCTCCGGTGCAATCTGGCGCGACGGCGGCGTTGAGAAAATGCGCATCGCGACTATGCAATCCCTAGATCGCTATGCCATGCCGGCCGACGCGGACTTTGTCCGCCTTACACGCGCTGATTACTGTTTCGACTTCTACTCACCGGAATTCACGGAGGAGCATCAACTAGGTGTTTTGTCGTCGCGTTGGGTCTGCCATTCCTCCTGCAAGAAGAGCTCGCGCGGCGTTGTCGCCGAAGATATCGGGCGCACGCGCGGCGAGACATCGACGGCCGGAAGCAAGTCGAATGTGCAGGTCCAGATTTATGACAAGTCGCTGGAAATCACCGAGGCGAGCGGCAAGGAATGGCTGTACAGGCTGTGGGCACCTAACGCGGACGGCGAGGTGCTAAAGGCGGATGTGTGGCGTCTCGAGGTTCGTTTCGGATCGGAGTTTTTCAAGGCTCGAAACATCAAACGCCCGCACGAACTCGCGGCGATGAAGCGGCAGGTAGTTGTTGAGGCGTTGTTCGCGTTGCGCCAGGTGGTGCCAGTTGGTGGCGATAGCAACAAGCGGCGCTGGCCGGTGCATCCGCTGTGGAGCGAGGCTATCCGTCGTTGCGGCACGCTCGACATGGTGCCGATAGACCGGAAGGTGACCGGCAGGCGAGATGCGTTGATCAAACAAAGCTGCGCGTCGATAGCCGGTTCTCTGCGCTCGCATTGCATGCTGAAATTCCAGCGCTACACCCGCGATGAAGTGATCGCCGAGTTGAACGAGATCATCGGCATTCTCGAAGATGATCCCAAACATCCCTTGAAGCTGGAGCAGGCGGAGCTCCGATATTCTGACGTGGAGGACCCAAAATGAAAGACGTAACGTTGCATGCTCGAGCCTTCGTCAACGGCGAAGAGATCGAGTGCGTGGTGCTGGCGGCCAAGAGGGCGGATGGCGGTTCGATCGTGATCGATGGCGGCGAGGGCAATAAGATTGAGCTCGTCATGTCGGCGGGTGTCTGGCTGGTCCTGCAACAAGAGTTTTCCTACTTGCTGTACGGCGGCACCGGGAGGCTCTCGTGACGAAATGCAAACACTGCACCGCGACCGATCTAACGATCAGCGTGCATCCCAACAAACAAAATCCCAAGCGGGTGCTGCATGTCGCGCGCTGTCCGAATGGGCATTCGTTCCCGATCAGCAAGAGCCAGTTGGAGGCCGACCATGGCAAAGTTGAAAAAGAATTCTTCGCCCCCGCGGAACACGCGGAGGTCAAAAAAAAAGGAGGTAATCCCGCCCCCCGATCCGCTGGAAAGCCTGCCCCTGGCCGCACCCTCTTCGAAAAGCTCTGGGGAGGCTGACATGGCACAAGACGATGCGACTATGCCCCCCGAAGATGGGCAAAACGCAGATCCCGGCATCAAGCCTCTTGCAGTGCCGGACGTGCCGGAACTTGAGGATGCTCCGACTACGGAGACCCAAGACAATTCCGCGCCGATCCCGCTGGCGCTCGATCCCTCGCGCTACCTGACGGAGGATGAGTTTCACCAGCGCATGTCGGTCATCTATCGCATCTCTGGTCAATCGCCGCCCGTGGTGATGAAGCTGTTGACCGGTACGCCGCGCCCCGCGCTTCAGTCCCTCGTGCATGCCGGGGATATGGATGGTGCGCGCCAAGCGCACAATGCGCTGTATCAGACCATTGCTGAGGTCCCGTGGCTTCATTTCTTGTTGGCGCGACAGAGCGGCCTCCTTGCGCGGCTCGCGATCATCGGAGCCTTCGGCTTTGTGCTCGGTTCGAAGATTGCGGAGGAAATCTCCGCCACATGGCGTGACCCCATAGTGGTGGACAACCCGCCACAGCCCGAAAAAGCGGCGGCTTAGATGCTTGTGTTGCGCGCGGACTGTCTTCGTATTTTCGGTGAGGCTGTTAAACGGAACCGTGAGGAAATCGGTTGGTGTCGCGCTGATGTCGCTCGGATAATTGGCCTCAATGAAGCGGACATCTTGGCAGTCGAGGCTGGGGAGAAAGCGGATTTGAAGTTTGCTTATGTCCAGATGCTTGCGCGAGCGCTGGGCATTGATTTGTGGAAGGTGCTTGATGGCGCTTAGAGCCTTCATCTGCGGAGGGTCGGAGACGGGCAAGAGCACGCTCGCGCGTGACCTTGCTCGCGCATTCCAGCGCAAGGTGATTTTGGATTGTTCCGGTGACTACGCGCGGCGCGGCTTTCATGTCGTGACGACCCTGCGCGATTTGTCGGACTATATCGCGGCCAACTATCGGCGCGGTTTTGAAGTTGTCTACATGCCACCTACTGGAAAGGAGGCGCTCGGCCTTCATCATGCAGCCGACCTCATATTTAAATATCAGCAGCGCGAGAGCCCGAACGGATCAAAGACGCTCCTAGTCGTCGTCGATGAGATGGCGTTTTTTTATTCGAACGCGCACGCCAAAAGTTCGGAGCTCGGCGGCTTCATGCGTCTCGTCAACAACGGCCGACACTACGGGATTTCGGTTATCGGTATCACGCAGGTTCCTACGTCGGTCGCGCTTTCGTTTCGCACGTTGTGCGAGCGGAAGTGCATTTTCTCGCTACACGATGCCGAGGCGAAAAAGACAATCTTGCGGACCATCGGGCAGAGCTACGAACGGCAGTTATCTAGCCTTCGCCAATATGAATTTCTTGATGTTGTATCGGCGGATGGTCAGATGCATGTGACCGCGCGAAAGCTCGCTCCGCCTAGACGCTGATCCGTTGTTTTGGCGGAAATCCTAGATAGAAACGATGTTGTTTTTCGGCGCGAATTCTGGATAATCATCTCAAGCCTTGCGGGCAGCCAATGATGGCGACAACCCGGAGGCCTCTTTCATGGACTTGGACGGAAAAGCGATCTTCAGTGCCTTCATCGGCGCTGTCGCCGCGCTCCTGATCGTGCAGCATCTGCATTCGCGGATGCAGCGCTCCACCGGCGGCTCGCGCCGCGCCCTTCCCACCACTCACTCGTCACCGGCTGCCGTATCGTTCGGCTCGGCCGTGACGGCTTAAGGGGGCGATGTTGTTGTATCCCGCAATCAACCTCGACACGAACGCCGGCGCGCAGCACCGCCCTTCGTTGGACCGCCGTCTGATCGGTACGATGTCCTCGATGCCAACGGCGAACGGCAAGCCGTATATCGAAATGGACATCGGCTATCGTTACCACGGTGTGTGGATCGACTACGCCGCGACGACGCTCGCGTTGTCTTCGATGACCTTCAATTGGTCCATCAACGGTTCCAAGTTTCAGACCTACACCGGCGACCAGCGCGACAGCTGGAACCAGCATGATCGTTTGCTCGCGGCGTCCGCGAACACTGGCTCGCTGTTCCTGCCGTTCATGCGGATGGGCATGAAGGACTATCGCGAAGCCTTCGCCACGTCGATCAACACCGGAGCGCAGTCGCGGAATACACCGCAGGCCCCAAACGGGGTGGACTCACTGCGCCTCGATATGGTGTTCGATGGCAACCCCAGCGCGATTGCGAAGTTCGATGTCTACGCGCTGACATCGGCGTGCAACCCCGAACAATCGACCGTCGTCGAGCATATCGACCAGTGGACGGAAACTCTCGGCACATCGGGGACCGGTGTCATCAACAAGTTCGCGCGCCGTCTCTCGACGCAGGGCGATGCCACTCACCAGTATCTCAAGCGCCTTTGGCTGCAAGATACGGCGGCACATCTCACGCGGCTGACGATGACGGTCAATGGCGACGATGTGCACGACTTCCCGACTGCGCTCACCAATATCGACGCGCAGGACCAGGGCGTGCGTACCCCGCAATCCGGCTGGCAGTTCTGGGACGGCGGCATGTGGGGTGAGGGCGACCGCCTGATCGACCTCTACAACAACCAGAAGGTCGACGTGAGGGTTACGGCCGTCACGGGCGCCAGCTCGCCGCTCACCATCGTCACCGAGACACTGGGACCGGCGCACTAATCGGAGGTTGGCCGTGGACGATACCAGTTCAATTTTGGCGGGGCTCGTAGGCCTCGGCGGTCTGGCGCTAAACGACAGCGCGCAAGTGTCGGAGCAAAAGGCTTACGACAACGCGCTTGCCAGCCAGCCGGTTGTGACTGGTGCGCCCACGGCCACCTCAATGATCGTTCCCATCCTTTTGGTCGCGCTCGCCGTGATCGTCATTTTGGAGGTCAAGTAACATGGCCGTTGCTGCAGTGAAAAAAGCCATCACCACAATGCCCGTGTCGTACAAGACGCCGCCGGGCAGCATCACCACGCCGGGCGGCGCGATCGCGCTTAGCAAGGCGGGCAAGCCCGTTGCGACAGTCAATCTCGCAACGCCTGGCGAGCGTGTCAGTATGCCCATCCCGTCGTCGAATGGGCGGAGCTTCGAAGAGAACCGCCGCGCAACGGGTTCTTCGCATCCTGCCGCGGCGAGTGCGGTGACGGCGGCGGCGACGACCTCCGCCAGCGTCAACGCCACGGGCATTTCGCTCCCGGTGTTGATCATCGGCGGCATTGCCATCTGGTACGTCTTCATTCGCCGGAGCTAGGCAATGGGTATCCCGCTGCCGTCCCTTTCGTTCGGATCGTCGTCGAGCGCGACAAATCCGGGCGGCGCGCAGAGCAACACGTTCAATGCGGCACCCTCCGCGATGAATGAAATCGTATTGCTTGCGGGGCTGGCGCTGATTGCGGTCCTTGTTCTGCGGCACGCGGTGTAACCGATGGGCCTGTTCGGCGGGGACAGCAGCGCGAGCAACACGAACTCCGACTACGGCGCATCGGGCGGCGGCGGCGTTAACAGCCCGACGCAAATTCTGGAAGTGCAGGCGGGCAAGAAGTCTTCGCCCGTCATCAATGTGCAGGACCAGGGCACGCTCGCTCTCGCGACACAAGAACTCGAAACGGCCCAGCAACTCGACAGCTCACCGCTCCAGACGATCCTGAAATACGCCCTTGTCGGCGGCGTGATTTTCTTGGTGGTGAAGCACTTCAAGTGGATTTGACCCGTGCCCGTAAGCAACGTCATCACGCCTGCGCAGTTCGCGATAAAGCCCAATTCGAGCTTGCGCCAGAATATCTCCGGCGCGTGGCTGGTGTTCATCCTGGGTAGCGGCCCCGATGTGCAGTTCAGCTTCGACAATGAGCCGGCGATAGATTTTCTGCCGGGCATGTCGCGCAAGGGTGGGTTTAAGTCGATCTCCATTGCGAGCGCCGGAGCGATTGCGGCCTGCGGTATAATTCTGGTCGGTGTCGCGGACCAGCCGATGCCGACTTATCCGTCACTCAAAGACCGCACTGCGTTTTTGCAGAACATGGGCGACCAGGCTTGCGGTGCGGGCAATTTCTATCCCGCTTACCCTGCGGCGACGGATGCAGCCCTCACGGAGGCCGGCCCCGTCGTCGACCCTTACGCCTACGAGGGCTACATCACGATCCCTGCAGACGGCAATCCGCTCGTGCTGAACGACACGGGGGCCTACGACACAACGGGCATCAAGATACAGCCGGGCGCGGCACCGTTCGCGTATTCGCTGAAGGTGCCGATGTATGTCAACAATCCCAATCCGACGCCGCAGGTTTTCAGCACCTCCTACAAGAGGTTTCGGTGAGCCCGAGCGAGAAAATCTTTGTCATCATCGTGGCCGCGATTGCTGCTGTGCTGCTTGCGGCCGGGCTCGCTTCTCCGTTGGCCGATGCTTCGACGGATAACGAAGTATACGTTCCGGATGATGGCTCTGATACCGGGGACGATCTTGTAGGCGATGACGCGGGCGGCGGCGATGGTGACGACGGCCTCGGCGATCAACCCGATCAAGGCGATGATGGGTCGGATGACGAGCCGACTGGAAACGCGCTGACGTTTGCGCGAACGATCTATGGTGAGACGGCGCTAGGCAACGAGGCGCAAGCGCAAGGTGTCGCCTGCGTTGTGATGAACCGATATCACGATCCTTGGCATTATCCGTTGGAACGTACGGTGGGACTTGTTTGCACGCAGCCGAAACAGTTTTCGTGTTGGGACGTGCAGGCGCTCGTCACTCGGATGATGGCTGCGACGACTGATGACGCCAACTTCGCGATGTGCGCGAACGTTGCTCAACAGGCACTGTCTGGAACGCTGGCCGATGTCACTGGAGGCGCGGAATTCTATCACGATAACCGCCTCGCGGCAGCTCCTTCGGCCTGGGGCAATGTTGTTCAAACCGTGCAGATCGGCACGCTCACCTTTTACAAGCGAGGATCGCTTCTATGAAAGAAAAAATCATGATCGCCGTGGGCGTAGGCGGCGTTGTGCTCGCCGCGCTCTGGTACTATAGCCGCCAGACCGGCGCGACGGTGACCCAGACTGCGCAGAACGCGGTATCGCCTGTCACATCGCCGATTTCTTCGCTGCTGGGCAATCTCGGCATCACCAATCCCTTCGCGGCTACATCGAGTGCGGCGGAGACTGCTGACAGCACGCCGCTTAGCTCGCTCCTTTCGAGCATCGGCATGTCCGGTGAAGGGCTCGGCGCCGCGCCGGTTTCGTTGGCTCCCGCGCCAGCGGCCATTGGCGCGAACGGTCTTGGTGGCGGCAGTTTCTCGCTCCCCAGCCTCAACTTCGGGGATGAGAGCTAAGCTAGTGGCCGTCTTCGACGACATCACGGATTGGATGCTGGCCGCGCTGGTAGTTGCGGGCGGCTACGTCGTGTATCGCGCCTACGAGGGCGCGAAGGATGCTGCGAGCGGCGCGCTGGATTTTGTCGAGGGCATTCCAACCGATCTTGTGCAAGGTTGGGTGAGCGGCGGAGAGGCCGTCGATGATGCGCTCGGTCATCCAATTCAAGGCATGTATGACGCCGCCAATAACGCGCTAGGCAAGGGTCTTTCAAACTTGCCCACCGATGCCAACGGAAACGTTATCGATTACACCCAGCCATATATGTACGGCGATATCCTCGGCCTACCGAACGATGGCTCCCCGCCGCCTATGAACATGGGCGGTGCGTGATGAAGCTGAGTGATGTTCTCGTCTTGGGGGTGTTGGTCGCGGCGGTGGCATTTGTGCTCATGCCTTCGTCTTCGGATGCGAGCGATGCGCCCGCAGCGGCTACGCCGGGGCTCTCTGTTGTGACGCCAACGCCTTCGGTCGCCGCCGCCACCATTGGCGCTGCGTCGTTGAAGCTGTCTTCGCTGCTGAACAGGAACAATACGCTGTGAGCGATTTTACGTCCGATGTGGAAACTGGCATGGCGGAGGCTATCGGCTTCCTCATCGTCTCCGTGCTCATCGTTTTGTTGGTGGGGCCGAAGTGGAGGCCCTGACGATCCCGGGATGGGCGTGGGCCTTTGGAGCCTATCTCTTCACCGCCAGTCATGTGGCCGCGTGGTGGGTAATCCGTCAGCAATGGAAAACAGACCTTCGCCTCCAGGCGATCGAACTTCACATTACCGGCGAGAATTCGGGCCGGGAACGCAATCGCATCCAGCGCCGTCAATCGACGGCGCGGGTCGTGGGTGATGCCGGACGCCCTCTTCCAGATCACGGCTATCTATAGGAGCTTTCCATGTTCACGCATCTCACGTCTGCCAATCCCGGCGCGGTGGCCAAGGGCACCGATGACGCGCTCGTCCTGGGCGCCACGATTTCGGCGATCCTCGCCAAGGAGTTCCCCCAGCTCGCCGCCAAGCTGCCCGTCATCAAAGACGGCGCCGTGGTGCTGGCCGACGCGGCCGATGGGGCCGCGAAGGTCGCGGGCGATATCGTCACCGGCGACGTCGCGGCTGCGCCGGCCGATGCCCTTGCCGGGCTCCAGACGGCGAAGGCAGCGGCCGAGGCGTTCCTGGCGGCCATGAAGGGTCTCCCCAATGGCTAAGCGCAAGCGGGCGCGCAAAACGCGGGTGAAGTCCCACCACCGCAAGAAGGCCCGTAAGCGGGGCTCTCGCGGCCTCCTGGGCGGCAAGCTCGTCAAGGGCATCCTGTAACAGACGGGCAGGGGTTGCGGACCCTGACCCTACTACGAGGCGACAATGAAGAAGTTCTCTCTGCTGGCGGCACTGGTCGGATTGCTGCTCTCCCCGCACATGGCTCCGGCCGCTACCTATCGTCCCGACGCGGTGGATGACACCTACTTCGCCACAGGGACCGGTTTCACGGCCTACGCGACGCCCACGGACGTGGTTTGCATCTGGGGCGGCACGGGCAGGGTGGTCTATGTCTCGACGTTCTGGATAGGCCCGCAGTCCTCTTCGACCAGCCTTGGCGCGTGGTACTACGTCAAGCGTTCGGCGCCGGACACGGGCGGCACGGCAACCACGATCACGCCTGTGAGCTACGACAGCAACAACATCGCGCCCGTGGCGACGGTGCAGGCCTATTCCGCCGCTCCGACCCTTGGCACGTCGCTGGGCAACATCCGGATCGTGCTGGAGCAATCCATGGTGCTGACGGCCGGAATGCAGGCCGTGGGCCTCGACACCTTCGGTGCCAACACCTTCGCCCAAATTCCCACAGGGATTTCCCTGCGCCAGGCCGTGACGCTGCGCAGTGCTAGCGAAGGGCTCTGCCTCAACTTCAACGGTGCGTCTCTGCCGGGTGGTTTTACCTCCACCTGGGGCGTGGAGTGGACCGAGCATTAAATCTGCAGGGTAGCCGCGTCCGGCTACGAGCGATCGCGCCGGCATGGGATAACCTTCGCCCAGGCGTCGACCACGTAGGGCGCGGCGGGCTTATCCCACGTGCGTTTGTTGGTATCGACGGCCAGGAGGAAGGTGAGGGCCACCTTTTCGATATCCCAATATCCGATTTCGGGGCATATGCGTTTTCTCGCTCCGGCCTGCTGTCCGACGCCGTAGCCCATCATCACGCCTTGAATGTAGATGCTGCACGCCGCCAATTGCTCGCGCGCCGTGCCATGGCAAAGGTCTAGGAGCTCCTTTGTGGAGATGAAGCGTTCCGGCGCTCCGGTGTCCGCTTTCACAGATCCCGCGATCAGCACTGCTGCCACGAAAAAATAGACTGCCTTCATTGTTCGCCCCCGCGTTGGTCTTCGATCTTAGCCATCTGTTCCGCAGGGGGCGAGATGAGCGCGTGGCCCGGGCGGGGGCGGCCCCTCTTTAGGTTCGCTTGCACGATCCGGGAGATAGATTTCGGATGCAGTTTAATTCCGCGCCGGGCCATCGCTGCGGATATCTCGGCGTTGGTGTTGGTGTGAGCGAGGCGGACGATTTCCCTGTTGCGGATGAACTGCCTTGTTTCCTTATTGGCTTTGAGGTGCTGGTCGTAGTGGTGGCCGAAGTGCGACGTGAGCGCGCGTTGGGCCTCTGCCTCTGTTTCGTAATCGTAGCGGTGCGAATAGACAAAAACGGCGTGGGCGAGGGCTTCGTCACGCGTTTTGCCGAAGGAGAAAATCTGCTCCGTGATGGATGCGATGATGGTTGGCAGGAACGCGTCTCGATCATGCCGGGATGCGGCGCTGTAGGCTAGAGTTGCGCTGTCTCTCAGCCGCTGCGCCTCGCGCTCGAATTCGGCGGCCGCCGCCTTTAGAGCATCTCCGAGGGCTGCTTCGCGCTTCGCCTCGACCTTGTGATACCGCTTTGTCAAGCTACCCCTCCGCAAAAATATTTCGCGTCCCGACTTCCAGAAGGTTAGATTTTCCGAGGATTGCGGCCATATTTGGCCTTCATTTTATCGTATAAGATATATTATGGGAAATACCAGGGCGATTGTATACTTGACGTACCGCCCGAAAGATGACACAGAGTCACGGACAGGCCGTCATTTACCGGGGTCGCTCTCGGGCATACAATCACCAATTCACATGAGAGCGGCCCCGATAGGATTGTGCCGTGAATTTCTCGCCTGAAGACGAGGAGGCTTTTGAGCGCGCGACCGCTGCGGCGCTAGCTCACCAGTGGGGAGACCACAGGGGGCGACGCGACCTCTTGGAGGCCGCGTCAATCGCCGCCGACGTACTGCGAGCATGGCGAGGCGACATCGCCCCTAATGAACTGCTCGATTTTCGCAGTTGCTTGGCCGAAACCGACCAAAGCTTCGCGTATTTTCTTAGCTTCCTCCGCAAAATCACTCGCCTTCCAGACAAGGCGATGACCGAATATCGGGTGCAGGATTAGCGCGTCTGGATAGCCGTCGCATGTCCCCCACAAGCCATGCACCACCCTATTTCTTGCGAAATAGGCCACCTTGATTGGCTGGGCCGTGGCATCTTCGTATGCCTTGAAGTCGTCGGGACATCTGATAAAGGCCCACTTTATAAGTGCGTTCAGAAGGCTTTGCCTTCCCCTGAAGGATTCGATTTCTTCGAAAATCTGTAGCGCAACGGGATGGCTTACCAATGTGCCGGGTGGGAGCCGATCTGCGATGTACATCCGCCCCATCAGGCGAGCGTACATTTCTGCCAAAACGCGCTCGAAGTAATTCCAGTCGCTTGCGATCTGCCCCACCATTTGGGCGAGCGCGGGTCGCTGTGCTATGCAGCCAATCCCATATTGAGTTGACTTCCCAACCGGGAGCTTATGCGGCATGTCCAATACCTCAGACAACAATTCTCGGGACGAAGTTCTAAAGCGGATGCTGAAAACGCCGCCGAATCCTCACGCGCCGTTAAAGTCCAAGAAGACGGCGAGTCGCCCCAAGAAGCCCAGCGCAAAGGCCGAAAAACCGGCCTGAAATCCACAGATTCTGGCGCTTGGACTACCCTTAGTTTCATGGAATACTGATTACGCCTCGGGCTGCTTGGATGCGGTCGCGGGGTGCGCAGATGCGCTCAACCGCAGGGACCCCGCTATGTCGGGTGGCCCACGCACATAAAACACCCTCACGGGGAAAACGTGGGGCGTGCTCCCTGTGGTCGCGCATCCAACCGCCCGGCACCAGCCGGACGACAGGGGATTAGCTATGCGTCAATTTCTCATTATGTCTTTGGCCGTTATTGCTTTGTCGGGCTGCATTTCTCCCGAAGAACAAGCGGCGGCCTACCGTTCACAGGTCGCGGCAGCGGATGCGGCGGACAATAGCCGCTGCCTTTCCTACGGCACTCAGCCTGGAACGTCAGCCTACACGCAATGCAGGATGCAACTCACTCAGCTTCGGGCACAGGCGGCGCAGCAAGATCAGGACCGCAGGGCCGCACTGATCTCCGCTTATCTCGCTGGTCACCAGAACCCGCCGCCTGCAACGTTCTATCCGATACCGACTACGCCAACCACGAACTGCACGACGACCTATATCGGCAATCAAGCCTACACAAATTGCCACTGAGGCCCGCCGTGAACTGGAAACGAGGTTTGTTCCGGGCGTGGGCTCTGGCCGCTATTGTTTGGTGCTTGGGCGTCGCGTCGCTGGCAGCAACTGACAGCCGAATCTCGCATCCCGCCAAACCGTGCGAATGGGGTTGTGACCCGATCCACGGCGCATCCGCATTGGGGAACCCAAACGGGGCAGAAGCTATCCCGATACTGGATTACATCGGCTTGGGAGCTGGAGTGCCAGCGGTTTTTCTTCTTCTGGGGTTGGGAGGGGTATGGGTAGCGTCAGGTTTCAGAAATACCTAGATGCTGTCCTAGGGTGATTTGCGGCGCTGCCACGCCTTCTTGCCCCAGAACTCGCGCGGGCGGAGCGCGACAGCCCCGCCATTGGCTTTACGCCAGCGGAGGAAAACTAGAGCCTGTTGCTTGAATGTGGCCGGTTTTACGAGTCCGCCGATAGGTCAGGCGTTTGCCGTTGATGCCTTGAAGGGCGATTGCGGCGCGCATCGTATCGTTGATCCCGAGCTTGGCGCGGTGGTTCTGGCGGAAGTCGAATTCGGCCAGATAGCGTTGCAGATGTTGCTCACCGCAATGCTGGTAAGTGCCCACCATGCCGCGTTTGAATACGGAGAAGAACCCTTCAAGCGTGTTGGTGTGGACCGGCCCGGTTTCGCCTTGGCGCACGTATTCGTCTTTGTGGTCCACAGATTCATGCTTCGCGGCGGCGCGCTGGGCTTTGTAGATTTGCGCGCCGTCCGTGTGGAGCGTGCTGGCCGGGTCGATGTTCTGGTAGAGCACCGGCATGATCTCGCCAGCCGTGGGCGAGCCGATCTTGAACGAGCGGATTTTGCCGCCGCGCTCGACAAGCGAGACAATGGTGCGTTTGTGGCCGTAGCCGCCAGCGCCGGGATGCTTGCGCTTCCCGTCTTTCTTGCCGATGTAGGTTTCGTCCACCTCAACGATCTTGCCTTCGCCGCCCAAGGGGCCAGCGTTCTTAGCCGGGGCCATAGCTTCCCTGATCCTGTGGGCCATGAACCAGGCCGTCTTGTAGGTGACGCCCGACATGCGGTGGAGCTGGTGGGCGGAAATGCCTTTCTTGGACGAGGTGAGCAGTTCCGTGGCGAGCAACCACTTGGTGAGCGGGACATGGCTGCGCTCGAAAACCGTCCCCACGGTCACGCTAAAGGGCTTCTGGCAGGGACGGCATTTGTAGACGCCCGGACGGGTGGACTCGCCAGTCAGGGCCGTAGCCTCGTTTATGACGCCGCAATGGGGACAAATCGGACCATCCGGCCACTGGAGGGCCTCCAGATGCTTACGGGCGGCGGTTTCGTCCGTGTAGATTTTGGCTTTCAGGTTCAACGTCATAACGGCACGTCCTAAGTGACTGTGCCATATATCTAAGCCGATTTGCCCGGTACGTCAAGTATACAATCGCCAATACCAGGTGCCGCGCGTGAGGCTATGGGATGGCACGAATTGCCGGGGTCCGAGACGTTTCCCAAGCTGTATAGGATCTCTCCGGCACCTGTTGAGCCGCTGAACTCCAGATTCTCCGGTGCGCCGTTCAGCGGCATGGTGATCGGCTGGCCGTCGATCACACCGGTCACCACGCCATCCTGTGTCCAGCGCAGAAAGAAATCGAACGTGCCGCCGGCGCCGGTTGTGGCCGCGAAATGTATCCCACTCCCCGGATTGTCGTCGCGATGGCCAATGGCGAGCTTGGTGGCGAACGGCGGTTGGAACTTGGCCGCCAGTGCCATGAGAGCGACGTAAGTCTCGGCGTCGCCTTGGCCATGCCGCAGAGCGACACTTACAAAAGGCTTCCATTCGGTTGTTGGCCGGCCGAACCGGGCGAAGTGCACCGTGCCGCGAATAGCGTTGACCGAGCAATCGAGCGTCCGGCTGTCGCTTTCGAAGAAACCGTCTCGCGTGTCGAACGAGAACGTTTGCGGCTCGCCTGTCGGAACAAATCCATCCGCCGGAGACGCCGCAGCGACACCCACCGACACGAACAGCACCGCGGCCAGGAAAGATGCGGCATATCTCATGGCCGCGGATACAGGATCATCTGGGTGCAGCGGAAGGCGGCAAGCATCTTGCCGGTGGTCTCGTTGGTGATGGTGGCGTCCCAGACCTGGGTCTGGCGGCCGCCATGGAGGAGCCTAGCCTCGCCCAGGATCGCGCCGTCACGCAAGGTGCCCAGGAAATTGCATTTGAGCTCCACGGTCGTGAAGCCGCTGGCGCCGTCCGGCCACTTCGTCGAGACGCCATAGGCGCAGAGTGTGTCGGCCAGCGCCACGATGGCCGGCGCCCAGAGCGCGCCGTTGCCAGCGATCAGCGGCTTGCTGACCGGCAGCCGTCCCGCGACGCGGCCCGGTTCGCATTCGGTGACTGCGATGCCCAGCAGATGCGGCAGCCCGTCCTTGTTCCAGCCATTCATGATCTCGGGCGTGAGGGCTTCTCGTTCGGCCATGGTCGTATCCTTCGGGAAGTGGCGTTGTAGCAGCCAATGGACCCATGGGCACGGGGCGTCTAAACTGCGGCACATGCGATCGCTGGTGAAGATTTCGGTTTTGACGCTGCTCGCGGCCGGGCTCTCAGGCTGCGAAACGCTCAGCTATGAGGAACCCCAGCCCGGCACGGCACCAATCGCGCGCGTGCGGTTCGCGACGACGAGCTCCGGCGTCGCCGTCCTTACCGGCTTCGACGATCCCGGCTGCAATCACGGCCAGCTGGAATGGATGCGGCTGCGCGACGGCACGCTCGTCAATACCACGACCAAGATGCTGGGCATGCCGTTGGCCAACCCCAACCAGAATGCCGCGAAGGAAGTCCTCGTCACGGCAAACAAGCCACTCAATCTGGTGTTCTTCGCCAGCGACCAGGACGGCCCGGTCATCACGGGCTGCGGCACGCAGTTCACCTACAGCTACGCCGAGGGAAAAGATTACGAAGTGAAATACCATTGGCAGACGGGCAGCTGCTTCACCACGATCTCCGAGATCGTTCCGGACGGTTCGGGATGGAAGCTGGTGGAACGCGCGCGGTTCGACGACACGCCGACGGACAAGAACTATCACTGCCACGTCCAATACGGCCAGATGAAGCTCCCGTCGCCCTTCAACCTCTGACGCTGATAGTCAGTCCGTCATAGGCGGGTTCGACGCCCAGCGGCAGCTCGCGCGCGAGCGTCTCATAGTCCAGATCGATGTGCATGTTGGTCAGCACGGCGCGCTCGGGCTTGATGCGGGCGATCCACTCCAGCGTCTGGGCGACGTTGGAGTGCGTGGGATGGGCGGTGTGGCGTAGCGCATCGACGATCCAGCAATCGATGCCTTCGAGCACCGCGAAACTGTCGTCCGGCACGGCGTTCACGTCCGGCGAGTAGGCCACGGGGCCGAGGCGGAAGCCCAGCGAGCGGATGCTGCCATGCGTAAGCGGGAAGGTCTGGACCGTGAGCGGGCCGCCTGCCCCATCGACCGTGAATGGCTGGAACGGTTCGGCGATTTCCCGCGCGCTCAGGATCGGCGGATAGCCGCTGCCCGGTGGCGACTCGAAGCAATAGCCGAAGCTTCGCATCAGCCCGTCGAGACCGGCGCGGTCGCTATGCACGTCGATGCGCTTGCGCATGCCGTAGGCCACGGCGCGCAGATCATCGAGGCCGTGGGTCTGGTCGGCATGATTGTGGGTGATGAGAACCGCGTCGAGGCGGCCGCAATGGGCGGAGAGCAGTTGCTCGCGCAAATCTGGCGCGGTGTCGATCAGCACGGCGGTTTCGCCGGCGCCCGATTTTTGGCGCACCAGGATGGAACAGCGGCGGCGGCGGTTCTTTGGGTTCGTGGGATCGCAGGCGCCCCAGTCACCCGCGCCGTCCGGCCCGCCGATGCGCGGCACGCCGCTGGAGGAGCCGCAGCCCAGGATCGTGACTTCGAGCGTGGTCATGTGGGCCGCCGCGCCTTGGAGAACAGCCGGAAGAAATTGTCCGTCGTGACACGGGCCAGTTCGTCAGCACTCACATCCTTTAGGCCGGCCAGCATGGCGGCGGTGTTGACGACGAAAGACGGTTCATTCCGCTTTCCCCGGTGCGGCATGGGCGCCAGATAGGGCGAGTCCGTCTCCACCAGCAGGCGTTCCAGCGGCACATCTTTCAACACCGCGCGCAACTCGTCGGATTTCTTGAAGGTGGCGATGCCGGAGACGGAGATCGAAAAGCCCAGAGCGAGCGAAGCCTCGGCCAGCCGCCGCGTGCCGGTGAAGCAATGGATGAGCCCGGTGAAGGCGCCCTTCCCCATCTCATCGCGCAGCACCGCAATGGTGTCGTCGTCGGCGTCGCGGGTGTGGACGATCAGTGGCAGTCCGGTCTCGCGTGCGGCTTCTATGTGGGCGCGGAAATTGGCGATCTGCGGTTCGCGGGGGCTGTGGTTGTAATAAAAGTCGAGGCCCGTTTCGCCGATACCGACGACGCGGGGGTGCTGCGCGCGTTCGATCAGCGGGGCCGCGTCGCTCAGCAGCTCGGCTTCCGCTTCATGCGGGTGGATACCGACGGAGCACCAGACATCCGCGAAGCGCTCGGCGATGGCGAGCACATTGGGGAAACGCTCCAGGGTCGTGCCGATGGAGACGCAGGTGCCGACGCCGGCCGCCCTCGCCCGTTCGACGACGGCGTCGAGTTCGGGTGCGAATTCCGGGAAGTCGAGATGGCAATGGCTGTCGACGAGCATGGTACTCACGTGACTATCTTAGAGGGCGCGGCCGCGTGCTGCCGTGGATATGGCGCGCGCGGCGGACAGGATCGTCTGGCGCGGCTCCATATGCAACGCCCCGGTGCGGTTGAAAGAACCGCGCAATTTTTCCAGCAGCGACGTCCAGCGCTGCAAATCGGGCGCACCGGATGCGGCGCGGGCGCGGATACGTTGGGTCAAGATCTCCAGCAGGAAATCGCCGAAATCGTCCACGCCGTCGCGCAGGCGCGCCAGCTTCTCCGCCAGCGCCAACGTCGCCGCGAGATCGGGTGACGCGGCATGATCGATCAGGCGATCCGCATCAGCGGCCAGCGCAATGCCTTCGTCTCCGGCCAGCGCCAATGCCGCGCCGAGCGATCCGCCTGCGAGACGGACCAGCGAAGAGCGGTCGCTGGCGTCGAGATCGGGGAGACGCTCGGCCAAGGCTTTTTCGAGATCGGTGTCGCTGAGCGGGCGCAGATCGAGGCGCTGGCAGCGCGAACGGATAGTGGGCAGCAACCGTCCCGGCGCGTTGGCGAGCAGCATCAGCATGGCGCGGGCGGGCGGTTCTTCCAGCGCCTTGAGCAGCGCGTTGGCCGCAGCGTCGTTCATGTCGTCCGCGCTGTCGACGATGGCGACGCGCCAGCCGCCGGCGCCGGAGGTCATGCCGAAGAAGCCCGTGAGCTTGCGGACCTCGTTGACGCTCAAAACCGTCATCAGCTTGCGGGTTTCGGGATTGAGGCCGCGCTTCAGGATCAGCAGGCCGGGATGCCCACCGGCCGCGACCTGCATGGCGATGGGATCGTTCGCGGCGACGGAGAGATCCTCCGGCCCGCGATCCGTGGCGCCGTAACGCAGCAGATAGCGCGCGATGCGATAGGCCAATGTCGCCTTGCCGATACCGGGCGGGCCCGCGATCAACCACGCCTGCGGCACGCGGCCCGAGCGGATGGCGCGCGCCGCGCGGCGCAAGGCCTCTTCGTTGCCCGCGAAATCGAAGGTCTCGCGCGGATGCGGCTGGCCATCCAGCCGGTCCGTCTCGACGACCTCTTCGGGTTTGGCTTTGCGGGCCATGGCTATTTCGCCAGCAAGCGGGTTTCGACGGCGCGCCAGATCGCGGCGGCCACGTCGTCAGGCCCCGGCTGCGCGTCGATCATCACGCAGCGCGCCGTATGGCGGTTGGCGATGTCGCGGAAGGCGGTGCGGAGTTTCTCATGGAACGCGGCGTCGAATTTCTCGAAGCGCGCTTCGCTGCCGCCGCGTGCACCGGCGCGTTCCAGTCCCACCGATACCGGCAGGTCGAGCACCAAAGTGAGGTCCGGCTGGAAGTCGCCGACGGAGGCGGATTCGATGCGGCGGATGGTTTCGCGCTCCAGCCCGCGGCCGGCGCCTTGATAGGCGTAGGTCGAGTCCGCGAAACGGTCGCAGATCACCCAGCGCCCGGTTTCCAGTGCGGGGCGGATGGTGCGCGCGATGTGATCGGCGCGGGCGGCGAAGATGAGGAGCGTTTCGGTCAGCGCATCCCAGCGGCCCGGTTCGCCTTCGACCAAGAGCTTGCGAATCTCCTCCGCACCCGGCGAACCGCCCGGCTCGCGCGTGACGATGCTGGCGATGCCGCGTGTTTCCAAGGCGGCTGCGAGCCTGCGGGCCTGTGTCGATTTGCCGGCGCCCTCGCCGCCTTCCAGCGTGATGAAACGCGCGGTCATTTCCCGCTGATCAGGCTGCGCAGCCCCAGCATGATGCGGCTGAAGAAGCCCGCGCGGTCCACGTCATTCTGCGCATAGACCGGCACTTCGAGCGTGGGGAAATCCGGCGCGGTGATCTTGAGCGTACCGATCTGCTGGTTCTTCGCGATGGGCGCATGCACCGGGCCGCTATAATGCAGCACCATCTTCATCCCGGCATGGGAATCCACCGGCATGGTGATGGCGAGCGGGCCGGCGAGCTTCAGCGGAACGCTGTCCGCCGATCCCTGCCAGACAACCGCGTTGCCCACTGTGTCATCCGGTTTGAAGAGCTGGTAGTGGCGGAATTCGCGGAAGCCGATTGCCAGGATGCGCGCGGCTTCGTCGCTGCGGCGCTGCTCGGCGAACCAGTCCTGGCGCTGCGGGCTGTCCTTGGCGAGATCAGGATAGCGCAAGCCGTTGATCACCAGGATCAGCCGCTGGCCATTGCGCTTCGCCGAGGCCGTGATGCCGTAGCCCGATGCATCCGTGTGGCCGGTCTTGAGGCCGTCCGCGCCTTCGAATTTCTCCAGCACGAGATCGCGGTTGGGCTGGGTGATCTGCTTGCCCATGTCGCTCGTCGTGTAACTGCGGACGCTGAAGTAGTGGTAGTATTCCGGGTAGTCGTTGATCAGGTGACGCGACAGGGTCGCGAGATCGAGCGCCGACATGAGTTGGCCCGGAGGGTCGGGCAAGCCGTTCGGGTTCACGAAATGCGATTGCTTCAGCCCGAGTTGCTGGGCCCGCGCATTCATCATCTTGACGAAGTTCTCCGTCGTGCCGCCAAGCGCTTCCGCCACCACCACGCAGGCGTCGTTGCCGGAGACCACGATGATGCGCTGGATGAGATCATCCACCGTCAGCTTGTCGCCAACGCGCGTGAAGCCGGTCGAGCCGCCGGTCTTCCAAGCGGTCTCGGAGACGGGGAAGGTGTCGCTGAGCTTCACGCGGCCATCCTTCAGCTCGCGGAAGAGCAGCTCGATGGTCATCAGCTTGCTCATCGAGGCCGGGGGCATCGGCGTGTAGGCGTCTTTCGCCCACAGCACCTGGCCGGTGTCGCCATCCATCAGGAGGCCGTGCTCGGCCGAGGTGTCGATCGCGGCTTGCGCGAGACCTGCGAAAAGGCTGAACGCCGAAGCGATGGCGAGTAAAGCAAAACGCCGCATGTTCTCTCCCTGGGGTGCGGTTACCGGTCGACGACGATCTGCGCGTCGTTGTCGCCAATGCCGTTCAGCCTGGCCAGCGCCGCATCCGCCGATTCGACGTCGTCATAGGGTCCGCAACGCACCCTATAGAGCCGCTGACCGCCCCTGTCGATTGGCGAAATCACCACATCGCCGGCGGCGGCGAGACGCGTCTTCATCCGCTCCGCATTGGCGAGCGTGGAGAAGGCGCCGGCCTGCACATAGAGATGCGTGACGGCGGGAACCGGAACCTCCGTCACCTGCCCGGTCGGCTCCGTATTCCTGGCGGGAATCACCACCGAAACCGACGGCGCCGGAAGCGGCAACGCGACAGGTGGTGGCCCGGCAGAGGCAAGCGTTCCGGGAACGATGCCGAGTGCGGCGCTGTCGATATGCGTGGTGGGCGCGGCCTTGGCGGCGGTGACGACATCAGGCGGCGTCTCGATCGGCGGCGGAAGCCCGTTGCCCATGTTGGAGCGGCCGAGATAGGTCACCCGCACCTTGGCGGTTCCGTTTCCATAGAAGCCGAGCAGCTTGGCTGCCTGTTCGGAGACGTCGATGATGCGCCCTTTGGCGTAGGGACCGCGGTCGTTCACCCGCAGCACGATGGAGCGGCCATTGTCGAGATTGGTCACCCGCACATTCACCGGCATCGGCAAGGTGCGATGCGCGGCGGTCAGCGCGGTGGCGTCGTAGAGTTCGCCATTGGCGGTGTGCTTGCCGTAGAAGTCCGGCCCGTACCACGAGGCGACACCCGTCTCGTCATATTCCGGCTGCTCGCGTGGGTAATACCAGGTGTCACCGATCTGATACGGGTTGCCGACTTTATAGCCCCCTCCCCCGCCACCACCGCCGGATGGAATGGACGACGGAATCGTGCGCGGCGGAGGCGTCGTCGAACAGGCCGCAACAAACGCAGCCAGGGCGGCGACCGTAAAGGCCTTCGTGATCGTACGGCGCATGCGGGAGAATCCGAGCCAGGATTCGCCAGCGACGGTACTGGAAGATGCTAGCATCGTCGAGAGACGGCATTGGTACATTATGGAGTGGCCTATGAGTCAGGACGACGAGGCGGAACGCGCCGCGATCCAGCACATCGTGCAAAGTTACATGGTCCTGTTCTCCCAGCAGCGCTGGGACGAATGGATTGATCTGTGGGCGGATGATGGCGTGCTCGAATTTCCGTTTGCGCCCCCCGGACGGCGCGGCCATTACACCGGCAAGCCCGACATCCTGGCCTACATGAAAGCTGTGGCCGTTCGGATGGCGGGAGGGCTGAAGGTCGAGGGGATGGAGTACTACCGCATGCACCCGATGCTCGATCCCGCAGCGGTCTGCATCGAAATGGGCGTCAAAGGCCGTGTCGTGGAAACCGATGCGCCCTATGTTCAGAAGTATATTTCGATCATCGAGACGAAGGGCGGGAAAGTGTCGCTCTTCCGGGAGTACTGGAATCCGCTCGTCTCCATGGATGCCAATGGCGGCCGTGAGGCGTGGACGGCAACGTTCGGAAGCCCTGAAGAGGCCGCGGCATGAGCGGCCAGGTCCTGATAACGGGCGCAACGGGAAAGACCGGCAGGTGCCTCCTCGCGCAGCTTCAGAAGGAAGGTGTTCCGTGCCGCGTGGCATCCCGCCACGGCGAGCCGCCGTTCGACTGGGCGCAGCCCTCCACCTGGGACGCGGCGGTCGAGGATGTCGCCTCTGTTTATCTCGTGGCGCCGATGGCGGTGGATGACCCGTATTCGCGCATGGTGGAGTTTCTGAAGCTGGCGACGCGCAAGGGCGTTCGCCGCTTCGTGCTGCTGAGCATGGCCTCGCTTCCCGCCGGTGGGCCTGCCCATGGCCAGGTGCATCAGTGGCTGATGGACAATACGGCGGACTGGGCGGTGCTCTGCCCATCGGCGTTCATGCAAAACTTCAGCGAAGGTCCTTCCGTGCAATCCATCCGCGAAGAGGACACCATCTATTCCAATACGCGGGATGGGCGTGTCTCCTTCATCGACGTGGCCGATATCGCGGGTGCGGCGCGCGCGGCCCTCATGGCGCCGGCAGCGCTGAATGACGCCTTCACCCTCACCGGCGACGAGGCGATCACCTATGACCGCGTCGCGGAACTGATCGGCGAAGCCTGTGGCCGCTCCATCACGCATACGAAGATCTCGATGGATGAGATGGCGGAGCGGCTCATGCGACGCGGCCTTCCCGAGCCGACGGCAAGGCTTCTCGCAGGCGGTTATGAATTCATCGCAATGGGGGGCGCGGCGCAGACGACCGACACGGTGAAGACGCTGACGGGGAGACCACCCACGACGTTCGGAGCTTTCGCAAAGGCCAATGTCGGGGCTTGGAGGCCGAAGTAAGAAGGCAACTCATGATCGGCGGTCTCCCTACGCTCCTTCGGAGCTTCGGGAGATCACCCTTCGCTAATGGAACTCCGGTGGCCTGCCACCCGAAGCTGCGCAGCAGCGAAGGGTGGCGGATGGGGTGAGATTCGAACTCACGGGACCCTTGCGGGTCCGCCGGTTTTCAAGACCGGTGCCTTAAACCACTCGGCCACCCATCCTTGTCTCTTTGGCTAGCATCGCTCGCCTCTCTCGCTCGTAAGACGAACATATGAGAGGTGCAACCATTACCCTTCGCGGAGATGACGGCTGAATGCATAAATCGGCAATGAAATTAGCCACTTATTCGCCAAATTTACTTTCTTCCCCCTGAACCTTCCATTAGTCTCCGGCGCGAACCGGGGGGTGCGCCGTCCTACCGGCTGTGTATAGCGATGGTAGGGACGCGATGACCAGTTCACGAGTGTTAGCCTGGACCGCCGACGATGTCGGCATCCTCGATCACAAAAACATGGCTCCGGTCACCACGGCCCCGGAAACCACCGCGCCCCATCCGGCGGCGATTCTGGCCGAGACGGCCCATCCCGACACGCTCCACACCGCCGCGCCAGACGCGACCAGCCATTTGAATTTCGCCCACTTCGACTTCGGTCTGCCCGCCGAGGCGCAGGTCCCGGCTGTCTCCTCCATTGGCGACGGCAGCGAGGACACGCAGTGGGCCCCATTGCATCAGTCCGTCCAGACCGACGCCGACACCGCCACCGACACGTCGGCCACCGATTCCTTCGTGCACAGCGCTGCGGCCAGTAGCGCCGCGCCCGCGGCCTATGCCGTGCAGGCGGAAGTGGCCACCACGTCCGGCGACAGCTTTTCGAGCGACGATTCGTCCAGCGCGTTGGTGGCGCGCGGCGCGCCGACCAGCGGCATGGTCAGCGACGACATCCAGTCCGTCGTCGACAATGCGGCGATCGCCCACAGTTCGAGTTCCATGGCCAGCGAGTCCGGCTTCTCCTCCAGCATGGAGACCACGGCCAGCGGCAAGAACGTCCTGCTGATCTCGCTCGACGACATGAGCGCGTTCGCGGCGATCCACTCGCTCTATCCGGGCGTGCTGCAGACGCCCAACATCGACAAGCTGATGGCGATGGGCACGACGTTCGACAACGCCTATGCCACCACCTCGCTCTGCAATCCGTCCCGCACCGCGATCCTGTCCGGCCAATTGCCGACGACCACGGGCATCTTCGACAACGTTCCCACCTGGTACAATTCGGTCGATCCCTCCTCGACCGTGTTCGCGCAGTTCCTGAACGGTGGCTATGAAGTCGATGGCGGCGGCAAGCTCTTCCACAACCAGAGCTTCCCGTCGAACGTCACCAGCCAGATGTTCAATTCCTTCTTCACCCCCACAAGGGTGGACGCGCAGGAATCCATCGCGGTGGTGGGCTTCAATTTCATCCCCTTTCAGGGCAATCCCGCGGAGCTCCACGACAGCCAGATGAGCGCATGGGGTGCCAGCGAGCTGCAAAGCTATACCGGCACGCAGCCGTTCTTCCTGTCGGTCGGGTTGGACAGCAATCACGCGCCCTGGCTGATCCCACAGCAATATTACGATCTCTATCCGCTGGGTTCGCTTCCGCTGCCGAACTACGACCCGAACCAGGTCGCGGACATGCTGAACATCCCGTCCTTCATGCTGGACCGCAAATATCCCGCCGGTCCCGTGGAGGCCCAGCCGGACAATCTGCAAAAGGCGCTTCAGTCCTATTTCGCATCGATCACCTATGCCGACGCGCAGATCGGCA
Organism: Rhizomicrobium sp.; assembly: GCA_036489435.1. Lineage (GTDB taxonomy): Bacteria > Pseudomonadota > Alphaproteobacteria > Micropepsales > Micropepsaceae > Rhizomicrobium. The sequence goes on along the minus strand of DASXFU010000039.1, from coordinate 331,399 downwards.
CGCTCATCAATGCGATGAGCCAGGCGCAGCTCGATAACACCGCCATCGTCCTCTACAGCGATCACGGCCTGCACATGGGCGACAAGGATGTGCTGGGCAAGTTCACCCTCTGGGACGATTCGCTGCGCGTGCCACTCGTCATCGTCGATCCGGGCGTGTCCACGCCGGGCAGCACGGTCGATACCGCCGTCAGCCTGCTCGACATCTATCCGACCTTGACGGATATCGCGGGCCTGCCCACGCCCTCAACGGTGGAAGGCGAGAGCCTGCTGCCGCTGATCGAGGACCCCACCAATTCGAGCGGCAATTTCGTCGAGCAGCCCGTGCTGTCCTTCATGTATGGCAGCTGGTCGCTTCGCACCGACGACTGGCGCTACATCCATTACGAAGATGGTTCGGAAGAGCTCTACAACGTCCAGACGGACCCGCACGACGATACCAACCTCGCGAGCAATCCCGACTACGCCTCGATCAAGGCGGAGCTGTTGTCGGTTGGCGTGGCCGACCTGGCGACCAAGGGATGGATCCAGGGCACGGACGCCACGGCCACCACTTTGCTGGGCACGTCCAGCGCCGACACGATGTCGTCGCCTTCTCCCGATGTGACTTATGAAGGCGGCGCCGGCAACGACACCTACTTCCTTTGGACCAGCACGCAGCAGGTCGTCGAGCAGCCGAACGAGGGCATCGACACCGTCTATATCTACTTCTCGAACTACACGATCCCCGACAATGTCGAGAACGTCAGCACGGAGCAGTTCTCCGGCCTGTCGCCGAAATTCAACATCACCGGCAATTCGCTCGACAACCACATCATCGGCCAGGCGAATGACGACGTGCTGCTCGGCATGGGCGGCAGCGACGTGCTGGAAGGCTTTTGGGGCAACGACGTCCTCAACGGCGGCGACGGCAACGACATCCTCGACGGCCATATCGGCAATGACATCCTGATTGGCGGTTCCGGCGACAACGTGCTGGCGGGCGGTCATGACATCGACACGGCGGATTACAGCTCCGATCCCGCCGGCATCACGATGAACCTGACGATGCAGGGCCAGAACACCACCAATGGCTGGGGCGGCCTCGACACGCTCACTTCGATCGAGAATGTGATCGGCACGTCCTTCGCCGACAACATCATCGCCAACGGCGCCAACAACGTCATCACCACAGGCGGCGGCAACGACGTCATCAATGGTGGCGCGGGCAATGACACCATCATCGCCGGCATGGGCGAAGTGTCGTTCCAGGGCGGCGTCGGCAACGACACCTTCGTGATGGGCGCCACCTGGGACACCGGCGATCTGATCGACGGCGGATCGGGCATCGACACGATCAGCCTGTCTGGCGATTACAGCGCGGGCGTCGCCGTGTCGCTCGACATGATGAGCCATGTCGAGGTCATCTCGCTGGGCGCAGGCTTCTCCTACAACTTCACCTTCGCGAATAACGACGTGGGGCCGGGCCTGTCGCTCACCATCGACGGATCGGCGCTGGGTGCGGGGGACTCGCTCACCGTCAATGCCTTCCACGACACCGACAGCATCTACATCGTCAAAGGCGGCGCCGGGAACGACAACATCGAGACCGGCCAGGGCAACGACATCATCAGCGCCGGTTCGGGCGGCACCGACATCATCGACGCCCAGGGCGGCAATGACACGATCGACATGGGCGCGGGCCTCGATTCCACCGACACGATCGACGGCGGCACGGGCACCGACACCGTGACGCTGGAAGGCGATTACTCGGCTGGCTTCACCTTCGGCAATACGACGATGCTGAACGTCGAGAATCTCGTTCTCGGCGCGGGCTTCTCCTACAATCTCACCTTCGCCAATTCGACCGTCGCCGCGGGCACGACCTTCACGGTCGATGCCAGCAAACTGGGCGCCGCGAATTCATTGGTCTTCAGCGGCCAGCACGAAAGCGACGGCCAGTTCGACATCATCGGCGGCGCGGGCAACGACAACATCATCGGTGGCGCGGGTAACGACATCTTCAATATGGCGAAAGGTGGCGAGGACACCATCCTGGCCGGCGCGGGCGACGACAAGTTCATCTTCGGCGCGGCCTTCGACGCCGGCGATACCATCAACGGCGGCACCGGCAACAACACGCTCACCCTGAACGGCAATTATACCGGCGCCAATGCGCTGGTGTTCGGGGCCACAACGATGACCAATGTCGGCCTGGTCTTCCTGAGCGACGACAGCAATTACGACATCACCACCAACGACGCGACGGTGGCCTCGGGCCAGACCCTCACCATCCAGGCGACGGACCTGGAGAAGAAATTCAGCCTCACCTTCGACGGCTCCGCCGAAACCAACGGCTCGTTCATCATCGACGGCGGTGCCGGCATCGATACGGTGATCGGCGGCGCGCGCAACGACACCTTCAACATGGCGGCGGGCGCCGGCCGCGACACGATCGACGGCGGCACCGGTGACGACACGATCAATCTCGGCTCCACGTTCAGCGACCGCACGACGATCGACGGCGGCGTTGGCAACGATCTCGTCAACCTGACCGGCAATTACATGGCGGGCGTCGTCTTCCTCGACACCACCATGGTCAATGTCGAGACGCTCCAGCTGGGCGCCGGCTTCAACTATCGCCTCACCACCAGCGACGCCACCGTGGCGGCCGGTCAGACGCTTACCCTGCAGGCACAGGCCGTGAGCACGGGCCACGCGGTCGTGTTCAACGGCTCGGCGGAGACCGACGGCAGCTTCGTGTTCGACATGGGCGCCGGCAACGACACGGTGACCGGCGGCGCGGGCGACGACGTCTTCAACCTCACCCTGGGCGGGAACGACCACGCCCATGGCGGTGCGGGCGACGACACCTTCATCATGGGCGCCACCGTGCACGCCCCCACGATCCTGGACGGCGGTGACGGCAACGACGTGGTCGATCTGGCGGGCAACTACACCAACCTCGTGTTCCGCGCGACATCGCTGGTCAGCATCGAGACCATCAATCTGACCGGCGGCTTCAGCTATCACATGACCATGAACGACGCGAACGTCGCGGCCGGCCAGATCATGCATATCAACGGCGCCGCGCTCACCGCCACCGACACATTCGTCTTCAACGGCTCGGCGGAAACCGACGGCCGCTACTTCATCAATGGCGGCGCGGGCAACGACCACATCATCGGCGGACAGGGCAACGACATCATTCATGCGGGCGCCGGCAACGACGTCATCACCGGCGGCGGCGGGCAGGACGTGATGCTGGCCGGCGCGGGCCAGGACGACTTCATCTACAAGGCGGTCATGGACTCCACGAGCACCAATTACGACACCATCCAGGGCTTCGACGGCTCCAAGGACATCTTCGACTTCCCGTTCATCGTGCGTGGCATCACGACACTCACGACCGGCCAGCTCGATCTCGCCAATTTCGATACCGAGCTCTCAACCGTTCTGAGCTCGAGCGTGCTGGCGGGCCATCACGCTGTGATCTTCACACCGGATTCGGGCACGCTGAAAGGCGACATCTTCCTGGTGGTCGACGCCAACAACGTCGCGGGTTACCAGGCCGGCCAGGATTACGTCATCCAACTGGACTCGACATCGACCAACCTGAACGACATCACGACGGCGAGTTTCCATTAACATCATCGTCATGGCCGGGCTTGTCCCGGCCACCCATACCCGCGGTGGGAAAAATAAGAGCACGAACCGTCATCATCTTTTTCTGCGAGACCGCGTTTATGGATGGCCGGGACAAGCCCAGCCATGACGATGTTTTGTGAATAGTGCTGGTTACGCTTTAATACCGCCAGCTCGTCAAATCCGCGCCCTTGGGTGCTGTCGCCTCTATCCGCGCCAGGATCTTCGGCAGATAGAACACGTCGTAATGCAGCCGCGAATAAGCATTGGCGAGTTTGTGGTCGCCGTTCCAGCAGTGCTCCGCGCGGTCGCCGTAATCGACCTCGCCGCCATAGGCGGGATCTTTTAACGCTTCCAGGCTCGCCTGTGCGTAATAGACGGCGTCGGTGAGGAAGTAGGTGTCACCGCTACCGACATAGATGTGGATCTTGCCGGCCAGCTTCGGGCCCAAGGTCTTCCAGTCGCGCGCGATGATGTGCGTGAGATCGTAATGCTCGCGCCAGTAATCGGCGACGGAGTGGTCGATCTCGCCCGTCTCCTTGTCGAAGATCGGCTTGGGATAGCCGTCAGCGGCCTCCGGCCCGAAGACTGCCTGCCAGATGTCGTACTGCCCGCCGGAGCGGCTGTGGTCGCCCAGTACGAGCTCCATGTGGTTTGCATCGCGTTGCGTGGTGAACACTTCGCCCAGATAGTTTCGCGTCGCCGGACGCTCCACGCCGCTCACCTGCCCTTCGAGCCGGTAGGCGTTCTTGTCCGCGTAGAGGTTGACGATGGTGTAAGCGTGGAAGTCGATCGGATCGGGGCAGGCGGCGAAAGTGCCGTTATACATGTCGGGATAGAACACCTGCGTCGCCAGCGCTTCCCAGCCACCTGTCGATCCACCATAGGTGAAGCGCGCCCAGCCCTGCCCGAGCCCACGGAATTTCTTTTCGATATACGGGATCAGCTCCTTGTTGAGCGCGTCGCCATAGGGGCCGAGGTTCGCGGAATTCACCGCATAGGAATCGTCGTAATAGGGATTGGCATGCTCGATCTCGATGACGATGTAGCGCGGGAATTTGGCCGAGATCCATTTCTGATAGAACGCATACGCCTCCTGCTGCTGGATACGGTTGTAGCCCGCGAGGTGGAAGCGCTCCGAATAATCCGGCTTCAGGTTCGCATCGGGGGGCGTGGTGCGGAATTCGGAGATGTCGTCCGGGAAATGCCCGTGGAACACCATCAGCGGGAAGTGCGCGTTGGGATGCTGCGCGAAACCCCAGGGCAGCAGGATATGCGCGCCGATATAGACCGGCCTGCCCCAAAACTTGCTGAGTAGCTCGCTCTTGATCGTCACATGCTTGACGAATTCGCTGTCCGGCTTGGGCGGGATCGCCGGCATCACCTGGTCGAGCGCGATTGCCACCTGCTCGGGATGCGCCGAATCGATATGCACCTTCATGGGCTTGGAATAGAGATTGCCCGGCTTGTGGTCCCATTGCTGGCCCTCGCCCATGTCGGGCGGCAGCTTCACCACCGAGCCGTCCGCGCGATGGAACGTCTCGTAGCGGTTGAGGACCGCCTGCACCATGTAATCGCCGGGCTTGACCAGCGAGAGGTTCGCCGCCGGCCAGCCATAGGCCTTGGCGTCTATCACCGCGCTCTCACCCGGCTTCAGATGATCTACTGTCAACCCAAAGATATAGGGCGACTTCAGCGGCGCATCGCCGCTCACCTGCATGCGCGGTTCGCTCGTGGCGTCCTTGGCCAGAAGCAGGATGATCCGCCCGTCCAGAGGTGCCGTGCTGCGCCCCGCCGGGAAGGAGATCGAAAAGCTCTCTCCGCTGCTCTCTTCGCCCTGGCCGCCAGGCGCCGCGGCCCCCGTTGCCAGCGCCAGCAAAGCCGCCGCCGCGATTGCCTGTAGCCGCATCGAATCCCCTCAACCCGTCCCACCGCCAGCGTGGCGCGGCGGGCGCGGCGGCGCAATATCCCGTGAGAGCAGGCCGCGCCCATCTTGATCTGCCGCGCCAATGGCGGGAGGCTCGGCTCCCGCCTGTTCCATCCTCGAGGTGATCCCCGTGTACGGTAAGTTCTCGCGACGCACGACGCTTGCTCTTCTCGGCGCCACCGCGCTGACGCCCGCCTTTGCAGCGCCGGACGGGGCCCCGCCCGCCATAGCGGCTTCGCCAGCGGACGCGGCTTTCGGCGAACTGTCCAAACGCTGGCTCGACGGCATGCTCAAGCTGAGCCCTGTCTCCGCCACCCAGATCGGCGATCATCGCTACGATCACGAGTTGGATGACGTGAGCCCGGCGGGCCGCACCCTGCAGGTGGACTTTCAGCGCAACATCCTCGCCGCGCTGACGGTGATCGACCGAACCAAGCTCGCGCGCGCCAACCAAGTCGATGCCGCCATACTCTCCAACCGGTTGAAGTCGGAGATTTGGCACGAAGAGGTCTTCCAGGAATGGGCCTGGGATCCGAACGTCTACAACGGCCTCGCCGGCAACGCGCTCTACCTGCTCGTGGCCCGCAATTTCGCGCCGCTGCCGGACAGGCTGCGCGCCGCCACCGCGCGCATGAAGAAGCTGCCCGCGCTCTTCGAGCAGGCCCGCGCCCAGCTCGTGCCCGCGCGCGTGCCGCTGATCAACGCGCAGGTCGTGGCCAAGCAGAACAAGGGCCTGCATACCATCATCGATGAGCAGATCCTGTCGCAATCCGCAGCGCTGGACGGCGACGAGCGCAAGGCGCTGGAGGATGCCGCGGCCGCGCTGAAGGCTGCTGTCGACGTCCATCAGGATTGGCTCGACAAGACTTTGCTGCCGAACGCCAAGGGCGATTTCCGCATCGGCGCAAAGCTCTATGACGAGAAGCTCGTCTTCGCTCTCAACTCGCCGATGACGCGCGCGGACATCCGACAGCGCGCCGAAGCCGCCTTCGCCGCCACACGTGCCAAGATGTACGACATCGCGCGCGGCGTGCTGTCCGGCCGCAAGAACGCGCCGCCCACGCCCGTCACGTCGACGGACGATCAGCAGCAGGCCGCCATCTCGGCCGCGCTCGACATCGCCTATGCCGATAAGCCGATGCGCGACAAGTTCGTACCGGCCTGCGAGCAGGCCGTGAAGGTGGCCACCGCCTTCGTGCGCAAGAAGGACCTCGTCACCCTGCCCGACGCGCCGGTGAAGGTGATCGAGACGCCCAAATTCAAACGCGGTGTCTCGGGCGCCTATTGCTCCTCGCCCGGTCCGCTGGACAAGGGCCAAGAGACCTTCGTGGCCGTCGATCCCATCCCGGAGGATTGGACGGACAGCCAGGCCGATTCCTATCTGCGCGAATACAACTCCCGCAACATCGACGAGCTCATCGTGCATGAGGCGATGCCGGGCCATTACGTGCAGCTCTGGCATGCCAACCAATACCCGTCCGTCGTGCGCGCCGTGCTGGGGTCCGGCCCCTTCATCGAAGGCTGGGCCTGCTATGCCGAGGACATGATGGCGGACGAAGGCTTCCTGGACCGCGACCCGCTCTATCTACTGGTGCATCTGAAGCTGGATCTGCGCTCCATCCTGAACGCGATCCTCGACCAGGGCATCCATGTCGACGGCATGACCCGCGACGAGGCGATGCAGCGGATGACGGTGAAGGCTTTCCAGCAAGAGAGCGAGGCATCGGGCAAATGGATCCGCGCCCAGCTCTCGTCCTGCCAGTTGCCGACCTATTTCGTCGGCCTTACCGAACATCACGCGCTACGCGCGGAGGCCGAAAAGCGCTGGGGCAAGGATTTCCAGCTCAAGCGCTACCACGACACGGTGACGTCGTTCGGCTCGCCGCCGGTGCGTTACGTCCGCGCATTGATGTTCGACGAAGCGATCGAGTAGCTATTTCGCGGCCTCGGGGGGGGCGGCTTCCGGTTTCGCGGGCGCGGACAGCGGCGCGAAATGGAAATGCTCACGCACCCGCGTGAGTTCGGAGAGCAGGTAGCGGGTCTGCTCCTCGTCGAGCGGCGCCGCGCCCGGCGACAGCAGCCGCAAGGTCTGCACATGCACCAGGATGGGCGCCGCATCACCCGCGCCGCGCGCCATCAGGCCGTCCGCCACGTCGCAGAGACTTTTCGCGGCACATTCCAGTGTCTCCAGACCGAACGTCGCGGTCATGGTGACCACGTGGTCGGCCTGCATCAGGATTTCTTTCATGTCCTCTGGCGGCAGCGCGCCACGCTTGGCGCCATAGGCCACGGCCTCGATGGCGCGGATCGCCGCCTCGATGGTCTCGAGCGCCAGATCGCGCAGGCTTTCGACGCTCGCGCGCGCGGCATCCACCGCGTTTTCGCGCGTGATGCCGCCGGAGCGCGCGGCCAGTTCGGTCAACCGCGTGGTCGGGAAATGAACCTTCATCGCTACGCGCGTCATTGGCTTTTGGCTTTCTTGGAAACCGGAGTTGCGCTGGGTGTTTCTTCGGCTTGGGCCACGGAGTCATCGACTTCCGTGAAATCGGACTCGCGTTTCCGCTGTCCGTCGGGAGGGTCCATGGTGCGGAAGCGGCGGTCCGGCCCGGCATAGGCGCCCGCCTCGATGAACGGCCGCGGCGCCTTGGCGACCCAGGCGATGTGGTCGAACAGGACCTGCGGCGACACCGGCTTGGTCAGCACAAGATTCGCGCCAGCATCCCGCGCCAAGGTGACATGGCGGTGCTGTGTATAGCTCGACAGCACGATGATGGGCACAAAACGAAGCGGGCTTTTGTCTTGCCGGCGGATCCAGCGGATCAGCTCCGCGCTTTCCATATCCGGGAAAGCCGCCTCGAAGATGCATAGATCGGAATAGTGATGGAGAAGATGTGCCTTCGCCGCCCGTCCGGAATCATAGATCGCGGGCGCGTCCATCCCGAAGCCGCGCAACATTTGGGCTATAAGCCCGCGCGTGAAGTGATCGCTGTCGACCAGGAGAGTGGTCACACCGCGAAGATTTAGCCTCAAGGTGCCCATTACTTGGACTCGGTGTCTTTGCTGTGAGATGTCTTTCGCAGGTTAACGTACGGGTCAATATTTAAGATACTGTTCTTTCATTATCATATATTTGGCAAAACGGATGCATATACCGCGTCGATCAACGCCCGGTTGCGCGGATTTTGCCAGCGCGGCCCCATATCGCTGGTGACATAGCCGAAGGCGATACCGGTTTCGGGATCACAAAACCCCAGCGATCCGCCGGCGCCGAAATGGCCGAAAGCCCGGGAATTCGGACCCAACGGCCGCTCCGGCTGGGTGAGCTGGAAGCCGAGGCCGAAGCGGCTGGGGCGCTGGTTGATCAGATCGTAACCGTTGGATTGTTCGGTCGTGGCCCGACCGATTGTCTCCCGCGACAAGATGCGCACACCGCCGATCTCACCGCCATTGGCGAGCGCTGCATAAATCCTGGCCACGCCCCGCGCGGTGCCGTGGCCGTTGGTCGAGGGGATTTCCGCCAACCGCCATTCGGGTGTGTTGACGTATCCGCCGCCGGAAACGCCCGGTGGATTCCAATAGGCGTTCCAGCGCATCGACTCCTCCGTCGGTGGTGGACCCGGTTGCGCGCTACCGGCGGGCCAAAGGAATTCCGCCACACGGGAGTGCTCCGTGGACGGAAGGCCGATATGCACGTCCGCGCCCAACGGCCGGGCCACGTCCTCGCGCAACAGTGTGCCGATGGTGCGGCCATCCACGCGACGCACCACCTCGCCCACCAGGAAGCCGAAGGTGTTGACGTGATAGCCATGCGCCGTCCCCGGCGTCCACCACGGCTCGGCGCGGGGAGCGCATCCGTCATCACCGTCCAGTCCAGCATCGCGCCGGGCGGCAATTGCTCATGCAGCGACGGCAATCCGGACTGATGGGTGAGGACGTGGCGGAGTGTGATGTTCTCCTTCCCCGTGGCCGCGAATTCCGGCCAGACGGCGGCGATGGGCGCGTCGATATCGAGGCTGCCCTGCTCCATGAGCCTCAGCGCCGCGATGGTGCAGAGCGCCTTGGAGACCGAAAAGACGTTGACCAGCGTGTCACGCTCCCAGGGCCGCGTCCGCGCGCTGTCCTTCCAGCCACCCCAAAGGTCGACGACCACCCGCCCATCCAGCGAAACCGCCACGGCGGCTCCCGGCTCGCCGCGTTCCGCGAAATTGGCGCGAAACGCCTTGCGCACGGCCTCGAAGCGCGGATCGCAAATTCCGTCGAGCGGTGTAACGGTCATCAAGTCTCCAGCGAAGGAAGGATAGCGGCGGGTCTTGATAGGGCAAGTCGTGTAAGGTTGGGATACGCCGAATCTGGCGTTTGACTGGGGATTTGATGACGCTGAAACAGATCCTGGAGCGGCTGCGAGGCTTCCAGAGCTGGCTGGTTCTGCATGGACAAGCCTGGCTGGCGCGCCGCCGCGAGCGTGCCGCGGAGCGGACGTTCTTCTATCGCCACACCCTGCCCGTCCGCCTCATGCATTGGACCAACGCCATCGTGCTCCTCATCATGCTGATGAGCGGGCTGCAGATATTCAACGCCACACCCGCGCTCTTCTGGGGCAAATATTCGGACTTCGATCACCCTATCCTGTGGCTGACCGCAACCCAGAACCCCGACGGCACGCTTAAGGGCGTCACCCAGATCGGGTCACACAGCTTCGACACCACGGGCGTACTCGGCGCGTCCAACGTCAACGGCCAGCGCGTCTGGCGCGGATTCCCCGCCTGGGCGACGCTGCCAAGCGTGCAATGGCTCGCGATGGGGCGGCTCTGGCATCTCTTCTTCGCCTGGTTCTTCGTGATCAACGGCGTGGCCTTCGCGACCTATGCCTGGTGGAGCGGACATTTCCGAAAAGACCTGCTTCCGAAACCGGAAGACCTGAAACACCTGCCGCAAGAGATCGTCGATCACGCGCGGCTGCGCTTTCCCAAGGGCGAAGCGGCCAAGCACTACAACGTGCTGCAGAAGCTGACCTACTTCCTCGTGATCTTCGGGCTGGGGCCGCTGGTGGTTCTGACGGGCCTCAGCATGTCGCCTTCGGTGGACAGCGCCTTTCACTTCCTGCCGGCCTTGTTCGGCGGGCGGCAGAGCGCGCGGACGATCCACTTCCTCTGCGCTTTCTCTTTCGTGGGCTTTTTCATCATCCACATCGTGATGGTTATTCTGTCCGGCACCTGGAACAACATCCGCTCGATGATCACCGGGCGCTACGCGATCGAACCGGAGACGGAGCATGGCTGACACCGATCGTCGCAAATTCCTCTCCCGTGCCACCGCCGCGTCGAGCCTGCTGTTCCTGGGTGGCTGCTTCGATCTTTCGCAGACGAGCTGGTGGCCGAAGGTGCTCTCGAGCAGCGAGAAGCTGAACAAGGCAGCCGAGCGGCTGCTGTCCGGCCGCCACGCACTGGCCGCGGAGTTCACCAAGGCCGATCTGTCACCGGTCTTCAAGGCAAATGGCGCGACCGATCCGATGTCACAGAGCTATCGGGCGATGGCGGCCAACGGTTTCAAGGACTGGCGCATCACGGTCGACGGGTTGGTCGAGCGCCCGCTGTCACTCTCGTTCGATGACCTGAAACGCCTGCCCCAGCGGACCCAGATCACGCGACACGATTGTGTGGAAGGCTGGAGCTGCATCGGCGAATGGACCGGCACGCCGCTGCACCATGTGCTTGACATGGCGCGGCCGAAGCCCGCAGCGACCTATGTGGTGTTTCACTGCGCCGACACCGATGCCGACGTGAATGGCGATCCCAACGGCAATATGGACCTGCATTATTACGAGAGCCTCGATCTTGTGGAGGCCTCGCATCCACAAACCATTCTCGCCCATCAGATGAACGGCGCGCCGCTCGCGGTGCCGCATGGCGCGCCGGTGCGCGTGCGCGCGGAACGGCAGCTCGGCTACAAGATGGCGAAGTACGTCCAGCGTCTGGAACTGGTCGAAAGCTTCGACCACATCAACGGCGGCAAAGGCGGCTATTGGGAAGACCTCGGCTACAGCTGGTGGGGCGGGATCTAGCCCTCAATTCATTGTCGCGCAATTTTCGGGAGAACCGCTGCACACTTCGCCTATTGCGCTCACCTATCGCACGATCGAGGTCTGTCCGCCGCCATAGGCCACGACCGGCGCCGTGTTCGGCGCCGGCGTTTCGTATTGCTTGTATTCCGGAATCTGATCGAGGCGGACGAAGGTGTAACCCTCTTCCACCAGCGCCGGAACGATGGCCGCTACGAGCTCGCCGGATCTGGTATGGATGCAATGCATCAGCACCACGCCGCCGTTCTTGCGGCGGATTTCGCGCAGATAGCCCTTGGCGCAAGTGTCGGCATCCCAATGACGGTGCCAGCAATCCCAATCGGCGGAGGACAGGATGTAGCCGTCATCGCTCATCGCGATGTCGCCGCCTTCGTCCCAATAGATCGGGCCGACATAGGTCTTCAGCAGTGGATCGGCGTTGAGAACAGCCGCATGTGGCGCGCGCCACGAGCCGTAAGGCGCGCGGAAATAGAAGGTCGTGCCGGCCGGCATCAGCGGGCGGATGTAATCGTCTACCTGCTTGATCTGTTCGATCAGCAATTCGGGATGGGCGACGAAGCGTTTGCCGAGCAGCGGATGGGTGGCGCTGTGGTTGCCGAGCAGATGACCTTCGGTCGCGATGCGCTGCAGGATTTCGGGATAGGCTTTCGCCATGCGGCCGACGATGAAGAACGTGGCCTTCACGTTGTTGGCCTTCAACGCGTCGAGCACGGCGGGTGTGTTGTAGTTCGGACCGTCGTCGAAGGTCAGCGCCACCGTGTGGGTGTCGCGCAGGCCGGAATGGAAGACGTTCTTGGTCTGGAAATAGGCGACGTCGCCCGCTGCCACGGCCGTGCAGCACATGGCGCCGAGCGCAAGCCCAGCGGCCAGAATTAGCCCCTTCATTCCCCGACACTCCCAGCCTGACAGTAACGGAGTTTATGGCCCGAAGCCGCCGCCAGCAAGCGGGTTACAGGGCCGAAATTAACCCTGTTTCAAGCGAAATAGGGGACTGGAGCCGGTTTCGCCATCGGCCATGGCCCGTCAGCGGGCCGCGGCCGCCTTCGTTTCAGCGATCCAGGCGTCCACGTTGCGCTGCAGCAGCCACAGCGGCATGGCGCCGTTCTCGAGCACGATCTTGTGGAACTGGCGGATGTCGAATTTGGCACCCAGCTCCGTCTTCGCATGCTCGCGCAATTCCAGGATCGTCTTCATGCCGATCTTGTAGGCGCAGGCCTGCCCCGGCCACACCACGTAACGTTCGATCTCGGCGGTGACATCGGAGTTCGCCATGCCGGTGGTGGATTGCATGTACTGGATCGCCTGCTCGCGCGACCAATGCTGCGCGTTCATTCCCGTATCGACGACGAGGCGTGTGGAGCGGAACAACTCGCCCTGCAACCGGCCGAGGTCGCCATAGGGATCGTCCTTGTAGAGGCCCATGTCACTCGCGAGATGCTCAGCGTAGTGCGCCCAGCCCTCACCATAGGCCGGCAGGAAATTGAAGCGGCGCTCATAGGGCAATCCCTGAATAGAGGCCGCCGTTGCAAGCTGAAGATGATGGCCGGGAATGCCCTCGTGATAGGCCACGGTCGGCATTCCCCACGACGGCGTCTCTTCCACATTGCGCAGATTGACGAAGAACACGCCAGGCCGCGAACCATCGAGCGAAGCGGGCTCGTAATAGGCGCCGGACGAGCCCTTCTCCGCATAGTCCGGCACGCGGCGCACGATCAGCGGCTGGCTCGGCAGATCGACGAAGTATTGCGGCAGCAGCGTCTTCACGTGATCGAGGAGCTGATTGTACCGCGCCATCATGCGCGCCTTGTCGGCTTCTGTGTTTTTGAACTCGAAACGTGGGTCGTGCGCCAGTTGATCCATCCGCTCGCCCACGCTGCCCTTGATGAGACCGAGCGAACGCAGGATCGTGTCCATCTCGCCCGTAATGCGCGTGACTTCGGAGAGGCCGTAATTGTGGATCTCCGCGGGCGTCATATCGGTGGATGTGAGCGCGCGGAGCTGGTCCGCGTAATAGGCGTCGCCGCCTTTCACGTGCCAAAGCCCCGCATCGTGCGTGGCCAGCGGGCGGATCGCCTTGAGCTCCGCGATCATGCGGCGATAGGCGGGATAAACGCTGTCCTTCACGGCCGCCGTCGCGTCCGCGAGGAGCGTGCGACGGTCTTCATCGGACAGATCGCTCAGCTTGGCGGATTTTGCGGCGAGATTGGCGACCAGCGGGTTCGCGCCCGGCGCGGGCGCGATCAACGCGGCGATCTGTGCGATAGAGGCGTCGATGACGAAATCGGGCGGCACCACACCCAGCTTCGCCTGCCGCGCGACATCGGCAGTCGCGGCATCGAGCACGCCGGCCATGGCGTTCAGCCGGTCGACATAGCGATGCGCAAGCCTGGCATTCTTGATCTGGTGCTGGGAAAGCAGGAAGTTCGGCAATTCCATCTGGATGCCGAAAGCCTGGTTCACTGGATAAATCCGGCCGTTGGCGCCAAGCCAGGGATATTTCGCATTCGCCAGTTCGCGCTCGTCGTTCCAGACGGCGATTTCCCAGGACATGCGCTCCTGAGGCGAGAGCTTGGTCTTGTCCCAGGTCTTCACCTCGGCCTCGTCGCGGCGCGCGCGATCGTATTCCGCATCGCGCTCGGCGAGGCTGTACGTGTCGAGCTTGCCGGAATGGAAATCGAGGATGGTGCCGTCGAGAACGCCGACGGACGTCAGCTCCTCGGGATGATCGGGAAGCTGCTTCAGGGTCTGCATGTTCAGCATCGCCGTGAAGCCGAAGGGTTGGCCCACGAAGGTCCAGAAACCCCAGAGGCCGACGCAAATCAACAGCACGATGACGACGAGAACGACGCGCCAGAACCAACGCATGATGTGTTATCCCGCTGCCTGTTTCCGTGTGGCAAGCGATGCGTTGCGGATCGGCAATTCGCGGATGCGCACGCCGGTGGCCGCATAGATCGCGTTGGTCACGGCCGGCGCTATGGGCGGCGTGCCGGGCTCGCCGCCGCCGCCCAGCGCCGCGCCGCTCTCAACGATGTGGGTGTCGATCTGCGGGCAATCAGCCAGGCGCACCATCTCGTAATCCGGGAAGTTCGCTTGCGCCACCGCGCCCTTCTCGATGGTGATCGCGCCGTTCAGCGCGGCGGTGAGGCCGTAAACAATCGCGCCTTCGATCTGCGCTTTCAGCCCATCCGGATTGACCGCCGAGCCGCAATCAACGGCCGACACCACGCGGTCCACTTTCACCGCGCCGTCTTGCGAAACGGTGACTTCGGCAACATGCGCCACGATGGTCTGGAAGCACTCCACCATCGCGATGCCGCGCCCGCGCCCGTGCGGCAGTGGCGTGCCCCATCCCGCCGCCTCAGCGGCTTTCTTGATCACCGCGTAGTGGCGCGGGCTGTCCTTCAACAACGCGAGGCGGTAGGCGACGGGATCCTTGTCGGCGGCACGCGCCAATTCGTCGATGAAAGATTCCACGAAGAAGCCGTGCCAAGAGGCCTCGACACTGCGCCACGCGCCCGTCGGCACATGGGTCTTCACATGAACGGCGCTGATGGCCTGGTTGGGCACAGCATATTGGATATGCGCCTGCTCGTCGGCGCGCGCGTCGCTGGTGTAGTCGTTTATCCAGGCGACCGGCGTGCCCGCGGTGTTGAGCGCGGCGCGGAAGCGGCTGGTGACGTTGGGACGGTAGAAATCGTGCTGCATGTCCTGCTCACGGGTGAACAGCAGTTTCACCGGCACGCCCGGCATCGCCATCGCCGTCTTCACCGCATAGTCGAGGAAATTCCACTGCCCCGGCAAACGCCGCCCGAACGCGCCGCCCATCTGCAGCAAATGGAACGTCACCTTGTCCATCGGCAGCCCGGCAAGCTGCGCGCAATAGGCGCGGCTGCCCAAGCCATCCTGCGTGCCGGACCACACTTCGAGCGTGCCGTCCTTGTAGAGCGCGGTGGCGTTCATCGGCTCCATCGGCGCATGCGACAGGTACGGAACGTTATAAATCGCCTCGACCAGCTTGCCGGTCGAGAGTGCCGCAGAGCCCGCGCCAACCTTTTTGTCGAGCTTCAGCCGCTTGCCTTTCAACGCCGCATCGTGGCGCGCTGCGAGCGAGACCGAAGTCACTTCGCCGTTCGGCCCATTGTCGAAGACGGGCGTGAGCGCATCCGCCGCGTCGCGCGCACGCCAGAAGCGATCGGCCACCACGACCACGGCGTCATCGAGCTTGATGACCTGCTTGATGCCGCGCCGCTTTTCCACAGCTAACGTCTCGACGGATTTCAGCTTGCCGCCGAAGACGGGCGAAATCTTGATCGCCGCGTAGAGCATGCCCGGCACTTTCACGTCGATGCCGTAGGTCGTCTTGCCGTTGACCTTGGCCGGGATGTCGAAGCGCGGGATAGGCTTGCCGACCAGCGTGTACTTGTTCGCGGGCTTCAGCGGCGGGTTCGACGGCGGGTCGTAGGCGGCGGCTTCCGTCGCCAGCTCGCCATAGCCGAAGCTTTTGCCCGAGGGTGTGTGGACCACCCGGCTCAGTTTGGTGGCGCATTCGGCCGGCGGCACGTTCCAGCGGGCAGCGGCGGCGCGGACCAGCATATCGCGCGCGGCGGCGGCCGTGACGCGCATGCCGAACACGCCGGTGGCGCGCACGGCGGACGAGCCACCGGTGATCTGAGGCACATAGCCCGCGCCCGGCAGCGAGACGTTCGCAGCCATGAAGCGGAAGGTGTTGGCGGCAATGCCGCGCAGCCACTCCGGCGGCATAGCCCCGTTCAGGGCGAAACCTTCGATGACCGCGCCATTGGCGAAATCCGGATCGGCGGGCGCCTGCTCGGAGCGCACCTTACTCCAATCGGCGTCCAACTCCTCCGCCGCCATCTGCGACAGAGACGTGAAGATGCCCGTGCCCATGTCACAATGGGGAATGACAATCGTTACAGTGTCATCCGTGCCGATCTTGATCCAGTTTGTGACGAATTTCTCGCCCGCTTTCGTGGCCAGTTTGTCGGCGCGTGCGACGCGGCCGTTCGGCCAGAGCGCGTAGCCCACCACCAATGCGCCCGTTGCACCGAGGCCGCCAAGGATCACCATTCTGCGTGTCGAGGCCATTGCTCAGGCCTCCGCCAGCGCGCGCACGGCGGCGCGGATGCGCGGATAGGTTCCGCAGCGGCAGATGTTCGTGATAGCGGTGGCGAGATCGTCATCCGTCGGATGCGGGTTCTTCTTCAGGAGCGAACTGACTGCCATGATCATGCCGGACTGGCAGTAGCCGCATTGCGGCACCTGATGGTCGATCCAGGCTTGCTGCACCGGCGTCAGACCTTCGCCGCCGTTGAGGCCCTCGATGGTGGTGATCTCCGCGCCGTCCACCGCACTCACCGGCGTCACGCAACTGCGCTGGGCCACACCATTAACGTGCACCGTACACGCACCGCATTGTGCGATGCCGCAGCCGAATTTCGTTCCGGTCAGGCCGATCTCGTCGCGAATCACCCACAGAAGTGGCGCGTCGGGCTCGACATCCACCACATGGCTAACGCCGTTTACCTTTAGCTGAACCGTCATAGCCCTGCCCCATTCCTGCCAGGATGGGCTTCTATCACAAAGGTAACTGGCCCGCATGGCGCTAGTTGGAGCCCTCCGCCAAACCGGTGGGCAGGGGGCCGGATTCTGCATATCTTTTCATGTTGTCTCACGGTGAAGTGACGCCACATTCCTGAGGAGTTCCGGCCAATCTGGGAGATGGGCCGATATGGGAGGAGCGGATGCGGGCGCTGACACAGGCCAGCATCAAAAGTCCGGCTGCGGTTGCGGTCGGCGTAGCGGTGGCGATTCTGTTCGGCGTGTTCGCGCTGAATGCGCTGCCTATTCAACTATTCCCTGATATCGACAGGCCACAGATCGGCGTCCAGACCAACTGGCGGGCCGAGACGCCGCGCGAAGTCGAGTCCCAGATCGTCCAGCCGGAAGAAGACGTGCTGCAGGGCATCCCCGGCCTGCAGGAGATGGACGGCAACGCCGGCAACGGTCAGGGCTACATCAATCTGACCTTCGCGCTCGGCACCGACATGCAGCAGACGCTGGTGGATGTGGTGGGGCGCCTCAATCGCGTGCCCTCGCTTCCGCTCGACGCGCAGAAGCCCGTCATCCAGCTTGCCAACACGCAGGATTCCAACGCGACGCTGCTCTACGTCTTCATGCAGAAGCTGCCGGGCAATACCCGCAGCGTGGATTCCTACGAGACCTTCCTCAAGAACGTGGTGATCCCCCGCTTCCAGGCGATCCCGGGTGTCGGCTCAGCCCAGCTCAACAATTACGCGACGCCCGAGCTCGACATTGTGTTCGACCCGATGCGCACGGCGCAGTTGGGCATCCAGATCCCCAAGATGGCGCAGCAGATCAGCGGCGCGGAAGATGTGGCCGGCGGCACCATCGATTCCGGGCGGCGGCAGTTCGGCCTCGAATTCCGCGGCCGCTATTCGGTCAATGACCTGAAAGGCCTTATCCTCGAATGGCGCGACGGCAAGCCTGTGCGGCTTGGCGACATCGCCGACGTCCATATCGGCCGCAGCAAGGCCGGCGGCTTCGCCTATCAGGACGGCAATCCCGCGCTGGGCATGAACATCTTCCGCGCCCAGGGCGCCAATGTGCTCTCCACTGTCAACGCGGTGAAGGACGAGCTGCAGAAGATCAATGACGGCCCCGCCAAGGAACAGGGCGTGACGCTCGCTTATTCCTTCGACCCATCGCACTTCATCAACCAGGCCGTCGGCATGGTGACATCCGACCTGATGCTGGGCGTGCTGCTGGCGGTGGGCGTGCTGTGGTTCTTCATGCGCGAATGGCGCGGCACGCTGATCATCGCGTCCGCCATTCCCATCTGTCTGTTCTCCGTGGTGGTGATGCTGAACCTGGTCGGTCGCTCGCTCAACGTGATCTCGCTGGCGGGCCTCGCCTTCGCCACCGGCATGGTGCTGGACGCGGCCATCGTCTGCTTCGAGAATATCCTGCGCCTGCGCGAGCGCGGTATGCCGGCGGGTGAAGCCTCCGAGACCGGCACCAGCCAGGTCTGGGGGGCGCTGCTCGCCTCCACCGCCACCAACATCGCCATCTTCGTGCCGATCATCTTCCTGAAGGACGTGGAGGGTCAGCTTTTCGCCGACCTCGCGGTGACAATCGCGTTTGCCGTGTTCATCTCGCTGATCGTGGCCATCACGGTGGTGCCCGTGGCCTCGATGCTGTTCCTGAAGACGCGGCCGAAGATCTCCGAGCTCAGCAATGTCTGGCGCCGCATCACCGATTTCGTGATGGACCTCACGAACACCCACTTCAAGCGCGCGTTCTGGATCGTATCGCTGATCTTTGGTTCAGCCTTTCTCACCTGGGTTCTGCTGCCGCCCTTGCACTACCTGCCGCAGGTCAAGCGCGCCGCCATCGATGGCTTCATCCAGTTCCCCTCCGGCGCCACGGTCGATTTCGCGGACAAGAACCTCGCCCGCCCTATCATCGACAGGCTGCAGCCTTACATGCTGGGTCAGAAACAGCCGAAGCTCCTCAACTACTTCGTCAAGATGGACGGCCCCGGTTTCATGGATATGGCCGTGCGCGTGCCTAACGACTCCGACTTCCCGGAATTGGAGAAGATCGTCCGCGAGAACGTGATCAAGGACCTGCCAGACTCCCAGGCCTTCGCGCAGATGGGCAGCCTGTTCGGCGGCTTCGACGCCGGCGGCGGCGTATCGATCAACATCCAGTCGAACGATCCCATCGCGATGCGCGCCGCGGCCAAACACGGTTTCGACCTGCTGAGCAAGCGCTTCCCGGATGGCGTGGTGAACACCAACCCGTCGCTCGATTACGACCAGCCGCAACTGAAGCTGCTGCCTGAT
The DNA here is from genome assembly GCA_036489435.1 of Rhizomicrobium sp. Classification (GTDB taxonomy): domain Bacteria; phylum Pseudomonadota; class Alphaproteobacteria; order Micropepsales; family Micropepsaceae; genus Rhizomicrobium. The sequence goes on along the minus strand of DASXFU010000039.1, from coordinate 311,881 downwards.
GACCGCTCCATCGCCGAAGTGGGCTGGACGCGGCCGGATGTCGGCAATCTGGTGCAAGCGCTGGGTGAAGGGCTCTATGTCGGCCAGCGTTACGATGGCGAGCAGCAACTCTATCTCATCCTGAAGTCACAACCGCTCACATCGCCCAGCGCGGTGAGCGACACACCCGTGGCGACGCCCTCAGGCGGGGTGGTGCCGTTCAACCATCTCGTCGATATGCAGCAGACGATGGCGCCAAGCGGCACCTTCCGTCTCGACCGCAGGCCCACATTCCAGCTCCAGCTCAACCCGCCGCGCGGCATGGCGCTGCAGGACGTTATGAAAGTCCTGCGCACCGAGATCGAGCCGCAGATCCGCAAGATGCTGCCGGCCGACGGCACCGTCACCTATGGCGCCGCCGCCGACCATCTCGACAACGCACTGTGGAACATGGGCAAGAATTTCGGCCTCGCCATCCTGCTGCTGTTCCTCATCATGGCGGCTCTGTTCAAATCCGTCTGGGACGCGTTCATCGCCACCATCGGCCTGCCGCTCGGCACCGTGGGCGGCATGGCGGCGCTGCGCATCCTGGGTCTCTTCACCTTCCAGCCGCTGGACCTGATCACCATGATCGGCTTCATCATCGTGCTGGGCCTGGTGGTCAACAACACGATCCTGCTCGTCGCCCGCACCCGCCAGGCCGAGGCCGAGGGCATGACACGGGTGGACGCCGTGCGCTCCAGCCTGGAAACCCGCCTGCGTCCCATCTTCTCCTCGACCTTGACGGCGATTTTCGGCATGTTGCCGCTCGTTCTGGTCCCGGGCCCGGGCGCGGAGATCTATCGTGGCCTGGGCGCGGTCATCGTCGGCGGATTGCTGGTCAGCCACATCTTCACGCTGGTCCTGATGCCCGCGCTGCTGCGCCTCGGCGAAAAGGACATCGCGAGCCGGCAAGCGCCGATAACGACAACACCTTTCAGGGAAGCCGCATGAGTTCGAGAGTTCTGATCGCCGCAACCGCCGTGCTGGTGAGCGCCTCCGTGGCGATGGCCCAGCAAGGTCCTGGTCCCGCGCCTTCTGTTGGCGTCGTCTCCGCCAAGACGGTGCGGATGGCGCCCAAGATGGCACTGCCCGGCACGGTGATGGCGCGCAGCGACTCCCATCTCGCCTCCGAAGTCACCGGCCGCGTCGCCTGGGTGGCGGAAGTGGGCACTGTGGTGAAGCAGGGCGACGTGGTCGCGAAGATCGATCCCACTAACGCCAAGCTCCAGCTTTCCGCCGACCGCGCCAACGTCTCCAAGCTCGCGGCGCAACTGCGCTACGACCGCGGCCAGGCCCAGCGCATGGACACGCTGTTCAACCAGAACGCTATCGCCAAGGCGATGCGCGATCAGGCGGCTTCCGCGCGCGACGAAGACGCGGCGTTGCTGGCACAAGCGCAAGCGACGACGGCGCAGAGCCAATACACGCTCGACCACGGCCAGATTCGCGCGCCGTTTCCCGGCCGCGTGGTGCAACGGCTGATCAATGCCGGCGAATATGCGACGCCGGGCAAGGACATCGTTCGCCTCGTCGATATCGGCAACATCGAGATCAGCGTGCAGACGCCCATCGACTCCGCGCATTTCCTGCGCGAGGGCATGCAGGTCACCGCCATGATCCAGAACCGCCCGGTGGCGAGCATCGTGCGCGCCATCGTGCCCGTGGGCGATATTGCGAGCCGGACCATCGAAGTGCGCCTGTCGATCCCCGCCAACGCCGGTTTCGTGGGCGATGCGGCAAAGGTGCTGATCCCCTCCTCCACGCCGCGCGACGTCGTCGCCGTGCCGCGCGACGCGCTCGTCCTGCGCGAGGACAACACTTACGTCTTCAAGGTCGACAAGAAGGAACAGGCCCAGCGCGTCGCCGTGGAAACCGGTTCGGAAGACGGCGGCATGATCGAAGTGCGCGGCCCCATCGTGGCCGGCGACCGTGTGATCGTGCGCGGCGCGGAGCGTCTGGAAACCGGAGAGAAAGTCCGCGCAATCCTCGCGTCCTGAAACGCGCCTCGCCCGCTCCTCGCTTTCGCGCAGGAACGGGCGAATAACTGCTCAGGCCTTAACGGCTGGCGTAGCGATGCCAGTGGTGATCGCGGTCGTAATAGCCATGGCGATAGTGATGCGCCGGGCAATTGTCCGCCGCGATGGAGTGACCGGCCAGGCCGCCGACAACCGCACCGCCGACGATACCTACCGGGCTGCCATGCGTGATGGCGCTGCCGACGATGCCGCCGGTTGCGCCGCCGACGACCGTGCCGGTAGTTTTACGGCTATCACAGCCGGCGTTGGCGGCGCTTGCGACGGCGCCGAACGCCACGATGGCGGCTGCCAGGATTTTGCGGTTCAACATTGCTGTTGTCCTTTCTGTCGTTCCGGTAACGAGAACGCAAAGAGCCCTCGGGCGTTCCTTACAAGCGCGGGAACGCCTATAGTCCGCGCTCCTTCAGGATCGAGGTTTCGATGTTCCGCACCATTTTCTGCTGCGCTTTTCTTCTGACCTCATCCGGCGTGCTCGCAGCCGAGCCGCCGCATACCGGCGACGTGGCGGTTCAGCAGGTCGCGAACGGCATGCGTTTCACAATCATCACGCCGCACGGATTTGTGGGCTTCGACGCCAATTCGTCCTGGGGCGTGCTGGCGATGCAGACGAAACCACCGGTGACGGTGACCGCGTTCCAGATTCCCGATCCCGCGGATGACGGCAGCCCGGACGCCACCAATCTCGCGGTCAGCCTCTATCAGAAGGATTCGCCGGAGGGGCAGGACGCGATCGCTTCCACCGAGCAGAAATACGGCATGTTCACCATCGCCACCGAAAGCCACAACGACTGGACCGTCCATGTCCGCCGCACGGCACAGGACGGCACGATCTACATCATGCTGGACGCGCAGGCCCCGCGCGCCGACATGGTGTGCGGCGTACGCCTCGCATGGCCGCAACTCGACAGCCACGCCGAGGGCTATGACGGGAAGATGAAAACGCTTTTCCTCGCCATGCTGGATTCGATCCAGGGCAAGACCGGCGCCTATCAGGTCCATCCGGGCGAAGTCGTGCGCACGCCGGACAGCAAGCCGGCCTCAGCTCAGCCGTGAGACCGCTTCCGTCAGCCGCCCCGCCAGCGCCACCGCGTCGGCGCGCTTCTCACGCTGCTCGGTGAGCACCTCTTCCGGCGCGCGGGACACGAACTGTTCGTTACCGAGCTTGGCGTCGAACCGGGCGATCTCGTCCTGGGCCTTCTTCAACTCCTTTTCCAGACGCGCACGTTCCTTGGCGAAGTCGATGACATCGCCCAGCGGCAACGCGGCGGTGGCCTCTTCCAGCACGAACTGGGCCGAACCGGCCGGCAACGCATCGGCAGCATGTGCGGAGGCAAGCCGCGCCAGGGTCATGATCACATCGCGATTGCGCTCAAGGCGCGCCTGACTTTCGGCATTGGTGTCTTTCAGGACGAGCGCGATCTTGGCCGATGGCGGCACGTTCATCTCCGAACGCACGGAGCGGATGCCCTTTATCATCTCGATGACCCAGGACATTTCGGCATTCGCTGCCGTGTCCTGCCTCAACTTGGAAAGATCAGGCCAATCCGACTCGATCAGCAGTTTCGGACGCTCGGCCGTGCGGGCCCAAAGCTCTTCGGTGATGAAGGGCATGAAAGGATGCAACAGCGAGACGATCCGGTCTCGCACCCAAGCCGCCGTCGCGCGGGTTTCGGCTTTCGCGACTTCGTCGCCGCCCGCGAAGACCGGCTTGGCGAACTCCAGATACCAGTCGCAGAACACGTCCCACACGAAATGATAGGCGGCGCTGGCGGAGTCGTTGAAGCGTAACTCTTCCAGCAGTTTCGTGACAGTGGTCGCGGCAAATGCCGTTTCGCCCACGATCCACTTGTTCAGTGTCAGCGTGACACCGGCCGGATCGAAATCCGGCTTCGTCTCGCAGCCGTTCATCTCGCAGAAGCGCGCGGCGTTCCACAGTTTGGTGCAGAAATTGCGATTGATCTCGACGCGGCTGGCGCCGATGCGCATGTCGCGGCCCTGCCCCGCCGCCAAGGACAGCGTGAAGCGCAAAGCGTCCGCGCCGTATTCATCGATGAGCGTCAGCGGATCGACGACGTTGCCCTTGGTCTTGGACATCTTTGCGCCCGCCTCGTCCAGCACGCGTGTGTGGATGAAGACTGTCTTGAACGGCACCTCGTCCATGAACCACAGCCCCATCATCATCATCCGGGCAACCCAGAAGAAGATGATGTCGAAGCCGGTGACAAGCACGCTGGTCGGATAGAACCGCGCCAGCTCGGGCGTCTTGTCCGGCCAGCCCAGCGTCGAGAACGGCCACAGCGCGGAAGAGAACCACGTATCGAGCACGTCGGGGTCGCGCCAAATCGGCTCCCACGACGGCTTGCCATTTAGTTCATCGTCGATAATGCGTTGATACAATCCACTGTTCTGATCGTCAGTGTATTCAAGCGGTGGCGCCGTAAGAACGCGAATTTCCTTCCCCCGATACTTCGCTTGCGCGAGTTCTATGGCTTCCTCTTCGGTCCAGGCCACGAATATCTCTGGCTCGTCACGAACAGAAGTCCAGCTTGTCGGCTCCACAAATTTCCGGCCATACCAAACTGGAATCTGATGGCCCCACCAAAGCTGGCGGGAGATACACCACGGGTGGATGTTGCGCATCCAATTGAAGTAAACGCCCGTCCAATTGTCGGGCACGAATTTCGTGCGCCCGTCACTCACCGCCTTGATTGCTTTCTCAGCGAGAGGCTGAACATCCAAATACCATTGAATGGTCATCATCGGTTCCAGCACGACAGTCTTCGTCTTTTCGTCGTGTGGAACCGCATGAACAATATTTTCGACTTTTTCGACAAGGCCATCGCGTTCAAGCCGTTCGACAATTCGCTTTCGTGCGTCAAAACGATCTAGCCCATTCAATTCTAATGTTTCGATGTCAGGGCTAGCACCGTTCAAAAAGCCATAATTTCCCTGAAATGACAGTCTGCCTTGGCGATCAAAGAGGCTGATCACTGGAAGATTGTGCCGCTTGCCGACCTCGAAGTCGTTGAAGTCGTGGCCGGGGGTGATCTTCACGGCGCCCGTGCCCTTCTCGGGATCGGAGTGTTCGTCGGCCACGATGGGGATCAGCCGATTGGCCAGCGGCAGGCGCACCTGCTTGCCGATCAGCGCTTTGTAACGTTCGTCATCGGGATGCACGGCCACCGCCGTGTCGCCCAGCATCGTTTCCGGGCGCGTGGTGGCGACGGTGATGAACTGCCCCGCCTGCCCCTCGATGGGATATTTCAGATACCAGAGATGCCCCTTCATCTCGATGTTCTCGACTTCGAGATCGGAGACGGCGGTCTGCAGCCGCGGGTCCCAGTTCACCAGCCGCTTGTCCTTGTAGATCAGCTTCTGGCGATAGAGCTCCACGAAGGTCTTCAGCACGGCGCGGGAAAGCCCCTCGTCCATGGTGAAGCGGTCGCGCGACCAGTCGGCGGAGTTGCCGAGGCGGCGCTGCTGCTGGCTGATGGCGCCGCCGCTCTCGTCCTTCCACTTCCACACGGCTTCGAGGAACTTCTCGCGGCCCATGCCGACGCGGCTCTGCTGGCGCTCGGCCAGTTGCCGCTCGACGATCATCTGGGTGGCGATGCCGGCATGGTCGGTGCCCGGCTGCCAGAGCACATCCTTGCCGCGCATGCGCTCGAAACGGGCGAGCACGTCCTGCAGCGTGTTGTTCAGTGCGTGGCCGATATGCAGGCGGCCAGTGACGTTTGGCGGCGGGATGACGATGCAGAACGGCTCCGCATCTGGCTTGCGGCCCGGCTTGAAAGCGCCGGACGCCTCCCATTGGGCGTAAATCCGCCCCTCGGCCTCTTTGGGATCGAACGATTTGTCGAGCATGGGTTCCTCTTTGAACCGGTTCTGGGAGAACCACCCGGAACCGTCAAGAGGAGCGATCCCGGAGTGTCAGCCCCGGTTCGTCTATCGACTACGCGAAGCTTTAGCGCTTGCCGCGCGCCTTTACGACGCGGGCTACCTCTTCCCGTACCGCCCCTTCGAGCAGCGCGGGGAAGTGCTCGTCCATCCATTCGCGGATGAGCGGCTTCATGGCGGCGAGCAGGTCGTCCTTCTGGCCGGCCATCCACTGGTCGATATGGGGGCCGACGGCGTCGCGCACGGCGCGCTCGAACACGGCCTCGACGGAGTTGCCTTCCGGCGCGGGGCCGGGCGTGTAGACGGGGGCGGAAGCCTTGGCGGCCTGCGGCGCCTCATCCTCTTCCGGCGCGTCGAGCTTGGAGAACGCGTCGTCCAGGGCCTGACGGGTCTTGTCGGAGAAGATGCCCTCCTGCGCTTGGGCTGGCGCGGGGGCTGCAGCAGGTGCTGGCATAGGCGCGGGCTCCTCGACTGTTTGGAACACGATGTCTTCGGACGGCTTGATCGGTGTAGGCGCGGCGGCAACCGGTGCAGACGTCGGAGCCGGCGCGGGCTCTTCCTCGACTTCCTGGGTCAGCTCCAGCACATCGGGTTCCGGCTCTGGCGCGGGCACCGCCTTGGGGGCCACTGCCACGGGCGCAGCAGGCGCCTCGTTGGAGTCCTCGGAGATGATCTTGCGGATGGAAGCCAGGATCTCTTCCATCGTCGGCTCGTGCTGGGGATTCGACGCCATGTTTGCTCCAGTCGCGGCTTATCGCATTGCGGTTAAGACCCTAGGACAGTTGACGAAAGAAGAAAAGACGAAGTTAACGCCGGACGCGGACGAAATGCGGATCGCGCAAATTTCTTGCGAACCGATCAGTGACCGAAGCCAAACCAGCGGCTCGAATCCTCGTCGTAGTGGTCTTGCGGGTTGTAGAACTTCACCGGCAGCGACATGCCCTTGGCCGTCAGCACACCCATTGCGGAGAGAAGCTGGAAGCCCGCGACCGTCGCGTTGCGCTCCGCGTTCACCTCGGCCACCTGCGCGTTCAACAACTCCTGTTCGGCATTGAGCACATCCAGCACGGTTCGCGTGCCGACCTGTTGCTCCTGCCGTACGCCGTCCAGCGCCGTCTGGTCGGCGGCCACTTCGGCCTTCTCCGACGCGATGGATTGTACGGCCGATTTGTAGCTCTCCCAGGCACTGCGGGTGGCGTCCAGCACCTGGCGCTCCGCATCGGATACGGCGAGCTGGGCCTGCGAGCGCTGTTCCTTGGCCTGGCGTACCTGCGCTTCGTCCGCCCCGCCCTGATAGAGCGGCACCGTCACCTGCCCGATCACGGCTTTGACGCGGTCGGTCTGCGTACCGCCGAGGCCGTTGGGCTGAGACTGGGCGTATTGATATTCGCCTTGCAAGGTCACCTGCGGCTGCAACGAGCCCACCGCATCATCGACTGCATAATCGGAAGCGCGCGCGTTCTCCTGCGCCTGGATCAGGAATGGATTGATCTTGAGCGCGGTCTGGATCGCCTGGTCCAGCGAGGCGGGCAGCCCGGGCATGGGCGGACGTTCCTCCAGCGTCTCCGCCGGGCGGCCGATGGAATGTTCGAAGCTGGCGCGGCTCACCTGAAGCTGGCCCTGCGCATTGACGAGATCGGCCTCCGCGCCGGAGAGGCGGGCCTGTGCCTGCGCGAGATCGGTGTTGGTCAGTTCCTTGACGCGAACCTGCTCGCGCGTGGCGTCGAGTTGCTTCTGCAGGTCGGAGACGTTGTGCTGCTTCAGCTTCAGCGATTTGGCGTCGCGCACCACGTCCATATAGGCGGTGACGGCGTCCAGAAGCACGTTCTGCTCCGTACCCGTAAGCTGCGCGCGGCCGGCACGCACCTGCGCCTTGGCGCGGCTCACTTCGGCCACCGTGCGGCCGCCGCGATAGAGCGGCTGCGAGACCACGACCTGGCTGGTCAGCGGATGCGAATAGAGGCTGAGGTTCTGGCCGAAGGAATTGACCGGGACCTGGCTGTCGTTGATGCCATAGGTGCCCTGCGCGTTGACGGTGGGGCGCCAGCCGGCGTTGGCCTGGGCGACGTTCTCGTCGGTGGCGCGCAAGGCCGCGCGCTGGGCATCGAGCTGCGGGTTGGTCTCATAAGCGAGTCCCAAGGCCTGACGCAGGGTGAAGACATCGGTCGCATGGACGCTCGCCGGCAGGCATAATGCCGCCAGCGCCAAGGCGCAGAGCTTTGATAGTTTGCCGGACACCGGGCCGCCCACTTCTAGCCGCCCCCTAATGTCGCATTTTAGAAAACAAATCCAGCGGGTTGACGAAATCCGGCCAGAATAGCCGCGGCGGCGTCAAAAGAGGCCCAATGGCCGACATGGCCGTCCTGTTTGCGGTACAAAACGGCCTTTCCCTGCGGTCCGTCGCGCAGAACAGTGACCAGACGGCCACCTTCAGCCAGCTGTCCGAGCAGCATTTCCGGGGCTTTTTCCACCGCGCCGTTGATGAAGATTACGTCATAGGGTCCGCCAGCCTTGTAGCCGCCGGAGAGAGCCCCCTGCACCACCTGGACGTTGCCCGCGCCCACGGCCGGGGCCATGTCGCTGGCGACGCGGACGAGATCGGCGTCTTCCTCCAAGCCCGTCACTTTCGCACCCAAACGGGCCAGGACGGCCGAGGAATAGCCGGTGGCGCAGCCAACATCGAGGATCCGGTCTGTGGGCAGGATCTCGGCCAGTTGCAGCATCTTGGCGAAAACCCGAGGCTCCAGCAGGAAGCGGCCGGGCACGAGTTCCAGCGGTCCGTCCAGATAGGCGATAGCGCGCTTGGCGGCCGGCACGAAGCGTTCGCGCGGAACATCGCCCATCGCTTCCTGCACGCGGATATCCGTCACGTCATTGGTGCGGATCTGCGATTCGAGCATGTTCAGGCGCTGGGCAGCGGCATTCGCCATGGTCGTGAATCCGTTGGAGGACCGAGCGGACCGGACTACAGAATCCCGCCGCGCGGCGCAACCTCGCGGACGTTACTTCGGACGCGGATCGACCTGCTTGACCAATCCGGCTTTGGTCTGCGTCTGCAACCAGGGCGCCACATTGGCCCAGCTCGTCAGGTAGGAGACGTCGCCACGGAAGCGCGCGGGCGTCTTCCCGGCCGCGAGGGGCAGCAGGCTCTTGGCGGACAGCCAACACGGATTAACCAGGTTCGGATTGGGATCGTAGCTCCACTCGCAATTCACCGGCAGCGTGTTGGGATAGGACACGACGATAAACCAGCGCGAGCCATAAGTGTCGTTCATTGACTGCGCGGCATCGATCGAGACGTTGCCGCCCGTCAGGAACTGAAGGCCCTGGAAATTGCCGCTGAAGCCGAACATCGCCGTACCGGCGCCGACGTTGCCGTCCATCGGCGGAAGACCCGCGATCATCATATAGCCTTCGCCAGGCTGCGTGATGTCGTCCGTCGCCAAGTTGATCCAGACCTCGACCCGCACGACCAATCCGTCGCCGATCGGCTCGATCAGGGCGGTGGAGCGTTGGGCGGAATAGCCATCGGCCAGGACAGGACGCAACTCGGCGCCCGCGCCGGTGGCAGCGCCGACCTGGCCGTCGAAATAGGGCGTGATTGTGTACAGGGTCGGACCCGTCAGCACCGGATAGGTCGTAGACGCGGGAGCTGCCAAAGCAGGCGCAATGAACACGAACCCGGCCAGCAAGCCGAGCGCCAGATGACGGATTCGCATGGTGTTCCCTTACGCGGCACGATTTTGGGCGTTTCTAGTGGTCATCCCGTATTCCTTGCAATGGGAACCACGGCGCGCGAAGCCTTAGGGTCCAAGCTCCGGGCAGTGGCTTGACGGCTGCGGTGTCTACGCCGAAATCTGCGCAGCGATTCGCCCTTACGGCAGCAACATGATCAATCGCAGGGCCGCGCGAACCTTCATCATCGCCCTGACGGGCGTGATAGCTGTCTGTCTTCTTTGCATTTTCTTTTTCTCGCCTCCCCCGATTGTATGGGGGGTTATCGCGGAGGGTGACGCCAATCCCCAGCGCTATCAGGATGTGGCCAAGAAAATCACGATCGCGCTGATGCGGCAGTTTCCGATCGGTTCGCCCGCGGAAAATCTTCGGTCATCGCTTCTCCTCCAGCGGTTCGATCTTGACTGCCCAGCCTTGCAAAGGCGCACACCGTGCCTTGCGGCATGGGATCCTTTTCAGGGCAAGCAGTACGACCAATCGGCGACATACAGATGGGGTGTCTTTCCGTGCGGCGACGATGTCAAAATCATCTGGTCCACGGATAAGGCCGGGCGGATCACAAAGCTTGAAGGTTTTTACGGACGTTCCTGCCTTTAAGCAGATCGCGCACCGTCGACCGGGGCGAACGTCGACCGGGGAATGTCATTGAGACCCATATCAGGCCTTCTGAATCCCATCGCGATCCACGCAGCGATCAGCTTCAACATAAATTTGCCCGGATATCCCTCGTAATTCGGTACGTCGTTCGGAAGCACGATGCCCGCACGCCGGTCTTTTGTCATGACCCGCATTTCGAGCGGCGGCGCATTGGGGGAAAGCCGGCTCCGGTAAAGCGACAGCCAGTGGCCTTTTGTGAAATCGAGAAACAGGGCTGTGTTGCAGCAGGTCGCGAGGACGCGCCGCGTCGGAGAATCCGGGCTCAACCTGTACGCCGCAAGATATTCCAGCCCCGCCACGCACATCACGCGATCCTTTCTGTAAAGGACGATGGGCGTGCCGCCATTCGCGTCCAGCAAAGACGGCGCGGAGAGTAGCCGCTCGAAAAACCCACCCGCATTCCGGCAATCGGCGCAATAACACGCAGCGGTTACAATTGGCGAACCGGCGGCATGGAAGGAAACTTTGCCGCAACCGCATGTCAGTGAGAAAGGCTTGGATTGTTCCTTGTGCATGGCACATTCAAATCCAAGAGCAGAGGGGAGAACTGGTGCGCCCTAGGGGAGTCGAACCCCTCTTGCAGGAATGAAAATCCTGAGTCCTAACCGATAGACGAAGGGCGCAGCGGACGGGGTTATTAGCGGCCCGCTTTCGTCTTGGCAAGCAAACCGTCAGCCGCCCGCCGGGGCGGCGTCCTCGACCACCAATTGTACCCGCTCGCGGCCGTTCCAGTCGTCCCGCTTAAGCTTGCCCGCGGCGTGGATCGTCCGGCCCCGCGCGCCGAGCAGTCCCTCGCCTAATGGGCCGGACGCGGCGCGGAAGGCGATGGCGTCCAGCCGGGTTCCGTCCCCGCCCGCCAGCCGCAGCCGCACATGGTCCTTGCCCACCACATCGGCGAAGACGACACGGACGTCCGGCAGCACCAACAGCGGCTCCGGATTGCCGGCGCCAAAGGGACCGATCCGCGCGAGTTCTTCGACAAAGCCGGTCGTGGCGCCCACCGGCGACAGCGCCAGGTCGAGCATCAGTTCGGAGGCCTGCTCCAGCGCCGCATCGTGATTGGCAAAACCGGATTCGAGGAAGGCGCGGAACGCGTCGAGCCTGGATTTCTCGAGCGAGAAACCCGCCGCCATCGCGTGGCCGCCGCCGGATAGCAGCAAACCCTCCGCATGCGCCGCGCGGATGATGGCGCCGATATCGACACCAGCAACGGACCGCGCCGAGCCCCGTCCCATGCCGCCTTCGAAGCCCGCGACCAGCGCTGGCTTGTTGAAACGCTCCTTCAAACGCCCAGCCACGATGCCGACCACGCCGGAGTGCCAGCCATCGCCCTCGACCAGTACGAAGCGCGCGGCGGGATCGGCGGCGGCCGCGACGGCCGTCGCCTCTTCGAGGATCAGCTTTTCGAGCGACTGGCGTTCCTTGTTGTGCAGGTCGAGCAGTGCCGCGAGTTCACCGGCGCGTTGCGCATCACGCTCGGTGAGCAGTTCGACGCCGAGGCTGCACTTGCCGACGCGTCCTCCGGCATTGATGCGCGGGCCGAAGACGTAGCCCAGATGATAGGCCGTGAACGGCGGCTCGATGCTCGCGATCTCCGCCAACGCTCGCGCACCGGGGCGCGAAGAAAGCCGCGCCAATCCCGCGCGCACGAAAGCGCGATTGACGCCCACAAGCGGGACGACATCGCAGATCGTCGCCAATCCCACGAGGTCGAGGTAGTTGCGCAGATCGGGTTCGGCGATTCCGTTCGCCGCGTACCAGTCGCGCAGGGAGCGATTGAGCGCGACGAGGAACAGGAACGTGACACCCGCGGCGGAGAGATAGCCAAGACCGGACGTATCGCCCGGCTGGTTCGGATTGACCTGCGCGAAGGCAGGTGGCGGGACTTCCACCGCGTGGTGATCGAGCACGACCACATCGAGGCCCGCATCCTTCGCCGCGTGCAACGCCGTATTCGCCGCCGCCCCGCAATCGACTGTGACGACCAGTGATGCGCCTTCTTCCTGCAACTTCAGAAAAGCTGGCGCGTTCGGGCCATAACCTTCCGTCAGACGGTCGGGAACGTAGATGCGCGGCGGACGGCCCAGCGCGCTCAGGAAATCGGAGAGCAGTGCGGCGGAGGTCGAACCGTCGACATCATAGTCGCCGAAAACCGCTATGGACTCGCCGTTTTCGATGGCTTCGCGCACGCGCGCGACGGCTTTGTCCATGTCCTTCAGCGAGAGAGGCTCGGGCAGAAGCTGCTTCAGCGTGGGATTGATGAGCGTTTCGACTTCGCCGGGCGAAACGCCGCGCGCTGCGAGCAGGCGTGCGAGCAGCGGAGACAGTCCACCACGCGCCAGTTCGCGTGCCTGATCGTCTGAAGTCTCGCGCAAGGTCCAGCGGCGGCCCGTGAAGGAGCGCGCGACGCCGAAGGCCGCATCGTCAGTCGGGACGGCGGCTTCAGCCAGCATCCCTGCGCCGATGCCGTGTCTTGACCCAGCGCACGGTGCGGGTGGCCGAGCGCATCACGATGCTCTCGGTCTGGATGAAATCGCGCGTTGTCTGCACACCCGACAGCATCGAGCCGTTGGTGACGCCCGACGCTGCGAAGATCACATCGCCGGAGGCGAGATCCATCAGCGTGTATTTGCGATTGAAATCCGTGATGCCGAGCTTGGCGGCGCGGGCGCGTTCGTCGTCTTTCTTGAATACGAGGCGCGTCTGGATCTGCCCGCCGACGCAGCGCAACGCCGCCGCCGCGAGAACGCCCTCCGGCGCACCGCCCTGGCCGATATAGATGTCGATGCCGGTTGAGGGATCGCTGGTGGCAATTACCCCGGCCACGTCGCCGTCGGTGATGAGTTGCACGGCCGCGCCCGTCTTGCGAACGCCTTCGATAATGTGCGCATGACGTGGGCGGTCGAGGATCAACGCAGTGATCTCATATGGCGGAACGCCCTTGGCCTTGGCGAGGCTCTTGATGTTCTCTTCCGGGCTCGCGTCGAGATCGATCACGCCCTCGGCATAGCCGCCGCCGATGGCGATCTTGTCCATATAGGTGTCGGGCGCGTTGAGGAGCGTGCCGGGCTCGGCGATCGCCATGACGGCCAGCGCATTGGGCAGCGCCTTGGCGGTGAGCGTGGTGCCTTCCAGCGGATCGAGCGCGATGTCCACGCGCACGCCGCCGGAGCCGACCTTCTCGCCGATATAGAGCATTGGCGCTTCGTCGCGCTCGCCCTCGCCGATCACCACCGTGCCATCGATGGGAAGCTGGTTGAAGGCCGTGCGCATCGCCTCGACGGCGGCGTGGTCGGCCTGGTGCTCGTCGCCGCGGCCGATCTGGCGGGCGGCGCCGATGGCGGCGGCTTCGGTGACGCGAACCGCTTCGATGGCGAAGACGCGATCGAGATATTGAGACATTTCCTAACCCCGTTAGTGAGCTTGGCCGGTCTCTAGCCGGCTTCCATGGGAATCATCGAGGGTGTGCCCAACACCTTGTCCGAGGCGGCAATCGCCTTCAAGGCGCGCTCCACGGAAGGCTGTGCGCATTCATGGGTGATCATGACGATGGCCACCGGCTCGCCGGGCGCTCTGCCGCGCTGGATCATGCTCTCGATGGACACTTCGCTTTCCGACAGGTGCCGGGCGATATCCGCCAGCACGCCGGATTCATCCAGCACCCGGAAGCGCAGGTAATAGGGCGAAATCCGCGCCTCGGGCGGGGCGGGAACGGCGGCCTTCAGCATCCGGGCCGGGCGACCGAATGCTGGGCCGACATCGCCTCGGGCCACGTCCACCAGATCGGCGATCACGGCGGAGGCGGTCGGCGCCTCGCCCGCGCCCCGGCCTTCGAAGGTAAAAGGCCCCGCCTCGCCCGCTTGGGCGACCACGGCGTTAAACGACGATTCGACATCCGCTAGCGGCGTGCCGAGCTTGACCATGGCGGGCTGCACGCGCTGGTCGATGCCGCGCGCCGTCATCTTGGCGATGCCGAGCAGCTTGATGCGATAGCCGAACTCGCGCGCGAAGCGGATGTCCTCCGCCGCGATATCCTGGATGCCGGAGACGGAGATGTTGGCAAGGTCCGGCTTCAATCCGAACGCGAGGCTCGAGAGCACCGCGAGCTTGTGCGCCGTATCGCCGCCGCCGATGTCGAGCGTGGGATCGGCTTCCGCGTAGCCCAGATGCTGCGCATCGGCCAGCACATCCGCGAAGGGACGGCCCGAGGATTCCATCTGCGTGAGAATGTAATTGCAGGTGCCGTTGAGGATGCCGCGCACCGCCGTGATGCCATGCGCGATCAGGCTCTCGCGCAGCGCCTTGACGATGGGAATGCCACCGGCCGCCGCCGCTTCGAACTTCAGCGCGACGCGATGCTCTTCGGCCAGTGCAGCGAGCTCTGCACCATGATGTGCGAGCAACGCTTTGTTGGCGGTGACGACATGCTTGCCGTTGGCCAGCGCGCGCTCGGCGAGCTTGCGCGCCACGCCTTCCTCGCCGCCGATCAACTCGACGATGACATCCGCATCGCTATCGGCCAGCGCGACAGGATCGTCCAGCCACGCGATTTGCGACAGGTCGGTGGCACGGCGTTTCTGGCGGTCGCGGGCGGAGATGGCGACGATCTCGAGATCGCGCCCGGCGCGTTCGGAAAGCTCGGCCCCGCGCAGCTTCAAAAGCCGCGCCACGCCGCCGCCAACCGTGCCAAGGCCCGCGAGGGCTATGCGAAGAGGCTTTGTCATCCGCCCGTCTTAGGCGACCAACATCAACTTTGCACGAATATCTCGGCGCGGCGGTTGCCGTCTTCGCCCTGCGGCATGGACTCGTAATAGACGGGCTGCGCGTCGCCCACCGCCTCGATCAGCACCTTGCTGGCCGGCACGCCCTCGGCGATCAGCTCGCGCGCGACCGCATTGGCGCGAGCTTGCGAGCGCTCGAAGTTGAAGATCAGGTGGCGCTGGAGCGGCATGTTCGCGGTGCGGCTGGAGGAATGGCCCACGACGCGAATGAAGCCCTGCCCGCCCGATTGCTGGAACGCCTGCACGGCCGCGCGAACCTGTTCCTTGGCGGTTGGGTTCAGCACCGTCGTGTCATGCGGGAAGAACACTACCGAAGTGGGCGGCATCCCGGCGCCGGCATAGACGGCGGAATTCGGCGCAGCCGCTTGGCCGCCCTGCAGGGCATCGAAATTGGCAACAACGGCGCCGCTCATCGTCTCCGGTCCGCCCATGGCCTTGCCGCTGGTGGGCATCGGCATGGCAGAGCTGGGAACCGCGGTGCGCGCGGGCGCCACGGCCGCCGTCTGGCGGTAGCGGGCGATGATCGGAGCTGGAACAAACTGCGAGACCGACGGATCGAGCGGCGGCGCGGCGGACGGCTTGAAGCCGAGATCGGCATCCGACATCGGGCGCTGCGCACCGGGGATCGCGCCACCACCAACGGCGGGAACGGCCGGCATCGCGCCGCTGTTGCTCGCCATCGGCGTGTAAGGCGGCGGTTCGGCCATCGCGACCGTCCTGTTTGGCACAGCAGGCAGCGAACCCGGCGTGGCGGACGAACCGGGCATGGCGGACGGCGCGGGGCCGACAGCGGGGACAGCTGGGCCGCCCGAAGACCGCGGCGGAGGCGCAGCGGCAACAGACTGGCGTTGCGGAGCGGCAGGCGAGGCGGAGGTGTCGCCGGAGCCGGGACCGCCCGTGGCGTCGATGGCGCCATTGCCACCGGTATCAGCCGGCGGCGGAGTCGTGTCGGCCGTCTGTGTAGGCGGCGGGGGAGCCGCGGCGGCCGGAGCAGGTGCCGCGGCCTGCTGCGACGGGGATGCGGTCGTCGCGACGTCATCAGCGCCAGGCGGCGGCGGCGCGCCGGGCGGCGGGGCAGCGGCTTCGGTGCCGCCGCGCAGGGTGTCGGCGCTGTATTGGTTGTGCGTGCGGTCCTGCTGAAGCGAGTCGGAGACCTGCTTCTGCTCATCCGGCGTGGACGGCGCGGCGGGCTTGTCCGGCACGTTGGCGAGGTCGGGCGTCTGGGAATTGTCGGCGACCTGCTGCTGCGGTTGCGGCTGGTCCATCTGCTGGGCCGCGGTCTGATCGTCGCTGCCGCCGCCCCAATTGCCGGGGTCCATGAAGCTCAAGCTTGAGCACGCGCTCGTGCCGCCCGCCAAAGCGAGAACCGTTACCGCGCGCGCAAAGAACTTCGGAAGCCCGATCAACGCCATGCCCAATCTCCGTCTGTCCGCCCCATATACCTGCCAACCCGCTGGGTTCCAAGGGAAACTCTCAACGAAATCAATGTTTCTTCGGTAATCCCAAGCGGAGCGCGCCTTGCGGCCGGGCCGTGGCACGCGTTATCAAGGCAAAGATTCATTGCAGGTGCGAAATGACCGCGAAGACCACAGGCGAGCCGGACAACGACTCCTACAAGATCGGCGACCCGGCGGCCTTTACCCGCAACATGATGCGCGTGGGTGCGCAGTCCCAGCGCCTCTTGGGCGACTTCATCAAGCGGCAGTCCAACAAGGACGGCAACGAGCCCCGCGACCCGCTCAACCTGACCGGCACCTTCATGGAACTCCTGCGCGGCATGGCCGCCGACCCGGCCGTGGTGTGGGAGGCGCAGTTCAAGCTCTGGCGGGACTACATGAACCTCTGGGAGCACACCGCACGCCGCATGATGGGCGGCGCGTCCGATCCGGTCGTGGAGCCCGCCGCCGGCGACAAGCGCTTCAAGGACAAAGACTGGCAGGAAAACCAAGTCTTCGACTTCATCAAGCAGAGCTATCTGCTGACCGCCAACTGGATGCAGGAGACGGTCGCCAAGGTCGACAACAAGCTCGACCCGAAGTCCAAGAAGCGCATCGAGTTCTACACCAAGCAGTTCGCCGACGCGATCGCGCCGACCAATTTCGTGATGACCAATCCGGAAGTGCTGCGCGCCACTTTGCAGAGCAATGGCGAGAACTTAGTCAAAGGTCTTGATAATCTGCTTGAGGATCTGGATCGCGGCCAGGGCCAGCTTTCCATTCGCCAGTCGGCCGACGCGTTCCGCATCGGCGAGAACATCGCCACGGCCCCTGGCAAGGTGGTATTCCGCAACGCGCTGATCGAGCTGCTGCAATTCGACCCGACCACCGAGAAGGTCCATGAGCGGCCGCTCCTGATCTTTCCACCCTGGATCAACAAGTTCTACATCCTGGATCTGCGCCCCGAGAACTCCTTCATCCGCTGGGCGGTGAACGAGGGCTACACGGTGTTCGTCGCCTCCTGGGTAAATCCGGACCGCAAACTCGCCCAGAAGACCTTCGAGGACTATATGCGCGAAGGCATCTTCGCTGGCCTCGACGCCGTCATCGCCGCGACCGGTACCGACAAGGTCAACACCATCGGCTACTGCATCGGCGGTACGCTGCTCTCCGCCACCCTCGCCTATATGGCGGCCAAGGGCGACGAGCGGATCAACTCCGCCACCTTCTTCGCCGCCCAGGCCGATTTCAGCGAGGCGGGCGACCTGCAGATCTTCATCGACGACGAGCAACTCGAGTCGCTCAAGCAGCAAATGGAGAACGACGGCGGTGTGCTCGAGGGGCGCAAGATGGGCACCACCTTCAACATGCTGCGCGCCAACGACCTGATCTGGTCGTTCGTCGTCAGCAACTACCTGCTGGGCAAGGAGCCCGCGCCGTTCGACCTGCTCTACTGGAACTCCGACACGACGCGCATGCCGGAAGCGACGCACCTGTTCTATCTGCGCGAGTTCTACAAGAACAACGCGCTCAGCCAGGGCAAGATGAGCTTCGACAAGGTGGAGCTCGATCTCTCCAAGGTGAAGGTGCCGGTCTATCTGCAAAGCGCGAAGGACGATCACATCGCGCCATATCGCTCGGTCTACAAATCCACCAAGCTGTTCGGCGGCCCGGTGCGCTACATCATCGCCGGCTCCGGCCATATAGCGGGCGTGATCAATCCGCCGTCAGCCCACAAATACCAGTATTGGACCAACGACAAATTCGGCGGCGAAAAAGGCAAGCCCTACCCCGCCACGGTCGAGGAATGGCAGGCCGGCACCACAGAACATCCCGGCTCCTGGTGGGGCGACTGGGACAAGTGGCTCTCCAAACTTTCCGGCAAGAAAGTCGCCGCGCGCAAGCCGGGCAGCGGCAAGCTCAAGGCACTGGGCGACGCGCCAGGGACATATGTGAAGATCAAGGCCGACTGATCACGCGCCTTTCTCGGACTTCTTCATGTCCTCGGCCTGACCTTTGCGGATCATGTCTTCGCCCATGTCCTTGAGATAGGCGCCGCGGGCTTGCAGCATGCCGCCACAGCGAACCGCCTCCTCTTTTACATCCTCGGGCGTCATCTTCTTGAGCTCAGCGATCAGATGCGCCTCGAGATCCATATCTGGCGAGCGGGCATCGATGCGGCCGAGGAAATACAGGGCAGACATGGTGCCCGCCAGCTTCAGCGCCGTGGCGTTTCCTTCCGACATGTTGATCGCGACGACGAGACAGCGGACATCCGCCTCCGAGGCATCATCCGTCGTGGCATCCGCAAGCGCCGTCCCGGTGAAGCAGAGCAGCGCCACGGCCAAAATTGCGAAACGCATCGAATTATCCTTTGTTCAGTGTGGTGATTGCATCGCCACTTCCAGCAATCGCACGAACTCCGCCTTCTGGCTGTCGTCGATCCAGCGGACGACGGCGACCACATCATGTTCGTAATCGATGAAAACGATGTTGTCGCCGTTGCCGATGAAAGCGACGGCGTCGGCGCGAGCGGCGGGGAAGAGTTTCTGATCGGTGTTGAGGAACCAGTTCATGTAGCCGTAGCCGGGATTGGGGCCGGTCGGCGTGCGGGCCATCTTCACCCAGGTGTCGGACAGGATCTGCCTGTCGCCCCATTTGCCATTGTTGAGGCCGAGCAGGCCCATGCGGGCGAGATCGCGGGCGGAGATGAACATGCCGCCGCCCCAATGTCCGCCGCCGGGCGGCACGGCGATGCGCTTGCCGCCGATGGTGACGAAGGCGTTGTCGTAATGCTCCCAATGCCAATCCGGCGACGCGCCGATGGGGTCCATCACATACCGCTTCAGCACATCGGGTAACGGACGTTTCCAAAGGTAAGTGAGTGCCAGCGCGAAGGCGTTCACCCGCACGTCGGAGTACTTCCATTGCTTGCCGACAGGTGGCGGGCCAGCCGCGAGTTCGTCCCATGGGTTCTTGCCCGGACGATCCGCCCACCATGGCTTGCCCCACATCGTGCCTTCCCAGCCGGAGGTCTGACGCAGCATCTCGTCCCAGGTGATAGGCTGGTTGTGCGGCAGCTCGAAATCGGGCGAAGGATGCACATAGTCGATCACGCGGTCGTTCACATCGCGGATCATGCGCCGGTCGAAGGCGATGCCCGCCACGGAAGAGAGGAACGTCTTCGTCACCGAATGCGACATGTCCACTTTGCGCGTGTCGCCCCACTCCGCCACGATATAGCCGTGGCGGATGATGACGCCGTTGGCCGGCGCGTGCACCGTGAGCGGCCCGATGGGATCAGAGAACGGTCCGGCGAATTGCAGCGGGATGGTGATGCGCTGGTCGCGCTGGTCGACGACCCCGTCGAGCGCAGGCGAAACCTTCGCCTCATGCGCAATCGCAAAGTCGATGGCGGCCTGAAGACTCGTGGGATCGAAGCCTTCGTCCGCCGGCTTGTGTGTCTCCCATCGGTCACCGGGCGGCGGCAGATAATCGCTTGCCTGTGCCGCCGAGAGCGTCACGGACAGAGCCAATGCGAAGCCGACAGATTTCATGTGTCATGTCCCATGAGGCAGCGCTCCTCGGCGCGGACTTTGGACAAGTCCCAGGCCGTGAGTCCCGTGCCGAACAGTTCGTGCGCGCGATAGACCAGATGGATCGAGCGGCGCGTGCGGGTGCCGGTGTTGCGCGTGCCCCGATGGAGGAGGTAGGCATCGAGCAGCAGAATGTCTCCCGCCCGGCCGCTGAGCACAATCTCGCCCGAACCCGGCGCATCGCGATGCGTGCCGGGAACGACGAGGGTGGCGCCGTTCTCCGCGTCGAAATCGTCGAGGAAGATGAAGCCGGAGATAACCGCGGTCTGCCCGCTGTTCTCCGCCCAGTCGCGATGGAGTCTCTGCTCTCCGCCGTCCGGGCCCGGATCGCGCCCCTGCACGCCGGCGAAATGGAAACGCCGCCGCATCATGTGCCGCACCGCCGCGAGTATGCAGGGCAGCAAACAGGCACGGCGCACATGCGGATCGTTGTCCACCATCGCGAACCGCGTACCGTCCTCGCGGGGGAACGGCCATTTGTCCGTGACGGTACGCTCGAAAATGTCCCGCAACGGTTCGAGCCAATCCGTCGGAAGCGCGTCACGCAGGATGACATACCCATCCTTCTCGAAGGCAGCGCATTCAGCAGCGCCAATGGAGTCGTCACGCATCCCCGCCCAGGTCAGCGCGCCGGGGAAAGTGCCGTCCCAGTCTTGCGTCTTTAAGGAAGCGGCACTGCTCATCCGTCTGCCTCGCGCATCGCCGCGGCTATCGCGCGACTCGCGGAATCGCCGCGTTCCTCAAGCCCAGCGATAGCAGCTGCGCGATCTTCCGGGTTCTTGTCCTGCGAGAGCTTGAACTTGCCTTCCAGCCGGTCGAAGGAAAGCGAGAAGCCGGCGATGGCGTTGAGCAGCGCTTCCGCACGCCTCTCCGGCACTTTGTCGATCAGCCAGGGCGGTTTGGGCAGGAGCTTCGCTTCCTCCTGCGCCGAGAGGTCGACCACCAATTGGCGCAATTCTTCGCGCGATTGCCGGCGCACCACGCCCTCGCCTTCGATCGCGATGTAATTCCAGGTCGGAACGGTGACGACAGTGCTGTACCAATCCGGCGAGACGTAAGCATCGGCCGCGATGATCGAGAGCCAGACACGTGCGCCGTCCGGCAACAGCGCGAGCGGATTGCGGCCCGCGAGGTGATAGCGCACGCCGCCGCGCGGCCCATTCTTGGCATCGAGCACGAGCGGCGCATAGGCGAACTGCACCGCACTATCGACGATTGCGGCGACCGTACCGAAGACGCGTTCGCGGATCACGCCGTGCAGAATGGCGATGTCGTCGACGGCGAAGGCGCCCGGGCGATACATCAGATCAGCCCCGTCGTCTCCGGCAGGCCCAGCATGATGTTGAGGTTCTGCACCGCGGCCCCGCCGGCGCCTTTGCCGAGGTTGTCGAGCACCGCGACGAGGCGCGCCTGCTGCGTCATGTCGTTGCCGAAGACGAACAGCTTCATGCCGTTGGTCAGCTTCAGCATCTCCGCATCCAGCGTGGAGAGCCTGGCGCCCTCCTCCATCCCCGCCACCTCGACGAATTTCTCGCCGCGATAATGATCGGTTAGCGCCTTGTGCAGATCGCGCACGGCCGGTTTTCCCGGCAGCGCCCACAATTGCAGCGGCACCTCCACGATCATGCCGCGATAGTAACGCCCCACGCTCGGCGCGAAAACGGGCGGATGCGCGAGCCCGGCATGCACGCGCATCTCCGGCACATGCTTGTGCGCCATGGTCAACGCATAGATGCGAAACGCGGTCTCGACATAGCGTGGCGAGTCCTTCGCCTCGAATTCCTCGATCATCGCCTTGCCGCCGCCGGAATAGCCGGACACAGCGTTCACCGTCAGCGGAAAATCGGCCGGGACGATTCCGGCGCGGACCAGCGGGTTCACCAGTGCGAGGAAGCCCGTAGGATAGCAGCCGGGGTTCGAGACGCGGAGCGAGGCCGCGATCCGCGCCCGCTGGCCGGGATCCAACTCGGGAAATCCATAGGCCCAGCCCGGCGCCACGCGGTAAGCGGTGGAGGCGTCGATGACGCGGACGTTGTTCTTTTCGATCAGGCCGACAGCCTCCCTGGCCGCATCGTCCGGCAGGCACAGGATGACCAGATCGCTCTCATTCAGGGCTTCCCGGCGTGCGGTTGTGTCCTTTCGTGCGGCGTCCGAAAGCTGCACCAAAGCAAGGTCGCTCCGCCCCGCCAGCCGCTCGCGAATCTCCAGGCCGGTCGTTCCGGCCGCTCCGTCGATAAAGATTTTGGCTACCATGTTCCTACCGTTTCACCCCCACCGTCATTGACAGGGCGCGAGGTGGACTTTTAGCTCAACTGGACTGGCGATTCCGAGTCCTTCGGATAGACGGGCGGCCCCTTTCCGCCCGCAGCCTGAAGCGAGGCGCGCCGCCTCGGGGGAGACATTCATGGACCAGATCGACGCCAACAAGGTGTGGCAGAACTTTATGGACACTGTCACCAACCACTACATGGATTTCAGCGGAAGGGTCGGCCGGTCGCAATTCTGGTTCTTCGTCC
The DNA here is from genome assembly GCA_036489435.1 of Rhizomicrobium sp. Lineage (GTDB taxonomy): Bacteria > Pseudomonadota > Alphaproteobacteria > Micropepsales > Micropepsaceae > Rhizomicrobium. The sequence continues at coordinate 289,206 of DASXFU010000039.1, read as the reverse complement.
TTGTCTGCGTCGGCATTGAGATCATTGCCGCCATCATCAGCAGCATCTTCATCGGTGGTCTGATCTCGTCGCTGGTGGGCTTGGCCCTTCTGCTTCCGACAGGCGGCATGGCCGCCCGCCGCATCCAGGATACCGGCAGGAACGCCCAGTTCGTCTGGATCTGGATACTGATCAGCGCCGTCTTTCAGCTCATCTCGCTGATGGGATCGCTCTCGCTGCTCTACTTCTTCTTGATGTTCGGATGGCTCTACAGTCTGATTTCCCTCGTCGTGCTCGTCGTCAGCATCGCCATCATCTACTTCTGCGCCCAGCTGGGCACGCCGGGCGACAACGCCTATGGCCCGCCTCCCGCACCCTGGACACCCGGAGCGGTGAAACCCTGAGTGCCGCGGTAACGGGTGAATACCGGGGGCGCCGCGTGGCGCCCCTTTCTTTTTGGAAATGAGACAGGCAAATTTGGCGGAAGACCGCGCCCAAATGCTTATCCTTCCGTGAAACTCCTCGCGGCTTACCTCTTCCTGCTCTGCGCGGCGATGCCCGCCGCGGCCGCCACCTGCGGCACGGTGCTCAATCCGGTGCTGATCACCGTGTCCAGCGTCGCCTTCGGCCCCTATTCACCGGGAGACATGACGGGCGACCAGGCCAATGGCTCGATCGGCGTGACCTGCACCGTGACGCTCAGCTCGGCGCTGCCCAACTTCACCATCGCGCTCAATGGTGGCCTAGCGAACCAGCTCAATTCGCGAGTGATGAGCTTCCTGGGCAACAATCTGCAATACAATCTCTACACCACCGGCTCCTATGCGACGATCTGGGGCGACGGCACCACGTCCACACAAACCCAATCCTATACCGCCGGTGCCGCTTCGACCTCCTACACGGTCTACGGCCTGATCCCGAACCACCAATTCCTGCCGATCGGGCTCTACCTCGACACCATCACCGTTACGGTCACTTACTGAGCCGCGCGCGCCACATCCGCCTCGCGCTGCCGGGCCCACAGGATGGCGTAGGCGCCACGCCGCGCCAGCAACGCCGCGTGCGTCCCGCGCTCGACGATCATGCCACGCTCCAGAACCAGGAGCTCATCCGCATCCACCACCGTTGAAAGGCGATGCGCGATGATCAGCGTGGTGCGCCTGCGGCTCGCGGTCGCCAACGCTGCCTGGACACCACGCTCGGTGTGGGTGTCGAGCGCGGATGTGGCTTCGTCCATGAGGAATATTGGCGCGTCCTTCAGGATCGCGCGGGCGATGGCCAGGCGTTGCTTCTCACCACCGGACAGCTTCAACCCCCGCTCGCCCACCAGCGTATCGTAGCCTTGCGGCAGCGAGCAGATGAAATCGTCGAGTTGCGCCGCACGGGAAGCGGCGACGATCTCGGACCGTGAAGCACCCGGACGGCCATAGGCGATGTTGTAGCTGATAGTGTCGTTGAACATACCGGCATCTTGCGGCACCACCGCGATGGCCGCGCGCAGCGATGCCTGCGTGACGGCGCCGATGTCCTGCCCGTCGATGGTCACCAGCCCGTCCTTCACGTCGTAGAAGCGATTGAGGATGCGCGCGATGGTCGATTTTCCCGAGCCGGACGGGCCGACGATGGCGACCGTCTTGCCGGGCGGAACGCGGAAGCTGATGTCTTTCAGGATCGGCGAGCCGTCTTCATAAGCGAAGCTGACATGCTCGAAGCGGATTTCGCCATCCGTGACCGCGAGGTCCTTCGCGCCAGGCGCGTCCGTTACTTCCGGCGTGCGATCCAGCAACGCGAACATGGCCTCGAGATCGGCGAAGCTCTGGACCAGTTCGTGATAGACGGTGCCCAGTGCGGTCAGCGGCTGGTAGAGCTGCATCAGGATCGCGTTCCCCAGCACGAAGTCGCCAATGGAATAGACTCCGTCGTGAATTCCGATGGCGGTGAGAACCATTACCACGCCCATGCCGATCCCCATGATCGTGGCCTGGCCGATGTTGAGGAAGGCAATGGTCTTCTCCGCCTCGACCATCGCGCCAGCAAAATTCGCCATCTCGCCGCCGAAGCGGCGTGTCTCATGATCCTTGCCGCTGAAATGTTTCACCGTCTCGGAATTGATCAGGCTGTCCACCATGACCGCGGCGGCTTCCGTGTCGCGCGCATTCACCGCGCGGCGTATCTGCGCCTGCCTTTGCGTCACAACCACGGTGAACCATACATAGACCGCGACCGTCGCAAGCACAGCAATGGCGATGCCGATTCCCAGCTTCCAGACAATCTCGATGGTAAAGAATACGAGCTGCAGCAACACCGGTATCGTATTGACCGCGCCATAAGACAGAAGCGTGTTGATGGCGCGCATGCCCAGCTCGATGGTGCGGACGAGGCCGCCGATCCTGCGCTCCAGGTGATAACGCAGCGACAGCCCGTGCAGATGCGCCATCGCGAACCGGCCCATCTCGCGCACGGCATCGTATTGCGCCTCGAGAAACAGCACATCGCGCAGCTGCGGCAACACTTGCGCGACAAGCCGCGCGCCGAGGAAGCCCGCCAGCAGCCATATGCCCACGGACAATTTGTCATCGCGCGCCAAAGCATCCGTGAGATCAGCGATAAGTAGCGGAGCGACGGCGCTTGCAACCGACGCGAGCATCAAGCACGCGATTGCGGCGACGACGCGCAATTTCAAGTCAATTCTTCCGCGTGGCCAAAGATGAGAAAAAATAATTTTGAAGCGGCGCGTCGCGAATCCACCGTCTCCATTACTAAACTTACTGCGCGACATGTTCATTCACTGCGGCTTTCCTGAGTTGAACCCATTTCGTTTCTAATTATTAAAATTCTAATTCCTCAAATTGAGTCAACACACAAGTCGATTGACTCGAGTTCAAGTCATGTTAGCGTGACATCGGTGTTGAGCGCTCCGAAAATCAATCTTCAGATGAAGTTTTATTTGAAGAACTCGGAACAATGTTTCAATACCGTTGGTGTAACCCTTCAACCAAGGAGTATGTCATGTCCAACTCACAGACGAACCTCGCCGCCCAATGGCGTGACGGCGCGGACATCGACAATCCCGCCGGGCCGTTGTTTGCCGGTGGCGAATACGCGGCGGCCGACATCGTGGCCGCGGCGGAGCCGACGACTCTCGGCGGCGTCCCGTGTTCGGCCTGCACAGGCTCGCACACGAACCCGTGCTGCTAAACCGGCATGACGTCGAACGCGGGAACTCCCCACTTTGACGTCCCGCTGGGTTGTCTGCTTGCGCCGTCATTGGCGGAGTTGGCAACCCAGCTCGGAGGGCTTGCCGGTCTGGCGCCGTCCGAGCAAAGCGTGATCCTCGCCGCCGCGCGCGAAGCCCTGATCGCCACGCTGCATGGCAAGCTCGCCCGTCTGCTCCTTCTCGAACTGAACGCCGCGCGTATCGAAGGCCGCCTGAAAGGCGACAGTGGCGAAGCGCGCTGGAACGATTTCCTCGCGCTGTCTTCCTCCATGCAGTTTTGGGAAGGACTGTCGCCCAACTATCCCACGCTGGCCGCGCGCATCGATACGATGATCGCCAATCGCGTCTCCGCCACGATGGCTTTCGCGCGGCGCTGGGTGGCAGACCGCAAAAAGATCGCCGCACTGCTCGGCAACGCGCCCGGCCATCTCACGAAGATCGCCTTTGGCGCCGGCGACGCGCATCAAGGCGGCCACACCGTCGTGATCATGTCCTGCGACGGCGGCAAGTTGGCCTACAAACCGCGCCCTGTCGCTGTGGAAGCGGCGCTCGCGCGCTTCCTCGCGAAGCTGTCGCAAGATCGTCCACTTTCCGTCCGCGTGCCTGCCGTCGCCGATTGCGGCGATCATGGCTGGGCGGAATTCGTCACGCATCGCCATGCCGCCGGTCCGGACGAGATGCGCAGCTTCTATCGCGGCATCGGCCAATGGCTCGCGATCATGCGGCTCGTGTCCGGCAGTGACCTGCATGCCGAGAATCTGATCGCGCATGGCGGAACGCCGGTGCTGATCGATTGCGAGACGTTGTTCACGCCCAAGATCCAGGCCTTCGTCTCCGGCTTCGGCGACGCGACGGATCAGGCCATCCGGCTCATCACCGGCACCGTTTTCGCCACCGGCCTGTTGCCTGGGCGCGGACAGGGCCTCGGCTGGCGTGGCATCGATGTTTCCGGCATCGGTTCGCTACCGGGCCAGCAGCCGATGATGACGCTGCCCGATATCATCGATGCCGGAACGGATGCGGCGCGGATCGGTCTCAAACGCGTGGCGCTCGGCGCGTCGCAAAACCACCCTGCCGAAACGCCCAGCCTTGCCGAATATTGGCCGGAAGTGCTGGATGGATTCGAGATGCTGTCCGCGGAACTTCGCGAACTGGATTCGCGCGGCAAGCTTCGATCCTGGCTCGATGTCTTCGAGGAGTGCCGCATTCGCGTCGTGGTGCGCGCGACCGAGGTCTATGCCGAACTGGCACGGATGCTCTGGCACCCCGTGTCGCTCCATAAGGAAGACGAGGCCCGCGAGCGTGCGCGCGACCTTCTCGCGCGACAGGCCGCGAATATCGCCGGTGCGCCGAGCGACGCGGCCGTCATCGAAGGCGAAATCGATGCGTTGCTGACAGGCGACATCCCGTATTTCTCCACCATCGCGCGCGAAGGTGCGCTGGATGGCCCGGCCGGAACTCGCTGGCTCTCGCCTTGCAACCGCGTTGACGAAGCTTGGCAGGATTGGCGCGGCGCCGATCTGGTGCTGGAGCGCAATTTCGTCTGCGCCACGCTTGTCAGCGCCTACACGAATGACAGCACGCCCACGAGTTTCTCCCTGCGGCCAGCTGCCATACGCGAAGGCAAGGTGGACACGCGCCGCCGCACGCTGGCGGCCTCCATGATGCGCAGCATGGTCGATACCGCGATCTATGGCCGCGACGGCACCGCGACGTGGCTCGCGCCGACGCTGACGGCCACCGGTTGGGGCGTTCAGGCGCTGGGCGCCGATCTCTATGGCGGCATCTCCGGCGCCGCGGTCCTCATGGCTGCCTATCTGCACGAGGTGCAAGCCGGCCGTGCCGATCCGGTGGATGGTATCGATCGTTTGTTCTCGGGTCTCACACGCACGCTCGATGGTCTCGAAGAGAAGCATGAGTCCAACTTGCGCCGGGGCATGCCGCTCAGGCCACCCTCGCCCAGCGTCTATCTCGGCGTCGGCGCGCAGGTTTGGGCGCGGCTGTTGTTCGCGGAATGGGGTTTCGACCGCGATGGTGTCGCGCGCGCTGCGTTGCTGGCACGCCAGATACCGGCGGCCGCGAAAGCCGACAAAGTGCTCGACATCCTCGCGGGCAGCGCTGGTGGCATTGCACCGCTTTTGGCGCTGGCCAAGGCGAGCGGCAATGACGAATTCCTTCAGATGGCGCGCGCGATAGGTGATGATCTCTGCGCCCGCGCGCAATGGCGCGACGGCACGGCGTGTTGGGTCACCGAGAATTCGCCCGAGGGCATGGGCGGCTTCGCACATGGCGCCACGGGCTTCGGCTGGTCGCTCATCAAGCTCGCGCGCGCCACCGGTGACGAACGTTACAGCCGGACCGGCGAGCCCGCCCTCGCCTTCGATGACGCGCTGTACGACGCGGACGACCAGTGCTGGATCGACCTGCGCCGCATGGAGGGCCAGAAGGCTGCTTATGCGTGGTGCCATGGCTCGGTGGGCATTGGGTTGGCACGTCTCGACCTCGATCCGTCATTGTCCAATCCCGCGACGCGCAGCGTGCTGCGCCGCGCCGCGACCGCTACCTGGCGCGACGGCGTCGGCTGGAGTCATTGCGTCTGCCATGGCGACATGAGCGTCTGGGAGATGATCGACCGCGCCATCGCTCTGGGCGAAGGGCCGGACGGTCTCAGCCGCGAGCAACTCGCCGCCTATTTCCTTACCGGCATCGAAGATCACGGACCGATCACAGGCCTGCTGAAAGACGCCTTCGTGCCCGGCCTTTTCCCCGGCGTTGGCGGAATTGCCTATCAGCTTCTGCGGATGAACCCTGCAAGCGACCTGCCCTCGCTGCTGACACCCGCTTAAAGCCCACCACATTTCATGGGTTTGGAGCCACTTTGCCTGCCTCGCGCGGTGTGGTCTTATGGGGGCGACCCAGACATACCGCGGAGAGGAAACATGCAGGAAAGTCTCAAATTCTACATCGACGGCAAGTGGGTTGATCCCGTGACGCCGAAAACGCTCGAGGTCATAAACCCGGCCAACGAAGAGCCCTTCGCGACGATCAGCCTGGGTTCCAAGGCCGACGTCGACAAGGCCGTCGCCGCCGCCCGCAAGGCCTTCGAGACCTTCTCGCAAACTACGCGCGAGGAACGCATCGCGCTGCTGCAGAAGATCGTCGCGGTCTATCAGAAGCGCTACGCCGACATCGTGAAGGCGATCTCCACCGAGATGGGTGCACCGCTCAGCCTTTCGCAGAACGCGCAGGCCGCCATCGGCATCGGCCATCTCACCCAGGGCATCAAGATCCTGCAGGAGTATGAGTTCGAAGAGGTGAAGGGCTCCTACGCCATCCGCCGTGAGCCCATCGGCGTCGTCGGCATGATCACGCCATGGAATTGGCCGATCAACCAGATCGCCTGCAAGGTCGTGCCCGCCCTCGCCGCTGGTTGCACCATGATCCTCAAGCCTTCGGAAATCGCGCCGATGAACGCGATCCTCTGGGCCGAGGTGATGGACGAAGCCGGCGTGCCGCCGGGCGTCTTCAACCTCATCAACGGCGACGGCCCGACGGTCGGCGAAGCGATGAGCGCGCATCCGGGCATCGACATGATGTCGTTCACGGGCTCGACGCGCGCCGGCATCGCGGTGGCGAAGGCCAGTGCCGATACGGTGAAGCGCGTGGCGCAGGAACTGGGCGGCAAGTCGCCGAACATCGTTCTCGACGACGCCGACCTGCAGAAGGCCGTCGCGCGCGGCGTGATGCACATGATGCAGAACACCGGCCAATCCTGTAACGCGCCCTCGCGCATGTTCGTGCCGAAGGGCAAGCATGACCAGGCCGCCGAGATCGCCAAAGCCACGGCCGAGAGCGTGAAGGTCGGCGATCCGTTCGCCGAAGGCACGGCGATGGGTCCGGTTGTCAGCGAGACGCAGTACAACAAGATCCAGGGTCTCATCAAAAAGGGCATCGACGAAGGCGCCACCCTCGTCACCGGCGGCCTCGGCCGTCCGGATGGCCTCAATCGTGGCTACTATGTGCGCCCGACCATCTTCGCGAACGTCACCAACGACATGACCATCGCGCGCGAAGAGATCTTCGGGCCGGTGCTCACGATCCTGCCGTATGAAAGCGAAGCCGACGCCATCAAGATGGCGAACGACACGGTGTATGGCCTCTCGGGCTATGTGCAGTCGGGCGATATCGAGCATGCCCGCAAGGTTGCCTCGCAGATCCGCGCCGGCAACGTGCACATCAACGGTGCGGGCGGCGACATGAATGCGCCGTTCGGTGGCTACAAGCAGTCCGGAACGGGCCGCGAATGGGGCGAGTTCGGCTTCGAGGAATTCCTCGAGGTGAAAGCCGTCCTGGGTTACGCGGGCAAAGCCGCTTAAGACGCATAGACCTGAAACAGACACGGGGCGCCGTCGCCGGCGCCCCGAATGTTTTTCAGGCGCTGCGCGTTACCGGCGCCACGATGTGTTCCGCCTTGGCGAACAGCACCGGATCGATCTTGAGATCGGAGGCGGCGGCGTTCTCATCGAGCTGCGCCGGTTTGCTCGCGCCCACGATGGCCGAAGCCACGTTCGGCTCGCGCAAAACCCAGGCCAGCGCGAATTGCGACAAGGTGCAGCCAGCCTCCTGTGCCAGCGGCTTCAACTTCTGCACGGCTTCGAGAATGTCGCTCTCCGTCCAGCGCTGGATGAAGCCGCCCATTGCGTCGCTGGTGGCGCGCGAACCGGCCAGCGGCGGCGCGCCAGGGAGATATTTGCCGGTGAGCACGCCCTGCGCCAGCGGCGACCAGACGATCTGCGACACGCCGTTCTGCTCGCAGAGCGGGATCACCTTCTCTTCCGGCCGGCGCCACAGCAGCGAATATTGCGGTTGGCTGGAAATGAACCGTTCCACGCCGGGAAGCGCGAAGGCGGCCGCAATCTGCTCCGGCGACCATTCGCTGAAGCCGATGTAGCGCGCCTTGCCCTGCTTCACGACATCGGTCAGCGCCTGCATCGTCTCTTCCAGCGGCGTCTCCGGGTCGTAGCGGTGGCACTGGTAGAGATCGACATAATCCACGCGCAATCGCTTCAGTGAGGCGTCCATCTGCTTGAGGATCTGCTCACGCGACAACCCCTTGTCGGTGGCGGTCATCGGGAAGAACACTTTCGTCGCCAGTACATAGCTGTCACGCTTGCGCCCGGCCAGTACCTCACCCAGGAACGTCTCCGCCGCGCCGCGGCCATAGGCATTGGCCGTGTCGATGAAGTTGATGCCGAGCTCGAAGGCGCGGTTGACGCAAGCCTCGGCGCTATCGCGTTCCACGCCCACGCCAAAGGTTAGCCAGGAGCCCAGCGAGATATCCGAGACCCTGAGATCGCTCGCGCCGAGTTTGCGGTACTGCATGGCATTTCCTCCGGTGGGTGGCTGCCGGTCTTGTAAGGGATTTGCGCGCAACAAGACAGCGGCCCGGCTTTCGCCAGGCCGCTGCTCCAAAGGCTCTAAAATCCGCCTCTACGGCACCGCGTTGAAATGCTGCTCGTACCAGGCATGCATGCGCCGCCAGCTTTCGCGGACATTGGCGGGGTTGGTATCGCCATGCCCCTCGCCCCAGGAGCGGACATAGACCGCCTCCTTGCCCTGGCGCACCATCGCGATGAAATACTGGTCGAACTCCGTCATCTGGTAATCCCAGTCCAGATCGTTGGCGAACAGCATCAACGGCGTGTTCATCTTGCCGGCGTTGGAGAGCGGGCTCGCTATGGCATACGCCTGTGGAATTTCCCAGGGCGGCGCGCCGAGATGGGCGCCTTCTTCCGGCGCCCCCTCATAGAGCGTGGAGTGACCGACAGCGAACAGGTCGTCGGACAACACGCTGCGCACCGTACCGAGGCTCGCATAATTGCTGAAGAAGTCGGCCGCGCCGTTGAGCGCAATGGCCGCCTTGAACATGTTGGTCTGCGACAGGAGCGACAGCACGCTATGCCCACCGAGGCTCATGCCCCAGGCGCCCAGTTTGTCTTTGTCGGTGTAGCCTTCGGCCACCGCTTCATCGACAGCGGGCTGCACGAGGGCTCCCCAGTTCGCGACCGGGTTATGGCCGTCGGTCAGGAGCGGCGCGGGTGCGGGCGGCGTGAGGACGGCGTAACCGAAGCTGGTGAGAATCTCCGCGCTATAGGTATCCGCGAGACCCAACTGCCAAAGGGATTGGCATCGCGCGCCGGCGCCGCCGGGATAGACCCACACGATAGTGGGCAGCTTCTTTCCGGGCGGCGCATTGGCGGGAAGCAGCAGGCAGGCCGACGTCTGATCGCCATTGGGCAATTTGTATTTGAGCTGAACTTCCTTGGCCGGGATGACCTGCTTCAGATGCTCGTTGATGGCGATGATCGTCTGGACACGGCCGCTCTGGTCGACGGCGGAAAGCACACTGCCACCCGCACCGGCCGACTGGAACACCAGGGCGCCCGATTTCGCATCACCGGCCACGGGACGGCCGATGGTGGGCGGGAGCTTCACACTCTTCAGCTTCGTCGTGCCCTGGAAGAACTCCGCTGCCATGCCGGTAGGCGAGATCGACACGCCGACCGCATGGCCGCCGCTGTCGATGGAGCCGTCGAGCTTATAATAGAAGGCTTGTCCGTCGAACTTCGCCGCATCAACGATGTCGCCGCCGTTCAGCGACACGCGCTGCACTTTGTCGCCGCCGATGAAATAGAGACCGCGGTTGTCACTCGCGACGGTCACGGAGTCGACGTCGGGCAATGCCGATGTCACGGCATGCGACGAACCGTCCGGCGAGACGAAGTACCAGTCCAGCCGCGCCATCTTGGCCGCTGCGGAGCTCGTTATGTTGTACTGACGACTGTGTGTCGGCTCTTTGTAGGTGAAGATCGGATCGGCCTTGGGATCGGCTTGTTGGCGCGCAGGCACGAGGGCGCCGTCGCCAAACGGGATCGCCATCACGGGCGCGTTCTGCATGCCTATTTCACGTTGCGAGGCGAGATCGAGGCCTATATGGCGCACCTCGCTCAGGCTTTTCGTATCTGCATCGAAGACGCGGAAACGCGCGCGCTCCCACGCTTCGTTCCCGAAGCGCGCGAAGAAGCTGGCGCGATGACCGGTGGCGCTCCAGGTGAATTCCGCGAGGCCGCTCAGCTGGCAGCCGGAGCACATGGGCACGGCGCCGGCCTTCGGATTATCCAGATCGAACAGGCGGGGCTCGAGGCGGTGGTTGTCATAGACTTCCCTGCCGGAGTCCGGACGGAAGCGGTTGTAATAGCCCTGCCGCCCGGCCGCGAGATAACGGTGATCGGCCGAGAGCGACATCTCGATATATTTGCCTTCGGCCAGCATGCGCGTGTCGCCGGTTTTCGCATCGACGCGCACGATGGTTCCCGGCCGCCAATCGGGCGTGAAGTCCTTGGCGTGGCTTTCGAGCACGGAGATGGACGGCTCACCATGCCAGGCGCGCTGCCAATTCGCACTTACCTGCAGCGCGGCTTGGCGGCGGAAATCCACGCGTGCGGATGGCCGGTCGTTCGGATCGGCGGAATAGATGAGGCTGTTGTCGGACACCCAGAGCGGAATGCTCTGCTGGAAATCGAAGGTGGGGTAGAAGGCGAAACGCGTCAGTTTGCCGGTCGCCAGATCGACGACACCGGCGCGGACGCGATCTTTCTCCAGCCAATAGATGGCCAGCTTTTCGCCATTGGGCGAGAGCGCGCCAATCCAATTTTGGAACGGGAAATCGGCGAGCAAGCGGCGCGCCGGCGCCTGCTTGCTGCGATCGAAGACGTAGATGCGGCCCGAGGCGGACGGATCGTCGATCCCGTAATCGGTGAAGCCCTCGCCCGGCCCACCCTTTTCAAACAGCACCAACCGACCGCCATCGGCGATCTCGACGCGGCCGAAATGGTCCATGGCGAGCATGTCGTCGACGGTGAGCAGATGACCCGCCGGCGGCGTTTGCGCGTCGGCAGTTGCGAATGCCGCGAACAGAGCGGCGACGGAAATCATCCAGATGTGCGAACGCGATGCCATGGGCGTTTCTCCTACTTTCCGCTCTGCGGCGGGTTTTCGACGGCCAACAGTTGGATCTTGAACTGCAGCGCCGTGTGCGGCGGTATCGAGGGGATAGCGGGCGACGGCGAGTGCCAGCCCTTCTCGCCATAAGCGAGGTCGGGTGGCAGAACGAACTCCCAGGTCTCGCCCACATGCATCAGCAGCACGCCCTCCTGCCAACCCTTGATCAGTTTGGTCAGCGGGTCGACGAGCGGCTTGGACGGGTCGGTCGCGAAGAAGAGGCGGCCATCGAGAAAGCGGCCTTCGCATTGGACCGTAACGATCGACGCTGCCGAGGCGGTCGCGCCGGTTGGGTTCGAAGTGCCGAGACGGTGGGATTCAAGCCCGCTCGCACTCCGAACCCAGCCGCTGCGTGTGGCAGTCCACGCGAGGTAGCGATCCTGCATGGCCTGCGCGGACTCGCCGGGTTGCGCCTGGAACGGCGCTTCCGCGGCGCAACCTCCCGTGATCATCAGGGCAGCCGCCAGGAATAGTGCGCTCTGTTTGCGATAACTCATCGTTGCTCCCAGAGCGCACCATTCTTACGCGACTAGAAATCCTTCGTGACCTGCAGCGAGATCAGACGGCCGACAGGCGACGCATTGACAGGATCGAACGAAACCGGCTGCTGACCCGGCAGAAGGTCGATCGCCGGGATTTGCACATAAGGCGGCTTCGCGTCGGTCAGGTTCAGGATCGATAGCGACAGCTTCAGGTTCCGCAATATCGCATCGTCTGGGACATCGAGTGCGTAGCCGAAGTAGGCATCCGCCGTCGTCCAGGAGTTGATGCGTGTATCGGGGATGGTCAGGTTGTCGTTGTAGCTGTTGGTGTAGTTGACCGTGAACGAGGCGGTGAAGCCGTCATTCGCCCAAGTGATACTGCCCCGGCCCTTCAAGCGCGGCGGTTCGCCGAACGTATTGAGGATGGAATCGACAGGCGCCGCCGGCGCCGTCTTCAACCCGTTTTCCAGGAAGCGGTCGCCCGCGACGTTGAAGACGAACGATCCGAAATCGCTCTGCACGCTATAGGACGCGCGCAGATCGATACTGGATTCGCGTTGGGCTGCCAGGTTCGCATCCCGCTCGTCGAAGATCGCGCCCACACCGCCCTCTCCGAGACCCGTGCTGTCGCCTTCGAACCCGGGGCTGTAGAACGCCGCATGGACGAAAGCGGGCGACGGATGCGTGTTGATGAACGGTGCCAGAAGCGGGCTGGTCAATATCGCACCCAGATTGGTGACGGGCGGCAGGCCAATCACATTCGTGTAGTCGATATGCGAATAGGTGGCCGAAATCTGCAGCGCCGGATCCCAGGACGGGCGCCAATCGGTGCCAACGGTGAAGACTTTCGCCTTCTCCGGCTGCAGGTTGGGATTACCGCCGCCCCAATACAATGTGTCGGTCAACCCGCCCGGCGCCGCAGGGTTCGGCAAATATTGGGCGAAATAACTGGCCGGCGTGCCAAGCTCGGTGAGCAACGGCGCGCGGAAGGAGGTGCCATAGGTGCCGCGGAAGCTGAAATCATCCGTCACGCCCCACACCACGCCGACTTTCGGATTGGTCGTTGATCCGAAGTCGCTGTAGTGGTCGTAACGCAAGGCTACTGACAGGTCGAGGCGGCGCACAAACGGCATGGCGTTCGCATCATCCACGATAGGCACATAGGCCTCGCCGAAGACGCTTTCGACGTGACGGCTGAGGCTCGGAAAGGGAAAGAGCTGCGTGGCGCCGAACACCGTCTCGGTGTTCGCATCCGCATAGGTTTCCGCGCGATAGCTGGCGCCGAAGGCGGCCTTCACGTCGCCGCCGGTCAGCGAGAAGAGCGTGCCGTTGGCCAGCGCGTCGCCGCCCCAGGTTTGCGTCTTCGACAAGGCCGTGACATTCACGGTTTCGGAGAAGACGCCCGGAACGGTGAGGTTTTCGAGCTGACCGAAAGATTGCGTGACGGCGGAATAGTTGCCGCTGAGGTTCGCCTGCCAGTCGCCGCCGAGCTTGCGGTTGATGGACGCCTCGCCGCCGGCCTGGCTGGTGTAGCCCGACTGCACGGTGTTCGTGTCCTCCACCAGGCTCGTCAGTGAGGCCAGCATTGCGTTGGTCTTGTGGCTGTAGAGAAACTCACCGGAGACCGTGGTGTCGCTGTCGATATCCTGATTGCCGGTGAAGAAAATGCTGTTGCGCTGCGTGCGCGGCAGCAGAGAAGACGGACCACCAAGAGGCGGAATATAGCCGCGCTGCGAAGCGTCGAGACCCATCTGCTCGTCATATTCATAGTTGATCAGCGCATTGCCCGTTGCCCAGGTCTTGCCCACGAGCTGCGAGAGGCTGAACTCATCCGCGCCGCCGTCCGTGGCTCCGCCATAGCGAAGCTGGGTTTCCGCGCCGTCGAAATCCTTCTTCATGATGATGTTGACGACGCCGGCCACGGCATCCGAGCCGTAGATCGAGGACGAGCCGTCCTGCAGCACCTCGATATGATCGACGGCGCCGAAGGGGATCATGGTGATGTCGACGAAGGAACCCTGGTCACCCGATGCGGCGACACGATGGCCGTCGATCAGGGTCAAGGTCGAGTTGGTGCCGAGGCCGCCGAGATTGAACGCGGCGCCGCCGTTGTTGTTCGCGTCACCCGGGCGGGAGGCCAGCCCGGCGCCCGAAAACACGTTGGAGACCGGATCGGTGCTGGAAAGATTATTCGGGATCTGGCGGGCGAATTCGTCCAGCGTACCGGCGCCGGACCGGTCGAGATCGTCGCGTGTATAGGTGTCGAGCTTCGAGCCCGCAGGCGCGACGCCCTCGATATGCGTGCCCGTGACAACCACTTCCTCGACGCCAGACGCTTCAAAATGCGCCGCCCCCTTGGCGGAGGCGGCTTGTGCGTTTTTTCGTCTGACCATCACCGCGCCGGAAGGCCCGCGCTCGACGACGAGATTAGTGCCGGCGAGAAGCTGCGAAAGCGCTGCTTCCGGCGAGAAATCGCCATGCAGCCCAGGCGCATTCTTGCCCGCGACAAGGTCGTCGGTGAAGATGATCTGCTGGCCGGAGACGCGCGCGAAGTCGCGCAGCGCTACCGAAAGCGGCTCGGCCGGAATGTCGAAAGAATATGTCTGCGATTGCGCGATCGCGTGGCCGCTCAACAACATAGCGAACAAGCCGCCCGCCAATGCGGTGTTCCGAAGAACAGACAACCGCCGTCTATTTCCCTTCGACATTTTATTCCCCCAACACGACGGACACATTCGCCCCATGCAAAGACCGTCAAGAGGAAAGACGTTCAGGTTTCGTAAACCCTCCAAAGATTCGTCACGATACCATCAATCCTTTTTCTTGAGCGCGATCGCGCCCGTCTCACCCGTCACCGCCTGCACAGGCAGATAATGCGTGACGATATCGACGAAACCCGCGACGTCGCCGGTGTTGAACACACCGCTGATGCGCATGCTGGCGACTTTCGGATCGTCGATGATAATCGGATTGGTTGTGTAACGGTTGATGCGCGCCGCTACGTCGGCCAGCGTTTCGTTGTCGAACATCAATTGCCCGCTGGTCCAGGCTGTCACGCGCTGGATATTGGCGGGGGCGAGCGCCGGCGGTTTCTCCGGCAGCGCCACGAGTTGCTGGCCCGCCTGCAACTCAATCGTGTGATGGGGCGATGCGGGTGCACGCATATCGACAGGTGCGCGGTTGGGCTTGTCCTCATTCAGCACCACGACATGGCCCTGGATAAGCGTGACCACAACCTTCGGGCCGGTGACGTCGATATTGAAAGCCGTGCCGGTGGCGATGACCTTTTGGTTACCGGCCAGAACAGAGAACGGCCGCTCCACGTCATGCGCCACATCGAAGCGCGCCTGGCCGCGGACAAGCTGCAGCTCGCGGGCCGTGCGGCTGTAGCGCACTGTCACGTCGCTGGCGGAATCGAGAGAAATACGCGAGCCGTCTTCCAAGGTGATGACGCGCCGCTCGCCGAAGGCCGTCTCATAATCGCTTGGGCTGTTGAGCCAATTCACCCCGCCCCAACCGATACCACCGATCGCGACCACGGCGGCAATCGCGGCGGCGAGAGAACGCCAGTCGCGCGAGCGGCGGCGTTGCGCATGCGCGCGCCTTGCATGTCCCAGCGCCGCCTGCCGCGCCGCCACCAGCGCCGGCTCGTTGGCATGTTCGTCGATATAGTCCCAAGGCCCCAAGACCTGTTCCCAGCTCGCGGCATTGCCCGGCTTGGACAGCCACGCCTCGAAATCCGGAGTGGAAGGCGCGTCGGTCTCCGTCAGGTGCACGCGCCAAGCGGCAGCCTCGGCCAAACGCCGCCGCTTTACCGCTTCATCGATATCCACGTCGCTCATGGCGTCTGCCGTCCATAGCGTTTGGCCAGGTGCAATGTCGCCTGCATGACGTGTTTTTCGACTGTCGACAGTCCCATGCCGTACAGCATGGCTATATCTTTCTGTTTCATGCCTTCCAGCCGGAACAATATGAAGATGCTTTTGGTGCGTTCCCCAAGCTCGTCTAGCGTGTTCAACACATCCGCCAAGCTTTCTCTACCAACCAAGACGCGTTCGGGCCCGCGATCCTCCACATATTCTTGTGAAAATTCTTCGATTAGTTGGGGGTTGAGCGGAAACTGCGAATATTTCTTTTGCCTGACGGCCTCCCGCGTCCTGTCATGCAGCAGATTGCTCGCCACCCGGAAGACATAGGCATGTGCCTGATCGACATGATCGAGCGAGCGGGCGCTCATCAGGCGGATGAAGGTCTCCTGCGTCAGATCCTCCGCCTCGCTGCGATTGCCAACCCGGCGCAGGAAATAGGCCATCAGCGGCGCCCGGAACCGTGCGTCGAGCGTGGCCATGGCAAGGCCTTTTTCGTCCATTTCGTTACCGGCCGGCATGGCGGCTTTTTAACACGATGCCTCCGCCGTTCCGGCAAAGATTATTTTGCGCTCGGGGTGGAGGGTTTTCGTCCGCCAAACGTCTTGTGGTGCCGAACGGAGAAACAGCCGCCTGGATTTCTCCAGACGGCTGCCATGATCGGTAAACCGAAGGCTTCGTATCAGCGCTTCGAGAAGTAGAGATTTCGTATCTTATTGATTCAACTCGCTTATTTTAAGCGATTTATTTTTGTGCATGATTTGTGAAGCCGCTTCGAAGACTCAAGCGTTCGCTTTCCTTCCGAGTTCGGTAGCAGACATATCTTTAATCCAGCGTCCCAACGCGTCCGACGCGGTGGTGATCGCTTTGTCCAGTTCGCCCCCGAGATTTTTTGCCGCTTCATAGTCGGACTGCCTGCACACACCTTCGAAGACCCGCGCGAGCGCGCTCATCCGCATGGCGCCCATGTTGCCCGCCGTACTGACAATGTCGTGGGCCCTGCGCGCCGCTTCGTCCAAATCGTTGCGCGCAATCGCTTCCTTGATTTGCGCGCGTTGGTCTGCGGTATCGGTCAAGAACAGTGTGAGCAGGCCATGCAGGTTCTTGTAGGGAAGCACCTCGCGCAGGCTTGCGAGCTTGTCGAAATCGAGCACAGGTGCCTCGCGGACATCGTTTTGTTCGAGCAAGGCGCTTGTCCGATCTCTTTCCGTTGATGCGGCGGCTGTTGATGAGGCGGTTTGAGGACGACGCGCGATTTGCGCGAGTTTCGCGAACAGCATCTCCGGCCTGACGGGCTTTGGCACATAGTCGTCCATGCCGGTATTGAGATAGTCGCTTCTTGCCCCCGGCATCGCATTGGCAGTCATCGCGATGATCGGAACAGAGCATTTCGGGTGCGGCAACGCGCGGATTTCACGGGTGGCTCCGATGCCGTCCAGCTCCGGCATCTGAACATCCATCAGCACTACGTCATAGTCTCCACGGCGTATCGCATCGACGGCCTGGTGCCCATTTTCGGCAAGATCGACCCGGTGCCCGGCTTTTTCGAGCAGCACGAGCGCGAACTTCTGATTGATCTTGTTGTCTTCGGCAAGAAGGATGCGAAGCGAACCACCGGAGGCTTCATCGTTGCTCGCACGGGACTCGTTTGCTCTGGCAGTTGGGCGTATCTCGGCATGCGTGCCGCTATAGACACGGACGAGGCAGTCCAGAAGCTCATGCTGGCGCACGGGCTTGTCCAGCCTTGCGTCGAGGAGCCCGGCTGCCGATTTCTTGAGGCCGTACAGTCCGGCCGACGACACGAGCACGAGCTTGGTTTCGCTCAGCGCCGGATTGGCTCGTATGCGCGCCGCAAGATCTTCACCGGACAGGCCCGGCATCATCTGGTCTAGAAAGGCGATGTCATAAGGTTTACCCCGGTACCACGCGCGCTCAAGTTCGCCCATCGCGGCGAACCCGTCCTCGACACCCGTCACCTTGATCCCGAGAGCGCCAAGTTGGCGGCCGAGTATCTCGTGATTCATCGCGATGTCGTCGACCAGCAAAACTTTGAGGTTCTTGAGATGCGCAGGAAGGCTCGCCATATCCGGCACCGTAGCGTTCGAGCGGGCGAGCGGGACTTGGAACCAGAAGGTGGAACCCGCGCCGACGCGGCTCGACACGCCGATCTGGCCGCCCATCAGCTCCACCAGCTGCTTACATATGGCGAGCCCGAGACCCGTACCGCCATAGCGACGCGTGACGGAGCTATCGGCCTGGCTGAACTTCTGGAACAGCTTTTCGCAGGTCTTTTCCGGGATACCGACTCCGGTATCCTGCACTTCAAACCGCAGGTGCGACGTGCCGGTGGCCGCGTCATCCACGCGATGCACGGCGACCAAGACGGACACACCGCCTTTCTCGGTGAACTTGATGGCATTGCCCAGCAGATTGAGAAGGACCTGGCGCAACCGTGCCGGATCGCCGCGATAGGTTCCTCGCGCCGCCGGATCGACGAAAACGCCGAGATCGATGCCTTTCTCTCGCGCCTTGCCGGCCATGAGCGCAATCGCGCTCTCGACCGTGTTCAGCATGTCGAAATCGATATGTTCGAGCTCGAATTTTCCGGCTTCGAGTTTCGACACATCGAGAATATCGTTGACGATGGCGAGCAAGGCCTCACCGGACTCGCGTACGATCTCCGCAAATTTGCGCTGCTCTCCTCCCAGCTCGGTGTCGAGCAGGAGCCCGGTCATGCCGAGGACGCCGTTCATGGGGGTACGGATTTCATGGCTCATATTCGCGAGGAACTCGGATTTCGCCTGGCTGGCGGCATCCGCCTGTTCCTTGGCCTCGATCAGCGAGGCTTCCATCGCCTCCCGGCGGCGCAACTGGCGCACCAGGAAGAAACCCAGACCACCGACGAAGATCGTGAGGACGAACAGCCCCGCGCCCTCAACCAGAGCGCCACGCCGCCATTCGGCGAGCGCGACGTCTTCGCTCTGCGTCACGACAACCGCGATGCCGGTAGTTGGCCGTTCGCTGCGCGCAACCAAAACGGCGCCGTCGAGCGTGGCCAGAAGAGAGTCCGTCGCTTGACGGGTCTTGTGCAGTCCGGGTTCTCTGATGAGCGTCAAGCGCGTGCCGTCCGGGGGGCGTAGGGCGCGGCGGAATGCCTGCGTATCGCTCGCGTCATGCGACGGCAGCAAGGTTTCATCTTCGCTGCGAACGGTTGCGCCCAACTGCACCAGCGCCGAGGCATGCTGCGCGTAAGCGGCGGCGAGCGAGCCAAGCTCGCGTTCAGCTTGCTCCAGCGCATCATGACGTTCCGTGACAGTCAGATAGGCGTATCCAGTCCACAGCAGGCCCAGAAATACGGCGATGAGGAGGCCAACCTGTGCACTCAGCGCGAGTCTTAGCGACCGGGCTTTCGCAAATCGGCGTAGACTTTTGATGGGGCGGGCGTCGGCGTCGTTATGGCTCATAGCATCCTCACGGCCGCAAACTGGCCGTCATGATAGAGCCCCGACGCCTCCAATCTGCGTCGTTGCGGCTAAGGCCCAGTTAAGACCAGGGCGGAGCTAGCCCCAGGCTTAATATTGAGTTGATTTTCCTTGGGCCAAGCATTGCCGCGCCCGAAACATCGGGCGTTCAGGCCATGCGCAGTCGCAGGTCGGCGCGTGTCTGCGCAACGCCGACCAATTCGCGTGATGCCCGTCACAGGCGGTAATATACTACCGCTTCGAAAACTGGAAGCTGCGGCGGGCCTTGGGGTGGCCGTATTTCTTGCGTTCCACGACGCGCGGGTCGCGGGTGAGGAAGCCGCCGGGCTTCAGCACCGGGCGCAGCGTGGGCTCATAGGCGATCAGCGCGCGGCTGATACCGTGGCGCACGGCGCCGGCCTGGCCGGAGAGGCCGCCGCCCTTCACCGTCACGATGATGTCGAACTGGCCGTCGCGGTTCGCGGCGATCAGCGGCTGACGCAAGATCATGCGCAGCACGGGACGCGCGAAGTAGATCTTCTCTTCGCGGCCATTGACCATGATCTGACCGCGGCCGGGCTTGATCCAGACGCGGGCGACGGCGTTCTTGCGGCGGCCGGTGGCATAGGCGCGGCCCTTGGAGTCGCGATTGGGCTTGGGGGCTTCGCCCGGCTCGGCCGATTGCGCGGGCTTGGCCTTGATCAGCGTCGATTTCAGATCGCCGAAGGTTTTGACTTCTTCCGCCATGTTCAGGCCGCCTTCGCTTTGCGGTAATTGGTGTTCTTGGGGTTCATCGCGCCCACATCCACGCTCTGGGGCTGCTGCGCCTCATGGGGATGTTCGGCGCCCGGATAGACGCGCAGGTTCGAGAGCTGGCGCTTGCCGAGCGGGCCGCGCGGCAGCATGCGCTGCACCGCCTTCTCGACTACGCGCTCGGGATGCTTGCCGGCCATCACGGCCTGGGCGGTGCGGTACTTGATGCCGCCGATATAGCCCGTGTGCCAGTTGTAGACCTTGTCGCGCAGCTTGTTGCCGGTGAGCAGCGCCTTGGCGGCGTTGATCACGATGACGTTGTCGCCGCAATCCATATGGGGCGTGAAGGTCGGCTTGTGCTTGCCGCGCAGGCGCAGCGCGATCAGCGAGGCGAGCCGACCGACGACGAGGCCGTCGGCATCGATCAAGATCCACTTCTTCTCGATCTCGGTCGGCTTGGCCGAGTAGGTTTTCATGGCAGAATGTCTCCGAGCAAGGCGCGCCGTGTACGGGATCGCCGGGCCGGGGTCAAGCCGGACGCCGGATTTCCCTGCCTTTTTCTCGTGTGGTATCAAAATACCGAGGAAACGGGGCGCAAGATCTCAGGTGATGATGGTCATCTGGCAAGAGACCACCCGCCACTCCCCGCCCGATTTCGTCAGCGTGCAGCTTTGGTCCTCAAGGAAAACCCGTCCCTGCTGGCCTGCCGGCGGGCGCATGGAGACCGAATAGTCCATCGTCGCCTCATCACCCGAATAGACGGGCCGCATGAAATAGAAGCCCGAGGTCGAAGCGGGTGACCCGATGACGGGATCGGCCACGCCCAGTTGCTTCCAGGGGCACTCCTCCAGATAGGTGCCGCCGTCTTTCCCATCCAACGCCGGAAAGAAGTCGTAGCCCGGCGGCGCGGCGCCCCAGTTGAGCTGCGCCTTGCCGACAGCGACGAAGATGGCGCAGTCGTCCGGCGAGGCGCGCTCGACAGGACCCGGCAAGTCCGCCGCCTGCGCCGCGCCCACGAGCAACACAAGCGCGGCGGTGCAGATGAGCCGAAACGGCATTTCTGTTTCTCCCCGAAAACCCGCTATAGCTTGCGAACAAAGCCAAGGCGAAACGATGGCAAAGAGCAAGACTTCCGGCGACATCCGCGTCGGCATTGGCGGCTGGACGTTTGAGCCCTGGCGGGGCGGGGTGTTCTTTCCGCAGAAGCATCCCAAGACGCGGGAGCTGGAATATGCGAGCCGCGCCGTCACCTCCATCGAGATCAACGGCACCTATTACAGCACCCAGAAGCCCACCAGCTTCCGCAAATGGGCTGACGAGACGCCCAACGATTTCGTCTTCGCGGTGAAGGCGCACCGGCTCGCCACCAACCGCAAGATTCTGGCAGAGGCGGGGCCGTCCGTCGAACGCTTCGTGACAAGTGGGCTCAGCGAGATGAAGCACAAGCTGGGCCCCATCCTGTGGCAGTTCACGCCGACCAAGAAGTTCGAGCCGGAGGATTTCGAAGCGTTCCTCGCCTTGCTGCCGAAAACACTCGACGGCCTCACGCTGCGCCACGCCATCGAAGTGCGGCATGAGAGCTTCGTGGTTCCCGCCTTCGTGGCGCTGGCCCGGAAATATGGCGCGGCCATCGTCTATGCCCATCACGACAAATATCCCGAGATGGCGGATGTGACGGCGGATTTCGTCTATGCCCGACTGCAGCAGGCGGCACCGAAGGTGGAGACTGGCTACACATCGCCTGCCATCAAGACGTGGGCGGAGTGCGCGCGGAGCTGGGCCGAGGGCAAAGCGCCGAAGGACCTGCCCGCCGTCGCCAAGCCCGCCAAAGCGGTGGCGACGGATGTGTTCCTGTACTTCATCGCGGGCGCCAAGGAGCGCAATCCCGCGGCGGCGCAGGCCCTGCTGAAGGTGCTGGAAAAGTAGAGTTCCCGCCTGGCCCGCGCGGGACTATAAAGAGAGCCATGAACGCACCCGTTTCCGCCCCGCTCGTCCTCGCCGCACATGACGGCACCGTCCGCAAGCTGACGCTCAATCGCGCCTCTGCGCGCAATGCGCTGAGCGAAGGCTTGATGGCGGCGCTGCAGGCGGCGCTCGACGAAGCGGCGTCCGACAAATCCGTGCGCGTGGTTGTCATCGCGGCGGACGGCCCGGCCTTCTCCTCCGGCCACGACCTCAAGGAGATGACGGCGCTGCGCAAAGCCTCCACCGACGACGGCCGCGCGGCGTTCGCGGCGTTGTTCACGCAATGCTCGAAGCTGATGCAGACCATCGTGCGACACCCCAAGCCCGTGATCGCGCAGGTGCAAGGTATCGCCACGGCGGCGGGCTGCCAGTTGGTGGCGAGCTGCGATCTGGCGGTCGCCTCCACCGCCGCGCGTTTCGCAACGCCGGGCGTGAATATCGGGCTGTTCTGCTCCACGCCGATGGTGGCGCTGTCGCGCAATGTCTCGCGCAAGCATGCGATGGAGATGCTGCTCACCGGCGAGATGATCCGGGCGGATGAAGCGCGCCGCATCGGCCTCATCAATCGCATCGCGGCGCCGGAAGCACTCGAAGCGGAGACGATGGCGCTGGCGCAGCTCATCGCGTCCAAGCCGCGCACCACCGTGAAGATCGGCAAGGAAGCGTTCTACCGCCAGCTCGAGATGCCGCTGTCGGAGGCTTACGATTACGCCGCGCAGGTCATGACCTCGAACATGCTGGAGGCCGAGGCCAAGGAGGGCATCGGCGCCTTCGTCGAGAAGCGCGATCCGAACTGGCCCGAGTAGTCCGCTCTGCTGACGGATTCTCAGCGTTTAACAAAAGCTAGCGGGCCGATCACATTTTCATTTCCACTGCCCTGCCCGATTCGGCACGCCCCGTTTCTGGCCCCGATTTTGCGCAGCGAATGCCGGAGTTCCGGCCGATTCCAGGAATCGGTCAAGGTATCGTTAATGCTCCGGTAAAGGTTGACGGCCACAATGGCTTCCAGGCTATATGACGCGCCCCGCTTCGGCCGGGCCCAACGACGGGCTGGGACTCGTCTCATAACCGCAAGTGCAGGAGTAAACGTGGACGACGGACGCCCCGCCACGACGTTTGCAAGGTTTCTGAACGGCTGGCGCCGCTCCACTGGGAGCACGGCGGCGGTTCTCTCCACCACCGATGGCCGCTGGGCCATGGTCTCGATGTCGGTCACGGCGCTGGTCGCCGGCACCATCGCCTGGCTCGCCATGGGCACCATGCCCATCGGCAATGCGCACGGATTTGGCACAAGCGCCTCGCGCTCGCTAATGCCGTATCAGCTCTTCCTCCGCCTCGCCTCGCAGTCCCGTCCTGGCACGGCTGACTATGCGAGCTTCGCGCCCACCTCCGGCGCGTCGCGCGGCAACAGCGCCGCGCAAGCAGCCCCGATCACGCAACCGCTCGACAACGACCTCGCGGCGGAAGACGAAGCCAACGCCAACAATCCCAATCCGGGAGTCGATGCCCACGCGATCACGCTCGAAGCCGGCGACACGATGGCCGGCGTTCTTGTCGATGCGGGCGCCACGAACCCCGATGCCGCCGCTGCTGTCAGCGCGCTGGCCAAAGTCTACGATCCGCGCCAGGTGCGCGCGGGCATGACGCTTCAGGTGACGTTCGAAGCCGTGAAGCAGCCACCGCCGACCGTGGCCCAGATCACGTATTCGCCGCCCAACGGCGCGGGCGCGACGGACTCCGTCAGCGACGCGGATGGCGATGACAGCGCGGTGCAGCCCGCGGCGGCCGCGCCCGTCGGCAAGCTTCTCTCCGTCAGCTTCTCGCCCACCATTGGCCAGGACGTGACGATCTCGCGCGATGCGAGCGGTTCGTTCAGCGCCAATGCCGCGCAGCAGACACTCGCCGCGCATTACCATCACGCCGGCGCGACGATCGACTCCAGCCTCTATCTCGCGGCGATGCAGGCGGGCATTCCGGCCAAGGTCGTCGTCGAGATGATCCACATGATGTCCTACAAGGTGGACTTCCAGCGCGACATCAAACCGGGCGACAGCTTCCAGGTTCTCTACAGCTACTACTACACGCCCAACGGCCAGCCCGCGAAGGAAGGCGACATCGACTACGTGACGATGAAGCTCGCCGGCCGCGAGGTGACGCTCTATCGCTATCAGCCCAAGGGCGACACGGAAGATTATTTCGACTCCAAGGGCGTCAGCGCCAAAGGCATGCTGATGAAGACGCCGGTGGACGGCGCGCGCATCACATCCGGCTTCGGCATGCGCTTCCATCCGATCCTTGGCTACACGCGCATGCACAAGGGTATCGATTTCGGCGTTCCGATCGGCACGCCGGTGATGGCCGCCGGTTCCGGCACGGTGGAGAGCGCGGGCTGGAAGGGCGGCTATGGCAACTTCCTGCTGCTCAACCACGGCAACAGCTATGAGACGGCGTATGGCCACCTTTCGCGCTTCGCGCCGGGCATCCATGCCGGATCGCGCGTGCGCCAGGGACAGGTCGTGGCCTTCAGCGGCTCGACGGGTGAATCCACCGGCCCGCATCTCCACTACGAGATCCGCATCAACAAGAACCAGGTCAATCCGCTTCAGGTGAAGATCGCCACCGGACGCCGCCTCGCCGGCCGCGATTACCGCGACTTCGACACCCGCCGCCATCATATCGACCTGCAACTCGCGTCCATGCCGGTCGAGGGCAAGGTGGCCGACAGCGCCGCCAGCGACCTGCGCGCCGCGAAGGACTAAGGCTCTCCCCCGCGACCTTCCACCACGCCTCCATCCATGGGACGCTGTGGCCCAATTGTTGCTGCGAATCGGGATGGTTCACCGGTTGCACGCGGGGGCGTAAGTTTCATGACGATCCTGTCTGTCCGCCATATGACGCGGTACAAATACCGCCAGCCGGTGGCGCTGGGCGAACACCGCATGATGTTCCGCCCGCGCGAAAGCTATGACCAGAAGCTGATCGAGACGCGGCTCATCATCACGCCGAAACCCGTGACCTTGCGCTATTTCCACGACGTGTTCGGCAACACGATCGGGGTGGCAACTTTCAAGGGCCGCACCCGGGAGCTCACCTTCGAAAGCTTCTTCCGCCTCGATCACCTGCCCGATGAAACACTGGACAACCTGCCCGCGGAAGACGGCTCGCTGAACGCCTATCCCTTCATCTATCCGGCGGAGGACCTGCCCGATCTTCAGGCATCGATGCTGCGTTCCTGCGCAGATCCCGATGGCGTGTTGCAGGCCTGGGCCAAACGCTTCCTCGCCGAACAAGGCGACGCCCAGAGCGCACTGGTCGCGATGACCAAGGCGATCCGCGCGGAACTAACCTATGTTGGCCGCGCCGCGGGCCCCGCGCAGTCACCGCTCGAGACGCTCGCGCGCGGCCAGGGCACCTGCCGCGACTTCGCGGTGTTGATGCTGGAGGCGGCGCGCGCGCTCGGCCTCGCCGCGCGTTTCGTGTCGGGCTATCTCTACGCGCCGAAATATGACAAACCCGAGTTCCGGCGCAACGGCACCGGGAACACACACGCCTGGGTGCGCATTTACATGCCCAGCGGTGGTTGGGTGGAATTCGATCCCACGAATGGCCTTGTCGGCAATCGCGACCTGATCCGCGTGGCGGTGGCGCGCGATCCGGCGCAAGCTGTGCCGCTGTCGGGGACGTGGGCCGGATTCACATCGGACTATCTCGGCATGGATGTGGAAGTGGACGTGAGCGCGGACGAACCGCCGCGCTACGCAAGCAAGAGGGTCGTGGGCTTGCGCTAGGGAGATGAGACAAAAGCGATGTTGATCAGATGCGGATACGACATCGCCTATGACTGCGCCATTCCCACGCCCATGATGCTGATGGTGCATGTGCGCCCCGAGCGCCAGCCCGATCTGCGCAGCTCCGAATATCTCACCGTCTCGCCCGACACGCTCCACCGCACCTATCTCGACGGCTTCGGCAATGTCTGCACGCGGCTGTTGGCGCCCGCCGGCACGACGCGGCTGACGATGGATTTCACCATCCACGATTCCGGCGCGTATGACGTGGTGCCCATTGGCGCGCGGCAGCATCCCGTCGACGAGCTGCCGCACGACATCCTCGTCTTTCTTCTGGGCAGCCGCTATTGCGAGACCGACACGCTGTCCAACACCGCCTGGAATCTGTTCGGCCACATCGAGCCCGGCTGGAGCCGCGTGCAGGCGATCCTGGATTACGCGCATGACCGCATCAGTTTCGGCTACAAGCACGCCCGTTCCGACAAGACGGCGTGGCAGGCGCATGAGGAGCAGCTCGGCGTCTGCCGCGACTACGCGCACTTGGCCGTCACGCTCTGCCGCTGCATGAACATCCCCGCGCGCTATTGCACCGGCTATCTCGGCGACATCGGCGTGCCCATCGAGGGCGTGATGGATTTCAGCGCCTGGTTCGAAGTCTATCTCAGCGGCAAATGGCACACCGCCGACGCCCGCCACAACAAGCCCCGCATCGGCCGCATCAAAATGGCCCACGGCCGCGACGCGACGGACACCGCCATCTCGAATGCCTTCGGCCGCGCGGTGCTGGCCGGATTCACGGTGATCACGGAGGAAGTGGGCTAAGGGCGGCGCTTCTCTTTTATATTCGCTCCACTCCACACAGTTATATTCGCCCTATCCCAAAACCGTCGTGGCCGGGCTTGTCCCGGCCATGACGACGTGGGAAGTGTTGGTTTCATTCTGCTTCAGCCAACTCTCGCGCCAACGCTTCCATCTCCGGCGACACCTTGTGCATGTGCTTGTAATGCAGGATCTTCTGCCCGATCAGCATCAGACGCTCCGTAAACGGAACAATCGTCCACGGCGCGATGACGGGCGTTTCCGGCGGCAAGGTGTCTACCCGCTGGACCTCGAACGACAGGCTCACGCGGGACTCCGCGGCCAGCGGCGAGGCCTTACCGCCCCAATGCACCACGGCCTGGTTCCACATCAGCACGTCGCCCGGCCCGGCGGGGAGCGCGCGGATGCTGGCATGGTCGAACTGCCAGTTGCCGTCGTTCTCCGTGCCGTAGGTTGGATCGTATTGCGATGGAACCATGTAGAGGCAGCCATTGAGCGGCGTGGCCTCCGACACGGCGATCCAGGTGGTGAGCGACTTGGGCGCGCCGTCTTCCATGAGCGCGGCGCGGCCGACATCGCGATGCGGCCCCCACCCCGCGCCGCCGCGTGCGCCATCCACGTCCCAAGCCCAGAGGTTCGGCAGGAAGGCGTAATCGCCCAGCAGATGCCGATAGAGCGCATCGAGGCGATAGAACGGCCGCCAGCACTCGTCATAGACGAAGACGAAAACCGGATCGATGCCGCGCGCGGAAAGCCGGCGCGCGACGGAGGCCATGGCAGGCGCATCCATGCCGCCGGCGAGCCCGGGAAGCTGGGTGTAACCTTCGTTACGAATGCCACTGGCGGCGGCGGCGTTTCGTGCGTCGTCGGGCGCGGAATTACCGGGCGCGAGGAAAGCATCGTCGGCGATGTGGAGATCGGGCGCGAAATCCCGCCAGAAATCCCGCTTGCGCAAGTCATCTCTGGCCACGGGGAACATCCGGTTCGGTGCCCCACCCTCGTAGCAACGCCGCGCAGGCGTTCCAAGCGGTCCCGCAGCGCGAGCTCCGCCAGATGCAGCTTCGCCTCTGCAATCTGCGCCCGCACGCCCCGCAGAAACACCCGCAATTCCCGGCTTTCGGCCAGCCGCGCCGCCGATTTCCGCCCATGTTTCCACGCATTGCGGTTGCCCGCCGGGGCACCCGCCCGGCGCTTCGGCGCAAGATAATTGTTCGGCGGAATTTTCTGTTGGAAAGACGGAATTGGCTCGGGCAAGGCGATAAGTTCCTTATTTGTTCTCTTCCACCTTAGATAGGTCACTTATAAGGCCTGTCAAGCCTATAGGTTGTAATTCCGATGGTGGCCAACTACCTGCTCTTCGAAGGAAGCTGGCGCCGCCGCGACCTTCGACTGATCAATGTTCGGTATTCCCAGAAACGAAGGAGGACGCCGTGGCTAAGCTACCCAGTGCAGAAGAGTCCGCGAGAGCAATCCTCGCAATATTCAACAACCACCACGCGCGCCCTGGGCGTGTTATGATGAGCGGCGCCGTAAATCTCGCGTTTCTCGCAGACGGTGGCGGACGAACTCCCGAAGAATATTCGCAAGCTCTGCGATACGCGGAAACCAGTGGTTGGCTCGAAGCCACGTCCTCCGGCATTCGGCTGACGGACGCGGGCTTCGCTCAGATGTGATCGGTAATCATATACGTACAGCGTTGACCTCCACCTTGCGGAGAGGTCGAAACGCGAAGCGTTTCGGGTGGGGCGCCGCAAGCGCGCAGAGTCCCACACCCGTAAAATCACTCCCGCGATTTTACGACCTCTCCGCAAGAGGGAGGTCGAAGGACGCGCGTCGCGGTAGATGTGGGAGTATTTCGCTCCCCGTTACTGGCCGTCAGACGGCGGGGCTCTGCCGGCGGCCGCGCAAGCGTCAGCGTCCCCACCATCACACATATGGTTCTTCTCGTTGTAGTAGTCGCCAGGCGTCGGACCGCTGCTGTATCCGGAACTGCTTCCCGAACCGCCAGACGAGGAATTGCCGCTCGACGATGATGCCACTATGGCCACGGCGATCACGGCCACAGCTCCCAGCGCGTAGGCCTGCCCGGGAGAATGACCGATGGCGCGGCAATTGCCGGCGAAGTCGTGAAACTCGACGCATTGCGGCGTCTTGCCGTCGAACTGAATCTTGACCCATCCCGGCTCTCCGCCATTGTAGGTGTATCGTCCGTAGACGGTATATCTCGTTCCGGACGTGTCGATCACCTGGGAGTCGTGGACGCTTCCGCGATCGTAATGATTCCACGCCCAGGATTGCGCATCGAGAGCGACGAGCCCGTCTATCGCCTGATCCAGTTGCGTAATCTGCGCCTGGTTACCGGCCGTGGGCGGCTGCTGATTGCCGGAATATTGCGAAGCGCCGGATGTCTGGCCGCCGCCCGAGGGATAATACTGAGGCGCGGGTCGATAATAGCCTTGCCGCGGCCCGCCCTGGCCCAGCGCAACGCCCGGATACCATCGCCCATCCGACGCCAGGCAGAGGCGTTGGCGCTGCGGTCCGTCCGCCGTCTCGACCGTTACGGTGCGGCAGCGCAGTCCGGAATTTTGCGCATGCGCTTCGGCGATTGGAAAGGCCAGGAGGATTGTGGCGAAAGCCAGAGAACGAAACATCGTATCACCCCTTTAAAATCCGTGATTGCAAATATCGTCGAGCAATAAAAACGGCGCTGCTTTGTCTCGCCGCAACAGAGTCAAAAGTAGATGGCATCCGGCAGAAAGGCAACTGGCGGCACGCACCCGTCCGCGATGGGAAAGATGCGCGCCGCCGCCTTAATGTATAGCCCGGCTGGGAGCTTCGAACTCGATCTCGTCGGTGTTCGTGGCGAATTCCTGGCCGTTGAGGGTCAGGCCGTTCTTGCCGGCCCCCACCGCGACCTTGGAACCCTCGCCGAGCTTGCCTTCGAGCAGGAGCTGCGCCAGCGGATCCTGCAAGCGCCGCTGGATCACGCGCTTCAACGGGCGCGCGCCGTAGACCGGATCGTAACCGGCCGACGCCAGCCATTCCCGCGCCCGCGCGTCGAGGGTGATCTCGATCTTGCGGTCGGCGACGAGCTTTTGCAGGCGGCCGATCTGGATGTCGACGATCTTGTCCATGTTCCCGCGCGTCAACCGGTGGAACAGGATGATCTCGTCCAGCCGGTTGAGGAATTCCGGACGGAAATGTCCGCGCACCGCTTGCATCACTTGCGCGCGTGCCGCCGGCGTCTCCTCGCCGCCGAGGAATTCCGTGCCGAGGTTCGAGGTGAGGATGATCACCGTGTTGCGGAAATCGACCGTGCGGCCCTGGCCGTCGGTCAGGCGTCCGTCATCCAGCACCTGGAGCAGCACGTTGAACACGTCGTGATGCGCCTTCTCCACCTCGTCGAACAGGATCACCTGATAGGGCCGGCGCCGCACCGCTTCGGTGAGCGTGCCGCCCTCTTCGTAACCCACATATCCCGGCGGCGCGCCGATCAGCCGCGCGACGGAATGCTTCTCCATGAACTCGCTCATGTCGATGCGCACCAAAGCGGTGTCGTCGTCGAAGAGGAATTCGGCCAGCGCCTTGGTCAGCTCTGTCTTGCCGACGCCGGTGGGGCCGAGGAAAAGGAACGAGCCGATGGGGCGGTTCGGGTCCTGCAACCCGGCGCGGCTACGGCGCACGGCGTTGGCGATGGCGCGCACGGCTTCGTCCTGGCCGACGACGCGATTTTCCAACGCGCCTTCCATCTTCAGCAGCTTGTCGCGTTCGCCTTCCAGCATCTTGTCGACGGGGATGCCGGTCCAGCGCGAGACGATCTGCGCGATATTCTCCGGCGTCACGGCCTCTTTCACGAGGTCGCCCTTCTGCTTCTCCTCGACTTCGCGAAGCTGGCGCTCAAGCTGCGGGATTTCGCCATAAGCGATCTCGCCCGCGCGGCCCAGATCGCCGCGCCGCTGCGCCACGTCCAGCGCCATGCGCGCGGCGTCGAGCTTTTCCTTCAAGCCCTGCGCGCTCTGGACGGATTTCTTCTCCTCCAGCCATTTCGCCGTCATGGCGTTGGCCTTCTCCTCGATGTCGCCCAGCTCGCGCTCCAGCGCGGTGAGGCGATCCTTGGAGGCCTTGTCGGTTTCCTTCTTCAGCGCCTCGCGCTCGATCTTGAGCTGGATGAGGCGGCGATCGAGTTCGTCCAGCGCTTCCGGCTTGGAATCGATCTGCATGCGCAACCGGCTCGCCGCCTCGTCCATCAGGTCGATGGCCTTGTCGGGCAGGAAACGGTCGGTGATGTAGCGGTTGGACAGCGTGGCCGACGCGACGATGGCGGAATCGGTGATCCGCACGCCGTGATGCACTTCGTATTTCTCCTTCAGCCCGCGCAGGATGGAGATGGTGTCCTCCACCGTCGGCTCGCTGACGAAGACGGGCTGGAAGCGCCGCGCCAGCGCCGCGTCCTTCTCGATATGCTTGCGGTATTCGTCGAGCGTGGTGGCGCCGATGCAATGCAGCTCGCCCCGCGCCAGCGAGGGCTTCAAGAGGTTGGACGCATCCATCGCGCCTTCCGCCTTGCCCGCGCCGACGAGGGTGTGCATCTCGTCGATGAAGAGGATGACCTTGCCTTGCGCGGCGGTGATCTCGTTGAGGACGGACTTCAGCCGCTCCTCGAACTCGCCGCGGAATTTCGCGCCGGCGATCAGCGCGCCCATGTCGAGCGCCATCAGCCGCTTGTCGCGCAGGCTCTCCGGCACGTCGCCATTGACGATGCGCAGCGCGAGGCCCTCGGCGATGGCGGTCTTGCCCACGCCGGGCTCGCCGATCAGCACGGGATTGTTTTTCGTGCGGCGGGAGAGGACTTGAATGGTCCTTCGGATCTCCTCGTCGCGGCCGATGACGGGATCGAGACGGCCGTTGCGCGCGGCCTCGGTCAGGTCGCGGGCATATTTCTTGAGCGCGTCATACTGGTTCTCCGCCGTGGCGCTGTCGGCGTTGCGGCCCTGGCGCAGATCGGCGATGGCCTTGTTCAGCGACTGCGGCGTGACGCCGGCATCCTTCAGGATGCGCGCGGCCTCCGTGCCCTTGGCCATGGCGAGGCCGAGCAGCAGGAACTCGGCCGTAACGAACGTGTCGCCGGATTTCTTCGCGGCCTCCTGCGCCGCGTCCAGCAGGCGCGCGGTTTCCGGCGCCAGATACACCTGGGCGGAGGCCCCCTCGACGCGCGGCAGCTTGGCCAGCGCAATCTCGGTCTCGCTCAACGCCTCGTCGGGGCGGCCGCCACCGGCGCGGATCAGCCGCGCGGCCAGGCCTTCTTCATCATCCAGCAGAACCTTCAGCAGGTGCTGCGGAGTTAATTGCTGGTTGTTGGAACGCAGCGCAAGCCCTTGGGCCGACTGGATAAAGCCGCGCGCGCGTTCGGTGAATTTCTCGATGTCCATGTCCAAGCCTTTCAAGCCCTACGGTCTCGCCCCTTGCGGGCTGCGACGACCGAGTCTCAACACATAGAATACCGCCCCGGATGGGCACGGTTCCCTGTTCGATTAGATGGGTTCTTGGTCGGTTCCGTTCAAGAGCGGTGGGCGGCCGATCCCCTAACCCACAACCGTACCAACAACCGTCATGGCCGGGCTTGTCCCGGCCACCCATAAACGCAGTCTTGCAGAAAAAGATAATGACGGTCATCGCCCTTACTTTTTCCACTGCGGGTGTGGGTGGCCGGGACAAGCCCGGCCATGACGTGTTTTTTTTTGCGCTATGGAATCTCCTTCAGCCCTCTCAGCGGCGAGAACAACATCACCGCGACGGATGCTCCGATCCCGATCACAGCGAGAGCCAGCGTTTCGCGGATGCCGAGCACACCGCCGAGCCAGCCGCCCGCGAGCGCGCCAGCCACAGTCATCCCGCCCGAGACCGCGCCGAACAGCGCCGCCGTTCGGCCGAGCATGGCCGGTGGCAACACGGCCTGGCGCAGGGTCGTCATCGGGATCATGGCGGCCATGGCGAAGGCGTCGCCGAAGAATTGAGCCAGCATCAGCAATAGCGTCGCGAACCAGAGTGGACCGTGCGCCAGCGGCACCAGAGCCAACGCCACGGCGTAGGCGAAGTAGCCGCCGATCATCGTGGCGCCGGCGCCGATGTGTTTGCTCAGCAGGTTGGAGAGACCAGCGGCGCAGAGCGCGCCGACGCCGCCCATCGCGATGTTGATGCCCATCAGCGCGGGGGACAGGCCCAGCACCTTCAAGCCATAGATCAGATAGAGCGGCCAGAAGAAGGCGCCGAAGAAGGTGGCGCCGACGGTCATCCAGAATAGCGGCCGCACATAGGGATCGGCCATGATGGCGCGGAAGCCGTCGGTGACGTCGCCGTGCCAGCGGCGTTTGCCGGGCTCGCGCTCGGGTGGCAAGTCGCGCGCGGGGATCGCGAAGAGGAACAGCGCCGAGATCAGATAGGTGATCGCCGTGCCCAGCATCGCGAAGGGCGCGGTGAAGAGCTGGAACAAGGTGCCCGCCATGGCGGGGCCCGCGATTTCGGCCACGGATTCCGTCACGCTGAGTTTCGCGTTGCCGTCGAGCAGGAATTCGCGGTCGATCAGCGATGGCAGGAAGGCGTGGTCCGCGATGTCGAACAGCACGCCGGCCGCGCCGACCAATCCGGCCACGATGTAGAGCTGTGGCATCGCCAGCAGATGCAGCCACGCCGCCAGCGGAACAGTGAGGATGAGAACGGTGCGCGCGAGGTCGCTGCCGATCATCACGCGTTTGCGACTGGTGCGGTCGACGAAGCCGCCCGCGAACAAGCCCACCACCACGCCGGGCCCGCGCGACAAGGCCGTGAGCACGCCCAGTTGCGCCGGGCTCGCATGGATCGACAGGATCGCCGCCATCGAGAAGCCTTCGCGGGCGATGCGCGCGCCGAAGGACGAAACGGTCTGTGCAGCCCAGAGCCGCATAAAGCCGGCATGCCGCCAAAGCGGGCCGGACGGAATTTGTATCCGCAAGGGAAGTCTCCGAAGAACAGAAGTGTGCCGCCGCCCGCGCGAGGCGCGGACGTTGCGAGTTCGGGCCGTCAACCGCGCAATGCGAAGACGGGACGAACTAGGAAGCGAGGAGCCCCTTCATGGCGGCAACCTGTTCTACCGGGCGAAGCCGGCTTCGGATGAAACCGCGCGAGACACCTGCCTCGCGCGGGTAGGCAAACTACTCGGCAGCGTCGGCTTCGTCGCCACCCTCGTCGCCGTCCTGATCGGCCAGCGAGAAGGAGGGGCCCTGCGCTTGCGGATAAGGCTGGCCACCGGACATGCCGTTGCCATTGCCGTTACCGTTGGTGTTTCCGTTGGCGTTGGCGTTGGCGTTGTTGCCGTTGAAGTGTGGCTGCTGCTGTTGCTGCTGCTGGAACTGCTGCATCTGGGCCTGCTGGGCCGCCATGATGCGGTAGTAGTGCTCGGCATGCTGCAGATAATTCTCGGCCATCACCCGGTCGCCCGACGAATTGGCGTCGCGCGCGAGCTGCAGATACTTCTCATAGACATGCGAAGCGGAGCCGCGGATCTTGATCTCGGGGCCCGAGGAATCGAACGTGCGGTTCGGGTTATGGCCGCCACCGCCGCCATTACCGCCGCCACCGCCTCCGCCACCACCGTTGCTATGCTGCGGCCTACGACCGCGTCCGCGTGAGCGTTTCACTGTAACCCCTTTGCTGCCGGAGGACTGGTCGCAAGGCCCAAGGCCATGTGCGATCCGGTGTCTCTCCCGTTATGCCGTCTTTCGCTTGCTTTCCTGGGAACCGGCGCCGGGCGCCTCGGCTGCCCCCGCAGCCTGCCCAAGTCCGCCGGTAAAAAGTCCAGCGACTCAGGTGGGGTTCCCTAATCCCCGCGAGGAAACTACAGGTTGGCCTGACTATTTCCAAGGCTTTTTTGCAAGCCGCGTCACCACGCAGCGGGGTATGCCGGAAAGATCGGTAACGATGCGTACTGTTTCAAGCCCCGCTGCGGCCAGGATGGCGCGGACAGCCTCGCCTTGCCCCTGCCCGATCTCGAGAAAGCCCACGCCTCTTTTGTTAAGTCGCGACGCGACAATCGGCGCCAGCACGCGATAGGCGGCGAGCCCGTCCGCTCCGCCATCCAGCGCACCCTCCGGCTCGTAGCCGAGTTCCGGCGCGGCGGCGGAAAGCTCCGTGGACGTCACATAGGGGGGATTGGAGAAGATCACATCGAATTCGCCGGGCGGGGCGGCCGACCAGTCGGCGTCGACCAGCTCCCAGCGGCGGCAGAAGCCCAGGTTGCGCGCATTGCGCTCCGCCCAGTCCAGCGCCTTGCGCGAGCGGTCGATGCCGAGCCCCACGGCGCCCGGATATTCCGACAGGAAGCTCAGCAGGATCGCGCCGGAGCCGACGCCGAAATCCACCGCACGCAGCGGCGCCTGCCTGTCCGGGAATTCGCGCAGCGCCTCTTCGATCAGGGTCTCGGTCTCGGGCCGCGGCACCAACACACCGGGGCCGACATCGAGATCGAGAGTCCAGAAGCCCTTCTTGCCGGTGATGTAGGCAACGGGCTCGCGGCGGATGCGGCGCGTGAGGAATTGCTCGAACAGCGCTTCGTCGCCGTTGGCGTGCTCACGCAGCACGCGCGCATCGAGGCGGGCGGAGTCGATGCCGGCGGCGGCAAGGCGATCCGCCGGGCTTGTCATCCTTCCTGCTCCAGCGCGGCCAGCTTGCCGGCCTGGTCTTCCGCCACCAGCGCGTCGACGATCTCGCCCAGGTCGTCACCCGTGATGATGCGGTCGAGCTTGTAGAGCGTGAGGTTGATGCGGTGGTCGGTGACGCGCCCCTGCGGAAAATTGTAGGTGCGGATGCGCTCGCTGCGGTCGCCGGAGCCCACCATGCTCTTGCGCTCGCCCGCCCGCGCGCTGTCGATGCGCTCGCGCTCCATGTCGTAGAGCTTGGCCTTCAGCAGCTTCATCGCATGCGCCTTGTTCTTGTGCTGCGATTTCTCCGTCTGCTGCGCCACCGCGATGCCGGTGGGCAGATGCGTGATGCGCACCGCGCTTTCCGTCTTGTTGACATGCTGGCCGCCGGCACCTTGCGCGCGATAGACGTCGATGCGCAGGTCCTTGTCGTCGATCACGATGTCGACGTCTTCGGCCTCCGGCAGCACGGCCACCGTCGCGGCGGAGGTGTGGAT
This sequence comes from Rhizomicrobium sp., assembly GCA_036489435.1. GTDB lineage: Bacteria > Pseudomonadota > Alphaproteobacteria > Micropepsales > Micropepsaceae > Rhizomicrobium. The sequence goes on along the minus strand of DASXFU010000039.1, from coordinate 253,646 downwards.
GCGCCCGCTCGCCTCCGTCACCGGCACGCGCTGCACGCGATGCACGCCGCTCTCGAATTTCAATTTGGCGAAGGCGCCCTGGCCCACCACTTCCAGCGTCGCATCCTTCACGCCACCCAGGTCGCTCTCGCTCATATCCATCAGCTCCGTCTTCCAGCCCTGGAGCTGGGCGTAACGCTGATACATGCCGAGCAGGTCCGCCGCGAACAACGCCGCCTCGTCACCACCCGTGCCCGCGCGGATTTCCACGATGGCGGAGGAGGAGTCCGCCGCATCCTTCGGCAGAAGCTGGATTTGCAGATCATGTTCGAGTTTGGCAAAGCGTTCGCGCAGGTCGGCACGCTCCTGCTCAGCCATGCCGCGCATCTCGGAATCGACGGAAGGATCGGCGATCAGCGCTTCGGTCTCTTCCATCTCTTTCGCCGTCGCGCGATAGGCCTCGATGGCGCCGACGACGGGTGCGAGTTCCGCATGCTCCTTGGAGAGCTTCACAAAACCCTGCCCGCCCGCGCCGGACGACATCTCCGCCTCCACCTGCTGGAAGCGATCGACAAGACGCATGAGTTTGGCCGTGGGGATCATGATTCCCCCACAGTGTCATGGCCCGCGACTGCGGGCCACCCAGTTGGGCTCGCTACTATCTCTCCAACCAAAACCGCGTCATGGCCCGGCTTGTCCGGGCCATCCAATTTCGCCTTCACAGAAAAAAGGAAAATGGATGGCCCGCATAAAGCGGGCCATGACGCATTAATTGGGAAAGTCGCGCAGGCGTCACCTGGGTGGCCCGCAGTCGCGGGCCATGACACGGAATGCAGCATCGCTACTGCGCCGCTTCGAGGGTGTGTTCGTGGGCGGCTTCGAGTTCGGCCGCTTTTTTCTCGCAGAGCTCGACGACGTGGTCGACCAGTTTGAGATTGTCGAGCTTATAAGCCGGCTTGCCGTTCAGGTAGATCATGCCGGCGCCCGCGCCCGCGCCGCCGCCGGTGAAGCCGAGATCGGTCTCGCGCGCTTCGCCCGGGCCGTTCACGACGCAGCCGATGATGGAGAGCGTCATCGGCGTCGCGATGTGCTTGAGGCGGTCCTCCAGCACCTTCACGGTCTCGATCACATTGAAGCCCTGCCGCGCGCAAGACGGGCACGAGACGATGTTCACGCCGCGATGGCGCAGGTTGAGCGACTTCAGGATGTCGAAACCGGCGCGCACTTCCTCAACAGGGTCTGCGGAGAGCGAGACGCGGATGGTGTCGCCGATGCCGCTCCACAAGAGCATGCCCATGCCGATGGAGGACTTGACCGTGCCGCTCATCAAGCCGCCGGCTTCGGTGATGCCCAGATGCAGCGGGTAGTCGCAGGCTTCCGCCAGGCCCTGATAGGCGGCGACGGCGAGGAACACGTCCGACGCCTTCACGCTGATCTTGAATTCGGTGAAGTCGTTGTCTTCCAAAATCTTCGCGTGGTTGAGCGCGCTTTCCACCATCGCCTCTGGGCATGGCTCGCCGTAACGCTCGAGCAATTCCTTCTCCAGCGATCCGGCGTTGACGCCGATGCGCATGGAGACGCCGTGGTCCTTGGCGGCCTGCACCACTTCCTTGACGCGATTGGCGTTGCCGATATTGCCGGGATTGATGCGCAGGCAGGCCGCGCCCGCTTGCGCCGCTTCGATGGCGCGTTTGTAGTGGAAATGGATGTCCGCCACGATCGGCACATTCGAAGCCTTGACGATGTGCTTCAGCGCTTTCGTCGCGTCCTCATCCGGGCAGGAAACGCGGGCGATATCGACGCCGGCTTCTTCCATGGCGCGGATCTGGTCAATGGTGCCGCGCACGTCGGCGGTGACCGTGTTGGTCATGCTCTGCACGGTGATCGGCGCGTCGCCGCCGACCTCGACCTTGCCCACGTGGATTTTCCGCGAGCGGCGGCGGTGGATGTCGCGATAGGCCCTGAGGCTCATGCCCGCGCCTCTCTCAACCGCCGTGACCTGCGCGGTCGGAAACGGCCTGCGGATCGAGCGACAGGCCTTCCGTCATCTGCGCGGGTTTTCCGGCGAGGCCCATCAACTGACCATCCAGCTCCAGCGCCACCGCGCCGCCATTGGGCGTGGACAGCGTGACGCCGACGCGATCCGGCACGCGATAGGAGTCGCCGGGGCGCAGGATGCGGTTGATATAGACCGTGCCGTCGCTGGCTTCGATCAGGATGCGGGTCGCCTCGCGCACGTGCAGCACGACGCGGGCATCCTTGTTGAGCGTGCCGTACGCGTTGCCGGCGGGAAGTGCGGCGATGGACTCAGCGAGAGTCGGCGGCGCGGCGGGAGCCGTCGTCGTCACGTTGCCATTCGCGTCGGCGGTGGTTTGCGGCGCTGGCGTCATGGATTGCTGCGGCGGCGGAGTCGCGATGACCGTCTGCACCGGCGGCGCGGGTTTCGGCGCGAGCGCGTGAACCGTCGTGGCCGGAACGGAGGCGACCGTCGGGCGCAGCAGAGTGTCCGCCGTCATGGCGAGCTTGTAGGCGCCATAGATGATGATGCCCAGCACGACGACCGCGATCACCACCCAGCCCTGGGGCAGCCTGCGCTGCTCCTCGATCTCGCCGGAGATGGTGCCGGGCGGCAGGTTCTCGACGCCGCGTCCCGCGATCTCGCGCTTGAAGCGCTCTGTGCATTGGACGGGATCGAGGCCCAGGTAGTCGGCATAGGCGCGGACGAAGCCCACGGCATAGGTGCGACCGGGCAGCGCCTCGAACCGGTCTTCCTCCAGCGCCTCCAGATGGTCCTTGCGAATCTTGAGGACACGGGAGACCGAGGCGAGATCGTCGCCCCGGCGCTGGCGGGCGGCGCGCAGGTCCTGGCCCACCGTTTCGAGCGGGCTGTCGGCGTCGCCGGAGATTTCGCGCAGATGAATGCGGCGGCGGTTAAGCCCGCCGCCTTCTTCAAGCGTCAGATGTGTTACTTTTGTCATCGCGGCCTCTGCAATACCGCGTCCGGCTGGCGCAAACCAGCCGGATCGACGATATGCACGAAGAATTCACGCGACTTCCGGCCGCACGAGGCGCGCCGGGAGAGCGCCTTTAGTGGCCGCCCGTAATCTTGGTGGTGCGGTCCTGGCTGAGCCGGTTCTCCATATTGCCCAGACTCTCCTGCGCATTACGCTGTTCCTGCTCCCACTCGAGGCGGGTGTGGCAGATCGGCGGGCCAGGGAAGCGCGAACCGGTGGTCACTTCACCGCGCTTGCAGATGACTTCGTTCGGGTCCACCGGCGTCGTCGTAGCCGAGGTTCCGGTCGTGCCATTGGGCGTATCGGCGAAGGCCAAGGTGGGACCGGCGACGACAGCGCACAGAACGGCGGCTGCGAGGTACTTTTTCATTTGATACTCCCTTCGATCACGGCGAAAACTAATATTGCTGCGTTTGCACAATCTTGGCAAGTCTTAACCGAGTGTTCACTGAAAAGTCGTTCGCCGATCCTATTGTCCCGGGTTTTTCGAGCAGATTCTGGCGGAAATCCGCCTTAGTGGTTCATCTGGGCACTGCGCAGTTGCTGGTCGCGGAACCACTCCCGCGACATGTTGTGCACGCCGGCCTGCGGCTTTTTCATGTGGCAAAGGACCGGGCCGGTCGCCGATTGAATCACTTCGCCGTCGTGATGGCAAACGACCTGCGCCGAGGTTGCAGAGGCAGCAGCCGGGGCCGCGGCCTGGGCCGGCATGGATGTGTCGTCCGCAAAACCGGCGGAGCTCCACAACAGAACGGCCGAAGCCGCGACCACGAATTTCATCATCTCACTCTCCCTAAATCTCAGCCCAGAGCGAGTCCGCTTGCGAGCGAACTCAGTTGTTGGTCGCGGCGGCGCGCACGCCGACGGAACGATACCAGTCGGATGATTTGAACTGCACGCCGCTGACCGGACGCTTCAGGTGGCAGAGCACCGGGCCGTTCTGGCTCTGGATGATCTCGCCATCGTGGTGGCACACGACGCGCGCCGAAGACACCGCGGAGACGGGCTGCGCGGTCATCATCTGATCGTCCGCGAACGCGAATGCGGTGGAAGCGAGAAGAGCAGTGGCTGCGAGAGCGCTAGTGATCATCTTTGACATTTTTAGTCCCCTTTCAGGCTTTGCTTGAAAGGACGCTAGGCGCGAGCCCTATTGCTAGCAAGTAACATATCCGCGAACGGAATTAGGGCTCTCATTTCAAGACAATACCGCGTTCCGCGGCGAACGCGGCCAACCGCGTGCGCAACGAATGGTCGGTGCGCGCGCAGAGTCCTTCCACGAAAGGCGTGACTTCGCGGGTGTCGAGGCTGCGGATCATCATCTTCACCGGGCCGATATTGGCCGGCGCCATGGAAAGCGTGCGCAAACCCACGCCGATCAGCGCCATGGCCTCCAGCGGGCGCCCCGCCATCTCACCACAAAGTGAGACTTCGCCGTTCGCATCCAGCGCGCTCTTCACGATCTGGCGCATGATGGTGAGCGACGCGGGGCTCAGCGCGTCATAGCGCTTGGAGACGCGTGGATTGGTGCGGTCCGTCGCGAACATGAATTGCAGCAGATCGTTGGAGCCGATGGAGACAAAGTCCGCGCTGCGCAGGATCTGCGGCAGCATGAACATCAGCGCCGGCACTTCCAGCATCGCGCCGACCAGCGTCTGTGTCGGCAAAGGCAGCGCGAGTTGCCGCGCCCGTTCGAGCTCGCGATCGACGGAAGCGCGCGCGCTGTTGAACTCCGCCACGTTGCTGATCATGGGCAACAGGATGCGTAGCGTGCGTCCAACGGACGCCGTCAGCAGCGCGCGCACCTGGTAGCGCAGCAGCGCGGGGCGATCGAGCGCGATGCGGATGGCGCGCCAGCCCAGCGCCGGATTCTCTTCCCGCTGCCACTCGCCATAGGGCAACACCTTGTCGCCGCCCAGATCGAGTGTGCGGAACACGACGGGCTTGTTGTCCGCCGCTTCGATGATCTGCCTGTAGAACGCGATCTGGTCCGGCAGCCGCGGCATGGTCTCGCCGATCATGAACTGCAGTTCGGTGCGGAAGAGCCCAACGCCATCCGCACCGGACTCGGTCAGATGCGGCATGTCGATCAACAGGCCAGCATTCATCATCAGATCGATGCGTACGCCGTCTTTCGTCACCGCCGGCAGATCGCGCACCAGCGCCATCCGCGCCACGCGCTGCTCGCGCAAGGAGCGCCGCGCCTCGAACACCGAGAGGATTTCGGCAGGGGGGCGCAGATGCGCCTCGCCCGTCTCGCCATCCACCGCGATGTCGTCACCGCCGCGCGCCGTGTCCACAATGCCTTCGACATCGCTGATCAGCGGCAGCCCCATGGCGCGCGCCACGATGGCCACATGCGAAGTGGCCGCGGCTTCCTCCAGCACCAGCGCCTTCACGCGGTCGCGGCCGTAATCGAGCAGCTCCGCCGGGCCCATGGTGCGCGCCACCAGCACGGTGTCATAGGGAAGGTCGCGCGAATTGAGTTTGCCCTCGCCGCTCAGGTGGCGCTGCATGCGCCGCGCGAGGTCCTCGAAATCGTGCAGCCGCTCGCGCAGGAAGGCGTCGCCGGTGCGGATGATGCGGGCGCGGAGTTCGTCCTGTACGCGTTCCACGGCGGCTTCGGCGGTAAGGCCGGTGCGCACCGCGTCGCGCAGCTTCTGCCGCCAGCCCTGGTCTTGCGCGAAGAGCTTGTAGGCCTCGATGACGTCGCGGCTTTCGCCGGTGAGGTCGAGCTCGGAGGAATCGAGCATCTTGTCCACCGCCTCGCGCATGTCGCCCAGGGCTTCGTCCAGCCGTTTCAGCTCGACGGCGGAATCGTCCGCGATCAGCCGCTCCACCTTGACGCGCGGCTCATGCAGCACGACGCGCCCGATGGCCACGCCGTCCGCCAGCCCGTCACCGTGGAAAGCCCGCGGCCGGTCGGCGCGCAGCTCCGGCTCGTCCAATTCCGCGATGTCGAACAGCGCGCCATGCGCCACCACCTCCGCCAGCACCATGGCGACGGTTTGCAGCGCCTCGACCTCTTCTTCCTCGTACTGCCGCGGCGCGCGGTTCTGCACCGTCAGCACGCCATAGACCTGCCCGCCGCGTACGACGGGAACACCCAGGAACGAACGATATGGATCCTCGCCCGTCTCCGGCCGGTAGGCGAAACGTGGGTGGCCCGGCGCGTCGCTGAGATTTACTGGCTCGGCCGTCTCGGCCACGAGGCCCACCAGGCCCTCGCCCTCGCGCAGCCGCGTGCGATGCACGGCTGCGGGGTTGAGACCCTCGGTGGCGAAGAGCTCGAACGCATTGCCGGCGCGGCGCAGATAGATGGAGCAGACTTCGGCGACCATGTTGGCCGCGATCACATTGACGAGGCGGTCGAGGCGCATTTGCGCGCTCACCTGCTCCGCCATGATCTCGCGCAGGCGCCGCAGCAGAAGTCTGGGACTGCCCGCGCCGGTGACCATTCAGATGCGCTCCCTCATGCCGCGTCCAACTCGTAAGCCGAGTGCAGCGCGCGCACGGCCAGCTCCACATATTCTTCCGCGATCAGCACGCTCACCTTGATCTCGCTGGTGGAGATCACCTGGATGTTGATGCCCTTCTCGGCCAGCGTGCGGAACATGGTCTGCGCCACGCCGTGATGGGCGCGCATGCCGATGCCGATGATGGAGATCTTGGCGACGTCCGCCGCGGATGTGATGTCGCGATAGCCGATGGTGGATTGCGCCGCCTCGATGGCCGCCAGCGCGCGCGCCAGCTCGCCGCGCGTGACGGTGAAGGTGAGGTCGGTCTTCTTGCCGTCCGGCGAGACGTTCTGGACGATCATGTCCACGTTCACGCCCGCGTCCGACAACGGCCCGAAGATCTTGGCCGCGATGCCGGGCTGGTCGTCGATGCGGTGGAGCGTGATCTTGGCCTCGTCGCGCGAATAGGCGATGCCGGTGACGGGTTTCTTTTCCACGATGTCTTCCTCGTCGCAAAGAAGCGTGCCGCCCGCTTCGGGATCGAATGTCGAAAGCACGCGGACTGGCACGCGATGAAGCATGGCGATCTCGACCGAACGCGTCTGCAATACCTTGGCGCCGAGCGACGCCATCTCCAGCATCTCCTCGAAGGCGATGAGGTCGAGCCTGCGGGCCTTGGGGACGATGCGCGGATCGGTGGTGTAGACGCCATCCACGTCGGTATAGATGTCGCAGCGGTCGGCCTTGAGCGCGGCGGCCACCGCCACGGCGCTGGTGTCGCCGCCGCCGCGGCCGATGGTGGTGATGCGATTGTCCGGCGCGATGCCCTGGAAGCCGGCGACCACGGCCACCTGCCCCTCGGCCAGCCGCGCGTTCAGCACCGACGCCTCGATGCCCTCGATCCTGGCCGAGCTGTGGATGGAGGAGGTGCGCACCGGGATCTGCCAGCACATCCAGGAGCGCGCATCGATGCCGATGGCCTGCAGCGCGATGGCCAGGAGCCCGGCGGAGACCTGCTCGCCCGAGGCGACCACCACGTCATATTCCCGCGCATCGTGCAGGGGCGACAATTCGCGCGCCCAGCCGACCAGCTTGTTGGTCTCGCCCGCCATGGCGGAAACCGTCACGGCCACCTGGTTGCCGCGATCGACCTCGCGCTTCACCAAGCTCGCCACATGGCGGATGCGGTCGAGATCGGCCACCGACGTGCCGCCGAACTTCATCACAATCTTCGCCACGGGTCCGAACCTGCTATGCTACTGCCGGTGCTCTACATAGACGGAGCGCGGCGCTGGCTCAACGGCAGTTCACCATGGTTTCCGCATCCTCGGTCGATCCCTCCGAAGTCGCCAAATTCTCCGCCATGGCGGCGGAGTGGTGGGACCCGGCCGGCAAGTTCGCGCCGTTGCACAAATTCAATCCGGTGAGGCTGAAGTTCATCCGCGACACCGTGGCCACCCACTTCGCCCGCGACGGTCGTTCCTTGCGGCCGTTCGACGGCCTCGCCCTGCTCGACATTGGCTGCGGCGGCGGGTTGCTGAGCGAACCCATGGCCCGGCTGGGCTTCGCGGTGACCGGCGTCGACCCCTCCGAAAAGAACATCGGCACCGCCAAGGCTCACGCCGCCCAGACCGGCACCGCCGTCGACTACCGCGCGGACGAGGCCGAGACCCTGCTCGCCGAGGGCCGCAGCTTCGACATCGTCCTCAACATGGAGGTCGTGGAACACGTCGCCGACCTCCGCGCCTACCTCACCGCCTGCACGGGGTTGATCGCGCCGGGCGGATTGATGATCGTCGCCACCCTGAACAAGACCCTGAAGGCCCTCGCCCTCGCCAAGATCGGCGCGGAGTATGTGCTGGGCTGGCTGCCGCGCGGCACGCACGACTGGAACAAGTTCGTCGAGCCTCGAAAACTTCGTGCAATGCTTGAAGAAAGCGGTCTCAACATATTGAAAACCCAAGGCGTCGCCTTCGACCCCCTGAACTGGGACTGGCGCCTCTCCACCGACACCGACGTGAACTACATGGTGGTGGCGACGCGCGCCAACATTGCCGCCACTTAGTCTCATCCACCTACCCCCAACGTCATGGCCGGGCTTGTCCCGGCCATCCATATTCCAGAGTCTCGACGGATGGACTCTGGAATATGGATGGCCGCCACAAGGGCGGCCATGACGGTTTTGGGAGTGGGTTTGATTTGAGGGGAGTGAGTTGGGGAGCGCGCGAGGGTGGCACGCGTTCAATTCGCGTCCGACAAATCCGGCGGTAGGGGGGCGACGTCGATGCCCTCCTCCACGAGCTCCTTCGCGTCGCTGACGGACGCCTCGCCGTAGATCTGGCGTTCTTCCGTTTCCCCGTAGTGGATCTTCCGGGCTTCCTCGGCGAAGTTTGGGCCGACGTTTTCGGCATTCTCCACGATGTGTTTGCGCAGGCCGGTCATGAACTGGCGCATCTTGCGCAGCTCTTCCGGCGCGGGAGCCGACTTCCGCTCGCCGACCGTTGTGGAAAGCGACGGCGCCATGATGGCTTTCTCGACCTTGCGCGTTTCGCACACCGGGCAGACGAGCTTCTTCGCGGCCGCCTGCGTGTCGAAGGCGGCGCTGTCGCGGAACCAGCCCTCGAATTCGTGGCTGTTCTTGCAGCGGAGGTTGTAGACGATCATGGGGCCTCGAAGCCCCGATCATGCAGCAGATTGGGCACCCGCGCACGCGCATCCGCCGACAATGCGGGATCGATATCGGCCACGATGACGCCGGGCTCTGTGCCGCCCTCGGCCAGGATCTCGCCCCAGGGTGCGATGATCAGCGAGTGGCCATAGGTCTTGCGGCCATTGGCATGCGTGCCGCCTTGCGCGGGGGCGATCACGAAGGCGCCGTTCTCGATGGCGCGGGCGCGCAGCAGGATGTGCCAATGCGCCTTGCCCGTCGTCTCGGTGAAGGCGCTGGGCACGGTGAGCAGGAACGCACCCTTCTGCGACAGCGCGCGATAAAGCTGCGGGAAGCGCAGGTCGTAGCAGATGGTGAGCCCCGCCTTGCCCCAGGGAGTCTCCGCGATCACCGCGCGGTCGCCGCCGGCCACGGTGTTGGACTCGCGATATTTTTCGCCGGAGGGCAGATCGACGTCGAAGAGGTGGATCTTGTCGTAGCGCGCCGTGATGCGGCCCTTGGGATCGATGAGGAACGAGCGGTTCGCTGTCTTCGTCTCACTCACCTTGATGGCCAGTGAGCCGATCAGGAGCCAGATGCCGAGTTCCTCCGCCAGCGCGGCGAAGGCAGGCAAGGCGGGATCGCGGTCTTCGGGGAACGAACGTTCCAGCTTGGCGCCGCCGTCGGGCGCCATCAAGGTCGTGTTCTCCGGCGTGGCGACGAACTGCGCGCCCTTGCCCTTGGCCTCGCGGATCAATTCGGAGGTGATGCGGATGTTTTCGTCCACATCGTCCGACGAGCGGAGCTGGATGCAGGCCGCGCGAAACGCGCCGCTCATGCCGCGTTCAGGAGCGGATCGAGCTTGCCGTCGCGATCGAGCGCCATCAGGTCGTCGCAGCCGCCGATATGGGTGTCGCCCACGAAGATCTGCGGAACGGTGCGCCGGCCACCGGATTTCGCTTCCATTTCCTTGCGGGCATCGCCGTCCATGAACACGTCGATCTCCTCGACCGGCGCGCCTTTGTCCTTGAGCAGACGCTTGGCCCGAACGCAGTAGGGGCAGATCGGCGTTGTGTAGATGGTGACCTTGGTCATGACGCGACAGGACTCATACAGAACCGTGAGCTTTATATAGTAAGCGGCGCAGGACGGACAACGCGGGCGAGCGCCAGGACCAGCACTTTCCGGGCTCCGGCGCGCTTCAAAGCCCGGGAACAGGCGGAAACCGTGGCGCCTGTGGTGAAGACATCATCAATCAGCAAGATCGTGCGCCCGGCAACCGCACCCGGCCGCGCCACCTTGAACGCGCCGCGGACGTTGCGGCGGCGGGCCTTGGCGGACGGCATCTCGCCCTGGCTGGGCGTGGGGCGGATGCGGATCAGCGCCAAGGGATCGGCGGGCTTACCGCTCAGCCGCGCGAGGCGGGCGGCGAGCAGTGCGGCCTGGTTGTAGCGCCGCTGCCAGAGCCTGCGCCGATGCAGCGGAACCGGAACGATGAGATCCGTCTCCGCCAACAACTCGCGCCCCGTCCGCGCCATCCAGCGCGCGAAGGGCAGCACGAGATCGTGGCGGTCGGCGCGCTTGAGGGCGAGGATGGGTTTCTTGCTGGCGTCGTCGTAGCGCATGACGCAGCGCGCGGCGTCGAACGCCGGCGGCTCGGCATGGCAACCGGCGCAGAGCGTGTCCATTCCGGGATCGAGCTCGAACGGGAGGCCGCAACAGATGCACGCGGGGCCGTCGAGGAAGTCGATGCTGGACCAGCATTCCACGCACAGCGCATGCGCCTCGCCTGTCGGCTTGCGGCAGAGCGCGCAGAGCGGCGGATAGACGAGGTCGAGGATCGTGCGACCGATTTTCCGGGCCAATGCGGGGGTATCGATTATCGCCGCCATGTCGCCTAGCTTAGTGCGGAACTTCTCCCGATACGAACCGCTCGTGAGCGCCCCACCGAAAATTTTCGACACCGCCCTCTACGGCGCGCGCCGCAGCCGCGCCGTCGGCAATCCCATCGAGGCGGAGGCGACGGAGGGGCTCACCGAGCGGCTCGGCGCCGTCAACCGCCGCTTCGCCCGCGCGCTGGACATCGGCTCGCGCGACGAGAGCTTCTCCCGGCTGCAACGCTTCGCGGGCGAATGGGAGCGCACCGATTTCTGGCAGCGTGAGAATCTGGGGTTGGAGCCCGCGAGCTTCGATCTCGCCACCAGCGTGCTGGCGCTGCATGCGGTGAACGACCTGCCCGGCATCCTCATCCAGATCCGTCGCGCGCTGAAGCCGGATGGCCTCTTCCTCGCGGCCCTCTTCGGCGGCAACACGCTACGCGAACTGCGCGAAGCCTTCGCCACCGGCGAAAGCGAGACCAGCGGCGGCGCCAGCCCGCGCGTGGCGCCTTTCGCCGATGTGCGCGACCTGGGCGGCTTGCTGCAACGCGCGGGCTTCGCGCTGCCCGTCGCCGATGCGGAGCGTACGACGGTGCGCTATCGCGAATTCTCGACATTGATCGGCGACCTGCGCGCGCTGGGCGAGACCAACGCGCTCGTGGAGCGCAGCCGCAAGCCCTTGCGGCGCGATGCCATCGCGGCAGCGGTGTCGCATTACGCGTCGCATCATGCCGAGCCGGACGGACGCCTGCGCGCGAGTTTCGACATCGTCTATCTCACCGGCTGGGCGCCGCATGAGAGCCAGCAGAAACCGCTCGCGCCGGGAAGCGCGAAAGCACGGCTCGCGGATGTGTTGGGCGTGGAAGAGAAGAAGGAATAGCAAACTATTCCCCCACCCCATCCCACCTAATCGTCATGGCCGGGCTTGTCCCGGCCACCCATAAACGCGGTCTTTGCAGAAAAAGATGATGACGGTCGGCGCCCTTACTTTTTCCACTGCGGGTATGGGTGGCCGGGACAAGCCCGGCCATGACGATTTTTTTGTTTGTTTTTTGGGTTCTACTTAACGACAGCGGCCAGCTTGTCGAAGAAGGCGGATTTGACGTTAGCGCCCAAGAGGTCCACCGCCGTCACGATGAAGACCGAAAGGAACGCCGCGATCATCGCGTATTCGATGGCGGTGGCGCCGCGCGTGTCGCGCACGAAAGTGCTCAGAGCAGATCGCGCAGCATGGGGATGAGCGGGATATCGGCTTCGGGCATCGCATAGCTGGATAAATCTTTCGGCTTCACCCATTTCAGCGCTGCGTGTTCCAACGGTTGGGGCGTGCCCTCCCAGCGCCTGCACACGTAGAGCGGCATCAGGAGGTGGGAGTCCGTATAGCTGTGCGAGGCGAAGGCAAAGGGCGCGAGGCACGGTTCTTTCACCGTGATCCCCAGCTCCTCCTGGAGCTCGCGGATCAGCGCCTGTTCCGGCCGCTCGCCCGGCTCGATCTTGCCGCCCGGAAATTCCCATAGCCCTGCCAGTTTCTTCCCGTCCGGCCGCTGCCCGATCAGCACGCGCCCATCCGGATCGATCAGCGCACAGGCGACCACGATAACAAGCGGGGGGTTAATAGCTTCCAAATGCGGACACCGAAGTGAAGTTGATGTTAACAAAATCCAACGCTTATTCCGCTTTTTTTATCTCAGTGTCACAGCCCGCGAATGCGGGCTGCCCAAGTGGCGCGCGCACCATAGTGCAGAACCCAACTGGGTGGCCCGCATTCGCGGGCCATGACACATAAATTAGCTACGATAGCTGCCGTTGATGTCAATGTAGCCGTGCGTCAGATCGCAGGTCCAAACCCGCGCCACGCCGCCAGCCAAGCCGAGATCGACGGCGATCTGGACTTCTTTGCCCGACACGGCCTTGGTCGCGGCGGCTTCGTTGTATTTCGCTGCGCGTTCGCCCTTCTCGGCGACGACCTGGTTGCCGAAAGAGATTTTAAGTTTGTCGCGGTCTGCGGCTTCGCCGGCTTTGCCGACGGCCATCACCACGCGGCCCCAATTGGCGTCGTTGCCGGCGATGGCGGTCTTCACCAGCGGCGAGTTGGCGATGGAGAGCGCGATGCGTTTGGCGGCGTCGTTGCTCTCCGCGCCGGTGACGTCGATGCGGATGAGTTTCTGGGCGCCCTCGCCGTCCTTCACCACTTGCAGCGCGAGGTCGAGCAGGACGGCATCCAGCTTGGCGCGGAAATCGTTGAGGCGCCTGTCGTTCGCCTTGGCGATGGCGGGATGTTTCGCGCCCTTGCCGGTGGCGAAGAGGATCAGCGTGTCGCTGGTGGAGGTGTCGCTGTCCACCGTGATGGAGTTGAACGAGCCTTTCACGCTGGCCGACAGCAGCTCCTGCAGCACAGCGGCGGGAAGGTTCGCGTCGGTGAAGATGAAGGAGAGCATCGTCGCCATGTCCGGCGCGATCATGCCAGAGCCTTTGGCGATGCCGTTGATGGTGACCTTCTTGTCGTCGATCTCGGCACTGGCGGTGGCCATCTTGGGATAGGTGTCGGTCGTCATGATCGCCTCGGCGGCGGCGCGCCAGCCGGAGGCCGAGCCGCTCTCGGCCAACTCGCCCAGAATGCGGGTGATGCGGTTCGCGGGCAGCGGCTCACCGATCACGCCGGTGGAGGCCAGCAAGACCTCGCGGCTGGAACAGCCGAGCGAATCGGCGGCGGCCTCGGCTACCGCGCGGGCGCCCTCCATTCCGGCCTTGCCCGTGAAGGCGTTGGCATTGCCGCTGTTGACCACCAGAGCGCGGGCGGTGCCGGATTTGAGCTGGGTGCGGCACCAATCCACCGGGGCGGACGCGGTCTTGCTTTTTGTGAAGACGCCGGCCGCCTGGGTTCCAGCGGCCAGGGTGACCATCAGCACGTCCGTCCGGCCCGCATAGCGCACCCCGGCGGCGCCAGAGGCCAGCCTGACCCCCGCCAAAGGTGGCAGCTTGGCGTAGGTTTTGGGGGCCAGAGGGGATATCGCCACGGACTTGGAACTGGCGGCCGTCTTTGCCTTCGCGCTGTCCTGCTTCTTGGCCATTCTGCCCCCCGGTTCCGGCGGCGCGGTTTAGGCCCGAAAACCTTGAATTGACAAGGGGGAAGCCCGTTCTTATCTCTCCCCCGCGCTTGCTCTGGTCCTGCTGGGCCTTTAGGGCTCTCCCGCACCTTCGCCGGGGGAATCCCTGGCGAGGCCAAACCCGACAGAGGAATTCATGCTCGGCCTGGATCGTTTATTTGGCTCCTCCAACGACCGGAAGCTCCGGCCCTATCAAAAGCGCGTGGCCGCGATCAACGCGCTGGAGCCCAAATACCAGGCCATGAGCGATAGTGCGCTCCAGGCCCAGACCCATTTCTTCAAGGACCGGCTGGCCAAGGGCGAGACGCTCGAAGACCTCCTGCCCGACGCCTTCGCCGTGGTGCGCGAAGCGGCCAAGCGCACGCTCGGCCAGCGGCATTTCGACGTACAGCTCGTGGGCGGCATGGTTCTGCATGGCGGCAACATCGCCGAGATGAAAACCGGCGAAGGCAAGACGCTCGTCGCCACCCTCGCCGTCTATCTGAACGCGCTGGCGGGCGAAGGCGTGCATGTCGTCACCGTCAACGACTACCTTGCCTCGCGCGACGCCAACTGGATGGGCCAAGTCTACCGCTTCCTCGGCCTCACCACCGGCTGCATCGTGCATGGGTTGACCGACGAGCAGCGCAAGGAAGCCTACGCCGCCGACGTCACCTACGGCACCAACAACGAATTCGGCTTCGATTATCTGCGCGACAACATGAAGTTCAGCCGCGCCACCATGGTGCAGCGCGCCCATTCCTACGCCATCGTGGACGAGGTGGACTCCATCCTGATCGACGAGGCGCGCACGCCTCTCATCATCTCCGGCCCGACGGACGACCAGAGCGAGACCTATCGCCTCGTCGACGTGCTGATCCCCAAGCTGGAAGCCGGCGATTTCGAGCTGGACGAGAAGCAGAAGAGCGTCAATCTCAACGAGCAGGGCAACGAGCGCATGGTCGGCTGGCTCAGGGAGGCTGGTCTGCTCGAGACCGGCGATCTCTATGACAGCGAAAACATCACCATGCTCCATCACGTCAATCAGGCGCTGAAGGCGCACAAGCTGTTCCTGCGCGACCGCGACTACATCGTGAAGGACGGCAAGGTCATTATCATAGACGAGTTCACCGGCCGCATGATGGAAGGCCGCCGCTATTCCGAGGGCCTGCACCAGGCGCTGGAGGCCAAGGAGCAGGTGGCCATCCAACCGGAGAACGTGACGCTCGCCTCCATCACCTTCCAGAACTATTTCCGCCTCTACGACAAGCTGGCGGGCATGACCGGCACGGCGCTCACCGAAGCGGCCGAGTTCATGGACATCTACAATCTCGACGTGCTCGAAGTGCCGACCAACCGCCCGATGCAGCGCATCGACGCGGATGACGAGGTCTACCGCACCGTCGAGGAGAAATACGACGCGATCATCAAGCTGATCGAGGAAGCCGCCGCCAAGGGCCAGCCCATCCTCGTCGGCACAACCTCGATCGACAAATCCGAGCAGCTGTCCGAGGCGCTGAAGAAACGCAAGATCAAGCACAATGTGCTGAACGCGCGTTACCACGAGCAGGAAGCGCGCATCGTGGCGCAGGCCGGTGTCTCCGGCACGGTCACCATCGCCACCAACATGGCCGGCCGCGGCACCGACATTCAGCTCGGCGGCAATGCCGACATGCGTATCCAGAATGAGCTTGGCGGCATCACCAACGAATTCGAACGCGACACCCGCATCGCCCAGATCAAGGCGGAGATCGCGGCCGACAAGGAACGCGCGCTCAAGGCCGGCGGGCTCTACATCATCGGCACCGAGCGTCACGAAAGCCGCCGCATCGACAACCAGCTCCGCGGCCGTTCGGGCCGCCAGGGCGATCCCGGCGCGTCGAAGTTCTTCCTGAGTTTGCAAGACGATTTGATGCGCATCTTCGGCTCCGAGCGCATGGACGCGATCCTGACACGCCTCGGCCTTGAGCAGGGCGAAGCCATCGCGCATCCCTGGGTCAACAAGGCGCTGGAGAAGGCGCAGCAGAAGGTGGAAGCGCGCAATTTCGAGCTGCGCAAGAACATCCTGAAATACGACAACGTGCTGAACGACCAGCGCAAGGTGATCTTCGAGCAGCGCAAGGAGATCATGGGCGCCGACGACATCTCCGCCGAGATCGCCGATTTCCGCGAGCAGGTCGTCGAGGAGCTCGTCGCCCGCCACATCCCCGAAAAGGCCTATGCCGAACAGTGGGACGCGGTGGGGCTGCACGAAGAAGTGCTGCGCATCTCCGGCATCGACCTGCCCATCGTCGCGTGGACGAAAGAGGAAGGCATCGCCGACGAGGAAGTGCGCGAGCGCATCCAGAAGGCCATCGAGAACCGCGCCGCCGAACGCGCCGCCAATTCGGGCAGCGACATCTGGCGCTTCGTCGAGAAGACGATCCTGCTGCAGACGCTGGACCACAATTGGCGCGAGCACATCGTCAACCTCGATCATCTTCGCCAGTATGTGGGCCTGCGCGGCTACGGCCAGCGTGATCCGCTCAACGAGTACAAGAGCGAGGCGTTCGAACTGTTCCAGGCGCTGCTGGCCAAGATGCGCGTGGAGACGGTGCGCCAGTTGTTGCAGATCCAGGTCAATATCGGCGAAGCGCCACCGTCGCTGGACCAGCAGGCTTTGCCGCCGATGCAGCTGCATCACGTCAACCCGCTCACCGGCGAGGACGAGGCCGATCCCGCGCTTGCCTATGCCGACCAGCCGGTGGACCCGAACAACCCCAACACCTGGGGCAAAGTCCAACGCAACGCGCCCTGCCCTTGCGGCTCGGGGCGCAAGTTCAAGCACTGCCACGGGGCGCTATAGACCGGATATGCCGGTGCGGCGGCGCGAGGGAAGTTGATTCACGCAGAGCCGCAGAGGAGCGTGCGGACCTGCAACAGTTCGCCATGCCCTAACAGTTCGTCATGGCCGCCCTCGTGGCGGCCACCCATATTCCAGAGTCCCTACGGTGAAACTGAGGTTATGGGTGGCCGGGACAAGCCCGGCCATGACGTTATTTGGGGTTTTGTAATTAGTGCGAATGCGCCACCACATGCTCGCTCCTCTGCGTCTCTGCGCGAATCCCACGCCCCGCGCCGCCGAACCGCTCCATCTGGATTAACCTGCGGCAACGAGCGCAAGATTTTTTATGGGTCCTTCCCGCTTCGTCATACGTTACGGCGAGGCGATTCCACTTCAGGACGACTGATGCTGTTCACCTATCCGGACCGGGACGGGAAGCCGTCGCCCAGGGAGGCGGTGTGGATCGACCTGTATGATCCGACGCCCGAGGAGATCAAAACCGTCTCGGACGAGCTCGGCATCGATATCCCCTCGCGCGACGCGTTGGAGGAGATCGAATCTTCCAGCCGCCTTCAGGAAGAAGACGGCCGCATCATCGTGACCCAGCCGGTGATGGCGCATGGCGAGGATGACATGCCCACCTCCATCGGCTTCATCCTGGCGCCGGCCTTCATCGTGGGCATCCGTTACACCGAGATGCATGCCTTCGACACGGTGCGCAAGACGCTGGCCAAGCACAAGCTCAGCTGCTCGAGCGCGGAGATCTACGCCATGATCGCCGAGGGCATGGTGGATTTCGCGGCCGACACTTTGGAGCACACCAGCGCCGACCTCGCCGCCGTCTCGCGCGACGTGTTCCGCCGTTACGGCAGCACGCGCCAGCACAACATCTCCCGCTCCAACAGGCGGATGCGCGAGACGCTCGTCTCCGTCGGCGGTGCGGGCGAAAACCTCTCCCAGATCCGCGACGCTATCCTGGGCCTGCAGCGCGTCATCCCCTTCGTGGGCGAAAAGGGAAAAGAATGGATCGACGACAAAATCCAGGCGCGCTTCAAGGTGGTGGTGCAGGACCTGCAATCGCTCAGCGATTTCGAGGTGCATCTCTCCAACAAGGTGCAGTTCCTGCTGGACGCGGTGCTCGGCTTCATCAACACCGAGCAGAACGACATCTTCAAGGTGCTGACCATCGCCTCCGTTGTCGGTATCCCGCCCACCTTCATCGCCAGCATGTATGGCATGAATTTCCACAACATGCCGGAATATAGCTGGGCGTGGGGCTATGAATGGGGCCTCGGCCTGATCTTCCTGTCGACGGTGCTGCCCATCATCTGGTTCAAATGGCGCGGCTGGTGGTGATGTGCTTGAATTGCGGGCCCGCTATTAAAGGACTCCGCCATGCCGACACCCTTCAGGATTGCCGTTCCGCAATCCACGCTTGACTCGATCATCGCGAAAGTCCGCGCCTATGAATGGCATGAGATGCCGCGCGGCGAAGGGCTCGATGACAGTTGGGCCTATGGCGCCAATCTCGATTTCATGCGCGAGCTTTGCGCCTATTGGGTGGACGGTTACGACTGGCGCAAATGGGAAGCCGAGTTGAACCGCTTCCCGCAATTCACGGCCGAAGCCGGCGGGCTCGACATCCATTTCTATCGCGAAGACGGTTCGGGCGCGTCGCCCAGGCCGCTGATCCTCAGCCATGGCTGGCCGGGATCGGTGTTCGAATTTCTGCACATCATCGACAAGCTCGCCCATCCCGAACGCTTCGGCGGTGACGCGCGCGACGCTTTCACCGTGATCGTGCCGTCGTTGCCCGGCTATGGCTGGTCCGGCAAGCCGAAACGCCCCATCGGCCCGCGCACCACCGCCCGCCATTTTGACGCGTTGATGACCGATGTGCTGGGCTTCAAGGATTACATCGCGCAAGGCGGCGACTGGGGCAGCTCCGTCTCCGGCTGGATGGGTTACGACAGCGCCAATTGCCGCGCCGTGCATCTCAACATGTTCGGCTGGCGCTCACCCGGCGTGCATCCGCAGACGCAGGACGAGAAAGACTACGCCGCCCGCGCCGCGGCGTTGTTCGAGTTCGAAGGCGCCTATTTCCGCGAACAGACCACCAAGCCGCAGACGCTCTCCTACGCCATGATGGACTCCCCCGTCGGCGCCTGCGCCTGGATCGTGGAGAAATTCCACGGCTGGTCCGACACGCGCAAAGGCTTCGAGAGCGTCTACACGAAGGACCAGCTTCTCACCAATGTGATGATCTATCTGGTGACGAAAAGCTTCAACACCGCCACCTGGATGTATCGCGGCTTGATGGAAGACCACGCCGGCACGCCCGTGCCGAACGGCGCGCGCATCGAGAAGCCGGTCGGCATCGCCGCCTTCCCCATCGACCTGATCCCCTTCCCGCCGCGTAGCCTCGTCGAGCGCCACGTCAACGTCACCCACTGGACCGACTTCACCGAAGGCGGCCACTTCGCGGCGCTGGAAAGGCCAGACGATCTGGTGGGGGATATCCGTGCATTTGTGCGCGAATTGCGATGAGCTTGACTAGTCTACGAGCGCGAGGGACGCAGTAGGATGAAGAAAACCAATCCTAAAATTCGTCGCGGCTCTGCGAATGTCTCTGCCGATCTTGGCTTTCCCGATCCGGAAACGCATCTACTCAAGGCGGAGATGGCAAGCCGCTTTCAGCAGGCCATGGATGATCAGGAACTGACGCAATCCTCTGCTGCCAAGATTGTTGGAATGGGCCAATCGGATGTCTCACGCATCTTGCATGGCCGGTTTCGCGATGTATCCGTGGAAAAGATCGTGCAAATGCGAGCCAACTTAGTGCTATTTGTTTCGCTCCCTAAATAGATGCGTCATGGCCCGCTTTATGCGGGCCATCCATTTTCCTTTTTTCCAGAAGGCGAAATTGGATGGCCCGGACAAGCCGGGCCATGACGCTGTTTGGGGTAAGTTGGAGAAAATAGTGCAACACCACCTGGGTAGCCCGCAGTCGCGGGCCATGACACGGTAATACCCTCCGCCAATCAGAGCCTTCGCCAAAGTACCCGCGAATTCGCCGCAGGCGCTCGCACTTCCCCGGTCACAAAAGTTTCGCGCACTCCCGCTTATATCGCGCCCGGGCAAATGGGGGGAACGTGCGCATGAGCGACACGACAGCGGCGGCTTATCCGGCGAAACCGAAGTTCGATCACAAAACGGGGCCAGTCACGGTCATCGTGTTCTTCGCGCTGCTGGCGGCCGGTGTCGGCTACGGCGTGCATGGGCTGCTCGACGATATCCAGAGCGTGCATGAGCCGCTGGCGCTGGGCGTCTTCGCGCTGCTCGGCGTGGCGCTCTTGATCGCGCTAGGCTTCGAATTCGTCAACGGTTTCCACGACACCGCCAATGCGGTGGCCACCGTCATCTACACCCACTCGATGCCGCCGGTTGTCGCGGTGATCTGGTCGGGCATCTGGAATTTCCTGGGCGTCATGGTCTCCACAGGTGCGGTGGCCTACGGCATCATCACGCTCTTGCCCGTCGAACTCATCCTGCAAGTGGGATCGAGCGCGGGTTATGCGATGATCTTCTCGCTGCTCATCGCGGCCATCGTGTGGAACCTCGCCACCTGGGCGCTGGGCATTCCCAACTCCTCGTCGCACGCGCTGATCGGCTCGATCATGGGCGTCGGCCTCGCCAACCAGTTCATGGCCCCGGCCGGACAGGCGACCTCCGGCGTCGATTGGGGCCAGGCGATGAATGTCGGCGAGGCGCTGCTGTTCTCGCCGCTGATGGGCTTCGTGTTCTCCGCTTTGCTGCTGCTGATCATGAAATTCCTCATCCGCTCGCCCAAGCTTTACCAGGAGCCCAAGACAGATGCGCCGCCGCCGCTGTGGATCCGCGGCCTCTTGGTCCTCACCTGCACAGCCGTTTCTTTCGCACATGGCGGCAATGACGGTCAGAAGGGCATGGGCCTCATCATGCTCATCCTGATCGGCGCGGCGCCGACGGCTTACGCGCTGAACCGCACCATGCCGGAAGACCACACGCCCACTTTCGTGGCTTCCGCGCAGGCCTCGGGCCAGGTGTTCGCGGCGCATGCCAGCGGCAGCGCGGTGACCGATCCGCAGGCCGCGCGCAAGATCGTCGGCGATGCGTTGCGCGACAAGAAGCTGAACCAGCCGCAAGTCTTCGCGAGCTTGTCGCTGCTATCGAACGAGACCGCCACCAGCGTGAAGAACTATGGCTCGCTGTCGCATGTGCCCGCAGCCGCCACGCCCAACCTGCGCAACGACATGTATCTCACCGGCGACGCGATCCGGCAGTTGCCGTCGGAAGGCGCCAAATTTTCCGCGAAAGAGAAGATGACGCTCGCCAGCTTCACCGACTCGCTGCAAAGCGGCACGCGCTTCATCCCACTCTGGGTGAAGGTCTGCGTCGCCATCGCGCTGGGGCTTGGCACCATGATCGGCTGGCGGCGCATCGTCGTCACCGTCGGCGAGCG
Organism: Rhizomicrobium sp.; assembly: GCA_036489435.1. GTDB lineage: Bacteria > Pseudomonadota > Alphaproteobacteria > Micropepsales > Micropepsaceae > Rhizomicrobium. Next base: position 232,263 of record DASXFU010000039.1, on the reverse strand, counting down.
CATCGGCAAGACGCATCTCACCTACGCGCAAGGCGCCTCGGCCGAGATCGTCGCCGCTGCCACCATCGGCGCGGCGCAGCTCTACGGCCTGCCCGTCTCGACCACGCACATTCTGTCCAGCGGCGTCGCCGGCACGATGGCGGCCAACGGTTCCGGCCTGCAATGGAGCACCGTACGCTCCATCATCATGGCCTGGGTGCTGACACTCCCCGCCGCGATGGCGATCTCCGGCGGATTGTACTTCCTGCTGAGGACGTTCCTGGTGCACTGAACGCTTTTCATCGTCATGGCCGGGCTTGTCCCGGCCATGACGAGGGTGGATTGCGCTAAGCGTCGAGGTTGCGGCCCATCGCGAGGTACTTGTCGCGGCGCTGTTTGCGGATCTCGTCGGGAGACATGCCGCTCATGTCGCTGAGCGCATGCGCGATCTGTTCGCCGACGGCGTCGATGGTGTCCTGCGGGGCGCGATGGGCGCCGCCCGGCGGCTCGGGAACGATGCCGTCGATGACTTTCAGCTCCAGCAGGTCCTGCGCGGTGATGCGCAGCGCGGCGGCCGCGTCCTGCGCCTTGTCGGAGCTGCGCCACAGGATGGAGGCGCAGCCTTCCGGCGAGATCACCGAATAGATCGAGTGCTCCAGCATGTAGACGCGGTTCGCCACCGCGATGCCGAGCGCGCCGCCGGACATGCCCTCGCCGATGATCGTGGCCACGAAGGGCACGGTGAGCGCGAGGCAGGCCTGCGTGGAGCGCGCGATGGCTTCCGCCTGCCCGCGCTCCTCGGCGCCGACGCCGGGATAGGCGCCCTGCGTATCGGCGAAGGAGAGCACCGGCAGCTTGAAACGGTCCGCCAGCTCGAACAGGCGCTGGGCCTTGCGATAGCCTTCGGGCATCGCCATGCCGAAATTGTGCTTGAGACGGCTCTTGGTGTCATTGCCCTTCTCATGGCCCACGATGGCGACGGATTGCCCGCGGAAACGCCCGAGCCCCGCCACCACCGCGCGATCCTCGCCGAACAGCCGGTCGCCGGCCAGCGGCGTGAACTCGTCGATGAGCTGGGCGAGATATTCCGACATGTGCGGCCGCGCCGGATGGCGGGCGACCAGCGCCTTCTGCCAGGGCGTGAGCTTGGCATAGGTGTCGTTGATCAGCGTCGAAGCCTTGGCCTGCAGCCGGGAGACGTCGTCCTCGATATCCATCGACGGATCGGCGGCCGCGAGCTGGCGCAGCTCCACGATCTTGCCTTCGAGCTCGGCGATGGGGCGTTCGAATTCCAGATAGGCGTGTATGGTCATACGATCAGGGGTCCGAAGGGGGGCCGGACGGGTGATTTGCCGGACTGATTAAGTGGCAACTGCTCCCCGGCCTGTCAACAAAAGGACATCTGTCCCAAATCCCAGGGCTGGCGCGTCTTAAGGGGGAGGACGGAGGTTTCACGATGTTTTCCCGGTCTTTTGCCCGCTGGTTCCTGGGTTTCCTGGGCCTGTTCCATGGAATTAACGGCGTTTATATGCTGTTGGCTCCCGCCGCCTGGTACGCCGCCGTACCCGGCGTGGCCGAAACCGGCCCCTTCAACCCGCATTTCGTCATGGATATCGGCTTCGCCTTCCTCGCCAGCGGCGCGGGCTTCCTGGCCGCTTTGTGGCGAGGCCGCACGGCCACCACCTTGGCGCTGGCCGGCTCCATCTGGCCGGCGCTGCATGCACTGTTCCATGTCTGGGAGTGGATCGCGGACCATCCGCCGCCCACCGCACAGCTCTGGGTGAGCGAAGGGCTGGGCGTCGTTCTTGTGGGGCTGCTGGGGCTGGCACTGGCCGTGCAGCAATTCCGCAAGGGAGAGGCGTGATGCTGAAGCCCCTGCTGCACTGGTATCTCCGCCGCTTCGAGGCGCGCTATGCCTATGACGCGACCTATCTCCACGAACTGGCCGATCTCTCGCTGGGTGCGTTCTGGCGCTTCGCGCGCGTGCAGATGATGCTGCGCTGGCCGGCACACGCGCCGCGCGATGCCTTCCTCGCCGCCGCCATCTCGGGCGCGCTGGTGGAGGATTGCGGCCCCTGCGTGCAGATCGCCTCCGACCAGGCCGTCGAGCAAGGCATGAAGGGTGAGACGATCAAGGCGCTACTCTCCGGCGCGCCAACGGATGCCGATGCGCAACTGGGATTCGACTATGCCCGCGCATTGCTCAAAGCTTCCGATAATCTCGATGATCTTCGTGAGACGATCACCGCGCGCTGGGGCCAGAAGGCGCTCATCTCGCTCACCTACATCGCGATGGCGGCGCGGAATTTTCCGGTGCTAAAGCGCGCAATGGGTCACGCGAAGATCTGTCAGCGCGTGCGCATCGGCGATGCGGAGGTCACGGTGTTGAAAGCCGCATGAGCGACACGGCCGTCTTCGAGCGCCAGCGCGGACATCTGCGCAATATTGCCTATCGCATGCTGGGCGAGATGGCGGCCGCCGAAGACGTGGTGCAGGAGGCTTGGCTGCGCTGGCAGCGCGCCGATGCGAAAGATATCCGCGATCCCCGCGCCTGGCTCTCCGCCGCGACGGTGCGCCTCTCGCTCGACGCCTTGCGCAAGCTGCGCGCCCGGCGCGAAACCTATGTCGGCCCGTGGCTGCCCGAGCCGATCCTGCCCGACGACGCCCGCGCCTTCGCCGCCGACGCACCCGCCGCCCGCGCCGAACTCGCCTCGGATTTGTCGCTGGCGCTGCTGCACGTGCTGGAGCGCCTGTCGCCGGAGGAACGCGCCGCCCTCATCCTGCACGACGCCTTCGATTGCGATTACGCCGAGATCGCCGCCGCGCTGGAGAAAAGCGAAGCCGCCTGCCGCAAACTCGTCACCCGGGCCCGCGAACACGTCCGCACCGGCCGCCCCAAACGCCGCGCGACGCCAGAGCAGCACCGCGACCTGCTGCTGCGCTTCGCCGCCGCCTCGGTCTCCACCGATCCGAAAGAACTGGAAACATTATTCGCACCCGACATCATCACCTACACCGACGGCGGCGGCCGCGTCGCGGCGGCGCTCAATCCCGTCTATGGCGCCGACAAAGTCATCCGCTTCTTCTTGGGACTGGCCCGCAAATATGCCGGCAAAGGCGTGCCGGGATTGTCGCTCATCGACATCAACGGCGAACCCGGCCTGCTGCTGACGCTGGACGGGGCCATCTTCTCCGCCCTCACCATCGACTGCGACGGCGACAGGATCGCGGCGGTGTACGCGGTGCGGAACCCGGAGAAGCTCAGCCGCCTAGCGACGTACTAACGATTCAAAAATTCCTTTCGATATGTCCACAATCACGACACCTTCGCAATTCTCTCGATGAGCCCGGACTTCGTTCCCAGGGACCATAAAGATGAAGTTTGTCACCCATAAACAGGAAATTGGTATGCATCTTTCCGCAATGTTGACACGCCTGAATCGAGGCATCACAATTCATTCGCCTGGGCTGCGACCACTTATGATCCTGGAAGGCCGCCTCATGTACCTCTTTGCCCTTGTCGCAGCGGCGGCAAAAGCGCACTTGGCTGCACGAATTCGGCGATTGATAGTCCCAGACACCCCATAGGTGTTCCAGGCGCTGCTCCCCCTCGTCACATCGGCTGCACACTCGTTTCTGGTAACACTGGCCATTCTTGACGAAGCTCCAGCTTGACCACTTATGCTCAGCGGTCTGCGTCTCTTTCTTGCTGCATCGAGAACATTTGCGCGTTTGCTGGCAGGAATCCTGCGCAATGTATTTGAAAGCTGGCCATTTGTGCTCAGATCGGGATTCGCTTTTGTGGCAACCGGCCCGGTTGCAGGAGCGCGTTTGCTCACACGAACCGCTACGCTTATAGGTCCACGACGACCATTCGTGGAATCCCGTCAAACATTTAGCCTTGTCAAAAACACCCATAGATAAATCCTAACGGAAAATAAAATCACGCTAGTTCAACGCGCCTATTCCTTATAGTCAAGCTTGTCCGCTACGTTCTCAACCTCCAACTTTATTCTTTATCATCGTCATCTGCTTGACGATCACGTCCGCCTGGCGGATCGAGGCCGCGTCGATCAGCACGCCGTTCAGAGCGACGGCGCCCAATCCCTTCTCCTGTGCGTCCTTCATGGCGGCGAGGATGGCTTCGGCGCGGGCGACTTCTTTTTCGGGCGGCGTATAGATCTCGTTGGCGAGGGCCACCTGGCTTGGATGGATCGCCCATTTGCCTTCGCAGCCGAGGATCGCGGTGCGGTTGGCCTGGACGCGGAAACCGTCGGGATCGGAATAATCGCCGAACGGACCGTCGATCGGCACGAGGCCGTTGGCGCGCGCGGCCTGGCAGAGGCGGAACAGCGGGTAGTGCCACAGATCGTTCCAGTGGCGCATGCGTTCGCCTGGTCCGTCGCTGAGCATCACGTAATCCGCGTTGCCGCCGCCGATGTTGGTTGTGCGCATGCCCTGGCTGGCGGCGAAGTCCGCGGCTCCGAAATGCAGCGTCTCCATGCGCGGCGACGCGGATGCGATGGCGTCGATGTTGGTGAGGCCGGAGACCGTTTCGATGATGACTTCGAGGCCGATCTTCTTCTTCCGCTTCACGAAGCTGGAGGCTTGGGTGATCAGCATGTCGATGGCGTAGACATCCGCGCCGCTGCCGACCTTGGGGATCATGATCGCATCCAGCCGCTCGCCGCCCTTCTCGACCAGCGCCAGCACATCGCGGTAGCAGAAGTCGGTATCGAGCCCGTTGATGCGGACGGTGACGATCTTGCTGCCCCAATTCACATCGTTGAGCGCCGCCACGATGTTGTCGCGCGCCTTGTCCTTGTCGGAGGGGGCCACCGCGTCTTCCAGATCGAGACACACGACATCCGCCGCACTCGCAGCCGCCTTCTCGAACAGTGCAGGCCGCGCGCCCGGCACGAACAACTTGGAACGATAGAGTCTCGGCGGCACCTGCCGCACAACGGGTCTGAAGCTCACGGGATCAGCCTTTCGAGCGCTTATTGCTAAGAGGATGCGCGGACTCGACGGTCCGTTTCAATCGATCTCTTGCCACATGGGTATAGATCTGCGTCGTGGCGATGTCGGCGTGGCCCAGCAGCGTCTGCACGCTTCGCAAGTCGGCGCCGCCTTCCACCAAGTGCGTCGCGAAGGCGTGGCGCAGGACGTGCGGGGAGAGTTTGTCCGGGTTGATGCCAGCGCGGACTGCCAGTTCTTTGAGCAGTTGGTGACAGCGGCGGCGGGTCAGATGGCCCTCCACGCCGCGCGAGGGGAACAGGAATGGGCTGTCCGCGTCCGGACGAACGGTCAGATAGGCGGCGATGGAGTCGCGGGCGGATTGGTTGAGCGGCGCCAGGCGTTCCTTGTTGCCCTTGCCGCGGATGTGCAGGAAGTCGCGCTTGCCTTTCACGGCAGCCAGTTTGAGCGACACCAGCTCGGAAATGCGCAGGCCCGAGGCGTAGAGCAGTTCGACGATGCAGGCGAGACGGATGTCTTCGTCGTCCGCCTTCTCCTTGCGCTTCGGCTTGCGCGCTTCGTCCAGCAAGTCCTCCACATTCTTCGGCGACAGCACTTTCGGCAGCGGGCGTCCGCGTTTGGGAGCGTCCAGCGCGTTGGTGGGGTCGTCCTTTCGCCAGCCTTCGCTATAGGCGAAGCCGTAGAACTGGCGCAGCACCGACAGGCGCCGCGCCTGCGAGGAGGGTTTGGTGATGGCCGCCAGCCCGGCGAGGTGCTTGCGCACGTCCTCGCGCGTGGCGGTCTTAAGAGCCTTGCCGCGTCCCGCCAACTCGCCATGAAAGGCGGCCAAGTCGCGGCGATAGGCCTCCAGCGTGTTGCGGCTGGCGCCGCGTTCGGCGCTCATCATGTCGAGGAAGGCTTCGACGGCGTCGCGGCTCACTTAGCCGCCGCTTGGAGGCGTGACCGGCGTCTCGATGTCATGTTGCGGGGGAGTCTTCATGCTGCCGTAGATGCCAAGCGCCCCCGCGCCCACCACCAGAAGCACGATGACCGCGATGACGATGCGCGCCGTCCAACCCATGTCGAAATGTCCGCTTGTTCGCGTCCTTTGTGGCGGAAACCCTACCGTCCGCGCAAGCGGCATGTTAGCGAGGACGGCATGGACCGCTTGAATCGCACGGTGGTGCTGGTGGGGATGATGGGGGCCGGGAAAAGTTCCCTCGGCCGCCGCCTCGCCACCCGGCTGAATGTCGGCTTCCGCGATGCCGATACCGAGATCGAGGAAGCGGCCGGCTGCACCATCTCGGAGATCTTCGCCCGCTTCGGCGAGGGCGCTTTCCGGGACGGCGAGCGCAAGGTGATCACCCGGCTGCTGACCGAACCTGCGCACATCCTGGCGACCGGCGGTGGCGCCTTCTGCGATGCCGAGACGCGGGCGCGAATCAAGGCGGGTGCGATGTCGGTGTGGATCAAGGCGCCGGTGGAGGTGCTGCTGGCCCGGGTCGGGCGGCGCGACACGCGGCCTTTGCTGCGCGACGGCGATCCGCGCGAAATCCTGGAGCGGCTTCTCGCCCAGCGCGAACCGCTTTATGCCGAGGCCGACCTCACGGTGGACAGCGAGAACGGACCGCATCAGGTTTCCGTCGACCGGATTTTGGCCGCGCTGAAGGAACGCGAGGTGCTGGAGTGAGCGAGAGCATAACCGTCGGGCTGGGCGACCGCGCCTATGACATCCATGTCGGCACCGGTCTGGTGGGCGAGGCGGGCGAGCGGCTGAAGCCCTTCGCACGCGGGGTGACGCCCGTGGTGACGGATGAGAACGTGGCGAAGCTGCATCTCGATGCGCTGATGACGTCGCTGCGCAAGGCGGGGCTCGACGCGCGGCCGGTGGTGGTCGCGGCCGGTGAGGCGACGAAGAGTTTCGCGGGGCTGGAACGGCTGACCGGCGCGCTGCTCAATCTGGGCGTGGAGCGCGGCGGACTGATTGTGGCCTTTGGCGGCGGCGTGATCGGCGATCTTACGGGCTTCGCCGCCGGCGTGCTCAAACGCGGCATCGATTTTGCGCAAATCCCCACCACGCTTCTGGCGCAGGTGGACTCCTCCGTCGGCGGCAAGACGGCGATCAACACGCCGGAGGGCAAGAACCTCGTCGGCCTGTTCCACCAGCCGCGTGTCGTGCTCGCCGATATCGGCCTGCTCGCCACCCTGCCCGAGCGCGAATTCCTCGCGGGCTATGCCGAGGTCGCGAAATATGGCGCGCTGGGCGATGCGGATTTCTTCGCATGGCTGGAAACGAACGGGCCCAAAGCCGCGAAGGGTGACACGGCCGCGCGCACGTACATGGTCGCGCATTCCTGCCGCATGAAAGCGGAGATCGTGGCGCGCGACGAGCGGGAGACCGGCGAGCGCGCGCTGCTCAATCTCGGCCACACCTTCGGCCACGCGCTGGAAGCGGCGACGGGCTTCTCCGACCGGCTGCTGCATGGCGAGGCCGTCGCCATCGGCACGGCGCTGGCGTTCCGGCTGTCGGCGACGCTGGGCCTTGCGCCCGCATCCGACGCCGAACGGATCGAGGCGCATCTGCGCGCGATGGGCTTGCCCGCTTCCATCGCCGACCTCTCCGGCCCGCACCTTTCCGCCGGAACGCTGATCCGCCACATGATGCACGACAAGAAAGCACGCGACGGCAAACTCACCTTCATCCTCGCCCGCGGCATCGGGCAAGCTTTTGTGACCTCCGACGTCCCCATGGACGCGGTGCAGGCGCTCCTCGCCTAGGAAGAAAGATAATGGACAGCACCATAGTCATCTCCGCCGGGATCGTTCTGGTCCTCATCGTCGCTTCGGGATTCTTCTCCGGATCGGAGACGGCGCTCACCGCCGTGTCCAAGGGGCGGATGCATCAGCTCGAGAAAGACGGATCGCGCGCCGCCGCCCGCATCAACCGGCTGGTCGAGAACCGCGAGCGGCTGATCGGCGCGCTGCTCCTGGGCAACACCTTCGTCAACATCCTGGCCTCATCTCTTGCCACCGACGTGCTGGCGATACGCTTCGGGCAGACCGCCGTCATCATCACCACCATCGCGATGACGCTGCTGATCCTCATCTTCGCCGAGGTGCTGCCCAAGACGCTCGCCATCGCGCGGACGGACCGCGTCGCGCTCACCGTGGCGCGGCCGGTCGCGCTGTTCGTCACCCTGCTCGCCCCTATCGTTGGCACGGTGCAGGTGGTGGTGTGGTGGGTGCTGCGGATATTCGGATTGCGCCAGGAGGAGAGCGGCGACGTGGTCGAGCCGCATGAGGACATCCGCGGCACGGTGGAGGTCCATCACCAGGAAGGCAATGTGGAGCGCGCCCATCGCGACATGCTGACGGGCGTGCTCGATCTGCGCGAACTCCAGATCGCGGATGTGATGGTGCATCGCCGCGCCGTCATCGCCGTCGATGCCGACCAGCCGCCGGACGCGCTGTTCGACGCGCTCACCGCCGCCGAGCACAGCCGCGTGCCGGTGTGGCGCGGCACGCCGGAGAACATCGTGGGCGTGCTGCGCGCGGGCGATGTCGTGAAGGAATATGCCAAGCGCCACGGCTCGTTCGAGGGCTTCGACATTCTGTCGCTGATGATCGAGCCGTGGTTCGTGCCCGACACCACCACGCTGGAAGAGCAACTGCGTGCCTTCCGCCAGCGCCGCTCGCATTTCGCGCTGGTGGTGGACGAGTATGGCGGCCTGCAGGGCGTGATCACCCGTGAGGACATCCTCGACGAAATCCTGGGCGACATCCCCGACGACCAGCAAGCCGATTCGCGCGGTACCATCCGCAAGCAGGCCGACGGCTCCTATGTCGTGGATGGCGGCACGCCCATCCGCGAACTCAACCGCGAACTCGACTGGAACCTGCCGGACGAGGAGGCCACCACCGTCGCCGGCCTCGTCATCCACGAAGCCCGCGCGATCCCGGAGGCGCGGCAGAGATTCGCATTCCACGGGTTCCAGTTTGAGATTTTGCGGCGGCAGCGGAACCAGATCACCGCGCTGAGGATCATGCCGCCGCAACAGGACGATCCGGAACAGGAGTGAGGGTCACTCGCTCGACCAAATCAACGAAACCAAAATCGTCATGGCCGGGCTTGTCCCGGCCACCCATACCCTCAGTGGCAAACGGGACAACACGGACCGCCGTTATCTTTTCCGGCAAGCACGGCGGTTATGGGTGGCCGGGACAAGCCCGGCCATGACGGTGGTGGTTAGGAGGGCGATTGTTCTTCTGGAGCCAGCACCGTCAGCGCCAGGGCGTGGACGCGACCGCTCATCTCCTCGGCCAACACTGCGTAGACGTGGCGCTGCCGCTCCACGCGCCCCATCCCAGCAAACGCCCGCGACACGATGCGCACACGGAAATGTGTCTCGCCGCCCGGGCGCGCGCCGGCGTGCCCGGCATGCAGCGCGCTGTCGTCGATCACGTCGAGCGACAGCGGCGCGAAGGCCGCGGTCAATTTGTCTCGCAGGACGTCCTTAATGCTCATCTATTTGTTTCGGCGGAAGAAATGCGTGTTGTCAAGCAATAGGTTTTCTTGTTTTTTCACACTCAGTCCCCATACTCGCACAATGGCAAACGCCCAATACAAACCGCGCTTCGGCAAGGACATGCGCATCAAGCCGGATGTGCCGCTCGTGGCCGTGAAGGCGACGCGGGCGTGCGACCACGCGGGTTGCGCGGGCGAAGGCGCGTTCCGGGTTCCCAAGGCGCGGAACAATCTCGGCGAACATTTCTGGTTCTGCCAGGCGCATGCCCGCGCCCATAATGAGCATTGGGACTATTTCAGCGGCATGAGCGAGGCCGAGATCGAGGCCTTCCGCATCGACGCCATCACCGGCCACCGCCCCACCTGGCCGCTCGGCAAACGCTCGGCTCGCATGCGCGACGGGCATGAGTCCTATGAGGAACGTTTCGGCGTCTTTGCTGACGCAGCGGAAAAGCCCAAACCGCGCGCGCCGGAGCGCCGCCTTCTGCGCCCGCAACTCGCCGCTTTGGAGACGCTGGGCCTGGAGCAAACCGCCACCTTGCTTGAGATCAAGGCGCGGTATAAGGAACTGGTGAAGCGGTTTCATCCCGACGCGAACGGCGGCGATCGGGGCGCGGAAGAGCGTCTGAAGCAGGTTATCAAGGCCTATGGCGTGTTGCGCGCCTCCGGGCTGACCTAGGGCGGCGCGAGCGCCCCAAGCTCATGCGGCGGTCACCCCGCACGAGACATCTTACGCCGGACCACGACATCATGAACATCCAGCCTATCGAAGGCCTCCCCGACGTTCCCGTCGACTTGAAGAAGACCTTCGGCATTGACGCCAAGCTGAAGGTCATGGGCTTCAAGGAGCCAAGCGAGCGCGTGCCCGAGCACGATGCGTCCTATCGCTTCGACCGCGACACCACGCTCGCGATCCTCGCGGGCTTTGCGCACAACCGCCGTGTCATGATCCAGGGCTATCACGGCACCGGCAAGTCGACGCATATCGAGCAGGTGGCGTCGCGGCTCAACTGGCCCTGCGTGCGCATCAATCTCGACAGCCACATCAGCCGCATCGACCTGATCGGCAAAGACGCCATCGTGCTGAAGGATGGCCAGCAGATCACCGAATTCCGCGAAGGCCTGTTGCCGTGGTGCCTGCAGCATCCCGTGGCGCTAACCTTCGACGAGTATGACGCCGGCCGTCCGGACGTGATGTTCGTCATCCAGCGCGTGCTGGAATCGCATGGCAAGCTCACCTTGCTGGACCAAAACAAGGTCATCACGCCGCACGCCTCGTTCCGCCTGTTCTCGACGACGAACACGATCGGGTTGGGCGACACGACGGGCCTCTATCACGGCACGCAGCAGATCAACCAGGGCCAGATGGACCGCTGGAACATCGTCACCACGCTCAACTACCTGCCGCATGACGAGGAAGTGGACATCGTCGCCGCCAAGGTGCCGACGTTCGACAAGAAGAAGCTCTCCGCCATGGTCCGCGTGGCGGACATGACACGCAACGCCTTCATCAACGGCGATCTCTCGACCGTGATGAGCCCGCGCACGGTGATCACCTGGGCCGAGAACGCGGAGATCTTCGGTGACACGGGCTTTGCGTTCCGCGTGACGTTCCTGAACAAGTGCGACGAATTGGAGCGGGCGAGCGTGGCCGAGTTCTATCAGCGCGCGTTCGGCGAGGAGCTTCCGGAGTCCGCCGCGAAGGTGCTGGTGGCGTGACCCACTCAGTGTCATGGCCCGCGACTGCGGGCCACCCAGGTGACGCGTCGCAGATGGTGCAGAACCCAACTGGGTGGCTCGCAGTCGCGGGCCATGACACATCAGAATGAAACCCGAAAATCCCTCCGAGCCGTTCAAGCGCGCTGTCGGTACGGCGGTGCGGGCGCTTGCAGGGGAGCCTGAACTCGAAGTCAATTTCTCGGCGGAGCCGCCGGCGCTGAAGGGGCTGAAGGCACGCCTGCCGCTGCCCTCGCGCAATCTGCCGCCGAACGAGATCGCCATCGTGCGCGGACAGGGCGACGCTTACGCACTGCGCCGCGCCTATCACGAAGACAGCCTGCACGATCAATATCGCCCGCAATCGGCGGACGCGGCGGCGGTGTTCGAATCCGCCGAGCAGGCGCGCGTGGAAGCCATCGGCGCCAACGCCATGGCGGGCGTGGCCGCGAACCTCACCGCCAATCTCGAATCCAAGCTCACCGCCAAGGGACTCGCCAAGGCGCGCGACCGGTCCGAAGCGCCGCTGGCCGATGCGCTGGGCCTCATCGTGCGCGAGAAGCTGACCGGTGCGCCGCCGCCCGAAAGCGTGCGCAACATCGTCGATCTGTGGCGTCCGTGGATCGAGGAGAAGGCGGGCAAGGACCTCGCCCGGCTCGAAACCACGATGCGCGATCAGAAGGCGTTCGCGAAACTCACCCGCACCATCCTGCGCGATCTTGAAATGGGTGAAGACGCCGGCGACGACGCGGAAGCCGACGGCGAGAACGAGGACGGCGAGCCCGAACCGCAATCCGACGAGGGCGGCGAAAGCGACAGCGAGAGCCAGACGGAAACCTCCGAAGCCGAGATGTCCGAGAGCGACGGCTCCGAGGGCGATGAGATGGCCGCGGAGATGCAGTCCGACCAGATGTCGGAAGCCTCCGAGCAGCAGGAGAGCGACGAAGGCGCCAAACCCTTCCGCCCCGAACAGCCTTTCTCGCATCAGGACGAATGGGGCTACAAAATCCACACCACCCAGTTCGACGAGATCATCTCCGCCGCTGATCTTTGCGATCCGGAAGAACTTGGGCGCTTGCGCAATTTTCTCGACCAGCAGCTCCAGGCGATGCAGGGCGTCGTGGCCCGGCTGGCCAACAAGCTGCAGCGCCTCTTGATGGCGCAGCAGAACCGCTCGTGGGAATTCGACCTCGAAGAGGGCTTGCTCGATTCCTCGCGCCTGCCGCGCATCATCATCGATCCGATGTATCCGCTGTCCTACAAGCGCGAGAAGGACATGACCTTCCGCGACACGATCGTGACTCTGTTGCTCGACAATTCCGGCTCGATGCGCGGGCGGCCGATCATGGTGGCGGCGATGTGCGCCGACATCCTCGCCCGCACGCTCGAACGCTGCGCCGTCAAGACCGAGGTGCTGGGCTTCACGACGCGCGCCTGGAAAGGCGGCCAGTCCCGCGAGAAGTGGATCGCGGACGGCAAGCCGCCCCATCCCGGCCGCCTCAACGATCTGCGCCACATCATCTACAAGAGCGCCGATGAGCCCTGGCGCCGCGCGCGCAAGAATCTCGGCCTGATGATGCGCGAGGGGTTGCTCAAGGAGAACATCGACGGCGAGGCGCTGATGTGGGCGCACAATCGCATCGTGAATCGCCCCGAGCAGCGCAAGATCCTGATGGTGATCTCCGACGGCGCGCCGGTGGATGACTCCACGCTGTCGGTGAATGCGGGGAATTATCTCGAGCGCCATCTGCGCCATGTCATCGAGGACATCGAGAGCAAATCCGCCGTCGAGCTCACCGCCATCGGTATCGGCCATGACGTGACGCGTTATTACCGCAAGGCCGTGACCATCGTGGACGCCGAACAGCTCGGCGGCGCCATGACCGACCAGCTCATCTCGCTCTTCGTGGAGGACAAAGCCCACAACGAGCATCCGGGCCATCATCGCCCCGGCCCACGCAGACGCGTCCGCGCGGCGGCGTAACTAACCCGCCAGCGCGCCGTAACGCCCCTGGAAGAACACCAGCGGTGCACCGGCCTCGCGGCGCGCGAACCGCAGCACCTGCCCGATCAGGATGGCGTGGTCGCCCGCCTCATGCACCGCATGGCGCTCGCATTCGAAGATGGCGAGCGCGTCTTCCAAAGCGGGCGGTCCGGCCGTGGTGTCGAGCAGCGGAATGCCATCCAGCGAATGCGCGCCCTGGCGGGCCAAGCGGGACGAGACTTCCTCATGCGCCGTGCCGAGGATCGAGATGGTGTGATGGCGCGCCTCCACGAAGGTGCGGAAGCGGTCCGACTTGCGGTCCAGGCACCACAGCACCAAAGGCGGGTCCAGCGAGACCGAAGTGAAGGAATTCACCGTGATCCCCATCACGCCCCCGCCCTCAGCCAGGGCGGTGACCACGGCCACGCCGGTCGGGAAAGCGCCCAAGGCGCGGCGGAATGCACGACTGTCGAAATCCATGACCGGGCCTTTTGCGGCCGCAACGCTCGGTTAACGCCGTTGCGGCATGATCCGGGTTCGAAATTAGGCGAGGCGCGCGGCGGGGGAAAGCCCAGGCTGACGCGCCCGCAAGGGGTTGGGCGTGGCGGCGGACGGTTCGATCATCGTCAAGCGCATCAAGAAAGGCGGGCACGGCGGCCATCACGGCGGCGCGTGGAAAGTCGCCTATGCCGATTTCGTCACCGCGATGATGGCCTTCTTCCTGCTCATGTGGCTGATCAACACCACGACGCCCGAGCAGAAGCGCGGCATCGCAGATTATTTCGCCGCCCAGAGCATCTCGCAGACCTCCAGCGGCTCCGGCGGCTTGCTGGGCGGCAAGGTTCTGGGCCAGGAAAGCGCGCGCGCCGGTGGCGCGGTCTCCGTCTACAACAAGACGACGCCGCCAGCGCCCTCTGACCCTACCCACTCCAAAGAGACCCAGACGCACGCAGGCGGCGCCACCGACGCAAAAGGCACCGCGCCCGCCTCGCAGGTCACCAGCGACGATCATCTCCAGCGCGCCGTGCCCTCCTCGCAGGACCGCGATTTCGAGAGTGCGGCCGAATCGATCCGCCAGGCGATGCAGGAGAGCCCCGACATCGCCGCCCTCTCCCGCCAGGTCATCGTGGACAACACGCCCGAGGGCCTGCGCATCCAACTCGTGGACCAGGACGGCAAGCCGATGTTCCAGCCCGGCGGCACGGAACCCATGCCCTATACCAAGAAGCTGCTGGAGGCCGTCTCCAAAGTGATCGACCGGCTGCCCAACCGCATCTCCATCTCCGGCCACACGGCGGGCGCGGATGGCGGCGGTGCGGCAAATTGGGAGCTGTCTGCCTCCCGCGCCAATGCCGCGCGTGCCATCATCACCGGCGCCGGCGTCGACAGCGACCGGATCTATGAGGTCGCCGGACGGGCCGGCTCGCAGCCGCTGCTGCCAGAAGACCCCAATTCCTCGGCCAATCGCCGCCTCTCCATCGTGCTGCTGCGCGAGGCGCCGCCGGTTCCGCCGGGCAACAAGTTCTAGGAACTGTCCGCTGCGGTAACGCCGCAAACAAAATTCACCGTGACGCTTCGGCGGACTGGCGCAAAACGGGATTGTCGCGTCATACTTGCGTTGGAATTCCCGGGCGGTTCCCTTGACGGACCAACGCACAGCACGTCTGCCGCAATTTTTCCTCACGCCCGGCGGGCCATGCCCGTACCTGCCCGGCCGCATCGAACGCAAGGTCTTCGCGCGCCTCAACGGCAGCTTCGCCCAAGGCCTCAACGAGGCGCTGACACATTCCGGTTTCCGCCGCAGCCAGATGATCGCCTACCGCCCGGCCTGCGAAGGCTGCAACGCCTGTGTCTCCGTGCGGATCGTGGTCAACGACTTCGAGCCCTCGCGCGGCCAGCGCCGCATCCAGCGCCGCAACCTCGATCTCACCCGCCATCCCGTGACGGCGGAAGCGACGCGCGAGCAGTTCGCGCTGCTGCGCGCCTATCTCGACTCGCGCCACGCCGGCGGCGGCATGTCCGACATGGGCCTGTTCGATTACGTGGCGATGGTGGAAGAGACGCCGGTCGAAACCCACATCGTGGAATATCGCGGCCCCACCGAGCAGGGCCGCCCGCTGATGGCCTGCGCGCTGACCGACGTGCTGCGCGACGGGTTGTCGATGGTCTACAGTTTCTATCACCCCGGCGAGATCGCCCGCAGCCTTGGCTCCGCCATGATCCTCGATCACATCGAAGTGGCGCGGGCGCGTGGGCTTCAGTATGTGTATCTCGGCTACTGGATCCGCGGCAGCGCCAAGATGGACTACAAGGCGCGCTTCCAGCCGCTCGAAGCGCTCGGCCCCGAAGGCTGGTCGCGGATGACGCCGTAACCTATCGCTTCAGCTTGAACTCGAAGCCTTCCATCTCGTCGCCCATCGAGGCGCCGCCTTGAGACTCGTAGAGCGCGCACGCGGCGGTGTTGCTCTTGTCCGTCAACACCCAGGCTTCGTGGCAGCCGAGCGTGCGCGCATGGGCGATCAGGCAATTGAGCGTGGATTTGGCGATGCCGCGGCGGTGATGGCTGGCGGCGACCGCCACTTCGTTGATCCAGAGTTCACGCGGCTTGTCGGGATGGATGTAGTCGACGCCTGACACCGAGGCCACGACGATTCCGTCGTCGATGGCGACGGCGATGTGGTGATGCGGGTCGGCGAGGAACTCGCGCACCAGTTTGGGATCGACCTCGTTGTCGAACACGCCATCGGCCACGCGCGTCAGCACGCTTTCGTCGCCGGATTTCAGGATGCGGATTTCGAACATCGCCCGTACACAAACAAAAACCGGTATAAACAAAAAAGGGACGCCCGCGTTCGAGGCATCCCACTAGGTGGCCCAGTATAAGTACGAAGAAACAGACTGGCAAGCCCACGAAATGCGTAATAGATGAGAACCCCATTTCAGTGAGGGGTTCGCCCATGCCTGCCTGCGGTCTCGATTTCGGCACCTCCAATTCCGCCATCGGCGTGATGCGGAACGGTGCGCCCACGCTCGCGCCCGTTGAGGGTGCATCCAGTCTTATCCCATCGGCCATCTTCTTCGACTTCGAGGAGCACGGCCGTGTGCTGTTCGGGCGCGAGGCCGTCGACACCTATATCGGCCGACGGGAGGGACGGCTGATGCGGGCGCTGAAAACCATCCTGGGCTCGCCACTGATCGACGAGACCACCGCCGTCGGCCGGCGCCGCATCAAGCTGACCGAGGTGGTGGAAATCTTCGTGCGCCACCTGAAGGCGCGCGCGGAAGCCTTTGTCGGCGAAGAGATAACCGAGGTGGTGCATGGCCGCCCGGTGCGCTTCGTGGACGGCGACGACGTGGCAGACGCGCGGGCGCAAAGCGTGCTGGAAGGCATCGCCCACCGCGCGGGATTCCGTCACGTTCGTTTCGAGTATGAGCCCATCGCGGCGGCCTATCACTATGAAGAGACGGCCACGGGCGAGGAGCTGGTGCTGGTGGCGGACATCGGCGGCGGCACGTCGGACTTCACGGTCATCCGCATCGGGCCGGAGCGGCGCGCGCTGTCCGACCGGCGGGCGGACATCCTGGCCAATGCCGGTGTCCGCATCGGCGGCACGGATTTCGACACGCGGCTCAACCTCGCCGCCATCATGCCGATGCTGGGCCTGGGCACGCAGCTCACCGAGAAGGACCTGCCGATGCCACGCGGCCTCTATCACGAGCTGGCGACCTGGCCGACCATCAACTTCGCCTATACCTGGCGTAACGAACGTGACGTGGCCGCGCTGCTGAAGCAGGCCTGCGAACCCGACAAGGTGGCGCGGCTGTTGAAGACGCTCCGCCGCCATCTCGGCCACCGCATCGCCTTCGCGGTGGAGGACGCCAAGATCGCGCTCAGCGAAGCGGCCGAGATCGCCCTGCCCCTCGACTTCCTGGAAACCGGCCTTGCCGCGCGCGCGACGCAAACGGGCTTCGAGGACAGCATCCGCGACAAGCTCGACAAACTGCGCACCGTGGCCGGCGAATGCGTGACGCGCGCGGGTGTGCGGCCGGATCAGATCCAGACCATCTTCTTCACCGGCGGCTCCAGCCGCGTCCCCGCCGTGCAGCGCGCCATCGCGGGCGCCGCGCCAGACGCACGCGGCACCGCGGGCTCGGACTTCCTTTCCGTTGCGTTAGGCTTGACGCGGGAGGCGCAGAGGCGGTTCGGTTGAGCCGCCGCGACGCGAGGACCACCCCATGACCATCCGCACGCCACTCTGCGACATGCTTGGCATCGACTATCCCATCATGCTCGCGGGGATGGGCGGCGTGTCTTACGCGGAGTTGTGCGCGGCGGTGTCGAATGCGGGCGGGTTCGGATGCCTCGGCATGGCGGGGCGCTCGCAGAAGGAGATCGCGGAAGAGATTAAGCGCGTGCGCGACCTCACCGACAAACCGTTCGGCGTCGATCTGCTGGCGGCGGTTCCGGAATCGTTGGAGCGCACGGCGGATGCGATCATCGAAGGCGGCGCGAAAGCGTTCATCTCCGGCCTCGGCGTGCCGCCGCCGCACCTGGTGAAGAAGTTTCACGACGCCGGGCTGAAAGTGATGAACGTCAACGGCACGGTGAAGCATGCGAAATCCGCCGAGACGGGCGGGCTCGATGCCGTTGTCGCGCAAGGCACGGAAGCTGGCGGACATACCGGGCGTATCGCCGGCATGGCGCTGATCCCGCAGATCGTGGATGCGGTGAAGATTCCCGTCATCGCGGCGGGTTCGATTGTCGACGGCCGCGGGCTGGCGGCGGCGCTGGCGCTGGGCGCGCAAGGCGTGTGGATCGGAACCCGCTTCATCGCCTCGGCGGAGGCGCATGCCGGCGCGCTCTACAAGCAGGTGATCCTGGACGCGCGCGACGAGGACACGATCGTGACGCGCTCCTATTCCGGCAAGCCGATGCGCGTGTTCAACAACGAATGGGTCAGGGATTGGGAAGCCCGCCCGCAGGACATCCAGAAGTTCCCCGCCCAGGCGATGCTGTCGAGCCAGGCGGGCGTCATGGGCGGCATCGGCGGACAGATCGATGGCCTTTCCCGCGAACGCTCCGCCTTCGCCATGGGCCAGGGCGCGGGCGGCGTGCATGCCGTGAAGACAGCGGGCGAGATCGTGCGGGAGATCATGGCGGAAGCGGAAGCCGTCATCGCGCGGATGGCGGAACTCAAGGGCTGAATACAACCTTTTATTTGTCCCGTTTCTGTGGTTACCATGCGAGTCCTTGGGGACGACTATTGGGGGGCAAATATGCGCAAATCAAGTTCTGGGCTTACACGCCGTCATTTCATAGAAACCACCCTCGCGGCCACGACCGTGACGATCCTCCCGCTGGGCTCTGCCGTTGCGCAGAGCAGTGCGACCTGGCGGCGCTGGAACGTCACGAGCACCAAGGGCCAGGAGATGGCGAAAGTCCTCGCGGCCGCGATCAGGATGCTGCACTCGCAGAAGGTTGAAGACCCGTTCAACATGTACCGCTACGCGATGACCCACACGATGGATTGCCCGCACGGCAATTGGTGGTTCCTGCCATGGCATCGCGGCTATATGGGCTATTTCGAGCAGATCTGCCGCCGGGTGACGGGCGTCAAGGATTTCGCCATTCCCTATTGGGACTGGTCCAGGGTGCAGGAGGTTCCGGCCGTCATGTACGAACCCTGGCTGACGCCGACGACGCCGGGCTTCATCCCCGCCTTCAACGACTTCTACGGCGCGTTCGCGAAGCAGCTCGACTACATGTACCACAAGGAGTTCACGTCCGATCAGTTGGCGGAGCTGAAGATCCGCAACTACACGACGGCGGACGACATGTGGAAGGACATCAAGGATCCGCCGAACGGCCCGATGTTCTTCAACATCAGCCAGGCGCGCGGACTCAAGAAGGAAAATCCGAAACTCGACGAGTTCACGTCAAATTCGGCATCAAAGACGCAAGTGCTGCTCAGCCTGTCGCCGTCCGACTTCATTACCTTCGGCAGCGCCAAGGCCGCGCATCATTCCGACATGTCGGGTTTCGGGCCGCTGGAGATGTTCCCGCACAACAAGATCCACAATTGCGTGGGCGGCATCGTCTACGACATCGCCGGCCAGCCGATCAGGGACAATGGCGGGTTCATGCAGGCCAATCTCTCGCCCGTCGATCCCATCTTCTTCCTGCATCACTCCAACATGGACCGGCTGTGGGACGTGTGGACGCGCAAGCAGATTGCCTACAAGAAGCCCACGACCCCGCAGGGTACGGACAAGGACGCCTGGGAGGCCGAACCGTTCCTCTTCTTCGTCGACGACAGCGGGAAAGTCGCGCCACATTATGCCAAGGAGTTCGTGGAGATCGGCAAGTTCGACTACGACTACGAGCCGGGCACCGGCGAGGAAGTCGTTCCGAAATCGCCCGTGGCCGTGGCCGCCAACGCGGCGCCGGGATTGACGCAAGGACGCGTCGTCGCCAGCGCACTCGGCGCGGGAGCGCCGGCCAGCGCGAAATTCAACCTTGCCTCCAGCACGCCGAGCGACGCGCCTCTGTTCGCCAAGGTCGTGATCGACATTCCGGCGGGCGGGTTCGGCTCGACCTACAAGATCCTGCTCAACGCCCCTGCGGATACGCGCAACATCGGCCCGGGCAATCCGCACTTCGTGGAGCTGATCAGCTTTTTCGGGCATGACATGATGAGCGGCCAGATCTCGGTGGTTGTGCCGCTGCGCGGCCAGCAGGCGGCGAGCATGCGCGCCCTCAAGGAGCAGACCCTGTCGGTCGTGCGCGAGGACGGCCACGGCGCCGGCAACGGCCGCAACCTCAAACTCAACAAAGGCATGGCCATGTCGGGTGGAGGCCACGAGGTGGGCAACGGCGCCAGGCTCGTCTCCGTCGACATCCTGTCGCAGTAGATGCGCGGGACGGCGGCGATCCTGCTCGCAGGGCTCCTCGGCCTGCCAGCGCTCGCCGCCTCACCCGCATTCATGACGCTGAAGCTTCCGCGAACGCCCACTGCCAATGAGAGGGTCTGGCTGTCGCTGACCACCGGCGCGCTTCCGCATGGCGCGGGCGTCCGCGTCGATGCGCCGGACGGGTCGGTCATCGAACTGGTGACCACGTTTGGGGGGCATTCCGGAACTGGCGGTTCGTCCGCCCTCGTCCCGCTGCCACAGAACCTGATCGTGGGGGATCACGCGCAGGTTCGCCTGACGGTGGTGGGTGTTGGCGCCGCACACCGGCCCACATCCGCCGAAGTGACGGACGCCCATCTGGTCCTCGTACCCACCACGCCGCCTTGATAGGCTCGCCCCGGGGTGCGTCGCGGGCGGTGGCATGCAGCAGAACCAAAGCGTCGAGGCTTTCGGCTACCGGCAGGAGCTGAGGCGCTCATTGAGCCTCACCGATCTGCTCGTCTACGGCCTCGTCTATATCAGCCCCACGGCGCCCATCGCGGTGTTCGGCATCGTGTTCAACGCCAGCAAGGGCATGGTGCCGCTGATCTATCTGGTGGGGCTGATGGCGATGGTTTTCACCGCCTTCAGCTACATGGCAATGAGCAAGGTCTATCCCGTGGCGGGGTCTGTCTATGCCTATGCCTCACGCAGCATCAGCCCGGCGGCGGGGTTCTTCGCGGGCTGGGCGATATTGCTCGACTACCTTCTGCTGCCCGCGCTCGCCATCATCGCCGCCGCCATCGCGGTGCATGCGGTGCTACCCGTCGTGCCGGCCTGGGTGTGGGTGGTCAGCCTGGTGGTGCTGGGCACCATCGTGAATTATTTCGGCATCGAGGCCACGGCGCGCGCCAACATGGTGCTGCTGGTGTTCCAGATGGTGGTGCTCGTGATCTTCGCGGGCGCGGCCGTGCTGGGGCTGATGCAGGGCACGGCGCATGCGCATCTTTCGACCAGACCGTTCTACGATCCCGCCACCATCGATCCGGCCATCGTGTTCGGCGCGGTGTCGCTGGGCGCGCTGAGCTATCTGGGCTTCGACGCGATCTCGACCTTGTCCGAGGAAGCGCGGGACGGATCGCGCGCCGTGTCGCGGGCGACGATCCTGTCGCTCATCCTGGCCGCCGCGCTGTTCGTGGCGCAGACCTGGCTCGCCTCGCTGTTCGTGCTCGACACCAAGGCCTTCGCGAATGGCGACGCGGCCAATTCGGCGTTCTACGACATCTCGCAGACCATCGGCGGTTACGGCCTCAAGCTGGTGGTCGCGGTGGCGGGCATCCTGTTCGGCGCCATCGCGAGCGCGCTGTCGGCGCAGGCGGCGACCGCACGGCTGCTCTACGGCATGGCCCGCGACGGCAAGCTCCCGGCCTTTCTCGCGCGCGTGCATCCTGAGCGCAAGGTGCCTGAGGGCGCGGTGTTCGTCGTGGCCCTGATCACGCTGGCCATCGGGCTGCTGCTGGTGAGCCAGTTCGATCTGATCACCTCGATCGTCTGCTTCGGTGCGCTGATCGGATTCATGGTGGTCAATCTGTGCGTACCGATCCGCTTCTGGCGCGATCCACAGCGCTCGTGGCTGAAACACATCGTCTCGCCCGCGCTGGGCTTCCTCATCACCGGCTATGTGCTGTGGAACGCGGAGCTCAACGCCAAGGAAGTGGGGCTTGGATGGCTCGCGGTCGGCGCAGCGTTCTTCTTCGTGCTGCGATGGATGGGGAAGTCGACCGACCTGCCTGCAGACATGCCGGTCGAACCGCCGCCACTGTAACTACAGGATCCGCCGGATCACATCGCCCAGGATGAGCACGCCGAACAAGGTGACGACGCCGCCGGAGATACGGTTGATGAGGCCCATGATGCGCGCGTCGATCTTGGCGTGGAAGAGGCCCGTGATGGTCGTCAGCGTGAACCACCAGGTCGTCGAACCCGCCAGCACGCCGCAGACGAGCAGCAACGTGCCGAAATAGCTCGCCTGTCCGCCCACCAGCCCCGCCACCGCCGCGAACATGCCGGTGAAGGAGAACAGGGTCGCGGGATTGGTGATGGCAAGCGCGAAGGTGGAGGCCATGGCGCGCGCGAGCGTGGCGCGGCCGTTCTTCTCGCGCGCCTTCAGCTTCTCGTCGAGGCCCATGTTCGGCGAGGCCATGAAGGAATGCACGCCGAAGCCCAGCAGCATGAGGCCGCCCACGATCTCGATGGGCGTGAAATGCGTCTGGATCATCTGCGCGATGGTGGTGAGCCCGAAGCCCACGATGGCGGCGAACACGCCATCCGCCAGCGCCGCGCCGAGGCCCGAGAGGAATCCGTAGAGCGAGCCGTAAGCAAAAGTACGGCGGATGCAGAGCATGTTGACGGGCCCGATGGGCACCGCCGCGATCAAGCCGATCACGAACCCCGAAACGATGAGGATGATATACGTACCGGCCGTCATCATAGAGACAGATCCACCACCAGCCGCCCGCGTACCTTGCCGGCCAGGATGTCTTCCGCGGCCCCACGCAGGTCGGCCATGCCGATGGTTATGGCCATGGCGGCCAGCTTCTTCGCGTCGAGATCGCGCGCCAGCCGCTCCCACGCCTGCTTACGGCGCCCCATGGGCATATGCACGGACTCGATGCCGAGCAACGACACGCCGCGCAGGATGAAGGGCGCGACCGTCGTCGGCAGGTCCATTCCCTGCGCCAGCCCGCAGGCAGCGACGGCTCCACCGTAGTTCGTGGAGGCGAGGACGTTGGCGAGCGTCTTGGAGCCCACGCTGTCCACCGCGCCGGCCCAGCGCTCCTTGCCCAGCATGCGCGGCTCGCCGGAAAGCTCCGCACGCGGAAGGATTTCGGCCGCGCCGAGGTCCTTGAGGTAAGCCTCTTCTTCGACACGCCCCGTGGACGCGATGACGCGATAGCCGAGCTTGGCGAGGATGGCGACGGCCACCGATCCCACGCCGCCGGACGCACCCGTCACCAGCACGGGGCCTTTCTCCGGCAGCACATGCGCGTCTTCCAGCGCCAGCACGCAGAGCATCGAGGTATAACCCGCCGTGCCGATGGCCATGGCTTCGGCGGCGGTGAAGGCATCAGGCAGCGGCACAAGCCAGTCGCCCTTCACGCGGGCATATTCGGAGTAGCCGCCGTAATGGCTTTCCGACAGGCCGTAGCCGTTCAGCAGCACCTTGTCGCCGGGCTTGAAGTTGGGATGTTCGGACGCCGCCACCGTTCCGGCGAGATCGATACCAGGGATCATCGGGAAGCGGCGCACGACCGGCGAACGCCCCGTTAGCGCGAGGCCGTCCTTGTAGTTCACCGTCGAATGGGAGACGGCGACGGTGACGTCGCCTTCCATCAGATCGGTGTGGCTGAGCTCGACGTCCTCGGCCTTGTGCACGCCTCCATCCTTGGTGAGCAGGATGGCCTTGAAGCGATCTTTCATCTGGCACTACCGGAGTGTGACTGCTGCCGGGGGCGGCGGCGGTGAGACGGGAAAACCACAGGAAAACGCGAACTTCGTCAAGCGGTTGCCGAATCGGCGGGATCGGGCCCGCCAAGCTCGACAGCCCGGGAACTCCCACGCAAGCTGTTCTTTAAGAAAAGTAGGAGAGCATGGACGAATAAAAAGAGCGATGGGGTGGTGTCATGAGTCAGTTGGAAATGAAATTGCGCGGATATCGGCTGACCACGGCCGAAATCCTCTACCACATGCCGGATCACCCGGCCGTCCTGCAGAGCTTCCTCTGGCAGGAACTCGACATCGCACCGCGCTTCCCGGTGCTCAACAAGTTCCTCCATTTCTGGGAGACGGCCATCGACGGGCCCATCCACTCCGTGCGCGTCGCTGCGCGCGGGCTGATCTCCGACGCGGAACTGCGCATGCATGCGGGCGAGTTCACGCTTCACTGAGCTCCCCTGTCATCCCCGGCGAGCATCGCGCGCGAAGCGCGATGCGAGGTCAAGGGGACCCAGGTAGTTGGTCTGAGACGGTGACGCAGCAGGACAGGCCCGACACGCGTTGTACCGTTCGTGACGAACCACCTGGGTCCCCTTGACCTCACGCCGCGCGTGATACGCGCGGCCCTCGCCGGGGATGACAGCGAGGATGAAGCAGCATCAGTGCGAAGATAAGCACCCCAAAACATCTCCATCACCGCTCGCACCCTGCGCGTGCACGTGGTGCCAGAGCGCGTAGAACAGGAGCTGCCAGCAAGCGATGCCGTGGCGCTTGTCCTTGCCGGTGTAAGACCGGAACAGTTTCTCCACCGCGTCGGGGTGACAGACCTCGGCGATGCCTTCCTGCCGCGCGACCAGCGGCGCGAGCGCCGTAGCGCGCGAGGCGATCCATTCCTCGACGGGCACTGTGAAGCCGCGCTTCGGCGCGAAGGGGCGTGAACCGGGCAGCGCCTTCTCCAGCCATTTGCGCAGGAGGTATTTGCCGAGGCCGCCCCGCACTTTCAATTTGTCCGGCAGGCGATAAGCGAGCGCCGCCACCACCGGATCAAGCATCGGCGTGCGGCCTTCCAGCGAATGGGCCATCAAGGTGCGGTCGAGCTTGTTGAGCAGATCGTGTGGCAGCCAGTCGACGCAATCCACCGCCTGCGCCTGCTGCATGCGGCTGCGCGGGTGCGCGCTGACCTGTTTCTCCGCCTCCGCGATGCCGCCCCGCCAGCGCGCGGAGGTATCGCGCAGCACGTCGAAGCCGTCGAGGAAGCCACGGGTGCGCAACCCCTTGCCGCCCAGCCAGGTGGGGCGCATCGCGCTGCGGTACCGTCCGTAACCGCCGAACAATTCGTCGCCGCCCTCGCCGCAGAGCACGACCTTCATCTCCTTCGCCGCCTCTTCCGCCAGCATGTAGGTCGGCACGATGGCGTAGTCCGACGTGGGATCGTCCATGCAGCGCGCGATGGCGGGAAGTTGCGACCAGAAACGTTCCGCCGTCACTTCCACTTCGAGATGCTCCGCGCCCACGGCCTTCGCCATGTCGCGCGCGAAGCTTGCTTCCTCGCTCTTGGAGGTTTCAGGAAAACGCGCGGTGAAGGCGCGCACCGGGCGGTCGTTCAACCGCGCCATGCAAGCGAGAATGGCGGTGGAGTCGATGCCGCCGGAGAAGAACAGGCCATAAGGAACATCAGAGCGCTGATGCACCATCACGCTGTCCATCAGCACGCTTTCCAGCCGCGCCAGCGCCTCGTCCTCGCCGATGTCGAGCAGCGGCGCGTCCGGCAGCGCGGGCTCGACGCGGCGCGTGCGCGGGCGGCCGTCGGTGATGGCGATGGTCTCGCCGGGCAGCACGCGCTCGATGCCGGCATAGATCGTATCGCGGCCGGTGGTGAACTGGAGCTGCAGCAATTCCGTGGCGGCGCTGGCGCGGATGCGGCGCTCGACAAGGCCTGTCTTCAGGATGGCCTGCGCCTCGGAGGCGAAGAGCAATCCATCCGGCGTCTCGGCATAATAGATCGGCTTGATGCCGAAGGGATCGCGAGAGAGATAAGACACGCCGTCGCCCGCATCCAGCGCGATGCCATACATGCCGCGCAGATCGTGGGCGAACCGCACCCCGTCGCGGGCATAAGTAAAGAGCGGCAGCTCGCAATCGCCCTTGGTGGTGAAATTGGCGCCCGCGAAATCGCGGCGCAGCTCCACGTAATTGTAAATCTCACCATTGGCGACCAGCGCCGAATTGCCGGGACCGAACAGCGGCTGATCGCCGGTCGACAGATCGATGATGGCGAGCCGCGCCTGCGCCAGCGCGATGCCGGGCGCTTCGTAATAGCCCTGCCCATCCGGCCCGCGATGCACCATCGCCGCCAGCATCGCATCGACGGCCGGCTTCGGCGACGCGGACCCGTCATTCGTCATCATGCCCGCGATGCCACACATCAGCGACGCCTCACTTGCTCGAACATCGCGATGTATTTCGCCACCACGGCGTTTTCCGAGAATTCCGCTTCGATGCGCTTGCGGCCGTTGGCCACCAAACTCGCAGCCAGTTCCTTCGAGCCGAGCACGGCGGCGATGCGCGAGGACAGTCCCTCTACGTCGTCGATCGGCGCGATCAGTGCGTCTTCGCCGTCGCGGGCGATCCAGGCGGGGCCGGCGCTGGCGGCCGTCACCAGCGGGATGCCGTGCGCCCAGGCCTCCACCACCACCGTGCCGTTAGGCTCATAACGCGAGGGAAAGACGCAGAGGTCGGCGGCGCGGAGCAGCGCGCTGCGGTCCGTGCGCCAGCCCAGAAACCGGACGCGGTTGGCGATGCCAAGATCGGCAGCAAGCTGGATCAGCTCCGCGCGGTCCGGCCCCTCGCCCGCGATCCACAGCCACAGGCCGGGCACGCGCGCCACGGCCTTCAGCAGCACGTCCAGCGCCTTCGATTTGTGCAAGCGGCCCAGCGCCAGCGCCAGCGGCACACCATCTGGCGTATCGAACGTTCCGCGCGGGATGGCGGGGGCGCCCTGGATCACCGGGAAGTTCGGGATGAAGAACACTTTGTCCTTCGGGAAGCCGCCCTCGACGACGTGACGCACCAGGTCCGGCGTGATGCAGACGAGATGATCGCAGCGGCGGAAATATTCGAGGCGATAGTACCCGCCCAGCCGCCCGATCAGCGCGTAATCCCCCGGCGGCGTCATCGCCCCGCCGCGGCCGGTGAAGGTGAGCACGCAATCGGGCTTGAAGTCCGCCGCATAGCGCCGGATGCGCCAGGGCGTCCACGCGTCCAGCCCCGGATAGAGGAACGGCACGCCGAGCGTGGGGATACCGGCGGCGCGGAACGCTTCCTCGCGGATGGGGAACGGCTTCATCGCGGCGCGCAGCGTCACACCCGCGCGGGCGAGCGCGAGGCTGAGCGAGACGAAGAAGGTCTCCGAGCCGCCGAACTCGGCGCCGGCGGCCACGGTCAGGACGCGAAGGGGCATGATGAAGAAAATACAATCTGCCGGTCTGCATTACGACGGCGCACAGAAATTGACAATCGCGGGCGGTTAACCGCGAAAAATTTTCGGTGGCGCATTACCACTATGTCCATTCTCAAAAAGCCTTCATTTCCTGAGCAGAACTTAACTTGAGGGCGGCGCGAACCCTCCTAGCTTCCGAGCCTCTTCGAAAGCGCCCGAAGATGATTCTGAACTGCATGCTCGCCACCAACTTTGGCGGCACCGAAAAAGCCTATCTGGACCAGCTCGCCATGTTGCGCGCGGCGGGGCTGGACGCCGTTGCCGTCACGCGGCGCGATTGCTCCATCCCGGCCCGCGCGGCAGAGGCCGGGCTGCCATGCGAGTCCTTCTCGATCCTCTCCGACTGGGACCCGATCACGGTCGGACGCGCGCGCCGCATCGTCGCCCGGCGCGACCCGAGCCTGATCCTCACCAACGGCCGCAAGGCGCATCGCCTCTTCGCCCGCGCCGTGGGTCATGCGAAACCCATCGTCAGCGTGGTGCACAAGATCGCGTTCGATCCCGACTTCGCCTATGCCGGGTTCATCTGCGTGGCGGAGCATCGCCGCCGCATGCTGCTGGAGCATGGCGTTCCGGCGGAGAAGATCATCGTCATCCCCAACGGCATCCGCGTGCCCGACAAGGCCAAGACGCAATACGCCATCGCGCCGGGCACGCCGGCCCACATCGTCACCCTCGGCCGCCTCGATCCCGTGAAGGGTTTCGACGTGCTGATCGACGCGCTTGCCATCCTGAAGGAGCGCGGCGTCGAATTCCGCTGCACGCTGGCCGGTGACGGCCCGCTGCGCCCGGCGCTGGAGCAGCAGGTGGTGCGGCGGCGCCTCGCGGGCCTCGTGGGATTCACCGGCTGGGTGGAGGATATCGCACCCGTGCTGCGCGGCGCCGACCTGTTCGCCTTCCCCTCGTTGCGGGAAGGGTTTCCATTGGCGCTGCTGGAGGCGCTGGCGCATGGCCTTCCCGTCGTCTCCAGCCGGATCGATGGGCCCAAGGAATTCCTCGTTGAGGGCGACAGCGGCCTCCTCGTTCCGCCGCGCGATCCGGTGGCGTTGGCGGATGCGCTGGGCCGGCTGATCGGAAGCGAGGGGCTCCGCCGCAAGCTGGCCCGCAACGGCCGCCGGCTCGTGGAGGCCTCCAACAGCTTCGAATCCATCGCCGGCCGCTTGCACCGGGCGCTGAACAATGTGATCGAAGGCAGGCTGATCGGAGCCGGACTGTGAGATGCACCCTGCCGCGAGGCTAGACGACCGCGCCGTGATCGCCCTCTTCGGGCCGGACGCGCGCAGCCTGCTGCAGGGCCTGATCACCAACGATGTCGACACGATCGCCCCCGGCATGGGCCTCTACGCCGCCCTGCTGACGCCGCAGGGCAAGATCCTCTACGACTTCCTGCTCACCGAAGGCGACGGCGCCATCCTGATCGACTGCCTCGCCACGGCCCGCGACGTCCTCCTCAAGCGGCTCAGGATGTACCGCCTGCGCGCCAAGGTGGAGATCGAGGCGCGAGACCAGTTGGCGGTGTTCGTGGGGCTGGACGCAGGAAACAGCTTCGCCGATCCACGCCATCCCGGCCTCGGCCGCCGCAGCATCAGCGCGCGGCAGGAGATGCCGCAGGATGTGTCTCCTGCATCAGCCTATCACGCCCACCGGCTCGATCTGGGCATCCCGGAAGGCGACGATTTCGGGCAGGACAAGATCTTCGCGCTGGATGGCGGGCTGGACGAATTGCACGCCGTGTCCTTCACCAAGGGCTGCTATGTCGGCCAGGAATTGACCGCGCGGATGAAACATCGCGGCACCGCCCGCAAGCGGCTGCTGCCAATCGAAGGCGATGGGCTCCAGCCCGGCGCCGCGCTCAAGGCCCGTCTTGAAATCGGTTCGATCACAACGGTCTACGGCCATCGCGGCTTCGCGCTCGTCCGGCTCGACCGGCTCGCCGAAGCAGGTGATGCTGCCATCGAATCCGGCGGCGCCACAGTTCGTGTGATCAAACCGTCATGGATTTCGCTTGACGTGTAGGGGCAACGGATCAGATTCGCGATCCCTTTGGAGGAGTCTTTCATGCTGCATCATGTTTCCGTGGGCGTGCGCGATGTCGCGCGTGCCGCCACTTTCTACGATCCCGTGATGAAGGCGCTCGGCTACAAGCGCGTGGCGGATTATTCGCCGGGCGCGATCGCCTACGGCGAAGCCAAGGGCCGGCCACAATTCTGGATCGGCCTGCCGCACGACCAGGGCGCGCCTTCGTCCGGCAACGGCGCGCATGTCGGCTTCAGCGCGAAGTCCAAGGCCGCGGTGATGAAATTCCACGAAGCCGCGCTGAAGGCCGGCGGCAGCAACAATGGCGAGCCCGGCCCGCGCCCGGATTACGGCCCGTCCTATTTCGGCGCTTTCATCTACGACCTCGATGGCAACAAGATCGAGGCCACCTACTGGAAGGAAACCGCCGCGCAAGCCGCCGCCGCTGAGGCCACCAAGAAGCCGGCGAAGAAAAAGAAGGCCGCGACCAGCCGCAACCGTCCGCCGTGGACGGCCGCCGCCAAGCCGTCGAAGAAAAAGAAGAAAGCCAAGCGTTGAACAAAGACGCCACGACCTGCACCTGGCCCGGCAGCGACCCGCTCTACGTCGCCTATCACGACGAAGAGTGGGGCGTGCCGGAATATGATGCACATGCACTCTACGAGAAGCTCGTCCTGGACGGTTTCCAGGCCGGGCTCTCGTGGATCACGATCCTGAGGAAGCGCGAGAATTTCCGCAAAGCCTTCCACGATTTCGATCCGGAAAAGATCGCCCGCTACGGCAAGCGCGACACCGAGCGGCTGATGAAGAACGAAGGCATCATCCGCTCCAACGCCAAGATCGCCGCCGCCATCAAGGGCGCGCAGCTCTGGCTCGACATCGAAGAGAAAGAACCCGGCGGCTTCCGCGAGCTCATCTGGAAGCATGTGGACGGGCGGCCGGTGCAGAACCGCTTCAAGACGATGGCGCAAGTCCCCGCCAAGACCGAGATGAGCGAAGGCCTGTCGAAGGAGCTCAAGAAACGCGGCTTCAATTTCGTCGGCCCCGTGATCGTCTACGCCTTCGCCCAAGCCGTCGGCATGGTCAACGACCACATGCTGGGATGCCCCAGGCACAAGGACTGCGCGAAACTGGCGAAGGCTAAGACACCATAAAGCGCTGCTCGACGCGGTCCAGGCCTTTGTCGGCGACGCGGCGCCAGAAGGCAACCGCGCTGGTGTTCGCCGCCATCTGGCGGATGCGCCAAGGGCCGGGGTGGCGCGCGAGCAGCGTTCGGGCAAAAGCCTGTCCGCAGCCTCCCCGGCGGTGGCCCGGTACGATATAGAACTGCGACATCTGCATGGCATCGAATGCCGGCATGAAGCGGATAAGCGCGAAGCCGATGCGCGCGCCGTCCGCTGAAGCCCAAAGCGGCCAATGCCGAGGCTTCTTCCAGAAATCGTCGAAATCGGGCGCGGGAATTTCGTTGTCGACCGGCTGGATGTTCGCCATGGGCGCAAGCTCACGGGCATAGCGTTGATACATCGCCCAGAGCGCCGGCTTTTCCGCCGTTGCGATCTCAGCGATCTCGGGGGCAATCATCCCCGCCCCTTATATGGCGAGACGCCCATGTCGGGCAGCCAGACGTCCTTCGGTTGCTTGCCCGTCTGCCAGAAGACGTCGATCGGAATCCCACCGCGCGGATACCAGAAGCCTGCGATGCGGAGGTATTCCGGCTTGATGGCGGCGGCGATGCGTTTGCCGATAACGAGCGTCGTGTCTTCGTGGAAGGCGGCGTGGTTGCGGAAGCTGGCGAGAAACAATTTCAGCGATTTGGATTCGAGGAGCGATTTCGCGGGGCAATAGTCGATGACGAAATGCGCGAAGTCCGGCTGGCCCGTCACGGGGCAGAGGCAGGTGAATTCCGGGGCGGTGAAGCGGGCGACGTAGTCCGTGCCAGCTTGCGGATTGGGCACGGCGTCGAGCACGGCTTCGTCCGGTGATTGCGGCTGGGCCACGGGGCGGCCGAGCTGGATGCGTTTGGACATGTCAGCCCTCATACACGCAGGATTGGCCGTAGGACGGACGGCGCAGTTTCACGCGCGACACTTCCGGCAGCGCCGCTTTGGCGCGGATGAAGATGAAGCACGCGAGGTTTTCGAGCGTCGGATTGCCCAGCCCCTCGACCTCGTTCAGCAGGCGGTGGTCGAGGCCTTCGCGGATTGTCTCCAGCGCCTGCTTGATCTCGCCCAGGTCGCGCAGGAAGCCGGTCGCGGGGTTGGGCTCGCCGCGCAGTGTCACCTCGACATAGAAGGAGTGACCGTGCAGACGCGCGTTCTCCGGCGCGCCCATGCCCAGGTAATGGGCGGCGTCGAAGCCGAATTCCTGCGTCAGCTCGATCATGGGGCGCGCGTTTGGCAGGTCGCGCGGCGGGGGTCAAGATGCCTGGGGGACGACGACCGCCGATCAGCGCTTATGCCAGCCTTTGTGCGTGTCTTCCCAGTCCTTCACCGCCTGCACCGTCAGCGCGACGTGCGCATCGGGTTCCAGGTTGGTGTAGGTGAAGACGATGGAGTGGTCCGGCGCGATCACGTAGGAAGTGCGGTCGGAATATTGCGGCGCCTTCTTCAGCACCGCGTCGTATTGCTTGATGACCGTCTGGTCCGGATCGGCGGCGACGGCGAATTTGCTGCGGCAGTCGCTGACGGAGAACTGGTCGAGCTTGGCGATGCCGTCGGCGCTGACACCGATCACCGTGGCGCCCAGCGCCTTGTACTGATCGGTCGCTTCGGCGAAATCATGCGCCTCGATGGTACAGCCCTTTGTGAAGGCGGCGGGATAGAAATACAGCACCACGGGCCCCTTCTTCAGCGCGTCGGCCAGCGAGAAGGTGAACTCCTTGCCGCCGATGGAAGCCTGCGCCGTGAAGTCCGGAGCCTTGGCGCCGACAGCCAGCGCCGCATAGGCCGCGCTCGCGCAAACCGTGCTGAGCAGCAATGTGCCGATCATGAGCTTTTTCATATCCGCTCTCTCCCTGAGGACCGCGCGCATATTGGCGATGTTCGATCATATTGCAAACCTCAGTTGTGCAGACGCCGCGCTGTGATTAGCCGGCAGCGCGGGCCTGCTCCGCCGTCGCGCGCGCGAAGCGGACGCGGGCTTTGGTACCGACGCCAGGGGTGCTCGCCAGCGTGAGTTCGCCGCCGTGCAGGTCGACGAAGACCTTCGTCAGCGGCAGGCCGAGGCCGGCGCCTTCATATTTGCGGGCGAGGCGCGAGTCGACCTGGGCAAAGGGCGTCAGCGCGATCTCCATGTCGTCCTCCGACATGCCGATGCCGGTGTCGGCGATCTCCACCGTGATGTCATCTTCGTCGGCGCGCACGAAGATGGAGACGGCGCCGCCGGGCTCGGTGAACTTCACCGCATTGGAGAGCAGGTTGAGGAATATCTGGCGCAGCTTCGCCTTCTCGCCCCACACCGGCAATGCCTCGCCCGCGTCCGGCACATTGAGGATGAGATTGGCGGCTTTGCATTGATCGGCCACGATCTTGGCGCAGTCGCGCAGGATGTAGCGCAGGTCGACGGTTTCGCCTTTCAGCTCCATCTTGCCCGCTTCGCTGCGCGACAGGTCGAGCACGGAGTTGATGACGTCCATGAGATGTCTGCCGCTGCGCATGATGTCGGTGGCGTAGTCGACGTATTTCGCGTTCGTGATGGCGCCGAAGAGCTGGCTGGCGATGATCTCCGAGAAGCCGATGATGGCGTTGAGCGGCGTGCGCAGCTCGTGGCTCATATTGGCCAGGAAGCGCGTCTTGGCGGCGTTGGCGGTTTCGGCGGCCTGCTTGGCGCGGCGGAAATTCTCCTCGCGTTCCTTGAGCGCGGTGATGTCGGACAGGAAGATGAAGAAGTCGCCGTCCGGCGTGCGGCTGCCGGTGACGCGGATCCAGCGGCCGTCGCGCAATTCGCGCTCCGCGCTCTTGCCCGCGCCGGCGCGGCCGATACCCACTTCGTCGAGCGTCGGCAATCGCGCACCGGGCGCCAACGCCGCCTGGATGACGCCGCCCATGCCGGTGAATTCGCCGCCGGGCGCGAGCTCGTTCCCGATCTGCGGGAAGAACACGCGCATTTGCGCATTGGCGGCGAGAATGCGCCCTGCCCCGCTTACCAATATCACGCCCTCGCGCGACGTATCGAGCGCCTGGACGAGGCGGCCCTCCGCCGATTGGGCGCGGGCCGTTTCGCGCGCCACCATCTCGCGGATGTTGTCCTGCATGACATGCATGGAAGTGAGCAGCACGCCGGTCTCGTCGCGGCCGCCTTGCGGGATAGCCGTCTCGAACTCGCCCTGCGAGATGCGGTCGGCCACCCTGGCCGCGGCGCGCAACGGGTTGACGATGCGCCGCGCCAGGAACCAGGTGATGATGATGGCCAGCAGCAGCGACAGCGCCGTCATGCCGATGCTGAGATATTTATAATAGCCGACGGCCCACACCGCCTTGCGCCGGTCGATGAAGGAATGATCGGCGTTGAGCTCAATCAGCATGTCGAAGCGGTCGAGGATTCGCGCGTCCAGCGCGTCGAGCTTGGGATCGTCGAGCGCAGCGCCGTCGGCCCGGCGCAGCGCATCCCATCGCGTCACGAGCGATTTCAGCTCCACGATCACCTTGCCTTCGTCGGTGTGGACGGAGCGTGCCTGCGCCACGGCCAGATCGGCGAAGAAGGTGGAGGAGAGATCGTCGATCTGCCGGTCGATCGCGGTGCGGGGCTTGTCGCCTTGCGTGAAATGCCGCCGCAGCATGGCGTTCTGCATCTGGCTGAAATCGACGCTGGCCGCGCGCGCGTAATTGATCGCCATCAGCGGACCGTCATAGGTATCCGCGACGATGTTTCCCGCCGCGTTGAGCACGGCGAAGCTGTAGGCACCCAACCCGCCTACGATCAGGCTCAGCACGAAGAAGGCGCCAAAGATCTTCGTGCCGATCGAACTGGTATTGATCGACCAACGCATGACTGTTCCTGGCCCCTTCGGCACAGGGGTGTCACGATCATGCGACGATCGAGGTTGATTTAGGTTTAAGGAACAAGCCCTTGCAATTCAGGGTGAACAATCACTTTACATGCACGGTCAGCAGCATCTTTGGATGGATGTGGCAGCGCACGGGAAACGTGCCCGTGTCTGGAAATTTGATGTGCAGAGTCTCGCCGGGAGGTTGCTCGGCGGAGTCGTAAGCGAAGCCCGCGACGTCGACGTAGATCTGGTGGATGAACTCGTCCTGGTTGCTGAAATCCAGGGTCTCACCCTTTTTGATTGTAACGTCGATAGGGTGAAAGGCGCGGCCGTTCTGCACGATGGTATGGGAATCGTCCGCCCATGCGATGGCCATCGCGGCAAGCACCGCGACGGCCACGACCGGTATGACGGGCGGCTGTTTCACTTGGTCACGACATCATGCTGCATCGGCGCCAGGCGGGCGAGGAAGCGGTTCTGGGTTGCGAAGGAAACGCCGTCCTTGTCCATGGCCTTCTGCAGGTCCTCGACCACCGCGTTGAAATCGGCGTTGCCGAGATGCAGGCCCTTGTGGGTGTCCTTCATGGTGCGGCCCGTATAGGTGCAGGGCCCACCGGCGACGACGCAGAATTGCTCACCCAGCAGGATCTTGAAGCGGTCCATGTTGGTGTTGTCGAAGGTCGCCTTGATGCGCGGATCGGCGAGGAAATTGTCCGCCGTGTCGACCGCGATCTTCTTGAGATTGTCGACGCCGCCCATGTCCACATAGAGTGTGTCTTCATCGGCGCGCGCGGCGACGGCATATCCGGCCAACAGGCCCGCGGCGGCGATCAGTGCGAATTTGCGCATAGGTCTTTCCCCCTTACATGCCCACTTGCAGCGACAGATAGGCGCCGTGCTGGTGGTCCTTGATCACGATGTTGCCGAGGTCGAGATAGGCGGCCGTCAGCGACACGTTCTTGTTGAAGAAATAGGCCGCGAAGACATCCCAGGCATTGTCTTCCCGGGCGATGCCCAGATTGTCCGGCTTGGTGCGGTATTCCGCGCCCACGGCGAATTTGCGGCTGAAGAGATAGGCGGCCGAACCCTCGAATTGCGTGGAGTAGTCGCCGTGCTTGTCGCCGCCGAAGCCCAATATGCCGAACTGGTTGGCCTTGGTCTCGCGAACGGTCACATCCACGAGCAGGCTTTGCGCCAGGAACAGCTTGGTGGCGGCGATGTAGTAATCCGTGCCGCTGGAGGATTTCGCGCCGACGAAGTGCAGGATGTCGGCGTGGTTGGTCGTCTTGTACTGTGCGCCGACGGAAACCTCCGGCAGGAACGAGTCCTGGTCATAGACGGCGTCGCCGAACAGCTTGACCTTGGCGCCGTAGATGTCCTGGTCGAACTTGAAATTGTCGCCGAGGCCCAGCGCGCCGCCCACCTTCTCGGTGTCGAAGGTGAGATGGGTGTAGGAGAGCTCCACGCGATCGAACAGACCGATCGCGACGCCTTCCGTCCACAGCGAATAGTCCGGCAACGAGATGTAGGTGGCGTGCGCATCGACGCCCACGCCGTCGCGCGTGCCGTAGCCGGTGATCAGCGCCCAGGTCGAAAGCCCGCCACCGCCCGCGCCTTCCAGCGAGCTCACGCCGCCGGTGGCGAGCAGCTTGCCGCCGTCGAACACGTCCATCATGGAAGAGGAAGAGGCAGGCGCATCGTCGGCAAAGGTCGGCGCGGCCGAAAGAAGCACTGCGGCGATGGCCGCATGACATGTCGTACGCATGGGGTGAAGCTCCCGCTCCCAATTGCTTCACCCCAAAATGATAGACCGAAGTTAATTTTCAGTTTTCTGAAAATTGTTTGGCGGGTTCAACCAGGAGTACGCACCTCGGCGCGCAGTGACTTCAGTGCCTCGCTCCATTTTAGCAACTCGTTAAGCGTGGCTTTCGCGCCCTGCTCGTTGAATTCGTTGCCGGTGAAGACGCCATCCTTGATCTGGCCGAACACGTTGGGCAGCACTACGCCTTCGGGGATCGGCATCATCTTGAGCGTGGAGGCCTGCAGCCGCGCCGCCTGCACCGCGCGCACGCCGCCGGAAA
Source organism: Rhizomicrobium sp. (assembly GCA_036489435.1). Lineage (GTDB taxonomy): Bacteria > Pseudomonadota > Alphaproteobacteria > Micropepsales > Micropepsaceae > Rhizomicrobium. Next base: position 196,134 of record DASXFU010000039.1, on the reverse strand, counting down.
TTCCGCCATAGGTGACGAAGCCGACCGGTTTGTACTGCCACTCCCAGAACAGGTAATCGAGCGCGTTCACGAAGCTGGGCGGCGGCGAGTAATTGTATTCCGGCATCACGAAGACGAGCGCGTCGGCAGCATTCACGCTGGCGCTCCATTTCTTGGTGTGCTCATGGGTGTATTGCCGGCGCATGGGATGATGCGGCTCGTCATAGATCGGCAGCTCGAATGCCGCGAGATCGACCAGTTCGGCGTCGAACTTGCCGTCCACCTTGGCGAAATCGTGGAACCACTGCGCGATGGAAGGCCCGGCGCGGCCCGGGCGGGTGCTGGCAATGATAGTCTGGAGGCGCGGGGCCATGGGTATCTCCTCAGAGGGGCTGGTTACGGAGCGTAAGTCGCACTACATTTGTGACTGACACTAGATTGGTGCCCGGCATGCGCCGGCGCAAGAAGGCACGCCGATGAAACAAGGGCACATGGCTGGTACCACTCCCCCGCGTCACGAAACGTCCGACTGCCGGGCGGTCAGCGGCGTGCTTTCACGCATCGGCGACAAATGGTCGGTGCTGATCGTGTCCAGGCTGGGCGGCCAGCCGATGCGCTTCAACGAATTGAAGCGCGATATCGGCGGCATCTCGCAACGCATGCTGACGCTCACCCTGCGCGGGCTGGAGCGCGACGGGCTGGTCACCCGCACGGTGTTCCCCACGATCCCGCCGCGGGTGGATTATGCGCTGACGCCTCTCGGCCGCTCGTTGCTTGTGCCGGTGAGTGCGTTGGGCGATTGGGCCCGCGCCAACATCGCGCGCATCGAAGCCGCGCGCACAGCCTTCGACGGCGCGAGTCCGCAGAAAGAAAAGAAGAAGTCTGCGCCCGTCAGGTCGCCCAGCTCGCATCGAACCGCGATGTAAGCGGCACGACGGTGCTCGCGGCTGCCACCGCGCGCTGCTCCACCGCCACGATCTCGTCCAGTAGCTCCGCCACGCAATGCGCGCTGCGTCCTGTCAGATGCTCGCTGTCCTTCAGATGCGGCCAGAGGGTGCGCGAGACGAATTCGGTGAGCTCGCCCACCCATTTCTCATCCTGCAACGCCAGCCGCGTGCGCTTATGCGCTAGCACCGCCATATGCGGCGCCGCCAATGCCTGCAGCTCATCGCGCAAAGCCGAATGCCATTCCAGCGGCATATCGATCCCCTGCTTCAACAGCCGCCAAACCTCGCGAATGGCTTCCCTTGCCGGCCGCCCGGCCCGCTCGATCCCGGCAATGCTGCCCACAATCCCCTTACCCATGCCACCACCCCATTCTTTTTGTGGTTCCAGCATGCGCCGCCCGGCTTAATGCCCGGTCGAGAAGGATGGTTAGGGAGGCGTTACCGCCTCAGGTTGCGGTCTGCATGCATTTTGCCTATACTTTGCCCGCATAGGAGAGCCCAATGCCCGTCACCCTGCAAATCCGCGACGTCCCCGACGACATCGCCGACCAACTCCGCGCCCGCGCCAAACGGAACCACCGTTCGCTGCAAGGTGAGTTGATGGCGATCTTCGAAAGCGTGGCCCGCTCAGCCGACGCCCCCGGCATGCAAGAAGGCCAACGCGAATATCGCGTGGAAGCGCTGCCCAAGACCGAGAAGCGGAAGCTGACGATCGAAGAGATATCCGCGCGCGCCCAGAAGCGCGGCCCCATTAGCGCCGGGGGCGAAGGCGCTGCACAACTTGTCCGCCGCATGCGTGATGAACGTAGTGCTCATCTGATGCGCATCTTCGATGAAAATCGTTGACTCTTCGGCCATCATAGCGGTTTTGCTGGATGAAGCGGAGCGCCCAGCAATACAAGCGCTGATAACTGGTGAGCGCCTTCTTGCGCCATCTTTGCTTGTCTTCGAAATTACAAATAGCTGTGCGATGCACGCCAAACGGTTTCCCGACCTGCAAGACAGATTTACAGACGCGCTGATTGATTTTCTGAACTTGGATATCGAGCTTCGAGAAGTGGATATCGTGGGTACCTTCGCCCTTGCCCGTCGCCACGACCTCACTGCCTATGACGCGAGTTATCTCTGGCTTTCCCGCGAACTCGGCGTCGAGCTCATAACGCTGGACCGCGATCTGGCTGATGCGGCGCAAAACTTACGGCCCTAGAGCTAAGCGCCTTTGCGCCCCTTCTTGCCTTTCACCTCATCGCGCTGGCGCAGGCCTTCGAACACTTCCTCCGGCGGGATGCCCGGATTGGCTTCGAGTTCCTGGATGCGGTGTTGCAGCCAGATGTCCAAGGCCGCGTCTTCCCGGTCGAGGGCGCGGATGGCGTCGCGCAGGACTTCGCTGGCGGAGGCGTAGGCGCCGCTTTGGACTCGGCGGTCCACGCTGGCCTGGAGTTCGCCGAGGGTAACGGTTAGGGGACGGCTTGTGCGGGGCATGGGCAAAAGCTCAAGTGTATGACATTGCAATACTCAACCGTCCGGATGAACTTTTGTAAACAGGCGCGACACCACACCCCGGCTAACATTATTGCGCTACCCCCTTCCCCAATGCTAAGTGCTGCGCGCGCCGGTGTTAAGATTCGCTGGTGCGCGAGAATTCCATAGCCTGATCAATGGCTTAAACCTCGCCAACTTGGCGGAAAATCGGATGAAAATCCGCTTCCAGCAAGCACCGGCGGATAAGGGGTCTGAGTGGCTGACAACGCTCACAATTCCGGATTGGCGGGACGCTACGCCACCGCGATTTTCGAACTCGCCCAGGAAGACGGCTCGGTCGATGCCGTCGAGCGCGATTTCGCCACACTCAGGGACCTGATCGCGGACAATCCCGATCTCGCCCGCCTGGTGAAGGCGCCCGTCTTCACGCGCGACGACCAGAAGAAGGGCATCGACGCCGTTCTGCGCCGCATGGAGGCCACGCCGCTCACCGTGCGCTTCGTGCTGCTGCTGGCCTCCAAGCGCCGGCTCTTCGTGCTCACCGACATCATCGCCGCCTTCAATGCGATGGCCGGCAAGATGCGCGGCGAAGTGGACGCCTCGGTAACCTCCGCCCGCCCGCTCGGCGATGGCGAGATTGAAGAATTGAAGCGCGTGCTGAAGGCCAAGCTCGGCCGCGATGCGCGCCTGGAACAGAAAGTCGACCCCACCCTTCTCGGCGGTCTCGTCGTGAAAGTGGGTTCGCGCATGATCGATTCGTCGCTGCGCACGAAGCTCTCGGGCATTCGTGCGGCCATGAGAGGACAATAGACAATGAAAATCCAACCGGCCGAAATCTCCGCCATCCTGAAGCGCGAGATCCAGAATTTCGGCGCCGAAGCCGAGGTCAGTGAAGTCGGACAGGTGCTGAGCGTGGGCGACGGCATCGCGCGCGTCTACGGCCTCGACAATGTGCAGGCCGGCGAGATGGTCGAGTTCCCCGGCGGCATCAAGGGCATGGCGCTGAACCTCGAGAACGACAATGTCGGCGCGGTGATCTTCGGCAACGACTCCACCATCAAGGAAGGCGACACGGTCAAGCGCACCGGCGCCATCGTGGAAGTGCCCGTCGGCAAGGGCCTGCTCGGCCGCGTCGTCGACGCGCTGGGAAACCCCATCGACGGCAAGGGCGCGCTCACCGATGTCGCCGAGCGCCGCCGCGTGGACGTGAAGGCGCCGGGCATCATCCCGCGCAAATCCGTGAACGAGCCGATGCAGACCGGCCTCAAGGCCATCGACTCGCTGATCCCCATCGGCCGCGGCCAGCGCGAGCTGATCATCGGCGACCGCCAGACCGGCAAGACCGCCGTCGCCATCGACGCGATCATCAACCAGAAGGCCACCAACGGCGGCGACGACAAGAGCAAGCTGCATTGCATCTACGTCGCCATCGGCCAGAAGCGCTCCACCGTCGCGCAGATCGTCAAAACGCTCGAGGACGCGGGCGCGATGGAATACACCACCGTCGTCGCCGCCACGGCGTCCGAGCCGGCGCCGCTGCAATATCTCGCGCCGTTCTCCGGCTGCGCGATGGGCGAGTGGTTCCGCGACAACGGCATGCACGCGCTGATCATCTATGATGATCTTTCCAAGCAGGCCGTCGCGTATCGTCAGATGTCGCTGCTGCTCCGCCGCCCGCCGGGCCGCGAAGCCTATCCGGGCGACGTGTTCTATCTGCATTCCCGTTTGCTCGAGCGTGCCGCGAAGCTGAACGACGCCAATGGCGGCGGTTCGCTGACCGCGCTTCCCGTCATCGAGACGCAGGCCAACGACGTGTCGGCCTACATCCCGACCAACGTGATCTCGATCACCGACGGCCAGATCTTCCTGGAGACCGATCTATTCTTCCAGGGCATCCGCCCGGCGGTAAACGTCGGCATCTCGGTGTCGCGCGTGGGTTCGTCGGCGCAGATCAAGGCCATGAAGCAGGTCGCCGGCTCGATCAAGCTGGAGCTGGCGCAGTACCGTGAAATGGCGGCCTTCGCGCAGTTCGGCTCCGACCTCGATGCCTCGACGCAGCGCCTGCTGAACCGCGGCGCGCGCCTCACCGAACTGCTGAAGCAGCCGCAATTCTCGCCGCTGCCGGTGGAAGAGGAAGTCGTGTCGATCTATGCCGGCGTGAAGGGCTATCTCGACAAGCTCGCGATCGGCGACGTGCGCCGCTTCGAGACCGAGCTGCTGCGTTCCGTGCGCGGCAAGAACAAGGACATCCTCGACGCCATCAAGACGCAGAAGGCGCTGTCGCCGGAACTCGAAGCCAAGCTGAAAGCGGCGCTCGACGCGTTCGCGGCCAGCTTCGCGTAAGGAGACAAACCGAAGTGCCTAGCCTCGCGGACAGAGTCGTCCATCACCTGAAGCGGCGTTTCGTGCCGCCGACCACGCCGATCACGGCGTTGCCGGCGCTCGACATGGCGCGGGTGATCGATCGCGGCTGCTGCCCGTATGACGGCTACCAGCGCGGTACCGGTCTCGCGCACGGCACTCTCTCGGAGCAGGTTTGGAACGATCCGCTGTTCCGCAAGGCGCTCGCCATCGCCCGCCACCATCCGGTGCGGACGATGTGCACCGAAGAGCGGCTGATGGACCTCTTCCTGCTCATCAAGTTCTTCTTGAAGGACCTGCCCTCGCAGAACATCGTGGAGTACGGCACCTTCCGCGGCGGCTCGGCGCTCTTCTTCGCGGTGCTGCTGAAAGAGCTGTATCCGAACGCGAAGGTCTATGCGCTGGATACGTTCGAGGGCATGCCCGAGGGCGTCGAGGGTCTCGACCTGCCGCCGCCGGACGATTTCGCGGACACCAACCTCAACGTCATCCGCTTCACCGCCGAGCAGAACGGCCTCGACAATGTCGAGTTCGTCAAAGGCCTGATCCAGGACACCGCACCCGGCGTGTACGAGAAAGCCGGCGCCTTCGCCCTCGCCCATATCGACGTGGTGCTCTACTCCGCCGTCGTCTATGCGCAGGACACCGCCTGGACCGCGATGACGCCCGGCGGCTACATCGTTTACGACGACGCGACGGAGCCCACCTGCCCCGGTGCCACGCGCGCGGTGGAGGAGATGATCTCCAACCACCAGATCTCGCTCGAACAAGTCTATCCCCACATGGTGCTGCGCGCGCGTCTTGCCGCGCCGGCACAGAACGTATGAGACGCCGATGCCGAGCTTAAAAACATTCCGCACCCGCATCGCCAGCGTGAAGTCGATCCGCAAGATCACCAAGGCGATGCAGATGACCGCCTCGTCCAAGCTGCGCCGCGCGCAGGACGCCGCCGAAGCGGCGCGTCCGTATGCCGAAAAGATGAACGGCGTGATCACCAATCTCGCCGGCGGCTCCAAGGGCGCGGTGGGTGGACCGAAGCTGTTGTCCGGCACCGGCAACGACCAGACGCATCTCGTGATCGTCGCCACCGCCGACCGCGGTCTCTGCGGCGGCTTCAATACGAACATCGTGCGCCTCGCCAAGCGCCATCTTGAAGCGCTGAAGCGCGACGGCAAGACGATCAAGATTCTTTGTGTCGGCCGCAAGGGCCGCGACCAGCTGAAGCGCCAGTATGGCGCGCAGATTCTGGACACGGTGGATTTCGTCGGCCAGAAATCGATCGGGTTCGCTGATGCCAACAAGATCGCGCGCCGCGTGCTTTCCATGTTCGACGCCGGTGAGTTCGACGTAGCGACGATCATCTATTCGCGTTTCAAGTCGGTCATGAGCCAGGTCCCGACGACACAGCAGTTGATCCCCGCGCCGGTCGATCCGAACGCGGCGGCGGCTGCCTATTACAACTACGAGCCCGGCGAAGGCGAAATCCTGGAAGACCTGCTGCCGCGCAACATCGCGATCCAGATTTTCCGCGCGCTGCTGGAGAACGTGGCCGGCGAAATGGGCGCCAAGATGAGCGCCATGGACTCCGCCACGCGCAACGCCGGCGACGTGATCGACCGCCTGACGCTGCAATACAACCGCCAGCGCCAGGCCATGATCACCAAGGAACTGATCGAAATCATCTCGGGCGCCGAGGCGCTCTAGTTGTGGGTTGAGTATGCACTTCAACTTTGGAGGGAAATGGGTTAGACTAGAGTCACGATGACCGAAGAGACCGAAAACCTGGTTCTGGAAATCCTGCGCGGAATGCGACGGGACATCTCCAAACTGGTGGAGTCGGTGGACGATTTGAAGAGCCGGATGACCAACGTGGAAAGCACATTGGGTTCCATACAAGCCTCAATCGGACACCTTCAGGTTCAGATCGCCAGCCAGACCTCCCGGATCGACCGGGTAGAGCAACGGCTGGATCGGATTGAACGCCGTCTCGAATTGGTCGACGCCTAGTAACCCTATCGCTTCAAGGAACCGTCACCGGCCCGCCCTAGCCTCATGGCTTGCGGCGGGGGTGAGTGATGGGTTGGCGGGAACGGATTGGAAGGATCGCGAGGTTCTTCCGGGAATTGTTCGGTGGACGCGGCAAGGCGAAGAGCCTGCCTCCGCCGGAACCAGTAACGATAGACGCGGCCTATGCCGTGGTTCGTGACGAAGAGATGCAACGGCCTGTGCTCCTCGCGCAGGCTCCGGACGTGAAGGAAGAGACGATGAATGCGATGACGCCGAACAAGGCCGGCCGTATCACCCAGGTGATGGGCGCCGTGGTGGACGTTCAGTTCGAGGGCCACCTGCCCGCGATCATGAACGCGCTCGAAACCCAGAACCATGGCCAGCGCCTGATCCTCGAAGTCGCCCAGCACCTGGGCGAGTCCACCGTGCGCACCGTCGCCATGGACGCCACCGAAGGCCTCGTGCGCGGACAGGACGTGAGCGACACCGGCGCGCCGATCTCCGTTCCCGTCGGCGAAGGCACCTTGGGCCGCATCATCAACGTCATCGGCGAGCCGGTGGACGAAGCGGGCCCCGTGCAGTTCACCATGCGCCGCGCCATCCACCAGGAAGCGCCCTCTTTCGTGGAGCAGTCGACGGAAGCGCAGGTCCTCGTCACCGGCATCAAGGTCATCGACCTGCTCGCGCCGTACGCGCGCGGCGGCAAGATCGGATTGTTCGGGGGCGCCGGCGTGGGCAAGACGGTGCTCATCCAGGAGCTGATCAACGCGGTGGCCAAGAACCACGGCGGTTATTCGGTGTTCGCCGGTGTGGGGGAGCGCACGCGCGAGGGCAACGACCTCTATCACGAGATGATCGAATCCGGCGTGAACAAGGACCCGAAGAAGGGCTCCACCGAAGGCAGCAAATGCGCGCTGGTGTTCGGCCAGATGAACGAGCCGCCGGGCGCCCGCGCACGCGTCGGCCTCACGGGCCTCACCGTCGCCGAGCATTTCCGCGATGAAGGCATGGACGTGCTGTTCTTCGTGGACAACATCTTCCGCTTCACCCAGGCCGGCTCCGAAGTGTCCGCGCTGCTGGGCCGCATCCCGTCGGCCGTGGGCTATCAGCCGACGCTCGCCACCGACATGGGCCAGCTCCAGGAACGCATCACCACAACAACCAAGGGCTCGATCACCTCGGTGCAGGCGATCTACGTGCCGGCCGACGATTTGACCGACCCGGCGCCCGCCACCTCCTTCGCGCATCTGGACGCGCAGACGGTGCTGAGCCGCGCCGTGTTCGAGAAGGCGATCTTCCCGGCGGTGGATCCGCTGGACTCCAACTCGCGCCTGCTCGACCCGCGCGTCGTGGGCCAGGAGCATTACGACACCGCCCGCGCCGTGCAGCAGATGCTGCAGCGCTACAAGTCGCTGCAGGACATCATCGCCATCCTGGGCATGGACGAACTGTCGGAAGAGGACAAGATCGTCGTCGGCCGCGCCCGCAAGGTCGAGCGCTTCCTGTCGCAGCCCTTCTTCGCCGCCGAAGTCTTCACCGGCATGAAGGGCATCTCGGTCAAGCTTGAAGACACGATCAAGAGCTTCAAGGCGCTGGTGAACGGCGAATACGACCACCTCCCGGAATCGGCCTTCTACATGGTCGGCACCATCGAGGAAGCCGTCGCCAAGGCCCAGAAGATGGCGGCGGAAGCGGCGTGATCGCCGGAGGAAGCTTGAAGGTCGAGCAGCGCCGGCTTCGCAAATTGCTGGGCGGCAAGACCATCAAGCAGATCTGGCGCCGTACAGAGAATGAGTTGGTGATCATATTCGTCGGCGGCGCGCATCTCACCGTCGACGGGCTCAAAGACGGTGCGCTGGAATTCAGCGTCACCGGTGGGACTGAGGACTGATTGTCATGGCCGATAAGATCGCGTTCGACCTCGTCTCTCCCGAGCGGCTTCTGCTCTCGGAGAACGCCGACATGGTGACCATTCCGGGTACGGATGGTTACATGGGCGTGATCAAGGGGCACATGCCGCTGATCTCCACCTTGCGCGCCGGCATGATCGACGTGCAGGGCGGCACGGCAGGCGACGGTAAGTATTTCATCCGCGGCGGCTTCGCCGAGGTGAACCCGGACAAGATCACCGTGCTGGCCGAGGAAGCCATCCCGATGACCCAGATGGACATCGCCGTTATCGACCAGCGCATCAAGGACGTCGAAGAAGACCTCATCGCCGCCAAGACCGACGCCGAACGCGCCAAGGTCAATGATCGGCTGCACGACCTGAAGCTGGTGCGGGCGGCGTTCTAAGCCGTTTCAAACACCTACCCCACTGCCGTCATGGCCGGGCTTGTCCCGGCCATCCATACCCGCGGTCTCGCCGGAGAGACTCTGGAATATGGGTGGCCGGGACAAGCCCGGCCATGACAGTATTAAATGTATGTAGGCTACGAGTCCGCCTCCAGCGCAACGAGCAGCTCGTCCAATTGCTCGAACGACTCGCCCATTCCACCCGCACTTCCGGATTCGGCAGCGTCGAGAGCTTCCTTCGATGGATAGAGGTCGTGCATGACGACCACCGTCTCCTCCCCTCTTTCTTCGAACGTCACCGTGGTGACGGGACCACCCTCGCCGGCTTCGTCATTCGTCCAAACGAGGCGTGAAGGCGGTGTCACTTCGATGTACCGGCCGAAGAACGCCATGGGCTGCTCCGAGGACGGGTGGCCGAACACGAAACGATACGTGCCCCCCGTGCGAACATCGGCCTCGCAGGAAATAAAGGAGATGCCAAACGACTTCGGTGCCCACCACCGCTTGAGCAGCTCGGGCGTGGTCCACGCCTGATACACCAGGCGCGCCGGGCCGTTGAAGGTTCGTGTGACGACCATCTCGCGCTCGGACTTCCGTTCCACCACCGTGCGGTTCTTCATCGGCTCATCCTCTCTTCTTGTGTCCACCGGCCTTCTCCTTGCGTTTCAATTCCTCGACAACCTCATCCAGCGCGTCGAAGCGCGCCTCCCAAAGCTGGCGGTACCTTTCGATCCACTCCGCTTCTTCCGCCAGCGCGCGCAGGCCGAGCTTGCAGGTGCGCACGCGCCCGACCTTCTCAGTGGTGACGAACCCCGCCTGCTCCAGCACGCCGACATGCTTCTTCATGCCCGTGAGGGTCATGTGGAACTTGTCGGCAAGATCCGTGATTGAAGCGTCCGCGCGTCCGAGCTGCTCCAGCACGCCGCGCCGGGTGGCATCGGAGAGTGCGGAGAACGCGGTATCAAGGCGAGGCGTCGAATACTGAACCATTTGGTTCAGTATGTACCGCACGGATTGGTGACATGCAAGACCTCCCCACAAAGGGGAAGCGCGTTATCATGGGTGGGCTATCCTCTCAGGAGACCACCAATCGTCCTGTCACCTTCCCCGGCGAATCCGCGCAGTACCGCGCGGCGCGGGACAAGCTGCTCCAGTCGGAGATCGCGCTTCGGCGCCAGATCGAGGCGGTGGCGGCAGAGCGCCGCGCACTGCCGCCCGGCGGCCCCATCACGCAAGACTACGTCTTCGAACGGACCGGTACGGACGGCGCACCACAAGCTGTGCGGATGTCCGAGTTGTTCGGCGACAGCCCCACGCTCGTCCTCTACAGCTTCATGTATGGGCCCGACCGCAAGACGCCCTGCCCCGGCTGTACGCATTTCCTGGACGGGATGGACGGCGCCTCGCTGCACATCGTCCAGCGCGTGCCGTTCTACGTCGTGGCGCGCTCACCTTTGTCGCGGCTCGAGGCGCTGGCGCGCGACCGCGGCTGGCAGCATCTCAATTTCCTGGCGGATAGCGAAGGCGCCTACACCCACGACTATCTTGCCCGCAACGAGAACGGCGACCAGCCGATGCTCAACACCTTCCAGCGGGCCAACCACGAAGAGGGTGGGGTGATTCGCCATTTCTGGGGCAGCGAGATGATGTATGCACCGACGGAGCCCGGCCAGCACATCCGGCACAACGACCTGATGGATCCCGTCTGGAACCTGTTCGACGTGACGCCCGAGGGCCGGGGGGATTTCTTCCCGAAACTCTCTTATCCCTGATCCTGACCGGGATTTCCGGCGATCCCGAGGGTTCTAAGCGTGGCGTTTTGGCCGCCCCTTTCGAAGGATTAACGGTCCGGGGGCTTCCAGCGGGTTCCAAATCTGCAACCTCACTTGATATAGTGCGTTGCAACTGCGAACGGGAAGGCCGAAAGGAAGGCTATGACCGACGGGACCGTCTATCGCGAGGGTTGGTCACTGGACGATGTTCAGTGGCACCGCTTCGACGCGTCCAAGGTCGAGCCCGGCCTGCTCGCCGCCGTGAAAGCTGCTTCCCTGGTGGAGTATGCGGCGCCCGATTATGTCGGCTACCTTTCCCGCGTCTTCGCCGGCCGACCCGAAACCATCGCCATCATCGAGCAATGGGGCCAGGAAGAGAGCCAGCATGGCCTCGCTCTGTCCCGCTGGGCCGCGATGGCCGACCCCACCTTCGATTTCCAGGCGGCGTTCGCCCGCTTCAAGACCGGCTACAAGCCAGCCCATTTCTCCGGCACCGAGGAAGCTTCTATCCGCGGCAGCAAGCGGGGTGAGATGATCGCCCGCTGCGTGGTGGAATGCGGCACGTCCTCTTATTACTCCGCCATCCGCGACGCGACGGAGGAGCCTCTCCTGAAGGAAATCGCCGGTCGCATCGCGGCCGACGAGTTCAGGCATTACAAGCTCTTCTTCGACATGCTTCACGAGCAGGATGAACCGGACCTCCCCTTCTGGAGGAAGATCTCGGTGGCTTTGGGCCGCGCCATGGAGTCGGATGACGACGAGCTGGCCTACGCCTTCTACTCCGCCAACATCTCGCCCGACGAACCCTATCAGCGCGCCAAATACGGCAACGCCTATCATGGCGCCGCGATGATCCATTACCGCCCCCACCACGTGAAGAAGCTGGTGCAGATGGTGGCCAAGGCTTGTGGCGCCGATCCGCAAAGCCGGCTGACCTCGGCCGCCGGCACCGTGGCGTGGCATGTGATGCACCGCCGCGCCCAGCGGCAGGCTGTCCGCGCCGCGGCATGAGCCACGGCACGGCTTCGCATATCCCCAGCGTTACCACCGGCTCCTATCCTGTTCGCGAAGGCAACCTCGTGCGCCCGCTCGTCGATGGCGAGACGGCGTTCACCCGCATCTGCGAGGCGGTCGAGGCGGCGAAGGCGAGCGTGTGGGTCACCATCGCATTCCTCGATCCGGATTTCGTGATGCCCGGCGGACGCGGCAGCCTGTTCGACGTGCTGGACCACGCAGCCGCGCGCGGCATCGATGTGCGGGTGATCTTCTGGCGAACGCACAGGGCGCAGGGCGCGCATTTCCACGGCACGGCCGGGGATCACGCGATGCTGGCCGCACGCGGCGCCCGCTTCCGCGCGCGCTGGGACCGGGCGCAAAAGCATTATTGTCAGCACCAGAAAAGCTGGCTGATCGATGCGGGGCTTGCGGGTGAGACCGCTTTTGTCGGCGGCATCAACCTCAATCGCGCCTCCGTTTCGCCACAAGGCCACGCCAACCGCGGCGGCGCGCATACGCATGACGTCTATTGCGAACTGCGCGGACCGTCCGCCACCGATGTGCACCACAATTTCGTCCAGCGCTGGAACGAAGCCGGCGAGCGCACCGAACCGCTCGGTCTGTGGGGCAATGCGGAAGACGATAGGCTCGACTTCCCGCGCGAAGTCTCACCATCCGCCGGTGCCTCGGTCGTGCAGATGCAGCGCACGGTGCGCGCGGGTCATTACACCGACGGCCGCGCCACGCCGGGGGGCGCCGCGTTCGATATCGCAAACGGCGAGCACGCGGTGTTCGACCAATATGTCGCCACCATCGATGCGGCGCGCGAGGCGATCTATATAGAGGATCAGTATCTGGCCTCGCCCGAGATCGTGGAGCATCTCCACGCCGCGTTGGCGCGCGGCGTCGAGGTGGTGTTCCTCTGCCCCGCCGAGCCCGAAGAGCAGATTCGAGAATTCCGCCGCAACCCGGCGGCCGCCGACTTCTTCAAACGCATGGGCGAACTCGGTGCTCATGGAAATTTCACGCTGGCCGGCATCGCCTCGCCGCGCACCGGCGAGGCCATTTATATTCACGACAAGATCATGCTGGTGGACGACGTTTTCGCGACCATCGGCTCCTGCAACATCGCGACGCAATCCTTCTTCTGCGACACGGAACTCAACGCCACCATCTGGGACGAGGATGTCGTGCATGCGCTGCGCGTAGCACTGCTGCAGGAGCATCTGGGCATCGACACGTCGCGTATGCAGAGCCGCGACGCTTTGCGCCTCTTCGCCGAGGCCGCACGCATGAACGCGCAGTCCCGTCACCGCCGCGAGCCCATGGCCGGCCTCGCCTTCGCGCTCGATCCCGCGCTCTATGGCGCCTAGCTCAGAGTGAATGTGCCCGTGCTCAGCGCGTCGAGATGGACCGGCGTGTCCAGCCGGATCAGCAGATCCGCACCGGCCTGGTAGCCCGCGACGCCGTTCGCGTCCACGACGAGATATTCGATGCCGTTCGAGGCGGTGTAGAGCAGCGCATCATGCGCGGCCAGATGCGAGGCGGTCGCCTCATTCGCCAGATTGCTGACCGTGCCGCCGGTGACGGGCGCCGCGATGGCATTCACCGCGAACCAAAGATTTATCTTGTCGGCCGAAGCGTCGAAGCTCTCGATGCGGTCGATGGCGCTGCTGTTGGAGTCCGCGGCCGAGCCATAAACGAACGTGTCCGCGCCGGGGCCACCGGTGAGGTAATCCGCGCCCAATCCGCCATCCAGCCGGTCCGCGCCCGCGCCGCCGGTGAGCTTGTCGCCACCGGTGCCGCCGAGCAACACGAACTGCCCGTCCAACTCCTTCGAGCCGTTGAACTGGACGATGTCGTCGCGGCCCAATGAGCCGAGCTGTGAGCCATCGACCGTCAGCGTCTGACCCGCCGCGACATTCGCGTCGACGGTGGCGAGATTGTAGTCGAGGGCGTTATAGGCGTCCGGCGTCAGCTCGATGGTGTCGATATTGGCGATGGTGATGGTTGCGAAGGTGAAAGTGATGTTGCCGTCCAGCACCAGCGTGTCACTGCCCGCGCCGCCGTCGATATGCTGCGTCTTCTCGATCACATTGCCGAATTCGAAGGTATCGTTGCCCGCGCCGCCCAGGATGTAGGCCCTGTCATTGGCGCCGTCGGTGGCATCCAGGGTCAGCGTGTTGGCCGCGCCGAGCGCGGAGGCGTCCATTCGCGTGATGTCCGCGCCACCGATGCCGAGCTTGAAATTGTAATTGTGGCCGGCCAGTAGATCGACATGCTCGAAATTCACCACGGAATTGAAGTCCAGCCAGAACAGCGTGCTGTAATCGCCGCTCAGCTCCAGCGTGTCGGTGCCCGCACCGCCGTCGAGAAAGGCGGAGTCCGGCATCGTGCCGGTGAGGCTGACGACGTCCGTGCCGTCGCCCGTGCGCAGCACGTCGATGCGGCTGGCGTCGCCGCTGACACGGTCGTTACCGGCGCCCAGATCGAGCTCGTCGACATGCTCGACGCTCTCCAGCTGCGTGCCATGGGTGATGAGCGTGTCGGTGTCGGTGTTGTATTGCGCGGCCAGCGACGCATAATCGCCGAAATCGTAGAGGCTGTTGCCGGTCGCGGAATTGAGATTGATCTTGTAGGAGAAATTCGAGCCTTCGAGATGGATCGTGGCGTGGTCGGTATTCGCGCCGCCGTCGAACAGATCGCCCTCACCGCCGATCAGGATGTCGTTGCCGTCGCCGCCATGCAGATCGTCGGACATATAGTCCTCGACCGAGCCGCGCGCCTGACCGCCATCCAGCGTGTCATTGCCCGCGTCGCCGTAGAGCATGTCCAAACCCGGCTCGCCGTTGATGTAGTCGTTGCCGGCGTTGCCGTGGATGACGTCATTGCCGCCCTCATGCGTCACGCCGATCAGGTTGTAGGCGTCGCCATAGATCACGTCGTCATGCGTGCCGGCGGTTACATTGTCGTTTCCGGCGCCGAAGGTGATATCGAACTGGTCGACATGGGTGAGTGTGGTGACGAGATTGCCCAGCCCGCCAACCGCGATCGTCGCGCTGCCGGTCGCGGCCTGGCTGAGATCGACCGTCACGCCCTGCGTGTTGAAGGTGTAGATGAGGGTGTGCGCCGTCCAGTGGTCCCACTCGCCGGTGAAATCGAGATGGACGGTGTCGAGACCCGCGCCGCCATCGATCGACATGCCGTAACCGGCGGTGATGTCGTCATTGCCGTCGCCGCCGCTGATCGTGCCGCCGCCGACCACGGTGAAATTGTCGCCGTCATTGCCGTCCGGATCGATGATCTGCGCGCCGCCGGAATGGATGATGTCATTGCCGCTGCCGGCGCTGATGACGTCATAACCGCCACCGCTGAAGATCACGTCGTTACCGTCACCCGCGGTGATCGTGTCGTTACCGGTCTGCGAGACTACCTGCGCGTTATCCGCGCCGGAGGTGATGACGAGATCGGTCGCTTGCGCGATCTCGTTATAGGCCGGGCTGGGAAAGTACCCGTCCTCGCCGTCGCCCGCGATATGAATGAGATCGTCGCCCGAAGTCCCGGTAATCGTTGCCATGATGCGCCCCCGCTACTAACCGCGAGAAGCATAGTGCATTCCCGCGCGGGCGCGCGGTGCGAAATGGCACTAAATCGTATGACGATGCAGTGTCGCGTGATTACACGCCGCGCTTGACCATCATCTGCTTGATCTCGCCGATGGCCTTGGCGGGATTGAGACCCTTCGGACAGGTCTGCGCGCAATTCATGATTGTGTGGCAGCGATACAAACGGAAGGGATCCTCGAGATTATCCAGCCGCTCGCCCGTCATCTCATCGCGGCTGTCGGCCAACCAGCGGTAGGACTGCAAGAGCGCAGCGGGGCCGAGATAGCGTTCGGAATTCCACCAGTAAGACGGGCACGAGGTGGAGCAGCACGCGCAGAGGATGCATTCGTAGAGGCCGTCGAGCTTGGCGCGGTCTTCCGGCGTCTGCTTCCATTCCGTTTCCGGCGCGGGCGTCTTGGTCTGCAGGAACGGACCGATGGAGGAATATTGTGCGTAGAAATTCGACATGTCCGGCACGAGATCCTTCACCACCGGCATATGCGGCAGCGGATAGATCGGTACGGAGCCCGAGATGTCGCTGATCGCCTTGGTGCAGGCGAGCGTGTTGCCGCCGCCGATATTCATGGCGCAGGAACCGCACACGCCTTCACGGCACGAGCGGCGGAAGGTGAGCGTGGGGTCGATCTCATTCTTGATCTTGATCAGCGCGTCCAACACCATCGGGCCGCAATCGTCGAGATCGACGCGGTAGGTATCGACGCGGGGATTCTCGCCCGTGTCCGGATCGTAGCGGTAGACTCGGAAATCCTTGGTGTGTTTCGGCTTCTTGCCGTTGGCGGTGGCAGCCGGCTGCGGCCAGACTTTGCCCTTCCCGACGCGGCTGTTTTTCGGCAAGCGGAACTGGGCCATGGAATCCTCGAACGGGGATGCTCTGCCAATGGCTTAGCAAAGCACCCCCGCCGAGGCAACGCGGCCAAAAACCCTGCCTATCTCGTGGGTTCCGGCACGATCCGGGACCAGTCGAGTTTCCGTGTCGCGAACATGGTCGTTCCCAGCGCGAAGAACAGGACCAGGGCGCCGATCAGCAGCGCATAGTCTTCCTGGACCAGTATCACATAGAGGAGCCCATAAAGCCCGCCGAGCACCGCGAACAGCGCCGCGGCCCGCAACCGGCTGGCGAAGGCGCTGGCGGCGTAGAAGGCGGTCAGGGTCACCGTGGCCGCTGCTGCCACGCCATAGGCCAGCGCGAAGCCGATATGCTCCGCGAAGGAGAGCAGCAACAGGTAGAACAGCACCTGCGCCGCGCCCATCAGGGTGTACTGGGCGGCATGGAGACGGCGGCCCACGATCATCTCGGCCACGAAGAAGACGAGGAAGGCCAGCCCCACGAACAGGATCGCGTATTTCAGCGAGCGCTGGACGAGCTGATAGAAATCCACCGGCTGGTAGAACTTCACGCCAAACGTCCCATTGAGCACGGTATTCAGAGCGCTCTCCGGCGAGCCGAAGCTCTGGCCATAACCGCGCGCGAAGTACGGAACGTTCCACGCCGCGTCGAAACCCTTCTGGCCGATGTTGCGCGTGTTGGGTAGGAAGGCGCCGGAGAAGCTGGGGTCCGGCCATGAAGACGACAGATGCGCCGTCGTCTGCTGCCCCAACGAGGCGAAGTTCAGCTCGCGCGAGCCGCGCAGAGTGAGGCCGGCGGAGAGCATGAGCCCGTTGGGCGCCGCCGTGAGGCCGAGCGGCGCATGGATGCCCGATACGCTGGAGCCGTCCACGCCAATGCCCGGCTGGAACGAGACTGGTTTGCCGTTCACGCTCATGGTGACATTGCCGGTGAGGCCGCGCACATCGGACACCAGCATCGAGGCATAGGCCTGGTCCCACAAAGGCGTCGCGCCCTCGGGCAGCAGCTTGTCGAGCGCGGCCTTATCGAAGCCGGCCTTCACGCCCACGCCCGCGGTATAGACCGGCACGGAGAAGATGCCGCGCCAGCGCGTGCCCATCGCCGTTTTGGTGTCGAGATCGAGGGTCGAGGGCAGCAGCACCGCGACGGAACGATCCGTCCGCTGCACGTTATGGCCGTCCTCGGTGGTGATGACGGTCTGCGTATAGGGCACGAAAAGCAGCGGGCCCGCGATGGTCTGCACCCCGCCCCACCCGTTCGCGATGTCCTGATAGGCCTCTTGCGCGCGATCCTGCCGGTCGACCAGCGCCAGCTCGATGACGAAGAGCGGCGCGGCCATCAGCACGGTCAGCGCCGCGATGATGAAAAGCTTGAACCCCGGCGACCGCGTTCGCGATGCCGGAACAGTCATGTTCGTTTCAGCCATGAACTCCCCTCCCAGAGAGAGCGGAATTCGTGGTCCTCAATCGCGGCGCAAAATGGGCTGGCTGAAGGCGATGCCTCGGCGATTGCGCGGCAGGTTCGTCACATCTGTTCCAGTATCCAGCCGATCTCGGCCGGGCTGTCCTTCACCGTACCGGTGACGACGAGCTGTTCGGCGCGGCGCACGGTGTCGCCGCCGAGATAGACGCTTTCCTCGATATGCACCTCGCCGGCGCAGCGGAAGCGCCAGCCTTCGCCATGCGGCAGCTTGAGCAGGATGCCCGCGCCTTGCGAGGGCCAGACGCGGACGTCCGGGTGGATGTGGAAGCGCAGCGAGCAGGTCATTGCCCGCTTGGCCTGCCCCTTGGGCACCAACCGGTCGAGCCCGATCAGCCGGTCGCCCTGCGGGGACAGAACCAGCTTGCGCTCATGCACCAACCCGAACTCACGCAGATAGGCATCGTGACTCGCTTCGACTGACCAGCCCTGCGCCGTCTCCACCCGCGAAGTCACGACCGCATCCGGCCCGCCGAACATGCGTGGGCCCAGCAAGTCGCGCGTGCGACCGGGCGGGATCACCCAGGCCATCGAGGTGTCTTCGATCGTGATGGTGGATTGCGCGGCGGTGGCGCGCAGCGCGCTGTCCCAGCCCGCCTGCGCTTCCGACGGCGCGCCGCAATTGACGATGATGCGCTGCGCCCCCGCGCTGAACTCGAAGGCGAGGCAACCGGCATGCGCGTCGTTGGAGAACGCGCCGTCCGGCACCTTGCCGCAATCGAGAATGGCGAGCGAACGCCCCGCCGCCAGCCGCTGGAATCCCGAATACGGCGCATAGGCGAAAGGCTGGCCGCGCACTTCGTCGCGTGCGAGCAACCCCGCGATCATCCGCGCGTCGCATTCGCGTCCACCATTGAACAGTGCCAGCGCGCCGTCGCCATGGCGGAAGAAACGCAGCATCGGCGCCATGCGATCATGCGCGCTGCGTAGCGCGGACGGCACCTGGTGGCCGATGGCGGTGAGCGCATCCATCACCATCACGACGTGGCGATAGGCCTGCGCCAGCGCTTCGGGCGAGCGGCTGATGTGTCCACCATCGGGGAGGATTTGGCGCGCGATCTCCGCCTCCAGCCTTTCGAGGCCGGATTGGAGGCGCTTGTTGCTGTCGTCGAGACAGGCGCCGGAAAGCGCATGCGCCGCGGCGGCCTCGAAACGCGGCAAGCCGTCGGGCGTTTCGCCAGCGGTGCGCGCCAGGAGACGCGATTGTTCGCGCAGGAAGACGAGCAGCCTGGAGCGCCACAAGATATCCGCGCTTTTCTCGATAAAGTGGCCATGCGCGAAGACATGCACCAGCCGCGCCGCCACGACTTGCGGGTCCCAGGCGGGCTCGGAGTAGCGCGTGTG
The DNA here is from genome assembly GCA_036489435.1 of Rhizomicrobium sp. GTDB lineage: Bacteria > Pseudomonadota > Alphaproteobacteria > Micropepsales > Micropepsaceae > Rhizomicrobium. Next base: position 176,999 of record DASXFU010000039.1, on the reverse strand, counting down.
GTGCGAGATCCAGTCGGCGGTCAGCGACAGTGCCAGATCGCGTGCGTGATCGCCGCCCGCGCCCGCCAGCGGCGGCAGCCAGTCGAAGCCGTTCAGCGCATCGCCCCAGGCACGTGATGGTGGGGGCGCCGCGAAGATGGAGCCCTTCGTTTCATCGACGGCTTGTCCGGCGAAGCGGAAACGGCCGCGCAGCAGCAAGTCGGCGTCTTCCAAACGTCGCGGCATAGCGTCATAGGGGAAAAAGCGGATGCCGTCGGGCATCTTGCCCTTCAGCATGCGGCGGTAGAACCAGTTGCGCCGCCATACCACGCGGAACGGCGTCATCAGCGCATGCCACAAGGCGCGCAGCATCTCCGGCAGGAGGGCGAGTGGCGGACGATGCCGCTTTGCTTTCTCCGTCACCGCCCGCTCATCCGCGTAGCGCGGCGATGTTGGCGGCATAGGCGGAAGGACCACCCTTGAACACGGCGGTGCCGGCGACCAGCACATTCGCACCGGCATCGATGCAGCGCTTGGCGGTCTCCGGCGTGACGCCGCCATCGACTTCCAGCGCGATCTCGCGGCCAGACTTCGCGATGCGCTCCGCGGCGGCCTCGATCTTTTTCAACTGGCTCTCGATGAAGCTCTGCCCGCCAAAGCCCGGATTGACGCTCATGATGAGCACGAGGTCCACGAGATCGATCAGGTTGTCGATGGCGTCGATCGGCGTGCCGGGATTGAGCACTACGCCCGGCTTCTTGCCCAGCGAGCGGATGAGCTGCAGCGTGCGATGCACATGCGGCCCGGCCTCGGGATGGACCGTGATGCCGTCAGCCCCCGCTTCCGCGAAGGCTTCGATATAGGGGTCGACGGGGGAGATCATCAGATGCACGTCGAAGGGCTTCTTCGCGTGCGGCCTCAACGCCTTCACCACCATCGGGCCGATGGTGATGTTGGGCACGAAATGGCCGTCCATCACGTCGACATGGATGAGGTCGGCCCCCGCCTGCTCAATCGCCTCGATCTCCGCGCCCAGCCGGGAAAAATCGGCCGAGAGGATCGAAGGCGCGATGCGGATTTTGGGGCTCATACGCCCACTAAGTGCCGGATTCGACGGGCTCCCGCAAGGCAAACCGCCGTCCCTGCACAGCCATTAATGCCAGCGCGAAAGGCGCCAGCCAGACGATGCGGGATTGGTAGCGGTCGTGGGGGTTGGAAAGCGCGCCGCAGACCGCCGCGTTGCCCCACAAAGCCAGCATGATGAAGGTGAGGAACACGGCCTCGCGGCGGCGGGTGGTGATGGCGGCGAAGAGGATAAGCGCGGCCAGGCCCACGATGGCAATCCAGCCGGCGCGGATATGCAGCCAGTTCCAGCCGGAGAAGTCGAACTCGCCTTTTTGCTGGCGGGCGGACATGTAAGCGGGCGCTTGCGCCGGAATGATGCGCATGAAGACGGGATAGAGCACCCATTCCTGGGGCTCGACCTGATCTCCCGTGTGGAACAGTTCGAATTGGCGCCAGGTGTCGGCGAGCGCCGTGCGCAGATGCATCATGGGATAGCGGCGCAGCGAATCGAAGATGATGCGCTGGGATTCCGCGTTGGTGCCCTCGAAGCCCTGCATCTTCTTGAACGGCGTGTCGGCGTCCCACAGCCATTGATCGGCCGTGCGCGGCAGCTCGTCCTTGTAGGCGCAGAGGCGGTAGCCGGATTGCGGACAGGTGTCTTCCAGCAGGCGCATCACGATGCCGTCCTGCACCAGCCGCGAGAAGATGAAGACAGGACCGGCACGGCTGATGAAGATCTGCCGGGTGAAACCGAAATTGGCAGCGACGATCAGCACGATGCCAAGCGCGAGGCTCAACGTAGGCATCAGCACCCTCGCCGCTGGCCACTGCTTGCTGCCACGCGAGGCGGCGGATTTGTAGATCAGCGCGGAGGCGATCAATCCCGCCGACAGCACCAGATGCGAAGGATGCGCGGCGATGGCGAAGCTTGCGATGAGAAAGAGCGCGATGCGCCGTCCGCGCGTCAGCGACGGGCCGTGGAAAATCAGCAGGTAGAAAGCGAGCGCCACGATGGCGGTGAAGCAGTCGGGCTCGACCTGCCCCACATACCAGGCCATGCCGGTCAGGATGACGAGGCCCGCGCCGATGACGAGGAAGACGGGCACCGTCAGGCGCGGCGCCATGGCGCGCGCCGTCTCCACCATCACGAATGCCGTAATCGCGGCCTGGGCGATCACGACAAGCCACAGGCTCCAGGCGCCACCGGCCACGGCCAGGAACAGCGAATAGACGGGCGAGCGTTCCTCCAGGAACGCACCGCCGATGCCCTGCACCAAATAGGCGCCGGTGTCGTAATAAATGATGGGGAAGCGGTTCCAGATCGCGATGGCAAGCAGGATCGGCAGCATCAGCACGACGGCCAGCGTCTCGCCGCGCGGATCGGCGATGCGCCATACGCCTGCCCTCTGCCCGACCATGCCGAACGCCTGATTTGCCCCGAGTCACTCTACCGCGCGGCGCGGCGGAAGAGGCCTTCGCTCTTTGCCGCATTGGGCCGCGTCGGAATCCCGGCGGCCGCAGCCTTCGGCACGGCCGATTCGGGCGATCTGTCCAAAAAGACCTCTGAAACAAGCACCTTTAGGCGCGGCAACGCGAGAGTTGAACTGGAGCAGGCGCGACCCTAAACTCGCGCCTGCTTCCTTTTTCACCCGCAAGGACCTCATGGCGGAGAACCCGCGGCGGCCGCACGCAAGGCCACTTTCCCCCTTCACCTCCATCTATCGCTGGCAAGTGACGATGGCGGCCTCCATTACCCACCGGGTCACCGGCGTGGCGCTGGCGGCGGGAACCGTATTGCTGGCCTGGTGGCTGATCGCCGCGGCCAGCGGGCCGGAATCCTACACCGTGTTCCAGAAAGCCGCCGCCAATCCACTGGGCTGGATCGTGCTCTTCGGCTTCGTCTGGGCGCTGGCCTTCCACCTGCTGAACGGCATCCGCCACCTGGCCTGGGATCTGGGCTACGGCTTCGCGGTTCCCACCGCCAACAGGACGGGCGTGCTCGTCTACACGCTCTCCGTGCTGATCGCGATCGGTGTGTTCGTGCTGGCCTTCCACCGCGCGGGGATCACGCCATGAGCCTGGAGACTCCGCTGCACCGCGTGCAGGGGCTGGGCGCCGCCCATTCGGGCACGCAGCATTTCTGGCGTCAGCGCATCACGGCCGTGGCGCTCATCCCGCTCGCCATCTGGTTCGCCGTCTCCGCGCTGCAATTCGTGGGGGCCGAGGGTTCGGATGTCGACGTGTTCTTCCAGCACCCGATGAACGCGGCGCTGATGGGCATCTTCATCGTCATCATGCTCTATCATATGCAGATCGGGCTGCAGTCCGTGATCGACGATTACATCCAGCATACGGGACTGAAAGTCGCCGCCATCCTCTTCAATCGCGGTTTCGCCATTCTCGTGGGCGTGGCCAGCATCATCGCTCTGCTCAGGATCGCCATCGCATGACTAGCGCCTATCCCATCACCGACCATACGTTCGACGTCGTCGTCGTGGGCGCGGGCGGCGCGGGGCTTCGCGCTACCCTGGAATGCGCCCATGGCGGCTTGAAGACGGCCTGCATCACCAAGGTCTTCCCTACCCGCAGCCACACGGTCGCCGCGCAAGGCGGCATCTCCGCCGCGCTGGGCAACATGGGCGAGGACGACTGGCGCTGGCATATGTACGACACCGTGAAGGGCTCGGACTGGCTGGGCGACCAGGACGCGATCGAATATCTCTGCAAGAACGCACCCGCGGCGGTTTACGAGCTTGAGCATTTCGGCGTGCCGTTCAGCCGCACCGAGGAAGGTAAGATCTACCAGCGCGCTTTCGGCGGCATGACCAGCCATTACGGCGAAGGCATCGCGCAGCGCACCGCCGCCGCGGCCGATCGCACCGGCCACGCCATCCTGCACACGCTCTACGGCCAGTGCGTGAAGCACGAGGTGAACTTCTTCATCGAATATATCGCGCTCGATCTCATCGTCGAAGACGGCGCGGTGCGCGGGCTGATGGCCTGGAACCTCGACGATGGCTCCATCCACCGCTTCCGCGCCCACAAAGTGATCCTGGCGACCGGCGGCTATGGCCGTATCTACGCCTCCTGCACCGGCGCCCATACGCAGACGGGCGACGGCAACGCCATGGTGCTGCGCGCCGGGTTGCCGCTGCAGGATATGGAGTTCGTGCAGTTCCATCCCACCGGCATCTTCGGCGCCGGCGTGCTCATCACCGAGGGCGTGCGCGGCGAAGGCGGCTATCTCACCAATTCGGAAGGCGAGCGCTTCATGGAGCGCTATGCCCCGCATGCCAAGGACCTGGCCTCGCGCGACGTCGTCAGCCGCGCCATGACCATCGAGATCCGCGAAGGCCGCGGCGTGGGCCCGAACAAGGACCACATCAACCTGCACCTGTCGCATCTCGATCCCAAGATCATCCACGAGCGGCTTCCCGGTATCACGGAGAGCGCGCGCATCTTCGCGGGCGTGGACGTGACGAAGGAACCGATCCCCGTGCTGCCCACCGTGCATTACAACATGGGCGGCATTCCCACGAACTATCACGGCGAAGCGTTGACCCTGAAGAACGGCAACCCGGACACCACCATTCCGGGATTGATGGCGGTGGGCGAAGCCGCCTGCGTCTCCGTGCATGGCGCGAACCGCCTGGGCTCCAACTCGCTGATCGACCTCGTGGTGTTCGGCAAGGCCGCCGGCATGCAGGCCGCCAAGTCCATCACGCCCGGCGAAAGCCATGCCGAGTTGCCCAAGGACGCGGGCGACGCAGCGCTCGCTCGCTTCGACCGGTTGCGCAACGCCAAAGGCGGCACGCCGACCGCGAAGCTCCGCCAGGAGATGCAGCTCGCCATGCAGGAAGACGCCGCCGTCTTCCGCACGGGCGACACGCTCAAGAAGGGCCGCGCCCGGATCGACGCGATCTTCAAGCGTTCGTCGGACATCGGCGTCACCGACCGCTCGCTGATCTGGAATTCCGATCTCGTCGAGACGCTCGAATTCGACAACCTCATCCGCCAGGCCATCGTGACCATCGAGGGCGCCGTGACGCGCGAGGAGAGCCGCGGCGCGCATGCCCGCGAGGACTTCCCCAACCGCGACGACAAGAACTGGATGAAGCACACCCTCGCCTGGCTCGACGACAAAGGCTGGGCCACCCTCGACTACCGCCCGGTACACACCTACACGCTGACCAACGACATCGAATACATCCCGCCCAAGGCGCGGGTGTACTAATCATCTCCCTCGCCCCCGCTTTAGCGGGGGAGAGGGTCGGGGTGAGGGGGCGGAGCGGCATGCACACTATCGGCGAAACCATGCGGCAGACGTCGAAAGTCTCCACATCACCAGATAGTTCGCGCGCGGAGAGACCCCCTCGCCCCGGCCCTCTCCCCCTTTGGGGGCGAGGAAGAACTGCGCCATGACTCTCGAACCCCTGTTGCACGCACCGCTCGCCGTGCAGATTCATGTGGCGACGGTGGTGCCCGCCTTTGTCATCGGCACCTGGCAGATCTTCATCAGCCACAAGGGCTCGCCGTTCCATCGCGTGATGGGGTACATCTATCTCGTGCTGATGACCGTCACCGCCATCACCACGCTCTTCATCCACGCGCTGATGCCCAACGGCCCCTTCGGCGGATTCAGCCCGATCCATCTGCTGGTCGGTTTGACGCTGTTCGGCGTGGTAGGAGCCCTGCGCGGCGCCTGGACGCACAATATCACGCTGCACCGCAACGCCATGATCGGTGTCTATGTCGGCGGCATCCTCATCGCGGGAACGCTCGCGTTCCTGCCGGGCCGCATCATGCATGCGGTGGTGTTCGGAAGCTAAGCCGCGAACTTCTTTACCGACTGCTCGAAGGTGATGACCGGCGCACGGATCAGGCCGTCGCGTTCCGGTTTGTGGGCGGGGTCGATATAGATCATCGAATATTCGTTGGCGGGCACGACGTATTGGCGCGTGTCGCTGACGTTGGTCATGCCGATATCGAAAGTCATCGAGCCTTTGCGCTGCGACACCAGCCAATGGATGTTGTCGCGGTCGTCGGACATGGTGATGATCTCGCCCGGGCTGAGCAGGCGGTTCTGCGAGGGGCGGATCATGAGCGCGTCCCGCTCGTCGCGCACGCGGTCATAGGTCCGGGCGTGGAAATTGCCGTGCACCACCAGATGCGCCGACACCATGTTGTTGTGGGCATGCGGAATGATCGCCCCGCCCTCGCGCATGGCGAAGGTGCGCAGGAACCATGGCCGGGCCACGCCCTTCACATCCACCGTCGCGGGGAAATGCAGATTGGCCGTCTGGGCCAACTTGTCCGGATAGGTGAAATGGGCGGTGAGCTGGTCGATGTCGAGATAGCGCACCACCTCGCCCACCGGCACGCCGGCGTTCAGCACCGCGATCTGGTCCTGCCAGTAAGACAGCCCGATCTCGCCCGCCGCCAGCCCGCGGTTGAGCGCCACCACCTTGCGGGCCCAACCGTCCAGCGCGGAGCGTCCGGGCGCGGCCAGCGCATCCGTTCGCCACGCCGCCAGGAACGGCACGGCGATGGCCAAGTCTTGCAGGACGGAGCGGCGCGTCGGCATGCGTGCGAGTTGACCCGAGGATTGCGGCGAAACCAAGAAAGAAAAGCAAGAACCGGGTGGATCGGTTGCACGGGCGACCTAACCTCTCCGCCCATGAGCGAGAAAAGCTATGTCATCGGCACCCATGATGCCGAGATCGGGCGGCTGGGCCTGCAGCATGCCGTCTGGCGGCCCAGCGTGACGGAGTTCTGGCGGCTGGGCGGCATAGCCGCCGGCCAGACGGTGATCGATGCGGGCGCGGGACCAGGTTACGGCACGCTGGAGCTGGCTGAAATCGTCGGGCCCGAAGGCCGTGTCATCGGGGTGGAACGTTCGCGCCGCTTCCTCGACGCGCTGGCGGAACGGACGGACGGCCATCCGAACGTCAGGGCCATCGAAGCCGACCTGCTCGATTATGACTGGCCCGAGGCCGTGGCGGACCGCATCTGGTGCCGCTGGGTGCTGGCTTTCGTCAGCGATCCGGCGCGCGTGGTGGCGGGAATGGCGCGCGCGCTGAAGCCGGGTGGCGCGCTGCTGATCCAGGAATATTGGGATTACGCATCCTGGCGGCTGGCGCCGCGCGCAATGGAGTTCGAGGCCTATATCGGCAAGATCATCGCGTCGTGGCGCGCGGCCGGCGGCGAGCCCGATATCGCGCTCGACCTGCCGCGCCTTTTTGCCGCGAACGGACTCACCGTCGAGATGGTGCGGCCCGTCGTCTTCACGGCGCCCGCGCATGAGTTCGCCTGGCAGTGGCCGGCCGCTTTCGCGCGCGCCAGTGCCGAAGTGATGGCGGAACGCGGCGAGATCACGCCTGAAGAATCACACCGCATTGATGCGATCCTTACCGACCACGAGGCCGATCCCAACGCCTTCGTCGTCACGCCCGGCGTGTTGCAGATCGTGGCGCGCAAGCCCTAGCCGGGATCGAACGCGCTGATGGTGACGAAATAGCCGTCGGGATCGCGCAACGAGAACTCCAGCGCCCCCGTGTTGGGGTTCTCGTGCGGCTCTTCTTCCAGCCGGCTGACGAGCGTGCGCGCGTTCGCCAAAGCCGCATCGAAATTGTCGACCAGGAAAAACAGCAGCAGCCCGTTCCCTGCGTGGTCGGGGTTCGTCAGCGGCGGATGCTCCTCGACGCCCCATTTGTGGAGGCTGAGCAGGATCGTTCCATCCACGTCGGCGACCCGCCCGAAATCGTCATGGGCAGGCGTTGTTTCCGGCAGGCCCAGCAGCGACTGGTACCACCTCAGACTCTTCGCAACGTCCTCCACGCCGATGATCGTCCAGATGCGTTTCATTTCGCCGCCTTCAGCGCGGCCACGATCTCCGAGGCTTTGGCCTCCTTGAAGGCGATGCAGCGGTCGATGCGGTCGTCGGCGTGGCGCAGCGTGCGCGTCGTGCCTTGCAGCTCCTGCGCCTTGGGGCCGAAATAGCCGTCCATATCGGACTTCGCGCCCGCATCGCAGCCGAACGTAAAGATGCCCGGCGCTTCACCCAACCCTTGCGCCGAGACGCGGGCTTCGATGCCCGCGAGGTTCGCCTTGAACCATGTCCACAACAACGCCTGGCTCTTCGGTTCGCGCCAGAGGCCGCGGAAGACGTAGCGCAGGTCTCCGATGCGGATCGTGTTGGTCAGCGCCAGCGCCAGCAGCTTGTTGACGGAGGCATCGTCTTCCGCGCCCGATACAGCGTAGATGACGCTCTGGCTGAAATATTCGTCGTCGGACGCCTTCAGCGCATCAAGCAGCTTGTCCACGAACGGCGCGCCTTGCGCGTAGACACCCGCGCGCATCGCTTCCTGCAACAGATCGGGCGGCAGGGTACCGAGAGACTTGCGGCCCGAAGCGAGATAGGCGTCCGCCGATTTGGAAAGCTGCGCGATCAATGCCGGATCGCGGCCCTCTTCCACCAGCAACTGCACCAAGGTCTGGCGCAGCAACGTCGTGCCGACTGTCTCACCCGGCTTGGCGGTGAGGCCGATCTGCTTCAGCTTCGGATTGAAGTTGCGCTGGAGGAAGGCGCGATAGGCCGGAAGATCAGCATCGCCGATGACGCCCGTGGCGCGCATCTCATGCAGCGAATCCGTAATGCCGAAGGAGTTGCGGGCGGAGGCGTAGAGGTCCCACTGCCCCACCGGTGCCAGCGCATGGATCAGTGCGAAGTAGTCCGCGGCTTGCGCGTTTCCGCTGCGCAGCGCCGCGTCCATATTGTGCACCAGCGCGAGCTGTTCGGCGCCGTCCAGCTTGGGCGCGAGCGCGATCTGGTCCGCCCAACCCTTCTCGTCCAGCGCGAAGCGGTAATAGCCCGCGCCCTGCGCATTGGGGAACAGGGTCTTCGGGCAAACATTCCCCAGCAGCACTTGCGTGGTGGGCGGCGTCACGATCTGGCAGCTCTTCTTGCCGTCCGCCTCCAGGCAGGCCGGCACCTTCCAGCTGTGATCGACCGGCGTGATGCCGATGGCGGCGTAAGGCGATTGCGTGACGTTGGCGACCGCACCCGCCGGGCTGCAAGAGAGTGCGGTCTTCAGGAGCGGAATGCCCGGCTGGTCGATGAAATTGTTGAAGGCGTCCACGATCTCGGGATGGCCGGACGCTTCGGCGACTGTGGTGATGAAATCCTGCGCCGTCGCGTTCTTGTAGCCGAACTTGGTGAGGTAGGCGTGGATGCCCTTCTGCCACGCATCGGGCCCGACATAGGACTCGAACATGGCGAGCACCGCGCCGCCCTTGGAATAGGTGATGTCGTCGAAGGCATTGTCGATGTCGTCCGGCCCGTTGACGGGGTTGTGGATCTGCCGCGCGCTGGGCAGCTCATCGAGACGCATCACGTCGAGGCCGCTGCGTTCGATCTGGCGGGCGAATTCCTGATCGGGCCTGACCGTGTTGGAGATCTTGCCGGCCATCCAGGTGGCGAAGCTTTCGTTGAGCCAGATATTGTCCCACCAGGCCGGCGTCACGAAATCGCCGAACCATTGATGCGCCAGCTCATGCGCCTGCACGCTGAGGCTGGAGAGCTTCTGGTCCATCGGCGCGTTCGCATCCATGAGCAGGAGCTGCTCACGGAAGGTGACGGCGCCGGCGTTCTCCATCGCGCCGGCCGCGAAGTCCGGCACCGCCAGGATATCCACCTTCTGGAATGGATAACCGATGCCGTAATAGCTCTCGAGCGCGTTGATCACGCTGGGTGTGAGCGACAGCGCATAGCGCAGCTTCGGTCCCATGCCCCTGGCCGCGATGCCGCGCAGATGCAGCGGATGGTCGCGATACTGGTTGGCCGGGATATCGCCCATGTCGACGATGTCGAGCGGGCCCACCGCCAGCGCGATGAGATAGGTGGGCAGCGGCTTGGTGGTCTCGAAGGTCCAGCGCAGCATGCCGTTGCCCGCGCCGGTGTCGCCGGTGACGGGCGTGTTGCCGATCACCTTGTCGGCGGCGGGCGCCGTGACGGAGACGTCGAACGGCGTTTTGAAGCCCGGCTCGTCGAAGCCTGGGAAGGCGCGGCGCGCGTCGATGGATTCGAACTGGGTGAAGGCATAGGCATCGCCGCGCGACGTCACCTTGTAGAGACCGGCCAGCGACTGGTCGTAAGCCGCGTCGTAGTCGAACGAGATCGTCGCGCCGCCATCGGGGATGGTGCTGGCGAAGGTGAGCAGCGCCACGCCGGATGTGTCGACCTCTTTGTAGGTCGCCGCGACGGTGCCGCCGGCGGAGGGATGCACCGTCACGCTCTTCACATGCAGACCGAGGCCATGGATGTAGAGCGTGCGCACCGCTTTGTTGAAGGTGACGTCGATATCGGCCTTGCCGCTGAAGCCGGGCTTGGTGGGATCGATGGTGAGGGCGAGCCGGTAATGCGTCGGCACCGCGTCATGCGGCAGCGGACCCAGCGGCACCGGTCCGGGATCGGGCGCGGGCACAGTGGTGTTCGCGGTGGCGGGCGCGGACGGCGCGTCGCTTTTCGGCGGCGTTTTTCCGCAAGACGAGAGGGCAAGCACGAGCCCAAGGGCTACGGCAACGGACACCAATCGCGACATGGCAAACCCAGAATGACGATTCCGGGCGCTACCTTACGCGAACCGCGCCGCCGCCCAAGAGGCTAGAAGATCGCAGCCCGATCAGCGGGTTATGGCCTGGCCTTACTTCCCCTTCCAGGCCGGCTTGCGCTTCTGGGCGAAGGCCATCGGACCCTCGACGAAATCCTCGCTGCGGAACATGGCGGCGATGGCGGGATAGTCGCGCTGTGCCTGCAGGGCGGCGGGAAGCGAGGGCTCAGCGAGGCCGCGATACACCGCCTGCTTCGAGGCGCGCACGCTCATCGGCGACAGCTCCAATATCTGCCCCGCCCATTCGCGGGCGCGCGCCATCAACTCGGCCGCCGGCACCACATCGTTGACGAAGCCAAGCTCCCTGCCTTCCTGCGCGCCAACGCGGCGGCCGGTGAGGATCATGCCCAGTGCGCGCTTGTCGCCGATGGTGCGCGGCAACCGGTGCAGTCCGCCTGCCAGTGCCGCCAGGCCCACGCGCGGCTCGGGCAATGCGAACATGGCACTGTCCGCCGCCAGAATGATGTCGCAGGCCAGCGCGATCTCGAAGCCGCCGCCCATGGCGAGGCCGTTCACCGCCGCGATCAGCGGCTTGTCGAGATCGAAGCGGTTGGAAAGTCCCGCGAAGCCCGATGGCGGCGCCGACATCTTGCCGCCGCCCGCTTGATATTTGAGATCGTTGCCGGCGCTGAAGGCGCGATCGCCCGTGCCGGTCACGATGGCCACCCACTGCTCCGGATCGGCGGCGAAGGCGTCGAATATCTCGGCCAGCTCGAAGTGCGCGGGCGGATGCAGCGCATTCATCACTTCGGGCCGGTTGAGGGTGACGATGGTGAGGCGGCCTTCGCTCTCGACCTTGCAGAACTGGTAACCGGACATGGAAAGCCTCGGAATGGATGGGATTTCACGCAAACTTCGCGCTTTTGGAACTGCCTACGCAAGGCTTGGGTAACCATTTGGGCCTAGTTTTCGCCGGGTGACCGCCTCTGGAACCACCCCGATGTCCGATACCTGGTTCGTCAATGTGCAGGGCCGCGCCTATGGCCCCTACAGCACCGAGCAGATGGAAGGCTTCGTCACCGAGGGGCGGCTGGCCGCGCATTCGCTGATTACGCGCGCCGGTGAAACCGAATTCCGTGCCGCGGGCGACGAGTCCGCCTTCGTCGATCTCTTCCAGCAGAACAAGGCCAAGGCCGAGACCATCACGCCCGGCGCCGCCACCGCGGCCGCGCCCGCCCCGCAGCAATTCGGCCGCCACGATGTCGAGGAGCCGACCGGCGAACGCTCGCACTTCGTCATCGTCGCCGACATGAAGTCGCGTTCGGTGCAGGGCCTCGAGGAAGAGATCTACAATCTGGGCACCGCGCACGCGATCCTGCCGCAGGTCTGGATCCTCGCCACCGAGCAGCCGATCAACGCGGTGCGCAATCTGCTGGTCCAGAAGCTGGGCAAGCTCGACGTTCTGTTCGTGGTCGACGCCTCGCACAACAAGGCCGCCTGGTTCAATTTCGGCCCCGAAGCCGACAGCCGCATCCGCCGCATCTGGGTGAAGCAGCAGGACCCCGCCAAGCTGCAGGCGACCGCTTAAACCGCCCTCAGCGTGTTGCGGAAACGCTTGTAGTTCTCGACATAGACTTGAGCCGAAATCTTCAGCATCGCGAGTTGCGGTTCGGTGAGCTGGCGCGCGACGCGGCCGGGCGAGCCGACGATCAGCGAGTTGTCGGGAAACTCCTTGCCTTCCGAGATCAGCGTGTTGGCGCCGACGATGCAGTTGTTTCCGATGCGCGAGCGGTTCAGCAGCGTCGATCCCATGCCGATCAGCGAATTGTCGCCGATGGTGGTGGAATGCAGGATCACCTTGTGGCCGACCGTCACGTTCGTGCCGATGGTGACGGGCTGGCCGGGATCGGAATGGATGACGGAATTGTCCTGGACGTTGGAATTCTCGCCCACCACGATCCAGTCATTGTCCCCGCGCAACACCGCCCCGAACCAGACGCTCGCGTTCTTCAGGAGCCGCACCCGCCCGATGAGAGTGGCGCTGGGTGCGACCCAATACTCGCCGCTGGCGGGGAATTCGGGAGAGATGCCGTCGATGGAGTAGTTCATGGGAGGCTTTCTCCAATATCGTCATGGCCGCCCTAGTGGCGGCCATCCATATTCCAGAGTCTTGCCGGATAGACTCTGGAATATGGGTGGCCGGGACAAGCCCGGCCATGACGATATTTTGTTATTTTTGGAGAAGGCAAGCGAGCGGGACCACATGTCCCGCTCACGCGCCTTGTTAGCTTCAGCCCGGCGGAGAGACGAAGCTGCCGGTCGACAGGCTGCCTAGGTTGGTGGCCGAAGTGAGCTCGATCACGTAATCCGCGCCTGCCTGGTAACCCGCAACGCCGTTGGCGTCGATGATCAGGTAGGTGTGGCCCGACAGGTTGCCCGTGTCCGCCGTGAATACCACGGCGGTCCCGGCGGCGAGTTGGCCTGAACCGATGGCGAGCGCCAGGTCCGGATCGAAATGTGTTCCGGTGCGGAGCTGGCCATGCGTCACCGCCGAGTCCACGCCGCTGATCGACTCGGGAAGCTGGATGTGATCCGCCGAGCCGTCGAAGGCAGTGATGACGTCGTGGGTGGAATACCCCGTCGAGTCCGCCACGCCGGTATAGACGAAGGTATCCACTCCGGCGCCGCCGTTCAGCTTGTCCGCGCCGAGGCCGCCGACGATGGTGTCGTTGCCCGCGCCGCCGGTGATGGTGTCGCTCGCGGCGCCGCCTTCCACCGTGTAGGTGCCGTTCGTCTCATGCGCACCGTTGAAGGTGAGCACGTCGGACGCGCCCAGCGACGAACCGTCGATGGTCATCGATTGGCCAGCCGCGACGTTGCCGTCGGCCATGATCAGCTTGTAGCTGAAGCCCGCGCCCAGCTCGATGGTCTCGACGCTGGTCAGCGTGGTCGAGCCGAAGCTTATGCCGGCGCTGAGGTCGCCGGTGATCTGCAGCGTGTCGGTGCCGTCGCCGCCGTCGAGGTGATCGCTGGCAGTGAGACCGGGGTTGCCGCTGGTGGAGGCGGGAGATACCGCCGCCACGATGGTGTCGTTGCCCGCATCGCCGGTGACGGTGTCATTGCCGCCATAGGAGATATTGAGCACGTCGTCACCGTCGCCGCCGTCGATATGGTCGTTGGCGGCGCCGCCAGTGAGATTGTCGTTGCCGGCATTGCCCGTGAGCGTGAGCGCCGTGGTGTCTGCCGGGTCGACCACCGTGACGGTGTCCGCGCCCGAGCCGCCGACGAAGCGCTCCACGTCGTCGCCGAGATAGAAGGTGGTGTCGAAGCTCACCAGATGGGCGTCCAGCGTGTCGGTGCCTGCGCCGCCGTAGAAGGTGAGTTCGCCGGGCGCGTTGTAATAGACGGTGTCGTTGCCGTCGCCGCCATAGACGATGTCACCCGACGGAGCCGCGCTTACCGTGGCCGGCGCTCCGGCAACATCCGACGGAGCGCCGCCGGTGTAGAAGATGTCGTTGCCCGCGCCGCCCGTGAGTACGTTGGCGTTGCCGTCGCCGGTCAGCGTGTCGTTATAGGCGCTGCCGACGAGGTTCTCGATGGAGATCAGCGAGTCCGAATTGAGGCCGCCGCCGACTGCCTGGAAGCCAGAGACGAGGAGGCTCACCTTCACCGCGCTGGTGGCATCGGAATAGACGGCCGTGTCGTTGCCCTCGCCGCCGTCCAGAGTGTCGTTGCCGACGCCGCCGTCGAGCACATCGTCACCGCCCGTGCCGGTATCGACATCGAGCACGCCGGTCGGACCGTCGCCACCGGCGGTCGAGGTCGCGCCGTAATAGCCCTTGTCGCCATAGAGCACGTCGTTGCCCGCGCCGCCGGTCAGCGTGTCGGAGCCTTCGGCGCCATAGAGCGTGTTGGCATTGGCGTCGCCGGTCAGGATGTCGTCGCCTTGCGAGCCCATCACGTCGATGAAGTTGGTCGCCGTGAGCATGTCCACGCCGGTGGCCTGCTGGGTGCCTTCCAGCGCCAGCGAGAAGGTCACGCCGATCGTGTTGCTCTGGTTCGCGTCGAAGTCGAGCGTGTTATGCGCCGCGCCGCCATCGGCCACGTCGGTGCCGATCACGCCGGTGGCGAGCTCGCCCACCTGGATGAGGTCGTTGCCGCCGCCGCCGGAAATCGTGTCGTTGCCGCCCTCGCCCCACAGCCAGTTGGCGTTGTTGTCGCCGGTCAGCACGTCGTTGCCCGAGGTGCCGGACAGATCCTGGATGTTGATCAGCGTGTCGTTGCCGTCGCCGGTGTTCTGGGCGTGGCCTTCCTGGAGCAGCGAGACCGTCACGCCGGCCGCATGGTCGGAGAAGGTCGCGCGGTTCTTGCCCGCGCCGCCGTCGATATAGTCATCGCCCGCGCCACCGCGGAAGAAGTCGTCACCCGCGCCGCCCACGAGATGGTCGTTGCCCGCGCCGCCATAGATGAGAAAGTCGCCATTGGTCTCGGCCGCGCCGTTGAAGGTCAGGTTCTCACCCGCATGCAGGCTCGTGCCGATGACCTGCAGGGCTTGGCCTGAGGCGACCGTCGCATCGACGGTGGTGAGATTGTAGCTGAAGCTCAGGCCCGAACTGGCGCCGCTGGTGAGATAGATGCCACCGACATTGACGAGCGTCGATGCGGTTAAAGTGACGCCGGCCGAATAGTCGCCCCTGAGCTGGATCGCGTCGTTCGACGGATTGGCCGGATCGCCGGTGACGCTGTCGGCCGCCGTAAAGGCCGCGCCGAAATAGACGAAATCGCCATCGCCGTCCACATCGGCGGTCGGCGAGTCGGTGCCGAGGTTGATGGTATCGTTGCCGCCGAATTCGGCGTCGATATAATCGCCGCCCGCGCCGGTGGTGATGACGTCGTTGCCCGCGCCACCAAGGATGTTGAAGTTGCCATCTGTCTCCGCCGCGCCGTTGAAGGTCAGCGCGTGGGTGGCGTCGAGGTTGGAGGCATCGACAGTCATATAGGCGCCCGCCGCGACGGTCGCGTCGTTGGTGGTGATGTGATAGGTGCCGCCATTGGCGAGCACGAGATCCTCGACATTCACCAGCGTCTTCGCGCCCAGCACGACGCTGGTGGTACCGCTGATGAAGACAGTGTCGTTGCCGTCGCCGCCGTCGATGCGGTCGGCATAGGTGAGCGTGTTGCCCATGGTGATGGTATCATCGCCCGCCAAGGCCGAGACCGTGTCGTTGCCGCCGGCCGTCAGATCGAACGTGTCGTTACCGGTGGTTCCGGTCAGCACGTCGTTGCCCGACGTGCCGACATAAGCGTTCTCCGGCGTCACAGGCAGATGCACGAGCCCGTCAGGCGCGTCGCCAAACGTGGCGGACAGGTCGCCGTCGCCAAAAAGATGCGTGCCGATAGTCTTCATTTGGAGCCCCCGAAAAGATGAATAGCGCGCGACGCTAGCCGATGCCCCGGAGGCGGGCAAATGGACTTTTTTGGAACACCACAACCAGAAAGTTCAAATGAAGTTGCCGGCACCCAAACTCGCCACATGCGCGGAACTTACGAGTTGGAACACGTAGTCCGCGCCTGCCTGGTAACCATCGCTTCCGTTGGCGTCCACCACCAGGAAGGCGTCGCCTGCCAGAGTTCCGGATGATGGAACGAACAGTACGGCATGGCCCGCGTGCAAATGTGCCGCATCGAGCGCGGTGGTCATGTCGCTGTCGAACGTTGCGGTGGAGAGCGCGCCGGCCGTGACGGTGGCATCCCGCCCTGTCACCGCCACCGGCAGATCGAAGAAATCCATCGCGGCGTCGAAATGGCTGATCACATCGTAGCCCACGGCGCCCGATACCATGCCTGGCGATTCCGCCACGGCGGTATAGACGAAAGCGTCCACGCCCCCGCCGCCGCGCAGCGTATCGGCGCCGAGGCCGCCCTCCAGCGTGTTGCCGCCGTTGCCGCCTGAAAGCGTGTCGGCGCCGGCGCCACCCACGAGATTGAGCGTGCCGTCGCTCTCGTGCGTGCCGTCGAGCGTGAGCGTGTCGCTTGCGCCCAGCGCCGAGCCGTCGACGGTCAGCGCCGCGCCGCTCGCGACATTGGCATCGGCCGTGGTGAGGTTGTAGCTGTGACCCGCGGCCAGCCGGATGGTCTCGACATTGGCGAGCGTGGTGTCCTTGAAGACGACACCGGCCGAATAGTCGCCGTCGAGCGTCAACGTGTCAGAATCCGCGCCGCCGTCGATCGTGTCGTTGGCGGTGAAGGCCGCCCCCATGACGATCGTGTCGTTGCCGTCGCCGCCCTGGGCCGTGTCGTTGCCGCCTGCGGAGAGATCGAGCGTGTCGTCGCCGCTTCCGCCCGCCAGCACATTGTTGACGCTGCTTCCCGCAAGCACATCCGCATAGGCGGAGCCGGTCAGGTTTTCGATGGAGACGAGGGTATCGGTGCCATCGCCGCCGCCCACGGCCTGCGAACCGGCGATCGCAAGGCTCACGGAAACGCCACTCGTGGCATCGTCATAGGTCGCGGTATCGACGCCGTTGCCGCCGTCGAGCAGATCGTTGCCCGCCCCGCCTTCCAGCGTGTCGCTGCCGGCCTGAAGCGCATTGGCTGTCGTCCCATCGGAGTTGAGGACCGTATCGCCGAGCAGCGTGTCGCTGCCGGTGCCGCCACTCAGCACGTCATTGCCGGAATTGCCGTAGAGGACGTTGTCATGGGCGTCGCCAGTCAGCACGTCATCGACCGTCGAACCCTGCAGGTTTTCGATGCCCGTCATCAGCACGGACATCGTGCCGGCGTTCTGAACGGTACCCTGCAGCGCCAGCGAAAGCGTTATGCTCTGCGCGTCCACTTGGTAGTACGACAAGGTGACGCCGCTGAACGACGCAGTGTCGGTGCCACCGCCGCCGTTCAACACTGTGGTGCCGCCATATTCGCTGACAACCTCCAGAAAATCATCGCCACCGGAACCGATCAGCGTGTCGGTGCCGCCTCCGCCTTCCAGCCAATTCGCGCTGTTGTTGCCTGTGAGCGTGTCGGCGGACGCGGTGCCCTCGAGGTTCTGGAAATTCGTCGCCGTGATCGTGCCATTGCCTGCGGTCTGCGCCGTGCTGATCGCGAGCGAGAAGGTGACACCGCCGGTCGTCTGGGTATCTTGAAGATTGAGCGTGTTGACCCCGCCGCCGCCGTCGAAGGTATCGGTGTTGGGCTCCGGGTTCGGTAACGTCGAGTATCCGGGCATGACATAATCGCTCCCGGCGCCACCCTTGAAGACATCATTTCCGGCGTTGCCCTGGAACGTGAAGTTCCCCGTGGCGGCCGACCCGTCGAAACTGAAATCGTTGCTTCCACCCTCATTGTAGGAGTTGAAATTCAGGACCGTCACGGAGAACGTGTGACCTGCCGTGTTGAAGTCCGCCGCCGCCGTGAAGACATAGGGACCGCCGCCTTCGCTCACGCCGTAGACGTCCAGGCCTTCCACGCCTTTCAACCACGACGAGTCCAGCGTGAGCCCGCTGGAATAATCGCCCGTGATGGCGAGAATATCGCGCCCGGCGCCGCCGTTGATGACAACCGATCCATCATCCTTGAGGCCGGCGCCGATACCGATGCCGTCATCGCCACTGCCGCCGGATATCGCGTAGTGGCCCGTGCCCGTGATGGCGACGGACAGCTCATCGTCTCCGGCGCCGCCATAAATCTGCGCGCTTCCGGCGGTGGATTCCAGCACGAAACTATGATCGGTCTCGCCCCGCGCATCGAATGTGAGACTGTCCGTGGATGTGAGCGTGGTAGCGTCCACGAGGAAGCTATAAGTGAGCTGCGAATTCGCGGGTATCACGTCGTTGGTGATGATGTTGTACGAGTGCCCGCCGTCGAGCTGCAGCGTGTCGATGTCGGTGAACGTACCGGCGGCAAGCACGAGGCCGGCGGAATAATCGCCATCCAGCTCGACCGTATTTTCAGCGTAGTCCGTGGCCGGGTCCCCGCCGATCAGATGATCGTTCGCAGTGAGGGCACCGCCCATGTAGAAAACGTCGGAACCACCCAGCCCATTGGCCGTATCGTCGCCACCCTGGCTTAGATCGAAACGATCGGCGCCGTCTGTTCCCGTGAGATTGTCGTTGCCCGGTGTTCCGTAAATCATGTTGGGCGGCGGCGGGGCAAATGGAACTTCGGTGCTCATCGCGTTACTCCCGGAACTATCGATTGATTGGATCAGGTGCCCGCGCGGCATTCAATCGGCTATTTGTGTCTAAGCTCACCGGCCTTCGCAAATAAATCGCAAATCGGCCTGCGACGAACTCTCGCAAACGCGATACGATTTCTTTGTACCCGCCGATTCGCGCGGGTGAAGGGGGCAATGAAGGTGCAGAGTTGCACTTTGTCATTCGACCAAACGAGACGGCTGATGGCCGCTCCTGCTGCCGCCCCTGAAAATCTACTCCACCTCCAAACCAGCGTTATTTTGACCAGGGAGCATCCATGGCCAAGCGTTCCGTGCGCCGTAAGCAGCACCGCGAGCAGTATGACGAGCAGGAGAATGTTCACCCACTCTTCCCGAACACCGGCTGGTCGCCGGTAGACGGCGACAACCGAGATAGAAAATACGTAAAAAACATCCGGGCGATGAGCCCGCTACAGCAACGCCTGATCGACGCGATAGACGAGCGCGCGGTCGTGGTGGCGCTGGGACCGGCCGGCACCGGCAAGACCTATCTTGCCATCGCGAAGGCGGTCGAAGCCCTCGAACAGAAACGCGCCGGCCGCATCGTGCTGTCGCGTCCGGCGGTGGAGGCGGGTGAAAGCCTCGGCTTCCTCCCCGGCCATCTCGAGGACAAGCTCGCGCCTTATCTGCGCCCACTCTACGACGCGCTCACCGAACGCCTCGGCACCAAGCGGCTGAAAGCGCTGCTCGCCGAAGGCACCATCGAGATCGCGCCCGTGGCTTACATGCGCGGCCACACGCTCAACGATTGCTACGTGGTGATCGACGAGGCGCAGAACTGCACCTATGGGCAGATCAAGATGCTGCTGACGCGCCTGGGCTGGCGCTCGACCATGGTGCTGACCGGCGATCCCGATCAGACGGACTTGCTGCCGGGCATGTCGGGCCTGTCCGACATCTCAGACCGGTTGGAACGCGTGGCGGACATCTCCGTCGTCCGCATGGGCGACGCCGACATCGTGCGCCACCCGCTGGTCGCGAGCATGTTGACGGTGCTGTAGGGGGGAAGGTTGGTTTAAACAAACCAACCTCCACCAACCTTCACACCCTCAACCCTACAAACGTCATGGCCGGGCAAGTCCCGGCCATCCATAACCTCGGTCTTGCAGAAAAAGATAATGGCGGTCGACGCTTTTACTTTTTCCACTGCGGGTATGGGTGGCCGGGACAAGCCCGGCCATGACGACTTGGGAATGGAATTTACAAAGCTGGCAGCTTTATGGTCAGCGCGACCTGCAGCACAAACAGACCCAGCGCCAGGCTCCAATAGCTCGACAAGGCGAACGCCAGCCAGAAGGCGGTCGCGGTGCAACCTTTTTTGCGCCAGGAGCGCGCGGCGTTGTCGATGAGCACGCTCGGCCCCGCCACGACCATCACGACAAAGTGGCCGACCTTGCCGGCCGCGCTATCCGACTTCTTGAACAGGATGCGGTAGAGGTTGGAGATGATGCCGGAGGCACAGAAGCCGGCACTCATGGCGAACAGCGCCACCATGGCATCGTGCAACATGAAGCCTCCCGAACCGGTTCCGGGAAGACCAGTTGCAGCCCATGTGCCGCGGATTAAAGCCGATTAACCCGTCCGGGCGTTCCAATATGGATCAACCCGCGAGAAGCTGCCTCCAGACCGTCCGATTTGGAGGCGATGTTTGGAAGCCACGGCGCGGCGGAATTGCCCAGGAACCCTCGGCGGCACATTCAGGGAACCGGGCCGCATGCTAAACAGGGTTCGGGAGTGATTTGCGCCGATGAGCTACAGGGGAGAGGACACAGTCCGCCAGAGGTCGGGATGGCTCATCCCGGCGGCGGTGTTTGTCGTCACCGCGGCATTGTCCGCGCTCATCCTCCTCTACTACCTCGTGCCCTCGCCCAACTCCTTCATCGAGGAGCATCCCTCGCCCACAGGCCGCACCGACCCGATCGCGCTTTCCGTCGGCAAGCTCAACATGGTGATCCCGGCCAACTACATCTCCTACGCCAGCGCACGGCAAGGCGGCCCGGCCAAGGAAGTGGCGCTGGCGGCGCGGCTGCCCGATCTGCAGGGCTATTCGGAGTGGCATTCCTCCAGCTTCAACGACAACGGGCCGGATTCGCCCATCGTCTACATGCTGATCCGCGACGACGCGATCAACATCTCCGAGGAAGACCGGCTGAAGCGCATCTACATGTCCTACGTCACGGACACCGAGGGCAAACCGTCGGATTTCAACCTGACCAAATATGCCTTCCGCGACGATTCCGGCTCCGGCTATCACGATGAGGACCTCTATGTCGGCCAGACGGCATCCGGCATCGTCGTCATGCGCTGCGACCGGCTGGGCCCGCAGGTGCCGAGCCCCAGCTGCCTGCGCGACATGCGGGTCGGCCACCATGTGGCCGTGACCTATCGCTTCAAACGCTCCCACCTCGCCGAATGGCAGGACATCGCCACGGGGATGGACAAGCTGATGAAGGGCTTCGTCCGCAACAAGTGATCAGTCGACGCGGTAACGCGCCTCGACCGCCTCGCGGCTGGGGAACACGCTGCCGATGACCGCCATGAACGCACCAGGCAGCACCAGCGCGGCGAAGCCGCAGACCAGCACGGCGAGCGCCCCCTCAAGACCGGGGAACACCAGAAACACCAGCGCGGCGCCGAGCATCGTGAACACGATCAAAGCCCCGTCGCGTTCCAGCGCGCGCAGGGAGGCCGCGGGATAATCCCGCGGCGCATCGGCCGCGAGGATGTAGATTCCGACGGCGCCCACGGCCATCCCCATCGCGACGCCAGGCCCGGAAATCCTGTGCAACAACAGCCAGACCGGAATGAGGGTGAGAAGCGCCGCCGTCGCGCGCCGCCAATCGCGCAGCAGCGTGAGCGCGACAGCAAGAAGCACCGCGTCGGGGGCGAACCAGATCGTCACATCGCGCCAGTGTGGCGGCGAAGCGAAATAGCCAAGTACCGCGAACACCAGCGCGACACCGCTCAAGCTCCAGCCCCAGCGTGGTGTCGTCAATGGCTCAAGCCGTGCGAACAGTCTCTCGCGGCTCTCGCGCAGCCGGTTCGTCCGCGCCACGAAATCCTCGCCGTAAGGAAGCACTGGCGCGCCGAGCCACACCACAATCACCACACTGATGACCGCCGCCGCGGCGGAGCCCAGGATCGAAAGGAAAAACGAATGGCTGTCGTGGACGAGCGCGAAGCTTTCAAATGCCAGCACCAAAGCCAGCACGCCCAGCACCGGCAACCACGGCATCTTCAGGGCGCGGCTTTGCGTGATCTGGACCGCGAATCCCGACAGCAGCCAGCACGCCAGCACGAAGCCCGGCAGCGCAATCATCGGCAGATAGGGTCCGGCCACCGGGCGAACAGCCAGCTGGAAAAGGAAGAGGCCCGGCAATGGCGACAGAACGGCAAGCGCGGCCAGTCCTGCGTGCCGCAGAAGCAGGAAAGAAACGACGGCGAGGATGATCAGGGGCGCGATATCGGCGACCCAGTCGAACGGCGGCGTGACGACGGCCGCGCCGAGCCCGGCCAACAGGAGGAGCGACAGAAGGGCGATACGCGCCGCCCACGCCATCAGCTGGTGCGGCTGGCCGGCGGCTCGGGCAGATCCATTTCCAGGATCGCCATGTTGAAGGCATAGGAGGTCTCGCCGTCCTCCTCGTCCTTGAAGATCACGCCGATGAACTCGCCATTGACCTGCACTTCGACCGAATCGGCCTGCTTGGGACGCTCCACGATGGAGATGGTGTCGAGGCGGAACAGGTTGCGCAGATATTTTTCGATGCGCCAGATTTCGCTGCGGGTCATGGGCTTTTCCTTGTGAACCTTGACCTCGCACGCACGGCCCTTTCCGGTCAAGATGGACCAATGAATCTCCCCGAACAGCCTCAGGGTTACTACGCCGCCAGCGCGGCCGCCCCGCCTGCCCGTCCCCGACTCAACAGCGCGGTCACTGCCGACGTCTGCGTGGTGGGCGGCGGCTATACAGGCCTGGTGGCCGCGCTGCATCTGGCCGAGGCCGGCGCGCGCGTGGTGCTGTTGGAGGCCGACAGCATCGGCTTCCGCGCCTCGGGCCGGAACGGCGGCCAAATCCATTCCGGCCAGCGCCAAGATCAGGAGGCGCTTGAGAAATGGCTGGGCGCGGTTCATGCCCGCGACCTCTGGGCGCTGTCGGAAGAGTCCAAGACGCTCGTCCGCGCGCTGGTTGCGGCACACACCATCGATTGTGCGCTCAAGCCCAACCTCGTCATCGCCGCGCATGACCGGCGC
Organism: Rhizomicrobium sp.; assembly: GCA_036489435.1. Taxonomy (GTDB): domain Bacteria; phylum Pseudomonadota; class Alphaproteobacteria; order Micropepsales; family Micropepsaceae; genus Rhizomicrobium. The sequence continues at coordinate 153,881 of DASXFU010000039.1, read as the reverse complement.
GCGCTGCGAGAGCTGGAAGAGGCCACCGAATACCTCGCCCGCCACTACAACTACAGCGCCGCGCGCATGATGGATGCGGACGAGACCGCGCGTCTGCTTGGCACCCGCGCGTATCCCGGCGCCCGCATGGATGGGGGCGGCGGGCATCTCCACCCGTTGCGTTACGCGCGCGGGCTGGCGGCAGCGGCGGAGAAAGCGGGCGCGGTCATCTACGAACAATCCCGCGTGCTCGCGGTCGAGGAAGGCCGCGCGCAAACGGCGCAAGGCGCGGTGACGGCCGGCTGGATCTTGCTCGCCTGCGATGCCTATAGCGGCGTGCTGGTGCCTGAGCTCGCACCCTATATCGCGCAGCTCGAAAGCTTCATCGTGGCGACAGAGCCTCTGTCCGCGCCGCTTTACGACGCAGTGCTGTCCTGTGATGCGGCCGTCGCCGATACGCGCCATGTGCTGGATTACTATCGCAAGAGCGACGACAATCGCCTGCTCTTCGCGGGGCGCGAAGCCTATTGGTCGCCGCCGAAGGACGTGGCGCGGCTGGTGCGTCCGCGCATGCTGTCGGTCTATCCCAACCTGGCCGATGTGAAGATCGACTATGGCTGGCACGGCACGGTCGGCATCACCGCCACCCGCATGCCGCATTTCGGGCGGCTATCGCCGCGCCTGCTCTTCGCGCATGGTTATTCCGGACACGGCGTGGCGCTAGCGACGCTCGGCGGCAAGCTGTTGGCGGAAGCAGCGCTGGGCCATCCCGAACGCTTCGAGACGATGGCCCGCGTACCGCCGCGCGAATTCCCCGGCGGGCAGGCCTTGCGCAAACCGCTGGTAACAGCGGGCCTGTTGTGGCTCAAGCTGCTGGACGCGATTTAGATATTGAAATCCGCCACGCCGATCATCTGGTCCATCTCCTGGGACGGACGCTCCGGACTGTTGCAGCCAATGCTCCTGGCGGGAACGCCCGCCACCGTACAATGCGGCGGCACGGGCTTCAGCACCACGCTGCCGGCGCCGACGCGGGAATATTCGCCGACCTCGATATTGCCCAGCACCTTGGCGCCGGCCGAGAGCAGCACGCCGCGGCGGATTTTCGGATGCCGGTCACCGCTTTCCTTGCCGGAACCGCCGAGCGTCACGCCATGCAGCATGGAGACATCATCTTCCACCACCGCGGTCTCGCCGATGACGATGCCGGTGGCGTGGTCGATGAAAATGCCGCGCCCCATTTGCGCCGCCGGATGGATGTCCACCGCGAACAGCGCCGAGACCTTGCTCTGGATGAAATAGGCCAGCGGCTTGCGATCCTGCTGCCACAGCCAATGGGCGACGCGGTGGCATTGCAGCGCGTGGAAGCCTTTGAAGAACAGGAAGGCCTGCGCATAAGAATGGCAGGCCGGGTCTCGCTCGAAGATCGCGGAGAGATCGGCGCGCACGGCGTCGCCGATGGCCGGGTCGGCGTTGGTCGCCTCCTCGAAGATCTCGCGCGCCATCATCGGGCTGACATTGTCGTCGCCGATCTTGGTGGCGAGCAGGTAGGACAGCGCGTCTTCCAGCCGGCCATGCTTCAGGACCGTCGCGTGGGCGAAGCTGGCCAGCACGGGCTCGGAATTGGCGATCTCCTCCGCCTGAGCGCGCAAGGCGGACCAGATGGGATCGCAGATGGCTACTTTTTCGACTGGTACCGGCATGGCTGTCTCCTGGCCCCCATATTAGCGGAGAACGCATGAAATTCTAAACCGCACCTTCCAAGGGCGCGCTGAAGGTTTACATAGGGGGCGTTCCCCCATCCGCAACCGCATAAGGTACCCACACGCCCCGCATGGCTGACGATTTCAACAAACCCGCCCCTCAGACGCTCGACCTGCTGCTCTCCCGCCGCTCCGGCTCGGCAAAAACCATGACCGGCCCGGGGCCAAATCCGGCCGAGCTGCGCGAAATCCTGGCCGCCGGCGCCCGCGTGCCGGACCACGGCAAGCTGGCCCCCTGGCGATTCATCCTGTTCGAGGGCGACGCCCGGGCGCGTTTCGGCGAGCTCTTGGTCGAGGTCCTGAAGGCCAGCGAGCCGGACGCCAACGAGGTCCGCATCGAAATGGAGCGCGGCCGCTTCCTGCGCGCGCCCATCGTGGTGGGCGTCGTGAGCCGCGTGGTCGAGAACCCCAAGGCGCCGGAATGGGAACAGGTCCTCTCCGCCGGCGCCGCCTGCCAGACCATGCTGATCGCCGCCCATTCGATGGGCTACGTCGGCAACTGGCTGACCGAATGGTACGGCTTCGACCGCCGCGTGCTGGAACGGCTCGGCCTCGCCGCCAACGAGCGCATCGCCGGCTTCCTCTATTTCGGCCAGCCCTCCGCGCCGCTGGAAGAACGGCCGAGGCCAAATTTGGATTCATTGATCACGCGCTTCTAATGCACCTCCCCACAAGAGGGAGGTACAGAACTAGCGAATCCCGAGAAGCTTGTGCGTCTGCAGGCTCAGCCGCCATTGCGGGTGGGCGAGACAGTATTCTGTGGCCGCCCGTGTGTTGGCGTCGCGTTCGGGACTGTCCATCGGCTGCAAAAAGAAGTGCGCGAATGCGAGCCCGGCGTAACGTTCGGGCGGCGCGCCGTCTTGCGGATAAACCAGCTTCAATTCGTTGCCGCGTGTGAGCTTCAGCTCCGCGTTGGCCTTGGGGCTCATGCATATCCAGTCGATGCCGTCCGGCGGCAACAGAGTCCCGTTCGTTTCGATGGCAATCTCAAAGCCTTTGGCATGCAGCGCTGCGATGGCGGCGTCGTCTAGCTGCAACAGCGGCTCGCCACCGGTGCAGACGACATAGGGTGCGCCGCCGCCAGGCCACTCACGCGCGACCGCATCGGCCAGCGCCTCCGCCGTCTCGAACTTGCCGCCGCCGGTGCCGTTGGTGCCGACGAAATCGGTGTCGCAGAACTGGCAGGTCGCCTTGTGGCGGTCGCGCTCCAGTCCCGTCCACAGATTGCAGCCGGCGAAGCGCAGGAATACCGCGGCACGGCCCGCGCGGGCGCCCTCGCCTTGCAGGGTGTAAAAAACTTCTTTGACGGAATACGCCATGGACAGACCTTAGCACACCCACGCGTCATGGCCCGGCTTGTCCGGGCCATCCAATTTTCTTCCGCGGAGAGAAAGGAAAATGGATGGCCCGCATAAAGCGGGCCATGACGCGGGCGGGAAGTACGTCATCGCGCGGCGTATCGTTCGTGACCGCGGGCGCGCAGCTCGCAGGACGGACAGATGCCGCAGCCATAGCCCCAGGCGTGGCGATGCGTGCGGTCGCCTTCGTAGCAGGTGACGGTGTCCTCTACGATCAAATCGATCAGCGCCTGGCCGCCGAGTTCTTCGGCGAGCGACCAGGTCTGCGCCTTGTCGAGCCACATCAAGGGCGTGTGCAACGCGAATTTCGTCTGCATGCCGACGTCGAGGGCGTGGCCCATGGCCTTGATGGTCTCGTCGCGGCAATCGGGATAGCCGGAGAAATCCGTCTCGCACATGCCGCCGACGATGTCCGCGATGCCGCGCCGGTAGGCGAGCGCCGCCGCCGCCGTGAGGAAGAAGAGATTGCGCCCCGGCACGAAGCTGGTGGGAAGACCGTTCGCCGCCATCTCGAACTTACCGGACTCCGTCAGCGCGCTGCCGCCGATGGCTTTCAGCACGTCGAGCGAGAGCACGTGGTCCTCGCCCAAACTCCATTGCGGGAAGCGTTCGCGGAAAGCGGTCAGGATTTTCGGGCGTGCATCCATCTCAACGATGTGTCGCTGGCCGTAATCGAAGCCCACCGTCTCCACCTGGCCGAATCGCGCGCAAGCCCAGGCGAGGCAGGTCGTGGAGTCCTGCCCGCCGGAAAAGAGCACTAGCGCCGTTTTCGTATTCATCTCGTTCCCATACGGGATCGGCCTTGCCTTTGCCAGAGAGCAGGTTCAGCTTCCCGCCTGACCAAAAGATAGGCACATCCCGTGGGTTTGGCCCTGAGCGGAAGCGGGCTTTTCACGCCCCCTTATTCCATCTCCAACGACGAGCTGGTGGAGTCCTTCAACAGCTTCGTGCGCAACCACAACGCGGCGGGCGATGGGCCGCCTTTGCAGGAATCCTCCGCCGAATTCGTGCTGAAGGCCTCCGGCATCAAGAGCCGCTATGTGATGGACAAAGCGGGCATCCTCGATCCCGTCATCATGTGTCCCCGCCTGCCGGAGCGGGCGAACGACCAGATCTCCATCTTGGCCGAAATGGCCGTCTCCGCCGCGCGCGAGGCGCTGAAATCCGCCGACCGCAAGCCGGAGGATATCGACGGCGTATTGGTCGCCTGCTCGAATCTGCAGCGCGCCTATCCCGCCATCGCCATCGAGGTGCAGGAGGCGTTAGGCATCGAGGGCTTCGCCTTCGACATGAATGTCGCCTGCTCGTCTGCCACCTTCGGGCTACAGGCCGCCGCCGATATGGTGGCGGCAGGCCACGCCCGCGCCATCCTCGTCTGCAATCCGGAGATCTGCTCCGGCCATCTCAACTTCCGCGACCGCGACAGCCATTTCATCTTCGGTGACGTGGCCACCGCCTTCGTGGTCGAGCGCAAGGAAACCGCGCAAGGCTCGAACGCCTGGGAGATCGTCTCCACGCGGCTCAAGACCAAATTCTCCAACAACATCCGCAACAATTTCGGCTTTCTCAACCGTACGGCACCGGAAAGCGCGGACGCGCCGGACAAGCTGTTCGTCCAGGAGGGCCGGAAGGTCTTCAAGGAGGTCGTGCCCATGGTCTCCGAGCTGCTCATCGCCCATCTGCGGGATGAGAGGCTTGCGGCGGAAGGTCTCAAGCGCATCTGGCTGCACCAGGCCAATCTCGGCATGAACGAGATGATCGCGCGGCGCGTGCTGGGCCGCGTTCCCGCCGCCCATGAGGCGCCCAATATCCTCGACGAATACGCCAACACCTCCTCCGCCGGCTCGGTCATCGCCTTCCACAAGTTCAGCGCCGATCTGACGCAGGGCGATCTGGGGCTTTTGTGCTCGTTCGGCGCGGGATATTCTGTAGGCAGCGTGATCCTCAGAAAGCTTAACTGATCAAGTGCTTGCCTTTGGTCTCCGCCTCCGTCAGCCTCATCCTTTCGGGGCCACGTGGAGTGAGGATCGGGGTACGTGACGCGCATCGCCATCAGCGGAACAGGACTATTCACGCCGGAATCCACCATCACCAATGCGGAATTGGTGGCGGCCTATAACGACTATGTGCACGAGTTCAATCTCGCGCATGCCGAGGCCATCAAGGCCGGCACCGAACACGCGCTGATGAAGTCCAGCGACGAATTCATCGTCAAGGCTTCCGGCATCAAGCGCCGCCACGTCGTCGCCAAGGACGGCATGCTCGATCCGCTGGTGATGTGCCCCCGCCTGCCCGAGCGCCCGAACGAACAAATCTCCCTCTCCGCCGAGATGGCTGTGGCCGCCGCGAAGATGGCGCTCGCCTCAGCCAATCGCCGGCCGGAGGACATCGACGGCGTCGTCGTCTCCGCCTCGATCATGCAGCGGCCTTATCCCCAGATCGCCATCGAGGTGCAGAACGCGCTCGGCATCACCGGCTTCGGCTACGACATGATGGCCGGCTGCTCGGCCGCCACCTTCGCCATCCAGTCGGCGCACGATATGATCGCCCAAGGCCATGCCCGCGCCATCCTCTGCATCAATCCGGAGATCTGCACCAGCCATCTCAACCTGCGCGACCGTGAGACCCATTTCATCTTCGGCGACGCCGCCACCGCCACCGTGCTGGAACCGGCGCAGGGCGCGGACGGTGAGAACGCGTGGGAGATCCTGGGCACGCGGCTGAAGTCGGTTTATTCCAACAACATCCGCAACAATTTCGGACCGATGAACCGCTTCGATCCGGACACGATGGGCGCGCCCGACAAGCTCATCACCCAGAAGGGCCGCAAGGTCTTCAAGGAAGTGGTGCCGATGGTGGCGGAGTTCATGCTGGAGCATCTGGGCGCGATGAGCATCGCCCCGTCCCAGTTGAAGCGGCTATGGCTGCACCAGGCCAACATCAACATGAACGACCTGATCGCGAAGAAGGTGCTCGGCCGCACGCCCGATCCCGTCGAGGCTCCCAATGTGCTGGACGATTTCGGCAACACGAGTTCCGCCGGTTCCATCATCGCCTTCCACAAATACAGCAGCGATCTCACGAAAGACGACCTCGGCCATCTCTGCTCCTTCGGCGCAGGCTACACCGCGGGAAGCGTGATTTTGCGCAAGCTTTGAGGGCGCGCGCGCACGCACTCCCTCAACCGTCATGGCCGGGCTTGTCCCGGCCACCCATACCCGCAGTGGAAAAAGTAAGAGCGCATAACGTCATTATCTTTTCTGCAAGACCGAGGTTTTGGGTGGCCGGGACAAGCCCGGCCATGACGGGAATTTGGTAATTTGAAAAATTTGGGATTTGGTACAATCCAAACATAGGCTAGCCTCCACACCCGCTCCCCTTCACCGAGACCTTACCGATGAACACGCTGTTGAATCTGCTCGCCCACGTCAAAGGCGTGTACGTCCTGTCGGGCGTGCTCGTGGGCGGACTTGTGGGTTTCACCGGCGTCGGGGGCGGATCGCTGATGACGCCGATCCTCATCCTGCTGTTCGGCATCCACCCCGCCACCGCGGTGGGCACGGATCTGATCTACGCCTCGATCACCAAGACGGGCGGCTCCATTGTCCACGGCTACAACAAGACCATCGACTGGCGCGTGGTGGGCAGGCTCGCGACAGGCAGCGTGCCCGCCACCGCGATCACCGTCTTCGCGCTCTACTATCTGAAGATCGACAGCAAGGCGACGACGGCCGTCATCACCAACGTGCTCGGCGCGGCGCTTCTGTTCACCGCCTTCTCGCTCCTCTTCCGCAAGCCCTTGATGCGCTGGTTCGGCGAAAACATAAAAGAATTGAACCCGGTGCTGGTGCGCAACCTCACCATCCTGACCGGCGTGGTGCTGGGTGTGCTGGTGACGCTGTCGTCGGTCGGCGCGGGGGCCATCGGCGTGATGGCGTTGGTGATGCTCTATCCCAAGATGGAAGCACGCCGCATCGTCGGCTCCGACATCGCCCACGCCGTGCCGCTGACGCTCATCGCCGGCATGGGCCATTCGTTCCTGGGCACCATCGACTACCAGATCCTGACGTCGCTGCTGGTCGGCTCCATCCCCGCCATCATCGTGGCGAGCATCGCGTCAGCCCGCATGTCCGACACCATCATCCGCGTGATGCTGGCGCTGGTGCTGTTAGCGGTGGTGGCAAGATTTTGGTTCTATCATTGAGGACGGACGCTACTGCGTGATGATCAAGCGCGGGGCGAGATCGTCCGCGCCCGCGTAGCGCGTGCTGTAAAACGTGTCGTAATTGTTGCTGTTCTCCACGGGCTTCAGCATGATTCCGTAATTCGGCATCGCGCCCGTGCACCACTTGGCGAAAATGTCGCTGATGTCGATCGACATCCAGGCGTTCAATCCCGGCGCGGGTAGAACCCTGTTCTCCCAAGGAGACGCACCCGGCAGGTCTTTCCACCACAGCCGGTCGCCCCTGGTCCAATCCCAGGGCGCGGTGATCACGTTCAAATACATCGGTGTAGGCGCGTGACTGTCGTTGTTGTTGTAGAGCTCCAGGACCACCTTGCTCGCGCAATCCACCTTGGGGAGGTCGAACTGTATGAGGGCGACATATTGGTCGCCCCAGCCGCCCACTCGGAGGCGGTCGTTCTCCTGCCCGCCGCCGGGTCCGCCGCCGCCCAGCGCGTAGGAGTAAACGCTCGTCGACCAGATATCCTTCGCATTTGCTTCCGTGAGTTTGATGAACTCGGTTCGCGGCACGGGCGGAGGCGGCAGAGCAGCGGACGCCTCCGGCCTGGCTTGCGGCTGGACTTCGGGCGCGGCTGACGGCTTGGGAGACTGCTCGGGCGCCGCGGCAGGAAGGTTCACCGGAACGGTCGCTGCCGTATTCGAAGGCGCTGGCGAGTTAGCCTCTTTCGCTGGTGCGTTTGCCGGCGCGACGGGCGCGGGGCGGCAAGAGAGAGAATCGCTTGCAAGCGCGCAGGTTGCTCTTTCCAGGAGCCCTCTTCCGGTCTTGGCCCAAAGATATTGGGAGATGATCAAGAGCACGATGGGTAGAAGCGCCGCGATAATTTGCGCAACGCGGGATGCCGGTTTATGCGAAGAGAACGATACAAAAAAGCTGAGGGTGACGAGAAAGACAGTCGATACGATTTCAAGAAAAGTCGCAGACATTATCGATATCGCCCTTTACGGGAATCATTGGCCCAGAATCATCGGCCAGCAACGCACAAGTCTCGCACGAACTAAAACGGCCACCAGCCGTCGAGACGGATCGGGCGCAGGATGCGCGGGCGCGCGAAGTATGTCAGACGGTCCGCGACGCGGCGGTTGAAGGTGCCGCGAGGGAAGCCGCCGTTGGCGCGGCGGGCGCCGGCTTTCAGGCCGGTTAGCACTTCGATGGCTTCATCCACGTGCTCCACGGCGTAGACGGCGAAGCGGCCTTTGCGGACGGCGTCGACCACGTCGTCGCGCAGCATCAGGTTGATGATGTTGGATTTGGGGATGATCACGCCGTGGTGCTTCGTCAGCCCGCGCGCGGCGCAGACGTCGAAGAAGCCTTCGATCTTCTCATTCGCGCCGCCGATGGGCTGGATCTGGCCGCGCTGGTTGATCGAGCCGGTGATGGCGATGGATTGCTTCAAGGGCACATTGGCGATGGAAGAGAGGATCGCGATCAATTCGCCGGTCGAGGCGCTGTCGCCGTCGATCGGGCCATAAGACTGCTCGAACGCCACACTGGCCGAAAGCGACAGCGGGCGCGATTGCGAATAGTGGCCGTTCAGATAGCCGGAGAGTATCTGCACGCCCTTGATATGCGTGGGGCCGCTGAATTCGGCGAGGCGCTCGATATCCGTGACGCGGCCGGGGCCGGGGCGGACTTGCGCCGTGATGCGTGCCGGCATGCCGAAAGAGAAGCCGGAGGCGCTCAGCACCGTGAGGCCGTTCACCTGGCCTGGCTTTGCGCCATCGGTGTCGATGAAGAGGATGTTGCGCTTGATGAGCTCCTGCTCCAGCGCCTTCAGCCGTCCGCCGCGATCTTCCTTTGCCGCCACGGCCTTGCCGATATCGGCGGCGGAGATCAGCGAGCGGCCCGTCTCGCCCGCGAAATGATCGGCCTCGCGCAAGAGATCGGCGAGGCGTCCGGTGCGGACGGAAATTTTCTCCGCATCGCCCGCCATGCGCGCGGCCTCGTCGATCAGGCGCGCGGCGCCGGTGCGGTCGAGCTGCTTGAGGCCATCCTCGCGCGCCACATTGGACATCAGGCGCAACAGCGCGCCGCAATTGGCGTCGTCGCGGTCGGCGGAGGTCGAGAAATCGGCCTGCACTTTGAACAGTTCGGCGAATTCGGGATCGAGTTCGCGCAGGCGGTAGAACAGCCAAGGCTCGCCGAACAGCACGATCTTGATATCCAGCGGGATGGGCTCGGGCTGGATCGTCACCGTGTTGCTGCGGTCCAATATCTCGGCCAGGTTCTCGATCTTGACGCGGGCCTCGCGCAGGGTGCGCTTGAGCGTTTCCCACGACACGTCCTGTTGCAGCAGATCGAGCGCATCGAGGAGCAGGTAGCCGCCATTGGCTTTGTGCAGCGAACCGGCACGGATGAACATGAAATCGGTGATATAGGACATCAGCACCGGCACATGCTCGACCTTGCCGACGAGGTTCGACAGCGACGGCAGCGCCAGCGACACAACCGGCGCGCCTTTCAGCCCGCCATTGTCCACCAGCAGGTTCACTTCGTAGCGGTGGAACGGCACTTCCTCATCATCATGCCCGCCGCCCTCGTCGCCGCGCTGGGCGAGCGATTGCAGCAGCTCGATGTGTGTCATCACATCCTGGAAGACGGCTTCGATGTGCTGGCCGATGTCGCGATTGGCGCCGAACTTCTCGGCCAGCGGCCGCATCAGCTCGCGCACCGCGCCCTCGCCCAGCTCGCGCTCCAAGGCGCGCAGCCGCTCGACGGCCTTCTCGCGCACGACGCCCAACTGCTCCATCGTCTTGTCGAGTTCGATGCGCAGGTCGCGCTGGCGGGTGTTGATCTGTTCGCGGTCGGATTTGGGCAGGCGGCGATATTCGTCGTCGGAGAGCACGAGGCCATCACGCTGCGGCAGAAAGTCGAAGCCGCCTTCGTCGCGCTCGATCAGCGCGAGCCCCTGCGCCTCCGCCTGCTTGCGCAGACGGTCCAGCGCGCTTTCCACGGTGGCGCGGAATTCGTCCTCGATGGCGCCGCGCTTATTCCGATACGCCTCGCTCTCGAACAGCTTGGGCATGGCCGTCTCGAGCTGCGCGACGAAGCCCGCCATAGCAGCTTTGAACGCTGCGCCCTGCCCGGCCGGCAGCTTCAGGGCTTGCGGGCGATGGGGGGCGGCGAAATTGTGGACGTAGAACCAGTCCGGCGGCGTGGGGGTGTTGGCGGCGATGCGGGCGAGCGCGGTCTTCACGGCGGCGCGGCGGCCAGCGCCTTGCGGCCCGGTGACGAAGATGTTGTAGCCCGGCTGGGCCATGCGGGCGCCGAAGGAGACGGCGCGCATGGCGCGGTCCTGCCCCACGGGCGCGTCCGGCGGCGTCAGGTTCGCCGTGGTCTCGAAAGGCAGGCGCGCGGGATCGGTCTTCAGGCACAGCCTGTCCGCGCCGAGCGGTTTCACCATAACGCGCCGTCCCTTGCAGCGGCCGTCCTCAAACGGGACAGTCCGCACACCATTCGCCCACCAACCGGGGCCTATATAGCAAGGCGTGAGCCGCGCCGCAGCCCGGTTTTGGCCTGCTCAGGCGCTCTCGCAGCAAGGCCTCGCAAGTTCCTGCCTGAATAGGGTAAATCGGCCACGCAGATTCGGTAACCTCATGCCCAAGCTAGACACCAGCCGCGCCTGGCAGCGCATGCTCAGCGGCCGCCGCCTCGATTTGCTCGATCCCTCCCCCCTGGATGTGGAGATCGAGGACATCGCCCATGGGCTCGCCCGCGTCGCCCGCTGGAACGGCCAGACCAAGGGGGCGCACGCCTTCTCCGTCGCTCAGCATTGCCTTCTGGTGGAGCGGATCGCAGGCGAGCTGAAGCCCGTGCTGTCCCGGGAGGCCCGGCTGGCGGCCTTGCTCCATGATGCCCCGGAATATGTCGTCGGCGACCTGATCAGCCCGTTCAAGGCGGCGGTGGGGATCAACTACAAATCCCTGGAGTTGCGCCTGCTGGCCGCCATCCACCGCCGCTTCGGACTGCCCGTGCGCATGCCGGCGGAGGTCAACGCCCTCATCAAGCATGCTGACCAGGTCTCCGCCTTCCACGAAGCCACCCAATTGGCCGGCTTCTCCGCCGTGGAGGCCAAACGCTATTTCGGCGTGCCCCCGCGCGGAACACGCTTCCCGAAGCTGGTGCCTTTGCCGACTGGGGAAGCACAGGCGGCATTTCTGGAGCGGTTTGAGAAGTTGGCGGTATAAGGACCTCCATGATCCTCGTCACGCCACTGTCCGGTATCTCCAACGCGATCAGCGGCTATAGGCCGTCGCATATGATCACCTTGCTGTCGCCCGATCACATGATCGAGACACCAGAGGGGATCGACGCGGCGCGGCATCTGAAGATCGGGATGAACGACGTGGCGGATGCAACGGCGAGCGAGATGCCGCCCAGCGAGCGGCATGTCGACGAGATCCTGAAATTCGGCCGCACGTGGGACGCGAAGCAGCCCATGCTGGTGCATTGCTGGGCCGGTGTCAGCCGCTCGATGGCCTCCGCCTATATCCTGCTCTGCGACCGGCTGGGGCCGGGTCACGAAGGTGACATCGCACAAGCGATGCGCAGGCGCGCGCCGCATGCCTATCCCAATCCGCTGCTGATAAAGCTCGCGGACGGAAAACTGAAACGCGACGGACGCATGATCGCCGCTGTCGAGGCCATCGGGCGCGGACGCATCGTCGATGAAGGCCAGTGCGTGGAATTTCCGCTGGACGGGTTATGACCGCGCCGCGCCACGTCGTCAGCATCGGGTTGTCCGCCGCCATCGTGTCGGTGGCGGATGAGATGCCCCGCGTGCTCGTCGTCCATCACGACAGGGATTCCGACGCGCTGCCCTTCGGCCCCTTCGATCCGCTCGGCCATCGCACGCTCGAGAGCGGCCTTCGAAGCTGGGTGCAGGAACAGACCTATCTCGATCTCGGTTATGCCGAGCAGCTTTACACCTTCGGCGATCGCGGGCGGCACATGCCCAAGCCCGGCGAGGGCCCGCGCGTAGTGTCGGTCGGCTATCTCGCGCTGATGCGGGCGTGGAGTGCGGCCGGTCCCGATACGCTGTGGCGCGACTGGTATTCGTTTTTCCCGTGGGAGGACTGGCGCAAATCGCGCCCCGCCATTATCGACGCGGCCATCCTGCCCGCGCTCAAGGCTTTCGTGAAAGCCGGCACGGAGACCGACCGCCGCCGCGAACGCATGCGCCTCGCCTTCGGCTTCGACGGACCGGCCTGGGATGAGGAGAAAGTGCTCGAGCGTTACGAGCTGCTCTACGAAGCGGGCCTTGTCGAGGAAGCGCGGCGCGATGGGCGCGCGGGCGCGGAGCCCAGCCAGCCGCTCGGCGCCAGCATGGTGTTCGATCATCGCCGTATCCTGGCCACCGCCATCGCGCGGCTGCGCGGCAAGATGAAATACCGCCCCGTGGTGTTCGAACTGATGCCACCGCAATTCACGCTGCTGGAATTGCAGCGCACCGTGGAGGCGATCTCCGGCATCCTGCTGCACAAGCAGAACTTCCGCCGCCTCGTCGAGGAGCAGGGCCTGGTCGAAGGCACCGGCAAATTCGCCCGCGCCGCCCGCGGCCGCCCCGCCGAACTCTTCCGCTTCCGCCGCGAGGTGCTGAACGAACGCCCCGCCCCCGGCGTTCGACTGAGCGGGCGGAGAAGCTAGCGGGTTTCACGCAGAGCCGCAGAGACGCAGAGGAGTCGCGTTTGTGGAAAGCAGCGCGTTACAAATCCCACTACTTCCATTCATCATGGCCGGGCTTGTCCAGCCACCCATTCACTCCCTGCGAGACGCGAGGCAATGGGTGGCCGCCACAAGGGCGGCCATGACAGTGGTGAGCGGGAGTGAGAAACAGCGCCGCAAACTCGCTCCTCTGCGTCTCTGCGGCTCTGCGTGAATCCAATCCCTCTCTCCACGCGCTCCCTGCAGGCCGCAAAAGAAAAACGGCGCACCCGGTTTCCCGGATGCGCCGTGTTTTCGTGGCCTGAAGTTCTGAGAGACTAGAACTTGAGGAGCGTCGGGCCGAACGAGGTGCCGTAGGTGGCAGCGCCCGCGCGCTGACGGTCGACGAGGGTCGCCGGGCCGGAGTCGACGTAGTAGTGAACGCCCACCGTCCAAACGTTGATCGTCGGGCCACCGCCGGAGATCTTGCTGTTGGTGTAGCTGGCATAGACCGAGACCGGCGTGGTTTCGGAGACGAGCCACTCGCCGCCCACGGACCAATCGTTCTCGTTACCGGCGTGCTGCAGGTGGGTGTAGTCGTACCCGCCCGTGATCGCGAAGTCCGGCATGACATAGCCGGCAACCTGCGCGCCGACATAGTCGCCATCGGTGTTATGGCTAGCGTTGAAGCCGCCGGCCTTCACGCTGACCGTGAACGCGTGGCTGGCATAGAAGTCGACGAAGCCGCCATAGTTGGTGACGTTGATGTCGGTGTTGTCGGCCGAGTTGTAGCCGACGACGCCGCCAACGCGACCCCAGCCGCCGCGGTACATGACGCTGCCGTCGATGTTCCATACGGAGCCAACGCCCTGGCTGACGTGCTGATAACCACCGTCAACTTCACCGGCCCAATCCTGGCTGAAGCCGAACACGCCCGAGCCGGTGAGGCCCCAGGCATTCGCGCTGCCGCCGCCGCCATTGGCGTCGAGGTGGGAATAGTCGGCGCCGAAGACGCCATCAAAGTTGGCTGCCGAAGCCGGAGCCAGAGCACCGGCCGCCACAAGGCACGCCGAAGCCAGTAAAATAGACCGCAAGGACACGATCGCCTCCAAGTGTTGTCGAAGGCTGAATCCGCCCCCGCTCCATGAGCGCCAGAGATAACCCGTTCCGTGGCTTTTTAAAGATTAAATGACAGGCAGAATGGCGCGAACCTCGGCAGAGTGGCCAATGGGCCACATCATTATTAGTTGTGCCGAATCAGAAGCTTGATCCGAGAATCGCTGAAGGCGCGCCGTCCCAGTCGGTGGGGCCGTTGCGCTGGTAGTCCACCAGCCCGCCGTTCCGCCCACCACCGCCGAAATAGGCCTTCACGGCAATGGAGAAGATGGAAGTGTCGCCGCCGAAACCGCTGGCGACATTGTTGTAGCGGGCAAAGGTATAGTTCAGCGAGATCGAAATCGGCACATCGCGCACCGGCAGATATTCGATGGAGATCTGCCCGTCGGTGAGCTGCGGGCCGTTATCCTTGAAGCGGGCGTAGTCGCCGGTCATGCTGATGGCGATCTGGTTGAGCGGATAATAGACGAGGCCCGTATCGGCGTACCAACCTTTGATGTCGCCCTGCAACCGGCCGCCCTTGGCGCGCAGCGTGAGGCCGGGGAACGCATAGAATTCGCCAAAAAAACCACCCGAGAGATAGTTGCCGCCGCTGCCGGAGGCGATGCTGTTCTCAGTGATGTTGACGCCGAAATCGCCGGCGTAATCGCGCCAATAGGCATCGCCGCCGAAATCCCATTTGTCGGCATCGGCGACGCCATGGGTGCGCAAGCCCGAATTGTCGAAGTTCACCTGGATATCCGGCCCCGGATCGGAAATGACCAGCACGACAGAGCCGGTCGCATTCCACTGATTGGCGCCCGCGCCCTGGAAATCGTAGCGATCGTAATCGGCGGACAACGAGCCTCGGACATCGCCCATTCCGTCAGCCATGGCTTGCGAGATTTGGGCGCTGCTGGCCACGAACAAGCCGAGCGCGGCCAAGGCGCCAATCCGAAACACTGCCATTTTCGATACCCCAGACCCTGTGAACGAGGGGAATTTACATGAAAAATCGGCCCCGGCCAGAGCGTTAGCGCGTTTTAATAATGACCAGCAGGGACCGGCTTGACGGAATTATGCTGAAGTGTAGCATAATGTCTTGTGACACCGGCCTTTAAGGCCGGTCTTTTCGGCCTATATATATGCTCAAAGAGAGCATAAGGAGACGAGGCAGTGGGACAGGTCATCTACACCCCGGAAGTGGCGCGGGCCACCAAGGCGCTCTACGGCAAGGTTAGCCATGTCGTGCCGGAGATCGAGTGGGCGGTGCATGCGCCCTATATCGACGCAATCAACCGTCTCAAGCGGCAGAAGAATGCCGTCATCCTCGGCCACAACTACATGACGCCGGAGATCTTCCACTGCGTGTCCGATTTCGTGGGCGACTCGCTGCAGCTCGCGCGCGAAGCCGCGCGGACGGACGCCAAGGTGATCGTCCAGGCCGGCGTGCACTTCATGGCCGAGACCTCCAAGATTCTGTCGCCGGACAAGACGGTGCTGATCCCCGATCTGCGCGCGGGCTGTTCTCTCGCCGCGTCGATCACTGGCGCCGATGTGCGGCTGCTGAAGCAGAAATATCCGGGCCTGCCCGTCGTCACCTATGTGAACACAAGCGCCGATGTGAAGGCGGAGAGCGATGTGTGCTGCACCTCGTCCAACGCCGTCGCCGTCGTCGAAGACATCGCCCGCGAATGGGGCGTCGACACCGTCATCATGACGCCCGACGAATATCTCGCCCAGAACGTCGCCAAGCAGACTCCTGTGAAGATCATCGCCTGGAAGGGCCATTGCGAAGTGCATGAGCGCTTCACCGCCGCCGACATCCGCTCCTATCGCGCGAACAGCCCGGGCGTCATCGTGCTCGCCCATCCCGAATGCCCACCGGAAGTGGTGGCGGAGGCGGATTTCGCGGGTTCGACCAGCGCCATGATCGGCTATGTGGGCGCACATCATCCCCATCGCGTGGTCATGGTCACCGAATGCTCCATGAGCGACAATGTGGCCGTGGAATTCCCCGATGTGGAATTCGTGCGCCCCTGCAATCTCTGCCCGCACATGAAGCGCATCACGCTCGCCGGCATCTTGAATTCGCTGGAGACGATGACGCACGAAGTGATCGTCGATCCCGCCATCGCCATCCGCGCCAGGAAGGCCGTCGATCGCATGCTGGCGGTGAAGCTGCCCAAGGCTGCGTGAAGCGATGCGGATCGACAACGTCATCGAGGCCGAAGGCGCGCTGATCCTGGGCGCCGGGCTGGCGGGATTGTTCACCGCGCTGAAGCTCGCGCCCTTCCCGGCGCTGATCCTAGCCGGTGCGCGTCCCGGCACCACGGGCTCCAGCGTCTGGGCACAAGGCGGCATCGCGGCGGCGGTTGCGGCCGGCGATAGCTGGCAGGCGCATGCGCGCGACACCGTCGCGGCCGGCGCGGGCACGGTCGATCCGGCCATCGCGGAGATCGTGGCACGTGACGCATCCGCGCGGATCGACGATCTCGTGCGTTACGGCGCGCCGTTCGACCGCAACGCGGACGGCACGCTCGCCGTGGGCCGCGAGGCAGCACACTCCGCCGCCCGCATCGTGCATGTGAAAGGCGACGGCGCAGGCGCTGCCGTCACCGCGACGCTCGCCGCGCAAGCACTCGCCACACCGTCGATCAAAATCCTGGAAGGCTTCCATGCGCTGGAACTGGCGATGGAAGACGGCCGCGCCACGGGCCTCTTCGCCCGCTACGGCAGCGGCGCGGATGCCAAGCTCGTGCTGTTCCGCGCACCCGCGATCATCTTCGCCACCGGCGGCCTCGGCGCGCTCTACGCCGTGACGACCAATCCGCTGGAGTCGCGCGGCGAAGGCCTCGGCATGGCGGCGCGCGCCGGCGCGGTGATCGCCGATCCGGAATTCGTGCAATTCCATCCCACCGCCATCGCCGTCGGCCGCGATCCCGCGCCACTCGCCACCGAAGCCCTGCGCGGCGAAGGCGCGACTTTGATCGACGAAGCGGGCAGACGCTTCATGCCTGCGATCCATCCCGATGCCGAGCTTGCGCCACGCGATGTCGTCGCCCGCGCCATCCATCGCGAGATCGCGCGCGGCCACACCGTCTTCCTCGATTGCCGTGAAGCACTCGGTGCCTCTTTCGCCGATCATTTCCCGACCGTCTACGCCGCCTGCCAATCCGCCGGCATCGATCCCGCCACCCAACCGATCCCGGTCGCGCCTGCCGCCCACTACCACATGGGCGGAATCGCCAGCGATGGGCGCGGACGCTCCTCCCTCGGCGGGTTATGGGCCGTTGGCGAATGCGCCTCGACGGGGCTGCATGGCGCCAACCGCCTCGCCTCCAACTCGTTGCTCGAAGCGCTCGTCTTCGGCGCACGCGTGGCGGACGATGTAACGGGCGTGACGACCACACGCCCCACCCGCTTCCAGCCGCCCGCACCCGCCCGCTTCGCCGCCCCGCCACCGCCGCGCGCCTTGCGCGAGACGATGACCCGCAATGTCGGGTTGGAACGCGACGACGCCGGATTGCGCGCGGCGCTGGACACCATCGACGCCGTCGAACGCGCCGGTAACGGCGAGCCGTCACTCCTCAACATGACGGCCGCCGCCCGCCTCGTCACGACAGCCGCGCTGGCCCGCCACGAAAGCCGCGGCGGCCATTTCCGCACGGACTATCCGCAGACAGACACAGAGGCGAAACGTTCGTTCCTCACTTTGTCGGATGCCGCCGTCACTGAAACGCCCTTCCAGGCCGCCGCCGCGCGATGAGATCCGCTCTGCCATTCACCCATCCGCCGCATGCGCTGCTGATCGAGCCGATCGTGCGGCATGCGCTGGAAGAGGATCTCGGCCGCGCGGGCGACATCACCAGCAATCTCATCCTGCCGCGTAACGAACGCGCCAAGGTGAAGCTCGCCGCGCGCCAGCCCGGCGCCATCGCGGGCCTTATCGCGGCGGAATGCGCGTTCCGCCTCGTCGATCCCACGCTGAAGTTCACGGTGAAACATCCGGACGGTTCGGGCGTGAAGGCGGGCACGGTGCTCGCCATCATCGAAGGTTCGGCGCGCGCCATCCTGACGGCCGAGCGCGTGGCGCTGAATTTCGCGGGGCACCTGAGCGGCGTCGCCACCGCAACGCATGCGCTGGTAGGTGCGGTGAAAGGCACCAAGGCCCGCATCGTCTGCACGCGCAAGACGACGCCGGGCCTGCGCATACTGGAGAAATACGCGGTGCGTTGCGGCGGCGGCTTCAACCACCGCTTCGGCCTCGACGACGCGGTGCTGATCAAGGACAACCACATCGCCGCCGCGGGTTCGATCCGCAAGGCCGTCGAGCGCGTGCGCGCCGGCATCGCCCACATGGTCAAGGTCGAGGTCGAGGTCGATACGCTGGACCAGCTCAAAGAGGCGCTGGTGCTCGGCGTCGACACCATCCTGCTCGACAACATGCCGCCCGCGATGCTCACCCGCGCCGTGGCGCTCGCCGAGGGCCGCGCCATGCTGGAAGCCTCCGGCAATGTGACGCTCTCCACCGTGCGCGCCATCGCGGAAACGGGCGTGGACTACATCTCGTCAGGCGCGATCACGCATTCGGCGCCCAACCTCGACCTCGGCCTCGATTTCTGATGAGATAAGCCCATGCCGGGGGTCATCCAAAAACGTCTGACCGCACTCGCTCTGCTGGCTTTGCTGGCGGGCTGCGGCACATCCGCGCCGCCGCAGACACCGGTCGCGCCGCCACCGCCCGATCCGTCCATTGCATACCTGGCGCAAGACTTCACCTGCAAGCGCGCGGATGCCGCCGCCGTCGATCTCACCACGCTGCAAAAGCACGCTGCCGACTACGACGAAAAATGCGTTCACCTGAAAGTCTTCACGGACGCGGCGTTCCTCTACGACGACGCCGGCCACAAGAGCACCGCCCCTATCGGCGCCTTCTGGAAAAACGCCGAGACTGCGCGGCACCTGAAGCTCGGTCCCTCTTTCGTCGCCGTCACCGGCCGCGTGCGCAACTGCGCCGCCCGCCACAAGATCGCCCCCGGCAGCCTCTGTCGCGGCGACGCAGCCCTCTTCGTCTCCGAAGCCCAGATCATCCCCACGGCAATGGACTGAATGCGCGCATTGCTCGCAGCCTTCGCGCTGATCCTGCTGGCACAGACCCCAGCCAGCGCGGCGGACGCGCCGAAATGCACCGACGCCAATTCCCAAACAATCTCCGTTGAGGAATTGACGGCCCAGCCGGACCACTACACCCATGTCTGCGTTCATGTCCGCGCGCTGCTGGTCGATCGCGGATTGGTGTCCGACGTTCGATCACTATACGCGGAGAGCGAGCGACGCTGGTCCGGGATGGTCGCGATCTATTCCTCTGACGGGAGCGACACCGAAAAGTTTTGGTCGTCGCGCGCCGTGGTGGACGTGATCGGCGAAGCCACGACCTGCGGCACGCTCTACGATGAGGCCATGGCGGAAGCGGACCGGCAGAACCGGGAAGCCAGGAACCGCGATGTCGAAACCATCGTCATGATGTCGGGCCTTTGCCACTACCATAGAAGCAACGACGCCGCGCTGATCGCCAATCGCGTGACCTGGTTTCCCGACGAGCCGATACGGCTGTCCGGAGAAACCGCCTGGCAAATGTATGGCGATCTCGATGTAGTGGCCGAGGTGCATCTGGGCGCTGCCAGGCCCGCGGCGGAACAGTGGTTCGACGCCATCCGCCGCCGCGATCCCACCGTGTTCCAGAAAGAAAGCTGGTCGAAGGCGGATGTGGACCGCAATCTCGATCCACAACGCTCACCCCTGCGTGCGCTGTTCGGCGCGCAGCCGGGCGAAATTCGCTATTTCCGTCACAAGAACCGGGAAGCCCAGGACGCGAGTAATCGCACGACCTATGCCTGCGTGTGCAAGGCCGGAGACTGCAGCGGCAAGTGGCCCATCTCGGTCAGCGATACCGGCCTGAACGAGAACTGGCCCTATATCTGTGTGCGCGTCGGTCCCGGGGGCGAGATTTGGTTCGATTGAGCGTTGCGCATGAATTCCTTGCCGCCCTAGAGTGACCGGGATCGATATTCGAAAGGCGCACCATGGACCTCCATCTCAAAGGCAAGAACGCCGTCGTGCTCGGCGGGACGCGCGGTATCGGGCGTGCCATTGCGGAAACTTTCGCTACGGAAGGTGCCAATGTCGCCGTCTGCGCGCGTAACGCCGAGCAGGTGACGGAGGCAGTGGCTGCGCTCAAGGACAAGGGTGTGAAGGCGACAGGCGCTTCGGTGGACATCACCGATGGCGCGGCGCTGAAGAGCTGGATCGAGAAAGCGGGCGGCGAACTCGGCGGAATTGATATCCTCGTCTCCAATGCGGGCGCGATGGCGCAAGGCGGCGATCCGGCGTCGTGGGAGAGCAATTTCAAGCTCGACGTGCTGGGCGCGGTGAATGCATTCGATGCGGCGCGTCCGTTCCTGGAAAAGGCGGCGGAGACGCATGGCGATGCGGCATTCGTCATCATCGCATCCGTCTCGGCGGCGGAGAGTGACAACGCCAGCTCCTACGGACCGATCAAGGCGGCGCTGATCCACTACGCCAAGGGCCTCGCGCGCCAGCATGCCAAGCGGAAGATCCGCACCAACGTCGTCTCGCCCGGCATGGTCTATTTCGAGGGCGGCGTGTGGAACATGGTGGAAAAGGGCAATCCGGAATTCTTCAAGCAGGCCATCGCGCGCAACCCCACCGGGCGCGCCGCCACGCCACAGGAAATCGCCAATGCCACCGTGTTCCTGGCGAGCCCGGCTTCCAGCTACACCACCGGCATCAACATGCTGGTCGATGGATCGATCAGCCGCCGGGTGAATTTCTGACGTGGCAAAGGCGGTAGCCCTCCTGCGCGCCGTCAATGTCGGTGGCACTGGCAAGATCGCGATGGCCGATCTGAAGGCCTTCGCGGTGGATATCGGGCTGGGCGAGCCGGAGACTTTGCTGCAATCGGGCAATCTTCTGTTCGACGCAGGCGGGAAATCGCCGGCGACGCTAGAAAAGCTGCTTGAGAAGGAAGCCGCCTCGCGCCTCGATCTCAAGACCGACTTCATGGTGCGCACGGGAAAAGATCTGGCAGCCGTCCGGAAACACAATCCTTTCACCAAGCAAGCCAGGAGTGATCCAGGCTTCCTGCACGTGCATTTCCTGAAATCGCGCGCGACGGCTGCGGATGTGAAGACCCTCGTCGCGGCGATCAAGGGGCCTGAACAGGTGGATGGCTCCGGCGCGGAGATCTTCATCTTCTATCCGGACGGCGCGGGGCATTCGAAACTTACAAGCGCCGTCATCGCGCGCCATCTGGGCACAAGCGGCACGTCGCGAAACTGGAACACCGTCACCAAACTCGCGGCGCTGACCGCGGACTGAGGAGCATCACATGGCCGGCAAGGCGCGGGGACGCAAATCCATCTTCATCACGGGCGCGGCGAGCGGCATGGGGCGCGAGACGGCGAAGCTGTTCCACGCCAAGGGCTGGTTCGTCGGCGCCTATGACGTGAACACCGATGGGCTCGCGACGCTCGCGCAGGAGATCGGCAACGACAATTGCATCACGTCGCGGCTCGACGTCACCAGCAAAGCCGATTTCGACGCGGCAGTGGCGGCCTTCGGCGAAGAGACCGGCGGCAAGATGGACATGCTGCATTCCAACGCCGGCATCGGCGAGGCGGGCTGGTTCGAGGATGTGCCCTATGACGCCGCGATGCGCGTGGTGCAGGTGAATTTCATCGGCGTGCTGAACAGCGTCTACGCCGCGCTGCCGTTGCTGAAGGCAACGCCGAACGCCTTCGTGTTCATCACCTCGTCGTCATCGGCCACCTACGGCATGCCGCGTATCGCCGTCTATGCAGCGACCAAGCACGCCGTGAAGGGGCTAACCGAAGCGCTCTCCATCGAATTCGCACGCCATGGCATTCGCGTGGCCGACGTGCTGCCGGGCCTCATCGACACCGCCATCCTGCGCGCCACGCCCAACCGCTCCGGCGACCGCGCGGCGCCCAGCGAAGACGAGTTCTACAAGAATGCGCCCCGGAAAGGCATGTTCCGCCTGATGCCCGCCGACTCCGTCGCGCAATGCGCCTGGGAGGCGTATCACAGCGACAAGCTCCATTGGTATGTGCCCAAGGAAATCCGCCGCATCGATATTTTGAAAGCGCTATTCCCCAGCTTCACCCGCAAGCAGGTCGCCAAGCAGGTGTCGGGCATGTTCGGCGGGGATAAGAAGTAACGAAGGTTACGCGCTTCGACGTTTCACACCGCTCTCTCACTCGTCATGGCCGGGCGTGTCCCGGCCACCCATACCCGCGGTGGAAAAAATAAGGGCGATGCCCGTCATCATCTCGTTCTGCAAAGACTGTGTTTATGGGTGGCCGGGACAAGCCCGGCCATGACGATTTCGGGGTGGTGAGAGTGAGGTCTCACCCGGAGAGAGCGGATCAGGCCTTGTCTGCCTCAACCACCGGCGCAGGTGCTGCAACCGGCTGCGCATGATGCTGCCCGCGGCGGTAGAAGATGTGGCTGCCGATGCGGGCGGTTTCGATCATGTCGCCCCAGCCGGGATCGACATAATTCGCGTGGTAGGACAGCGCGCCGCCAGTGGCGCTGCCGAGCGGACGGTAGCCGTCGACGATCTCGGCTGCGAGCAGGCGCGCGTCGGCCCAGGCGGCGGTTTCCTTGCGGCCTTGCGCGTCGCGGTCGCAGGCGAAACTGAACTGGCACTGGCCATGGCCCGCGCCCTCGTAGACCACGCCGCAGATCGTGCCGGGGTATTTGCCGTCATGCATGCGGTTGAAGACGACTTCGGCGACCGCTTCCTCGCCCTTCGCGCCGTCGCCACGCGCTTCGTAATACATGGCTTCGGCGAGGCAGGTCTGCTCGCCCGACATCTTCACCATCGCCAGTTCGGCGGGCGACGGCGTAGCCGCCATTTCCTTCATCGGCACGGGCGGCTCGAGATCCTGCGAGACTTCCGGCGTGGCGCGCGCGAGCAAACTATCCGCATACGGATTATGTGCCGCGACGGCGCAAACAGTCGCGGCCACCAGGAATACGGCGACGGCAACGGCGCGGTCCGCTCTCACGAGCGCATCGATGGTTCTAATCGGCATTGGGGTCCTTCGACTCTTTTCGGCTGGCGTTTCGAGTTTGAATGTCTGACGTCGTTTCCGAATGGTCCCGCTCCCCTCCGGCGGGTGGCGGTTTGTGCCCCAGATTTTTTAGAATCGTCAAATGAAAAAATGCAGTTTGATGACGACACGTCACCAAGTTTGCGAAGAATCCAGGGTTTTCCTGCATCCTCCGTACACGGACTGCGCTGAAAAAAAGAATTAATCCCGATCTGGTTCGCTGTCGCACGCGGCTTGCGCGGCCGCGAGTCGCGCAATCGGAACGCGAAACGGCGAACACGAAACGTAATCGAGTCCGCTTTCGTGACAGAAGCGGATCGAGTCCGGATCGCCGCCATGCTCGCCGCAGATTCCGAGTTTCAAGTTCGCGCGCGTCTCACGTCCGCGAGTCTTCGCGATCTCGATCAGCGCGCCCACGCCATCGCGATCGATCGTCACAAACGGGTCGCGCGCGATCAATCCCTTTGCGAGATAGTCCATCAGAAACGTGCCCGCGTCGTCGCGGCTGACGCCCAATGTGGTCTGCGTCAGATCGTTGGTGCCGAAGGAAAAGAACTCCGCGCTCTGGGCGATCTCTCCCGCGCGCAAGGCCGCGCGCGGCAGCTCGATCATGGTGCCGATGAGATATTCCGGAACCCTGCCTCGCTCATGTTTCACCGCGTCAGCCACGGCGGAAATGCGCTCCTTCAGGAAATCCAGCTCCGTCTTGAAGCCCACCAACGGGATCATGATTTCCAGCGACACCGGGTTGCCGCCGCCTTCTTCCACGGCGAGCGCGGCTTCCAGAATGGCGCGCGTCTGCATCTCATAGATCTCGGGGAAGGTGATGCCCAAGCGGCAGCCGCGATGGCCGAGCATGGGGTTGGATTCATGCAACGCGATGGCGCGGGCGCGCAGCTTGGCGGGCGTGGTGCCTGCGGCCTTCGCGACCTCCGCGATCTCCGCATCCGTCTGCGGCAGGAATTCGTGCAGCGGCGGATCGAGCAAGCGGATGGTGACGGGAAGGCCTTCCATCGCCTGGAAAATCTTCTCGAAATCGTCGCGCTGCATGGGCAGCAGTTTCGCCAGCGCCGCACGCCGCGCGGATTCGTCGTCGGCCAGGATCATCTGGCGCACGGCCAGGATACGGCCGGGCTCGAAGAACATGTGTTCGGTGCGGCACAGCCCGATGCCTTCCGCGCCGAAGCGCCGGGCGGTGGCCGCATCGTGCGGCGTGTCGGCATTGGTGCGGATTTTCAGTGTACGGAGCGAATCCGCCCAGCCCATCAGCACGCCGAAATCGCCGGTCAGCTCCGGCTCTATCGTTGCGACCTTGCCTTTGAACACCTGCCCCGTCGCGCCGTCGATTGTGAGGATGTCACCGCGTTTGATGGTATGCGGTCCCACCACCATCTCGCCTTTCGCGGCGTCGATCTTGATCATGCCGGCGCCCGACACGCACGGCCGCCCCATGCCGCGCGCCACCACCGCCGCGTGGCTCGTCATGCCGCCGCGCGCCGTGAGGATGCCGCGCGCCGCATGCATGCCGTGGATGTCTTCGGGGCTCGTCTCGGTGCGCACCAGGATGGCGGCGCGGCCATCGGCGGCGGCCTTCTCCGCCTCCTCGGCCGTGAAGGCCGCTTCGCCTGTGGCGGCGCCGGGAGAAGCCGCGAGGCCGGAGGCGATCTGCTCCTTCGGCGCATCGGGGTCGAGCGTGGGGTGCAGCAACTGGTCCAGCGCCGCGGGATCGACGCGGCCCACGGCGTCGCGCGTGCTGAGCACGCCTTCGCTCACCATGTCGACGGCGATCTTCAGCGCGGCCTTCGCCGTGCGCTTGCCGGAGCGGGTCTGCAGCATGAAAAGCTTGCCTTCCTGCACCGTGAACTCGACGTCCTGCATGTCGCGGTAATGGGCTTCGAGCTTTTCGCCGATGGATTTGAGTTCGGCGAAAGTGGCCGGCATCGCCTCTTCCATGGAAGGCTTGCGGCCGCCCTGCCGCTCGCGGACGATTTTCGAGATCGGTTGCGGCGTGCGGATGCCGGCGACCACATCCTCGCCCTGCGCGTTGATGAGGAACTCGCCATAGAGAAGATGCTCGCCCGTCGACGGATCGCGGGTGAAGGCGACGCCGGTGGCGGATGTTTCGCCGCGATTGCCGAACACCATGGCCTGCACGTTCACCGCCGTGCCCCAATCCTCGGGGATGTTGTGCAGGCGGCGATAGGTCTTGGCGCGATGGCTGTGCCACGAGCCGAACACCGCGCCGATGGCGCCCCAGAGCTGCTCATGCACATCGTCCGGGAACGGCTTGCCCAGTTCCTTCTGCACGCGCGCCTTATAGGCAGCAGCGATGCGCTTCAGGTCTTCCGCATCGAGATCGGTGTCGAGCTCGACGCCTTTGTCTTCCTTCTCGCTGTCGAGGATCTCCTCGAACAGCCCATGCTCAAGCCCGAGCACGACGTTGGAATACATCTGGATGAAGCGGCGATAAGAGTCATAGGCGAAACGCGGATTGCCGCTGAGCTTGGCAAGACCTTCCGTCGTCTCCGGATTGAGGCCGAGATTCAGCACCGTATCCATCATGCCCGGCATGGAGACCCGTGCACCGGAGCGCACGGAGACGAGCAGCGGCCGCGCCGCATCGCCCAGCTTCCCGCCCGCGATTTTGCCGACCGCTTCAAGCGCCGCCGCGACTTCGGCCTTCAATTCCGTCGGGTAGGTCTCCGCGTGTTTGTAGTAGTGGGTGCAGACCTCGGTGGTGACGGTGAAGCCGGGCGGAACCGGCAGGCCGATATTGCTCATCTCGGCCAGATTGGCGCCCTTGCCGCCCAAGAGGTTCTTCAGGGAGGCGTCGCCATCCGCGGAACCGTCTCCGAAGCCGTAAACCCACCTGGTCATTGTGCCGCTCGCGTTCGCCGTGACATGCTGCTCGCCCGCAGCATACGAGTCTCGACATGAATTCCAACCTGATCTTCTTCCCCATGGGCGTATTGGCCGGCGTCACCTTCTTCGTGCTGCTCGCGGTGCCCGCCATGCGGATGACGCGCCGCCCAAGCCCGCAAGACAGCGCCACGGGTGACATCCCCGGCGGCCTCTCCAACCCGAACTTCGCCGACCTGCTCGAAATGCCGGTGCTGTTCTATGTGATCTGCCTGGTGGATTTCGTGGCCAACCGGGTGGACGCGACAATGCTGTGGCTGGCCTGGGCCTATGTGATCCTGCGCGCGCTGCACAGCGCGGTGCATCTCACCTATGACAACTTCCAGCAGCGGATGACACTGTTCGCGCTGTCCAATTTCGCGGTGTTCGCGATGTGGGCCTTCTTTTTCTTCCAGCCGATGCTTGGTAGATAGAGCTATTCCTTTCGGGAGATCACCATGGCCTTGCGCAAATTCATCATCGAACGCGACATCCCCACCGTCGGCTCCTTCGAGCGCGACCAGCTGAAAGGCGCCGCCGCGAAGTCGAACGAAGTCCTGGCGCAGCTGGGACCGGACATCCAATGGCAGGAAAGCTACGTCGCCGCCGACAAGACGTTCTGCGTGTACCTGGCGAAAGACGAAGCCACAATTATGAAGCACGCCGAGTTGAGCGGCTTCCCCGCCACCAAGATCACCGAAGTCCGCAAGATGATCGACCCCACCACGGAGCGGGACGGGGCGTAGTACCGCCCCAACAAATTGGGTGTCATGGCCCGCGACTGCGGGCCGCCCTGTTGGGGTTGCACTTTTCCACCCAACAAAAACTGCGTCATGGCCCGGCTTGTCCGGGCCATCCAATTTCCTTCTGCTGCGGAAAAAGGAAAATGGATCACCCGGACAAGCCGGGTGATGACGCGCGATTGGGAAGAGCGGAGCAGGTGTTACCTGGGTGGCCCGCAGTCGCGGGCCACGACACGGTGTGTGAGGCAGCGTCGCCGCCCTACCCCTCGATCTTCGAGAAGTCCGCGACCAGGTGCAGCGTGGCGCGCAGGCGGGCGAGGAGCTTCAGCCGGTTCTCGCGCACCTTGGGATCGTCGTCGTTCACCTTGACATGCTCGAAGAACGCATCGACCGGCCCGCGCAACCGCGCCATCACGCCCATCGCCTCGACAAACCGCTCCCGCGCCACTTCCGCGCGGATGAGTTCGGACGCCGTCGCCAGCTCGACAAACAACGCCTTCTCCTCCAGCGCCACCAGCGCCTCTGGATCGGGCTCACCGTCGAAGGTTGTCTTGTCCCTCTTCTCCTCCGCCTTGAGGATATTCGCGGCGCGCTTGTAACCCGCAAGCAGATTCGCGCCTTCGTCGGATTTGAGAAATGACTGTAGCGCTTCGACACGCGCGACGAGACGGACGAGGTCTTCTTCCCCCCCAAGGCTAAAGACCGCATCGATAAGATCGTGTCGAGTACCTCGCTCACGAAGAGCGACCTTTAGCCTGTCTGCAAGAAAAGCGAAAATCTGATCGACAGTCGCCATGAATCGCTGACCGTATGCATTGATCGCGGCAGCCGAAGTCCGCCTCATTTGCACGTCTTCCAAGATTTTCGTCACTTCGTCTTGATATCCAAGATCGTCGAGAATCCGCGTAGTCGAGAAAAACGGCTCTAACGTTTCGACTTCAAGACTCGAAATGATTTTACCTAACGGCCATACGAGAACCCAGGCCAGCGGAATTCTGATGTCATTGGCAAGCACTTGTCGGATGATGCCAAGAGCCACGCGCCGAAGTGCGAATGGGTCCCCCGAGCCCGTGGGCCTTTCACCAATGGCAAAGAATCCTGCAAGCGTGTCAAGCTTGTCAGCAAGAGAGACGGCAATTGTAACCTTCTCGTCGGGAACGATATCGCTCGGTCCGAGCGGCTTATAGTGGTCACGCACAGCATCGGAGACCTTCGCAGCTTCTCCGTCGTGAAGCGCGTAATAGCGGCCCATCACTCCCTGAAGCTCTGGGAACTCCCCCACAACTCCGGTCGTAAGGTCCGCTTTGCAAAGGTGAGCCGCGCGCATCGCCTCGATCGAATCTGCTCCAATCTTTTCGGCGATAATGCCCGCCAAAGCTTCGATACGCTCCACCCGCTCATATTGCGTGCCGAGCTTGGCGTGGAAGACGATGTTCTTTAGCGCATCGACACGGTCTTCGAGCTTCGTCTTGCGGTCCTGATCCCAGAAGAATTTCGCGTCGCTCAGCCTTGCCCGCAAAACCCGTTCGTTACCGGCGACGATTTCCTTGCCGCCGTCGGTGGCGGCCATGTTGGAGACCACGGCGAAGCGGTTGGCCATCTTGCCGGTCTTGGGGTCGCGTAACGAAAAGTACTTCTGGTGCGTGCGCATAGAGGTTTGGAGAATCTCCGGCGGCACGTCCATGAATTGGTCTTCGATGGTGCCGATCAGCACCACCGGCCATTCGGCGAGGCCGGACACTTCGTCCAGCAGGCCCTCATCCACGATCAGTTCGACGCCCAGCGCGAAGGCCTTCTGTTGCGCCTCGTGCAGGATGGTTTCGCGGCGTTCGGCGGCGTCCAACACCACATGCGCGGCGCGGAGCTTGGCTTCGTAGTCCTCGAAGCGGCGGACTTCCACCGGGCCCTGCGACAGGAAGCGGTGGCCCATCGTCACCGCGCCGCTCTTCACGCCGGCGAATTCGAACGCTACTACCTCGCCGTCAAACGTGCAGACGATGCCGTGCAGCGGGCGCACCCAGCGCACCGGGCTGTTCGGGAAGCGCATGCTCTTGGGCCAGGGCAGCTTGGCGAAAGTCTCGGGCAGCACCTCGGCCAGCACCTCCGCCGTCGCGCGGCCCTTGCGCGCGATCACGGCGAGATAGACGTCGCCCTTTGGCGTTTTCTCGATCTTGAGCTGGTCTTTGGTCAGGCCGGATTTGCGCAGGAAGCCGTCGAGCGCGGCCAGCGGCGCGTCCACTTTCGGGCCTTTGATCTCTTCCGAGACATCCGGCTGCTTCGCCGGCAATCCGGCGATGGCAAGCGTCAAGCGGCGCGGGCCGGAGAACGCCTTCGCGCCTTCGAACAGCAAGCCGCGATCCGTCAGCGCGCCGACGACGAGGCGCTCCAAGTCCTTCGCCGCCTGCGCTTGCATGCGCGCGGGGATTTCTTCGCTGAATAATTCGAGCAGCAGATCGGCCATGTCAGCCATACCTCGGCTGATAGGCGCCCATCGGGCTTTCGAGCCAGCTTTCGCAGCAGGCCTTGGCCAGCGCGCGGACGCGGCCGATATAGGCGGCGCGTTCCGTCACGCTGATCACGCCGCGCGCATCGAGCAGGTTGAAGCTGTGGCTCGCCTTGATGCATTGGTCGTAGGCGGGAAGCGTCAGCTTCTTGCCGATCAGCGACTGGCATTCTTTTTCCGCGTCGACGAAATGGCGGAACAGGATTTCGGTATCCGCTGCCTCGAAATCGTAAGCGGAGAATTCGCGTTCGCCCTGGTGGAACACTTCGCCGTAGCGGAACTGCTCGTTGAAGGCGAGATCGTAGACGAACTCCACGTTCTGGACATACATCGCCAGACGCTCCAGCCCGTAGGTGATCTCCGCGCTCACCGGATCGCAATCGATGCCGCCCACCTGCTGGAAATAGGTGAACTGGGTGATCTCCATCCCGTCGCACCACACTTCCCAGCCGAGGCCCCAGGCACCGAGCGTCGGGCTCTCCCAGTCGTCCTCGACGAAGCGGATGTCGTGCAGCGCCGGGTCCAGCCCGATGGCGCGCACCGAACCCAGATAGAGATCGAGCACGTCCTTCGGCGCCGGCTTCAGGATCACCTGGAACTGATAGTAGTGCTGCAGCCGGTTCGGGTTCTCGCCATAGCGCCCATCCTTGGGACGCCTGCTCGGCTGCACATAGGCCGCGCGCCACGGCCGTGGCCCCAGCGAGCGCAAGGTGGTGGCCGGATGGAAGGTGCCCGCGCCCATCTCCAGATCATAGGGTTGCAGGATGACGCAGCCCTGCTTCGCCCAGTAATCCTGGAGCGTGAGGATGAGGTTCTGGAATGTCGGCTTTCCGGTCACGAGTCTCTATTCCCGAATGAGGGCCGGAACCTATAGGCGCGGCCTTCCCCGGACAAGGCGCTAAGCGGTGGCCGCCCGGCTCGGATGCGATCCGGCGCGCTGCGGCAGGATCAGCACCAGCAGAACGATGACCACCGCCAGCCCCGCCGTCGCGAGGGGACGGCTGAACGCCAGGCCGCCGTCGTCACGCGGCTTGTCCAGGAAGTCGCCCAGCGTGGCGCCCAAGGGCCGCGTCAGGATGAAGGCGGCCCAGAACAGCAGCACGGCGGAAACCCGCGTCCAGAAATGCAGCGCGGCAATGACCGCCAGCGCGCCCGCGAAGACCGCCGCGCCGCCCAGGAAACCGAGGCCGGTGTCG
Organism: Rhizomicrobium sp.; assembly: GCA_036489435.1. GTDB lineage: Bacteria > Pseudomonadota > Alphaproteobacteria > Micropepsales > Micropepsaceae > Rhizomicrobium. The sequence goes on along the minus strand of DASXFU010000039.1, from coordinate 123,304 downwards.
TCCGCCATCCAGTCGCCAAGCGCCGTGCCCAGCGTTTGCGAGATGGTGATGGTGATCCAGTAGAACGCCTCCACCTTCGGCGTGTTGACGGTGTCGACGGAGACGGTGCCTTCGGACCAGTACCAAAGCGCCAGCACCAGCAGCACACCGGCCAGCAGGATCGACGAGCCGCCCGCATAGCCGATGCCGAGCGAGCGGTCCGCGAAATCGGCCATGGTGGTGCCGGCGGTGGTCGAGGCCACGATGGTCGCCCAATAGAGCAGCGGATGGAATTTCCTGGCCGCGATCTGGGCGATGACGAAGACCACGAACAGCGACAGGAATATCCCCGTGCCGATCAGATAGCCGTTCGGGTTCGGATGGGCCGTCGTTTCGCCCAGCCACGTCATGGTGACGGTGTCGCCGCCGGTTTCGCCGAGCGTGGTCGCCAGGATCTTGATGATCCAGAAGCCCGGCGTGACGGCGGGAACCTTGCTGGCGATCTGGCGTGCGGTGTCTGCGGTCATGCCCTGCCTCATATTGATAGCTCGTGTCAGAAGGTTGTGAGCAAGGCGGCATACCACGTCATGCGGTCCGTCGCCGCCGCATCCTGGATGCCGGGGCCCCAGCTCGCCATGAGGTGATAGTTATCCGTGATGTCCCAGGTGGCGCCGGCGCCGAGGCCGGTGGTCGCGCGGCCACCGCGCATGTCGGCGGTCTGGTGGTAGATCTCCAGTCCCAGATGCAGATTTGGCAGCACTTGGCGCGTCACCGCCCAGCCTGCCATGCAGTAATCTTTCGAACCTCCGCCATTGTTCAGCGCGCAACCGCCGCCGCCGAAAGTGGACCACGCGCCCCAATCCTTCTCGACCCAGATGGGGAGGAGGAACGAGGCATGTTGATCGCCCACTTTCGACGAAGCGCTGGGCAGGAACACGCGCGGGAACACCGAAACGTCCCAGCCGAAATCGTCCTGATGCAGGAAGCGGTATTTCGCGGCAAGTTCGATATTGCCGAGGCCACTGACGAACGCGCCATGCTTCGGATCGTCATAAGCGAGCGGGATGACAGCGGTGAACTGGAGGTTTTCCGCACCGCCATAGTTGAAATCGATTCCGGCCTCGCCGCCGCTGCCGTCGCGCGTGCTGGTTCCGTCGCCGAAGGCGTAGATCTCGAAATGCCCGGTATCCGTGGGTTCCGGATCGTCCGTCACATAAGGCGGCCCGGCCAGCGCGGGCGCCGCGATCAGGATCGTGAAAAGACACAGATTACCGGCCCGCAACGCCATCGCCTCGCCAAGTTCGCGTGATGTTGTATAACCCGCAGGCAACCGAAGCGGCAGCACAAAATGATCCGTCGCAGTCTCCTGATCGCCGCCGCCCTCGCCTGCACCGCCGCGGCGCCCGCGCCGGTGGGCTCCGGCTATCACCTCGTGAAGAGCGTCACGCTCGGCGGCGACGGGTTCTGGGATTATCTCTCCATCGATCCCGCGCGCCGCCATCTCTTCGTCAGCCACGGCACGCATGTGATGGTGCTGGATGCGGACACCTATGCCGTCGTCGGCGACATCCCGAACACGCCACGCGTGCACGGCATTGCCGTGGCGAAGGAGCGCGGTTTCGTCAGCGATGGTGGCGACAACACCGTCACCATGTTCGATCTCGCGAGCCTGAAGGTGCTGGGCAAGATCACCGTCGGCACCAAGCCGGACGCCATCATCTACGATCCCGCGACCAATCGCGTCTTCACGATGAACGCGGGCAGCAACGACGCGACGGCCATCGACGCCGCGACGGGCACCGTCATCGGCACCGTGGCGCTGGGCGGCGGGCCGGAATTCGCGGCGGCCGACGGCAAGGGCCATGTCTTCGTCAACCTCGAAGACCAATCCGAAATGGTGAAATTCGATTCCCGCAAACTCACGGTCGAAGCCCATTGGCCGATGGCGCCCTGCGAAGGCCCGTCCGGCCTCGCCATCGACCGGGCGAATGAGCGGCTGTTCGCGGGCTGCCACAATGAGACGATGGCCATCGTCGACGGCGCGACCGGCAAAGTGATCGCCACGCCCGCCATCGGCAAAGGCGTCGACGCCAACCGCTTCGACGACGGTTACGCCTTCAGCTCCAACGGCTACGGCACACTGACTGTCGTGCACGAAGACACGCCGGACAGCTTCACCGTGGTGGACAACGTGCCGACGCAGCTCGGCGCGCGCACGATGGAAGTCGATCCCAAGACGCACACCGTCTTCCTGGTGACCGCCGATCTTGTCGCCACGCCACCGACGGCGGACAATCCGCATCCGCGCCCGACAATCACGCCGGGCACGTTCCGCCTGCTGGCGTTTGCGCGCCCTTAAACGATAGGGCGGATCGGGCGGCTGCCGTCCCAGTCGGCGGCGGCCTGGCGGATGCGCTCGAAGAAGGCGCCCTTGCTGCCGCTGATATCGGAGACCTCGATGATCGTGCCGGGATGGGTTTCGGTGTCGAAGTAAGCGAAGCGTCCCTGCGGCCCGCCGATCTGGCCTTCCTGGCCGACGCGATAGCCGAGCGACACGAAGCGGTCGAAATCGGCCTGGTAGTTTGTCGTCCAGTAAGACATGTGCTGCAGGCCCTCGCGGCCGGCCGCGAGGAAATCGCGATACATCGAAGGCGCGTCGTTGCGCTGCTGGATCAACTCGATCTGAAGATCGCCGGTGTTGGCGAGTGCGATGCTCACTTCGGCGTCGGACCGCGCGCCGCGATAGCGGAACCAGTCCATCTTCACGCGCTCGATGTAATAGAACGGACCGATACCCAGCACCTCCGTCCAATGCTTCAACGCGGCCTCGATGTCGCGCACGACATAGCCGTTCTGGCAGACTTTTCCGAAGATGCGGCTCATCGTGCGAATAGCGCGTTCATGGCTTTGCGAACAAGGCCTCCACAGGCTTGCCGTCGACCGGCCGGCCAGGTTGCAGGCCCAGCAGTTTCATCACCGTGGGATGGATGTCGATCATGTCGAGGCGGGGGATTTCTTTGCCCTTCGCGACGCCCGCGCCCCAGGCATAGAAGATGCCGTGCATCTGTGGCACGGCGTTGGGGTCGTAGCCATGCGTCGCCTTCAGCGAGCCCGCGAAAGGCGTGAAGACCGGCGGCCAGATGTGATTGATGCCGAGCCAGTTTGCCCAGCCGGGAAACACTTCGGGCCCTACCATCCAGTACGGCGGATGCGTCACCAGCAACAGGTCGGGCACGCGCGGGCCGTTGCCGAGATGCGCGTAGGGCGGAAAATGTCCCTTGCGATAGACCTGGAAAATGTCCTTGTACGGAGCAAGCACCGCCGCCACGCGATCGGCGCTCTCGCCCTTGTCGAGATAGAGGAACGACGTCGCGCCATCCGTCGCCTGCTTGGCCTTGATGTCATACATGTTCATCAAGCGCCCGACATTCACCAGCGGACCCACATCGATCATGCCGTGATCGGTGCCCACGATCAGCGTGCCCTCGCGGCCCTGCGGCAGCGCGCGGATACCGGCCATCAACCGGCCGACGATGGCATCGGCATGGCGCACGGCGGCCTGCGTCTCCGGCGCGGTGACGCCGTGATAATGCGCGTCCTCGTCCGGTCCGCGATAATAGAGCGCGATCAGGCGCGGAGGATTGGGGCCGGCGAGCAGCTTCAACGCCCTGTCCGTGATCTCGTCATCGGAAGGTTCGTCGCCTTTGGTGGGCGCTTCGGGATCGATCACGCTGGCAAGCTTGCCGCGCTTCGCGGAATACCGGCCCACCCAATTGAACACGGCGGACCGCACGCCCTGCCGCTCCGCCGCTTCCCACATCGACTCGCAGCCGATGTGCCAATCGGCGTCGGTCGGGAGCAGCTTATTGTCCTTGTCGAAGCGGCCGAGCTTCGGATCATAGAAATAATTTGACATCACGCCGTGATGCTCCGGCCAGCAGCCCGTCGCGTAGGTCGTGTGATTGATCAGCGAAACCGACGGGAACGCGGGCACCAGATGCCGCGACCACGCGCCCTCGCGCTTGATGCGGTCGAGATTGGGGGTTTGCGTGGCGTCCTGCTCCGCGGGTGAGAAACCGTCGAACAAGGTGACGATGACGGTGCGCTCGGCGGCGTGGGCAGGAAGCGCGAAGAAAAACAACAGCAGAACAACAAGAACTCTTTGCATCGTCAGTCCCCTTCGCCCTCCCCTTGAGGGAGGGCCGATAATTTGCGCAGCAAATTTCGGGGAGGGGTCCGTGCGCAGACCCCTCCCCGAAAAACGCTTCGCGTTTTGTCGACCCTCCCTCAAGGGGAGGGTGGCAGTAAGGCCCCACCTTCGCGCAAGACGTCGTCGGCGGCGTCCGTGTAGTCGCCGTTGCTTTCGTGGAGCACAAGGCCCGGCAGCATGGCCAATGGCGCGCGCGAGTCCTTGGCGACACGCAGGATCACGCGCTTGGCGGGTTCGCCGGCGCGCGCCCACAGCGGAAACAGCGTCACACCGCGATCCGGCAGCGCGGCCAGTGCCTCGGCGAGGCGGTCGGCGCGCAGGATCGCGGTGAAGGTGCCGTTGGAGATGGTGCGTTTGAGGCCGGTGGTGAGCCAATCGGCCAACTTGCCGTCGTCCTGCAAGGCGCGAGCGCGGGCTGCGTCCGGCGAGGTCTCGCCGTCGGCACCGTGGAAGGGCGGATTGCAGAAGACATGCGTGAAGTCGCGGCGCAGTTCGGCGGGCAGCGCGAAGACATCGGCGGTCACGAATGTCGCCACGAGATCGTTGGCGAAGGCGTTGGCGGTGGCGCGTTCGGTGAGAGCCGCATCGATCTCCACGCCCGTTACCGCGCAGCCCTCGACGCGCGCGGCCAGGCACAGGCTCGCCACGCCCACGCCGGCGCCCAGCTCCAGCGTCGTGTCGCCGTCCCGCGCCGGGACAGCGGCGGCGAGCATCACGGCATCCAAGCCGGAGCGGAAACCTTGTTCGGGCTGACGAATGGTGATTCGGCCGCCCAGGAAACGGTCGCCGTCCGGCACCGTTTTCAGGCCATCGCGCAGGATGGCCTCGGCGCGGGCCTGTTGCGCATCGGCCACCATCACCCGGCGCGGCAAAATGCCCAAGCTGCCGTCAACCACGCTTGCGTGAGTGTCGAACACCACCGCCTCAATGCCGGCATCGGCCAGAAGCACCTGGGCGTAGTTCAAAAGCACGGGATTGTTCGTCTTGAGGACTTCGCGCATGGCGCTTTCCGGGGATCAGGGCCACGCATAGCAGCTTCCTGCCGCAGGCGGTATGCTTGACCCGGTTCGAGGGGGCTTCCTACATTCGGGTGGAGGCCCGTGAAAGTCCGCATGAACACCGCCGAAGCAACACGACTGGAAGAGAGGCTGACGCCGGTGGACCGGCTGGCCCAGCTTGTGCCCGGCGACATCGCCGCGGCGGAGACGCTGATCCATGCCCGCATGGGCTCGACCGTCGCCCTCATCCCCGACCTCGCCAAGCATCTGGTCGACTCCGGCGGCAAGCGTTTGCGGCCGCTGATCACGCTCGCCGCCGCCCGCCTCTGCGGCTATCGCGGCGACGCGCATATCAAGCTGGCCGCCGCCGTCGAGTTCATCCACACCGCGACCTTGCTGCATGACGACGTGGTGGACGCCTCCTCGCTCCGCCGCGGCAAGCTCGCGGCCAATATCGTGTGGGGCAACAAGCCCAGCATCCTCGTTGGCGACTATCTCTTCAGCCGCGCCTTCCAGCTGATGGTCGAGGCCGGCTCGATGACGGTGCTCGACATCCTGGCCGGCGCCTCCGCCGTGATCGCCGAGGGCGAGGTGATGCAGCTGAAGGCGGACTCGAACCTCGCCACCACCGAGAGCGATTACCTGCGCATCATCGCCGCCAAGACGGCCGCGTTGTTCTCCGCCGCCGCCGAAGCGGGCGCCGCCATCGCGGACAGTTCGCCCGAGGTCGTGGCGGCCTTGCGCGACTACGGCTCCAATCTCGGCATCGCCTTCCAGCTTATCGACGACGCGCTGGATTATTCCGGCCGCGAGAAGCAGATGGGCAAGACGGTGGGCGACGATTTCCGCGAAGCCAAGGTCACACTGCCCGTCATCCTGGCCTATCAGCGCGCCGACGAAGAGGCCCGCCGCTTCTGGCACCGCGCCATCGAGAGCGGCCCCCAGCACGAAGGCGATCTACGCTGGGCCATCACCTATGTCGAGGAAACCGGCGCCATCCGCGAAACCCGCGCCCGCGCCGGCCGCTACGCCGACCAGGCCTGCCGCGCGCTGTCGGTGCTCCCGCAAAGCGACATCCGCGAAGCGCTGGAAGCCATCGCGGAGTTCTGCGTGGGCCGGGGATACTAGTTCACACACCGCTGCCGCGTGACGTCATTCAGGCGAAGGCTTGAGGACGCGAAGATGGTATTGCGCAATATCGCTTTCGGATTGACGGCGCTCGTTTGCGCCGGCACGGCGCTCCCGGATGCGGCGCTGGCGCATCGGAACTTCCAACTCAATTTCCAAATGTATGGCGCCGGCGTCATGCCGGGAGTCACCCGGATGAGCAATTACATTATCGGTTGCCTCACCAAAGGCACGTGGATTGAACATCCAATTCCCCAGCTTTCAGTAGGACCGTGGCTGATCGAAACAGGCAGGCAAACGAGCGCCAACTATGTCAGGGCCATCCTGATGAGCGAGGCTTGCACGCGAGGGCTGTTCCCCCGTCCGGCACGCGTCAGGGGCGTTCATGTAGAAGACGAGGACTAGCCGCCGGTCTTCACCGCCCGGACCCACCAGTCCGGATGCGCATCCGCGATCGTCGCGGCCGCCACGCGTGCGTCCTCGGCGCTGTCGAATATGCCGAAGCAGGTGGCGCCGCTGCCGGACATGCGTACAACATAAGATGAAGGGTCCGAGCACAGGGCGTCGATCACTTCACGGATTTGCGGACAGAGCGCTTTGGCTGGGGCTTCGAGGTCGTTGGTGGAGCGCTCCAGCTGCGCGATGAGCGCGTTGCGGTCGTGGAACGGGCGGATGGGACTGTTCGTGCCGGTGCGCGTCTCCAGCCGGGAGAAGACTTCCGGCGTTGACAACGCCACGCCCGGATTGACCAGCACGAGGTCGAGCGAGGGGAAATCCGGCATCGGCACGATGGTCTCGCCGCGGCCTTCGAGACGGAGCGGTTCGCAGAGCAGGCAGGCAGGCACGTCCGCGCCCAGCGACAGCGCGATGGCCTTCAGCTCCGCATCGGCGATGTCGAGATTCCACAAGCGCTTCAGCCCGCGCAGTGCCGCAGCCGCATCCGCCGAACCGCCGCCGATGCCGGACGCCACGGGAAGGTTCTTGGTGAGCGCCATATGCGCGTTGGGCGCGACGCCGGCGTGGCGGGCCAAAGTCTCCGCCGCGCGCAGCACGAGATTGTCGGTGTCGTTGCCGAGCTTGGGCGCAAAGGGGCCGTCGGCGCGGAATTGCAGGCGCTCGCCGTCCGCGATGCGCAACTCGTCGCCCACATCGGCGAAGACGACGAGGCTGTCGAGTTCATGATAGCCGTCGGGGCGTTTCTCCCCGACATGCAGATAGAGATTGATCTTCGCCGGCGCGAAGAGGGTTTCAGGAGCGCCCAAGCCCATCCTTCAGCTTCGCCTCGAGCTCCACTTTCTGCTTGTCGTCCGGCCCGAAGGCGAGCGCGTGACTCCATTGGAAGCGCGCATCGAGCTTGCGGCCGACCTTCCAATAGGCGTCGCCCAGATGCTCGTTGATGGTGGAATCGCCCGGCACCAGCAGCACGGCTTCGAGCAAGGTCTTCGCCGCGTCCTGATAGCGGCCCTGGCGGTAATAGGCCCAGCCGACGCTGTCCACGATGTAGCCATCGAACGGCGAGAGCGAACGGGCCTTCTCCAGCATGGCGATGGCTTCCGGCATGCGGCGATCCTGATCGACCCAGCTATAACCGAGATAGTTGAGCACCGAGGCCTGGTCCGGCGACAGCTTCAGCGCCGTCAGCAGGTCGGCTTCCGCCGCGCCCCAGTTCTTCGAGCGCTCTTCCGAAACACCGCGCGCGTAATAGAGCGGCCAGTCATTGTTGTTCGGCGGATTGAGCAGCTTCACGGCGTGGTCATAGGCATCCGCCGCTTCGGGATATTGATCGGCCGAGCGGTAGATATCGCCCAGCGCCGTCCAGCCTTCGATGTCGGTGGGATGCGAGGCAGTGTAGCTCTTGAGGTCGGAGATGGCCTTGTCGTTGTGATCGAGCTTGGCCTCGTCCAGCGCGGCATCGATCTGCGCTTCGGCGTAATAGGGCGAGTCCGAACCCACGGTGCGATACGCGGTGATCGCGTCGTCATATTTCGAGAGACGGTCGAAGCGATCGGCCAGCACGACCTTGGCGTAATCCAGATCCGGCGACAGATAGAGCGACATGCGCAGATAGAGCGTCGAAAGATCGGCGCTGTTCTGGTCGGTCAATCCGGCCGCGATGCCGAACAGCACCTCGCCAGCGCCCGCCGCCGGGGTGGAGACCAGACGGTCCGGCTTGCGACCGCTCTGCAGCCGCGCCAGGCCTTGCGCCTGGATGGCAATCAGCGCCGTGTTGCTGGCGTGGCGCGTGTAGAGCGCTTGCGCGTCCGCCGTGCGGCCCTGCCGCTCGAGGAAGCGGCCATAGGCCTCGACGAGACGCGGCGAGTCCCCAGCAGAGGCCATGCCTTCCTTGTAGGCTGCCTCGGCTTCGTCGTTGCGGCCGGCGAGATCGAGGATCAGCGCGCGGTGATAGGCGGCCAGCGTTTCCGTGCCGCCGCTTGTGACGACCACATTGATGTCCGTCAGCGCCTGCTTGGTGTCGCCCGCGCCTTGCGAAGCCCAGGCATCCATCAGCGCCAGCACCCGCTCCTGAAACGGGCCTTTGGCGGATTGGGCGAGCTGCATGCGCGCCTCGCGATAATCACCTTCCTTGAAAGCGTGCACGGCCAAGGTCAGCCGCGCCGGCGGATCCGTCGGTTGGAGCTTGACGATGCGCTCGGCCAGCGCCGCCGCTTTGTCCATGTCGCCCGCCGCGGCGGTGAACATGAAGGCGCGGTTGAGGAGATCGGTGTTGTTCGGATCGCCCGCGAGGCTCGACTGGTAGAGCTGCGCCGCATCCGGCAGATCGTGCTGGCTCGCGGCCAGATGCGCCGAGAGATAATCCGCATAGGCGTTGCCGTCGTCCTTCGCGGACGCGAGCGCGCCGTTGATCGAGACAAGACCGGTCGAAACGACGAGGGCCAACAGGGCCAGAGCAATCTTACGCACGTCACACCTCACAATGGCCGTATGGGCCGGGATTACATATTCGCGTAATTGGGACCGCCGCCGCCTTCCGGCGTCACCCAGGTGATGTTCTGCGCCGGGTCCTTGATGTCGCAGGTTTTGCAGTGCACGCAATTCTGCGCATTGATCTGGAACCGCGGGCCCGATGCCTCGCGCACAACCTCATAAACGCCCGCCGGGCAGTAGCGCTGCGCGGGCTCGTCATATTCGGGCAGATTGACCGCGATTGGAATGCTCGGGTCCTTCAGAACAAGGTGAACGGGCTGATCTTCTTCATGGTTGGTATTCGACAGGAAAACCGACGAAAGTTTGTCAAAGGAAAGCTTTCCATCGGGTTTCGGATAGGCAATCGGCTTGCAATCCTTGGCGTGCTTCAAGGTCGCGTAATCCGGCTTGCCGTGATGCAGGGTTCCGAGGAGGGAGAAACCGAACAATTGGTTGGTCCACATGTCGATGGCCGCCAGCGGGATGCCGATGAAGGTTCCCAGCTTGGACCATAGCGGCTTCACGTTCCGCACCCGTTTCAAATCTTTGTAAACGTGGCTTTCCTTCCAGCCGTCTTCGTAGGCCTGGAGCACATCGCCCGAGCGCCCCGCCGCCAGCGCCGCGAAGGCCGCCTCGGCTGCCAGCATCCCGGTCTTCATCGCATTGTGACTGCCCTTGATGCGCGGCACGTTCACGAACCCGGCCGAGCAGCCGATCAACGCCCCGCCCGGGAACACCAGCTTGGGCACGGATTGCAGCCCACCCTCGGTGATGGCGCGGGCGCCATAGCCGATACGCTTGCCGCCCTCCAGGAACTCCGCGATCCGGGGGTGGTACTTGACCCGCTGGAACTCATCGAAGGGCGAGGTGAAGGGGTTCCAATAGTTCAGGTGCACCACGAAGCCGATGGAGCAGAAATTCTCGCCCCAGTGGTACATGAAGACGCCGCCGCCAGTCTTGTCGTCCAACGGCCAGCCGAAGGAGTGCAGCACCAGGCCGGGCCGGTGCTTGTCCTTGGGCAGCTCCCAAAGCTCCTTCAGCCCGATGCCGAACTTCTGGTAGTCCTTGCCCTCTTGCAGTTTGTATTGCGCGATCAACTCCTTGGAGAGCGACCCTCGCGCCCCTTCCGCGAAGAAGGTGTATTTGCCGAGCAGGTTCATGCCGGGCGTGAAGTCGCTTTTGTGATGGCCGTCCTTGGCCACGCCCAGATCGCCGGTGGTGACGCCTTTCACCACCCCATCCTCGATCACCAGCGCCGCCGCCGGAAAGCCGGGATAGATCTCCACCCCCAGCCCTTCCGCCTGCGTTGCCAGCCACTTACACACGTTGCTTAAGCTCACGATGTAATTGCCGTGGTTCCACATCAAGGGCGGCATGGCGAAACCGGGCAGCCGGATCGAGCCCGCCGGTCCCAGGAAATAGAAGCGGTCGTCGGTGACCGGCGTGTCGAGCGGCGCGCCCTTCTCTTTCCAGTCCGGGATCAGCTCATTGAGCGCAATCGGGTCCATCACCGCGCCGGAGAGGATATGCGCGCCCACCTCGGAGCCCTTCTCCAGCACGCAGACCGAAACCTCGCTCCCGGCCGCAGCGGCCAACTGCTTCAGCCTGATCGCCGCCGACAGCCCCGCCGGCCCCCCGCCGACGATGACGACATCATATTCCATGCTCTCGCGCTGGACCGTTTCGGCCATGGGAATCCTTGGAGTTGCAGACCCTCGACAGGTTTATGGGGCGCGGGCCCAAGCGGGGTCAACGGGCGGCCATCCGTGCTAACCTGGCGGAGCGGACGGAGGGTACGGCAATGGCCATAGGAAGTTTCGAGGGGCGGGTTCGAATGACCGCGCCCTCGATGGCCAAGTGGGCAGCAGCCTCTCTGCTGCTGTCGTTGGCCTACTGGATCATCCTCGTCCGGATAGACGCCGGCGCGATTGTGGATGTGCTCGATCCGCAGTTCACGGCCGACTGGCTTCGAACGGCGCTTCTTGCAAATGCGCCCGTGCTGGGGTCGCTCTTGCTGGCGATCCTCTTCCGACTGGCGGAACGTAGCGTCTGGTCATGGGTCCTGCTCGTCATCGCCGCCAAGGTGACGGCCGCCTTTGCGCTTTTCATCGCCCTTTATTTCGGAGACCTCCTGTTCCGGATCTGAACAGAGCCACGCTGCGATGGGGCGGTAGCCTCCCGCGCGTATCTCTTGTCGTGATAGCTTTGCTGGTAGCGAAATGAGCCGATAGCCGACCATGGCAAGTCCGCAAGATCCCCTCTCCACCCTCGCCTGGCTCGTCGAGTCCGGGGCGGATGAGGCGTTGCTGGACGCGCCGGTGGATCGGTTCGCGACAAAGAAGAACCCGCCCCTTGGGGGCGGGTCGAAAGCGCCGGAGGCGGTTTCGGGGCGGGGGCCGGCGTATACGTCTGCTCCGGCCCCCGCCCCGAAATCTGCTCCGCAGATTTCGACCCGCCCACAAGGGGCGGGTGCGGGAACAGACTCCATCGGCTCCGCTCTCGAAATTGCGGGGGCCGCGAACTCGCTTGCAGAACTGAAGACCGCAATGGAGGCGTTCGATGGTTGCGCGTTGAAGAAGACGGCGACCAACACAGTCTTCGCGGACGGAACGCCCGCGCGGCACATCATGCTGATCGGCGAGGCGCCGGGACGCGACGAGGACAAGGCCGGTAAACCCTTCGTCGGGCGCGCGGGGCAGCTGCTCGACAAGATGCTGGCCGCCATCCATCTCGACCGCCGCACCAACGCCTACATCACCAACGTCATCAACTGGCGCCCGCCGGACAATCGCGATCCGACGCCGGAGGAGGCCGCCACCTGCCTGCCCTTCCTGCGGCGGCACATCGAATTGGCGCAGCCGGAGATTTTGATTCTTCTCGGCGCCGTCGCGGCGCGCCATGTGCTGGGGCGGACGGACGGCATCATGCGGATGCGCGGTAAGTGGCTCGAATATCATGTGGGCAACAAGATGATTCCCGTGATGCCGACCCTGCATCCCGCCTATCTGCTGCGCCGCCCGGCCGACAAGAAGCTCGCCTGGCAGGACCTGCAGGCCATTGAATCGAAAATTAAATCACTCGGATTGCTTGAGCCGGGCGCCGTGGGCGGCTAGTCTCGCTTTATCCATACAGATGGTGAGGTCGAAGTGGCGATCAGGCGCGCGGTGTTGTCATCTTTGGCTTTGGCGACGATGTTCGGCGCGGCACACGCCGCCGATATCGCGGTGCTGTCGCCCGACGACGTGGCGCGCTATCGCCAGATCTTCGCCGATGAGCGGCGCGGCGATTTCAGCAATGCGCAGGACCAGGTCTCGCAGCTCTCCGACCATTCGCTGGTCGGCTATGCGCAGGCCGAGCATTATCTCTCGTCGCACAGCAAGAAGGCGACGGTCGAAGAACTCGTCTCCTGGCTGAACGAGTACAAGGACCTGCCCGTCGCCGACCGCATCTACGATCTCGCCATCGATCGCGCCCGCAAGCCCATCAAGAAGCATCACAAGATCATCGGCTATAAAGTGACGGTGGAAGTGCCGACACCCTCCGCCCCGCCCCGCGCCCGCGGCGGCGGCTATGAGGATGGCAACATCCCCGATCCGCCGCTGTCGTCCGACGCCGCCCGCGCCGCGCAAGCGCAGATCGAGGCCGACATCCATTCCAGCCAGCCCGCTTTGGCCGATGGCGTGCTGCAGGCCCTCGTCGCCGCCGACACCGCGCCTGGATCGGATACCGCCCGTCTGTCGCAACGTGTGGCCGCCTCCTATCTGGCCGAGGGACAGGACTTCAACGCCTTCGACGTGGCGCTGCGCCCCGCCGGCAGCGACCGGTATTCCGCACCGCTGCTCGATTGGGATGCGGGCTTCGCCGCCTATCGCATGGGCAAATACGACGTTGCCGCCACGCGCTTCGAGACCCTGGCGCAATCGGGCGCCGTGCCGAACTACATCCGCAGCCAGGCCGCCTTCTGGGCCGCTCGGTCGCATCTGGCCAACAATGATCCCCTGCCCGTCATCTCGCTGCTGACAGCGGCGGCGCGCGAACAACCGACCTTCTACGGACTTCTGGCGCAACGCATCCTGGGCCAAACGGGCGCCGAGAATTTCGCCGACCCCGCCGTCAGCCAGAGCGATTTCGCGACGTTGAACGCGATCCCCTCTTTCCATCGCGCCGTCGCGCTCTACCAGATCGGTGAGCCGCAATGGACGCATGAGGAGATGCAGCGCGCCATGGCCACCATGGACATGCGCGGCGGCGAGACCTATGCGGCCGTCGCGCGCCGTCTCGATCTGCCCGACCTCGAACTGCGCGCCAGCGAAACGGCGGCGGCGCGCGGCCACATGCTGACCGGCCTGTTCCCCATTCCGGGTTACGCGCCGGAAGACGGCTATCATCTCGATCCGGCTTTGGTGCTGGCCTTCGTGCGCGAGGAGAGCAAATTCCAGGCAGGCGCCACATCGCCCGCCGGCGCGCATGGGCTGATGCAGATCATGAGCTACACCGCGCCGCATCTGGCCGGTGGCCCCGTCACGATCTCGCAGCTCAACGATCCGTCCTACAACATGAAGCTCGGCCAGCATTTCCTGGAGATGCTGCTCGACGATCACAACGGCAACATCGTGGAGATCGCCGCCGCCTATAACGCCGGCCCCGGCAGCATCAACCGCTGGCTCGGCACCAAGGCGACCGCGCATGACGACCCGTTGCTCTTCATCGAGAGCATGCCGGTGCAGGCGACGCGCACTTATGTGAAGACGGTGCTCACCTATTACTGGATGTACGACAAGCGCGACGGCCGCACGGCCGTAACGCTGGATCAGGTCGCGAAAGGCGGCTGGCCCGTTTATCACGGCTCGACACACTCGGTTCAGCCCGCGCCGCAGCCCGATCCCGCCAAACCCGCCGTCGTGAGCGATGCCCGGTATTGACGAGAGCCGCGCCTTCATTCCCGTCCGCATCGCGGTGATGACGGTCTCGGACACGCGCGACTCCGCCAGCGACGTCTCCGGCGGCACGCTGGCCGCGCGCATCAAGGATGCCGGCCACGGCCTCGCCGCGCGCGTGATCGTGAAAGACGATCAGGCCGCGATCACGGCGCAACTGCGCATCTGGATCGCCGATCCTGCCATCGACGTGGTGATCTCGACCGGCGGCACCGGCCTCACCGGCCGCGACGTGACGGTGGAAGCCTTCCGCTCCGTCTTCGAGAAGGAAATCGACGGATTCTCGGCGATCTTCCACCGCATCTCCTTCGAGAAGATCGGCACCTCCACCATCCAATCCCGCGCCTGCGCGGGCGTGGCGCACGGCACCTACCTCTTCGCGCTGCCCGGCTCCCCCGGCGCCGTGAAAGACGGCTGGGACGGGATTCTCAAACAACAACTCGATATCCGCTACCGCCCATGCAATTTCGTGGAGATCTTGCCGCGATTGATGGAGCGGTAGACTTTTTCGCTAGCGGCGCGCGGTCTAGGATGGCGCGCATTTCTGCACGGGGCTCGACATGGCCATCTCCCTCGTCATCGGCACGCCGAAGGGCGCCGCGGTCCTTGCCCGATCCGCCGGCGACAGCTGGACGGAAGATTTCAACCTGCGCGGCTGGCCGGTGACGGCGTCGGCGCGGGACGATCAGGGGCGCGTCTACGCGGCGGTGAACAGCCCAAATTACGGCGTGGCGATCTTCGCCAGCGACGACTTGAAAAACTGGGCGCAGCTCGATACCGCGCCGCGCTATCGCCCCGAGGATCGCGGCAATGCGGAGCATCACCGCATCGTCGGCCAGATGGATTGGAGCGGAACGCTCAAAGCTGGCGGCCGCTTCGTCGACCAGATCTGGACGCTGCATTTCGCGCACGGCACGCTTTACGCCGGCGTATCGGAAGCGGGGCTGTTCACAAGCCGCGATCGCGGCGCATCCTGGCAGCCCATCGACGGCTTCAACAACCATCCCTCGCGCAACAGCTGGACACCGGGCTTCGGCGGGCTCGGCGCGCACACCATTCTCTCCGACGCGAACGACCCGAACCGGCTGTGGGTTGGCGTCTCGGCGGCGGGGTTCTTCCGCACCGACGACGGCGGCAAGACCTGGCAGCCCAAGAACAAAGGCGTGAATCCGGCGGTGGATTCCCAGCCCGCCTCCACCGGACAATGCATCCATCATGCGGCCCACGATCCCACCCGTGCCGACACCATCTTCCGGCAGGAGCATCGCGGCGTGCACCGCTCAGACGATGGCGGCGAGAATTGGCAGGTAATCGAGGACGGCTTGCCGGTGGCCGAACTGTCCGACGGCCATTGCTGCGCCTTCGGCTTTGCGATGGCGATGGACCGGCCATCCGGCAGCGTCTTCGTGGTGCCGCTGGATGGCGACAACTACCGCTTCCCGCGCGGCGGGCAGCTCGCGGTATACCGTTGCGACGACGGCGCGCATTGGCGCGCGAAGTCCCAGGGCCTGCCGGCGGACTGTTATGCGGGCGTGTTGCGCGGCGCGATGGCGGCCGATCAGAATGGCGGGCTCTATTTCGGAACAACCTCCGGCAGCGTCTTCGCCAGTCACGACCTCGGCGAGAGCTGGCAGGAAGTGGCGCGCGGGCTGCCACGCATCCAGAGCGTCGAAGCCTATCTCTCATGAGCGTGCACGTGCAGCTTCCGCCTGTCTTGCGAAGCGTGGCCGGCGGCGCGCGCCGGCTTGAGGCGAACGGCCGATCGATCGCGGCGGTATTAAGCGATCTGGCGAAACGCCATCCCACGCTGGGGCTTCATCTCTTCGACGAGCAGGGGGCGATCCGGCGCAACATCGTTTTCCTGCACGCCGGTGATATGGTCCGCGCCAAGGACGCCGGCGCGCGACAAATTGCCGACGGCGACGAGATCGTGCTCACCAACGCACTCGCGGGCGGCTGAGCAACACGGGGATTCCCATGGCGAATAGTTTCGGCACCGACATTTTGATCCAGTCGCCTGATCCGAAAGAGGCAGCGTTGTTCTATGTGAACCTGCTGGGCTTCGAGATCACCGACGAAACGCCGGAGATGGTCAGCCTGTGTGGTGCCAACATCAACATGTTCATCGAGCGCGGACCGTCGCTGTGTCCGATCCTGGAAGTGATGGTGCCCAACGTCGCCGAGGCCCGCGCAAAGCTGACGGCGAACGGCGCGCTGGTGATCAAGGACGAACCGGAGGTACCGCGCTGTTACGTGCAGGACCCATATGGGCTGACTTACAATCTGCGGGGCACGGGTTCGTAGCGCTTTTCTCCACCGCTCGATTGTCATCCCCGGCGAACGCCGCGCGTATCACGCGCGGCGTGAGGTAAAGGGGATCCAGGTGGTCAGGCTCGCGCCGTAAGTGCAATGGCCTGCGCAGGCCCGATCAGTACCGTTCGTGACAATCCACCTGGATCCCCTTTACCTCGCATCGCGCTGACCGCGCGATATTCGCCGGGGATGACAAGTGGGTTGCAATAGCGGCGTGTGGAACCAAATCTGGATAGAAAACGTTCGTTACATCAATATCTTGTAAAATAATGTTCTTGTATCGTTCGTTTGTTCCTATTATGTTTGCACCCATGACAACGGTACTCGACATCACCGCCGATCCGCGGCGGCTCAGGGGCAGAGGGGCTGTCTCCAACGCGTCCGGGCGTTTCGAGAAGGAAACGCGTGTGCTGGTGGATGACGGCTGGAGCGACGAAGCCCTGGAACCGGAATTCGCGGAGCCGTCGCTCAAGACGGAGATTTTGCGCGACAGCTCGCGCACCATCATCACGCGCAACAACTCGCCGGACATTTCGTTCTCGCAGTCGATCAATCCGTACAAGGGTTGCGAGCATGGTTGCATCTACTGCTTCGCGCGGCCGACGCATGCCTATCTGGGCTTCTCGCCAGGCGCGGATTTCGAGAGCAAGATTTTCGCCAAGCCGAATGCGGCGGAGCTGCTGCGCAAGGAACTCGCCTCGCCCAAATATGTGCCGCAGGTTCTGGCGATGGGCACCAACACCGACCCGTATCAGCCGATCGAGAAGAAGCTGCGCATCATGCGCTCGGTCCTCGAGGTGCTGTATGAGTTTCGGCACCCCGTCGGCATCGTGACGAAATCGGCGCTGATCCTGCGCGATCTCGACATATTGGCGCCGATGGCGGAGATGGGATTGGCGAAGGTAGCGCTCTCCGTCACCACGCTCGACCGCGCGCTCGCCCGCACCATGGAGCCGCGCGCCGCCACGCCGCCGCGCCGCATCGAAACGATCCGGCAGTTGAGCCAGGCAGGCATACCGACATCGGTGATGTTCGCGCCCGTCATCCCAGCGCTGAACGACGAGGAACTGGAAAGCGTGCTCGGCGAAGCGAAAGAGGCGGGTGCGCGCAGCGCGGGCTATGTGCTGCTGCGCCTGCCGCTGGAGATCAAGGATCTGTTCCGCGAATGGCTGGAAGCCAACGAGCCCGGCCGCGCCAAGCATGTCATGTCGCTGATCCGCTCCATGCGCGGCGGCAAGGATTACGACGCCAACTGGCACACCCGCATGCGCGGCGCGGGCCCTTATGCCGAACTCATCGCCCGGCGCTTCCACCTGGCCGTGAAACGGTTGGGCCTGAACCGGGAAAACCGGCCATTGGATCTGAGCCAGTTCCGCAAGCCGCCCATGGCAGGGGAGCAGCTTGCGCTGCTTTAGGAGGCAAAATAATTCGCCCGCCCCTGCATCCATCCGCCCGTCTTCCTGCATCTACTCAGATATCGGCCATTCAGGCCGCGGAGAGGGAACATGTTCATCACCCATGGCCATGGTTTGAGCGTGGTCGCGATTTTCTGGATTGCGATCGTCGCCATCGTGTTTTTCGGCAATTTCTTCCGCTATCGCGAGCGGGCGAGCCGCTATCGCGCGATCGAGAAGATGGCGGAGAAGGGCCAGACCGTTCCGCCCGAGATGCTGATGGGCGGCGGGCGCTATCGCGAGCGCGACGATCACTACCGCAGCCCCATCTGGTCCGGCGTCTATCTGATGTGCATCGGCGTGGCGCTGTTCATCTTCTTCTGGGCGATGGATGGCGGCGGCATGCCCTTCGCCGGCGACAATCGCGGCGACTGGCTGCCCTTCATCGGCATCTTCCCCTTCATGATCGGCGTCGCCCGTCTGCTGGCCGGGCTTTTCGACAGGCCGCGTGTCCAGTGAGTATGTTCCGCGGGCATGACTGCGGGGATGAGCGACGAGACTCTTGCCGCGTTGGCCGCTGCGGGCGACGCGGCGGCTTTCGGCCAGCTCACGCGGCGGCACCAGTCGCAGCTGCGCGGCTTCCTCAGACGGCTGACGCGCGGCGATGCGGCGCTGGCGGACGATCTGGCGCAGGAGAGCTTCCTGGAAGCCTGGCGCAAGATCGCGCAGTTCCGCAGCGATGGCGCCTTCGCCGGCTGGCTGATGCGCATCGGCTGGTCGCGCTATCTGATGACGGCCAGGCGCCGCAAGCTGGAGCCGCTGGACGACGCGGCGGCGGACATCCCGGCGGAACCCGTCGACACGGATGCGCGGCTCGATCTGGAGAAGGCGATGATGCGCTTGTCGCTGCCTGAGCGCGCCGCGCTGACGCTCTGCCACGCGCTGGACTATTCCAACGAGGAAGCGGCGCGCCTGATGGACATGCCGCTGGGTACGGTTAAGTCGCATATCGCGCGCGGACGTGAGAAGCTGCGCGCGCTGTTGAGGCCCGCGCCATGATCGATCCGGAACTCGATACGATGCTGTCCGCGCCGCTGGCACCGGTGGAGGACGCGGGCTTCTCCACGAAAGTCGCCGCGCGGGTGGCGTTCCGGCAGTCCCTCCGAAGCAACATCGAATGGGCCGTGATCGCTTTCGTGGGCGGAATCCTGCTCTATTTCATGCCCATGGACCTGGTGACGGACAAAATCCAAAGCCTCGCCTTCGACTTGGGGAACTCGGCCCCTCTGGCGGTGGGTCTCGGCATGCTCATCCTGTGCATCTATGCCGTGCGCCTTGTGGAAGCGGAATAGCGCGGCAAAAAACGAGGTTCAATTCCGCAATAAAGTTTCGCGGCCATGCAGGTTTGTGGGTAAGCACTTGATGAAACTGGCCTTCTCTTCCCGCGCCGCCCGACTCTGAATAGTGTCCGGCCATGCCGCACTACATCTACGAATCCCGTTTCCTCAAAACCAGCGCCGGCCCCATCGCCGGTGTGGATGAGGCCGGGCGCGGCCCATTGGCGGGGCCGGTGGTGGCGGCGGCGGTGATCCTGGATCGCAAGCGCATCCCCAAAGGGCTCAACGACTCCAAGCAGCTCTCCGCCGGTGCGCGCGAAGAACTCTATGTGCTGGTGATGCAGCGCGCGGTGGCGGTGGGCGTCGGCGAGGCGAGCGTGGACGAGATCGACCTCATCAACATCCGCCAGGCGACACATCTGGCCATGGCGCGGGCCGTGCGCGCGATGGCGCTGGCGCCGCTCTTCGCATTGGTCGATGGCAACGACGCGCCGGCGCTGCCCTGCCCCTGCGACACCATCGTGGACGGCGATGCGAAGTCCGTCTCCATCGCCGCGGCCTCGATCATCGCCAAGGTCACGCGCGACCGCATGATGGTCGCGCTGCACGACGCGCATCCCGGTTACGGCTGGGCGAACAACAAGGGTTACGGCACCGCGGAGCACCTCAACGCGCTCGGCAAGCTCGGCCCCTGCCCGCATCACCGCCGCAGTTTCGCGCCCGTCCACAACATCTTGTATCCACAGCCCCCTGTGGACTCAACGATAACGCTTTGATTCATCAAGACTCTTGACCTGTGAATCGCGACGAATCACTGTGCCGCGCTGTGGACAAATCCGGGCGGGACAATGGGGCGCATCATCGGGCTGGAAGACGCGTTGGATCGCGTCATCGAAGGCGACTGCATCGAGAACATGAACGCGCTGCCGGAAGGCTGCGCCGATCTCGTCTTCGCCGATCCGCCTTACAATCTGCAGCTCCAGGGCGAATTGCACCGTCCGGACAATTCCAAGGTCGATGCCGTGGACGACGGCTGGGACCAGTTCGCCAGCTTCGCCGACTATGACCGCTTCACCCGCGGCTGGCTCACCGCCGCGCGCCGCGTGCTGAAGGACGATGGCGGGCTGTGGGTGATCGGCTCCTACCACAACATCTTCCGCGTCGGCGCCATCCTGCAGGATCTCGGCTTCTGGATCCTGAACGACGTGGTGTGGCGCAAGACCAATCCCATGCCCAACTTCCGCGGCAAGCGTTTCACCAACGCGCATGAGACGATGATCTGGGCCTCCAAGAGCCGCGAGGCTCGCTACACCTTCAACTACGAAGCCATGAAGGCGCTGAACGACGAATTGCAGATGCGCTCCGACTGGACCTTGCCGCTTTGCACCGGCAACGAGCGGCTGAAGGATGAGAAAGGCGACAAGGCGCATTCCACCCAGAAGCCGGAAGCGTTGCTGCATCGCGTGATCGTCTCGTCGTCCAAGCCCGGCGACGTGGTGCTCGATCCCTTCTTCGGCTCCGGCACCACGGGCGCAGTGGCACGCCGCCTCGGCCGGCATTTCATCGGGTTGGAGCGCGACCAGAAATACGCCCGCCTCGCCCGCTCGCGCATCGCCGGCATCGATCCCGCCGATCCGGAAGCCATCGCGGTCACGAAATCCAAACGCGCCGAACCGCGCATCCCGTTCGGCTGGGTCGTCGAGCGCGGACTTCTTCCGCCCGGCACCGTGCTGCAAGGCCACCGCAAAACCCACCGCGCCAAAGTCCGCGCCGACGGCACGCTCATTTGCTCCGACGCCACCGGCTCGATCCACCAGATCGCCGCGCATGTGCAGGGCCTCGACGCCTGCAACGGCTGGACGTTCTGGCAGTATGAAGACAAGGGCAAACTCATCCCGATCGACGTGCTGCGCCAACAGATGCGGGCGGATCTGGTTTGATCGCGCGAGGCGTTCGAGCGATTGGCACGGCACTCCTCTGCACGCTGGGCGGATCGTGCAGTTCGCTCATGCATCCGCCCGATTCTGTATCGCTCGACGACATGGTGAAAACGAGCGATCAAGCGATCGTTCTCGCCGACAAAAGGTGCGGAAGCGAGCTCAACATCAAAGGCGCGTGGACCGCGCATCTGGAAGGCAGCGATTGGGTCGCCTCCAAAATCGATGGGACGTCGTCGCTCACTATGCGAATAAAAAAGAGCGACGGTTCGGGGACCATCTGCGAGATAAAGCTTCAGACCGACTGAGCGATGATCTTCCGCACGACCGGCCAACAAAAACTCGTCATGGCCGGGCTTGTCCCGGCCACCTATACCCGCAGTGTCGGCAGTAGAAGTCCGCTGGCGCAGAGTTTGAATGTTTATGACTGCGGGTATGGGTCGCCGGGACAAGCCCGGCGATGACGATATTTTTTTGTCGCGTTCAGAGCCCTACCCCCGCGCGTGCTCGACGATCTTGCGCATGATGGTGGGGAGTGCGGCAGTGGAAAGATCGACGACCCACCTCCCATCTGTCTTCGGCCGCTTCGTGACGTCCGCCACATACACCTCGATCTCCAGTTCGAAATGGGTGAAGCCGTGGCGGACGATGCCGAGGCGTTTCTTCCACTCCGCGGCGAAGGGCGCTTGCTTGAGCGCCTGAGCCTTTGACGGAAAGTCCTCCGTCCACGGACCAAGTGGCGGCTGCATCATGCCGCCGAGCAATCCTTCTTCGGGACGGCGTTCGAGCAGCACGGCACCGGTCGCATCACGCGCAACGAAGGCGGCGCCGCGGCGCATGGGGCGGGCGGCTTTCTCGGCCTTGATTGGCAGCAGTTCCTGGATGCCGCGCTTGCGGGCCTCGCAGTCCGCGAACCACGGGCAGCTCATGCAGGCAGGGCGTTTGGGCGTGCAGATGGCCGAGCCCAAATCCATCAGCGCTTGTGCGAAGTCTCCGGCGCGTTTCGCGGGCACCAGCGACTGGCCGAGTTCGCGCAACCGCACCTTGGCTTTCGGCATCGCCTCCTCGACGGCGAAGACGCGCGCCAGCACGCGTTCGGCATTGGCGTCGACAGCCGCTTCCGGCTCGTCGAAGGCGATGGCGGCGATGGCGCTGGAGGTGTAGGCGCCGACGCCGGGCAGCACGCGCAGGCCTTCGGCGGTCTGCGGGAACCGTCCGCCCAATTCATCCACAACCATTTTGGCGGCGCGGTGCAGATTACGGGCGCGGGCATAATAGCCAAGGCCGGCCCAGGCGATGAGCACATCGTCCAGAGGCGCTGAGGCCAGCGCCGCCACATCCGGCCAGCGGCGGAGGAAGTCCTTATAGTAGGAGGCGACGGCCGCGACGGTGGTCTGCTGTAGCATGATCTCCGACAGCCAGACGCGATAAGGATCCTGGCGGCGTCCCGGCGGGGCGCGCCACGGCAAGGTGCGACGGTGGATGTCGTACCAGTCGAGCAAGGACTGCGCGGTGGGAAACGCCTTTTTCTGGCGGGGGCGAGCGGGCATAATCCCAACATGGCCCCATCGCCCAAAGACAAACAACAGCCTAGGGACGAACAACCTTCGCCGTCGCCCCGCCGCAACCGGGCGGACGCGGTGTCGCGCGATGCCGTGGGCGTGGGTTCGGCCGCTTTCGCCAGGGCCGGGTTCTCCGATCCCACCCTGGTACTCCGCTGGGACGATATCGTAGGCCCCGAGATCGCCCGCATCGCCCGGCCGCTGCGCTTGTCCGAAGGCGCGTCCGGCGCCGTGCTGACCTTGAAGGCCGAGCCCGCCGCCGCGCTCTTCCTGCAGCACGAGACCCGCGTGCTCTGCGACCGGATCAATGGCTGGCTGAAACACACGCAGGTGACACGGTTACGATTCGTACAGGGTCCGCTGGCGGACCGTCCGAGGTCGCCGCGGCCCGCACCTGCCAGGGGCGAGGTGTCGCCTGGTGATCCGGTGCGTGGTTTCGAGGGCACGGACGGGTTGAAATCCGCCCTTCTAGGGCTTGCCGAGGCTCGCAGGCCCCCCAAAGACTGAGACCAGATTGAACGGCAGCGCGGCCTCTGCCAAAACCTAGGCAAAACAGGGAGCTTGGGACGTGAACCGACAGTGGATTCTGGGCGGACTGGTCGCGGTGGCTGTCGTGGCGCTGGCGGCGATTGCGTATTTCTACGTCTATGGCGGCAGCAGCGCCGGGGATACCGGCCCGGCCGTGGCGGATAATGGCAAATACATCATCACGCTGACATCGCGCGACCGCGCGCAGGGCGATCCCAAGGCGCCGATCCAGATGATCGAATACGCGGCCCCTACCTGCCCCGTCTGCGCCGCTTTCGACATGACGATCTTCCCGCAGTTGAAGAAGCAATATATCGACACCGGCAAGGTCTATTACGTGTTCCGCGTCTTCCCGCTGAGCCGGGTGGACGTAGCCGCGGAGTCGATGGCGCGCTGCCTGCCGCCGGAGAACTACTTCCCCTTCATCGACCAGCTCTATCGCAACCAGCCGCAATGGGATCCGGACGGTCACGACATCCCGGACGTGCATGCGGCCCTGCTCCAGATGGCCGCGGTGGCCGGCATGCCAGGCGACCAGGCGGAAACCTGCATGCGCGATACGGCGAAAGCCGCCGAGATCTCGCAGATCGGCACGGATGCGCAGACCAAGTATGAGATCACCGCCACGCCCAGCTTCATCGTCAATGGCGAGAAGCGCGTCGGCGTCTCCACATGGGAAGACTGGCAGGACTATCTGAACCAGATGCTGGCGAAGCATTAAGCCGGCAGAGTCAACCAAAGAGCCGGGAGCTGGTGATTTGACAGGTCAACAACTGCGCTTGGGGCTGATCGTGCTCGCCGTGGTGGCGCTCGGCCTGATCGGCTATCTGGTGTTCGGTTTGATGCACGGCGACGTGACGTCGGGCACCGGACAATATGCCGTGACCGTCACCGACCATGACCGCACGATGGGCTCGTCCAGCGCGCCGGTCGTCATCGTGGAATATGCGGCACCCACCTGCCCGCATTGCGCGGCGTTCGACATGGAAATCCTGCCGCTGATCAAGAAAACGTTCATCGACACAGGCAAGGTTTACTATGTGTTCCGTGTGTTCCCGCTTAGCCCTGTGGATAGCGCGGCGGAGGCGATAGGCCGGTGTTTATCCAAGGAAAACTATTTCCCATTCATTGACCAGCTCTATCGGAATCAGTCCAGATGGGACCCGGACGGCTACGATATTCCCGACGTTCATGCCGCTCTCGTGGCGATGGGTGTCGGGGCCGGTTTGAGCGCACAGAAAGTCGATACGTGTATCAACGATACGAGTTCCCGCAACGCGATCGACAAGGTGGGCACGGATGCCGAAAGCAAATACGGCATCGACGGCACGCCCAGCTTTCTGGTGAATGGCGAATTGCGCGTCGGCGAATCCACCTGGGCCGACTGGCAGGATTATCTCAACAAGCGGCTCGCGTCGAAATAGGCGATCCGACCATTTGGCGTAAGGCGGCGCATCTGCGTTGAAGTTCACGCGTCTCAGGCTTTCGGGATTCAAATCCTTCGTCGAGCCGACGGAGCTCTTCGTCGAGCCCGGGCTGACGGCTGTCGTCGGCCCGAACGGCTGCGGCAAATCCAATCTGTTCGACGCGCTGCGCTGGGTGATGGGTGAGACACGCCCCAGCTCCATCCGTGGCAGCGAGATGGATGACGTGATCTTCGCGGGCAGCGCCGGACGTCCCGCGCGCAACACCGCCGAGGTGATGCTCCATATCGACAACACCGACCGCACGGCGCCGGCGCAATATAACGATTACGACTCCATCGAGGTCTCGCGCCGCATCGAGCGCGAGGCCGGCAGCGTCTACCGCATCAACGGCCGCGACGTGCGCCAGCGTGACGTGCAGATCTTCTTCGCCGACGCCTCCTCCGGCGCGGGCTCGACAGCTTTCGTGCGCCAGGGCCAGATCGGTTTGCTGATCAGCCAGAAGCCGCTGGCGCGTCGCGCGATCCTGGAAGAGGCCGCCGGCATTGGCGGGCTGCATCAGCGCCGCCATGAAGCGGAGCTTCGCCTGCGCGCCGCCGAGACCAACATGGCGCGGCTGGATGACGTCATCCGCGAAGTCGAAGGCCAACTCCAGAACCTGAAGAAGCAGGCCCGCCAGGCCGCGCGCTATCGCAATCTCTCCGGCCTCATCCGCAAGGCCGAGGCGCTGGCCTTCTACCTGCGCTGGATTTCCGCCGAAGCCCAATCGCAAGCCGCGCAAGCCGCCCTCGAAGCCGCCGCCGCGGTCGTCACCGAATGCACCGCGCTCGCCGCCGAAGCGGCAACCATCCAGGCCACGGCCGCAGCCACCCTGCCACCACTGCGCCAGATCGAGGCCGAGCGTTCCGCCGCGCTGCACCGCCTCGTCGTCGAGCGCGACGCGCTGGACGCGGAAGAGGCTCGCGCCCGCGAGGCCGCGCAACGCTTGCGCCAGCGGTTGGAGCAATCCACGCAGGACAGCGCGCGCGAACAGACGTTAGAGACGGACGCGCAAACCGCTCTCGCCACGCTCGCCGAAGAAACCACCACGCTGGAAGGCGCCGCAGCACGCGCGGAAGGAGAACTCACCGAAGCGCAGGCGCGCGCGGCGTCTCTCGCCGATGCGCTGAACGAAGCGGAGCGGCTGCTCGAGCGCCTCAATGCCGATCTCGCGGAGTGGAACGCGAAGAAGGCCAGTCACGAACGGTCCCGCCAGGTGGCCTCCGCGCTCGCCGAGACCAGCGCGTTCCAGCTCACCGAAGCACAAGCCCGTCTCGACCAGGCGATGGAAGGTGCCGCCGGCGCGCCGGATGTTCGCGCGGCGGAAGCCGCCGCCGAAACCGCCCGCACCGAAATGGCGAAAGCGCGCGAGGCACTCGCCGCCGCCAGCGCCGTTCTCGAAATCGCCGAAGCCGCCGAAGCCGACACCCGCGCGCCGCTGGAAATCGCCGAGCGCGAGACGCAAGCCCTCTCCGCCGAAGCCAAAGCGCTGGCCGATCTGCTGCGCCCGCAAGGCTCCGATCTCTGGCCGCCGCTGATTGACGCCGTCACCGTGCAGCCCGGCTACGAAGCCGCTTTCGCCGCGGCACTTGGCGACGACCTGGAAGCGCCGCTCGATGAAGCCGCCCCGCATCATTGGCGGGACCTCGGCGCGCTCGAACTGGCCGCCGATCTGCCGGGCGACGTGCAGCCGCTGAGCCTCTTCGTCGAAGCGCCTGCAGCGTTGTCGCGCCGCCTCTCCATGACCG
This sequence comes from Rhizomicrobium sp., assembly GCA_036489435.1. Taxonomy (GTDB): domain Bacteria; phylum Pseudomonadota; class Alphaproteobacteria; order Micropepsales; family Micropepsaceae; genus Rhizomicrobium. The sequence continues at coordinate 96,845 of DASXFU010000039.1, read as the reverse complement.
GCGTCGTGTTCCCCGATCAGGGCGCGACGCTGCAGAAGCAGTTGAAGCCCGGCCAGCGGCTGGTCTCCGCGCGCGGCGATCTGTGGCGCTGGGACGGCTATGCCGCCTCCGCCGACGCGCCCTCGCCCGCCGCCGTGCGTCTGTCGCAGCGCAATCATCTCGTCGTGCTGGAGCAGCAGATCACCGAGTCCCGCGAGCGCCGCGCCGCCGCGTTCGAAATCTATTCCGCCGCCAAGGCCGAAGTCGAGGCCGCGCGCCTGTTGGAGCGTGACGCCGAGCGCGCCGAACACGCCTCCGAAGAAGCGCTGATCGCGGCACAGGACGATGCGGCGAAATCCGCGCGCGCCGCCGCCGAACGCGCCTCGCAGCTCGCTTCGCTCGAAGCGGAGATCAGACGCCTGACGCAATCGCGCGATGCCGCGCTGGATGCCGAATGGCAAGCGGCCGCCGCGCTTGAAACGCTGGCGGAGTCCGCCTCGCTGGTCGAGCAGGTCGCCGAAGCGCGGGGCCGCACCAGCGAAGCGCGCACGGCCGACAGCGAAGGCCGGGCCGCATTGGAGAGCCTGCGCCGCGATGCCGAAGCCCGCCGCCACCGCATCGCGGCCATCGTGGACGACAACACGCGTTGGAACACGCGTCGCGACGCGGCCACTGCCCAGATCGCCGAACTCGCGCGGCGCATCGAGGAAATCCAGGGCGAACTCGCCGTGCTGGAAGCCGTGCCGGAAGCCATCGCCGTCAAGCGCGGCGTGCTGCTGGACACCATCGGCGCCGCCGAAGCCGAGCAGTCCGCCGCCTCCGACATGCGCGCCGAAGCGGAACAGACTCTCGCCGTGGCCGACCGCGCCGCGAAAGCCGCCGATGGCGCGCTCGCCGCCGCGCGCGAGGAGCGCGCCCGCTCGCAGGCGCTTTCGGAATCCGCCGACGAGCGCATCACCGAACTGCGCACGCGCATCCGCGACGAGCTCGACGCCGCGCCGGACGAATTGCCGGAGCGCGCCGAGCTGAAGGACAGCCAGGAACTCCCCGCCCTCGACCACGCCGACAAGCGCGTCGAGAAGCTGAAGCAGGAGCGCGAGCAGCTTGGCGGCGTCAATTTGCGCGCCGAGGAAGAAGCCGTCGAGCAGGAAACGCGCCTCACCCAGATCACGCAGGACCGCGAAGACCTCAATGGCGCGATCGAGCGCCTGCGCCGCGGCATCCAATCGCTCAACCGCGAAGGCCGCGAGCGCCTGCGCGAATCCTTCGAGAAGGTGAACGCGAATTTCCAGATGCTGTTCTCCCGCCTCTTCGAAGGTGGCGAAGCGCGGCTGACGCTGACCGAATCCGAAGACCCGCTGGAAGCCGGCCTCGAAATCTTCGCCCGCCCGCCCGGCAAGCGTTTGCAGAACCTCACCCTGCTCTCCGGCGGCGAGCAGGCGCTGACGGCGATGGCGCTGATCTTCGCGGTGTTCCTGGTGAACCCTGCGCCCGTCTGCGTGCTGGACGAAGTGGACGCGCCGCTCGACGACGCCAATGTCGACCGCTTCTGCAACCTGCTGGACGAGATGACGCGCATCACCGAAACGCGCTTCCTGGTCATCACCCATCACGCGCTGACCATGAGCCGGATGCATCGCCTCTTCGGCGTGACGATGTCCGAGCGCGGCGTCAGCCAGCTCGTCTCCGTCACCCTCGCCGAAGCCGAACGCGCGGTGGCGGCGGAGTAGCCGCCCCATGACGACGCCAGTCACCATCATTGGCGCGGGCCTCGGCGGCCTCGTGCTGGCGCGTGTGCTCCATGTCCACGGCATCACTGCCACGATCTACGAAGCGGAGCCCTCTGCGGAGGCGCGCACGCAAGGCGGCCAGCTCGACATCCACGAGCACGATGGCCAGCTCGCGCTCAGGGAAGCGGGCCTCATCGACGAATTCCGCGCGATCATCCATGTGGGTGGCGAGGCATCGCGCGTGCTCGACAAGCACGGCACGGTGCTGCTCGACGAGTCGGACAATGGCACGGGTGGGCGTCCCGAAGTGCTGCGCGGAGATTTGCGGCGGATACTTCTGGAATCGCTGCCCGCGGGAACGATCCAGTGGGGAAAGAAACTCACCGGCGTCGCGTCACGAGGCGGTGGTGCGCACGCGCTGACCTTCGCGGATGGATCGAACGCGACAACCGAACTTCTCGTCGGTGCGGACGGCGCCTGGTCGAAAGTCCGTCCGCTGCTTTCCGATGCCGAGCCCGAATATGTAGGCACCTCCTTCATCGAGACTTATCTGTATGACGCCGACGCGCGACACGCCGCTGCGGCCGAAGCCGTCGGTGGCGGCGCATTGTTCGCGCTCTCCCCGGGGCAAGGCTTCTTCGTGCACCGCGAGGCGGGGAGCATTCTTCACACCTATGTCGCGTTGAACCGTTCCGCCGCGTGGTTCGCCGGTATCGACTTCAACGACGTCGCTGCTGCAAAGGCGCGCATCGCGGCCGAGTTCGACGGATGGGCTCCGGCGCTCACCGCGCTGATCACCGACAGCGACACATCGCCGGTCCTGCGCGCGATCAACACGCTTCCAACCGGCCACCGCTGGGATCGCGTGCCCGGGGTGACGCTCCTCGGCGATGCCGCGCATCTGACGCCGCCGGCCGGCGACGGCGCGAACCTGGCGATGCTTGACGGCGCCGAGCTCGGCAAGGCGATTGCCGCGCATCCCGGCGACAGCGAAGCGGCGCTCGCCGCCTATGAAGCGGTGATGTTCCCGCGCAGCGCAGAGGCCGCCGGGGGCGCGCACCAAGTTCTGGAACTCTGCCTCGGCGAGAGCGCACCGTTCGGACTCGTCGAGTTTTTCACGCAGGCGCTCGCGCCCTCGTAGAAATTTTGGGCTAACCTCCCCGTCCCATGCCGGCCCGCCCCAAGACCACCGATGCTGAGATCGTCCAGGCCGCGCGCCAATTGGTGGAGCGCGACGGGCAGGATGGTTTTTCGATGAACGATGTCGCGGCGGCGGTCGGCATCCGCGCGCCATCGCTCTATGGCCGGTTCAAGGATCGCGCCAGCCTGCTGGGTGCCGTGGAGCTTGAGGTGTGGGCCGACCTCGCCCGCTTGCTCGGCAAGGCGATTGTCGCGAACGATCCCGAGGCGAGTGTGATGGCGCAGGCGCGCGCCATCCGCCGCTTCGCGAAGAAACATCCCAACAGCTATTCGCTGTTTTTCGATATCCGCTTCGTGCCCTCCGAAGAAGGCACCGCGGCGCGGGCGGCCGCCGTGGCCCAAGTCACGGCGCCACTCGCCGAACTCGTCGGTGCAGAACACGCCTTCGCCGCGGCGAGGGTTCTGGTGCCCTTCCTGCACGGATTCATCTCGATGGAGCTTGCGAATGCATTCCGCCTGGGCCCCGGCGTGAACGCGGCATTCGAGAACGGCGTGGCCACCATCCTTCGCGGGCTTGACGCCAAAGACTAACGCTATTAGCCTTCGCTAAGATTGACCGGCGAGGCGCGCGTGCAATTCATCCTGGGAACATTCCTGTTCGTCGTCGTTATCGGCGTGATCGACGCCTTCGTCCCGTGGCCGAAGCCACGCAAGCGGAGCGCACGTTTATGATCGCCGGTCATTTCGGTTTCGCCGCCGCCGTCAAAAGCCGCGAGCCAGCGACTCCCCTCTGGGCCCTGATGCTCGCGACCGTGTGGCTGGACGTGGTGTTCGTGCCGCTCTTCCTGACCGGCATCGAGACGGTCGAGCCGGCCGAAAAGGGGCACACCGGCTACGGCGCCAGCATCATCCACGCGGACTACACGCATTCGGTCGTGGGCATGATCGTGTTGTCGGTGCTGTTGGGCGCGCTTGCGGGAGCCTTCTGGGGACGGCGCTCCGGCATCGTGATCGGGTTGGTGTCCGCGTCGCACTGGCTGCTGGACCTGCTCGTCCACCGCACCGACATGCCGATCCTCCCCGGCAACATCGGCAACCTTCCCCGCCTCGGTCTCGGCCTGTGGCGCTATCCACTTGCCTCCGCCGGCATCGAACTCGCACTGGTCCTGCTGGGCGCATGGCTCTACTGGCGCGCCGCAAGTCGCGTGGTGAAGGCCGAAGGCAAAGGCGGTCTCGCCGCCGCGACAACCGCCGCCCTGATCGCCCTCTTCGGCATCCTGACCCTGTGGCTGGACTTCACGGCCGCCTAGCCTTCAAGACCGCACCGGAATGCGGTATATTGCGGGCATGAACAAGCAGGCTTCGAACCTTCCAACTGAAGACGACGCGCGAACGGATGCGTTTATCGCGCGCAATCGCGATGCGCTGAACGCTTCCATCCGGCAAGCGCGCCACGAAGTGGCCGAAGGAAAGACGTCCACCAAGAGCATGGACGACATCATCGCAGAAGGCCTGAAAAGGCGCGGAAAATAGCGGGGCGATGGCGGCAATCGTCAAATCGCTCCAGGCGGAGCGGGCCTTGCTGAATTGTTCGACTACATCGCGGCCGAAAGTAGTAACGAACGTGCCGAAAGTGTGCTGCACCGGATCGAGCGCACGCCGATCAATCTCTCCGAATGGCCCCGCATAGGGCGCCTCCGTTCCGATCTGGATGGCAGTCCGCGCGCCTTCACCACTTGGCCCTGGCTGATCGTCTACGAACCCAAACCGTCGGGAGGCGGGATTTTCGTGTGGCGAATCGTCGATGGGCGGCGGGACCTTTCGAGGCTGATTCAGGAGCCCAAGTAACTTTGCCTGCGCGCATGCACAATAATCTTGCGCGCGAATTCGCCGCGTCTCGGATTTGCGAACAGAATCAGCGTGTTACAGGTCGTTCATTTCCTTGACAGCCTATCGGCACGCCCCTATGTTCCGCGCGCTTTCGGTTGAGCGGCAACTTGCGAGGCGCAGGCGTCATGGACGATCCGGACGATCTGCGTGCGCTGGGCTCGAAGCTCGACGAAATCCACCGGCTGAGGGAGCAGAAGAAGGCTCTTCCGCCGCCCACGACCGGTGAAATCACCTTCCGCTTCGCCACCGAAATGGTGGTCGCCGCGATCGTCGGCGGCGCGATGGGGTGGTTGTTGGACAGGTGGCTTGGCACACGCCCCCTGTTTCTGATCGTGCTGTGCCTGCTGGGTGTCGTGGTGGGAATCCGCAACGTCATCGCGGCTGCAAAAGAAATCAACGCGCGCATGTTGGCCGCGCAGGACAAGAAGGAGAGCTGATCCGTGGCCGCCAGTCCCATGGAACAGTTTCAGGTGAAGCCGATCATCCCGCTGCATATCGGCGGGTATGACGTGTCGTTCACCAACCAGGCGCTTTGGATGTGCGTGGTGGTCGGCGCGGTGAGCCTGTTCATGGCCGCAGCCGTCTCCCAGCGCCGCCTCGTGCCCAACCGCCTGCAATCGATGGCGGAGATCTCCTACGAATTCGTCGCCAACATGATCAACGTCGCCGCGGGCGAGGACGGGCTGAAGTTCTTCCCGTTCATCTTCACGCTGTTCATGTTCATCGCGACTTCCAATTTCATGGGCCTGATCCCCGGCTCCTTCACGGTGACGAGCCAGATCGCGGTGACGCTGTCGCTCACCATGGTCGTGATCCTGATGGTGATCGTGACCGGCTTCCTCAAGCACGGTTTCGGCTTCCTCATGCTGTTCGTGCCGAAGGCGCCGGCGGTGATGCTGCCGCTGCTGATCCCGCTCGAGATCATCTCGTTCTGCACGCGGCCGATGAGCCTTTCCGTGCGTCTCTTCGCCAACATGCTGGCGGGCCACACCATGCTGAAGGTGATGGCCGGCTTCGTGGTGGCGCTGGGCGGCGCCGGTGGCGTGCTGTCGCTGCTCTCGGCCGCGCCGATGGCGCTGATCGTGGCGGTTTACGTCCTCGAGATTCTGGTCGCGTTCCTGCAGGCCTATGTGTTCGCCATCCTGTCCTGCATCTATCTCAGCGAAGCCTTGCATCTTCACGACAATCACTAACAGGGGATTCCCGCAATGGACATTCATGCAGCTAAAGCAATCGGCGCCGGTCTCGCCACCATCGCCTTCGTCGGCCCCGGTGTCGGCATCGGTCTCGTGTTCGGCAACTACATCTCCGGCTCGTTGCGCAATCCCGGCGCCGCGCAGACGCAGTACACCAACCTGCTCCTCGGCTTCGCGCTTTGCGAAGCGCAGGGCCTGTTCGGTCTGATGATCGCCCTCATCCTGCTCTACACATAAGACCCGCCAATGCAGGACGCCGCCAGCAACACCACGACGTCGACGGGGACGCCTCCTCCCAAGGAGGGCGGCTTCCCGCCGTTCGACACAACGACGTTCGCCAGCCAGCTTTTCTGGCTGACGCTCACGTTCGTGTTCCTGTTCCTGGTGTTGTGGCGTTTCGCGGCGCCGAAGATCTCCGGCGTGATCACCGCGCGCCGCGACCAGATCAACGGCGACATCAAGGCGGCCGAGCAGAACCGCCGGGATGCCGAAGGCGCCTCCGCCGCTTACGAAACGGCGCTGGCCGGCGCGCGCGCCCGCGCCCACAAGCTCGCGGAAGAGAACCGCAAGCGCGTGGACGGTGAAGTCGCCACCGCCAAAGCCGCCGCCGATGCGGATGCGCACAAAGCGACCGCCGAAGCCGAGACGCGCATCGCCGGCACCCGCGCCGAAGCCAAGGCGCATGTGCTGCGCGCCGCCCAGGAAGCCGCCGCCGATATCGTCGCGCGGCTGACCGGTGAAACGGTGAGCCCGGAAGACGCCGCCGCCGCCGTGCAAGCGGCGATGGGGAGCTGAGCCATGGAATTTCTCCAGGAGCCCGAAGTCTGGATCGGCGTCGGCTTTCTCATCGTGATCGCGGTGATGGTCTATGTCGGCGTGCCCGGCATGGTCGGAAAGCAGCTTGACGCGCGCGCCGCCGGCATCGCCGCCGAACTCGAAACCGCCAAGCGCCTGCGCGAAGAAGCCGAAGCCGTCCTCGCCGGTTACAAGCGCAAAGCCGAAGCCGTCGAGACCGAAGCCGAAGCCATCCTCGCCGCCGCGCGCGAAGATGCCGAACGCTTCTCCGCCGACGCCCGCGCCGCGCTCAGCCAGCAGATCGAGCGCCGCGGCAAGCAGGCCCAGGACAAGATCGCCCAGGCCGAAGCCGCCGCCATGGCCGAAATCCGCGCCCTGGCCGCCGACGCCGCAGCGACCGCCGCCGAGAAGCTGATCGCCGCCCGCCTCGACGAGAAGCGCGCCGCGGCCCTCATCTCCGACAGCATCAAAGACCTGCCGGGCAAGCTGAACTGAGCACTATCCGGCCAGGTAACAGGCGAACAGCGCGATCATCACCAGATCGATCAGCGCCATGGCAAACGCCGGCCGCGCGAGATACCGCCCGCCGCCCGCGAAGACGAGCAGCACGAAGCCCAGCTTCCCCGCGATCGCATTGATCAGCACGGCGTCGCGGATTTCCGGATGATACGCCGACGCAACCAGCAACACGCCGGAGGTGAAGATCATCAACCCCCAGCTCCGCGCGACGAGCAGCGCGGCCGGGCTCGAAATTTCCTCCCCGAAGACAAGCCCCGAGACACGGCGCGGCATCAGCGCGAACAGCAGCATCGAACAGGTGGCGGCGCCGCAGACGATGAGGATCGGCACGATGTTCGACACAACCCAACTCATTGCGACCACTCCTCCCCCTCAGTGTCATGGACCGCGACTGCGGGCCACCCAGATGACGTCTGTTCCGCTCTCTCAATACTCGTCATGGCCGGGCTTGTCCCGGCCACCATAACCTCGGTCTCAAACAAATAATCTCAGGCCGCATTCGTGGATCGTCAGGACTTGCCCGGCGGCGACGGCCGCTTTGGATTTGAGCTCGTATCACCTGGGTGGCCCGCATTCGCGGGCCATGACACTGTTTTATTTGGAGAAGGGTAGAACGCGCAAACGCTTGAATAAAGCATTCCGACTCCTCCCTCTTATAGAGAGGCTTTGCTCAATATGGAGAAACGTCGCAGGCATCAGGTAAAATGGTTTTGTCCGGGATACGCGCTCATCTGACCTTTATCGATCCCTATAGGACCTCCGGCGAAAAGACAGTATTCGGTGAATTGCTCTTTGCCGAAACTGTCTATGTATGTAGCCCGGCCGATGACATAAAGCGCTACCGCTCCGGCTTGTAGTCCAGCGACTTCCATAGCACTGAGAGCTCGCCCTAAGCTCGGATGGGCTGATATCTCTCTACCGGGAGCAAGCGGGTGAGATGGCAATTCGTCTTCACGCTCATCCATTGGTGGCGGGATGGTCTGAGGAAAGTGATCAAACCCCATATTTGCCCACTGCCGAAATTCGGCTGCTGGAGTTTGGCCAGAGTTTCTAATGGTAACAACTGCAACAGGGGTTTGTCCTGCGACTATGTTTTCAATGCGCGCAGATTCAACAAGGCAGTATGCTCGCAACTGCTTAGTTGCGGTTCTGCGCATAATCCAAAACGTCAGGAATAAAGCTATAGTTTGGAAAAGCCCAAAGCTAATAGCGGCAATTCCGACCTCAACGGTGTGTCTGTCTGCTGTACTTGCCTGCTGATAGATAGCGTCGTTGGAGGCTTCGCTTTGTGTTTCTGGAGTACTAATCGTTCGAACGACAAAAGGCTTTTGTTGACTGCCCGTATCCTGAGTAAGATAGATCGGCTTTTTATTGGAGCTACTTTCTTTAGAAACACTTGGAGATGATGTCCCCGCCGTTCGAGCGTTGGCGACATCAAGAGCAAAATTCGCGAGCACCACAATGCCCATTAGCGCAACTATGGACGCCAAATACCAGTCGCAAATTTTGCGTTTCAGCATTCTCTAATCGCTTCCTCAAATATCTTCACGCGGTGTTATAGCGGAATTGGAAGTCCGTAACATGCAGTGGAAAGGCAGCTCGCGCCGATGCCGACGAGCGCCCCGATGAGCTCGAAACAGCCACACGTACGAAGTCTAACGACGTCGCAGGTTCATCTTCTCCATCGCAATCGATCGCATTGCCTGAGGCTGCCGCGAAAATTTCCAGGACTTACAATGGGTTAGAATGCCCGCTATATTTCCAATAATTCCTGCAATCAGGACTTGAAATCGTTTCTGTATTGTTCTATCTGTAGGTGGTGCACGAACAAAAGGTGATCGTTTTGACGTAATTCCACCGCAAGACCAGACAGGCTAAGGGCGCAAGCTTGCGTGCGTCCGAGCAGGTCGGGATGGCCGGAGAGCCCGGAAGTCGCGCCAAAGGCGGGCTTTCCAGACAATTCCTCCCCTTTCGCCCGCGCCACGGATGAGACCCTTGGGTCCCCGTCGGCCGGAGATGCGATAGGCCCAGGATGTCGGGGCTGGCGCCACCCGCCCTGCCGTAAGCCGTGGCGGTTGTACCGGGCATGCTCGCGGAGTCCGTGAAGGACTCGCGCGGCCGGCTGCGAAGGAACCAGAACGAAAGGCCCAAAACGTGACGACGTGTGAGGGCCTTTTGTTTTTGGACTCTCTTGCACCTCCCCCTTGTGGGGAGGTCGATAAAATCTCGAAGCGAAGCGGAGAGATTTTTCGGGTAGGGGGCCGCTCCGTCGGCTGCGACGGCCCCCTACCCGAAAAATGCGAAGAGCATTTTTCGACCTCCCCACAAAGGGGAGGTGCGAAGTAAGGGATTCTATTTCACTTCCGGCTTCACGACGCGGATGTGCAGCTCCTTGAGCTGCTTGTCCGTCACTTCGCTGGGCGCGCCCATCAGCAAATCCTGGCCCTGCTGGGTGAGCGGGAACATCGTCACTTCGCGGATGTTCTCCTCGCCGGCCAGCAACATCACGACGCGCTCGAGACCGACGGCCAAGCCACCATGCGGCGGGGCGCCATAGCGGAAGGCATTCAGCATGCCGCCGAACTTGGCTTCCGTTTCATCGTGCGGGTGGCCGGCGATCTCGAAGGCCTTGAGCATCACTTCCGGATCGCGGTTGCGGATGGCGCCGGAGAGCATCTCGTAGCCGTTGCAGACGATGTCGTACTGGAAAACCTTCAGCGCCAGGATCTCGTCCTTGTCGGCGGAGGAGAAGGCGAGGAATTTCTCGCGGTCGTATTGCGGCAGCGAGAAGGGGTTGTGCGAGAAGTCGATCATCTTCTCGTCCTCGTTCCACTCATACATCGGGTAGTCCACCACCCAGCAGAAACGAAAGGTACCTTCTTCGATGAGCTTGAGCTCTTGACCCAACCGTGTCCGCGCAAGACCCGCGAGCTTCGCCGCCCGCTCCGCCTTCGCATCCGCGGAGAAGAACAGCGCGTCACCGGCCTTCACGGCGCAGCGCGCCGCCAGATCGGCGAGCACCGCAGGCGGAATGAATTTCGCGATCGGGCCCTTGCCGGTAAGCGCGCCGTCGGTCTCTTCGAGGATCACATAGCCGAGGCCGCCCGCACCTTCGCTGCGCGCCCATTCGTTGAGCTTGTCGAAGAACGAGCGCGGCTGCGGCCCGGCGCCGGGACCGGGGATGGCGCGGACCGTCTTGCCCTTGAACGCCTTGAACTCCACGTCGTCACGGGCGAACACGTCGGAGACATCCGCGATGCGGATCGGATTGCGCAGGTCCGGCTTGTCGCTGCCGAATTCCAGCAGCGCCTGGTCGTAACCGATGCGCGGATAGGGCGCCTTGGCTACCGTGCGGCCGTTGGCGAATTCCTCGAACACACCTTGCAGCACGGGTTCGAGCATCGCGAACACATCGTCCTGCGTGACGAAGCTCATCTCGACGTCGAGCTGGTAGAACTCGCCGGGGCTGCGGTCGGCGCGGCCGTCCTCGTCTCGGAAGCAGGGCGCGATCTGGAAGTAGCGGTCGAAGCCCGCCACCTGGATGAGCTGCTTGAACTGCTGCGGCGCTTGCGGCAGCGCGTAGAACTGTCCGGGATAGCGCCGGCTCGGCACCAGGAAGTCTCGCGCGCCTTCGGGCGACGAGGCAGTCAAGATCGGCGTCTGGAATTCGTTGAAGCCCTGATCGTACATCCGGTTGCGGATCGAGCGGATGATGTTGGAGCGCAGCATGATGTTCTTGTGCAGACGCTCGCGCCGCAGATCGAGGAAGCGGTAGCGCAGGCGAACGTCCTCGGGATAATCGAGATCGCCGAACACCGGCAGCGGCAGTTCCTGCGCTTGGGAGAGCACCGCGAAGTCCTCGATGCGGATCTCCACATCGCCGGTCGGCAGATCCTTGTTCACCGTCTCGCCGGGGCGCGCGACCACGGTGCCCGTCACCGTCACCACCCATTCGGAGCGACACTTGTCGACTTCCGCGAAAGCGGGGCTATCCGGCTCGATCACGGCCTGGGTGATGCCGTAATGGTCGCGCAGGTCGAGGAACACCAGCCCGCCGTGATCGCGCCGGCGGTTCACCCAGCCCGAGAGGCGGACGCGATTGCCCACCGCGTCTTTGCGCAGTTGGCCGCAAGTGTGGGTGCGATAGGCGTGCATGGATTTCTCTTCGATGAACGGCGGAAAAGGGGCCGTATGTGGCGGATTGTTCCCCTTCCGGTCAAGCCCGCCAGACGCCTCATGGCCCAAAGGTTTGGAGGGAGTTCAAATGTCGCAAAGGCCGGATAATCTGGGGCTGGAATCGAGGAAATCCGTCATGAAGATCGCCCGTTTGTTCGCCCCTCTGCTGGCTGTCCTGCCCGCCCTTCCCGTCCAGGCTGCAGCGCCGCACAATGTCATCATCTTCGTGGCCGACGGATTGCGCTCCGAAAGCGTCAACGCCAAGGACGCGCCGACCTTGTGGCGGGTGAAGACGCAGGGCGTCGATTTCCGCAACAGCCATTCGGTCTACGTCACAGTCACCACCGCCAACGCCTCGGCCATCGCCACCGGTCACTACCTCGGCGACACCGGCGACTACGGCAACGCGATCTATACCGGCTTCCCGCTCAAGACGAAGGAGGGCTCCAACGTCGTGTTCCTGGAGAGCGACGTCTATCTGCGCGAAGTGAAGGCGCATTTCGGCGCCGGCTATCTGGGTCAGCCCTCGCTGCTCTCCGCCGCGCGCGCGCATGGCTTCTCCTCGCTCACCATCGGCAAGACGGGCCCCGCCGCGATCCAGGATATCGCGAGTGTCGATCCGGGCGGGCCGATGCTGTTCGACGACTCGTTCAATCAGCATGCACCGGATGGAACGCCCTATGGCGTGCCGCTCGACCCGGCGCTGGCGGATGCGATCAAGAAGGCGACATCGCTGGATGCGCCGCCGCCGACCGACGTGCCGAACACCGTGCAGCAGGCTTACATGCAAACCGCGACGACCGCGGCGCTGCTTCCTTATCTCAAGGCGAAGGGCAAACCGTTCGTGATGCTGTACTGGTCGCGCGATCCCGACGCGACGCAGCATTCGCAGATTGACAGCCCTGGCGCGCTCATCCCGGGCATCAACGGGCGCATCGCCAAGGCCGGCATCATGGACGCCGACAACAACCTGAAAGCCCTGCTCGACACGCTGCAGAAGCTCGGTCTCGACAAGACGACCGATGTGTTCGTCACCGCGGATCATGGCTTTTCCACCATCTCGAAAAGCATTCCGGACGAGAACGGCGATATCGGCGCGCCCAATCATCCGCAAGGTTTCCTCGCCGTCGATGTCGCGAACTGGCTCGGCAAGAAGCTGTTCGATCCGGATGCCGGCAATTCCGATCTCGACTTCGCCGGCGAAGGCGTTCATCCCTCCCACGGCGATGGCCTCATCGGCGATACGCCCGCCGCGCCGCAAGCGGCCGTGGTCGCCAATGGTGGATCCGATTTCATCTACATCTTCGACACCGACCGCAAGCAGACCGCGACCACGATCTACGACAAGCTCATCCGGCAGCCCTACACCGGTGGCGTCTTTGTCAATGACGATCTGATCAAGGAGTTCGGCGCGGCGGCTTTTCCCGGCGCGCTGCGCATGAGCCAGATCAACTACATGGGCAGTTCGACCGTGCCGCGCCCCGCCTTTATCGTGAGCTTCCGTTCTTTCGACGCCAAGGGCTGCACCTTGGGCTTCGAGCTCTGCGCCGCCGAGCTGGCGGACACGCCGCTCATCACCGGCCAGGGCATGCACGGCACGTTCAGCCGCGCCGACACGCACAATTTCATGGCGGCGATCGGACCGGATTTCAAAAGCCGCTTCGTCGACACCGCGCCGGTGAGCAATGCGGATATCGCGCCGACGCTCGCGCATATCCTGGGCTTCGATCTCGGCCAGCACACGCCGCTGTCCGGCCGCGCGGCGCTGGAGGCATTGATGGGTGGCAAGAAGGCGATCGTCGCCAAGGGCTGGGTCGCGGCCACCGGCGCCACCCCGGCTGGCGACAAGCAGTTCATCGAATACCAGCAAGTGGGCGCCACGCGATACTTCGATGCCGCCGGCATCCCGGCGCGGACGGTGGGATTGAGCGCGCACTAGGGCCGCATTCCCAAGCCTTTCCAATGGGTTGGGTAATGGACTGGGCGGGGCCCAGCCAATGCGACTCCCTGACCCTGCCGGGGCGGCTGAGGAAACGGCTGCGAATCCGCTATAGACTTGGTATGCGCATTGTAGACACCCCAGCGGGCCTTGAGGCCCTGGCCGCCGAACTGTCGGGCGCGCCATACATCACGGTCGATACGGAATTCCTCCGCGACCAGACCTATTGGCCAAAGCTCTGCCTGTTGCAGATCGCCTCGCCCACCGTGGCCGCCATCGTCGATCCGCTGGCGGACGGCATGGATCTCGCGCCGCTCTATCCCATCCTGCGCGCGCCCGGCACGGTGAAGGTGTTCCACGCCGCGCGGCAGGACATCGAAATCTTCTGGCACATGGCGGGCATCATTCCCGACCCGCTGTTCGACAGCCAGATCGCGGCAATGGTCTGCGGCTTCGGCGACTCCGCGTCTTACGAAACGCTGGCGCGCAAGCTCGCCCATGTCGAGATCGACAAATCCGCGCGCTTCACCGACTGGAGCCGCCGGCCGCTGTCCAACAAGCAGCTCGAATACGCACTCGCCGATGTCACACATCTGCGCGTGATCTACGAGGCGCTGGCGAAAGAGCTCGCGCGCGCCGGGCGCGAGAGCTGGGTGGTGGAAGAGACCAACGCGCTCAAGAGCCAGGATCTCTACGAACTCGATCCCGCCAATTCCTGGAAGCGTCTCAAACCCCGCACCTCCAGCAAGAAGTTCCTCGCATTGCTCGCCGCCATAGCCGCCTGGCGCGAGCGCGAGGCGCAGGCCCGCGACATCCCCCGCGGCCGCGTGCTGAAGGACGAAGCACTGACGGAAATCGCCGCGCATCCGCCCGAGAGCGCCGACGGGCTCGACCGCATCCGCGCTGTGCCCAAGGGCTTTGCCGGATCGCGCATGGGCAAAAGCCTGATGGACGCCATCGAGGAAGGCCGCCACGCCGCGCCGCCCGAAGGTGTCGAACCCGACCGCCCGCGCCGCAAACGCGAACCCTCGCCCGCCACCGTCGACCTCCTCAAAACGCTGCTGCGGCTGAAGGCCGAAGACGCGCGCGTCGCGCCGCGCCTGATCGCCAATGCCGATGATATCGAACGCCTCGCCGCTTTCGAGGATGAGGGTGTCGCCGCGTTGCAAGGCTGGCGCGCCGAAGTGTTCGGCCACGACGCGAAACTTCTGCGTGACGGCAAACTCGCCATCGCATTGGAAAAGGGCGACGCGGTGATCGTCGAGCTGGACGAGGAGTAGACGCGCCAAAGGCTCCGTACACTTCGGAGCCTTCACGCGGTTCCCTCGCAGCCGGCCGCGCGAAGTGTTCAAGCTTCCGCGAGCATGCCCGGTACAACCGCCACGGCTTACGGCAGGACAGGTGGCGCCAGCCCCGACACCCTTGGCCTTTCGCTGATCCGGCCGACGGGGACCCAAATATCTGATCCGTGGCGCGGGCGAGAGGGGAGGAATTGTCTGGAAAAGCCCGCTCGTTGAGCGGCGCTTTCGGACTCTATGGCCATCCCGGCTGCATAGGCGCACGCAAGTTTGCGCCCTTAGCCTGTCTGGTCTTGCGGTGGCGTTACGTCATGGCGCGCACCGCGAAGCCGCTGGCGATCAGCCTCCGTCGAACGCCTGTTTCATCTTTGCGATATCGAGCTTGGCCATGGGCATCATCGCTTTCATTGCGCGCGCCGCCTTGGCGGGATCGGAATCCTGAATCATCTCCAGCACCTCGACCGGCGTGACCTGCCACGACAAGCCATATTTGTCCTTCAGCCAGCCGCAGCGGCTCTCCGTGCCGCCGTTTTTCGTCAGCGCGTCCCAATAGAGGTCGACTTCGGCCTGCCCCTGGCAATGGATCTGCAGCGACACCGCTTCGTTGAAATGGAACAGCGGCCCGCCGTTCAGCGCCACATGCTCCTGCCCATTCAGCTCGAAGACGACGACCATGACGTCGCCCTCCCTGCCCGGCCCCGCATCCGTGTAGCGGTTGACCTGCTTGATCCGCGAATTCGGGAACAGCGAAACATAAAATTCCGCCGCCTCCTCCGCTTGGTTGTCGAACCATAGGCAGGGGCTGATGTTTTTCATGATGCGCTGTCTCCGGCATGGGGATAGTCCTTTCTCTATCTCAAGTTGAGACAGAAATAGCCTATCCTAGGTTGATTTGCAAGCCCGTTCTTCTTTTGATCCTATTCGCAGGGATTTCAACCGCTTACGCCCTCGGCGAACTTGCCCATCTCCTGCATATGTCCGGCACTTGGCGGGCCGCGCATCGGCTTGGCGGGCGTGCAGAAGGACAAAACCAGCATCGTCTCTCTCCGCGTTTGACAGGAGAGATTGGTATCAAAATCAGCCCTGTCCGTCTGGATGCGAACGCGTGAAGAGACGGAGCGGGTGCCGGATGCAAGGGCGGTGTTCCATTTTCGTTTAAACCAAAAACCGTCATGGCCGGGCTTGTCCCGGCCATCCATAACCGCCGTGCTTGCCGCAAAAAAATAACGACGGTCCGTGTTGTACTTTTTACCACCGAGGGAATGGGTGGCCGGGACAAGCCCGGCCATGACGGTGGTGGGGTTGGGTAAAAGCGGAAACACCATCCGCGCCTCACCACCTGGATCTCCTTTACCTCACGCCGCGCATGAATGCGCGACGCTCGCCGGGGACGACAATGTTGGGAAACGTGCGCAACAGCGTGCAATTACGAGCGACACGTCGCCTTGTTACGCCCTGCCCACCTGCATCATGGCCCGGCTTGTCCGGGCCATCCAATTTCCTTTCCGGACAGAGAAAAGAAAATGGATGGCCCGCATGAAGCGGGCCATGACGCATGTGGGTGGAGGGGAAAGAGATGACAACCAAGTGAGCAGCTTAAACGCTAAAAGACCCGCCTTCTTCTATGGCGCCGCCATTCGCTCTTTCGAGGCTATCTTGCCCGCGCGCACTTCCCGCATGACCGACTCGAGCTCGGCCTCCTGCTCGGGCGTGAGCCGGTGAACAGGTTCCTCGTCTGTGTACTCAAGCAGCATGCGCGCATACTCGTCCTGAAGCTCCTCCGGCAGAGCTTGGACGCGCGCAATGGCTTTCTCGAGCAGCTTGGTCATGGGGTATAACTCTACCACCACCCTGCCCTACGCCAATTCCCCGTCGCCCGTGGCCAAGTCGTCCGGCTCGTCGGGATCGTAGGGGTCTTCGTCCGGGCCCAGCGCGTCGCTGGGGTTGGGGACGTCGAAGCCGGAGGGCGGCAAGGCTTCCAGGAAGCCGGCGGCTTTGAGTTCGTCCGTACCCGGAAGATGGCTGACGCTTTCCAGGCCGAAATGGGTGAGGAACGCTTCGGTGGTGCCATACGTGACCGGGCGGCCGGGTGTGCGCTTGCGGCCGCGGATCTTGACCCAGCCGGCTTCCATCAGCGCGTCGATCGTGCCCTTGGAGAGCGCCACGCCGCGGATGTCTTCGATTTCGGCGCGCGTCACGGGCTGGTGATAGGCGACGATGGCCAGCGTCTCGATTGCCGCGCGCGACAGGCGCTTCTGTTCTGGGCGTTCCTTACGCAGCAGGAAAGCGAGATCGGGGGCGGTGCGGAGCTGCCACTTCTCGGCCACGCAGACGAGCGTCACGCCGCGCTTCTCATAGATCGCTTGCAGCTCGGCCAAGAGCGCGGGCACGTCGGCGCCTTCGGGCAGTGAGGAGCCCAGCGCCTTCATATCCAGGGGCTCGGAGGCCGCAAAGAGCAGCGCTTCGGTCATGCGCAGATGCTCCGGATTCAAGTCGGAGGCTTCGCGCAGTTGGGTTTCTTCCGTAACGTTCTCTTCCACTTCGGACACGATTTCCGCTTCTTCCTGCACCAGACGCACAACACGATTCATGACGCGGCCTCCACGGGCATGACGCGATCCTTCACATAGACCTCGTCAAACGGCTTCAACTGACGCAGTTCCAGTTTGCCGTCGCGCGTCAGTTCCAAGCACGCCAGCAAAGTGCTCGCAAGAGCCGAACGCCGGCGCGGGCCGCCGGACCAGTCGAATGGCAGAAGCGTGGACAAGCCGCTCCAGTCGCCGATGCGGCCCAGCATGCGCTCCAGCCGCGCGCGCGCTTCCTCGATCAGGAGCACGGGCGACATCTTGGGCTGGTAGGCCTTGCCGCCCAGCTTGCGCACGCGTTCGGTCGCGTAGGCGGTGAGCAGGTCGTAGAGCGAGTCCGTATAGGTGCGCAGGCGGATGACGTTGACGAGCTCGGGCGCGCCGCGGGCGAAGACTTCGCGGCCCAGCCGGTCGCGCGCCATCAGCCGCGTCGCCAGTTCGCGCATCTTCTCCAGACGCTGCA
Source organism: Rhizomicrobium sp. (assembly GCA_036489435.1). Taxonomy (GTDB): domain Bacteria; phylum Pseudomonadota; class Alphaproteobacteria; order Micropepsales; family Micropepsaceae; genus Rhizomicrobium. The sequence continues at coordinate 79,135 of DASXFU010000039.1, read as the reverse complement.
GACGCCAGCGCAGGCGCGAGGCCATCTCGTCCGCCGTCGGCTCGCCATCGGTGGCAGCGGGCTGTGGCAACAGGAGGCGCGATTTGAGATAAGCGAGCCAGGCGGCCATCACGAGATAGTCGGCGGCGAGTTCGAGGTTGATGCGCTTCGCCCGCTCGATGAATTCGAGATATTGGTCGGCGAGCTTCAGCATGGAGATCTTGGCGAGGTCGACCTTTTGATCGCGCGCCAGCGAGAGCAGAAGGTCGAGCGGGCCTTCGAAGCCGTCCACCGCGACGAGCAACGCCTCGTCCGGCGCGGCGAAGGCCGCTTCCATCGCCTCGAAGGGTTCGATGTCGTCACTCACGCGGCAGTCTCCAGCAAGATGTTCAACCGGTCGGTTCCGGCGCGGGCGTCGAATTCGTCGGGCTTCGAGAGATGGGCCAGGGCGGCTTCGGCGCGCTTGAGAGCCGCGTCTTCCAGCGGCTTGGTCTCGCCGGCCACTTCTTTCATCTCGTCCATCTTGCCGTTGCAATGCAGGACGATGTCGCAGCCCGCGAACAGCGCCGCCTTGCAGCGGCTGGCGAGCGTTCCGGCCAGCGCGTTCATCGAGAGATCGTCGGACATCAGCAAACCGTCGAAGCCGATCTCGCCGCGGATGATCTCCTTGATGAGGCGCGGGCTGGTCGTGGCGGGGCGTTGCGCGTCGATCGCGTCGTAGACGACATGCGCCGTCATCGCCATCGGGCAATCGCTGAGGCTGCGGAAGGTGACGAAATCCGTGGCGCTCAACTCCTCGCGGCTTGCGGTGACATGCGGCAATTCGAAATGGGTGTCGGCGGTGGCGCGGCCGTGGCCGGGGATGTGCTTCATCACCGGCAGCACGCCGCCCTCGATCATGCCCTCGATGGTGGCGCGGCCGAGCTCGATGATCACGGTGGGATCGCGGCCATAGGCGCGATCGCCGATCACTTTGTCCGCGCCGTCGACCGGCACGTCCAGCACCGGCACGCAATCGACATTGATGCCAAGTTCGGCGAGGTCGTTGGCGATCAGCCGCGCGTTGAGATAGGCGGCCTCATGCGCGGCCTGCGGCGCGATGTTGTGGAGCAGCGCGAAACGTTCGGCGGCGGGGCGTTGCGGCCATTCGGGTGGACGAAGGCGCGCCACGCGGCCGCCTTCCTGGTCGATCAGCACCGGCGCATGCGCGTCGCCGATGGTGTCGCGCAATTGCGCGACGAGATCGCGGACCTGCGCGCGGCTTGAGATATTGCGGGCGAAGAGGATGAAGCCCCAGGGCTTTTCACCGGCGAAGAAGGCGCGCTCCTCCGCGGACACGGTGGTTCCGGCGCAGCCATAGATCGCGCGGCTGCGTGTCATTTCTTCGCCAGAAGGCAATCGCCGCCGTCCGCCTTCAACTTGCCGCACACTTCGCTCGCCGCATCCTTGCTCGCGAAGGAGGAGACGCGCAGGCGATACCACACGCCCTTGTCGCCCAGATCGACCTGCTTCACATCCGGCGCATAGCCTGACAACAGGGAATGTTTCGCCTTGTAGGACTTCCAGGCCGCATTGGCCTCGTCCTCGGACTTGTACGCGCCAATCTGCAGCACATACGCGCCGCCGGATGTCGCGGCTGGTGCTGTTTCCGTCTGCACCGGCGTGGGCGGCGGCGTCACGACGGGCTTCGGCTTTGGTGCAGTCTCCGTCACCACGGGCTTTGGTTTCGGTGTCGGCTCAGTGATCAGCGGGCGCGGCGCGGCGGTTGCCGTTGGCGGCGGCGCGGTGATTTTCTGTTCGGGCACGGTGACCGTCTTCGGCTCGGTCTGCGCCGTTGTCATCGGCGAAGTGCTCGATGTCGAAGGAGGTGTCGTCTTCGCCGTGTCGCTCGGCGGCGCGGGGACGTCGGACTCACCGGCATCCGGATCGGCGGGCGCCTGCTGCTCGTAGACCTTGTAGGTGTGGCCGGAAGAGCTGTTGCCGCCGGTCTCGGCGACGAGCGGGCGCGGCGCTTCGGTGCGGCCGCGCTGCACGCCCTGGTTATAGGCAAGCCATACCACCCCGCCGAAGGCCGCGAGCACCAGCAAGGCGATGACGATCAGCAGCGGAAGGCGCGAGCCCTCCTCCGCATCTCCGTCGTCGATATCGTCGAAGACGCCGTCGGACGCCTTGAACGCACCTGGTTCGATCTTGGCCATCGCTCACTCGCGAATCTGGGAACCCTCTGAACCTACCACCCGAATCGGACCGAATCACGAAGTTCACAGCGCGATTTCGGTGTGGAAAACCCGCTTATGTTCCGCCAAAGCGAACCGGTCCGTCATGCCGGCGATGTAATCCCTCACAACGCCAGCGGTTTTGGCATCTTTCGGCACACCGCAAGCCCTTGCCCAGTCCTCTGGCAAAAGGGACGGATCGGCGCTGAAGGCTGTGAACAACTCCGCGATCACCGTCTGGGCCTTGTCCATGGAGGCCATCACCCGGGGATGCCGGTACATCCGGGCGAAGAGGAATTCCTTCAACGCCGCGATCTCGCCTGCCATGGCCGGCGAGAAATTGACCAGCGCACGCCCTGCCCCGCGCACAGCGGCAGCCGATTGCGGAGCAACCTCCACGAGGTTGGCGCGGGTCTGGTCGAGCATGTCGCCGATCATGGCGCTCATCAGCCTCCGCACGATCTCGCCGATCAGCCGTCCCGCTTCGAGGTGGCCGTAACGCCCGCCGATGGCCTTCACATGCTGACCGACGAACGGCGCGCCTTCGAGATCGGACACGGAGAAGAGTTCCGCCCGCAGCCCGTCATCGATGTCGTGATTGGTGTAAGCAATATCGTCCGCCAACGCCGCGATCTGCGCCTCGATGCCGGGCCATGTGGAAAGCTCCAGCGCCCAGCGCGCATCGAAGCTCGCGATGGGCATGGGGATTTGCCCCGTGAGCGGGCCGTTGTGCTTCACCAGCCCTTCTAGCGTCTCCCAGGTCAGGTTCAGCCCGTCGAAATCGGCGTAGCGGTGCTCCAGCTTGGTCACCAGCCGCAATGCATGGGCATTGTGATCGAAGCCGCCGAACTCAGCTGTGGCCGCGTTCAGTGCCGTCTCACCCGCATGGCCGAACGGCGTGTGGCCCAGGTCGTGCGCCAGCGCCACGGCCTCCGCCAAGTCCTCATCCGCCGCCAGAACCCGGGCGGCGGAGCGGGCGATCTGGGCTACCTCCAGCGAGTGGGTCAGCCGGGTGCGGTAATAATCGCCCTCATGCTGCACAAAGACCTGGGTCTTGTGCTTGAGGCGGCGGAAGGCCGTGGAGTGAATAACCCTGTCGCGATCACGGGCATAGCAGGTGCGGGTCGGGCTCTCCGCCTCGGAATAGAACCGGCCACGGCTGTCCCGGGCGTGGGTCGCATAAGCCGCCAGCGCCCCGGGCGGCTCAAGCACCGCGCCGATCAAATGGCCCGGAATCGGGTGGCTTGGGGGACTTTGCTGGGGCAGTTGCCGGGACTACATAAGACTCGACACGAGCTTACGGCAGGAACGCCTTGGACACGAACCCGGAATCCCCCGTCACGGTCTCCTCCCGCGCCGCGCGCCGGATCGCGGAGATCCTGAAAGCCGAGACACCGCCGGCTATGCTGCGCGTGGCGGTGACGGGCGGCGGCTGCTCCGGCTTCCAGTACAATTTCACCATCGACGATGCCCGCGCGGACGAGGACCTGATGGTCGAGCGCGACGGCGCCGTGGTGCTGGTGGATCCCATGTCGCTCGAATTCCTGATGGGCGCGGAGATCGATTTCGTCGACGACCTGATCGGCGCCGCCTTCAAGATCAACAACCCGAACGCGACCAGCTCCTGCGGCTGCGGAACCAGCTTTTCCGTTTAAGCGGTGGCGGTGGGGGCGACGATGCGGGCCGCGATACTTCTCTCCCTGGGATTGGTGTTCGCCACGATGTCCGCTGCCGCCGCCGAACAGGACATCACGCTGGAGACGAAGACCGGCGCCCTGCACGGCTCGCTCATCAAGGCAACCATCAAGGCCGGCGGACCAGCCGTGCTCATCCTGCCCGGCTCCGGCCCCACCGACCGCGATGGCAACAATCCCTCATTCCGGCCCGACACGTTAAAGCTGTTCGCGCAGGGCCTGGCCGCGAAAAACATCTCAACGCTTCGGATCGACAAACGCGGCATCGGCGCGAGCCAGGCCGCGATGACGGCCGAAAGCGATCTGCGCTTTCAGACTTATTCCGACGATGCGAAAGCCTGGGCCGCAAAACTCAAATCCGAAACCGGCGCGCGTTGCGTCTGGCTGGCCGGACACAGCGAAGGCGCACTGGTCGCGGAAGTGGCGGCGCAGAACAATCCCGATATCTGCGGCCTCATCCTGATCGCGGGTGCGGGCCGCAAGGCGGGCGCCATATTGCGCGAACAGCTGGGCGCTTCGCCGGCCTTGGACGCGGCCCAGAAGGACTCGGCGTTTCATACCTTGGCGAGCCTCGAGGCCGGCCAATTCGTTCTGGCGCCGGGATTGCCCGCGCTGTTCCGCCCGAGCGTCCAGCCTTACATGATCTCGTGGCTGAAGCTCGATCCGGCAGCGATCCTCGCGGGGCTGAAGGTACCTGTCCTGATCCTGCAGGGCGAGAACGACATCCAGGTATCCGTGAGCGACGCCAAGCTGCTCGCGGCCGCCAGGCCGGATGCAAAGCTCATCATCCTGCCGGGCGTCAATCACGTGCTGAAAGTCGCGCCCGGCGACCGCGCCGGAAATATCGCTACCTATAACGACATGAGCCTACCGCTCGCGCCGGGCATCTCGGACACCGTCGCGGATTTTGTTTTGAACGCTCACTTGTAAGGGCGCCGCTCATAACAGCGAAAGCAATGCCCACCAAAGGCCGAGACCGGCGATGGCGCCGGGCACCATCCACCAGCCGGCGGGGAACACTGTGCGGTCGGCATGCGCCGACGTATTGCGGCGTTCGTAACCGCTGTAACGCGCATTTCCATAAATGTTGGCCTGTGACACGGGAACACCTTGGGTTACGCTTGTTTTCCGCGGATTCCCGGGCCTCGCCCGGGGACCTGCACAGTGAAAACGTCCGTTACGGCAAATGGTGGCAGGGATGAAAATCGCGACATGGAATGTAAACTCGGTGAAAGCCCGTCTGGAGACGGTTGTCGCGTGGCTGAAGGAGACGGCGCCGGATGTCGCCTGCTTCCAGGAGATCAAATGCCAGGACGACGCGTTCCCCCGCGCCGCCTTCGAGGAGCTGGGCTATAATTGCGCCGTACACGGACAGAAGAGCTATAACGGCGTCGCCATCCTCTCCCGCCGCCCGATGGAGGACATCACCCCGCGCTTGCCCGGCAGCGATGGCGACGACCATTCGCGCTACCTCGAAGCCGTGGTGCCGGGCGACACGGGCGTCATCCGTGTGGCTTCCATTTATGCACCCAACGGCAATCCGATGGGCACGGAGAAGTTCACCTACAAGCTGGCCTGGCTCGACCGGTTGGCCAAGCATGCGCGCGAATTGCTGGACGGCGAGGAGGCGGTGTCGCTGATGGGCGATTACAACGTCATCCCCGAGGACGACGATTGCTGGGACCCGAAAGTGTGGGCGGGCGACGCGCTGTTCCAGCCGGAGTCGCGCGCGGCGCTCCGGCGGGTGGAATATCTCGGCTACACCGACGCCTTCCGCGCCTGCCACGCAGAGACGCACCGCTACACGTTCTGGGACTATCAGGCCGGCAGCTGGCAGAAGGACCACGGCATCCGCATCGACCATATATTGCTGTCACCGCAGGCCGCGGACCGCCTGAAAACCTGCGGCATCGACAAACACGTCCGCGCCTGGGACAAGCCGTCCGACCACGTGCCCGTGTGGTGCGAGGTGGATATTTAACGCCGCCCACTTACTTGACCTCCCCCCTGCGGGGAGGTGAATCACACCACCACATCCTCCATGTCCCGCTGCATGATCGCTTCGAGACTGGTCAGGTTCATGCCGTGCTTGAGGAAATTGTACGGCGTGAGGTTCACCGCCTTGATCAGACGCCGTGTCGCGCCGCCTTCGCCGTACTGGTCGAAATCCACAATGTTGATGCAGGCGGTGTCCTGCTCGAAGGCGCTCATGGCGTGCAGACCCGCACCGCAGGCCCAGCTCAGGATCAGGCGATTGATGCCCTCGTGCGCCACCACCAGCGCGGTGTGCCAGTCGTCCGTCGCGAGCAGCTTGCCGATGGCACCGGCGCCGCGGGCTTGCGCTTCGGTGAATATCTCGCCGCCTTCGTGGTTGGTGGCGCCGGGTTCGTGCGCGCGGGCGAAATAGGCGTTCATCATCGCGATCAATTCTTCGCGGTTCGCGACGGGGCCGAGCTTGCCGCCGCGCAACTCCACCAGATCGGGGTCGATCTCCAGCGCAGGCGCGTGTGCGTTGTGGGACAGCACGATCTCCGCCGTCTCCTTCGTGCGCGGCAGGCCGGAGCAGATTGCGCGGTCGAATTTTATGTGCGCCAGCGCCTTGCCGGCCGCGTCCGCTTCGCTGCGGCCGCGTTTGGTCAGCACCACGGTGTGGATGTCGCCCGTCTCGCGCACATGGCGGCCGAAGTAATCGACATGGCCGTGGCGCATCAGATAGATGCGGCGGCGATGTTTGGTGCCTTCCAGCGCCATCAGAACGCACCCGCGTCGCGAAGTGCCGCGATCTCGCCGCCGGAGAAGCCCCAGCCGGACAACGCGTCTTCGTTGTCGATGGTCTGTGTAACGGAGCGTACTTCCGGAGCGGTGCGCGAGAAACGCGGCGCGGGTGCGGGCTGCGTCACGCCGTCCACCTCCACGAAGGTCTGCCGCGCCTGATTGTGCGGATGTTTCGGCGCTTCGGCGAGCGAGAGAACAGGTGCGTAGCAGACGTCGCTGCCCAGCATGATCGCGTCCCATTCGTCACGCGTCTTGGTCTTGAGCACGGCGGCCAGCTTTTCCTTCAACGCGGGCCAGGCGTCGCGGTCATGTTGCGCGGCGAACGCGGCGTCGGCGATGCCGGCCTTTTCCATCAGCTCTTTATAGAACTGCGGCTCGATGGAGCCGATGGCGACGTATTTGCCGTCTTTCGTTTCGTAGGTGTCGTAGAAATGCGCGCCGCCATCCAGCATGTTGGCGCCACGGGTGTCCTTCCAGATGCCCATGGCGCTCATGCCGTAGAACATGGTCATCAGCGAGGCCGCGCCATCCGTCATCGCCGCGTCGATCACCTGGCCCTTGCCGGACGCTTTCGCCTCGATGATGCCGCAGGCGATGCCGAAAGCAAGATAGAGCGCGCCGCCCCCGAAATCGCCCACGAGGTTGAGCGGCGGCGTCGGCTTGCCCGCGCCATGGCCGATGCCGTGCAGCGCGCCGGTGAGCGCGATGTAGTTGATGTCGTGTCCCGCGGCATTGGCGAGCGGACCGGTCTGTCCCCATCCCGTCATGCGGCCATAGACGAGCCGCGGGTTGCGCGCGAGGCACACGTCAGGGCCTAAACCCAAACGTTCCATCACGCCGGGGCGGAAGCCTTCGATCAGCGCGTCCGCCTTGTCGATCAGCTTGAGAGCGGCTTCCACGGCTTGCGGCTTCTTCAGGTCGAGCGCTACGGTCTTGCGCCCGCGCAGGTAGATTTCCATCTTGCTGGGCAGCCGGCCGCCCTTGCGGTCGATACGGATGACCTCTGCGCCCATGTCGGAAAAGAGCATGGCGGCGAACGGCCCCGGCCCGATGCCGGCGAACTCGACGATGCGGATACCGTGAAGCGGACCCATGGAAACCTCATTGGAATGGCGGCGTTGATGTCTTAATCTTGGAAAGCGAAGCCGTAAACATCGAAGCCGCCGCCATGCAGATTGACGTAGTGTCCGACACGATTTGTCCCTGGTGCTTCATCGGAAAGCGCCGCCTCGCCCGCGCCCTGATCGAGCGCCCGGACATCGAATTCGACGTGCGCTGGCGCGCCTTCCAGCTCGATCCGTCCATCCCGCCCGAGGGCGTGGAGCGCAAGGCCTATCTCAAGGCAAAGTTCGGCGACGGCGAACGCCCGCGCGCCATGAGCGACGCCATCCGCCAGGCCGGCGAAGCCGAAGACATCGCATTCGCCTTCGACCGCATCCTGAAGACGCCCAACACCATAGACTCCCACCGGTTGATCCGCTGGGCCGGCGGCGCCGGGTTGCAGGACGAAGCCGTCGAGGCTCTGTTCAAGGCGTACTTCGAGGACGGACGCGACATCGGCGACATCGACGTGCTGGTGGAGATCGCCGATCTCGTCGGCATGGACACCGCGCTCGTCGCCGATCTACTGGAAGAAGGCGCCGACCGCGAAATCATCGCGCGAGAGGACGACCTCGCCCATCGCATGGGCATCTCTGGCGTGCCGACTTTCATCTTCGCCAACAAATACGCCGTCTCCGGCGCGCACGATCCGGAGACACTGTTGGAAGTGATCGACAAGGCCGCGAAGGAAGCGGCGGACGTCGAGGCTTCCGAGGAAGACCCGCCCTCCCCTTGAGGGAGGGTCGATAATTTTCTGAGCGTAGCGAGGAAAATTTCGGGGAGGGGGAGCAGGGCGTCATATCAGACGCGAGTCGAGAGAGGGTTTCCCCTCCCCGAAATTTGCTTCGCAAATTGTCGGCCCTCCCTCAAGGGGAGGGCGGTATTCTCTACGCCGCGTCCGCCACGACTCTGTTTCGGCCTTCGCGTTTGGCGCGGTAGAGGGCTTGGTCGGCGCGGTGCAGCAGTTTGTCGGCGGAGTCCACGTTGCCCTCTGAGCCAGCGATGCCGATGCTGATCGTGACGTGCAGGTTGTGCGGTTCGCGGGTGATGGCGAAGGGCGCTTCTTCGACGCTGCGGCGCAACCGTTCGGCCACCGTGAAGGCGAAGGCCATGTCGGTGTCGGGCATAACCACCACGAATTCCTCGCCGCCGTAGCGGCAGGCGAGATCGATGCCGCGGACGTTGGCGGAGATGCGCCCCGCGAATTCGCGCAGCACTTCGTCGCCCGCGTCGTGGCCGTGCGTGTCGTTGACTGACTTGAAGTGGTCGATATCCATGATGAGGAACGCGAGCGGGCGGCCGGATTTGCGCGCGCCCGTGATCAGATTGTCCAGATGCCGCGCCATGTAGCGGCGATTGTGCAAGCCGGTGAGCTGGTCGGTGATCGCCATCTCCAGGCTGAGCTGCACATTGTGGCGCAGCCTGTCGGCATAGCGCTTCTTGCGGAGCTGCGTGCGCACGCGCGCGATCAGCTCGTTCTTGTCCACCGGGCGCGTGAGGTAATCGTTGACGCCCATCTCCAGCGCCTGGTTCAGCTTGCGGCGGTCGCCCTCGCTCACCAGCACCAGGATCGGCACGTTGCGGCCCTCCGGCAGGGAGCGAAGCTGCGAGCAAAGCCGCAAGCCGTCGAAACAGCGCAGGCCCAGGCTCACAACGATGAGATCGAAATCGCCGCCGCGCACCCGCACCAGCGCTTCCTCGAACGAATCCACCGCCATCACTTCATTGGCGGGTGTCAGCGCGAGGTTGAACCAGGCCACGGATTCCGGCCGGTCCTCGATCACCAGAATACGGCCTGTCGGCGCCGTGTCGGTCAGCGTATCGGCCGGATCGATCAGGCCCATGTTCTGGCCGGTCGTTTCGCGCAGGCGCAACTCGTCCGTCATCAGCTTGAGGCGCACGAGGCTGCGCACGCGGGCGAAGAGCGCGGAATCGTCGACCGGCTTGGTCAGGAAATCGTCGGCGCCTGCATCGAGCCCCGCGACGCGGTCGCTGGGCTGGTCCAGCGCCGTCACCATCACGACGGGGACATGCGCGGTGCGCGGGTTCTGCTTGATGCGGCGGCAGACTTCGAAGCCATCCATACCCGGCATCATCACGTCCAGCAGCACGATATCAGGCTCGTGCTCCTCGACGCGCGCCAAGGCCTCCAATCCGTTGAAGGCGGTGACGACTTCGAAATACTCAGCCGACAGCTTCGCTTCGAGAAGCTTCACGTTGGAGAGGATGTCGTCGACGACCAGGACGCGCGCGGTCATGGTGGTTAGCCGATGAAGCGGCGCACGGTGTCGAGGAAGCTGGTGACCGAGATGGGCTTGGAGATATAGGCCTCGCAGCCGCCCTGCCGAATCACCTCTTCATCGCCTTTCATGGCGAAGGCCGTCACCGCGACCACCGGAATGGCCTTCAGCGAATCGTCCTCCTTCAGCCACTTGGTGACTTCCAGCCCGGAGACTTCCGGAAGCTGGATGTCCATCAGAATCAAATCGGGACGATGCTCGCGCGCGATATCCAGCGCTTCCATGCCGTCCTTGGTCTGCAAGATGTTGTAGCCATGGGCGTCGAGCAAATCGTGGAAGAGCTTCATATTGAGCTCGTTATCCTCCACGATCAGAACGGTTTTCGCCTTCGCATCCATTCGCTTGCTCTCCACACCCCGGGTCGGGCGCCCCCGCGCCCTTGTTCGGCTAGTATTAGTGGGGATGTCTTAACGCTCTCTTGACGCTTTCAGCCTGGGCACCAAATGTGTGTTATGGCGTTAACTGCCGTGAGGCTTACCCAAAAAGGTGTCCGATGAGCGCTGCTGGCCGAATTGTTAACGACGTGAACGATTTGAAGGACGATGCCCAGAATTTGGGCGAGGATGCGGCCGATGCCGCGGAGGGCACGTTTCGCTCCCGCGCCGCCGATATCGAGCGCCTTTTGCGCCGGGTTGAGGACATGGCGGCCGATCTCTACGAATCGGTGACGGAGCGCGGTCAGCGCTCGATCGAGACCGTGGAAGAGACGGTCGAGGAGAATCCTTGGCTCAGCCTGCTCGCGGCCTTCGCCGCCGGCGCGCTGGTCACCCACCTGCTGAGCCGCCGCTAATGGCCACCGCAGCGACAGCCACGCGCAAGGCCAAGCGCGTCGTGCGCCGGGCCCGCACAGCAGAAACGCCCCGCCGCGTCGCGCGGCAGGCCACCCGCACCGCGCGCACCGGCGCCAAAATTGGCATCGCCACCCTGGCGACGCTTGGCGTGATCATCGCGCTGGGCGCGACCGCGCTCGTCATCGCCGCCGTCGATCCAAGGGCGGAGGAATATCTGCGCCGTGGCGCGCGCGAGGCGGGTGATGCGGCCCGTGGCTGGGCGTCGCGCCTGCCCGACCGGCGCGCGCTGGAGCATGTCGGCCACCAGCTCGCGGAAACCGGCCAGCGTCTGGCGCATATGGTCCGCGCGCAGGGCTAGCTCTGGCGCGGCTTTCGCTTCGCTGCCATGCTCCGCGCATGGTGTTGAGGCAAAAGAATTCCACGGTTTCGCCGGAAATGATCGCGATCCGTGCCTTGGCGTTCCTCGCCGGGCGCGAGGACGACTTGCTGCGTTTCATGAGCCTCTCCGGCGCCGATCCATCCGAGCTGCGCGAGCGCGCCGGCGATCCGGCGATGCTGGGTGCGGTGTTGAATCATCTTCTGAGTGACGACGCGCTGCTCGCGGCCTTCTGCAGCGAGGCAGGCCTCACGCCGCAGGACGTCCACCACGCCCGTTATCGGCTTGTTGGCGAATGACGGAATTCTACACCGACGCGGCCACCGTTCCCCTCCGCGCCGGGCGGCCGTTGCTGATCGTGGACGCGGATGAGGTGCTGTTGCGTTTCGCCGAGGGCCTCGACCGCTTCCTGCGCAAGCGGGAGTTCTATCTCGATCTGGTCTCCTATCGCCTGCACGGCAATGTGAAGCGGCTGAGCGACCAGACCGCTTTGCTTGACATCGAAGTCACCGCTTTGCTGGATGAGTTCCGCGCAGAACTCGATTGGCTGGACGCGGTGCAAGATGCGCAGGCCGTGCTGGCCGCGCTGTCCGCCGACATGTCCGTCGTTGTGCTCTCCAACGTCCCGCCCGCGCAGGCGCCCGCGCGGCTGCGCAACTTCGCGACGCTGGGGTTCGATTTTCCGCTGCTGGTAAATTCCGGGCCGAAAGGTGCAGCCGTCCGCACGCTTGCCAAACGCGCGGGCGGCATAGCGTTCTTCGTCGATGATATTCCACAGCACTTGGCGTCGGCGGAAGAAGCCGCGCCGGAGGTTTTCCGTATCCATCTGATCGGCGATGAACGGCTGAAGCCGCTGCTGCCCGTCACGCCGCATGCGCATCTGCGGGCGGAGACGTGGCGCGACGCGGAGCGCTTCATTCTCGCCAAGTTGGGGCGCGACAGGCTGGGGGATGCCTGATGCGCATCGGCGTCGACCTCGGCGGCACCAAGATCGAAGTGCTGGCGCTGGACGATAGCGGCGCGATCCTCACCCGCGAGCGCGTGCCGACACCCACCGGCGATTACGACAAGACCATCGCAGCCATCGCCGGTCTCGTTCTGGCGACGGAAGAGCGGCTGGGACAGCGTGGCAGCGTCGGCATCGCCATTCCAGGCGCGATGAGCGCGGTGACCGGCATGGTCAAGAACGCCAATTCCACGCGCCTGATCGGCCATCCGCTCGATAAGGATCTGGAAGCCACCCTCGCCCGCCCGGTGCGCGTCGCCAACGACGCCTATTGCTTCGTGCTCTCCGAAGCGACGGATGGCGCCGCGGCCGGCAAGCACGTCGTGTTCGGCATCATCGCGGGCACCGGCGTGGGCGGCGGCGTTTGCGTCGGCGGGCGCGCCATCACAGGCGCGCACAGCATCGCGGGCGAATGGGGACACATCCCCCTGCCCGCCCCGCGCGATGACGAACGCCCCGGCCCCATCTGTTATTGCGGCCGCAGCGGCTGCGTCGAAGCCTGGTGCAGCGGGCCCTCGCTTGCGCGCGAATTCGCCGCCGCCACCGGGCGCAAGCTCGACGCGGCGGCAATCGCCAAAGCCGCCGCCGAGGGCGATGCGGCGGCGGGCGCGGTGTTCGAAGCCTTCCTCGACCGCTTCGCGCGCGCCATCGCAACGGTGGTCAACATCCTGGACCCCGACGCCATCGTGCTGGGCGGCGGCCTCTCCAACATCGATGCGCTCTATGCCGAGTTGCCGAAGCGTATCGAACGTTACGCCTTCACCTTGGAAGCCCCGCCGCTGGTGCTCAGGAACCGCCACGGCGATTCCAGCGGGGTGCGTGGTGCCGCGTGGCTGTGGCGGCCGAACGAGGTTGCCGCCGGGCTGCCGCGATGAGCGCCTTCTGCCGCGATTGTCTCGCCGATCTGCGCGACGGGACCGTGCGCTGCAAATCCTGCGGCAGCCGTCGCATCGCGGCGCATCCAGAGCTGGAGACGCTTTCCATTGCCCATATCGATTGCGACGCGTTCTACGCGGCCATCGAGAAGCGCGACGACCCCAGCCTCGCCGACAAGCCCTTGATGATCGGTGGCGGGAAGCGCGGCGTGGTTTCCACCTGCTGCTACATCGCGCGCATCTCGGGCGTACGCTCCGCCATGCCGATGTTCCAGGCGCGCAGGCTTTGCCCCGAGGCCGTGATCATCAAGCCCAACATGGCGAAATATGTCGCCGTGGCGCGGCAGGTGCGCGCGCTGATGAAGGACCTGACGCCGCTGGTCGAGCCGCTGTCGCTCGACGAAGCCTATCTCGATCTCTCCGGCACCGAACGCCTGCACGGCACCATCCCCGCCAAGACCATGGCCGCTTTGTCGAAGCGCATCGAGAGTGAGATCGGTATCACCGCCTCCATCGGCCTCAGCCACAACAAGTTCCTGGCCAAGCTCGCCAGCGATCTCGACAAGCCGCGCGGTTTCTCCATCATCGGCCGCGCCGAGGCGAAGAGCTTCCTGCGCGATAAGCCCATCGGCTTCATTCGCGGCGCCGGCAAGGCGCTGGAAACGCGCCTCGCGAAAGACGGCTACACCCGCATCGCGCAGTTGCAGGACGCCGAATTGCGCGACCTCGCCGCGCGCTACGGCAACACCGGCCTCTGGCTGCACCGCATGGCGCAGGCCGAGGACCATCGCGCCGTCGATCCCTCCGGCGAGATGAAGAGCATCTCCTCCGAAACCACCTTCGATGGGGACATCTCGTCCTTCGCCGATCTGGAGAAGATATTGTGGCGCCAGGCCGAACGCGTTTCGACCCGCGCGAAAGCGGCGGAGCTGGGCGGCTGGACCGTCGTGCTGAAACTGAAGAGCGCGAGCTTCCGGCTGAAGACCCGCAGCCACTCCCTCGAAGCGCCGACGCAACTCGCCGACCGCATCTTCCGCACCGCCCGCGACTCCCTGAAGCGCGAAGCCGACGGCACCGCCTACCGTCTCCTGGGCGTCGGCCTCGCCAACATCTGCGGCGCGCATGAATGCGACCCGCTGGACCTCGTAGACCGCCCCGCCGACAAACGCGCCGCCGCCGAACGCGCCATGGACAAGGTCCGCGCCAAATTCGGCGGAGAGGCGGTTGGCAAGGGGCGTGGCTTGCGGGGCGAACGGCGGTAATCAGTTTGAATATTGGAGCGGGATGACAGCGCCGCGCGTTTCGCCGATGCTACGACTCGCACATTTCAGGGGCCACCATGCGTCAGAAAAACATGCGTTTCATCATCACCGGGATCGCGCTCGTCGTCCTGGCCGCTGGATTCTTCCTCGTCATGATGGGCATGGCGCCGCAGTCCAACGACCCCGCCACGATGATGCAAACCGTCGGCGAAGCCTCGGGCGTGGTGGCCGGAATCGGCATCGTGCTGACGGTACTGGGATTTATCGGGAAGAAGTTTCCGGCATAGGCGCTCCTACGCGCTATGTCCGCCGATCGGACCGTACAGCTCCGGGCGCCGGTCCCTGAACAGACCCCAGCTCGCGCGCATCCTGGCGATCTCGTCGAGGTCGAAGGAGGCCACCGCGTAACCTTCGTTACGACGGTCGAGCTCGGCGACGATCTCGCCGGTGGGGCTGGCGATGAAGGAGGAGCCGTAGAAGGTCATCTCGCCCGTGGCACCTTTCTCGGTGCCGATGCGGTTTGATGCGACAAGCGGCATATAGTTCGCCCCCGCATGGCCCTGCATGACGCGGCGCCAGTGATCGCGGCTGTCGACCGGCGGCGCGGGCGGGGGTTCGGTGCCGATGGCGGTGGGGTAGAGCAACGCCTCCGCGCCCATCAGCGCCATGGCGCGGGCGGATTCTGGGAACCATTGGTCCCAGCAGATGCCGCAGCCGATGACGCCGAACTTCGTGCGCCAGACCTTGAAGCCGGTGTCGCCCGGCGTGAAGTAGAATTTCTCCTGATAGCCGGGGCCGTCGGGGATGTGCGATTTGCGATACAAGCCCAGCATGCGCCCATCCGCATCCACCATCGCCAGCGAATTGAAATGCGCGTGCCCGGCTTTCTCGAAGAAGCTGACGGGCAGCACGACGCGCAACTCCTTCGCGAGCGCGCTCATCTCCGCGATCAGCGGATTGCCCTCGGCGGGCACCGCCAACGCGAAATGATCGGCCAACTGGTCCTGGCAGAAATAGGGCGTCTCGAACAGTTCCTGGATCAGGATGACGTTCGCGCCGTCCGCTGCCGCCGCGCGCGCGAGCGATTTGGCTTTGGCGATATTCGCCTTCGCGTCCCACGAGCAGGCGAACTGGGTGGCGGCGAATGTAACGTTCCTCACTGATCTTTCCCCCGCTTGGCGGCGTTGCGCATCATCGACCACACGGTGAAGGCCACCATGATGAGGCCCAGCAGCAGCGACGCACCGGCCGCGATCAATCCCGTTGCCGCGTCATTCTCCGCCCAGCGGAAATAGGCATAGAGCCCGATCGCGAAAACGATCTCGAACGGGATCATGAACTTCAAAAGGCCGATGACAGGCGCCGGAATCGGCGGCGACGTGTTGTCGTTCTGGCTCATCGCGAGTCACTCATGTTGTTATTGTGCCTTGATGAAAGACCATCCGCCATTCGCCGCCCGTCTGTTTCCACAGCGAGAAGCGGATGGAGCGACGCTCCGGCGTGGTGGAATGATAAGTCACCAGTGCGATTTCGGGCGCAATCATGCGCAGCGAGAAATCGGATATCTGGTGGTCCGGCACGCCGGTGGCTACTTCGGCGACCAGGAGATCGAGAATTGTGGGCTTGCCGTAAATCCGGCCGTTGCTCGCGACTTCGACGAAGTCGTCCGACAGTAAGGCAGATACAGCCTCGCGCGAACCGCGCACGGCGGGATCCAGCAGCTTGATCTCGAGCGCGTGGAAGAACGTGGTGCTCATTCGATTTCTCCGGCCGGTTCCTGCTGGGTGATGCAGTGGATGCCGCCGCCGCCTTCCACGATGTCGAGCGCGTCCAGCTGCAGGATGTCGCGGCCCGGGAAGCAATCGGCCAGCACGGACCGGGCGGCTTCGTCGGCGGGGTCGTCGAAGGACGGCATCACCACGCCGCCGTTCGCCAGATAGAAATTCACATAGCTCGCCTGCAACGGCCGCCCGCGCCAGTCGGCACGTTCATGACGCGGCTGGGCAATCTCGACGATCTCCAGCGTCCGGCCCCTCGCGTCGCGCGCCTCTCCCAGCCGGCGCAGCGCCTCCATCACCGGCTCGTAATCGGGATGAGAGCGGCGTTGCGGCACGCCCACGATCACGCGGCCTGGTCCCGCGAAACAGGCGATGTTGTCGATATGGCCGTCCGTCTCGTCGTCCGAGAAGCCGTCGCCCAGCCACAGGATGCGCCGCGCGCCGGTGAACAGCGCCAGGCGCTCTTCGATCTGCTGGCGTGTGAGGTTCGCGTTGCGGTTGGGATTGAGCAGGCACTGCTCGGTGGTCAGCAGCGTGCCCTCGCCGTCCGAATGGATCGCGCCGCCCTCGCAGACCAGCGGCGCCGCATAGGTGCGCAACCGGTCGCGTTCCAGGATACGCCCCGCCAGCAGGGCATCGTTCGTGTACGGATGATATTTGTTACCCCAGGCGTTGAAGCTCCAGGCGACGCCGGCGCGTTCGCCATCGGGAGCCGTCACGAAGGTCGGCCCCATGTCGCGGGCCCAGGAATCGTCCAGCGGCAGGGGCAATATCTCCGCCTTGCCGCCGCAGGTGAGCCGCGCCTCCGCCGCATCCTCCGGCCGCGTCACCATTGTGACCGGCTCGAAGCTGGAGATGGCGCGCGCCACGCGGGAGAACGCCTGGCGGGCGCGCACCAGCCCGTCCGGTCCGTTCCACACATCCACGCGGCAGGGCCAGCACATCCAGGTACGCGCATGCACCGACCATTCCGCCGGCATGGCGAAACCGTCACGCGCGGGGCACGGATCGTCGGCATCGAGCGTCTTGCTCATGCGGCTGTATAGCTGTTTGCTTTGGGAGGGGAAAGTTGTGACAACCCTCTCTCCACCGTCATGGCCGCCCTTGTGGCGGCCATCCATATTCCAGAGTCTTGCCGGATAGACTCTGGAATATGGGTGGCCGGGACAAGCCCGGCCATGACGATTTCTTTGGTGATTTTTTGATGAGGATTTTTTGATTCAGTTTTCCGCTTCTAGCCCCTACATTGAGCCCAACCACGGAGAACGAAATGGCCGGAAAGATCGAAACGCGCCTCAAGGAACTCGGGCTCAGCCTGCCCACGCCGCCGGCGCCCGTCGCCAGCTATGTGCCCTATGTGGTGAGCGGCAAGATGGTGTTCATCTCCGGCCAGGTGACGATGGATGCCGGCGCTCTGAAATATGTCGGCACCGTCGGTAGCGAGATTTCGCTGGACGACGGCAAGGCCGCCGCCCGGCTTTGCGCCATCAATGTGCTGGCGCAGGCCAAGGCCGCTTGCGACGGCGATCTCGATCGCATCGCGCGCTGTGTGAAGGTGACGGTGTTCGTAAACGCGGTGCCCGGCTTCAGCCAGCATCCGGAAGTGGCGAACGGCGCGTCCGACCTCTTCGTGGAAGTGCTGGGCGATGCGGGGCGGCATGCGCGCGCCGCGGTGGGCGCGGGCTCTCTGCCGCGCAACGTGGCCACCGAAGTCGAGGCGATCTTCGAACTGGTGTGAGCAAAATCACAGCGCGTGTGAGAGGTTCGGCGGCCGAGATCGGGCGGGAGGCGTGGAACGCCTGCGCCAATCCCGAAGGCTCCGCTGATCCGCATCCTTTCACGCGTTACGAATTCTTCGCGGCCTGCGAAGAATCCGGCTCGGCCACCATCGAGACGGGCTGGCAACCCTGCCACCTCACCATCGAAGACGGCGACACGGTTCGCGGGCTGATGCCGCTCTACGCCAAGACGCATTCGCAAGGCGAATATGTTTTCGATCATGGCTGGGCCGAGGCTTTCGCGCGTGCCGGCGGCGAATATTATCCGAAACTGCAGGCCAGCGTGCCGTTCACGCCGGTGACGGGGCGGCGACTGCTGGCATCGCGCGAGGAAACCCGCAACGCGCTTCTGGCGGCAAGCGCCACGGCGGTGACGGAGCTGAATACATCATCGCTGCACATCACCTTCCTCACAGAACCGGAATGGAAAGCAGCGGGCGCGCTGGGTTACCTGCTGCGCACCGACCAGCAATTCCATTGGGAGAATCGCGGCTACAAAAGCTTCGACGAATTCCTGGGCGAACTCTCCTCGTCCAAGCGGAAGAATCTGCGGAAAGAGCGCGCGGCGGTGTTCGCGGCGGGCGTGGAATTCGATTGGCTTTCCGGCGCCGAGATCACCGAAGCGCATTGGGATGTGTTCTTCGAATTCTACATGGACACCGGCGGCCGCAAATGGGGCCGGCCTTATCTCACCCGCGAATTCTTCAGCCGCATCGGCAGCAGCATGGGCGAGCAGGTCGTGCTGATCCTGGCCAGACGTAACGGACGTTACATCGCGGGCGCGCTGAACCTGATGGGCGAAGGCACGCTCTTCGGGCGCAACTGGGGCTGCACGGAGTTCATCCCCTTCCTGCATTTCGAGACCTGCTATTACCAGGCCATCGAATTCGCCATCGCGCGCGGGCTTTCCCGCGTCGAGGCCGGCGCGCAGGGCGAGCACAAACTCCTGCGCGGCTACATGCCGGTGTCCACCTACTCGGCCCATTTCATCGCGCATTCCGGCTTGCGCCGCGCAGTGGCTGATTACCTCGTGCGCGAGCGCGAAGCCGTAGCGGAGAATATCGAAGCCCTCGCCGAACATGGGCCTTACCGCAGGCCGCAGGATTGAGGTACAAAGCGATCATGACCTACGACCCAAACAACATCTTCGCCCGCATCCTGCGCGGAGAGCTGCCCAAGATCGCGATCTATGAGGACGATCTCACTTTGGCGCTGATGGACATCATGCCCTCCATCGAGGGCCACACGCTGGTCATCACCAAGGAACCGGCGGAAGGCATCCTCGACCTCTCGCCGGAAGGCGCGGCCGCGCTCATTCGCACCACGCAGAAAGTGGCGAAGGCGGTGAAGAAGGGCCTCGGCGCCTCCGGCATCATGCTGGTGCAGCTCAATGGCACGGCGGCGGGGCAAAGCATCCCGCACATCCATTTCCACATCCTACCGCGCGAGGACGGCCTGGACCTTCAGCTTCACGGGCGCGCGATGCAGAAGCCGGACGTGCTGGAACCCATCGCCGCAAAAATCCGCGCGGCGCTTTAGCGTTTTCGCTATGGCGCGAAGCTGGAGCGGATTTTCACGCCCCAATGTCCGGCTTCGTTCGTCACCACATAGATGGAGTCGAAGCCGCCGATGATGCTACCGTCGGCGCGGTAGCGGGTGAAGCGCGTATCGATATGCACCTTGTCCACGCCAGCATGGATCACATCACGGCGGTCCCATCCGGAATGGTGCCATTCCGCGAGCGGCCCCTTGTCGAACATCTCCGGCCGGTGATCGCCCTTGTTGAGGATCACGAGCTTGCCCGACGCGAGCCGCACGGACGGGAAATTGAACGTCGTCTCGAACGCGGCCACATCGCGCGCGTTGAACGCCGCCATGAAATCGTCGAGGCATGTCATGGCGGCGGCGATGGCGGCTTCGCTCATTCCGGCATCCGCAGGAATTGCGTGAGGCCTTCGGGCACCAGCGCCCAATCGGGCCTGCCTTGCACGTTGATGGCGATGGCGGGTTTGAACAGCGTGGGATCGTCCAGCGATCCGGCATAGATGGTGTGCTGCTCCGTCTTGCCCAGAATGCCGCCGAAGACGAGCCCGCCACATACCGCGCAGGAATTGCGGTCCGCGTGGCGGCCGTTCTGTAGCAGCTTGCTATGCGTGAGCACCGCACCCGTGATGCGCAACTGCGGGGCGGGCACCATCATGAACGGAATGAACCCCGAGCCGGACGCCTTGCGGCAATCCTCGCAATAACAATGTCCCATCGCGCCGGGCGCGCCGGAGACCTCGTAACGAAGCGCCCCGCAAAGACAGCCGCCGGTGATGGGTGGGTTGGTCATGGGGCATGATGATGGCGCTGTCCACGGAGGATTTCCAGAGGGCAGCTAAAACCCAAACCCGTCATGGCCGGGCTTGTCCCGGCCATCCATAAACTCAGTCTCTCCGGAAAGACTCTGGAAAATGGGTGGCCGGGACAAGCCTGGCCATAACGACTTATTATTTGATCGGAAATCGTCGATCTTGCACAGGAGAGCTTGCTCTATCTCTCACGCGACGAAGCAGATGCCTTAACAGCGCCCGCTAAAGTAAATTCACCGTTCGAGTGACGAACTGCCTCGTCGCTCTCCTGCTCTGCTTCCCATGCGATTGAAATTTCCTCGATTACATCCATCGCACTGGCAGTATTTGGCACCAAGATATGACCCGCGATCGCAGTACGCTTTATTACCAAAAAAGCAATGAAAGCAGCCTTAGGTATCGGCCCTCTGTACCAAGCTTCAACGTACGGAATCAGTGTCGGCCTGAGTGCGCTCGCATCCTCCGACGAAACAATGTTATTGGGATCAAGTTTATCGCGATCTACACGAATCCAAACTGTTGCAGCCCCCCTGTCGACAAGAAAGCCTCCCCAATTATCCGCGCTAAAAAGCACCTGTTCGGGAGTCGCGGAGTTGAAATCAAACATGCACACCGCACCTATGGAGCGGCCAAAGCATTGGCACGATTGCGAATAGGTAACTTCGAATTGGCCCAAATTCGGCTGGATAAAACCGCTATCAATTATAGCTTTCAGCGATTTAACGGAGGTGCGATGCCAGAGAGCGTTCCCACCCATCAAAATCGGCAAAATAGATGAAAGCTCTGGCCGCTCCTCTGCGACGCAAGCGACCTTTTGCTTCTCGTACGTCATCTCACCCTAAACATTCTCCTCCGCCTTGGGCTTCTTCGGCGGCGGAAGGGCCTTCGGCTTCAGGTCTTCATCCGTGATGAATTCGAAGACGAGTTTGTCGGTTTCGCGGTCCAGCAGCACTTTCACCGTGCCGCCGTTCTTCAACTTGCCGAACAGGATCTCGTCAGCGAGCGGTTTCTTGATGTTGTCCTGGATCACGCGCGCCAAGGGCCGCGCGCCGAAGGCTTCGTCGTAGCCTTTTTCGCCCAGCCATCTCGTCGCTTCGGCGGTCAGGTCGAACACGATGTCGCGGTCGGTGAGCTGACCTTCGAGTTCGAGCACGAACTTCTCCACCACGCGGTCGATGGTGTCGCGGCCCAAGGGGGCGAAGGCGATGGTGGCGTCGAGGCGGTTGCGGAATTCCGGGGTGAAGAGGCGCTTGATGGCTTCGTCGTCCTCGCCCGTGCGCTTGCCGCGGCCGAAGCCGATGGCTTCCTTCGCGGCGTCGGACGCACCGGCGTTGGTTGTCATGATGAGCACCACGTTGCGGAAGTCGATCTTCTTGCCGTTGTGGTCGGTCAGTTTGCCGTGGTCCATCACCTGCAACAGGATGTTGAACAGGTCCGGATGCGCCTTCTCGATCTCGTCGAGCAGGAGCACGCAATGCGGATGCTGGTCCACGCCATCCGTCAGCAACCCGCCCTGGTCGAAGCCGACATAGCCCGGCGGCGCACCGATCAAACGGCTCACCGTATGGCGCTCCATATATTCGCTCATGTCGAAGCGGATCAGCTCCACGCCCATGATGCTGGCGAGCTGCTTGGCCACTTCCGTCTTGCCGACACCGGTGGGGCCCGAGAAAAGATAGCTGCCGATCGGCTTCTCCCCCTGGCGCAGGCCGGCGCGGGCCAGCTTGATGGCGGACGAAAGCTGATGGATCGCCTCGTTCTGGCCGAAGACCACCCGGCGCAGATCGTCTTCCAGGTGGAGCAGCTGCTCGGCATCCGTCTTCGACACGGATTTGGGGGGGATGCGGGCGATCATGGCGATCACCTCTTCCACTTCCTTCACGCCGATGACCTTCTTGCGGCGGGATTCGGGCAACAGCATCTGCGAAGCACCCACTTCGTCGATCACGTCGATCGCCTTGTCCGGCAGCTTGCGGTCGTTGATGTATTTCGCGCTCAGCTCGACGGCCGCCTTGATGGCGTCCGCCGTGTAGCGGATCTTGTGGAAGTCCTCGTAATAGCTCTTGATGCCCTTCAGGATCTTGATCGCGTCCGGCACCGTCGGCTCGACCACGTCGATCTTCTGGAAGCGGCGGACGAGCGCACGGTCCTTCTCGAAATACTGCCGGTATTCCTTGTAGGTGGTCGATCCCATGCAGCGCAGCGTGCCCTGCTGCAGCGCGGGCTTCAGCAGGTTGGACGCATCCATCGCGCCACCGCTGGTGGCGCCGGCGCCGATCACGGTGTGGATCTCGTCGATGAAAAGGATCGCGCCCTTGATGGCTTCGAGCTCCTTCACGACCGACTTCAGCCGTTCCTCGAAATCGCCGCGATAGCGGGTGCCGGCGATCAAGGCGCCCATGTCGAGCGAATAGATCGTGGCGTTGCGCAGCACTTCCGGCACATCGTTCTTCACGATCTTGCGCGCCAGGCCTTCGGCGATGGCCGTCTTGCCCACGCCGGGATCGCCCACGAAGAGCGGGTTGTTCTTCTGGCGGCGGCAGAGGATCTGGATGGTGCGTTCGACCTCAGTGTCGCGGCCGATCAGCGGATCGATGCGGCCTGTCTTGGCCTTCTCGTTCAGATTGACGCAATAGGCCTCGAGCGCCTCGGTGCCGTTCTTGTTGGCCTTCTCGGTGTTCTCTTCGTCCTCGTCGGCGCCGCGCGGAGCCTTTTGCTGGCTCATGCCGGGGCGTTTGGCGATGCCGTGACTGATATAGTTCAGCGCATCCAGCCGCGTGACGTTCTGCTCCTGGAGGAAATAGACCGCGTTACTCTCGCGCTCGCTGAACAGCGCCACCAGCACATTGGCGCCGGTGATTTCGTCGCGGCCGGAACTCTGAACATGCTGCTGCGCGCGATGCACCACGCGCTGAAATCCGGTGGTGGGCTTGGCGTCCTCACCGTCCTCGATGACAAGCGCGATATGCTCCTCGTCGATGTATTTCTGAAGCGCCTTGCGCAGCGCGTCGATATCGGCGTTGCAGGCCTTCATCACCTGGGCCGCGTCCGGGTCGTCCACCAGCGCGAGCAGGAGATGCTCGAGCGTCGCATATTCGTGGTGGCGGTCGCTGGCGAGCTTGATGGCCCGGTGAAGCGCCTGTTCGAGACTGCGCGACAAGGATGGCATCGCTATTCCTTTTCCATCGTGCACTGCAAAGGATGCTGGTGGCGGCGGGAGAATTCAATCACCTGCGCCACTTTCGTCTCGGCTACCTCGTAGGTGAAGACGCCGCAAATGCCCACGCCGTGCCTGTGGACATGCAGCATGATCGTCACCGCCTCCTCGCGATTCTTGTTGAAGAACCGCTCGAGGATGTGAACGACGAACTCCATGGGCGTGTAGTCGTCGTTGAGGATGAGGACTTTGTAGAGGCTGGGCTTTTTGGTCTTGGCGCGCGTCTTGGTGACGACGCCCGTGCCGCCGTTCCCACCCGTGCCGTTATCCAGCCCGTTATCGTCGTCGTTGTCGTCGCTCATTGCCGGTAGTGTAACGGATATGGGGGGTGGGCTTGCAATGTTCCAGTGCGGGTGTGGTGAAACCTTACGCGGACGGAAAGTTAAGCCTCCATTGTGGTCAGCGAGGCTGGCGGAAAGGTCTGCCGGATTCACGCAGAGGCGCAGAGCCGCAGAGGAATGAGTCTGTGGCCGCTGTTTTGCTCCAATCCCCAAAACCGTCATGGCCGCCCTTGTGGCGGCCACCCATACCCGCACTGCTAGACAGTGTTTATGGGTGGCCGGGACAAGCCCGGCCATGACGAATTGTTAGAGAGACGCACACTCCTCTGCGGCTCTGCGGCTCTGCGTGAATCCAACAGGCCTCTCCATAGTCTCGCCGGCTGCTGGCGAATCCCCCCTCCCGGAAATGAAGAAAGGGCCCGGCGCGTAAGCACCGGACCCTTTCGAAGGCCGTTCCGCTATTGGGGGAGGAGCCGCGGAACGATCTTATTTCTTGTTAGGCGACCAAATTACGCGACTCTGGCCGACTGAACGATCTCGACCCAGGCCTGAACGCGGCCCTGGAGCGGCGCGAAGGTCTGCTTGGAGGTCGAGGTCATGATCTCGGAGAGGCGCGTCATCTGGCCGACATAGGCATCGAACGCGGTCTTCGCGAAATCGGTCTGCAGCTCGAACGCCTCGTGGACGGACTTGGAGCCGAGGATGGCCTTCGTCGCGGCCAGCGAGTCCTCGATGGACTGCTTGGAGAAGCCATAGATCTCGGACTGGAGCGTCTCGACGCCCTTGCCGGCCGCGTTGGCGGCCTTGAGATAGGCTTCCACGGTGTCCTTGCCGTAGCCCAGGAAATGATCGTAGCTCTTCACGGCCTTCTCGAAGCCGTTCTTGAACGCAGCGGTGCCGTTGATCACGGCGGCCTCGGCGGTCTCGGTGGCCTTGTCGGCCGTCTTGGTCTTCGCCATGGTTTTAATCCTCTTTAGTGGGCTTCCGCAGGCATTTGCTGCGGTGCAACACGACCTATATGCGGTGCACCAATCGTGATGTCAAGGGAAAATGGTGCAGTGCACAAAAATTCACGATTTGCCCCGGAAAGCCGCTCCGATAACCTTGATTTGATCTACGAATACCGTCATCGGTAACATCCGTTAACGCTTCGTAAACGCCGGAAACCTATGATGATTCTCGGTTTTTCCTTGCGGCTGGGGCCACAATTTGGTCTCATTGCGCGGGGGGCAGTTTGACCCGAGGTGTCGATGTTTGAACGACCGCGAGCCGGCGCGATCGCTCAGGTGGTGTTTTCCGCCTCCCTTTTGCTTGCCTTGGCCGTAGCGCCCGCCAGCGCCCGCCATCACCAGTTCCACGGCGTGGCCCGCAGGGGCGGGGTGCATTTCGCAGGCCTCACCGATCCGGACAAGGACGCGGCGCTGATCGTGGACGGCACCAATAACAAGGTGCTTTACGCCCGGAATGCCGATCAAATCCGCCATCCCGCGTCTCTCACCAAGATGATGACGCTCTATCTGCTGTTCGAGAAACTGCGCAACGGTCAGATGACAATGCAGACCGAGCTGCCGGTGTCCGAGCACGCGGCGGAGCAGCATCCCACCAAGATGTATCTGCGCCCAGGCCAGACCATCCCGGTCGAAGCGGCGATCAAGGCCATCGTGATCCGCTCGGCCAATGACGTGGCCGTCGCCATCGCCGAATCGATCGGCGGCACCGAATCGCATTTCGCGGAGTTGATGACGGCCAAGGCCCGCCAGCTGGGCATGAGCCATACGTTCTACCACAACGCCTCCGGCCTGCCCGACCAGCTACAGGTGACGACCGCGCAGGACCTCGCGATCCTCGCCCATCACTTGGCCTATGACTTCCCGCAATATTTCCCCTATTTCGCCACGCCGTATTTCACCTATCGCGGCGAAACCTATCAGACGCATGACAACCTGATCGGGCGCTACGACGGTGCGGACGGCATCAAGACCGGCTTCACGGAAGCCTCGGGCTTCAACCTCGTCTCCTCCGTGGTGCGCGATGGACATCACATCGTGGGCATCGTGATGGGCGGCAACACGGCGCATATGCGCGACCGCGAAATGGTCCGCCTGCTCGACGACACCTTCGCCCGCATCGCCACCGATCCCACGCTGGTCGCCCGCACCCGCGTGCCGTGGCAGGTGGCGCATCCGCAGCTCGTGGCCGATCTGGGCACGCCGGCAATGCCTGGTGCTGCGCCTGGCGGCGATGACATCCGCATCCAGCCCAACGGCTCGGTCGAAGACGAAGACAGCGCCGAGGCCCGTCAGGATCCGCAGGACGATACCGCACCGCTACGCTCCAACGTGATCGCCGCCACACCCAAGCCGCAGCCCGCCGTGGCGCCCACGCGCCCCGCCGTCGTGGCCCAGGCCGCGCCGCCGCCACCTCCCCCGCGCCAGACCGTCGCGATCCCCAGCATCCGCCCGACGCCGCGCCCCACGCCGCCGAAGCAGACCATCACCGCCGCGCTTGCACCACCGCCCGGCATCAAGCCGACACCCCGCGCCGTGGCCCTGGGTGAAGGCGACATCGACACCGCGCCCATCCCCGTCCACCGCAACAAGGTGGCGTCTGTTCCCGCGCCCGCGCCCAGCTTCACCGGCATCCGCGACTGGAGCATCCAGATAGGCGCCTTCAACGACGCCGCATCGGCCAAGGCCCAACTCGCCTCCTACGCCGAACACTCGCTCGACGTGCTGGGCCAAGCGCAACGCATCATCGCGCCATTCCAATCCGTGGACGGCCACACGCTGTATCGCGCCCGCTTCGGCCCCTTTGTCGAAGCCGAGGCCCGCGCCGTCTGTCAACGCCTGACCGAGCGCGGCCAAACCTGCTTCGCGGCGACGGGACGGTAGAAGGCAGGGCGCTTCTATTTTCGTTGTCATCCCCGGCCGAGCGTAGCGAGGGAAAGGGGATCCAGGTGGTTCAACCGGCCCGGTCCCACCGCTATAGTGAGCCATGCGCGAGCATTGCTACTTCGTCTATATCCTCGCCAGCCGCCGCAACGGGACGCTCTATATCGGCGTCTCGAACGACGTCATCCGCCGCACCTGGGAACACAAGAGCGACGTGATCGACGGCTTCACCAAGAAGTACGGCATCCACACTCTCGTCTGGTTTGAATTCTACGAGGACGTGCGTCTCGCCATCATTCGCGAGAAGAAAATGAAGCACTGGAAGCGCGCTTGGAAGATCGAGCTGATCGAGAAGACCAATTCTGGCTGGAACGATCTGTACGATCGCCTCCTCGGT
Organism: Rhizomicrobium sp.; assembly: GCA_036489435.1. Taxonomy (GTDB): domain Bacteria; phylum Pseudomonadota; class Alphaproteobacteria; order Micropepsales; family Micropepsaceae; genus Rhizomicrobium. Next base: position 52,064 of record DASXFU010000039.1, on the reverse strand, counting down.
GAGATCGCGCTGCCGGACCTACCTGGATCCCCTTTCCCTCACGATGCTGACGCATCGCTCGGCCGGGGATGACAGCTAAGGCTATAGCGTCGCCACACCGGGCAACTTCAACGTGATGAGCAGTTCGCGCACTTCTTGCCTGGCCGCGACGTGCGACATCGTCAGCGACATGCCGACGGAGGGTTGTGGCAGGTCGAGCATCGTCAGGCCCATGGGGAAGAGTTCGCGGAAGATCACGCGTTCGGCGAAACCGGGAGCGAGGCGGAAGCCGATGCGTTGCGCCAAATTTTCCAGCGCCAATCCGACGCGCTGCTTGTTGCGGGCTTGCGCGGTGGCCACGCGGTTGCGCATCACCACCCAGTCGAGCGCGGGCTTGCGCGCCATCAACCGGCGCTTCCTGCAATCCCAGACGAAATCGCTGTAGAGGCTGGGGCCCTTGATCTCGAAACTGGCGGGATCGATGCGCGCGAGAAGATCGAAATCGACGAAGCTGTCGTTCATCGGCGTGACGAGCGTGTTGGCGGCGGCGTGACCGGCGCGCGACAGCGGCGTGTCGGCGCCCGGTGTGTCGATCACGACGAAATCGAAGCGCGTTTCCACGTCAGCCAGCACGTCGGCAAGTTTCTGCAATTCCTCCGCGGCCGCTTCGTCCAGCGATTTCGATGCGGAGCGCGGGATCAGGAACACTTCCGGCATCGCGAGCGTGACGCCCGTCTTGCCGCTCCAATCGGCGCGATTCTCGAGCTGGCGCGAGAAGCTGCGTTGCCGCGTATCGAGATCGATCGCGGCGACGCTCTTGCCCATGCGCGCGAGCGCGACGGCGACATGCATCGCGGCGGTCGATTTGCCCGACCCACCCTTTTCGTTTCCGAAGACAATTATGTGTGCGCTCATCCCGAGCGAATCTATATCACGTTCCGTCGGCGCCGCCGCTGCCGGCCAGCAGCGATGCGTTGCCGCCTGCCGCCGTCGTGTTCACCGTGTAGGTCCGCTCATGCGCGAATCGGGCGAGGTAGTGCGGGCCGCCGGCTTTCGGGCCGGTGCCGGAAAGGCCTTCGCCGCCGAAGGGCTGCACGCCGACCACCGCGCCGATCTGGTTGCGGTTGACGTAGAGATTGCCGACATGGGCGCGGGCGCGGATGAAATTCGCCGTCTCCTCGATGCGGCTGTGGATGCCCAGCGTGAGGCCGAAGCCGGTGGCGTTGATCGCGTCGCACACCTTGCCCAGCGAGTCGGCGTTGTAACGCACGACATGCAGCACCGGCCCAAACACTTCGCGCTTCAGTTCGGAGAGCGATGCGATCTCGAAGACATGCGGCGGGAAGAACACACCGTTGGCCAGTTCGGGCCCGACCGGCAGTTTGCGCAGAAGCTTCGCTTCGGCCGTCATGCGGTCCGCATGTTCCTGCAAATTCTTGCGTGCTTCCTCGTCGATCACCGGGCCGATATCGGTGTCGAGCAGCATGGGATCGCCGAGCTTCAGCTCATCCATCGCGCCGAGGATCAGGCCCAGCATCTTGTCCGCCACGTCTTCCTGCAGGAACAGCACGCGGCAGGCGGAGCAGCGCTGGCCGGCGCTGTCGAAGGCCGAGGCCAACACGTCGCGGCAAACCTGTTCGGGAAGCGCGGTGGAATCCACGATCATCGCGTTCTGGCCGCCGGTCTCGGCGATCAGGGTGCCGATCGGGCCGCTGCGAGCGGCGAGCGCGCGATTGATGCCATGCGCCGCATCCGTCGAGCCCGTGAAAGCGACGCCGGAGAGACGCGCATCGCCGAACAGCGCGTTGCCGATGCGCGGGCCGTCGCCCGGCAACAGATGCAGCACGTCACCCGGCACACCGGCCGCATGCAGCAGACGTGTCGCGGCGGCAGCCATCAGCGGCGTCTGCTCGGCCGGTTTGGCCAATACGGAGTTACCAGCGGCGAGCGCGCCCGCCACTTGTCCGGTGAAGATCGCCAGCGGGAAATTCCACGGGCTGATGCAGGCGAAGACGCCGCGTCCGTGCAGCGACAGCGAGTTTTCCTCGCCGGTCGGACCCGGCAATTTCAGATCGTGCGCAAATTCGCTGCGCGCGCCGTGGGCGTAATAGCGCAGGAAATCAGCGGCTTCGCGGATTTCGCCCAGCGCGTTGGGCAGCGTCTTGCCCGCCTCGCGCACCGCCAGCGCCATCAGATGCGCGCGATTCTCCTCGAAAAGATCGGCGGCCCGTTCCAATATCTTCGCGCGGCCCTCGCCGCCGATGCCGTCCCAATCGCGCTGCGCCTTGTCGGCGAGCGTCAGCGCATCCATCGCATCTTGCGCGCTCGCTTCGATTACCTCGCCTACCACACGGCGGCGGTCGGAAGGGTCGCGCATCGGCACGGAGATTCCCGCGCGCTCCTTGCCACCGATGAGCAGGGCCGCTTTCTGCGGAGATTTCAGCGCGGCGTCCATGTCGGCCAGCAGCGGATCGGTGATCACGGGATTGCTCCAATAGAAGCCGGATGAATTCTTGTGGTCCGGCAGAAGATCGAGCGGCAAGGGAATGCGCGGGTTGCGGCGCGGATGCAGCGCGGCCAGTTGCTCAACCGGATCGGCGATGATGTCCGCGATGGGCGCTTCGTCGTCGGCCAGGCGGTTGACGAAGGAGGTGTTGGCGCCGTTCTCGAGCAGTCTGCGCACGAGATAAGCGAGCAAATCCTCATGCGTACCGACGGGCGCGTAGATGCGCGTGCCGCCGCCATGGTTCATCTCGCGATAGAGCGCATGCAGCGCCTCGCCCATGCCATGCAGCCGTTGGTATTCGAAATCCGTACGATTGCCGGCGAAAGTCTGGATAGCCGCCAGTGTGTGCGCATTGTGCGTGGCGAATTGCGGATAGATGGCGTCACCCGCCGCGAACAGCGCCCGCGCCGCCGCGAGATAGGATGTGTCCGTCGCTACCTTGCGCGTGAAAGTGGGATATTCCGGCAGGCCCAGTTCCTGCGCGCGTTTGATCTCCGTGTCCCAATAGGCGCCTTTCACAAGGCGCATGGGGATGCGGCGGTTCTGGCGTTTGGCGAGATCGGCCAGCCACGCGATCACCGGCAGCGCGCGTTTGGAATAGGCCTGCACCGCGAGGCCCAATCCGTTCCAGCCGCGCAACGCGGGCGCTTCGCCCATCGCCTCGAAGATGTCGAGCATCAGGTCGAGGCGCTCGGCCTCTTCTGCGTCGACGGTGAAGCCCAAATTGGTCTCGCGCGCTTCGGCGGCAAGCGAGACGAGGCGCGGCAGAAGCTCCTCCATCACCCGCTCGCGCTTCAGCCATTCGTAGCGCGGATGCAGCGCGGACAATTTCACCGAGATGCTGGGGCGTCCGAAGATGGACGCGGTGCGGTCCGGCTGGATGCGGGCCAAGGTCTGCAAGGCGTTACGGTAGGAGTCGTAATAGCGCGCGGCGTCCTTCGCGGTGTAAGCGGCCTCGCCCAGCATGTCGAAGGAGAAGCGGTAGCCCTTGGCCGCGTAATCGCGCGCTTCCTTCAGCGCTTCCTCGATGGTGCGGCCGAGCACGAACTGGCGGCCCAGGATGCGCATGGCATAGGTCACGGCCTGGCGGATCACCGGTTCGCCGGAGCGCGTGACCAGCTTGCGCCAGATGCCGTCGAAATCCCATTTCGCGGCGTCGTCCAGCTTGACGATGCGCCCCGTCAGCATCAGCGCGAAGGTGGAGGCGTTGACGAAGACCGAGTCCGATTTGCCCTTGTGGCTGGACCAGTTGCCGCTGCCGATCTTGTCGCGGATCAGCTTGTCGGCCGTCGCCGCATCCGGCACGCGCAGCAACGCCTCGGCCAGGCACATCAGCACCACGCCCTCCTGGCTGGAGAGCGCGTATTCCTGCATCAGGGCATCGACGCTGCCATGCTCGCCGCGCCGCTCGCGGATACGTTGCACCAGATCGCGCGCCAGCGCCTCGGTGGCGGCGCGTTCGGCGGGGGTGAGCCTGGCCTCGGCGATGAGCGCGCCGGTAATGGCCTCCTCATCGGCGAGGAATGCCTCGGAAATAGTCTTGCGCAGCGGGGAAGAGTCCATGGCTGGTATATGGCCGATCGGGGTGCGGAATTCTAGCGCGGGCGGCGGGGTGCGGCTAAGGTTGCGGGGATGGAAATCGTCCACACAATCGCGGAAATGCGCGGGCGGATCGCCCGTTGGCGGGCGGCAGGTGCGCGCATCGGCCTCGTCCCCACCATGGGGGCGCTGCATGCGGGGCATCTCTCGCTGGTGCGTGAGACAGGAAAGCAGTGTGACCGCACCGTCGTGAGCATTTTCGTGAACCCGGCGCAGTTCGCGCCGCACGAAGATTTCGACCGCTATCCGCGCAACCTGGACGCCGACGCCGCCAAGCTGCCCGAGGCCGACCTCGTCTTCGCGCCCTCGGTGGCCGAGATGTACCCGCAAGGCTTCGCGACGAGCATTTCGGTGGGTGGCCCCAGCGAAGGGCTGGAGACCGATTTCCGCCCCCACTTTTTCTCCGGCGTCGCCACGGTGGTGGCCAAGCTCTTGATCACCGCCATGCCCGACTGCGCCATCTTCGGCGAGAAGGATTATCAGCAGCTCCTGGTCATCCGCCGGCTGGTGGCCGACCTCGCCTTGCCAATCGAGATCGCCGGCGGCGCCATCCTGCGCGAAGCGGATGGTTTGGCCATGTCTTCCCGCAACGCCTATCTCTCCGCGGAAGAGCGCGTGGTGGCCGGGCGGCTGAACCTCATCCTGCGCGACACCGCGACGCGCGCGCGCCACGGCGATCCCATCGCGGTCGCCGAACAGTTCGGACGCGCGGACTTGTTGGAAGCGGGTTTCTCTTCCGTCGACTACGTCTCGATCCGCGACGCGGCGACATTGGAACATGTGACGGACCTGTCGCGACCGGCCCGCGTGCTGGCGGCGGCGAAGATCGGCAATACGCGGCTCATCGACAACATGCCAATTTAGGCCAATTTGGGAATGTATGAAAATGAACAGACGGGATTTCTTGCTGACGAGCGCGGCATTGGCAGCGGTGACACCGGCTCTCGCCGATGACGCGGTGAATGTCTCGCATGAGGCGCAGGCGCTGTATCAAAAGGCGCTGGTGTTCGACGCCAACGCCTTCCCGCCGCTCAATGGCGACTTCCCCTTCCCGCAATCCCAGCTCGACATGACGCGCGACAGCGGCGTCACCGCCGTGAAATCCTCGCTGGGCGGATTCAACAATTCCTTCGAGGACACGCTGGGCGAGATCGCCGGCTTCCAGCGCGTCATCGAGCAATATCCCACCCTCTTCATGCAGATCCGCAAGGCGCCAGACTTCGCGTTCGCCAAAAGCAGTGGGCGGATGGGAATCGTCTTCTCCTTCGAGGCGGTGACGCCGCTGGACGGCAAGATCGAGCGCATCGAGCTGTTCCGCAATTTCGGCGTGATGGTGATGCAGATCTCCTACAACATTGAATCGCCGTTCGGCACGGGCGTGATGGGCAATCCGGCCGCGCGGCTCACCCCGCTCGGCGCCAAAGCCGTCGCCGAAATGAACAAGCAGGGCGTGGCGCTCGACCTCAGCCATTCCAACGAGGCGACGGCGATGGATGCCATCGCTGCTTCCGCGAAGCCGGTTCTCATCACCCATGCCGGCTGCAAGGCGGTCCATGACCATCCGCGCAATAAGAGTGACGCGCTGCTGAAGGCGATTGCCGACAAAGGCGGCGTGGTCGGCATCTACGACCTGCCCTATCTCACCGCCAGCCCGAAGCAGCCCACGCTCGACGACTACATGGCGCATATGACGCACGCTCTCGCCATCTGCGGCGAGGATCATGTCGGCATCGGCAGCGATTCCTCCATCGCGCCCTGGGACACCTCGCCCGAAGCCACGGCCGCGTTCAACAAGGACGAGGAGGATCGCCACAAAGCCGGCGTCGCGGCGCCGGAAGAAGACCGCCCGATGTATGTCGAAGGCCTGAACACCCCGCGCCGCTGCGAAGTGATCGCCGATGCGCTGCTCAAGCGCGGCTACAAGGCCCGCGTGGCGGAGAAAGTGCTGGGCCAGAACTTCATCGGCACGCTGGGACGGATTTGGTAGGCGCTTACAGCAACCCCAGCTCCACCAATTCCTTTTGCAGCTTCTCAGGAAGCCCTGCGCCGCCTTTGCCGCCGCGTGCATCCGGCGGCGCGTCTTTCGGGTCGAAATAGCGCCAGCCCTGGAACGGGCGGTGGGTGCGGCGTTGCACCGGCACCAGTTTGGGTTCGTAGACGAGGCCGCAATGCGGCGTGCCGTTTTTTGTCACCGCGCGGATGTCGAGGAGTTTCTGGCGCACGGCGATCTGGCCCTTGATCACCCAATAGAGCGAGCCGCCATCGAGCACCTCATCCTTGCGCTTGGGCATCATGCGTGTGACGTGCATCAACTCGGGCGACTTCACCTTGCGCGCTTTCTGCTGGCGGATGCGCCCCGCTTGCCACAGCGCCAGTTCCTCGACCGTCTCCACGCCCACGCAAAGCTTGATGATGTGCAAGGTCATGCGGCGGGTTTTTCTTTCTCGCCAGATTTTTCCATTTCAAAGGTGACGATCACCGCGCCTTCCGTCACCTGATCGCCCTGCGCCACTTCGACCTTTGCGATGCGCGTATCGGCGGGCGCGGAGAGCGTGTGCTCCATTTTCATCGCTTCCAGCACGGCCAGCGGCTGGCCTTTCTTCACAGCCTCGCCCGGCTTGACGAGAAGCTGCGCCACCTTGCCCGGCATGGGCGCGCAGATGCGGTCGGCGGACGATCCGGCCGCATCGGCGGCGGCGAAGGGGTCATAAGGGCGCACCGTAAAAGTCTCGCCCGCCTCGAACACCGCGATGTCACCATTCGCGAGACGCAACGTTCGTGCCGAAGAAGCGCGCGGATAGGCCACCGCGACGCGCTTGCCGTCCACCATGAACTCCGCAGACTGCGAGGCGGTGCCGGAAAGCCGGAAGCCGTCCTGCGCGCCCCAAGGATCGCCGTTCTTCGCGGCGAACTCCGACAGGATCTGCGACGCGGCAGCTTCGAGGATGTGATGCGGTAATGCTGTTTTCGGCACGAGATCGTGCTCGTGCCGCGCGATGAATCCAGTGTCGATGTCGCCGGCCAGGAATTGCGGATGGCGCAAGGCGCGGACGAGGAAAGCATTGTTGGTGTGCAGGCCCGCGATCTCAGACCGCGACAGCGCATCGGCGAGCTTGGCCGCGGCACCCTCGCGTGTTTCGTCCCAGGCGATGACCTTGGCGATCATGGGATCGTAGAACGGCGTCACCGCATCGCCCTCGCGCACGCCGGTGTCGACGCGGATGCCTTCGCCCTCGCCGAAGCGCAGCCGCTCTAGCGTGCCGATCGAAGGCAGGAAGCCCTTCGCCGGATCCTCCGCATAAAGCCGCGCCTCGATGGCGTGGCCGCGCGCACGGATGTCTTTCTGCAGCAGCGGCAGCGTCTCGCCATAGGCGACGCGCAATTGCCACTCGACGAGGTCCTGCCCAGTGATCGCTTCCGTCACGGGATGCTCCACCTGCAGCCGCGTATTCATCTCCATGAACCAGAAGCGGTCCGGTTTCAGGCCATCCGTCGCGTCGGCGATGAACTCGATGGTGCCGGCGCCGACATAGCCCACGGCCTTGGCCGCTTTCACCGCCGCCTCGCCCATCGCGGCGCGCATGGCATCGGGCATGCCGGGCGCGGTCGCCTCCTCAAGCACTTTCTGGTGGCGGCGCTGTAACGAACAGTCCCGCTCGAACAGATGCACCGCATTGCCGTGGCTGTCGGCGAAGACCTGCATCTCGATGTGGCGTGGGCGCGCGATATATTTCTCGATCAGTACGCGGTCATCGCCGAAGGAGGAGCGCGCCTCGCGTTTCGCGCCTTCCAGCGCCGCTTCGAACTCACCGGGCGCGTCCACTCGGCGCATGCCCTTCCCACCGCCGCCTGCCACGGCCTTGATCAGCACGGGATAGCCCGTCTTGCCCGCTTCCGCTGCCAGATGCGCCGGCGATTGGTCGTCGCCCAGATAGCCGGGCACCACCGCGACGCCGGCCTTGGACATCAACGCCTTGGCGCGGTCCTTGAGGCCCATGGCGCGGATCGCGGAAGGCGGCGGCCCGACGAACACGATGCCGGCGGCCGCGCAGGCTTCGGCGAACTCCGCATTCTCGGAGAGGAAGCCGTAGCCGGGATGGATCGCCTCCGCCCCCGTCGCTTTGGCGGCGGCGAGGATGGTGTCGGCCCGCAGATAGCTCTCGCGTGCCGGCGCGGGGCCGAGGCGCACGGCCTCGTCCGCCATCGCGACATGGGCAGCGCCGGCATCGGCGTCGGAATAGACGGCGACGGTGCGCACACCCATCCGCCTGGCGGTGCGGATGACGCGGCACGCGATTTCGCCGCGATTGGCGATCAGGACGGTTTTGAACATGCGTGTGCTTATAGCCGCGAAGGCCACCTGCCCGCAAAACCCAGCCTGTGGATCATTCGCTGCGCAGGAACAGCCGCTTGATGAAGAAGAACACGCCGATCACGACCAGATAGCCCGCGAACAGCGCCAGCGCGCCCATCCAGTAGGACACTTCCAGCAGGTCTGGCGGCAGACGGAAGCTCTGGTGATAGGCGATCACAGGGATCAGCGTATTGACCACCAGGGTGACGACGGTGGCGCCCAGCGCCACGGCCCAGAGCCGGCTCCAGGCCGGGACCAGCAGTGCCGCCACCAGAGCGATGACAAGGCCCTCGACGGCATTGACCTCATGAAATCCCGTCTGGAAGAAGTCCCAGATAGTGTTGAGCATGTGCTGGAAGTCCATGACGTCCCCCGTTGAGAGAAGCAACAATGGTTAAACGCGGGAAACCATGCGCCGGTTTCGGCGCATGGCTAACCACGGGATTACATTGCAGGATTCAGTGATGACCACCGCCGCCATGACCGCCGCCGCCCTTGAGCAGGTTGGTCTTGACGAAGAAGAAGGCCGCGATGGCGACGATGTAGCCCAGATAGAGCGCGATCACGGCCTTCCAGAAGGCAACATCGAGCAGTGGCGGCAGCCGGAACGGCGCGTCGTGATCGATCATCGGCACCAGCACCATGGCGACGATGTGGATGATCACCGCCAGGATGGCGATCTTCCACAGCTCCTTCCAATCGTGCAGGCGATAGGCGGAATAGAGCGCGATGAGCAGGCCCAGCATCGCGTTCACATGCGCGAAGCCGTCGCGGAAAAAGCCGATGATGATGTCGAGAAGATGTTGGAAGCCGTCCATGGAGTCCCCCCTGGAAAACAGCAAATGATGCTTAACAACGCATAACTATATGATGGTTTCCATCGCGCGGGGGAGATTCCGGCGATGACGCGCACGTCAATTTCGAGGGTTCAGTTTCGCTCGCGCCGTGGTTGTGACTCGGCCGGCTGCAACAACGCCGCGATCAGCGCTTGGGTCGCCGCGATCAGCGCTTCGGCCACGGCCTGCGGCTTGGTCGCGCCGCGCTGCGCCAGCCAGTTCGCGACCAGACCGATCTGCGCCTCCGCGATCGCCTCGGCCGCGAGAGGCAGCGGCAGAAGCGGCTGGGCGCGGGTCTGCTTGGCAATGGTGGCGAGGCGCGGCTCGATCATCTCCGCCAGGCGCTTCATCCAGATCCGCCGGATGGGATCGACGAAGAACACGCGGTTGACGGTACGCTGGCTGTGAAAATGCGCGAGCCGTGGCAGCAACGCCTCCGTACTCGCCTCTCGCCCGACGAGTGCAACGAGACCTTCGCACGGATGCGACAGGCTGTGCTTCAGCAACGCCTCGCGCCCGGAATAATGCATGTAGAAGGTCGAGCGGCCGACATCGGCGCGCGCCGCGATCTCCTCCACGGAGACGTTCGCATAACCCTTGGTCAGCACCAGCTCGACGAAAGCGCGCATCAACGCACGTTGTGTGCGCTCCTTGCGCCGGTCCAGCTTCAACTCCGATTTGGGCATGCTCGTCATTCCCGCGAACATCGAAGGCGACAATGGCGTAGTGCCGCCACCACCACAAAGCACCTGCCAGACAAATCATCCGCTTTGTCCGGAATTGGACACCTGGCCCAACCCCGCCAACAACGCCCCGCGTGGACCGGACAGGATGCGCCGGATATCGCGAAGGATTCCTTATGACCGACCAACCGGCCATCGCGGCCGCATCTCCCGCACGTCTCACCGGCCTAATCCTCGCCGCGGCGGGCGCGGCCAGCTTCGTGCTGCTCGCCAACCATCCCGATGGCGCGGCGAAGGATTTCGCGGGCGTTCTGGCCGGCGAAGCCGCCAACCGCACGATGGACGCCATCGTCCATGGCGGCTTCATCGTCCTCCTCGGCGTGCAGATGGTTTGCTACGCGGCCTTCTCCGCCCGGCGCGCAGGCTTCGCGGGATTGGTGCTCTTCGCCATGGGCACCGCGTTCCTTTGCGGCTCGCTCGTGACCGACGGCTTGGTGATCCCCGCCATCGCCGCCAAATACCTCCCCATGCCCGCCAAGCTGGAATACGCGCGCAGCCTGTTCGTGCTGTGCGGCAGCTTCATCGCCGTGCTGATGCCGATGGGCCTCGCGTTCCAGTCAGCCGGTGTGGCGGCGTGGGGCGTTGGCTTGCTACGGACGGGATCGCGCGTGGCAGGCGCGGCCGGGCTGCTGATCGGCGGCGGATTGCTTGCCGCGCTGGTGCTACAGCCGATGAACCCGTTCGCGGCGATGGCCGGCATCGTGGGCTTGGCCGTGTGGGCTATCGTGGCGGGTGTCGCAATGCTGTCGGGACGCGCTTAGCAGCAGCGCCGCACACTCCCCAAACGCAAAAGGCCGGCGGGATGAGCCGCCGGCCTTTTGTCGAAACGATGTGCAGACCGCTTAGTCTTCAACGGTCGGCAGGTGATGCAGGAAGCGGCCGGCGACGGCTTGGCAGAACGCCGCGTAATCCTGCGTGAAGAGGATGTGGGCGTGCCAGAATTCGTCGACGCGCTTGGAGACGGCGATGGCGCCGTCGTCATGCGCGCAGGACAGCGCCACGAAACGCTTGTACTCGGCGTGGACCTGGTCGATCTCGCTGGCGGCGAAGATGCCCTTGTTGACGATGTGCTTCTTGATCTTCGTCATGTCCCAGGCGTCGATGCGGCGCAGATACTGGGCTGCGTCCGGCAGGCGGTTCTCGTCGAGACCCGTCTTCGGCGCGTCCTTCAGCATGAGGCAGCCGGCCTTGCCGGACAGCATCAGGCAACCGGCCTTCTCGGAGAGCATGAGGCAACCCGCTTCTTCGCCCTTCAACATCAGGCAACCGGCTTTCTCGGACAGCATCAGGCAGCCAGCCTTTTCGGAGAGCATGAGGCAACCGGCGGTCTCTTCCGCCTTCAGCATCAGGCAACCCGCTTCGGACTTCAGCATGAGGCAACCGGCCTTTTCGGCCTTCAGCATCAGGCAGCCAGCCTTTTCGGAGAGCATGAGGCAACCAGCGGTTTCCGTCCGCTCGCCCTTGAGCATCAGACAACCGGCTTCTTCCTTCAGCATCAGGCAACCGGCCTTCTCGGACAGCATCAGGCAGCCAGCTTTTTCGGAGAGCATGAGGCAACCAGCAACTTCGGTCTGCGCGCCTTTCAGCATCAAGCAGCCCGCTTCGGACTTCAGCATCAGACAGCCGGCAGCCGCGTCATCATTCGCGCTGGGCATTTCCTTGAGCATGAGGCAGCCGGCCTGCTCCCTGAGCATCAGGCAACCGGCGGCGGAGTCATCGTTGGCGGTCTTCGGCGCCTTCAACATGAGGCAACCGGCAACATCCGCCGTCTTCTCGGAGCCTTTAAGCATCAGGCAGCCGAGCTTGTTCTCCATGGCGTACATACGACGGACTCCTAACCCGTGAACTCTCGAGGGGAATATCCGACTAAGTTAATGAAAGGTCAATGGAAAAGGCGCGTGTAAACGATTCTTTAGCAATTTGGACCGAATCTGTGGCTGCCCTACCCGGCCTTCAGCGTGATTCGCCGCGCCGCACCCGTCGGCGCGCAATATTATTTCAAGCAAGAATCTGTCGTTCCAGCAATGACACAGCCTTGCCGTGCGAAATCTGACTCCCTGCAACCTCGAAACCATGGCGGGCATGGAAGCGAAGTGACGTCTCATTGGTTGTGTAGGCCTCGCAAACCAGCCGCCCGATGCGAGCCTCGCGCGCGAACTGGGCAATGTCGTCATAGAGCCGCCCCGCCAGCCCCTGCCCCCGCAGCCGAGCGTCCACCACCACACGGTCGATATAGAGGAAGTCGTTCGCCTGGCGGCTGAAGACGCCAAAGATCGCACCCGCATAGGCATCGCCCTTGCGAAAGCCGAGCAGGAACGCGCCCACCGCGCCGTCCACTTCGACCACGCGGAAATAGGTGGCGGCCGCCGCCAGCTTCGCCAGCAACGCCTCGTCCAGCGGACTGAGCTGCTCGACCGACGCCGCATTCAACGCCAGCACTGCGGGCCAGTCGTGCGGGTTCGCATCGCGGATCATCAGAGTTTGATTTCGGACGCGTCGTAAATGTGCATCGCGCCCGGATCGGCGGCGAGCTCCTGCAGCGTCTTCCACATCACCTGTGACGCCTTCACCCGAAAATGCACCTTCAACGCCGCCGCATCCGCCCACCGCTCGGTGAAGAGGAGACGGAGCGGGTTCTCGGGGTCGATCGCCACGTCATGCGAGATGCATCCGGGCTCGCCGCGCGAACGATGCACATGTTCAAGCGAGACACGTAGGATTTCCGCGATGGTGTCGGCGCGCGCGGTGACATCACCGGTGACAAGGATCATTCCGAAGTCTCATACATTGGCTCGAAATTCCCTCGATCAGATCTCGATTGTTTTCACTTGTTCGTTTCTAAAAAAAAGCAGGTTGTCATCCGTTTTGTCGTAGACCAAAACTCCACGATCAATTGCCCGCAAAAAGCGAAACTCATGCGCGTTTGGTTTCGAAATACCAGCGGGAATGTCCGCCTTATCGAAAACAACAATTACAGATGGCCCATCGCGATCATTTAGTGCTGCGGACAGCGTGACAATCCCATACCAAAATATAGTTGAGAAAACAGCCGCAACAAAAAGCAGAACGCTTATCGAAAGATATATCGCCCAAAAGCTGCCGTCCTTTCGATAGAAGACCAGTAACACGGCACCCGACACAAAAAATTTTAGTGTCATATCCCCCGCTTCGGTTGCTAACTGACTGGCGCGCGCAGGAATCGAGCCAGCCAAAGCGTGCAAGTGAAGCATCGAAAAAACTACCCATGCCAACAGCGAAAACAATGCCGCCCATCCGACGCGAAGCCGAATCTTCCACAAGAGATCACTGCCTTGCAGCTGGCGAAGACTCGCGGCGTGCGCATTAAATAAATGACGAGCAGGCAAACCGAGATAGAGCGCAAAAAGACCAACTATACCAACAACAGCTACCATCCAAGTTAAAGACGAGTTGAATTGATCATTAGCTGTAAGAAGGGTCATAAACGACCTATCAAAATAAAAAAAGCCGGTGTTGAAAACCAACCCCGACGCAAATGAAACGGCAACTGCCCCGGAAACCAGTAGCGGTAAATCGCTTCGAAATTTCAACCCGAAAAACATTCTCACATCCTGAACACGCCAAACTTCGTATCCCCCACCGGCGCGTTCAGACAGGCGCTCAGCGCGAGCCCCAACACGCGCCGTGTATCACGCGGTGCGATGATGCCGTCGTCCCAGAGGCGGGCGGTGGCGTAGTAGGGGTTGCCTTCGTCTTCGTATTTCTGGCGGATGGGGGCCTTGAAGGCCTCCGTCTGTTCGGGCGTCCATTTGTCGGCGTCGCGGTGGACGGTGGCGAGCACCGATGCGGCCTGTTCGCCGCCCATCACAGAGATGCGGCTGTTGGGCCAGCTGAAGAGGAAGCGCGGCGAGTAGGCTCTCCCGCACATGCCGTAATTGCCGGCGCCGTAGCTGCCGCCGATGATCAGCGTGATCTTCGGTACTTGCGCGCTGGCGACCGCGGTCACCATCTTGGCGCCGTCCTTGGCGATGCCGCCGGCTTCGTATTTGCGGCCCACCATGAAGCCCGCGATGTTCTGCAGGAACAGCAGCGGCACCTTGCGCTGGCAGCACAGCTCGATGAAATGCGCGGCCTTGAGCGCGGACTCCGAGAACAGGATGCCGTTGTTGGCGATGATGCCGACGGGCATGCCTTCGATATGGGCGAAGCCGGTGACGATGGTGGTGCCGTAGGTCTTCTTGAACTCGTCCAGCTCCGAGCCGTCCACCAGCCGCGCGATCACCTCGCGCACATCATATTGCGTGGCGAGGGTTTGCGGCACGATGCCGTCGAGTTCGGCCGTGTCGTAGGCAGGGGCGCGCGGCGCGCGCAGGGGGATGTTGGGCTGCTTCTCGTGATTCAGATGCGACACGATCCGCCGCGCGATGGCGAGCGCGTGGGTGTCGTCATTCGCGAGGTGATCGGCGACACCGGAGATTCTGGCATGCACATCCGCGCCACCCAGTTCCTCGGCCGTCACGATCTCGCCCGTCGCCGCCTTCACCAGCGGCGGGCCGGCGAGGAAGATGGTGCCCTGCCCCTTCACGATGATGGTCTCGTCGCTCATCGCGGGCACATAAGCGCCACCCGCCGTGCACGAGCCCATCACCGACGCGATCTGTGGGATGCCGGCCGCGCTCATATTCGCCTGGTTGAAGAAGATGCGGCCGAAATGCTCGCGGTCCGGGAAGATCTCCGCCTGGTTCGGCAAATTCGCGCCGCCGGAGTCGACCAGGTAGAGGCACGGCAAGCAGTTCTCGCGCGCGATCTCCTGCGCGCGCAGATGCTTCTTCACCGTCATGGGATAATAGGTGCCGCCCTTGATCGTCGCATCGTTGCAGACGACCACGCATTCGCGCCCCATGACGCGCCCGATGCCGGTGATGATCCCCGCCGCATGGATATCACCGTCATACATCCCATTCGCCGCCAAGGGCGACAGCTCCAGGAACGGCGAGCCCGGATCGATCAACCCCTCGACACGCGCCCGCGGCAACAGCTTGCCCCGCTCAGTATGCCGCTTGCGCGAACGTTCGTCACCGCCCAGCGCGGCGACGTCCATGCGCGATTTGAGCTCGGATGTGAGCGTGCCCATGGCCTCCGCGTTGGCTTTGAAGGCGGGACTCGTATTGGAAATCGTGGTTTTCAGCACCGTCACGTCCGAATGCTCCGTTTCATGATTTACGGTCTTTGCGGAGAAACACGATGACGGCCATCGAAAGAATCAGCGCCACTATTGTTGCAAAAAGCCCGTAGAAAAGCGTGCCCAACGGTTCGGTGACGTAGATCGCGCCATGCATCTGCACGGGAAAGATACGCCCCGTAGTGGGGTCGGGGACAGGATTGCCGGCCAGCTCGAAGTCGAAAACGAGTGCGAAGAAGAAGACCGCCAAGACCGCCGTGATGATGCCGACGACGATCATCAGGCGAACGAATGGCGCCTTCTGCTCAGACAAGCTCCACCGCCAGCGCCGTGGCTTCGCCGCCGCCGATGCACAGCGAGGCCACGCCGCGCTTCAGTTTGCGGTTCTTCAGCGCGTTGATCAGCGTCACCACGATGCGCGCGCCGCTGGCGCCGATGGGGTGGCCCAGCGCGCAGGCGCCGCCGTTGACGTTGACCTTGGCGTGGTCGAGACCGAGGTCGCGCATGGCGATCATGGCGACGTTGGCGAAGGCTTCGTTGATCTCGAAGAGGTCGACGTCGTCCTTCGTCCAGCCGGCCAGCTTGAGCACCTTCCCGATCGCGCCGACGGGGGCGGTGGTGAACCAGCGCGGTTCGCCGGCGTGGCTCGCCTGCGCCACGATGCGGGCGATGGGCTTGAGGCCGCGCTTGTCCGCGATGTCGGCGCGCGTCAGCACCACGGCCGCGGCGCCGTCGGAGATGGAGGAAGAGTTGGCGGCCGTTACCGTGCCGTCCTTGGCGAAGGCGGGCTTGAGCGTAGGGATCTTGGCGGGATCGGCCTTGCGGGGCTGCTCGTCCATCCAGATCTCGCTCTCGCCGCTCTTGTTCTTCACGCGGAGCGACACGATCTCGTTCTTGAATTCGCCATCGGCCTGCGCGCGCCGGGCCCGCATCAGCGACTCCGTGGCGTAGGCGTCCTGCGCCTCGCGGGTGAACTGGTAGTGGCGGGCGGCGTCTTCGGCATAGGTGCCCATCAGGCGATGCTCGTAAGCATCCTCCAGCCCGTCGAGGAACATGTGGTCCTTGATCTCGCCATGGCCGAGGCGGTAGCCGCCGCGCGCCTTGGGCAGCAGGTAGGGCGAGTTCGTCATGCTCTCCATGCCGCCGGCCACCACGAAATCGGCGCGGCCCATGCCGAGCTGATCGGCGCCGATCATGATCGCCTTCATGCCCGAGCCGCAGACCTTGTTGACCGTCGTGCAAGGCACACTGTCCGGCACGCTGGCATAGATGGAGGCCTGGCGCGCGGGCGCCTGGCCCAGGCCCGCAGGCAGCACGCAACCCATGATGGTCTCACTCACATCCGCAGGCTCGAGACCCGCGCGCGAGACGGCGCCCGCGATGGCCCCGGCGCCCAGATGCGGCGCGGTGAAGACGGAGAGTTCACCCTGGAACCCGCCCATCGGCGTGCGGGCGCCGGAAAGAATGACGATGTCGCTCATGGGCCTCAACTCCTGTTGCGAAGCCTGACATAATCCCCCCCGATCGGCCCGGCAACCTCGCCGGATAAGGCCGTTTGCGTGAAGGGGGATAGTCATGACGCAGAAACTGGGATGGAGCGCGTTGATGCTGGCTGGAGTGCTTGTGGCGGCATGGCCTGCCACGGCGGCGACCAACCAGATACGCGACGCGCTGCGCAATTGCCGGCCGATGACAGAGGACAAGCAGTTGCTGATCGGCTCCTGCCTCAAGGCGATCGACTCCGGCATGTTGGAGCACGATGCGCTGGCGGAAGCCTGGATCAACGTCGCGGGCGGGCACATCGCGCTCAAGGAATATCCCGCCGCGGAGAGCGCCGCGGCGCACGCCATCGATGCCGATCCCAACAAATGGCAGGGCTATGCCAATCGCGGCCTGGCCGAGGCGATGGAACAGAAAAACGATCTCGCCGAAACAGATCTCAACAAGGCCGTCGAGATGGCGCCGAAGGAACCGGGCGCGGTGGGAACGCGCGGACGCGCTTACCTCGCCGAGGGCCGCCTCGACCAGGCGGTTGCGGATCTCACGGCCGCCATCGCGCTCGACGACACGAGTGCCTGGGCCTACAGCCTGCGCGCCGATGCTTACACCAGGCAAGGCAAGACCGATCTCGCAGCTACAGATCGGGCCAAGGTCCATGCCCTCAATCCCGATGACACGCCGGGGCTGCAAAAGCCGAAGATGTGATGCGTTACCGCCATTGGGGGAGTGAAAGACATGCGATGCGTTCTTGCGGCGGCGGTGCTGATGTTCCCGGTTTTTGTCGGCTTGCCCGCGAAGGCTGATCCGGCGAATTACGCCAGCCTCGGATCGTTCGATACCTGCGCCGATAGCCGCATCAACGTCGATCTGCGTATCCGCAGTTGCAAAGCCTTTTTGGCGACAGGCGGCCTCGCACCCAGCGACGCCGCCAGCGGGTTCACCAACCTCGGCCTCGCCTACTGGAGCAAGGGCGACAGCGGTGATGCGCTCGAAAGCTATGCCATGGCGCTCAAGCTCGATCCTTCGAGCTGGCGCGTCTATGTCGATCGCGCCGATCTTTACGTGACCATAAGCAAGGGTGATCTGGCATTGGCGGATTGCAATGCCGGGCTCGCGATCATGCCCGACGAGTGGGAACTCTACATGTGCCGCGGCGCCGCTTATCATGTCCTGGACCAGCGCGACCTGGAATTCGCCGCCTACGACCATGCGATCGCGCTTCATCCCACCGGTCAGAATTATCGTATCCGCGCCGAGGCGCATGCCTACCGCAAAGAGCTCGACGCGGCGCTCGCGGACGTCGAACAGGCGCTGAAGCTCGAACCCGAGGAGATGAACACGCTGCTGGTTCTGGCCTGGGCCTATTCGGCCCATGGCGACGAGGAAAAGCAGCGGGAAGTATTTCGCAAGATCCTGGATATCGGAAAGAACACCCATATCACCGATGGCGTGCGCGGACTTGCCGAATTCCAGCTTGGTATGAACGATTCCGCGATCGCCGATCTCACCGCCAGCCTGAAGCAGTTCCCCGACAACAAGTCGACCTATCTGTGGCGCGGCCGCGCGTATTTTCACGCGAAGAAGTACGATCTCTCCCTGGCGGATTTCAACGCCGCGCTCGCCCGCGATCCCCATTCGCTAGAGGGCCAGCAGCTGCGCGGCATTACCTATGCGCATCTCGGCGATGCCGATCACGCGCTGGCGGATTTCGATGCGATCGCGGCCGCCACGCCATCGGATTGGCGGGCGCTGAGCAATGTCTGCTGGTTCCGCGGCTTGTTCAATCGCGAACTCGACAAAGCCGAAGCGGCCTGCCGGCGCGGGCTCGAACTGTCGCCCAACAATGCCGCGCTGCTCGACAGCCTCGCCTTCCTGCAATTCCGGCGCGGACAGCTTGCCGATGCCGAAAAGACTTACAGCGCCGCCATCGCGGCCAATCCCCGTTCTTATCAGTCGTTCTATATGCGCGGCGTGGTCCGGCGGCAGACGGGCGATACCGCAGGCGGCGACGCCGACATCGCAGCCGGGCTGGCGGGCGCGCCGGATGAGGCCGACGAGTTCGCGCGCTATGGGGTGCCGAAGGCGTCCGCGCCCTGATTTCTGTTGCGGCTCGTCTCTCTGTCGCAGCGCGCCGCTACCGCGCGCGATGCAGTTTGCCACCCGTCATCGGTTCGCGCACACCGGTGGTGGTGGGAAGGCTGATCGGCAGGCCTTTCACGGAGCGCGCGGCAAGATAGGCGAAGGCCTCCGCCTCGATGAAGTCGCCGTCCCAGCTCGCGTCCTCGGCCGAGAGCACCGGTGCGTTCACGCGGGCGCGCAACTCGGCCATCAAAACCGGATTGTGCCGCCCGCCGCCGCAGACGATCCAGGTGTTGGCGGGTTCTGAGAAATGCTCGCGCGCCCGCGCCAGCGACGCGGCGGTGAAAGCGGTGAGCGTGGCGGCGCCGTCTTCGGGCGACAGGCCTTTCACCGCGTCCGCCGTGAAATCGAGGCGGTCGAGCGATTTGGGGGGCACGACATCGAAGAACTTGTGCGACAGCATCTGTTCCAGCCGCGCGTGATCGACTTTACCAGTGCGGGCCAGCGCGCCATCCTCATCGACGGGCTTACGCGTATGTGCCATCGCCCAGTCGTCGATCGGCGCGTTGCCGGGGCCGGTGTCGAAAGCGAGGATGTCGTGCTCGCCGACATAGGTGACGTTCGCGACGCCGCCGATATTCACCAGCACCACCGGTTTCGCGAACTTTCCTGATTTTTGGCCGGACTTGCGCACCAGGGCCGCGTGATAGAGCGGTACCAGCGGCGCGCCCTGCCCACCGGCCTTCACGTCGGCGGAGCGGAAATCGTTGACCACGTCGATGCCGGTCAGGCGGGCGAGCAGCGCGCCGTCGCCGATCTGCCAGGTCCAGCGCTCCTGCGGGCGGTGCAGGATGGTCTGGCCATGGAAGCCGATCAGCGCCACATCGCGCGAGGTCAGCCCCGCCTTCTTGAGAAGAGCCTTGACGGCATCGGCATGCGCCTCGGTCAACCGGCGCTCGGCGTCGCGGATGGACCAGGGCACGGGCTGGCCGGCCGCCACCTCGCGGGCCTCATCCAACGCCGCGCGCAACATGGCGCGGGTCTCGGCATCATAAGGCGTGGCCAGGGCGGCACCGGGGATGGCGATGTCCTCGCCGTCCGTCTCCACCAGTGCGGCATCTATGCCGTCGAGCGAGGTGCCGCTCATCAGGCCTATGACTTTCTGAACTGGTTTCTCAGTATTTGGCATCCGTGCTACACACCCGGCCCGTTTCGAAGGCCCTTATACCATGACCGCCGCGCCGCAATTCCGCTCTGGGTTCCTCCACACATTCGTGGAGCGCGGCGCCTATTATGACTGCTCGGCCATCGAGGACCTGGATGCGCTGTTCCTGAAGGAGCGCGTCACCGCCTATATCGGCTTCGACTGTACGGCGCCAAGCCTGCATGTCGGCAGCCTCGTCCAGCTCATGACCTTGCGGCGGCTGCAGCAGTCGGGGCACCGGCCGATCCTGCTGATGGGCGGCGGCACGACCAAGGCGGGCGATCCTTCCGGCCGCGACGATACGCGGCTCATCCTTACGGCGGAGAAGATCCAGGAGAACAAGAACCGGATCGTCGCCGGCGTGAAGCACCTGCTCGACTTCAACGAGAGCGAGACCGGCGCCATCATGGTCGACAATGCCGACTGGCTGGACAAGCTCGAATACATCCCCTTCCTGCGCGAGGTGGGCAAGCATTTCTCCGTCAATCGCATGATGACGATGGAGAGCGTGAAGCTTAGGCTGGACCGCGAGCAGCCGCTGTCGTTCCTGGAGTTCAACTATTCCATCATGCAGTCCTACGATTTCGTGGAGCTGTACAAGCGTTACGGCTGCCGGTTGCAATCCTCGGGCTCCGACCAATGGGGCAATGTCGTCTCCGGCATCGATCTGGCGCGGCGGATGGAGAGCGTCCAGCTCTTCGGGCTGACGACACCGCTGATCACCACGTCGTCCGGCGCGAAGATGGGCAAGACGGCGGCGGGCGCGGTGTGGCTGAACGCCGACCAGGTGAGCCCGTATGATTACTGGCAATATTGGCGCAACACGGAAGACAAGGATGTCGGCCGCTTCCTGCGTCTCTTCACCGATCTGCCTATCGACGAGATCGCGCGGCTGGAGTCGCTGCAAGGCGCCGAGCTGAACGACGCCAAGAAGATCCTTGCCACCGAAGCCACGGCCATCCTGCACGGCCGTGCGGCGGCGGATGCGGCAGCGGAGACTTCACGCAAAGCGTTCGAGGAAGGTCTCACAACTCAAAACCTTCCTTCAGTAGAGTTCGATTGGTCTGCCGACGATCAGGGCGTCGATCGAGGTTGGACTGAACGGCGAGCAGATGCGATCTTGAAGGCGGCAGGTCTCTCCACCTCTCTCAGCGACGCACGCCGGAAAATCGCGGAGAACGGCGCGGTGAAAATCAATGATGAGGTCATCAGCGATCCCTCACGCTATTTCCGCGCAACCGACATTGATCCGCAAACGGGCGCATTGAAAGTGCAGTATGGCAAAAAGAAAATTGTGCTCGTGAAGCCTATCTGATCCGCTCACCACCGTGTCATGGCTTGCGACTGCGTGCTACCCAGATAACATCCACTTCACTCTCAGTCACTTAAACCCAAACCGTCATGGCGGCACTTGTTGCCGCCATCCATATTCCAGAGTCTCAACGGCTCGCACTCTGGAATATGGGCGGCCGGAACAAGTCCGGCCGTGACAATAGGAATAGGAACAACCTGGGTGGCCCGCGGTCGCGGTCCATGACAAGTTATGTGTGATGCTGTTACCCATTGCGTTCAGACCACTAGCCCCGGGGGGGTCGAAAGGTCGCCTGGTGAAGCGTTGGAGTTTGTATCTCGCGGTGGCGCTGCTGCTGTGCGCGTCCGGCGCGCAGGCGCAGGACCAGCCGTCGCGCGAGTTCCAGGAATGCACCGACTATTGCCCGGTCATGGTCGGCATTCCGGCCGGACGATTCCTGATGGGCAGCCCCGCCAGCGAAGCGGGGCGGTTTGATGCGGAGGGACCGCAGCACGAAGTCTCGATCCGTGCCTTCGCGATGGGCAAGTTCGACGTTACCAGCCGGCAGTTCCAATATTTCCTGGAGCAGACGGGCTATCAGCCCGCGCCGTGCAATCCACGTCTGATGATGGGCTGGCGCTCGCCGGGAAATGGGCTCGCTTATCCGCCCTCGGAGGAAGAGCCACCCAAATGGCCCGCTGTCTGCCTCGATTGGCATGATGCGCAGGCCTACATCGACTGGCTCAACAAACGGGTGAAGGCGGAGCGGCCGCAACTCGCCGGGCGCGCCGGTCCCTATCGCCTGCCGAGTGAAGCGGAGTGGGAATATGCCGCGCGCGGCGGCACCACGACGGCGCGCTGGTGGGGCAACGAGATCGGCAAAGGCGAAGCCAATTGCAACGGCTGCGGCAGCCAGTGGGACGATCAGGAACTGTCCGAGGTCGACGCGCTGCCCGCCAATCCATTCGGGCTTTACGGCGTGCTCGGCAATGCGTGGCAATGGACGGCGGATTGCTGGCACAAGACCTATGTCGGCGCACCCACCGACGGCCGCCCCTGGCTCGGCGGAGATTGCACGCGCCATGTGCTGCGCGGCGGGTCGTGGGACAATGTGCCGGTCTTCGTGCGCTCGGCGGCGCGGACAGGATCCTTCGCGGACGGCGGTGAGTACGACTACTCCACCCTCGCCGGATTTCGCCTCGCCCGTGACCTGCCTTAACGCAACGCGTCGCGTGGCTTCAGGCTCAGCGTGAAATCCATGATGTTCTGGTAGTCACCGGGCGGCAGCGAGATCGGCGAGGAGAGCAGCACCGCATTGCGCGCGCTGAGCGCGATCTCGTGGAAGGCCGCGTCCTTCTTGAAGCGCTCCTGATCGACGATCTCCGATTTCAGGATAACGCCCCTGCGCGTCATCTCCACGCGCAACTGGATCGTTGGGTTGCTCTTGCCCAGGGTGGCGAGATCGAGGCTCCAGCGCTGCTCCACCTGCGCACGGACGTAATCGCGCAGGCTGTACAGCGCGGAGTCCCCCGGCACGGCACCTTCGCTGGTGGAGTCGATGTCGGAGGTCGCGTCATTATCGGGCGCGTGCAGTGGCACGGTCGGCTGCTTCAGCTTCGACAGTCCTTTCAATTGGGAATCGAGCGCGTCTTCCACCGGCTTGGTCTTGTTGGGCGCGATGCCGATCTCGCGTTTGGGACTCGTCGTGCGCGGCACAGGGATGTGCGCTGCCCTTTGCTGCGGCACCGCCGATTTCGCGGGCGCGAGAGGCGCGATTGTCTCGGGGCCAAGCCGTACGACTTGCACTGCCACGAAAGGCGGCTCGACATCCCGCGCGGGCACGACCGTCTTCGGCCAGACGAACAGAAGCAGCAGCAGGATGAGCCCGTGCAGCAGAACGGCGCCCGCGAGGCCGTTGCGATTGTCCTTGAAGGATCGCGCGATGAAAGCGGGCGTCCAGTGCTCGGTGAAACCAGCCAAGCTATCGCGAAGGAGTTGGGCGAACCCGTCCGACTGGCGCTGCGGCGCCATGGGTTCGCGCAGCGCGGTCACTGTTGCTTGCTGTTGTCCGGCGCGGGCTGGGTGGAGTTCGCCTGCGCGGGCGCCGTGGGCGTCTTGCCTTCGAAGATGCGCCGCAGGATGCCGGGCGTCAGCACCGAAAGCGGGTTCATGCTCACCTCCGGCGCATCGATGCCGCCGGTGGCGCTGTAGGTCATGCCCAATATGCCCTCGCCCTTCTTCGACACGAGCACATCGCCCAGCAACGGGATCGCGCCCAGCACGCTGTTGATACCATAAGCGGGCGCCAGCGCGCCCTTCAGCGCCAACTGGTTCGTGCGGCGATCCACATAACCTTCCGCCGTGATGCCGATGGACGGGCCGGAGGCACGGGCGTCGCGAATGTCGATGACGTCGCCATGGGTGGTAAAGGGCACGTCGAGCTTGTCGATCTGCACGCCCTCGCCACGCATGAGGTTGGCGAAGCCTTCCAGCGATCCGGCCGTGAAGAGGCGGGTGAGGAAATTCTGGTTCAGCACGCGGAAATCGCGCAGCGAAAGCGTGCCGGTATAGTCGGGCGTCGCGGCGTCGTTGCGCGCGGCCTGGGCCAGCGGCGGCAGCTTGACGGTGACAGCAAGCGTCCCGCCGCGCACGCTCTCCATCCCGAACATCCCCTTCATCAGCATGCCCGCATCGTCGGCGGACAGCGCCAGATGGCGGCCGCTGTCATCGGTCACCAGCGTACCGCTGATCTTGTCCTTCGGCGATTGCTGGGCGGAAAGCGACATCGCCTCAGGCCGGTGGCCGATGCCGCTGATCTCCAGCGCGAAGGGCGATAGCGCCACGCCATCCTGCAGAACGATGCGATCCACCTTCACGCTGGCACGGAATGGATCGTTCGAATCCACGGGCTTCTGGCTGACGGCCTGGCCGGGGCTCGAAACCGCAACGCCGGGATTATGCTTGCCAAGCGCGGAGCCGTCGAAGGAATGCCCCGTAATGGTGATCGCGACGGTCTGGCCTTCCAGCAAGGTGACGCCGAAATCGTTGAGCGGGCCTGCTTTCACCACCGGCGCGTCGAGGCGCGCGAGATCGCCATCGGCATTCAGCGTGGCGGTGCCCTTGGCTGTCAGATTGGGACCGTTGATGACGAAGTCTGCGCTGCGCACCGACCCGTCAGGTCCGAAGCGGGCGGACGCCGTGCCCGACGCGGCGATGCCCGGCGCCTTCTTGTAGTTGATGAGGTCATAGCCGACGCTGGCTTGCGTCAGGTCCAATGTGGATTGCGCCGTCTGGAGCTGCCCGCGGCGGCCCTGCAATTGCGCCACCACGCCGACCGGACCCGCGATGAAATCGCCGAGCTTGAAGCCGAAGGCCTCGCGCGCGGCATCGTCGAGCGTGCCTTTCGCGGTGATGTGCGTGGTGATGGGCGCGTCCTTGAAGGTCTCCATCCAGTCGACGTCCATCTGCACGGCACCCAGGGTCATCGGACCGGTAGCGTGCAGCGAGTTGTTGTCGATCAGGAACGTGGCCGTGCCGTCGGTGATCTTGGTGTGCTCGCCCAAGGCCAGCGCCAGCCCCGCCACCACCGTCTTCACATGGATGCCAACCTGATCGATGGAGACGTTGTGGTTGGTGGGGACGTGGAAATTCAATTCCGCCTGCACCGCGCCGCGCGCGGTCTGCGTGTGCAGATGGAAGCGTGTGGGATATTGCAGCGGCTTCTCGTCGATCAGCGCCAGCACGTCGGGCAGCGTGCCGGCGATATGCGCGTCGATATCGGCAGGGGCGTTGTCGATATGCAGGTTGGGGATCGCGACCTGACCGGAAGCGATCGTGATCTTGCCGACGGCACCGCTGGCGATCACGCCCTTGAAGGTGTCGCCCAGCAAGGTCGCGGTGCCGGACACATTCGTCATCGGCGTGAGACCGTGAAGATAAGTGATGGTGGCGTCGGAGATCGGCACCGTCACGGTCATCGCGCTGTCGGGCAGCGCCGGCAGGTCCATCTGGCCGGGCAGGATGGCGATCTTGGCCACCACCGGGCCCACGCGGCCGGCGGCGACGTTGTTGTCGATCCAGGAGCGCGGTCCGCCGGCCAGCTTCAGCGGCCAGTAGTGCAACAGGTCTCGTACACCGATGGGCGCGAGCTTGGCGTCGACTGCGATTCCGGGCGAGGCTTTGCCCGCCAAGGTGATCTTGCCAGTCATGCTGGCGGAAAGCGGACCGCCGGAAATCTCCGCCATGTCGATGGCGATGGTGCCGGCGGCAACATTGTAATTCGCGCGCAACCCGGCGCGGGCGAAGGCCACGCTGTGGCCCATCATCTCCGGCATGTCGAAGACGACCTTGTCCATCGTGATGTCGAGCGCCAGGGATTGCAACGCGTTGGATGCGTCGAACGTAAGATCGCCGGTGCCTTGCAGATGCGCCTGCGCTTGCTGCCCCGCCAGCGAACCGTCGTCGATCAGCAGGCGTCCCGTCTTACCGTCATAGCGGCCGATCAGCTTGATCGAATGCACCGGCATGGGACGCGGACCCAAGCCAGTCACCGTGCCGGACGCATCGATGCCGAAGTCGGCGTAAATAAGCTTGGTGCCGTCTACCGTGAACGACGTCGTGAGATCGGTGGTGAGATCGAAAGGCGCGAGGATCGACAGCGATTTGCTGTTCGCGGCGAGCGAGGAAAGATTGAGCCCCTTCAACTCGACATTGCCGGTGATCGGGCCCTTATGCGGCAGCTTCACTTCGCCGGTGACATGCGTGCGGTTGCCGGAAATCTCGACCTGCGCGTCCACATCCGCGACGAGCGGCCCACCCTTTTCACCGCTGGTCGCGAATTGCAGCCCCGCATCCGGCGCGACCACGAAGAGCCGCGTCGCTTCATCGTAGAACGCAAGCCGCGCATGTTCGACGGCGAAGTTCTGGAGCGAGCCCGCGCCGCCCTGCCCCTTCTCGATGGCGTCGCGGATGCGGTCGAGCGCGTCGGAGGTGTCGCGGTCGTTCTCGACGCCCAGCCTCAGCTTTCCGTCCGCCGTGCGCACGAAGTTGAGCTGCACGCCGACGAGCGCGATGCGCTTGACCTTGATCTTGCCCTTGATGAAGGCCCCGGCCGCCAAACCGATCTCGGCCTTGGGGGCTTGAGCGATGATGCGGTTGCGGTCGTCGAACACCCGCGCGCCCAGCACCACGAGGTTTATGCGGCCCTCTTCGCGGGACCATTCCACCGCCGCCTCGTCGTAGCGGACCTTGAAGCCTGGCAGGGCGTTGGAGACGGAATCCGCCAAGGTGGAATTGAAGGGGCCGAGCGATACCGGGCCGACCAGCACCCGCAGGAAGGCGCCGATGACGAAGAAAAAGACGAAAATCGCCGTCGAGCCCGCGATGACCCCGGCCATGCGCCAGTGATGGCGCTGGGGTCTCAGATACGCGAGAAGACGGCCTGTCACGGACACACTCACCCTTGGGCTCGATCGCTGGAGTTCTAACGCTCACCCACTACCTGTGGGGCCTTTGCCTGAAACAGGCGCGGCCTCTTGCGTCAATCCGCGCATCAGCTTATCGCCTAACCGTACCGTCTGGTAAACGCCAGACCTTGGGGGTCGTTAATCCGTCCGGAGAGTTGTGCATGGCCAAAGAGCTCGCGCCCGGCGACCGGGCGCCCGCATTCAGGATGCCAACCGACTCCCAGGGCGAGATTTCCTTGACAGCCCTAAAGGGCAAACCCTTTATCCTCTATTTCTATCCCAGGGACGACACGGCGGGTTGCACCCGCGAGGCGCTGGAGTTCTCCGCTGCCAAGAAGAAATTCGACGCCTTGGACATAGAGATAGTGGGCGTGTCGAAGGATACCCCCACATCTCACGACAAATTCAAAAACAAGCATAAGTTAAAGATCACATTGGCGTCTGACGAAGACATAAAATTTGCCGATGCCTATGGCGTCTGGGGCGAGAAGACCCTATACGGCCGCAAATACATGGGCATGGAACGTGCAACGTTCCTAGTCGACGCCAAGGGCGTCATCCGGCAGATCTGGCGCAAAGTGAAGGTCCCGGGACATGTGGAGGCCGTGCTCGACGCGGCGAAATCCTTGTGAGCCGGCCGGATGCGCCTTTCGGCCCAAGATTAACCTCGGGTTCTTTTTTCTGGGCTAAGAGCTTGATTAAGCGCCCGGATGTAGGTGAAGTGATGCCTTCAGGGGTCGGCGCGAAAGACGCCAAAGAGGGAAGTAACCGCATGGCCGGAACGCTCGTCGAGCGTGCGTGGGCGTGGCTTCATGCGACGTTCCCGGAGCGCCAGATTTATATCCGCTCGGATGGGCGGGTGCAGTTCTTCACCTTCGGTCCGACTCTTCAGGCGACGCTCGCCGGACTGTCGCTGATCTTCCTGGGCTGGGTCGCTTTCGCCTCCGTCAACGTGATCTTCAAGGACCGCATCATCGCGGCCAAGGATCACCGTTATCAACAGATGCAGACGGCGTATGAGAATCGCGTCGCCGACCAGCAGCTCAATTACGACACGCTGAACGGCGCGCTGATCTCCGCCGAAGACAAATTCCGCGCCGAAGCCGATCAGCTCGAAGCAAAACAATCCACAGTCTCGCGCCTCCTCGGCCAGAAGCAGGCCGTCGATCAGACGCTCACCTCGATCAGCACTGGCGCCGTCTTGCGCCAGGGCGCCGAAGGCTCGGGCGATGACGACGTTCCCGCGGCGGCTGGCAATGGCAGCGGTGGCGGCGACAGCGTCGACGATGCAGCCCCACCGCCGGGCGGACGCAGCGGCGCCTCGCAACTGAACGTGATGCCGCAGAATGCCGAGCCGCAACCGCGAACGGCGCACACCTCCGGCAAGCAGAGCGCCCTGCCCGACCCCGCCATCAAGCAAACCGCTTCCATCGATCCGCCGGCTGCAGCTCTCCCCGCGCCGGCGTCTTCGTCTCTGCCAGACACACAGCCGCAGCGTCCCAGCCTGATCGACCAGGCGATGAACCGTATCGGCGGCTTGTTCCATGCGCGCCAGACGGCGGCGAACAACCCCTCGGTCAAAGTACCCAACGCTCCGGCCTTCCGCATCCTCGCCGAAGAGACCGATCGCATCCGCAAGATGGGCGGCCAGGAAACCGCGCTGCTCGTCGGCGTCGACCGCCAGGTCAACGGCCGTATCGCGGCGCTGGAGAATGTGTTGCATCGCGTGGGTGTCGATCCCGCTCCGCTGGAGACACCGGCCGGTGGCGTCGGCGGCCCGTTCATTCCGATCCAGTCGGTGCGGATCGACGGTATCGCCGACCAGACCTTCACCCAGGCCTATGTGGGCGCCATCGCCCATTCCAAGGAATTGGACACGCTGTTCTCCGCCCTGCACCACGTTCCGCTGACCACGCCGGTGCATGGCCCGGAATATGAGCGCACCAGCGGCTTCGGCGCCCGCATCGATCCCTTCACCCACCGCATCAGCTTCCACCCCGGCCTCGACTTCGCGGGCCCGTGGGGTTCGAACGTGGCGGCGACCGCGTCAGGCACCGTGGTATGGGCCGGACCGCGCGGCGGATACGGCAATATGGTCGAAATTGACCATGGCTACGGATTCCGTACGCGCTACGGCCATTTGTCATCGATTCTCGTTCATGTTGGGTCTAAGGTGCAAAAAGGCACGCCCGTGGGCAAACTCGGATCCACCGGGCGTAGTACGGGGCCGCACGTCCATTACGAAATATGGAGCGCGGATGTCGTAAGGGATCCGAGCAGGTACATCGAGGCCGGTCGCAATGTTCTCCAGTAAACCGAAAGACTCTTCCGCTCCACCCCCGTCCATGCCGCAGGTGCCTTCGGCGCCGGGCAAGCGCACGGGCCGGTCATCCGCCCCCTCCATCATCAGCGCCGATCTGGTGGTGAGCGGCACGCTGACCTCCACCGGCGACATCCAGATCGATGGCCGCGTCGACGGCGACGTGCGCAGCTCAGGCCTGGTCATCGGGGACAAGGCCTTCATCAACGGCGAAGTCTTCGCTGACGACGTGACCGTGCGCGGCCGCGTCCAGGGCGGCATCCGCGCCCGCAAGGTTCTGCTGTGCGCCACCTGCCACGTCGAAGGCAACATCCTGCACGAGGCCTTCGCGGTCGAAGCCGGCGCCTTCTTCGAGGGCAATTGCCGCCACTCGGACAATCCTCTGGCCGAAGAGGTCCGCCGCCCCACCGAACTCAAGGTCGCGCCGCCGGCTCCCGCCGCTGCGCCGTCCGTTGCGCCACAGATCAAACCGGTCGAGCCGCCGCGCGCTGCTCCGGCCGCAGCCACCTTCGCACCGCTGAAGTCTGGCGGCTGAACTAGCTCTCCCGTCTGGAGGGACGAGAAACCCCGTGCCGCGCGAGCGGTGCGGGGTTTTGCTTTGGGGCGTTTCGAAATGGGATGGAACTCAAGCGTGGCCGGTGAACAGCCACAGCAGGATGATAATCGGAAGCGGAATGCCGAGGAAGAAGAGCAGAACGGATCGCATGGGTAGTCCCCCGAATTGGTCGGACAGATAATGTTTCTGGCCGTCTGAAGTTTCACGTGAGGGAACAGGTGGGATGGGCGCACGTTGTTGACGCAACCATTTCGGGGGAACGCCAGCATGACCGCCACCACCGTCGTCACCGACGAAGCCACCATCATCAGCGAGGACACCCCGCTTGTCGGCCCCTTCAGCGACTTTTCCTGGGGCGCGGCGCTGGCTGGCGCCGTCATCACCGCCGCCACGGCCTTCTTCCTCCTCACGCTCGGAGCCGGTTTCGGTCTGGCGCTGACCACCGCGCCGAAACTGATGCACGGTTCGGCGCCCACCTTCCTCACGCTGGGCGCCGTCTATTTCTTCGCGGCGCTGGCCTTCTCCTTCGCCATTGGCGCCCATGTGGCGGGGCGACTGATCGGCCCGGTTCTGGAGACCCGCAAGGAAGAAGAGTTCCGCGCCGGCGCTCACGGCCTCGCCGTCTGGGCCATCGCCGTCGTCGCGACCGCCACAATGATCGGCATCGGCGCCTTCGTGGCCGAGGGCGCGGTACCCGCCGCGATGACCGCATCCCGCTCGCCCGATGGCATGACCCCGCTCGCCACCGGCTATTGGGTCGACACACTCTTCCGCACTGGCACGCAGATGCAGGCTTCGCTGGATGGCGTGCAATACGCCCAGACCGCGCAGACCACGGGCACCGACGCCGCGCCGAGCGCGCAGCCGGAAGCGCAACAACAGCAAGCGCCGGCCACGGACGATGAATCCTCGCAAGGCTCCGGCGCGACCGTCACGCCGCAGAGCCAGCGCGTCATGCCGAGCGATATCCAGGTCCCGCAATCTTCCGGCGCCGCGCCGACGACGTCTCAACCCGCCGCCACCGACACCACGATGGGAACGCCCGCTCCGGGCCGCAACGTGGCCGCCGACAAGATGGAAGCCGGCCGCATTCTCGACGTCGACATGGCGAAAGCGGGCGACATGCCGGCCGATGACCGCGTGCAGCTCGCCCAGCTCGTCTCGCTCGATACCGGGTTGAACACCGCCGCCGCCCAGCGCCGCGTCGACGACGTCGTCGCCCGCATCCGCGCCGACGCGATCCAGGCGGCCGAGACCGCCCGCAAGATCGCCTCCTATGCGAGCCTGTGGGCCGCGTTCGCGCTTCTCTTCGGCGCGATTGTCTCCGTGATGGCCGCGATCTCCGCGCGCTGGGAAGATGACCGGATCCGGTTGTTCGGGGATTGAGCGAAGAGCTGGTGGGTGGTGTTTATCCACCCACCCTCAACCGTCATGGCCGGGCTTGTCCCGGCCACCCATAAACGCGGTCTTGCAGAAAAAAGACGATGACGGTCCGCGCTTTTACTTTTTCCACTGCGGGTATGGGTGGCCGGGACAAGCCCGGCCATGACGATTTTTTTGAAGTGCGCGCTGCTTAATGCGCCCTACTCCAAATCCTCGATCTTCTCTTTCGGCTTGCCACCCACGGCTTGCGCCAGCGCGGCAGCCATGAAGGGGTCGAGGTCGCCGTCGAGGACGTCTTGCGGCAGGCGGCTTTCGACGCCCGTGCGCAGGTCCTTCACGAGCTGATAGGGCTGCAGCACATAAGAGCGGATCTGATGGCCCCAGCCCATCTCGCTCTTTTCGCCGACGAAGGCGCCGGTCTCGGCCTTCTTCTTGTCCAGCTCGATCTCGTAGAGCCGCGAGCGCAGCATGTCCCAGCAGATGGCGCGGTTCTGGTGCTGCGAGCGTTCGCTTTGCGAGGCGACCGCGATGCCCGTCGGCAGATGGGTGATGCGCACCGCGCTTTCCGTCTTGTTGACGTGCTGGCCGCCCGCGCCGGACGCGCGATAGACGTCGATGCGCACGTCCTTTTCCGGAATGTCGATCTCGATGGATTGGTCCAGCACTGGATAGACGGTGACGGAGGAGAAGCTCGTATGCCGCCGCGCATTGGCGTCGAAAGGCGAGATGCGCACCAGACGGTGCACGCCCGCCTCGCTCTTCAGCCAGCCATAGGCGTTCTCGCCTTTCACCTGGAGCGTCGCGGATTTGAGTCCGGCGCCGTCGCCCAGGCTCTCCTCGATCAGTTGCAGCTTGTAGCCGTGACGCTCCGCCCAGCGGGTGTACATGCGAAACAGCATCTCGGCCCAGTCCTGGCTTTCGGTGCCGCCCGCGCCGGCATGGACTTCAAGATAGGCGTCGTTGCCGTCCGCCTCGCCTGACAGCATGGATTCCAGCCGGGATTGTTCGGCCTTCTTCGCCAGCGCTTCGATGGAGTTTTCCGCGTCGGTGACCATCGCGGAGTCCTTCTCCGCTTCGGCCATTTCAAGCAGGCCGGTCGCGTCGGACAATTCGGCCTCGAGTTCGCGAACGGAGCCCAGCGACTTGTCGAGCTTCTGCCGCTCGCGCATCAGCTTCTGCGCGTCTTGCGGCTTGTTCCAGATGGCGGGGTCTTCGGCTTTGGCGTTCAGTTCGTCGAGATGGCGGATGGCGCGATCCCAGTCAAAGATGCCTCCTCAGCAGGGCGATGGCCTGCTGGATCTCTTCGACGGCGCGTGCGACTTCGGGGCGCAAGGGAGTTCTCCTTTGCGCCCCGATATGGCGTTCCGGACAGGCCTTGTAAAGGCCGTCTTACTTCTTGTCCGACGGCAGCTTGTAGACGATCTGCAGGTCAGCCCAGTCCGATTGCGAGGTGCCGCCGGCGCTGGACGGGACGAACCGCCAGTTCATCACGGTCTGGATCGCGGCATCGTCGAGATCGGAGAAGCCGCTGGACTGCACCATGCGTACGCGCGTGGCGCGGCCGTTGGATCGTACATAGGCCTGGAGCTTGACCACACCCTCTTCGCCCGAGGATTGGGCCCGGATGGGATAGATCGTCTGGTTGTCGGCCGACGCATCGACGTGGGCCGGTTCGGCGAGGGCCGCGGTCGTACCGAGGGCGGCGATGGCAAGAGCGGAAATTGCGAGGCGTAGATTCATGGCTTTAGTCCCCCATGGACATTGAGCTGGCATATTAATCCCATTGCGGTGCGGGGCAATTGCGCGATCAAGGCTCGCCAATAAATTTTCCGTGTGCGAACCACCCCGTTCAGAGAAAGAAAATTTCGCACGCCCGATTTTTCAGTAAAGCCCGCCGGTTCCCTGGCTGACATCGGTGGCCGGGTTGTTGTTGGCGCCGTTGTTGTCCAGCGGCGCGTTGGTCGCGAGCCCGGGCTCGGTACCCGCCTTGAAGGCTTCCATCAGGCTGTGTGGATCGTTGGGCGATGTCATGGCGCCGCTCGTGCGGTCCACCGGGACGAGATCGATTCCCGGCGGAATGCGGAACGGCGTCGCGGGCTGGTCAGCCAGCGCGTCCTTCATGAAGTCGCGGAAAATGGGGGCGGCGACCGTCGCGCCCTGTTCGTAGCGGCCGAGGGTGCGCGGATTGTCGAAGCCGACGAAGACGCCGCAAGCCAGATCCGGCGAGAAGCCGATGAACCACACATCCTTGGAGTCGTTCGAGGTGCCGGTCTTGCCTGCGATCGGCTTGCCCACCGCCTTGACCGAAACGCCGGTGCCGTATTGCACCACACCTTCGAGCAGCGAGACGATCTGATAGGCCGTACGCGGATCGATGATCTGCTCGCGCGTGTCGGGCAGCAGCGGCTCGTCCTGGTTATGCCAAGTGGGCTGGTTGCAGGACTGGCAGTCGCGCGGATCGTGGCGGTAGAAATTGAGGCCGTTGCGGTCCTGGATGCGGTCCACCAGCGTGGGATTGATCTTCTTTCCGCCATTGACGAATTCGGAATAGCCCGTCGTCATCCGCATCAACGTCGTCTCGTACGCGCCGATGGAGTTCGACAGATACGCCGGCAGCTTGTCGTAAACGCCGAAGCGGATGGGATACTGCACCACCTTGTCCATGCCCACCTGCGCCGCAATGCGGATGGTCATCAGGTTGCGCGACAGTTCGATGCCGCGCCGAAGCGTGGCGAGCCCCAGGAAGTGCTTCTCGAAATTCTTGGGCGTCCACATCGGAAGGCCCGGGCCCTGCGGCAGCGACACCGGCGCGTCCAGCACCTTGCTCACCGGCGTGAAGCCGTTGTCGAGCGCGGCGGCATAGACGAACGGCTTGAACGACGAACCGGGCTGGCGCTTGGCCTGCATGGCGCGGTCGAACTGGTTGGAGGCGAAAGAGAAGCCGCCGGACATCGCGAGGATGCGGCCCGTATGCGGGTCCATCGCCACGATGGCGCCGTTGATCTCCGGCACCTGGCGCAAACCGTAAGTGCCGTTCGCCGCGCCATTCGCATCGAGCACGGGTTCGACATAGACCATGTCGCCCACGCGCACGACCTGATCGGGCGAAGTCGGCGTGGCCCCGGTGCTGGCGCTGGCTTTGATCTCGCGGCGCGCCCAAGTCATCTCGCTGAACGGGATGGTGCCGTGGCTGCCATTGTCGAAGCCGATATCGACGGATTTGTCGTCGCCATAACCGAGCACCACGGCGATCTTCCAGGTGTCGACACCGGACTGATTGCCCGCGCTCGCCAGCGCATCCTTCCAGTCGCCATGCACATCGGTGTTGCTCACCGCGCCGCGCCAGCCATGGCGGCGGTCGTAGCGCACGAGGCCTGTGCGCAGCGCGCTCACCGCGAAGTTCTGCAGCCGCGTATCCAGCGTGGCGCGGACTTGCAGGCCGGAATCGTAAAGCTCGGCCTCGCCATATTTGTCGTGCAGCAAGCGGCGCACTTCCTCGACGAAATAGTCCGCGTCTTCCGCCTGGCTACCCAAGGGGCGCATCTGCGTCACGAGCGGCTCGGCGATGGCGGCCTGTTCCTGCTCATGGGTGATGTAGCCATTCTCAGCCATCTGGCCGATTACCCAGTTGCGGCGCTCAAGGGCGGCGGCCTTGTTGTAGCGCGGATCGTAATTGCTGGGGCCCTTGGGCAGCGCGGCCAGGAAGGCACATTCCGAGATGTCGAGCTGGTCGAGCGACTTGCCGAAATAGTTGAGCGCCGCCGACGCCACGCCGTAGGAGTTCTCGCCCAGGAAGATTTCGTTCAGATAGAGCTCAAGGATCTTGGGCTTGGAATAAGTCGCGTCGATACGCACGGCGAGGATCGCCTCACGGATCTTGCGGGAGAATTTCTGCTCGCTGTTCAGCAGGAAGATCTTGGCCACCTGCTGGGTGATGGTGGACGCACCTTCCAGCCGCTTGTGCTGGAGCACGTTGATCACGTCCTTGCCGGCGGCGCGCATCATGCCCGAGGGATCGACGCCCGGATGGCTGAAGAAGTTCTTGTCCTCGGCCGAGGTGAAGGCGTTGATCACCTGCTTGGGCACGAAGGCGATGGGCACGAAGATGCGCCGCTCGCGGGCATACTCACCAAGCACCGTGCCGTTGCCGGCATAGACGCGCGTCGTCACGGCGGGCTGGTAGTTCTGCAGCTTCTCGACGCTCGGCAGATCGCGGGTGAAGTACCAGATCACGCCCGCGCCCGCGACGAGGACGACGGCCAGAAGGCCGCCGAGACCAAGTCCGATGTAGACGAGAACGCGCCGCATGAAAGTCCTGCTCAGAACGCCTTGATGCCCCGGTATTATGACGCCCGCAAGGCGGGGCGTCACTCCGCCGTTTGCGCCAGCGGTCCCGGACTTCCGGGAACCTTGGGGGCAAAATGGCGGTCCACGGCCGCTGCAATAGCGTTTGCCGTGCGGTCGCGCCAGCGGTCTGTCTCCATCTGGGCGCAATCTTGCGCATTTGACAGATAGCCCAGCTCGATCAGGACGGCCGGGACGTCCGGGGCTTTCAGGACCACGAAGCCGGCCGAGCGATGGGGCTCGCGCGGCAAAATGTCCGTCACGTCGGTGAGCTGGACCACCGCCGTCTCGGCGAAGCGGACGGAGCGGTTGATGGTGTCGCGTTGCGCCAGGTCGATCAGGATGTGGGAGACGGAGTCATCCTGCCCCGTCAGGTCCACACCGGCGATGATGTCGGACTGGTTCTCGCGTTTGGCCAGCGCCGCGGCCGCCGCGTCGGACCCATGTTCCGAGAGCGTGTAGATCGAGGCGCCGCTGACGCCGGGATCAGGATTGGAGTCGGCGTGCAGCGAGATGAACAGGTCGGCGCCGTAGCCGCGGCTGATGTTCACCCGCTCCTTGAGCGGAATGAAGATGTCGCTGTCGCGCGTCATATGAACGACGTAGCCCCGCGCCCGAAGCACGCGCGCCAGCCGCTGGCCCTCGTCCAGCACCAAGTCCTTCTCGAAATAGCCGCTGACGGCGGTGGTGCCGGAATCGACGCCGCCATGGCCGGGATCGATGACGATGACTTTCTTCGCGTGCGTCGGCGTGACCGCTGACGGCGCCGTCGTCTGCGGCGCGGTGAGCGAGGCGAGGATTTCGGCCTCGCTGTCCTTGGCCTTTACGTCCGCGGGCCAGCCGGAACTCGAGTCGAACTTGCCCTGGCTGGCGGGGAATAGATCCACCACCACGCGGTAGCCATAGCCACCCTCGGGCGGCAGGATCATAGGCTGGGACGCCGTGGCCGGGCTGTTCAGGTCGATCACGAAGCGGGAGTCCCCCGGGCGGTAGAGGCCATAGCGGTAGCTCTTCACCGCCCCGGTGCCGTTGGGCTTCTGGGGGCCGGAGAGGCGCCACAGAACCTCCGGCATGTCGATGACCACGCGGTCGGGGTTGGAGAGGGTGAAAACGCGGACGTCCATCGGGTCGGAGACCTCGATGACGAAGCGGGTGCGGTCCTCATGCTCCCCGATTCGGGCATTTAGAACGATGGGAGTCGAGGCCGGCGGCTTGGCAGGCGCCTGCGCCAGGGCGGCGGAAGCCAGTCCCAAGGCGGCAAAAACGCTCAGAATCACCGGCAGACGCATCGGATACCCGCTTGTCCCAGCCAAATTGCCGGGAATCCGTTTACGTCTCGTTAGCATGTCCGAGGATTAGAATGAATCCCGGACACTGCCCTTGCGGCGGGAGAAGTCCCCACCTAAAAGAAGATCAATCCTGCTTCGCCGCGAGGCACCGCGGATGCCGGTCGCCCACAGGCGGCCAAGGCCCCCAAACACCGCACGAAACGGCGGTACGTTCCTCGCAAAACGGCAGGTATCCGGCAGCTTCGGCTGCCAAAAGATCGAATTGAGTATGACCTATACCGCTTACGCCCTTCCGATCCTGCCCGCGGCCCGGCCGCTGGCGGAAGCGCGCGAGCCTCACCCCCAGACAATGCGACGTGACGCCAGGACCTCGACGGTTCTGCGAGCGCCGTCGCGCGGAGAGTTCTATGCCCAAGCGCATGTTGATCGACGCCAGCCACCCGGAGGAGACCCGGGTCGTCGTTCTCGACGGACAAAAAGTCGAGGAATTTGACTTCGAGGCCGCCACGAAGCGGCCCCTCAAGGGAAACATCTATCTCGCCAAGGTGACGCGGGTTGAGCCGTCGCTCCAGGCCGCCTTTGTGGAATATGGCGGCAACCGCCAGGGCTTCCTCGCCTTCTCGGAAATCCATCCCGACTACTACCAGATCCCCATGGCCGACCGACAGGCGATCCTGGAGCAGCAGCAGGCCGACGTCCGCCGCCGCGCCGAAGAGGAATTCGAGCCGGTGGAGACCGGCACCGCCCCCGCCACCGACGAACAGCTTGAGGCGAGCGACGAGGAAGAAGAGACCACTGAGTCGTCTTCTGAAGCGTCTTCCGAGGAATCCGCGTCCGAAGATGGCGAAGAGGAAATCTTCGACAACAAGGCCGGCTCGCATCACGACGACGATCATCATGACGACGAGCATGACGAGCACGAACATCACGAACATGTCGCCACCGTCGATCATTCCCACGAGGAAGACGCCGAGAGCGGATTGATCCCGCCTGCGGAGAACGGCGAAGACGGCCATGTCGAATTCGCCGTCACCGAGGATTCCTCGCCGGAGTCGCACTTCACGGAGTCGTCCGAGGCCGGCGAAGCGCATCACGACGAGCAGCCGCATGGCGAAGGCGCGCAGGACGGCGAGCAGTCCGCCCAGGCGTTGCAGGCGCCCCGGGCCTCGCAGCGTTTCCTGCGCCGTCGTCATTACAAGATCCAGGAAGTCATCAAGCGCCGCCAGATCATCCTCGTCCAGGTCGTCAAGGAAGAACGCGGCAACAAGGGCGCGGCGCTCACCACCTATCTGTCGCTGGCCGGCCGCTATTGCGTCTTGATGCCCAACACGCCGCGTGGCGGCGGCATCTCCCGCAAGATCACCAATGCCAATGACCGCAAGCGCCTGAAGTCCGCCGCGGCAGCACTGGAACTGCCCGAGGGCATGGGCCTGATTATCCGCACTGCGGGCGAAAACCGCACCAAGGTCGAGATCAAGCGCGACTACGAATATCTCCTGCGGATGTGGGACACGATACGAGAGCTGACGCTCAAATCGAACGCGCCGGCCTGCGTCTATGAGGAAGGCGACCTCATCAAGCGCGCCATCCGCGACCTCTACAACAAGGATGTGTCGGAAGTGGTTGTCGAAGGCGACGACGGCTACCGCAACGCCAAGGACTTCATGCGCATGCTCATGCCGAGCCATGCGAAGAACGTGAAGCAATATAAAGAGGCCGTTCCGCTCTATCAGCGCCATCACATCGAGGCGCAGCTGGATGCGATGTTCCAGCCGACCGTGACGCTCAAATCCGGCGGCTACATCGTCATCAATCAGACCGAGGCGCTGGTCTCCATCGACGTCAACTCCGGCCGCGCCACGCGCGAGCACTCCATCGAGGAGACGGCGCACAAGACCAATCTCGAAGCGGCCGACGAGATCGGCCGCCAGCTCCGCCTGCGCGATTTGGCCGGCCTCGTCGTCGTCGACTTCATCGACATGGAGGACAGCCGCAACGACCGCAATGTCGAGAAGCGCATCCGCGACGCCACCAAGAACGACCGCGCCCGCATCCAGATCGGCAAGATCAGTCAGTTCGGTCTTCTGGAGATGTCCCGTCAGCGCCTGCGCGCCGGCGTCATCGCCGGATCGACCGTGCCCTGCCCGCATTGCGCCGGCCAGGGCATCGTGCGCTCCGTCGAATCCACCGCGCTGCGCGTGCTGCGCGGGCTTGAGGATGAAGGCCAGAAGCAGCGCGCCGCGGCAGTCAACGTCCTCGTGCCGAGCGATGTGGCGATCTACACCTTGAACGAAAAGCGCCGCGAGCTGGCGCGCATCGAATCCGATTACGGCATGGACATCACCTTCGTCACCAAGGACGAAGTGCTGCCCGGCAATTTCGAGATCGACCGCACCGAGGCTCGCGCACCGGAAGACCGCAAATTCTTCCCGACGGAAGCGCCGCCAATCCCCGAAGAGGTCGAGGCCGAAGCGCCCACCGACATGTCCGAGGAGATCGAGGAAGACGAGGAGCACGAGGACGTCACCCACGCCGAAGCGCCCGCCTCCGGCGCGCCGCGCGGGGATCGTCCGCAGCAGCAGCAGGATGGCGAAGGTGGACGCCGCAAGCGCCGCCGCCGCCGTCGCGGCCGCGACCGTGATCGCGTCCCCGGCCAGCAGCCGCAGCCCGGCGAACAGGCGCCGCAGCAGCAGTTCTTCGAACCGCAGCAGAACGCGCCCATCGTCGTGGACCGCTTCGGCTACAATGACGACATCCCGGACACCACGCCGATCGATCCCTCGGTAATGCAAGGCGTGGGCATGCCCGCGTCTCCGCAGGAGATCGGCGAGCCCGGTGGACACCCGCCGCAGCAGGATGGCGAAGGTGGACGCCGCAGGCGTCGCCGCCGTCGTGGCCGCCGCCGTGATGGCAGCGAGCGTTTCGGCGATCCGGCTAGCGCCAATCTCGAAGGGGTTCCGGTCGATGGCAGCGTGCGCGATGACGGCGAAGAGATCACCGGCACCGCCGATGACGGCGTCGAAGCCGATGCGGTCGTGACGCGTCTGGCGGAGACTGCGGCCGTGACACCCAACGCCGAATCCGCGCCCGTCTGGTCGCTGACCGGCGAAGCGGCACAGCCTGCCGCGCGCAAGCCCGAGCCCATCGCGCGAGCCGTGCCCGAGCCGAAACCTGTGGCAGCGCTTGAGCCTGTGGCAACCGCGGAATCTGCCTCCGACGAATCACCGCAACCCGCCCGCAAAGGCTGGTGGCAGAGGGCGTTCAAGGCTTAGGACGCAGCGTTCGGATTGGGGAAGCCAACTCCTCAACGCCAATCTTCAATCGTCATGGCCGGGACGAGCCCGGCCATGACGTTGAGAGAGAGTCGATAAATACAAACGGCAGATCGCTACTGCGCGGCGCCTGTATTGCCTGCTGCCGCGCCCAATCCGTGCGCTTGCGAGTCCGGTATCGTCGCGCAGACATTGGCGCCATTGCAGGCGATGACGTTGACCGTGTCGTAAGGCGCGATACCCGTCGAGCGCACCGCGCCCGGCTGCATCAGGTCCTCGTTGCGGCCGAGCTTCAACAAAGCATAGGCGATGGCCGCCGTGCCGTTCGGTCCACCGGCGCCGGCGCCGGCGAGCGTGACGTCGCCACTGCTGTTCGTCGCCACGGCCGGCGTAAGGAACGCCGCCGCGATGCCCGATTTTCCGGAAGACGGCGCGCGCGCCAAGGTCACGCCTGTCTGCGGTACCGTGTGGCCGGAGCCGAACGGGCCGTTCATGGTGACGGCGCAAGAGACCGCGTTGCCGGAATTGTCGATGGCGGCAAAGCCCGTCGCGCCCAGATCGCGCGGCAGTTCGGAGATGCCGAACTGGTCGAGCGTCGATTTGGTGGCGGTTGCCGTTGCTGCCGCGGCCTGGTCGCCCACGACGATGTTGCCCTGGCGGTCGATCAGCTTGCCCATCAGCGCGCTCGCGAACGCACCGGATCCGACGCGGTCCGGCGGCAGATAGCCCACATCATTGCCCAGCGGAATCATCAGCGGCGCCATGCGGCCCATCGGATAGGCGTCGAGTTCGGCCACGGTGATCGCCCCGCCCTGCGCGGAGGAATAGGCCGCGATGCGGTTGGCGGTATCGCCGCGATAGAAGCCGTTCGGGCCCATCGTGCGGATATTGGCGAGGGTCGACGCGAGAGAGACATTGGTGACGATGGCGCCCGATGGCTTCAATCGGCCCGACTCATTGAGGAACTCGGCAGCCAGCCCCGCGTCGAGACGGATCACGTCGCCGCTGGTGGCGAGCCGCGCGGCCAGCGCGCTGCTGATCGGAAAGCCGGTGGCGGCATAGCCCTCACCCGGCGAGACGTCGCGCTGCCAGGGCAGCGTGCCATAGGCCGCCTGGAGGGCGGCAAAGCCCCGCACCGTGCCTGGTACGGCAAACGGACCCGATGAAGCGGGATCGCGGGCCAGGAAGTTGAAGACCTCGTTGCGGCCGCTCGCCTTGTCGTGAACCACGCACATGCCGCCACCACCCAGCCCCGCCGCGACCGGATACGTCACCGACAGGGAGAAGAACATGGCCGTCACGGCATCGGCGGCGCTGCCGCCCTGCACCAGGATGGAGGCGCCCGTCTTGACCGCGAAGGGCTCGTCTCCCACCACATAGCCGCCGCCATACACACCGGCCGGAGCGGCCGGGGCGCTGCTGTCGTCGGATGAACAAGCCGTAAGGATGATGACGCTGGCCGCGCCAGCGAGGCTGATGATACGAAGCATGAATTCGGCCGATTTCCTGGACATGGTTACCTGAGAGACGGTCTTACATTGACGCCTAGGCGGCGTACACATACCGTCCTGGCGGGATGTGGATCGCGGGGCGAGAGGAGAGTTCAAGCCTTGGCATTTTGCAACCCTTCCAAAGCAGCTATGGCTAAGACGGCCTTGGCGGTCGTGCTGGCACTGGGCTTTTCGGTCCAGACCGTGGCCGCGCAGCAGGTCGAGATCATCCGCGACACCGAGATCGAACGGCTCCTCAAGAGTTATGAGGACCCGATCCTCGTGACGGCCAATATCGATCCCGTGACGGTGAAGATGTATATCGTCAGCGATCCGGAAATCAACGCGGCGGCGATGCAAAGCCCCTTGGCGTCCGAGACCGAGGACATCCTCGTCAATACCGGTACCTTCCTTCAGCTCAGCTCGCCCAACCAGATCATCGGCATCCTGGCGCATGAAACCGGCCACATCGCCGGCGGCCACCTTATCCGCGACGCGGACGCGATGCAGAAGGCCAGCATCCCGATGCTGATCGGCATGGCGGTGGGCATCATCGCCATGGCCAAGGGTGCGGGCGAAGGCGGCATGGGCGCCATCATGCTGGGCCAGCAGGCGGCCGAGTCCGAATTCCTCTCCTTCAGCCGCGCGCAGGAAGCCACCGCCGACCAGATGGGCCAGAAATATCTGCTCAAGCTGCACCTGTCCGGCCGCGGCATGCTCTCGGTGTTCGAGAAATTCGCCAACGACGAGGCGATGTCGGCCTATTACAACACGCCCTTCGTCAGCGACCATCCGGCCGACCGCGAGCGCATCGCGCTGCTCACCCGCGAAGTCGACGCCTCGCCCTACAAGGATGTTCCGGACTCGCCCGAGTCGATCCACAAATTCCACATGGTGCAGGCGAAACTCGCCGGCTATCTCGCGCGCCCTGACGCCGTGATGCAGCGCTATCCCATGAGCGACCAGAGCGAGGAAGCGCATTACGCCCGCGCCATGGCCTATTTCCGCCAGCCCGATCTGAAGAAGGCGTTGGAAGAGACCAACATCCTCATCAAGATGGAGCCGAAGAACCCGTACTTCTACGAGATCCTCGGCCAGATTTATGTCAACACCGCGCAGCCCGCGAAGGGCGTGGCGCCATATCAGAAAGCCGTCGACCTGCTGCCGGATGCGCCGCTGATCCGCATCGACCTGGCTGCGGCCGAGCTCGCGATCGACAAGAGCCCGCTGGTCAATCAGGCGCTCGCGAACCTCAAGATCGCGCTGCAGCAGGAGAACAACAACGGTTTCGGCTGGTATGAGATGGCGCAGGCCTACAGCCTGCTCGGCAACGAGCCGATGGCCAATCTCTCCACCGCCGAGCTCAACTACAACGGCGGCAACATGCGCGAGGCGGGCCGCTTCGCGACCATGGCGGCGCATGGCCTTCCGAAAGGCTCGGCCGATTGGCAGCGCGCCAACGACATCATGGCCGTGATCGGGCCACAGCAGCCCGGCCGGCGCTGAAGGAGCATCGATGACGTCTCAGTGGAAATACGCGGCCGCCGGCGGCCTCGGCGGCGCGGCGCTGGCGCTCATCCTCGTCGTGCTGGTCTCGGCGTTCGGATTGCTGCCGATGAACGGCAAGTCCATCCACGATTACCTGCTCGCCAATCCGCAGGTGATGGTCGAGATGATGGCCAAGCTGCAGGCGCAGGATGCGGCCGACCAGCTCCACGAAAAGCAGGTCGCCATCGACAAGGTGGGCACCAAGGCGTTCCTCAATCCGCGAGTCGCCTTCGTCACCGGCCCCGCCAACGCCAAGACCACCGTCGTGGAAGTGTTCGACTACAACTGCCCCTATTGCCGCGCATCCATTCCGGCGGTGCAGAAGTTCTATCAAGCGCACAAGAACGACACGCGCTTCGCCTTCATCGAATATCCCTTCAAAGGCCCGGAATCGGTGACCGCATCGCGCGCCGCCATCGCTGTCGCGCACACGCAGCCCAGCAAATACATGGCTTTCCACTTCCTGCTGATGAACGAGAAATTCGTGACCAGCGACGACATCGTTTATGCCGACGCGAAGAAGGTGGGCCTCGACGTCGACAAGCTGAAGGCCGACATGAACGATTCCTCCGTCGACCTCCAGATAGCGG
Source organism: Rhizomicrobium sp. (assembly GCA_036489435.1). Taxonomy (GTDB): domain Bacteria; phylum Pseudomonadota; class Alphaproteobacteria; order Micropepsales; family Micropepsaceae; genus Rhizomicrobium. The sequence continues at coordinate 8,555 of DASXFU010000039.1, read as the reverse complement.
CCGCCCATACGCTGGCGCAGGCCGCCAAGATCGACTCCACGCCGACCTTCATCCTCAACGGCAAGGTGCGTGAAGGCACCATCGACGAGAAGACGCTGAAAGCGATGACGAGCCCGTCCTAGATCAATCCCGCCAGCGGGCTGGACGGATCGGCATAGCGCTTCTTGGGCATGCGGCCGGCGAGATAGGCGAGACGTCCGGCTTCGACGGCGTGGCGCATGGCGGCGGCCATCAGCACGGGGTCCTTCGCTTCAGCGATGGCCGTGTTCATCAGGACGCCGTCGCAGCCCAGCTCCATCGCGATGGCAGCGTCCGACGCAGTGCCGACGCCAGCGTCGACGATCACCGGCACTTTCGCGTCCTCGATGATCATGCGGATGCCGACGGGGTTCTGCACGCCGAGGCCGGAGCCGATGGGCGCTGCCAGCGGCATGATGGCGGCGGCGCCCATCTCCTCCAGGCGTTTGGCCATCAAGGGATCGTCGCTGCAATAGACCATCACCTGGAAGCCCTCCTTGATGAGGAGTTCGGTGGCGCGCAAAGTCTCGATCATGTCGGGATAGAGCGTCTTGCGGTCGCCCAGTACTTCGAGCTTCACGAGGCTCCAGCCGCCCGCCTCGCGCGCCAAACGAAGCGTGCGCACCGCATCCTCACCGGTGAAGCAGCCCGCCGTGTTGGGAAGGAACGTCACTTTCTTCGGATCGATGAAATCGACGAGGCGCGGCTGGTTCGGATCCGTAAGATTCACGCGGCGCACGGCGACGGTGACGATCTCCGCGCCAGACGCCTCCAGCGCGCGGGCGTTCTCTTCGTAGGTTTTGTATTTGCCGGTGCCGATGATGAGGCGAGATTTGTAGGTCTTGCCGGCGACGGTAAATGGCTTGTCCGCCCGCGGTGGTTCGATGGGCGCGTTGCCGCCGCCGACGAATTGCACGATCTCGATCCGGTCGCCCTCGCCTACCACGACGCGTGCATATTCCGAGCGCGGTACGATCTCGAGGTTGCGCTCCACCGCCACCTTGGCGGGATCCTGACCGATGGCCGTCAGCAGTTCGCGGATGTTGAGCGTGGCCGGAAAGCGTTTCGGTTCGCCATTCAGCGTGATATCCATTTTCACCTCTCCCTACGCCGGTATGAACCGGATCAGGTTCGAAGGGACACGGCCCAATGCCGCTCTCAGCCCTTAAGGGCACCCCTGGGATGGGCGGATCGTGACCAGAACGCCGCGGAAGTCAATAAACCCCGGTTCCGACAAAAACTTTTCGTCCGGGCCGGGGCAGACTATAAGTCGCGAAGCACCCCCGCCGGAGTTCCCGTGGCCTCCAAAGCCAAGCCCATCTACATCCTGAACGGCCCCAATCTGAACCTGCTCGGCACACGCGAGCCGGAGGTCTATGGCCGCACCACCCTGGCCGAGATCGGCAAGATGGTGGCGGCACAGGCCAAGACCCATGGGCTGCAGACGGTCTTCCGCCAGTCCAATCACGAGGGCGAGCTGGTCGATTGGCTACAGGAGGCCCGCGCAAAGGCTTGCGGCGTTATCCTCAACGCGGGCGCCTACACCCACACCTCCGTGGCGCTGCTGGATGCCTGCCGCGCGCTGGATAAGCCGCTGATTGAAGTTCACCTCTCAAACCCTTATGCACGCGAGCGTTTTCGCCACCGCTCCTATATCAGCCAAGCGGCGACAGGCGTGATCTGCGGGCTGGGCGCTGGCGGCTATCTGGCCGCCATCGACGGGCTCGCGCGTTATCTCAAGGACCATCGGGCATGAGCATGAAAGACCTGAACACGAAACTGATCCGCGAGCTGGCCGAGCTGTTGGCCGAGACCGGGCTGACCGAGATCGAGGTCGAGCAGAACGGCACGAAGCTGCGCGTCGCCCGCCAGAGCCAGACGGTCTATGCCTCCGCCCCTGCCGCGGCTGCGCCGGTTGCCGCCGCAGCGGCGCCGCAGGACGCCACCGCCAAGCCCTCCGGCCCCGCCGCGGGCGCCGTACCCTCGCCCATGGTCGGCACCGTCTATACCTCGCCGGAGCCCGGCAAGCCGCCCTTCGTGAAGGTGGGCGACAGCGTGAAGGAAGGCGACACGCTCCTCATCGTCGAGGCGATGAAGACCATGAACCCCATCCTGTCGCCGCGCGCGGGCAAGATCACCGAGATCTGCATCCGCGACGCGCAGCCGGTCGAGTTCGGCCAATCGCTTATGATCATCTCCTGATGTTCGAGAAGATCCTCATAGCCAATCGCGGCGAAATCGCGCTGCGCATCATCCGCGCCTGCAAGGAGATGGGCATCTCCACGGTCGCCGTGCATTCCACCGCCGACGCGGACGCCATGCATGTGCGCCTCGCCGACGAGAGCGTTTGCATCGGCCCGCCGCCGTCGGCGCAGAGCTATCGCAACATCCCCGCCATCATCTCCGCCTGCGAGATCACCGGCGCTGAAGCGATCCATCCGGGTTACGGCTTCCTCTCCGAGAACGCGCGCTTCGCGGAGATCGTAGGCGAGCACGGCATCACCTTCATCGGGCCAACGCCCGCGCATATCCGCATGATGGGCGACAAGATCACCGCCAAGCAGGCCGTGAAGGAGGTGGGCATCCCCACCGTCCCCGGCTCAGACGGCGCGGTGAGCGACGAAGATGCGGCCCGCACCGCCGAGGAGATCGGCTATCCCGTCCTCATCAAGGCGACGGCGGGTGGCGGCGGCAAGGGCATGAAGGTCGCGAACAGCCCGGCGGAGTTGTCGCTGTCGCTGTCCACCGCCCGCACCGAAGCCCGCACCGCCTTCGGCAACGACACCGTCTATATGGAGAAATATCTCGGCAAGCCGCGCCATATCGAGCTGCAGATCCTGGCCGACAGCTTCGGCAATGTGATCCATCTGGGCGAGCGCGACTGCTCCCTGCAGCGCCGCCACCAGAAGGTCTGGGAAGAAGCGGGTTCGCCCGCGCTCAACGCCGCGCAGCGCGAGGAGATCGGCGCCGTGGTGACAAAGGCGCTGGGCAAGCTTGGCTATCTGGGCGCCGGCACGATCGAGTTCCTGTTCGAGGACGGCAAGTTCTACTTCATCGAGATGAACACGCGCCTGCAGGTGGAGCACCCGGTGACGGAAGCCATCACCGGCATCGACATCGTGCGCGAACAGATCCGCATCGCCGCCGGCGGCGCGCTGGAGATGAAGCAGGAGGACGTCACCTTCTCCGGCCATGCCATCGAATGCCGCGTCAATGCCGAGAATGCGTTCACTTTCACGCCCTCGCCCGGCACGATCACGATGTTCCACGCGCCCGGCGGCCTCGGCGTGCGCTTCGACAGCGCGATGTATGGCGGCTACCGCATCCCGCCTTATTACGACAGCCTGGCCGGCAAGCTCATCGTCCACGGCAAGAACCGCAACGAATGCCTGATGCGCCTGCGCCGCGCCTTGGACGAAACGGTGGTGGGCGGCATCGAGACCACCATCCCCCTCTTCCAGCAACTCGTCCGCGACCCCGACATCATCAACGGCGACTACGACATCCATTGGCTGGAACGCTGGCTGGCGGAGCATAAGCACTAGCCTGTCTCCGCGCCGCGTCTCGCGCTATGATCGCGCCATGCACGGACAATCCCGCGTGACCTCGGACCTTCTCCTGCGCGCCTATGCGGAGGGAATCTTCCCCATGGCCGAGCAGCGGGATTCGCCGGTGCTCTATTGGGTGTCGCCCGAGGCGCGCGGCGTCATTCCGCTGGACACCTTTCACATCCCGCATCGCCTCGCCCGCACCGTGCGCAGCGGCCGCTTCCGCGTCACGTTCGATATAGAGTTCGACGCCGTGATCCGCGCCTGCGCCGCACCCGGCCGCGGCGATCGGCGTCAATCCTGGATCAATGCCGAGATCGTGCGGCTCTATACCGAACTGCACGCACAGGGCCACGCCCATTCCATCGAATGCTGGCGCGAGGACGAGTTGGTCGGCGGCCTCTATGGCGTCAATCTCGGCGGCGCCTTCTTCGGCGAGAGCATGTTCTCGACAGAGCGCGACGCGAGCAAGGTGGCGCTGGTGCATTTGGTCGAACGCCTCAAGCGCGGCGGCTTCACTTTGCTCGACGCGCAATTCCTCACCGAGCACCTGTCACAATTCGGCGCGGTGGAGATCGTGCGGGACGAGTATCTGGAGCTACTGCAGGACGCGATCGCGATAGAGGCGACGTTCTAACCACCACGTTCACCTCTCCCTTGCGGGGAGGTCGTAAAATGCCCTTCGCATTTTACGGGCGGGGGACTCTGCGCGCGCGGCTCTCCCCCACCCGAAAAATCGCTTCGCGATTTTGCGACCTCCCCGCAAGGGGGAGGTGAAGTGAAGGCCTACTGCCCGGAATCTTCCGGCAAAGTCGGGAGTTGTTCCTTCGCGCCGGCGTCGGGCGAGGCGACCTTCACCTTCGCTGTGGACGCAACCGTCGGCGCTTGCTGGCCGGGCAGATTGGTCATGCAGCTGATCACCCAGACGTCGTAGAGCGGGTGCTGCAACCCGTTCAGCGACGGGCTTGAGGCCAGCATCCAGCCGGAGAACATCTTGCGCGACGGCTGGTCGGGGCGGTTGTCCGTGATCTGGACGAAGGCCGTCGTCTCGGGCGGTTCGTTGGTTGGTGTCGAGTAGCAGTAATCCGCGGTGATCGTGAGCGTGGCGAATTTCACCGGCACGCCGACAGGGGCGTAGATGTTGGCGGGGCGGCCCGTGATCTTGTCCAGGCCGCGCAGCACAAGCAGGCGTTTGACGCCGTCCTTGCCGGGATGCGCATCGGCCACCGAGAGCTGGTGCACGCCGAGATCGGGCGCGACAGGCGCTGCAGGTGCGGCTAGCGCGGATACCGAGGACGCGGCCAGCAGAATGAGCGCGGCGCGCATCATTTGCCGCTGCCTCCGCCCATCACGGCGCGGCCGATCAGGCTCATCAAGTCGACAGAGCCCTGCGTATTGGTGAGCTCGCCGCCAGGCTTGATGTTCTTGTCGCTGCCGCCGGGCTGGATCGCCACATAGGAGCTGCCGAGCAGGCCGGACGACGTGATCTTCACAGCGGAATCATCCGGAATCTGGATGTCGTTGCGGATGCTGAGATGGGCAACCGCCTCATAGGTCTTGGGATCGAGCGACAGGCCCGAGACCGTGCCGACCTTGATTCCATGCAGGCGAATATCGGTGCCGGGCGAAATGCCGTCGGCGCTGGAGAATTTCGCCAATACCTCGTAGCCCGACACACTGCCCGATCCAGCGCTGGTATAGGCGAAGTAGAGGAACGCGGCGGCGACGATCACCACCACGGCCCCGATCAATGTCTCGACGGTGTTGTTGCGCATCTTATTCGGGCTTCCAGGCATGGTAGTCGCCAGTGGCCGGCGGGCGGACGCCCTCGGCGGCGAGGCTTCCTTGCGGATGATGGGCGCGCGGCGTGCCCGACAAATTCGGCTGATGGTCGCGCTCCCAGCTTTTCACCGGCAGCGACTCCGCGGATGGCGGCTCGGCGAAGGTGTGATGTAGCCAGCCATGCCAATCCGGCGGCACGCGCGAGGCTTCCACGGTGCCGTTGTAGATCACCCAGCGGCGGCCCTTCTTGCTCTGATAATAGCGGTTGCCGAACTTGTCCGTGCCGACGGACTCACCGGAGAACCAGGTGGTCAGCAGCGTTCCAAGCGTGGCGCTTCGCCACCAGATGAAAATCGAGCGCAGAACGGACATGGAGAGCCCAAGAGGCGATTCCGGCGGACTATAGAGGCGGCTTTGCGGCCCGCCAAGGAACGCGGGGACGCAGTTCCGGGTAGTCCGCCATGGTTCCGGCCGGTGGACAACTGTCATCACCGTGAAAAAAATATTTGCGCGATTCTGGGACCCCGCTTGACTCGCGGGTTTTTGGCCAAGGTTAAGACACAAGACCTGGTGGGTAAGGTTTTGTTTACCACTTTTGGCTTGCGTGCCTTTCGGGAGCGTGTCCATAGTTAGGGACCGTCGCTTCTCGCGACACAAAATCTGGCGGACCGAACAACATCTGGCCGCCGAGGGACCTGTCATTTTGGCAGTGCCCCGGCGGACGGAAAACTGTCCCCTGATGGCTAGCGAGACGGCGGGAGGAAACGGCTCAGAACTTCACTTTTGGGGGCATGGCATGCGTATTCGGCGTCAGTTCACGGTTGAAGGCCGCTCGGCCTATGACGGTATCGCGTTCACCACGGTTTCGAGCGAAATCCGCAACCCGGACGGCTCCGTCGTCTTCAAACAGACCGATATCGAGATCCCCGAAGCGTGGAGCCAGGTGGCCTCCGACGTTCTTGCACAGAAATATTTCCGCAAGGCCGGCATCCCCGTCGCCCTGAAGCCCGTCCCCGAAGAGGGCGTGCCGTCCTGGCTGTGGCGCAAGCAGGCCGAAGAGGGCAGCGCGATCACCGGCGAAAGCTCCGCCAAGCAGGTGTTCGACCGCATGGCCGGCACCTGGACCTATTGGGGCTGGAAGGGCGGCTATTTCGACGGCGAGGCCGATGCGCGCGCCTTCTTCGACGAGATGTGCCACATGCTGGCGACGCAGAAGGCGGCGCCGAATTCTCCGCAATGGTTCAACACTGGCCTGCATTGGGCCTATGGCATCGATGGCCCGAGCCAGGGCCACTATTACGTCGATCACGTCACCGGCCGGCTGACGAAATCCGAAACGGCCTATGAGCATCCGCAGCCGCATGCCTGTTTCATCCAGTCCATCAAGGACGATCTCGTCAACGAAGGCGGGATCATGGACCTTTGGACGCGTGAGGCGCGGCTCTTCAAGTATGGCTCCGGCACCGGCACGAATTTCTCCATGCTGCGCGGCGAGAACGAGAAGCTTTCCGGTGGCGGCAAGTCTTCCGGCCTGATGAGCTTCCTCAAGATAGGCGACCGCGCAGCCGGCGCCATCAAGTCCGGCGGCACCACGCGGCGCGCGGCCAAGATGGTCATCGTCGACGTCGATCATCCCGATATCGAGAACTTCATCGACTGGAAGGTGATCGAGGAGCAGAAGGTCGCCGCCCTCGTCGCCGGCTCCAAGCTGTCGGAGAAGCACCTCAAGGCCGTGCTCAAGGCCTGCATCAATTGCGACGGTTCGGGCGACGATTGCTACGATCCCAAGAAGAACCCGGCGCTGCGCCGCGAGATCAAGGCCGCGCGCAAGGCGATGATTCCGGACAATTACATCGAACGTGTCATCTCCTTCGCCAAGCAGGGCTTCAAGGACATCGATTTCCGCGTCTACGACACCGATTGGGATTCGGAGGCCTATCTCACCGTCTCCGGCCAGAACTCCAACAACTCCGTGCGCGTGACGGACGAGTTCCTGAAGTCTGTAGAGACCGACGCGGAATGGAATCTCATCTCGCGCCGTGACGGCAAGGTCTCCGACACGCTCAGGGCCCGCGAGCTGTGGGACAAGATCTCCTACGCCGCTTGGGCCTGCGCCGATCCGGGCATCCAGTTCCACACCACGGTGAACGACTGGCACACCTGCCCGGCCGGCGGCGAAATCCGCGCGTCGAACCCGTGCTCGGAATACATGTTCCTGGACGACACGGCCTGCAACCTCGCCTCGCTCAACCTGATGCAGTTCCGCAAGGGCGACGGCGTGAACGCTTCGGGTAGCGGCGCCGTTGGCGAGAAGCGCAGCTTCGACGTGCCGGCCTTCGAGCATGCCGTTCGGTTGTGGACCATCGTGCTGGAAATCTCGGTGCTGATGGCGCAATTCCCCTCCAAGGAAATCGCGCAACTCTCTTACGACTACCGCACGCTGGGCCTCGGCTTCGCCAATATCGGCGGGTTGTTGATGGCCGCCGGCACCTCCTATGACAGCCGCGAAGGCCGCGCCATCGCGGGTGCCATCTCCGCCGTCATGACGGGCGTCTCCTATGCCACCTCGGCCGAGATGGCCGGTGAGCTGGGCGCGTTCCCGGGCTATGCCGCGAACAAGGACTCCATGCTGCGCGTGATCCGCAATCACCGCCGCGCGGCGCATGGCCTGGCTAGCGGCTATGAGAAACTGTCCATCCAGCCCGTTCCGCTCGACATCCCAGCCATCAAGGACGATGCGCTTGTGGCCGCGGCCCGCCGCGCCTGGGACGACGCGCTGTCGCTGGGCGAGGATTTCGGCTTCCGCAACGCGCAATCCACCGTCATCGCGCCCACCGGCACGATCGGTCTGGTGATGGATTGCGACACCACCGGCGTCGAGCCCGATTTCGCGCTGGTGAAGTTCAAGAAGCTGGCCGGCGGCGGCTATTTCAAGATCATCAACAATGCCGTGCCGCCGGCGCTGCGCACGCTGGGCTATTCGGAATCGCAGATCGCCGAGATCGAGGCCTATGCGCTCGGCCACGGCAACCTCAACCAGGCGCCGGCGATCAATCCGTCGACGCTGCGCGCCAAGGGCTTCACCGACGCTGTGATCGCCAAGGTGGAGGGCGCTTTGGCGAGCGCCTTCGACATCCGTTTCGTCTTCAACAAATGGACGCTCGGCGCCGACTTCATCACCGGAACGCTCAAGATCGCCGCCGAGCG